>RYFE02000099.1 GCA_004138175.2 Chloroflexales bacterium ZM16-3 | reverse complement strand
ATTTTTCGAGAACCGGACGCATGGCCAATGGCGCAATTACATGCACGATTCGGGTGGGCATGAAGCGCCCACCTCCGTGCGGCCCAACGCCGGGCTTCAGCGGCGCCGCTGGCAGCTTCCATAGATGGCACCACGCGACGGCACGGAACGCGCATGAAAAACGCGCCAGGTTCAGGGACGCGCCAGCGGCGTCCGCTGCGAGCCGATGTTGGGCGGCCGAGCACAGATTTTACAACGGAATGTACGATGGTGCTTTACAATGATCTGCTCAATTTGTACTTGTAAATACTTTATTTCGGCTCTTTGGGAATTCCCGTGATTGCCACTACATCTAGTGGTGCCCCTTGGAACGTCGCCGGGCCAGATCCCGCATCAGAGCGCCAAATGCCGTTTTAGCGCGTCCACTAGCCCTAGATGGTTTCACGGGAATTCCCAAAGAGCCTTTATTTCTTGTTCTTTAAGGGTTTTACCTGACATTAATCACTCGATTCAAACAAATACCAATTCCCTTCTACATGTCGATAGCTAAACGGTAGTTTAGACATATCAATACTACTAACTAAATCCGTGTCTGATGGTGGAGATGTAAGATATACAATACCTCTGCTTGATCCTGATACACTAAGACCACTCGTAAAAATATTAAAGTATATACTGATTTGGTCTGCTCTTCTGTAAATATCTATCCCTGCATCTATATTGAGTTGCGCAAAATGCTCTTTATAATAATCCCATTGCTCTTTTGTTAAAATCGCCTTTGGATCTGTCCAGGTGTTTCGGATGCGAGCCTGTTGAAGTGTATAATTTTCTTGTGTGGTTATTATTATTTCGTCAAATATGGTTTGGTTCTCTGACAGGAGCCGTATTAGCTCTTCATCTGTAGGAGGCGGGTTGCGTGGAAAAACGGTATATAATGTCGTCGTTACAATTCTTGAGCTAACTGCATATATACTAGATATGATTATAATACATAGTATACATCCTAATACAGCAAGAGCGCTTATATATAGCCTCTTTTGTCCTTTTGTTATTCGAATGTGGGATGTGGGCTTGTTCATATGGCCTCTGCTATATACATGAAAAATAAACTATGGTTAGTGTAGAATCGTAGCAACTTTTATGTCATATGTCAAGTAGCAAAGCACAACGGGTGCTGGTGTGCGTAGCCTTGAACCAGAGGCGGCTGTATTTAGGCCGCCCAACGCTCAGCGTCAGGTGTGCCGCTGGCAGGTTCTTCGTCCGTGGCGGCGATTCTTGACGCCGCCCAACGAACTAAGGATTCATGTGGCGCGAAGCCGCCACATAATCCTGCGTTGAACGGAGCCGGAGCGACTCGCTCGTTTGTTGATGACTATGGAATTTCCGGTGGGGGGTCGGGGCGAGGCATGCGCTGGGTCACGCACGGAATCAGGTGGATGTGTGCGGTGTCAGGCGCGCATCGGCCGGTCAGACGCCGCTCGCTGGCCAGCCGACGTGCGCCCACAACGCGGTAGACGTGGGTTTCTGCCGGAGGCGGTGCCACGATGCGCCTGCTGCGGACAAGCCGAAGCAGGCGCGTACGACGGGTCTGCCCGACGCGCCGCCACCCACGCGGTCTTCATGATGCGACGGGCTGCGGCATGGGTGGCGCGCGCGGTGGGGGCAGCACGCGCTCCAGCCGCATCGCCTGGCCACAGCTGGGGCAGATGGGCTCCTGGCGTGCCGCAGGTTCGGGGCGCGCGTCGTCTGCTGGCCGCAGGTCGGCCTTCCGCTGCTGGAGGACGAGTTGGGCACGGAGACGCGCCAGCTGCTGGCGCGCCCCCACCCGCAAGAGCCCGTACGCGCGCACCTTCACGAATCCCTTGGGCAGGATGTGCGCCAGGAAGCGCGCGATGAAGGCCTCCGCCGGCAGGGTGCAGGTGCGGCTCTGGTGGGTCTGGCCGTCCTGGTAGCGAAACGTGACCTGGCCATCATCCATTGCAAGGATACGGTTGTTGCTCAGGGCAACCCGAAAGACGTAGGGTGCCAGGTACCTGAGCGCCGTCCGCCCGCTGCCCACCGGACGACAATCCACCACCCAGTCCTGGCGCCAGACCTCGGCGGGGATGCGGGTCCACAGCGCGGTCTGGCGCAGGGCTGCCCGCAGCTTGGCCCGAAAGAGGATGGCCAACGGCTTCATGTGGACGAGGAAGTCGGCCTTGGCGGTCATCCAGGTACGTCCATCGGCGGCCAGCCCCCCGCCGGGGACGAGATAGTGGATGTGTGGATGGTAGCGCAGGTCACGCGTCCAGGTCTGCAGGACGCCGAGCATGCCGAGCTGGCCGCCCAGGAAGCGTGGGTCATGGGCCAGCTGCTGGAGCGCCGTCGCCGAGGCGCGGAAGAGCAGATGATAGACCTGGGCCTGATGCGCAGCGGCGACCGCACGGAGCGCGCCCGGCAGGGTGAAGGTGACCAGGAAATAGGGCACCGGGAGCAGCAGGTCCTGTTGGCGGGCCAGCCAGTCCTGTCCGGCATCGTGCTGGCAGGTCGGACAATGGCGGTTGCGACAGGAGTGGTAGGCGTACCGAACCGCGTCACAGTGGGGACAGCGGTAGACCTGCCCACCCAGGCGCTCGGTTCGGCAGGCTTCGATGGCCTCCATCGCCGCGACCTGCGGCGGCGACAGCTGGCTGCCCCAGCGCGCGCGATACTCCGGTCCATAGCGGCGGAAGACGTCGCCCAGCGTGATCACGACAGACCGACCGTGAATGCCTCCAGGGCTGCACTGGCCTGCTGTTCGGCCTTGCGCGTGAGGTGGGTGTAGATGGTGGTGGTAGTCGGCGAGCTGTGGCCGAGCCAGACCTGGATCAGATGCAGATTGACGCCGTTCTCCAGCAGATGGGTGGCCCAGGAGTGCCGCAGGGTGTGGATGGAGGCGGGTTTGTGGATGCCGGCTTCCGCCACTGCGCGGCGAAAGGCTTTCTGGAGCCCGCTCTCCTCCATGGGCACGCTGGCCGTGGCGCGCTCCTCGCCAGACGGGCCGGGGCTCGGGAACAGCCAGACGGGGTTCCGATGGCTACACCAGTGGGTGCGGAGGATGGGCAGCAGGCGGGGCGGCAGCGGCACATAGCGATCCTTCTTGCCCTTGCCCGCCTGAATGTGCAGCTGCATGCGCTGGCTATCGATCTGGGAAACCCGCAGGCGCACGCCTTCGCGCAAGCGCAGCCCACAGCTGGCAATCAGGCTGAGACAGACCCGATAGTGCGGCAGCCGGATCAGGCCGATGATCTGCCAGACCTCCGCGGGGCTCAGCACCACCGGCAGCTTCTGCCCTTTCGCCGGGCGCACGACATCCAGAAGCGCCCACGGGCGCTGGAGGGTGCGCTCGTAGAAGAATTTGATCGCGCAGAGGGCGATCGTGCAACTGGCCCGCGAGAGGCGCTTCTCGCGGTGCAGAAAGAGGAAGTACTGGCGCAGTTCTTCCTCACTCAGCTGGTCGGGCGAGACGGCGTAATGCTCGGCCAGTTGGCGCACCGCACGAACATACGTCTCCTGGGTGCGCTCCGACAGCCCGCGCAGCTGCATGTCCTCGATCATCCGTCGGCGTAACGCGGTCATGGAAAACCTCCTATCGGCTCACGAATAGCGATAGGAGGGATGGTCACACGCGCGCAGAGGAAGGACAAGTGCTCAGGAAGGGGAGATGCGGAGGATGAGACTCAGCTGCGCGTAGCGCTTCGTTCAACGCCAGCCTTCAGGCGCGCCGCGGGCAGCGTTTGT
>RYFE02000098.1 GCA_004138175.2 Chloroflexales bacterium ZM16-3 | reverse complement strand
CGACACAGGCGTATGCGTTGCCTGTACGAGAGGGAGACCATATGAGCGAGCAGACAGCCGGCCATCCCGGCGCACAGCGAAAACTGGCGGTGCGGGAGAGCAGCGGGCACGCCGACGCGCCGGCAGCCATCGAGGCCCGCGACTTCAACTTCTACTACGGGGACTTCCGGGCGCTGGAGCATATCAGTATGGTTGCGCCGCGCCACCAGATCACCGCGCTGATCGGCCCCTCGGGCGCCGGCAAGTCCACGCTGCTGCGGGCCATGAACCGCATGCACGACGAGACGCCGGGCACTTCGTCTGAGGGTGACCTCCTGCTTGATGGCGAGGACATTAACGGCATCGAGGATCTGATCGTCCTGCGCAAGCGGGTGGGCATGATCTTCCAGCGGCCCAACCCCTTCCCCATGTCGATCTTCGAGAACGTGGCCTACGGGCTGCGCCTGAAGTCGCAGAGCGCCAATAAGGGCGTCATCGCCGACCAGGTCGAGCAGGCGCTGCGCGGGGCCGCGATCTGGGATGAGGTGAAGGACAAGCTCCAGCAGTCGGGCCTAGCCCTCTCGGGCGGCCAGCAGCAGCGGCTCTGCATCGCCCGCGCCATCGCCGTCGAGCCTGAGGTGCTGCTGATGGACGAGCCATGCGCCGCCCTCGACCCGATCGCCACGCTCAAGATCGAGGAGCTGATGGCCGAGCTTGAGGAGCGCTACACGATCGTGATCGTGACCCACAACCTCCAGCAGGCCGGGCGGGTGGCCGACCAGACGGTCTTTCTCTCGATGAACCCAGAGACCCGCGCGGGCTTTGTGGTTGAGGCGGGGCCAACCCAGCAGATCTTCACCAACCCGAAAGATGACCGCACCCTCGCCTATATCTCCGGGCGCTTCGGGTAGCTCTCCTATGCGTAAGCCTATCGCTGGTTTCAACGACCGACGGCCGAGCACGGTCGTCGGTTGTTAATGAGGCTATGAGCACTTTCCCCCAGCCGATCACTGCGTCCAGCGCGCCCCACCTGCTGATCATCGAGGGCGACGTGCAGATGTGCGATGTGCTAGCCTACCACCTGCGAAGCGAGGGATTCGCGGTGCTGGTCGCCCACAATGGCCAGAAGGCGCTGGAGCTTGCCAGGAGCGAACAGATCGACATGGTGCTGCTTGACATGCGCCTGCCCGATATGACCGGGATGTCTTGCGCCCAGATCCTGCGCGCCGAGAGCGACGTGCCGATCATGCTGCTCGCCGAGCGACCGGATGGTGCCGACGGGATCGCTGGCCTGGAGCTCGGCGCAGACGACTATGTGCTCAAGCCGGTGCGGCTCACCGAGCTGCTGGCCCGCGTCCGCGCCCGGCTGCGGCGGCGGCGAATCGAACCGACCACCCTGACTCCGCCGCTCGACGATGTCATGGTGGCCGGTGATGTCCGTATCTACCCCGAGTCACGCCGGGTGTTCCGTGGGAGCCGCGAGATCAGCATGGCCCAGAAGGAGTTCGACCTGCTGGCCATCCTGGTGCGCTACCGCGGCTGCGCGCTCACCCGCGAGATGCTCCTGCGCGGCGTGTGGGGCCAGAGCCAGCCCGGCGCGATCCGCACCGTGGATGTGCATATCCGCTGGCTGCGCACCAAGATCGAGGACGACCCGGCCAGCCCGGCACTGATCACCACGGTGCGCGGTGTGGGCTACCGCTTCGCCGATTAGTCGCCGCCCTCGTGATCCTCGCCGCCCTCGCCGCCCTCGTGATCTCCCTCGCCCCCGGTGCCGCCTGTCCCGCCGGTGCCGCCCTGCCCGCCCGTTGTCAGGGCGGTTGTGGCGTTTGTCGCCGTGTTGGCGATGATCTGGCCGCTGGTGGCGTCTACGTAGATCATGCCTGTGTCGAGAGTCACCTCATAGACAATGGCACCCTGGTAGCTGACCAGCATAGGGGCGCCGGTGATCGTCGCGCCGGGCGCGCTGGCGAGGGCGACCCCGCTGGCCTGCTCGGGCGAGACAGGATAGCTGCCCTGCTGGGCGATCGTGGCGATGGCCGGCTGCGGGGCGGTGGTTGTGGTCGAGGGCGTGCTGCTGGTGTTTGACGGACGGTTCGCGATGACCACGCCGATCAAAACCAGGATAATTGCCGCGACGACGGCGGCAATCGTGCGAGTACGACGGGTATTCATCCCAAATGTTCCCTTCATCTGTGCGCATGCATATGATGCGCTGGACAATCTGTAACGCCATAGCCGTCTTCTGTCGAGCGTGCGGCTCAGGGGAGCTTCGCTCTCCCTGGCATTTCCCTCCGAGACAACGTCTATGACTGTGTGTAGCATATCCCAACAGCCTTGGAAAAGCATTGAGATTAATGTTCATCTCATTTTTTGCAATACCGCGTTCGTCGTTCGTCGTTCGTCGTTCGTCGTTCGTCGCACTAAGCGTCCCGCAGCGCGGCGCGCACCTCGGTGATCAGGGCGAAGAATCGCGGGTCTGCGCGGGTCTCGGCGGCGCGCGGGCGGGGCAGGCTGATCGGCACCACGCGCTCGACGCGACCGGGGCGGGGCGACATCACCGCCACGCGGTCGGCGAGGAAGACCGCCTCGGGGATGCTATGTGTGACGAAGATGACCGTCGGGCGGCTGGGGGCACCGGCCCAGATGGCGAGCAGCTCCAGCTGCATACGCTCGCGGGTGAGCTCATCGAGTGCGCCGAAGGGCTCGTCCATCAGCAGGATGGCAGGGGCGAAGGAGAGGGCGCGGGCGATGGCGGCGCGCTGCTGCATGCCGCCGGAGAGCTGGCGCGGGTAGGCGTCGGCGAAGTCGGCCAGGCCGACGAGGCGCAGCAGCTCATCGGCGCGGGCGCGGCGCTCGCGGGCGGGCCGCCCCACAATCTCCAGGGGCAGGGCGACATTCTCGCGGACGCTGCGCCACTCGTAGAGCACCGGCGACTGGAAGACAATGCCGTAGTCGTGGTCGAGCCGGGCCTGGCGGGGCGCCTTCCCGCGCACACGTAGGCCGCCTACGTCGGGCTGCTCCAGGTCGCCGACGAGGCGGAGCAAGGTGCTCTTGCCGCAGCCCGACGGCCCGATCAGCGCCAGAAACTCGCCATCGGCCACACGGAGGCTAAGCTCGCTCAGGGCGGCCACCGGCCCGCCCGCGCCGTGGAAGGTTTTGCCGACCCGGTCGATCTCGATCATGGGCTACATCTCCGGCGCCCAGCCCAGATCAGCCAGGTAGACCAGGTCTTTCTTGTCGAGCAGCCCCTGAGCGAAGGCGCGGGCGAGCATATCGGGGCGGCGGGCCAGCGTGCGGCGCAGCCGCTCGCGCCTGCGCCACTTCGCCACCTCGCCGTGGTGCCCAGATGTAAGCACCGCAGGCACCTCGCGGCCCTCCCAGACGGCCGGCCGGGTATAGTGCGGGTACTCCAGCAGCCCGTCGCTATGGCTCTCCTCGGCGATCGACTCGCCATCGATCACGCCGGGCACCAGGCGGGCCACGGCGTCCACCACCACCATCGCGGCCAGCTCGCCCCCGGTGAGCACATAGTCGCCGATGCTCAGCTCACGGGTGATCAGCGCCTCGCGCACGCGCTCGTCGAGCCCCTCGTAGTGCCCGCACACCAGAAGCACCCTCGGCTCCGCAGCCAGCTCAGCGGCAATCGCCTGCGTGAACAGCTCGCCATCGGGGGAGAGGAGAATAACGGGAGTCAGGGGTCGGGAGTCAGGAGTCGGGCTCTGACTCCCGACTCCCGACCCCTGACTCCCGACCCCCGACTCCTGACTCCCGACTCCCGACTCCCGACCCCCGACTCCCGACCCC
>RYFE02000097.1 GCA_004138175.2 Chloroflexales bacterium ZM16-3 | reverse complement strand
GCGGGCGACAGCGGCTCTGGCAGTGGCAGGCACCGCCCACGGTGTGGGCGATGATCCATGCCGAGGGAGGCGACGTATGATCAGTGTGCTTGCTGCGCTGCTCCAGCTCGTCCTGATCGTGTTCCTCAGCCTGCTCTCCTGGCTGCTGGTGCTGATCATCCGCGCCGCACACCAGAATCTGGGCCAGCGTGCGCCGTGCCGGAGCGCCGCGCCGCTGGGTGCGCGGCGGCCTGCCCTGAACCTGTACGACGACGATGACGAGGACGACCCGCTGGGGCCACCGCGCCGCCCGCGCCGCCCGATTGCGGAGGAGGGCGCGGATGCGTAAGGGCATGCGGATCTGGCGTGTGGGCGCGCTCCGCCTGCTCCTGGTCTGGGCGCACGACGCCTTCCTGCGCCGCCGCCTGCTGCCGGTGGAGGTGTTCGTGGAGCGGCGTTACCTGGCCGCCGTGATCTGCACCGGGGCGTGGCTCCACGGGTGCCGCTTCACGCTGCCGGTGTCGGTGCTGCCCGCTGGGTGGCGCATCTGCGTGCGCTACGGGGGCACGCCGGGCGATGCGTGGGTGCATCGACACGTCGTGATCCCTGATTGAGACACGGCCCTGGTGTCACCGCTGACCGGGAACAAACGCCCCCTGCTACGGCGTAGCAGGGGGCGTTTGTGTGTTCGTATGGGCGATAGTGTCTATTGACAAATTCCGCAACGTGTTGCATAATAAAGAAGTCAGAAGCGATTGCCCTGACAACCTCAAACGAAAGGGGGTGACACCGAATGATTGAACTGGCGGTTGCGGGACTTGTCCTGCTGGTCTTCGGTCTCGGGTACTGGATCGGGCAGCGGCAGGGCAGGGCACGTTACCGGGACGTGCTGAACCAGCAGACGGAGCAGCTTCTTGAGCGCACGATAGCGGTCGAGAAGCTCCGCCGAGAGCTGGAAGCCTACACCGGGGAAAAGCCCCGGAACGGCAAGCACTAGCGCGGAACGGTAGCCGGGGGATGCGACCCATCCCCCGGCCCGCACCCCACCGAGATCGCTCGGTGTCACGGTCATCATAGAGAAAGAGGCCACGATGGACATTGTTCTCGCAGGGATTGGGGCCGTCGCTGGCGGCATCGGTGTCGCGCTGATCATCATCAGCGAGCGCCAGTTGCGGCGACAGGCCGAGCGGGACGTGCGCCGCGCGCTCTTCCCCATCTGGGAGCGTCTGCGGCAGCGGAGCACCGATGCGTATGAGTGACGACACCGACCTGATCACCACCACCGACGCCGCCGCGCAGTTGGGCCGTTCGATGAGTACGATTAACCAGCTCATCAAGCGCGGCGACCTCGTTGGGCGGCGCATCGGCCCGGACACGCGGGGCGGCCAGTGGCTGGTCAGCGCGGCCAGCGTGGCCGCGCTGGCCGCACGCTGGGCGGCGAACCCGCCGCGCCGTGGGCGACCCGCCGCAGCCGCGCCCTCGGAGTCCACGCTGGCCAAGCGGCGCTCGCGGGCGCGGCAGACGGAGGAGGGGGCCGCGTGAGCACCCGCATCGACATTGCCGCCCTGATCGCCCAAACCGATGCGGCCAAGGCTCCGGTGCGGCTGGAGTATGTGCGCGGGCGGGCGAAGAGGGAAGCATCACCGGCAAGCCGGCACCAGAAGGCACTCCAGCGTATCGAGCGGTCGCTGCGGCCCATCCCTGGCCACCCTGGCGGCTGCGGCTGCTTTGCGCTCGCAGACACGCTGATCCGCTTTGGCGACCCCGATGGCTCGATCAAGCGCCCCGACCTCGCGATCTTCTGCACCGAACCGCCGGACTCTGACGCGGCGCTGGATCTGATCCCGGTGGCCGTCATTGAGGTGATCAGCCTGGGCTACGAGGAGAAAGACCTCGGGGCCGACGGTGCGCCCTTCTCCCTGGCCTACGGCGTGCAGGATGTGATTATCGTTGACCCGCGTGCCGCCATCGTGTACGACGACACGCTGGGCCAGGCGCGGCAGACGCTGGCCGCGCCGGTCACTATCGATCTCGCCAGCGGGTGCCGCGTCACGATTACCTAGCGCCAGGCGGCGGTGCCGCGTGTCACCGCTGACGAGAACGCGCGCGGCCCCTCGGAATATCCGAGGGGCCGCGCGTTTGCGTCCATCCTCGCCCGGCGCGCTACGCGGGCTTCAGCGCATCTTTGAGCGTGCTGCTGGCGACGAACCCTGGCGTTCTGGTCGCCGGAATCTGGATCGCCTCGCGGGTCTGCGGATTCGTCCCCGCGCGGGCCTGGCGCTGGCGCACCGCGAAAGTGCCGAATCCGGTCAGCGCGACCCGCTCGCCCCTTACCAGCGCCTCGGTGATCACGTCGAGGGCTGAATCGATGACGAGCTTGGCTTCCTTCTGCGAGACGCCAGCCTTCTCGGCTACGGCATGGGTGAACGCGGTCTTTTGCATGGTCATGACTTTCGACTTGTCGCGTCTTCCAGAGTCTCGCTCAATGCGGTCAGCGGTGATGCATTCCGCAGTGCCCATCCCGCGATCAATGGTCGAGCGGCTGCCAATCGCGGATCTCAATGCGCGCGATTCGCAGCACCCGGCCTACGGGCCAGAACACCACGCTGTAGATCACATGGGTGTCTGCGCCCGTCATCTGCCGAAGCACCGTGCCGTCAGACTCCTCGGCAAAGAACTTCCCGTCCTCCGGCGCGTTTTTGATTACCTGAATGACCCGCCTTAGCCGGTGGATGTGTTCCTGATCCATGCGCTGACGGATGGCATCGGCCTGCGGGCTAAAGACGACTCGTGCCCATGTCAACGGATTCACTACGTGGCGCTCCCGTCCATCAGGTTCCCATCGCCATCGAAGAGCTCTCCGGTCGGCTCCAATGTGTCAGGGTTTACCGCGATCCAGCCTTGCACATTAGCCTCCTCAATGGCGGCGCGCGTCTGCGCCACCAGCGTCGGCGAGGGCAGCGGGGAGAACTCGCGCACGAGGTACGGCGAGACATCCAGCACCTCGCGGGCACGCCGCTTCGTCGGCATCCGCACGCTCTCCGGGTCAGCCAGCAGGCGGCGGTAGGTCTGCTCGGTCATGCCGAGCGCCTTCGCAAACTCTGCCTGGGTCAGCAGTTGCTCGCGGCGGTAGTCCTCCAGCGAGCGCGTCACCGGAACGTCAAGAACGGTTGTCATGGGCACCTCCTGGGCGTTTCTCTACGGGCCTTCCCGCGAGTATAGCACAGTATCATCAGGAGATCATCAGTAGATAGCATGTACTTCACTCCCAAAGCACCTGATCACGCGAACCGTTTGGCAATGTCGCAGGTGAGCGCCAGAAAGACCGCCGCGTTGAGCCGCCCCAGGGCGATCTGCTCCACGAGATCGTAGCTGGTGTCGCCCAGGTCGCCCGCCAGCAGCACGCCCTCGGCCACGTCGGTGCCGACCCACATACGGCGGCGGTAGTCCACGGTGATGCAGCCAGGATCGCCGGGCTGGCCTGCGCCGACCGTCACCCAGAGGTGCGGCGCGATCACCGTGTCGCCCCGGCGCAGTCGCCCGGCCCATGCCCGAAACGGCACACCGGCCACGGTCAGGAGGTGCGCCACCACGCGGGTCTGCCCGTCGCACTCGGTCGGCGCGCTGGCGTAGGGGTCGAGCAGGCCGCGCAGCAGCGCGACCATCGGTGCGTGCGGCATAGCTGTCCTTCCCGCTTCCACTGCGGCGACTTCTACGCGGCGCGCGATCTCCGCGTAGGCCGCCTGGCGCGTGCTGGCCCATGGCTCCTCGCGCTCCATGCGAAAATCTCTGCCGCCATCACAGTAGCGAGGAAACCGCTCGGAGCGCATACCGTTCAGATCTGTGACCGTGAAGCGCAGCACGGGCATGTACCGATAGGGCGATTCTGGCGCGTTGCCGGGAAGCAGCGGGAAGGTCGGGTCAATCACCCTCCCGTCAGGCGTCTCGATCCAGCCGTGTTCCAGCACCAGGCCGGAGTCGCAGGCCGCAAAGCCCTCGACGTAGACGCCCAGCGCGCCCCTCGATACGCGGAGCGCACGCAGCGCATTCCAATAGCAGGCTCGCGGGCGGGCGCGAACCCGCGCAGCCCAGCGCACGCTGGCCGCGTGGTCGTAGACGTTTGCGGGAAGAAAGTCCATCTGCATCATGGCATTATCCTGCAATTGGCGGCACCAGCGGTGCGGGCCGCTCGCCAATAATCTCCCAGCGATACCCGAACAGCGACACGCCGTAGGGCATGCACGCGAGGGCGCTCACGGCGTCTACCAGCTCCTTCGTCGCCTGCCCCATCAGCGCGGGCGGGCCGCCGACCGTCAGCGCCTCGGAGA
>RYFE02000096.1 GCA_004138175.2 Chloroflexales bacterium ZM16-3 | reverse complement strand
CGGCGGCGAACGTCGCGTCGTCGGCGTGCTCCCGCAGGGCGATGTGGCTGCGCACCGCCGCATCGAGCAGCGTGCGCGCCGCATCCACGGCGGCGTCGTCCATCGGCAGGGAGGGTGCTGCGGCGCTGGCGGGTTTCGTGCGGGCCATAGCTGGTATTTCCTCGTATCGCTCAGGCGGCAGCCAACACCGGCCTGGAGCTGGCGCGGGCCTGCACGTAGGACTGGAGGGCGCGGGCCGATGCGACACACCGCTCGGGCCGGTCAAGGGCTGCGGATTCAGGCAGCACTCGTGCTGGTGCCTGCGAGAGCTTCCCGCTCCTCGTGTGGATGAAGAGCATGTCGCCGTAGCGCGCCGGGGCACGCACCCAGAGCGAGCTATCTGCGGACGCGATGTGATCGGCCAGCTCAACGATGGCCGTCACCCAGCACAGGCCCAGGATGTGGAAGCGGCCAGGGTTGGCTTTGCAGAGCGGCGCAAGGCGGCGAAGCGTGGCCTTGCGCTCCTTGTTCCATGCCTTGCGGGCCTCCGGCGAGAGCTTCTCATTGCGGCGTGAGCGCAGATAGGGCACGAGCCCGCCGATGCACACAACCGGCGGATCATCAGCCAGGTAGCGCTCCAGCAGCACCCGGTGCGCCGCCTCGCCCAGCTCGGCAGCGCCGCCCCAATGCCAAACGGGAGCGAGATTCGGCACCGTGCCGCGCACCTGCGCCCATGCCGCCGCCGTCGCAGCCTCATCCCCGATGGTGTCCGGCGCGGCCAGCCATGTATAGCTGGCCGCATCGGCGGTGTAGTCGGCCCAGCTCGGCAGCGGCACGCCCTTGGCGAAGCGGGCGTACTCCCCGTTGTCCTTCACCCGATCCACGCCTGCCCAGTCGGCCACGAGGGGTGCCTGGTGCGGGTCAACCAGGATATGCGCGGCCCCCGCCGCCTGAAGCAGCGCCACCTCTGCCGCCCCGCTGATGCCAGAAAAGTAGAACTTCATGGTTCGCCCGCTCTCTATGCCGCCAGGGGCATGTCTTCCACGGTGTCCAGCGGTGCGGCCTCCGCGATAGCCGGCTCAGTCGTCGTCGGCAGCAGCGACGGCTCCGGCGCGTCGAAGAATTCTCCCGAGAGCGCATCGCCGTGCCGGATGCCGAACGGCGCGATGCCGTAGCGCAGCAGGTTGACCTTCGCCATCAGCACGCACGTCTGGTCAATGTCGATGCCGTGGAAGGTGACGAGGCCGAAGTCGAGCATCCAGCGCGGCAGGGTCGCCGCGACGGCGAGGAGCATGCCCCCGCTGCCGCAGGCCGGGTCGGCCACGCTGACCGGCGCGATCACCTGGCGCACCAGGGGCAGGATGTGATCGTGGTGGTAGCGGATCGCCTCCGCCCCGTCGCGGGTGTGCAGGATGGCGCAGCGCCGCGCGATCTCGGGGTGTTCGCGCTCGGCGGCGTCCACCCGCGCCTGCACCAGCGCGCCGACATCGTGCATCTGGGCGATCATCAGCGACAGCGCGAACGGCGTGAAGAACTGGCCGGTCGCCGCGTTCCCGATCACCCAGCTCATGTACAGGTGCCCCAGCACGTCCTCGGTGATCGCGCCCTGCGAGGCGTCGCAGAGCGCGGTGAAGGCGCTGCCGAAGCAGGGGGCGACCCGCTCCCAGTCCGCGCCGTAGCGCGGCTGGATGGTGGCCTGCGCCGCGCGCACCTCGGGCAGCTCGGCCATATCGCTCGGCATCGTGCCATCGCGGGACGCTCGGGCGATGCCCAGGAAGAGCGCGTAGGAGAGTTTGAGAAAGTGATCCCAGATCTCCTCGGGCTGGCGGTAGGTGCGCCGCTCGATGGCGAGCAGCGGTTTGAGGATCGCCTTCGCCTCGGGGTCGTGCGGGTGTTCGTCGCGTCGTTGGCGTGCCATGTCCCTACCCCTCCTCTCCCCACGGGCGGGGCCGGTACGAGATCGCCTCGGCCAGGGCCGCTGCGGTGATGTGCGGCGCGTCGGCCAGCTTGGCGATGCTGCTGGCCACCAGCAGCATCTGCCGCAGCCGCATGCCGCTCATCGGCATCTGGCGGATCGCCGCGCGCAGCAGCGCGCTTGCGGCACCGTCGGTGAGATCGCTCGCCGAGCTTGACGCTGGCGCGGTAGAGGTGGCGCACGCTGCTGTCACCAGTGACGGCGGGCGTGGCCTTCGGGGTGCGCTTTCCGGTGCCGTTCGTGGTGGTTGTCATGGGTATTGGCCTCTCCGTGATCGCGGCGCGTGGGGCCAAACCCCACGCGCCGACGGCGATGTTCCTACAGCTCGTCCCGCTCGCGGCCCTGCTCACGGCCCTTCCCGCGACCCTGGCCGATGCTGCCCTTGCGGGCGGGTGCCAGGATGTCCTTGCCCAGCATGTCTACGACCTCGGCCAGCACCAGGCCGAAGGCGATGCCGCCCACCACGACGACGGCGATCTGCCCCAGGAAGGAAACCGCCAGGGCGACGGTCAGGATCAGGATGGCGATGAGGATCTTGAACATCGTGGGTTCCTCTCATTCAGGTCACTGGTGACAGATGCGGGTGGGCGAGGAGTGGCGGGAGGCGTGATGCTGGCCGTCAGGCTGGTTGGAGGAACGGGCATCAGCCTATTCCTCGTAGACCCTCGCGCAGATCCGCCTCCCGCCCATGTCTCCTGTGACCGCAGCACGCTGCGGTATTCATTACGCATCGTGCTATATGTATAATAGCACGATGCGTAATGAATGTCAAGCACGAAGCGTTATTTTCGCGGGTCTGTTATTGCACGAAGCGTAATTCTGCGGTATGCTGGGGGCGCATGCCGGATGTCCGGTTTGCATACAGGGGGACGATGTGGACACAGAAGCGCAAGCGGGGACAACCTGGCACTGGCGTATCCCAGAACTGAAGCACGCGCTCGGCACGACGGGGAAGATCCTGGCAGCGCACGCAGCACTTCGTCAGGCAACCCTCTCCGGGTTGCAGGGGCAACGCGATTCGCAGGCATCGGTGCTGATCCAAGTCTATCGCGCTGCGCGTGCGATCCAGCCCACCATCACCCTGCATGATGTGATCGCGGTAGAGAATGAGCCAAATGAAATCGTGGTACGTCGGCATGTCCTGCTGGATGCCATGGTGCCGTTGCCCCACATTGCGGATGTGTATCTGGGCACACCGCTGTTGCGCCACTACTACGCGCCAACAGCGGACGATCCGCTGGGGTCATGCACAAAGGTGGCACGCGCCGTAGGTCAGCACGTCACCGTGTTGTGGCGTTTGGAACACGGCGTGGTGCAGCCACGAATCTCGACGCTCATCCAGCTCTACCGACTGTTCATCCCCTTCGATCCGACGCTCAACCTGCATGATGTGCTGCTCCTGCCTGATGCGGATCTGCCGCCTGATGCCCCAATCTACGCGCCCTACCATCACGCGGAAACGACCCACACGCTCCTTGATGTGTGGAAACAGCTCTCCGCAGCAGAACAACAGGGAGCACTGAAATATCTGACCGATCTCCGCGACAAATCATGAGGCGCGGACAGGGCGATAGCGCGACATCAGGTGCGGCGTCCAGAACAAACGAGCGCGGCGATCTGGGAACTCCCAGATCGCCGCGCTCGTTTCCTGGTGTCAGCGGTGACGGCTACGGAACGCCTCACCGCAATCCTCACGCCATCATCAGAAAGGTGGGCGGGGCGAAGATATTCCGCCGCTTCAGCGGCTCCGGCGACTCGTTGAGGCAGAGGTCGCGGGTGAAGCCGGGGCGCTCGGCCCAGGCTACCGCAAAGAACGGCTCAGGGAGCGAACCGATAGTGGCTGTCCATGCGGGCGGCGGCTGGCCCGCCCGCTCGGCCAGCAGCTCAATGAGGGCGGCGGCGGCCACAAGGATACGGGGGTCGTTGGTGTCCGGCACGGCCACCGTGCGGAAGCTGGGACGCGCACGGAGCCAGCTTTGTGTGCGTAGGCGCAGGCGGAAGTCATCACGCGCCAGCAGCGCCGCAGCCAGTTCATGGATCGTGATGGGTGTTGCCTTAACCATTGTCATGTATCCTGCGGCCCGTAGGCTGCGAGGATGGGCGTTGCGTAGGATCGCTGACCAGCGCCAAGGACGTGTCCGTAGGCATTATACGGACGCCAGCCACCGGCGGCATCCTCGTAGACCGCTGCCACCGCACGGTTGGAGCCATCGTAGCTCCAGCGCACCTGATAGCTGCCATCATCAAGCTCGATAAGCGTTGGAACAGGATGATCCGCAGCTCTGCTATGTGACATATTCCCTCTCCCGTTCTGACGCCTATGGCTCCTGCGGCACCGGCGTCGGCTCCGCCCGCACCCAGGTCTGCGTGGCGGCGTCGTAGCGCGCCGCGTGGTGCCTCGCCGCGTCGCTGCCGCGCACCGCGAGCGAGAAGGTGAACGGGATGCCGGTGATGGTGAGCGTATCGTCGCCCACCACCAGGCGGCGCGCGCGCGCGCTCGGGTCGGCCCCCAGGTCGGTCATGACGATCTCCTGGCGCGGCGTGCCGACGAAGGCACCGCGCGCGTCGAGGCCGACCGAG
>RYFE02000095.1 GCA_004138175.2 Chloroflexales bacterium ZM16-3 | reverse complement strand
TACGTGTGTGGGCTGAGGGGCGGCCACGAGGGCCGCCCTTACGTGTGTGGGCTGAGGGGCGGCCACGAGGGCCGCCCCTGGCCCTTGTGGCCGCCCCTGCGATCTCACAGCCGGTCGATCACCGCTCGGGCCACGTCGGCGGTGGTGGATGAGCCGCCCATATCGGGCGTGCGCGGGCCGTCGGCGAGCACGCTGGCGGCGGCGGCGCGCACCTGGGCGGCGCTGGCGGCGCGGTGCCGCCACTCCAGGAGCATGGCCACGCACTCGATGGCGGCCAGCGGGTTGGCGATGCCCTGGCCGGCGATGTCGGGCGCGGCCCCGTGGACGGGCTCGAACAGGGCGCGGCCCTCGCCCAGGTTGGCGCTGGAGGCCACCCCCAGCCCGCCGCCGTGGATGCAGGCCACGTCCGAGAGGATGTCGCCGAACATGTTGGTGGCGACCACCACGTCGAATCGCTCTGGCGTCTGGGCGAGCCGCATGGCCGCCACATCCACCAGCATCTCCTCGCTGCCGATGTCGGGGTACTGCGCGGCGATCTCCAGGGCCACTGTGCGGAAGAGGCCATCGCTCACCCGCAGCACGTTGGCCTTATGCACGATCGTCACCTTCGGGTTGGGGTGTCCGGCGACGGCCCGGCTGCGGGCCAGGTCGAAGGCGGCGCGCACGATCCGTGCGCTGGCCCGCCGGGTGATCACCCGCTCGGCGATCGCTGTGTCGCCGCCATCCTCCAGGCGCTCGCGCCCGGCGTACAGCCCCTCGGTGTTCTCACGCACAACCACAAGATTGCAGATTGTAGATTGTGGATTGTGGATTGGCTCGGAACTCTGCAATCTACAATTTGCAATCTGCAATCCTACAACGGGCCGGATGTTAGCGTACAGATCTAGCTCGCGGCGCAGGGCCACGATCGGGCTGCGGTAGCCGGGCACGCTGTGGCTGGGCGAGGCCACCGCCCCAAACAGCACCGCGTCGGCCGCCTTGGCCGCCGCCAGAGTCTCCGTGGGGAGGGCCGCGCCGTGGCGCTGGAAGGCCGCCCAGCCCGCCTCAGCCTCCGTCAGCTCCACAGCGGGAGCCACGGCGCGCAGCACCTCCACGGCGGCCCCGATCACCTCAGGGCCGATCCCGTCGCCAGGGATCACACATACTTTCATAGCATCATTGCTTTCATTCGTCTGCGACCTTATCACCTTGTCACCTCACCCCGTCACTGTGCAGACTCGCCGGGGAAGCGCCCGTGCTGGCGGTAGAAGGGCACGATCCCGCCGGCAGCCCAGACCTCGCGCAGGAAGACCGGGGGCGGGGGCAGCTCGATCCTGCGGCCGTCGTCGGTAAGAATCAGGCCATCCTCCAGATTCAGCTCGACCTCCTGGCCGTCGCGCAGCTGTGCGGTCAGGTCGGCGGTGAAGCAGGGGATGCCCAAGTTCAGCGCGTTGCGGAAGAAGATCCGGGCGAACAGCGGGGCGACAATCGCGCCTACGCCGACCATCTTCAGGGCCAGCGGCGCGTACTCGCGCGAGCTGCCGCAGCCGAAGTTATTCCCGGCCACGATGATGTCGCCGGGCCGCACGGTGCCGGCGAAGTCCGGCCGATGCTCGACAAACGGGTACTTGCGCAGATCGTCCTCATTCTTCAGCATGATCGGCGCGAAGCGCCCAGGGACGATCTGGTCGGTGTTAATATCCTGGCCGAAGATCCATACGCGGGACATAAAGCCTCCATTGCAGATTGTAGATGGCAGATTGTAGATTGAAGGGCCGAAACTGCCGCTCAAATCTGCAATCTGCAATCTGCAATCACAAAATTTCTTGCGGGTGCGCGATATACCCGGTGAGCGCGGTGGCGGCGGCGACCTCGGCGGATGCCAGGTAGATGTTGGCCTCGGGGCTGCCCATGCGCCCACGGAAGTTGCGGTTCCCGGTGAACAGGCATGTCTCGCCGGGGCCGAGTACGCCCATGTGGCGGCCGATGCATGCCCCGCAGCCGGGGGTGCCCAGGGCCGCGCCGGCGGCGATCAGCGTCGCCAGGGTGCCGTCCTCGGTGGCCCGCAGCAGGGCGTCGCGGCTGGCCGGCACCACCATCATACGCACGCCGGGGGCCACGTGCTTGCCCTTCAGAATGCGCGCGGCGGCGGCCATGTCCTCGTAGTGGCCGTTGGTGCAGGTGCCCAGGTAGACCACGTCCACCGGCACGCGCCCCAGGTCGCTCAGGTCGCTCACATTATCCACGAAGCTCGGCGCGCTCACCTGCGGCTCCAGGGTGTCCAGGTCTACCTCGACGATCCGGCTGTAGCTGGCACCCTCCTCGACCCGCAGCCACTCGGGAGCCTGTACGTCGATGCCTACCGGCGGCACAATCCCAGCCTTGGCACCCACCTCAATCGAGAGCGTGGCCAAGGTCATGCGCTCCATCACCGTGAGGAACTCCACGCCGTGCCACTCGACGGCGGCGTAGGTGGCCCCGTCGGCGCGCAGCTCGCGAGCCGCGCGCAGAGCCAGGTCCTTGGCGCTCACGCCGGGGCGGAAGCGTAGGGGCACCCCCTTGTGGGTGCCCACAGCCCGCACCAGCACCGTCTCGGGGACGCGGAACCAGGTGCGCCCGGTGGCGGCGGCCAGGGCGATATCGGTAGAGCCCATGCCGCTGCCGAAGGCGCCCACACAGCCGTAGGCGGTGGAGTGGCTATCGCTGCCGACGATCACCATGCCGGGCTGGGCCACGCCCTCCTCGACCAGCACCGGGTGCGAGATGCCCCGGCCCACGTCGTAGAAGTGGCGGATGCCCTGGCGCTGCGCCCAGCGCCGCACCTCATTCTGCTTCTCGGCCGTCTGCACCGTGGCCGCCGGGGCCACATGGTCGATCACCACCGCCACGCGCTCAGGGTCCCACACCTGCCCGGCGCCCAGCTCGTCCTCAATGATCCGGATGATGCTCGGCGAAAGGCTATCGTGCATCATCACCAGATCCACCGCCACCGTCGCCACCTCACCGGCGCGCACCGGCCGCCCGGCCGCCCTGCTCAAAATCTGCTCGCTCAATGTCTGTGCCATGGTCGTCGCTCCGCTCCTCGAATGCTGAATGTTGAATGTTGAATGTTGAATGTCTGGCATTCAGCATTCAACATTCAGCATTCAACATTATTCAGCGTACTCATACAGCAGCTCATCCACCGTCGTCCCATCGATATCGTGCTCATCGCCGAGGGCCTTGATCCGGGCGGCGGCGGCGCGGGCCTGGGGCTCATTGAGATAGATGCCCAGCTCGCGGGCGCGCTCGGCGATCGCGTGCCAGCCCACGAGGCGGTGGGCCACCGCCACAGTGCGCGTCCGGCCAAACATGCTCGGGTCGAGCACCTCATAGCTGCGCGGATCAGACAGCACCGCCTTGGTGTGCATCCCCGCCTTGTGGGTGAAGGCCGTCGGGCTGGTGATGCAGCTGTTGAAGGGGATGGCGATGCCGACCATGTCGGCGACCATCTGGTCGATCTCAGCCAGCATGCCCAGGTTGTAGTGGGCCACCAGGGCCGGGTCGAGCGCGGCCAGGCGGGCGATCATGCCGCCCAGCGATGTGATGCCGTTGCGCTCGCCGATGCCCAGGACGGTCACATCGATATGTGTGGCCCCGCCCTCCATGGCGCAGAATGCGTTGGCGATCGCGCAGCCGCTATCGTTATGGCCGTGGAACTCGATGTCGCAGCTCACGGCGGCGCGCACGGCGGCGAGCACATCGTATACCTCGCGCGGCGAGGCGACGCCGACGGTGTCGGCCAGGCCAATGCGCTGCACGCCGAGGCTGTCGATGGCCTGGTACACACGAATAAGATCGGGGAGCGGGGTGCGGAAGCTATCCTCACAGGAGAAGCGCACCTCAAGGTCGTGGTTCTTGAGGTAGGCGATTACCTCGATGGCCTGCTCGATAATCTCATCGAGGGTGCGGCCGTGGCTCACCTGGCGCAGCTGTTCAGAGGTGGCGAAGAGCAGATTGGCGCCCTTGGCACCGGCCTCGACGGCCAGCCGGGCGTCGTCCATATGGCAGCGGATGTGGGTCAGGACGCGGGTGCGCAGCCCACGGCGGGCGATCGTCTCTAGGTCGCGGGCGCTCTGCGGCGAGGCGGCCGGCGAGGTGAGCTCGATGTACTCGACCCCAAAGGCATCAAGGGCGTCGGCGATGGATACGCGCTGCGCGCTGTTGAAGCGGGCGCCGGCGAATTGCTCGCCCTCGCGCAGGGTCGTATCAAGCAGGTAGAATCGCTCAGGCAGCGGCATGGTGTGGGGTCTCCCGTCTCAGTTGACATGAGCCGAACAGCTCCGGGCGGCAGTAGCGCGGCGTGTAGGCGATGGAGGCAGACATCTGGCTGCGCTGTTTCATAGAATCCCTCCGGAAGATACAAAAGGCCCGGCTCACCGCTTGTCTGGTGAGCCGGGCCTACACTTGATACCTCGTGCAAGCAGCGCTAACCAGGCCGTTGGGCCGGCTTCTCGGTGCGCTTAACCTGCTTCGAGATGATGATAAACATGTCCTAAGATTCTGCTTGCTCGCTCAATGACGGGCGGAGTATAGCAGTACCCCGAAAAGCTGTCAACTATTCCGCAGCCTGGAGATTCGACGGCTGACCCTTGCGGGATGTCGCCGGGCGCTTGGCCCCCGACATCAGGATGCGATAGGCGGTGAGGAAGAGCACGCTGCCGC
>RYFE02000094.1 GCA_004138175.2 Chloroflexales bacterium ZM16-3 | reverse complement strand
CACGAGCCAGAAGCGGCACGGGCGCTGCGCATCAGCGCCACCTACCTCTGTGACGAACGGGTGGCGATTCAGGGTGTGCAGATCTACGGCTCACCCTGGACGCCTAGCCTTGGCTGGGCCTTCTCTCGAAGCCCAATGGCGTTACAGGACCACTGGGCCGAGCTGCCCGACGGCATTGATGTGCTGATCACCCACGGCCCGCCCCTCGGCGCGCGCGATCAGGACGCCAAGCGCCAGCATTGCGGCGACGCGGCGCTCGCCGCAGCCGTGCGGGAGCTACGGCCGCGACTCCATATCTATGGCCACATCCATGCGGGCTATGGCCGGATGACCAACGAGGGAACAACGTTCCTCAATGCGAGCAGCTGCACGCGCCACTACGAGCCGATCAACCCGCCGCTCGTGATCGATCTGTGAGAAGACGCGATGCGCGCGCTGTTTCTTCAAGATGATACGCATTTGCCGCCACTGGGCACCTGGCGATGCACGAATGGAACGGCCTGCTGGCTCGCGGAGCCAGCGATCACCCAGGCACTGGCCCGCGTCCTGGCCCTGGATCTGACGCCGCTGCTCCAGGTCGCGGACGACGATCTGGGCGATAGTGATGCGGCCCTGGAGTATGTGTTCACGCAGCGCGCAGATCTGGCGGCGATCCCGGCGGCAATCCTGGAATCGGCCCAGGCAGCTATCGCCGCGTGTCACGCCGTGCGGGAGCGCGCATGGACGACACCCGTCGTGATGCTGCACGCGCTCCAGGCGCTCTACGATGCGCTTGGGCCAGCTGACACACCGACTGACCCTGCGCTCGTTGCGGCCGTCGCAGCCGCCAGCAGCGCGATGCCCTTTGACGACTCATAGCTCACCGAGGGGTTTCTCCACATTGAACTGGAGGATCTCATCGTCATGACCCGCTTCGCGATCCTGCGCGGCGCTTCCCGCGTGCGCTTGTGGGTAGCCTGATAAGGAGCAAGGGAGGATCGCGTAGCGGTGATGTGCTCTCGTTTGCCTGGGCATATGCCCGGTATGCCCGGGTTTCAGCAGGCAAGTATAGTATGGCTGTGCGCATGTGTAGACAGATCGCCGCAGTTCTATGAATCGCCTCCGCCTCGCGGCTAACATCGTTCATAATGACCTCGGTATTGACGCTATCGATCCGGTGGTGCGTACCTGGCTGCGCAGCGTCCTGGCCAGCCTCATATGCATCCTGGCCTGCGTTGCCCTCATTCCCACCACCCTAAACCTTCTTGACCTTGCGGGCTTGCTGGTGTGGATCTCACTTGTGCTGTTCGTCCAGTGGCATGCCCTGCGCCCGCACATGCTCTCCCACCCGGCTGTTCAGCGATGGATCGCGCGTGACATACGATTCTTCCACGCGATCCGTATTGTTGCGACGCTTCTCATTTTCACCGGCCTGCTGCCGATCGCCCTCCTGCTCGGGCTGCTTGGGCTGCTCGGGTATGCCCTACTATCATCAGGCATCGCCCCTGCTCCTGCACCGGTTATCGACCCGACAGCGCCGACGGCGATCGTGCAGGCTGCGCCGGCAGCGACACTCGCCGTACGCAGCGAGGCATTGGGACTCATGGATCGCGGGCGTGCGCCTCCAACGACGGCAACAATCTCTAGCCTAACGGCTGTTTCAACGACATCATGGCCTGACACCCCTTCGATCATCTTTCCTCTCGCCGCGCTCCTGGCGATCTCAATACTGGTCGGCAGGCTCCCTGACGACCACGATCCTCCATCCCCCTATACAACCCTCCTCCGCGCCGCGCTGCCCCGCGCCCCGCCCCTGACTTCCTAGATACAGCGCGCTTACCTGCAACGACCGTACCGTTTCATCCCGACAATCAACTATGTCGGACGATTCCGGTGCCGCTGCGGCATCAGGTGAGGCGTACATCCGCATGCCTCGTGCGTTTCGCGATCACCCTACCACTTCATCATGACTACATATTGCCTCGTGTGTTTCAACGGGCGCTGCGCTATCTCTCATGGGGAAGCGGATGACCTGCCATGAGCCTGCGCCTTCCCCACCAGCTGATACTCGTGGATGACTGTTACACCTGTACCGCCTGCGGCGGCCGCTGGAAAACGCAGCCGCGTGGCGGCTGCCTGTCTCGCCAGCGGCCCAGCGCGTTGGAACAGCGAAAACGCCCGGCCCCGCTCTGCCGCCAGTGCGTTCAGCGCCCCGCCCGACATGATGGACTCTGCCTACGCTGCCATGACGATGCTGATCGACAACGGCGGACTGAGATCGCGGCGATGGTCGCCCGCGATCAGGCTGCTGCCCAGGCGTGGGCGCAGCAGGAGATCGCGCAGGGCCCGCTGTTTGTCGAGGCGATAGGCTTTTTCTCTGACGATACGTCGGCGCTGGTTGAGGTCGCGGTCATTGATTCCAATGGCGATACATGCCTCAACACGCTGGTGCGCACCGCTCTGCCCCTGCCTCGATGGGCGCAGCTCAGATATCGCCTCTCGCTGAGCCAAATCCGTGTAGCTCCACGTATGGACGCCATCGCTCCCGATCTGGCCGAAAAAATCATGTGGGAACATATCGTCAGCTGGAATAGCCACACTCCCAGCGCACTCATCGCATCCTGCCTCCACGACACCGGCAACGCTGTTCCGGTGGCACATTGGGATGATCTCCGACCCGCATACGCGCGCTATGTCGGGGACTGGATGCCGCGAGCAAAGCGATATCGGCTGATCGGACTGCCCGGGCGCGGCCCGCTCGCACTCCAATGCGCCCGCGCCTCGCTCAACGCCCTGCGGGAGATGGCCGGGATGCCAGCGCTCCAATTCGCCGCTGCCCAGCGCTGGCGGCCCATCCCGCTGCTTGAAGAGCGCGATCCCGACGCCGATCCTGACCTCTGGATCGAATGACAACCGCATCATAGACATCCTAACAGGACATAGCATCATGCCAGAATTCCTCAATCGCATCCCCTGGCGTTCGTTGATTTCCACGATCTCGCTGCCGATGGTGGCCCTCAGCGCATCGTTCGGCATCTATGCGTTCTCGTGTCTGTTTATCCCTCCATGGGTCGCGTTCGCGAACGCTGCCGCGTTCCAGTGGTTCTATCTGGGACTTATGATCTTTCAGCTCCCTGATGATCAGCGCCATCGCGCAGCCTTCACTATGCGGATGGCAGTTGCCATCTCCATTGGCGACAACTACCTATCCGGGCTGCTCCATTTTCAGCCAGAGCGTCAGGCCACACTGCCGCTCATGGCTGTGGGGCTACTCTGCCTTATTCATAGCATGCCTCTGGGATTTCTGGCCCACGCCACGAGCGATCTGCGCATCCACTCAGCGCACCCACCAGTTGAAACAGCCTCATCGTCGGCAATCACACCTACCCCCGCACCCCTCGCGCTGCCCACACCGGATCCAACCTACGCCTGCCCCTCATGCAGTGCCCCGCTGCGCAAGGCCGAGCTCGGCGCAGCCAAGCGCTACGGCTACTGTAGCGCGTGCAAGGGCAAGACACTGCCGCTTGATGCTGTCCGCACGCCGCATGATGAGCAGGAGGGCGCATGAATTCGACCTATCGCCCTACCCCCTACGATGAGGCGATTCTGCTCTGTTTGGCCCACCTCGGCGGCGCGACCGCTGCGCTCATCCAGGGGATCTGCATGCCCGGCCGCGCGCTGCGCACTGCCCAGGAGGTGCTGAGCATTAGGGAGCAGGGCGGCCTCATCCAGCAGCACCACCGCTCGGTGCGCATCGGCGAGGCTACTCGCCGCTTGGCCTCGGTATGGGAGCTCGCGCCGAAAGGACGCACAGCGATCCGCAAACATGCCCTCGCGCCCGCGCATCTGGCGAGCATGGCTCGGCGAACATTGAGCGATGCGGCGCTGTTGAGCAATGTGGTGCTGGCGATTTATCACGGTACGCCGCTCCTTGCGGGACTCACGGTGGGCCATGAGCCGGCGATCAACCCAGAGAACGCCCATGGGCGAGCGGAGGCGCTTATAACCGTTCACCAGTGGGCTGACCCGGAGGATGCCATGCCTGCCGGCGCGATTCCCTGGATGCCGATAATCATCCGTGAGGAGGAGTATCAACGCATCACGCTGATGATCGAGCTTGATGATGGTATCCCTCCGGAGGGACTGCGGCGCCGCGCCTCCTGCTACCCCTCGCCCGAGGTCTGGCATCGGGCGAAGCTGGGACTGGCACCTATCCCGCTCTGGGTGGTTCCGGATAAGCGCCGGCTCCAGCAGATCCAGCGCGCGATCGGGCGCGCCTTTGAAGCCTCCTGGATTGGTGTCACGGAGGCGGGCCTGGCCGATAATACGTGGCAGCTCTACCAGGCGGCTCGCCTCCAGGCGCAGGGGGCGCTAGATCACTGCCTCACACTTCTCTCCCGCTGACCCGCCCCCGACCCTCGTACGCCCCGGCGCGATCGCGATCGCGCCGGGGCGTGCTGACTCTGTGCCCAGTCACGGAGGAAGATTCTGGCAGCTGTTGGGGTGCTACGGGCATATGCCCGGCATATGCCGGACATATGCCCAGGCAGCTTTGGGGATGCCTGGAGCATATGCCTCCTGATGCCTCGGGCATCCCCAAAACCGCCTGGGCATCCCTGGCAGAAACTCTTTACACATTGGCCACGCCCACACCGCGTTTACCCCGCGCAGTGGCCGGGGGCAGACATCCTCTATAGCACCGCACCCCGTGAGCCGCTCGTCGCGACACGCTGCTTCACTGTCAAACCGTGTGATGTGCCTATCGGAGGGCTTCATGCGCCCCCGATTCCCCCCTCGTGATTGGTGTGGTGGTGCTCGCGGGAGAGCGAGGCGCGGCGGGGGCCGTGCGGGTTCCGGCGGCGGCAGGAGGGAGGGTTGCGCGGCGGGGGCCGCGCCGGTGGGAGGGGGGGGGCCGAGCTGGAGGGGCCAGCTCGCGGCGCGGCGGGGGCCGCGCGGGTCGGGCGGGCGGGCGGGGCCGGAGGGGGGGGAGGGGTTCGGGGAGGGGGAAGGGAGGGTCATGGACGGAGAGGCCGTCTGGTGGCTCCTGATTGGGTTGGCCGTGATAGTGCTC
>RYFE02000093.1 GCA_004138175.2 Chloroflexales bacterium ZM16-3 | reverse complement strand
GCAGATCGCGCGGAGCCGCCACAAACCAAGATGTCTTGCAGATAAAACCAGCGATTGCTGCATCTTTATTATTACACGTTCTCGCTTCATGTGGCTGGTGACATGAATCTCGGGTGGGGGCCTATAAGGCTACTCCAGGGCGGCCATCGCCCCGCTGTAGCACGGCTCGCAGATGGCGTGGGTGATCTGGGGCAGGTGCGCCTGGAGGAAAAGCTGCATCGCCTCGGCGGCGTCCTCCACCTCCAGCCAGCCCCGCCCCTCGACGAACACCTGCTTGCACCAGCTGCACATCTTGATGTACACCTCAGCGCGCGAGGCAGCGGGGTCGAGCAGGGCAACGTAGGGCCGCGGCTCCTCCTCCACCAGGTGGCTGGTAAACGTCAGGCCGTCGTCCGAAAGCGGCGCTATGCTGAGGCGCATCAGCCGCCGACAGGTCGGCCCGTCGCAGCGGAAGCTGACGGAGACAGGCTTCTGCTCGGCGCGGGCTTTGGTCATCAGCAGCTGGTAGAGCGTTTGTGTCTCCGCCGTAGCGATGAACTCCCAAATCCGATGTCCAACTACGTGAGGGATGTCCAGCTCCGGCGCCGCGTTGTTCTGCGCGAAGCGGAGCCAGGCGAGGTCGCAGTACGCAACGATGTCGTTGCGGTCAACGTGGTAGACGAACTCCCGATCAGGCTCTTCCGGCGTCGTTGTCGCGCGCGTGCTCAATCGCGTTATCCCTTGTTCAGCGTCGTCGTGGCACTCAAGCAAAGCGTGTCTCCTTGTTCTCTGCCGTTTCGACCAAGAGGGCGATGATGCACCGGCGCCGTGGCCGCTCCTCAGGCATCAAGGGCGGCGCGCACGGTCTGGGTGAGTATGCCGGGGGTGAACGGCTTGGGCAGCAGCCGTTCGTCAGGTGTGATATGGCCCTCGCTGACCAGGCTGATACCGCTGTAGCCGGACATGAATAGCACCCGCGCGCTCGGGCGCATCTGCGCCATCTGCAGGGCAAGGGCGCCGCCGCCGAGCTTCGGCATGACCACGTCGGTCAGCAGCAGGTGGATGGGGCCGGGGTACTCCTCCGCAAGTGCCAGCGCCTCCGGCCCGCCGGGCGCTTCGAGCACGGTGTAGCCCTGTCGGCGCAGCATGCGCGAGGCGAGGCTCAGGACGGCCGGGTCATCCTCGGCGACCAGCACGGTCTCTAGGCCCTGGGGGGCCTCCGCGCGCTCCGCCGGCGTCTGGCTCGCCGCGGCCTCATCACTGCGCGGGAGGGTGATGGTGACTACGGTTCCCTGTCCGTTTGTGCTCTTCACGGCGATCGTGCCGCCGTGTCGGGACACAATCCCGTGGCAGGTCGCCAATCCCAGGCCGGTGCCCTTCCCTGGAGGCTTGGTGGTGAAAAAGGGCTCGAAGAGGCGGGCCTGAACCTCGTGGCTCATCCCGTACCCCGTATCCGCCACCCGGATGGCGATGGCCTGGCGAGGGGTGGTACCGCCTGCGCCGTCGGGCAGCGCACTCTGGCCCAGGTTCGTGCCGCTGATGGTCAGCGTGCCCCCATCAGGCATGGCGTCGCGGGCATTGACGGCAAGGTTCACCAGCACCTGCTCAAGCTGGTGCGGGTCGGCGTGGATGCTTCCGAGGTCATCGGGGATCTCAGCGATGAGGGTGATGCGGGGGCCGAGGATCTGGCGCAGCAGGGGAAGCGTCCCGCCGAGCAGCTCCCCCAGGCGCAATGGGTGTGGGTCGGGCTGCTGGCGGCGGGCGAAGCTGAGCAGATGGGTGGTCAGCTCCCCGGCGCTCCCGGCGACCTGGAGGATCTGGGTGACGTCCTCATGGGCCGGGTGGCCGAGCGGGAGCGTGTCGAGGGCCAGGGTGGCGCTGCCCAGGATAGCGGTCAGCAGGTTGTTCAGGTCATGGGCGATGCTCCCGGCGAGCTGGCCCAAGATTTCCATCTTCTGGGCATGGAGGTACTGGGCCTCAAGCAGCTTGCGCTCGGTGATATCCCGCGCATTGACGACCATCCCGGCGACGTCAGGGTTGTCGAGCAGGTTGGTGGTGGTCGCCTCCAGCGTGCGCCAGCTGCCGTCGACGTGGCGGAAGCGCAGCTCGATCAGTGGGTTGGGGCCGGGATGGGCTGTCTTCGCCGCGAAGCTTGCGGCGACGCGGGCGAGGTCGTCGGGGTGGAGCAGGGAGAAGCTGCTCTGCCCGATCAGCTCCTCGGGGCGGTAGCCGAGGATGCGGGTTGTGGCCGGGTTGATATAGGTGATGCGGCCCGCTTGGTCGCAGATGCTCACAAGGTCGAAGCTGTGCTCCAGGATGGCCTGGGCGCGGGTGGCCTCCTTCGCCTGGGGGCAGGGCGACGGGTGCGGGGGGCAGTCCTGTGACTCCTGGGGTTCGATGGGGGTGTTCATGGTTCCCGCTTTCTTTGGCTGGGCAAGCCTCCCATCGGCTGCATTGCCGGCCGCGCCACGCTACACACTCCGAGTAACAGATGACACATATCGGGCCGCGCGCTCATCGGCGTAGCCAGCCCGTCGCTCAGCAAGGTAGGCACTTCAGTAATAAGCGAAGTTGGGCGGCCTGTCAAGGCAGGTTTACTTTTGGCTCTTCCGGCCTTTTGGTGATCGAGGACAAAACGTAACTCAGGACGCCAGTAGCCGGATACGCAGCAGGTCGAGCTTCGTGCGACCATAGGCTTGGCGCTTGAGCGGTAGTGGCGAATACTCGAATGGTCGACCATACGCATAGATTGCATCAGAACGCCGAAACCTTGCGTGCGGCGAAAGGTGAAACCATTCGAGATCTCGCCACTACCCCCCTTTGTATTGGCCCTAGGAGGACTTTTCCCGGAAAAAAGCTGATCAGGCATACAGGCGATGGCGAACGCTGTCAAGGTGGTAGAATCCATCGGCGTATCTCCTTGTGCTTGAACACCAAGAGGGTACGCCTACGGGCAGGCTGGCGCAAGTCGGCTTGCCCGTTCGCACGGTTGTGCGACGCCTAAAACGAGGGCTGGAATAATCTAACATCAACTATAATTTCAGCGTTTCCTTCTATTCGGAATCGGTTCGTGAAATCCCCCCACCGGCGGGTAAAAACCGGCTACCTGGAAGGCAATCTGCCCCACTTGGTGATGGATTGAGCCGAAACGCTTTATACATTCCGATATCGTGTATGGCGAAGTGGGGGATGAAACTCGATTTGAGCCGGTCTTTCGGGTGCAAGTGGGGACAGAATTTCATTTAGCGCCCAAAAATAGAAGCGAACGGTAAGATACGCTACAACCTGCAACCTGCCATCTGCAATCGCCTGAAGGAGCCCGCCATGGCTACGCTGCCCCCGATCATCCCCACCGAGCCTGCGCGGCAGGCGGCGCTGGAGCGATACCAGATCCTCGACACACCGCCCGAGGAAGCCTTCGATGAGATTGTCCGCCTGGCTGCTGAGATCTGTGATACGCCCATCGCTATGGTGAGCCTGGTTGACACCCACCGCCAATGGTTTAAGGCGCGCATCGGGATCGCTGCCGAGGAGACCCCGCGCGACATAGCCTTCTGCGCCCACGCGATTGGCAGCCCAGACGAGCTATTGGTTGTGCCCGACGCAGCCTGCGACCCGCGCTTCGCCGACAACCCCCTCGTGACTGATGCGCCACACGTGCGATTCTACGCCGGCATGCCCCTCGCCACCCCCGATGGACACGCCCTTGGCACGCTCTGCGTTGTCGACCGGGTGCCACACGAGATCAGCCCGGCCCAGTGCCACACGCTCCAGGTGCTCGGCCACCAGGTTATGATGCAGCTAGAGCAGCGCCGCAAGATCCGCGAGCTTCAGGAGGCGGTCGCGGCGCGCGCCGCGAGTGAGCAGCGTGCCGAACAACTAGCAGAAGCGACGCAGCGCCAGATGCGCACATTGGCCTTGCTCGACCAGGTGCGCAACGCAGCGGCCCACGAGCTGGATCTGACGACGGCCCTCCGTATGATCGTCAATGCCAGCGCGGCCACCTTTGGCTACACCCGCGTGTGCCTCTACCTGCGCAACGATGGCCAGCTAGTGCTCCAGCACCACGTCGGCTACACAGACATCCCATCTATCGTTCCGATAAGCCGAGGTGTGATCGGGCGGGTGGCTCGCACTGGCACACCGGTACTCCTGTCCGATGTACACGCCGACCCCGATGTGATCATCGACGACCCGGCCATCGTGGCCGAGGTCTGTGTGCCGATCCGGGTGCGCGCGGAGGTCGTCGGCGTACTCAATGTCGAGAGCACCGACGCCGGCACGCTCGGGCCAATCGACGAAGAGCTCCTGCTGGCGCTGAGCGACTACATCGCGGTCGTGTTCACACGTGGTCAGCTCTACGATGCGCAGCAGCGCACCGTGCGCGAGACGTTGTTGCTCAACCGGGTGATCGCCGCCGCCGCAACAGAGAGCGATATCACCAAGGTCCTCTCGGTGGTGTGCCGCGAGCTGGCGACAGCCTTCGCTGTGCCCCAAGTGGCATGCGCGCTGCTCGACGAGGAGCAGACTGAGCTAACCGTCGTGGCCGAGTACTGCGCACCGGGCCGACCCTCGGGTATGCGCCAGGTGATCCCGGTGGCGGGCAACGTACTAACCGAGGCGGTGATCGCCACCCTCGCCCCGATCCAGGTCAGCGATATCGCCGCCGATACCCGCACTGCCGCCACCGCCGAGCTATTCACCATGCGCGGCACCGCCGCCATCCTGCTTGTGCCATTGCTCATCCACGAGGAGGTCGTCGGCACGATCGGCGTCGACTCGCTCGTCCCACGGGACTTCACCGTCGAAGAGATCGCGCTGGCCCAGGCGGTGTCCTGGGCCGCCGGCCAGGCGCTGGCCAACGTCCAGCTCACAGCGGCGCTCCAGCAGGAGCTGGCCGAGCGCTCGCGCACCGAGGCGGCCCTGCGTGACACCACCGCGCGGGTGACGCGCACCCTGGAGAGTATCACCGATGCCTTTCTGGCAGTTGATCACCAGTGGCGCTTCACCTATGTCAACCAAGAGGCCGAGCGCTTGCTCGGTGAGACCCAAGCGGATCTGATCGGGAAGAGTCTCTGGGATCTCTTCCCCGAGATGATCGGCACAGATTTCGAGACGCAGCAGCGCCGGGCGATAGCCACGCAGACCCCGATCCAGTTCGAGGCATATGTGGTGCCGCTCGACCTGTGGATAGAGGTGCGCGACTACCCCTCGCCGGATGGGCTATCGATCTACTTCCGCGACATCAGCGCCCAGAAGCGGGCCTACGCCGAGCTGGTGCAGGCCAAGGAGGACGCCGAGGCGGCCACCCGCGCCAAGTCTGACTTCCTGGCCACCATGAGCCACGAGATCCGCACACCAATGAATGCGGTGATCGGCATGACCGGCCTGCTGCTCGACACGCCCCTCGGTGCGGAGCAGCGCGATTATGTCGAAACGATCCGCACCAGTAGCGACGCGTTACTGACGATCATTAACGACATCCTGGACTTCTCGAAGATCGAGTCGGGGAAGTTCGAACTGGAGCAGCAGCCCTTCGACCTGCGCGACTGCCTGGA
>RYFE02000092.1 GCA_004138175.2 Chloroflexales bacterium ZM16-3 | reverse complement strand
TGGCCGCCTGAGTGTCTCAATTCTTGGGTCCAGTATACGTCAATCCCGTCACCTCCGAAGCAGCGGCAGATAGGTTCGGTACTGCGCCGCAGACAACGGCAGAGCCGCCCAATGTGCGCTGCCGTCGCTGGTTTGGTAGATAGCGCTCTGGGTGACGCATGCTGTTCCGGCGCAGGAGCCATTCCGTACAAGTGCCCAGCCTGTCGTTGCCGAACTGAACGTGACCATCGTGATCGGTTCCGGCGGCAGCACTGTGCCCTGAGCCCCGGCTACCCACTGCTTGTTGGCATCAATGATCGCCAGGGGTACGTCGGCTCCTGGTGAGACCTCTGTCGTTAGGGGCTTGGTCTCAAGCAGTGTCCAGCTCTGACCCGCATCGTGGGTGGCGAAGAACTCCACCCGAGCGCTTCCGCCGCCGCTCACCACCACCGGCAGCACGCCATCGTTCGCCGTCGAGAATCGTGGCAACTGGTAGTGGATCTGCTCGTTATTGGCGATCTGCGTGATGACGTTCAGGGCCTGCCACTGCGCTCCACCATCGTGAGTCACAAGGAACTGGTTCCCCATTGATCCGCCGATGGCCCAGCCATCCTGCGTGCTACTGAAGCTAACCGCTGTGCCGCTGAGAAGCCCCTTCTGTCTCCACGTTTTCCCACCGTCGCTGGTTTTCAGCAGGATGCTCTCGCTAAAGTTGGCGCTCGTCGGGCGCTTGAAGACGGCCCATCCCGTTTGTGGGTTGAGGAAGAAGAGTGAACTTGCGCTGACGGGAAGGGGTGTGCCATCTACATCGGCAACCGTCGGCGCGATGCCCTCCCACTGCTGTCCGCCGTCTGTGGTGCGATAGATCATTCCCCCTGCCCCGTCGGATGCCGAGCCAGCGCCCGCCACCCAACCGTGCGACGGGTCGTAAAAATGGACTGCGGAGATCGTCGATGTGGGCGGGGTGATCGTCTTCCAGCTCGCGCCAGCGTCCGATGTCCAGATCAGTTGCTGATCGGCGACGACCCATCCCTCGGTTGCGCTGAGCATGCCCATATCGGTAATGGTCGGCGTGGTCGTGGTTGTCTCGCCAGTTGTCGTGGCAAGGGACGGAGGCACTTCGGCGAGCTGTGCAGCGCTGCCAAGCGTCGCCACTGGCCCGTCAGCCTGATTCAGATCCACATTCAGCGAGGTGTTGCCCCAGGTTTCGGTGTGACCACCGCTATACTGGCGGAGGCGCTGATGGTTCGTCCAGAGGTTATCGGGAACGCCACAGCCGCCGCCGAGCCCGGTAAGGGAAACATTCGGCACATAGGAACCACTACCGGAGTTCCAGAACCAACTGGCGATCCAGACCGCATCGGGGGCCGGGTTCCCTCCACTCCAGTCGGCTACTGACGACTGGCAGGCCGAGCCATAGGCCCCCGCCAGTTGTCCCTCGGCGTGGAGCTGGCTTGTCCAGCCGCCCATAAACGCGGTGACAGCAGCGCGGCAGCTTTGATCCCTGCTGAAGTTCTCCATGTCGTAGTAGATAATCGTCTGGCCACCCGCTGCGCCGATCAGCCCATTGTCCCGCGCTGCCGCAATGGCGCTGCGGGCCTCATCCTGCCCCTGCTGACGGGCCGCAGCCAGGTCATAGCTGATCCGGTTGCGATAGCCGGTGCAGGGAGCCTGCGGGCCGACCCAGATCGGGACGAAGCTCCAGCCCTGCTGGGCAACCTGGGCAACCCACTGCGCGCTCAGATAGGTCTGGTCGGGGCAGCCGCGCATTGACCCGCCAATGTAGATGCCGACAAAGCGGAACGGACTCTGGTTGCGCCATGCTTGCATGGTGGCGACGCTCGGCGCGTTGCAGGTGTCAAAGCCCTGATCATGGCTGATCGTCGTGCGAGGCTGGTTCACCGGCACTGGCTGCGCGGCGGGACAGCCGGGCTCGGCGAAGAGGTCGAAGGATGAGATTGCGTCGTTGAGCGGAGAGCCATCATCAAAGGTAGTATCGGTCAGATTGGAGTCGCTGGCGTTAAGGCAGACACTGGGGCCTTGCTGGTTGCTATCGCGGTAGACCCGCACCGACCAGCCGGGCTTCAGCAGCAGCGAGGAGATCTGATCATTGCAGGAAATGTAGATATTCGCCCGCTCGGCGGTTGTCGAGTAACACTGGCTGCCCGTGTAGCCCGAGTTGGTGTAGACCTCGAATGGGTAGACAGGCTGGCGCTCAGCGGTTGGGCAGCTCGCCTGCTGATACAGGATGAAGGACGAGATCGCATCATTGAGCGGGGAGCCATCATCAAAGGTGTTATCGGCCAGATTGGAGTCGCTGGCGTTAAGGCAGACACTGGGGCCTTGCTGGTTGCTATCGCGGTAGACCCGCGCAGACCAGCCCGGCTTCAGCAAGATGGACGATATGCGATCGTCACATGAGACATGAATGTTGGCAGTGATTGGCGCATCGGAATAGCACCAATTCCCGGTATAGTCGGCATTGACATAGACCTGAAACGCATAGGGTTGGGACGGGCCAGGGATCACCGTCGGGGATGGGAGCGGCGTTGCGGTAGGCGGGAGCGGCATCGCGGTAGCCGTAGGCAGCAACGGGATCACACTTGGGTCATTCGGGTCGACAAAGGCACACGAGACCCCAGCGGCCGTATCCCAGCGATAGCGCGGATCGCGGATGAGCGGGGAAGACGCATCGGTCTGCACGCTACACTGGTTGAGCATGTGCGTGGGCGACGGGTAGAGATCAAAGCGAGACGTAGTGTTCCCACTGCCCCCCGCAGCGGTGATCGTGATAAAGAGGTGCTCACCATCGCCCACCCCAGTGAAGAACAGCACGCCTTGCACGCAGCCATCGAGGGCTGGGTTATTCTGATGCATGCTCCATGCGGTAGAGCCATCGGGGTTGATCTGGCCCCAATCGAGGCTGTAGCTACTTGCCGCAAGGGTGCAATAGGCGGCATAGAGGTAATCGAGGCTGGTGCGCTCGAGACGGACATACGTCGTTTGCGGGACGCCAGTGAGCGTCGCCTGAGTGCCGGGGCTCTCTGGCGAGGCGCTGGTCGGGCCACTGATCAACAGGGTGGCCAGCAGGATGGACAGCACGGCGGTAATGGCCATAACGCGGCGGAGTGACTGGAGTCCCATAGGTTTTACCTCCACAGGTAGAGTGGGTTGGTTGCCGATGTGTTGTTATGGCTCTGCAATGAGGAAGGGTTCTTTGGCAATACCGCAGAAGTAACGCTGTGAGGCGTCCTGTCATTCTGAGCGAAGCGAAGAATCCCGGCCGGGACCCTTCGCTTCGCTCAGGGTGACAGCGTTACTTATGCTCTATTGCGTTCTTTGGTTGGTGCTTGGGGATGTTGGGCAACCCGCAGCAATGCCTGTCGGTCAACGAGCCCCAGAATGATCAATCGGTGCGCGGTGATACATTAATCTTCGAGCAACGGGCATCCAGCGGGTCGCCGCTTTTTACTCATTGGCTTCCCAAAGCGGTGGAAGACGGGTGACGGCGAGTCAGTCGATTATTGGCTCCAGCAGAGCCAGAATCGCTTCCTATAGGCATTGCTGAGGAGAAAGTTGCGTTACCACAGGTGGAGGGCGATGCGAGTATATCAACAATCTGCGTGCCGGATTGTGCCGCCTGTATGTGGAGAGCTCCGACGGCGATAGCCATTCCATCAGTGGTTTTACCGGCCTCAATCTCATCCACGCGTACCCAGCGCACATCATTTGTATTTGCAAAATAGTGGTGTTTTAAGATCGCCCGATACATGTGAAATGACACACGTGTCATCAGACCATAGGTTGGCGACATGCGGGTCTCATGTACTGGTGGCATTGGCTCTATTGTTCTAACCTCCGATGTGGCTGTCGCGGAGAGGCCAAGCTCCTCGTGTAGTTCGCGCAGGAGCGCCGCTGTGGGTGTGGCATCGGTGCTGTCGTAGCGCCCGCCGGGGAGTTGCCACGCCCGTGCGTGGGGATCGTAGACGAGTAGAATCTCGAACACGCCCTCGTCACCTCGCCGAGAGATCAGGCCAACTGAAGCTTCAACCTCGCGGAGCGGAGCGGCCCCCGGCACGAGCGACTGACGTCGGTATTCAAGGGCTGCCAGGAGATCCGTCGCGCGGATGAGCCGCTGCTCCACGCCGATGGGCGTAACCCCACGACTCTGCCAGTCGTCTATGATCGGCGCGTCGTTGTCGATGAAGGTGCGAATCATGCGTATGGCCCAGCCTGCTTGCGGTGATACCGCCTCTACGGTTCCGCCGTCCGACGTCGGGCGCACCGCACCGAAGAGAGTCAAAAGATCAATGATGCCTCTCGCGTAGTCTGGCTGAGCAATAGCAGCAGGCACTCGCTGACCCGGTAGCGCATCCTCTGCCGGTGCCGATTCGGCGATGGCGTCGAGCAGGTCACTGATGATTGCGCGGCGCACGGCGGGAATACGTGTGCTGGACATGTGATACCTTTTCTCTCGGTAGCGTCTAGTGTTATCTCAGCATAGTGCGATCTGTTCGCCTCTGCGCTAACGCTGGGCGATCAGATCGCGATCATCAAGCTGCTGTAGCCGCATGATTTGGGTTGTCGTAGCGCGCCCGATGAACGAATTGTTACTATCGAATGCGTACGAGATAATGTCGTAGATGTGACACATGAGATTGTGGGCGGCAGAGAGAGAAGAGATGAATTTGTGATGATTAACACGATTTTTAGTTAATCAGCGATGTGTTCATTCTGTATTCATCAGATGCAGGTATGAATCTATAGAAATATCTGCAAAAAGTGTCTAAAAACCACGCCGTGTACGCGAAACTTGCCGATGCGTGATCACGTGATGATCGCGACATGATCGGCACGCCGCCCGCTGCCGTCTGTACACTTTAGCCAGCCGTGGCCACCCAGCTGCGCGCCCACACGAGAGAGACCATGCACCATCGTATCCTCCGTCTGATCGCTCCGCTCCTCATCATTGCCACCTTGTTGGCTTGGCTTGCGCCGAACCGGGCTGCTGGTCAGTCCGCCACCGCAGCCACATTCCACACCTACCTGCCGCTGGTGAGCGGTGGCTCGGGAGCGTCGGCAGCCCAGCCTGCTGTGAACGATGATTTTACTGATGTGACCTGGGCGCGCACGCCCTACACCAACCTCGCCGTCGGTCAGGTTAATGGTCGGACGGTGGCGCGCATCCGCCGCTACGCGCAGCCGACATCCTATTACGATGTCACCACCGACTCCTGGCTGCCGATCAATACGACGCTGGTTGCCGATAACGGGAGCTACCGTAATGCCGCCGGCAGCTTTCGCGCCCGCTTCTCTGCCGGCGGCGGCGCGCCGCTGCTGAGCCTCGGTCGCGATGGCGAGCCCTCTCTTGCGGTGACGATCCCAGGGGCCTCGGTGCCCGCGCCGATCGTTGGCACTGCGGTGATCACCTACCCGGCTGCCCTCGGCGCGGCCAGCCTGGTCTATCGCAGCGAGACGTGGGGAATTAAGGAGGAGATCGTGATCAGCGCGGCGGGCGCGCCCGCCAGCTACGATCTGCACATCAGCGCGCTGGGCCTGACGGCTGATCGCCAGAGCGACGGCGGCTACCTGCTGCGTAACGCGTCCGGCATGGCCCTCTGGCGCGTCCCCGCCCCCGTCGGCAGCGATG
>RYFE02000091.1 GCA_004138175.2 Chloroflexales bacterium ZM16-3 | reverse complement strand
TGCCCTGGTAGTTCACCAGATCCGGCGTCTGCTGGAGGTTTGCGCCGGCCGCCGCGACGCCGAGGGCGATGTCGCGGGCCTGATCGGCCGAGACGGCGTAGGTGGGCGCAGCGGGCGCAGGTACGGCGGTAGGCTCTACGGGCGCGGGTGCGGGCGCGGGTGCTGCCACTGGAGCGGCCACAACCACCGGGGCGGCCACAACGACAGCCTGGCTGATCTGGTTGGCCTGGTCGGCTAGATCCTGTCGGCTCTGCTCAAGCGAGCTGATCTGGCCATTGGCCTGTGCGATCTGGTCGTTGGCCTGGGTCAGGCGGCTGTTCGCCTCGACGAGCGCCTGCTGGTAGGCCGCCTCGCGCTCCTTGATCAGCGCCTCCACCGTGGGGTCAAGCGTGATCACCTCGGTGGTCGGTGGTATCGCGGTCGAGATCACGGCCACCTCGGTGGGCACGGGATCCGGCGTGGCCGAGAGGCGGCTGGCCAGCCCGCCCGCGAGGACGAGCAAAAATGCAGTGAGGGCGGCGGCAATGAGGAGTGCGCTGCGCTGGTTCATAGGAGTGCTCCGTGTATGTATTCGCTGGTTATACGACGCTACAGGCTGGCGTGAATGGTGAGGTGCTGTAACAAGAATACGGTTCGTTTCTGAAAAACCCGTTGGAACAGTGTGGCCGATCCTCTAAGATTCGTTCAAGAAACAGCAGGGGCAGGGGTCTGCGGAACGCAATACCGCAGAAGTCACGCTGTCACCCTCAGCTCGCCGTAGAGCAGAAAGCCGGCGGCCAGCGTGATCGCGAACATGGTGTAGACGTGGGCAATCTCATCGTAGGGGCACTTCCATAGCGTGGAGAGCGCCGCCGACGCCGAAGACCTACGGGTGGCCCTCGGCTACAGCCAGTGGAACCTCTACGGCGGCTCCTACGGCACCCGCCTTGGCCTTGAGATCCTACGCTACCGCCCCGAGACCATCCGCAGCGCCGTGCTCGACTCGGTCTACCCGCCGCAGGAGAACTTTCACACCGGGGTCTTCGCCACCTTCAGCCGTTCGCTCGGCGCACTCGGGGTCGCCTGCGACGCCCAGCCATCCTGCGTCGCGGCCTACCCCGACCTGCCAGGCACTTTCGCCGACCTGGTGGCCCGACTCAACGCGGCGCCCGTCCAGCTCCCCATCGTCAACCTCGAGACGGGCGTGACGATCGACTACCTCCCGCTCACCGGCGTCGACCTGACAATCATCGTCTTCCAGCTGCTCTACGTCACGTCGGCCATCCCGGTGATGCCCGCGCTGATCGGCCAGTCCGCCCGCGGCGACTACACGATCGTCTCGCGCCTGACCTCGGCCCTGATCACCCAGGATCTGCCCGGCGACGTGCCGCTGATCTCGCAGGGCATGCAGGTGGCCGTCCAATGCAACGAGGATGCCACCTTCGCCCATGCCAGGGAGTTCGTGGCCGCGCGCGACTCGCACCGGCCGGTGGCGGCGCTCGCCTACAGCCCGCTCTTCAACGAGGCCATCCTCGATATCTGCGCCTCCTGGGGGCTCAAGGCCACCAGCCCGGCCCAGAACAAGGCCGTGACGAGCGCCGTGCCGTCGCTCCTGATCGGCGGCGAGCTCGACCCGATCACGCCGCCCAGCAACGCCCGCGAGGCGGCCGGCACGCTCTCACGAGCGACGGTGGTGATCTACCCGCACGGCGGCCACGCGCCCAGCGTGGGAAGCCCCTGCCTGGTGTCGGTGATCGCTATCAAACCAACAGATCTCAATGGTCACACCTAGTATGTGCTGAGATGTAGCGCATCACGCGGGCTGCGCACCACTATAATGGCTCAAGGAATTCGGACACTCGGCAGGCAAAAGAAAGGGAGCCTGACCCGATGAAAAAGGTTTACACCTCCGCCTTCAAGGCCCAGGTCGCGCTGGAACTGCTTAAGGAAGAGAAGACCCTGGCCCAGCTCAGTAGCGAGTACGAGGTCGGCACGACCGTGCTCTGCGCGTGGCGGGCCATCGCGCGCAAGGGCCTGGCCTCGCTCTACGAGCGGCGGGATAACCTGGCTGACCAGCAGGCCGCCCACGAGAAGCAGCTGGAGGATCTGTACGCCGAGATCGGTCGGCTCACCACGCAGCTGAATTGGCTAAAAAAAAAGCTACCAGCCTGAGTCTTCGGGAGCGGCAGGCGCTGATCGAGCGCGATACGCCTGAGCTGCCGCTCACCACCCAGGCCGCGCTCTTGACCCTCAGCCGCTCCAGCCGCTACTATCACCCCGTTGCCCCATCAGCGCGCGAGGTGGCAATCAAGCATCGGATCGACGAGATCTACACGGACGCCCCGTTTTATGGGTCGCGCAAAATCCAGGTGCTACTGCGACCGGAATTCGGCACCCTGGCGCGCAATACGGTGCGTCGGTATATGCAGGAAATGGGGATTGCCGCGATCTATCCTGGGCCGAATCTCAGTCGGCGGCACCATGACTATCAGATCTATCCGTACCTGTTACGTGGCATCACGGCTTCCGAGCCAAATCACATCTGGGGCATTGACATCACGTATATCCGCATGCGCCAGGGTTGGATGTATCTGGTCGCCGTGCTGGACTGGTACGCCCGCTATGTGGTCATCTGGGCGCTCGATGACACGCTGGAACTGCCATTCGTCCTGGAGGCGGTCGATGCCGCCCTGGCCGTCGCCACGCCGCGCATTTGGAAGAGTGATCAGGGCAGCCCCTTCACCAGCCCGCAGTATACACAACGGCTGGAGGCGGCGGGGGTCCGTATCAGCATGGATGGGAAAGGCTGTGCCCTCGACAACATCTTTACTGAGCGGCTCTGGCGCTCGGTCAAATACGAGGAGGTGTATCTGCACGACTATGCCGTTCCGCGCGACACCCGCCACGGCAACACCCGCTATTTGGCGCTCTACAATGGCCATCGCCCCCATCAGTCCCTCGCCTACCAGACTCCGGTGTCGGTCTCTTTCGCGCCGCCTCCGGTGACCCCAGGCGCCTCCGGCGGCCCGCATGACCTGCCCACCGCAACATCGTGACCGATGCACGGTCGGTAGCCAGCGTGTTCAGCCGCGCCAGGGGGCGGTGGACAGCTCATGTCGGGCATGATCTCACGCACTTCGGCGTCGATCACGTTCTGCGTGTGTCAAGCCTTTCGTGCCCAAACCCGGTTCGCGATCTACGGATATCTGGCCAAAAGTGTGTCTTGACAACTTGAGCCACTATAGTTCCTTCTGCGGTATTGCCGCATCGCACTTCCCTCCAATTCCCAGAGAGCCAGAAAATGGCTGCGCTGTTACTCATCACGATGTATTTCCCTGCGCAGAATCTGGACAATACGGTCGTAAACGACATCCGATACCATCACCTTGGTTCCACCTTGTGTATCGAAAAACGGAACCATCGGGGTTCCACCGGTTGTATTCACAAATTGAACCACGACCGTATCAATGTCCTTGTGGTAACGAGCGATACTCTGGTATCCTAGAACCCAGCCGGAATGTCCATACACATAAATAGAGGAGTAAATAGCCTGCTCATTATCATTCAGCAATGAGCCATCGTTCAATGCTCTCAAGAATGTACCCACATCCTCCGCTGTAGCTACCATTCCAGCATCAATATACTTGAAATCGGACTCAAGACCTATGTAATAGCCACTCATTACATCGTCTATGTCCACTTCATGGATCGAACTGAACGTATTGTTCAGTCCGAGTGGAAGCAAAATTTCCTCCTTGATGTATTGGAAATTGCTATAACCTAACACCTTTTTAATGATCTCAGCTATCAATAAATAATTCGTATTTGAATAGCTATATTTTTCATCCGGTTCAAAGTCAGCAGGAACATCCAGTACCAACTCAAGGGATTCTATGCTGTTTTTCGGTGGGTTTTCCCAGTCGAAACCAGGCTGCTCGGTTAAATTGGGAATGCCACTGCGATGTTGGACCATCATTCTCAGGGTAATCTGATCGGCATATTCAATCCTTCCCACAAGTTCTGGAAAGTAATCTGCGAGCGTATCATCCAAAGACAAGCGGTTGTCATTGACCAATTTGGTGACCGCAACAGCATCATATAACTTGCTGATACTGCCAATCTTGAAGAATGATTGCGGGTCTGCTGGTATGTGATGATCGCGGTCTTTCCAGCCAGCGGTATAAAATGCTGGTGTTTGGCCTGCTTCATCCACATACACAACAATTCCATCCAATCCATACCCAATTGCGTCATCGACTTGTTCTTGAACCGTATCAGGTACTGGTGTTATCCAAGCCCATATCCCATCCCAGGGCGGGAATACCACGATACAGATCATCCCCACGATAGGCATGATTATTCTCAGTATGTGAACAATACGTTTCTTGTTTTGCATGTGCGATTACCCTTCCAAGCTGCCTCCCATGCACATGCATGGGAGTGGACGGCGCCTCTCTGACTCGGCTCTGTATGCCTACCTGTTCGTGGACAGCTCAAACATCCGCTGCGGGCTCAGATGGCCCGCGCGCCTGATGTAACATCAGGTACAGTCGCTTGCCTTCACCATAGCATCTGCGTAGGAGCACGTCATACCCTCTGCGTGGTATCCAGAGGATTAGTCGGGTCCACCGTCTGGAGCGCCGCAACCAGATGCGCCAGAAAGTGGATCGGGTCACTATCGCCAGCGTCGAGCGCGAGCCAGCCGACCGGCCGGCCGCAGCCGGCGATCCAGCTGCTGAGCAGGGTCGTTTTGCCGCAGCCGGCCGGCGCTGAGATCAGGCTCAACTTCTGGGCCAACCCGCGCTGCATCCGGACGATCAGGCGCGAGCGCATCAGCGCATTCGAGCGGAGCGGCGGGGCAATCAGCTTGGTTGCGGTCACACGTTGCGGCATACCCCCATGTTACCCCACCCGGCAAGCCCGCCATGAGGGGTTTGTAGATCGTCCAATAGCGTAAACACCGGGCGCCCTGCTCAGGATGGGCGATCCTCCTGGCGCTCATCGTGGTTCGCTGAATCGCTACGTTTGCGCTTCTGATCGAGGCTCGTACCAATCGCCGCGCCAATAGCCACGCCCAACGCGAGCCCGACAGCAAGATTGTTCAATGCAACACCAAGAGCAAGCCCAAGCATCATTCCGATGGCAATGCCTACGCTCATCGGATTCTCTTTCGCGGGGCGGCGCTGCGATTCTTGCTCCATGGGGTCCTTTCTGCTCATGCGCTCTGCCGGCGGCCCATCCGGCACGAACACGCGCATCCCGTCGCGCTCATCCATGATGCGGGCCGTGGTCGGGTAGCGCAGCGCGATCCGCGTCATCCACAGATCGCCGATGGCGCCGCTCGCATTGACGGCGCCACAGATCACGAAGAGGGTCGCCCATTGCGATCCCGGCACGAGCCAGATGCCCAGCACGGCCAGCGCGCTGATCAGGGCGAACGGCGCAAGCATGATGGTCACATAGGTCGTGCGCTGGTAGGCATACCCCGGCGAGGTGGCATAGAGCATCATCCCTTTCCAGAAGATGCCATAGCGCGGCGTTGCGCCCGCCAGCCGCATCGCTAGGCCGTGCGTGAGCTCATGCGCCACCAGGGTCAGGACAACCCCGATGAGCAGCGCGCCGCTCTCGCGCAGACCGATGGTGAACGAGCCGGACAGCGGCAGCTTGCCCAGGCTGATCGCCAGGATGGCAAATAGCAGCCCGAAGAGGACGAAGCTGACGAGCGCGAGGGCTTGGACGAAGAACAGGCGGTTCGGCTTCTCGGTTACGCGCCAATACAGGACTTCGTGGTACGCCTCAGGCAATGCGCCCGCGGCCGGTATGGGGTCATCGGTGTTGCGCATCGTATCCCTCCGTTGTCGCTCGCTGTATCACAGGAGATCGGCACGCACTGGCAGGGATGAGTATCGCAGGCCCACGTCCCGCCGGTATGAAGGTCGCTCATCAGGGACAGTGTCGCGCAGCGCCTTAGCGCCGGTCGTGCATACTGCGCAGTGCGCCGATACCGGCGAGCATGATGTCCAACTGGATCCAGGCGACGGATACCATGCGCCAACAGGCCTGGCATACACACCATGATGGTAGTAGCCTCCAGCGTAGCTCAGCCGCACGCGCCGCGTGACCAACAGGCGACTGATCCAGGACTGGTTCTGTAGGCGGAGACAGCCCCATGCGCATCAACGTAAGGGGCCTGCAGCCCCGAAAACCCTGCCGAAAGGGGCGGGGCGGGGGCCACTCCCGCTAGCATTGTGGGTGAGCATCAGGTAGCGGCCGGTGATCGTGGGG
>RYFE02000090.1 GCA_004138175.2 Chloroflexales bacterium ZM16-3 | reverse complement strand
GTCCCCCCGCGCCTTGTCAAATCGCGTGCTTTTGGCGGCCTGTTGTGATAGACTTTAGCTATGCAGTGACGTCAATGGCGACGGAGTTAGTGGGCTTATGTGGCTGTGCCGGAAGCGGCACGTTTCGGATGAGCCCATGTGCCCCGGCACCATCGGCGCCGGGGCTTTTTTGCGCGAGTATCTTGAGGAGGAGAGCGATGGCTGTTTCGATGAAGAACACGTCGCAGGGGGTGGGTAGCGCCGCGAACACAGATATCGCCCCCGCAGTGATGCGCGACATGTTCCGCAGTATGCTGCTCGCCCGCGCCCTCGATGAGCGCATGTGGCTCCTGAACCGCGCCGGCAAGGCTCCTTTTGTGATCTCGTGCCAGGGCCACGAGGCCGCCCAGGTGGGGGCCGCCTTCGCGCTTGATCACACGAAGGATTTCACCTTGCCCTACTACCGTGGCCTCGGCACGGTTCTGGTGATGGGGATGACGCCCGCCGAGGTTATGCTGGCCCTCTTCGCCCGCGCCGCCGACCCCAGTTCGGGCGGGCGCCAGATGCCCGCCCACTACTCTAGCCGTCGCCTGCGCATCGTCACCCAGTCTAGCCCCGTGGGCACCCAGATCCCCCACGCCGCCGGGATCGCGCTCGCCGAGCAGATCCGTGGCGGCGATGCGGTGGCATGGACCTCGTTCGGCGAGGGCACCACCAGCCAGGGTGATTTCCACGAGGGCATCAACTTCGCCGCCGTCCACCAGCTCCCTGTGATCTTCCAGTGTGAGAATAACGAGTACGCGATCAGCGTGCCCCAGAAGATGCAGATGGCTGTGAAGAGCGTGGCCGAGCGCGGCGCGGCCTATGGCATCCCCGGCGTCTCGGTCGATGGCACCGATGTCCTGGCTATGTACGAGGCGACTCGCCGAGCTGTTGAGCGCGCCCGCGCCGGTGATGGCCCCACCCTGATCGAGGCTCGCGTGGTGCGGCTCACCGCCCACAGCTCCGACGATAATGACCGCGCCTACCGCTCGCAGCAGGAGCTGCGCGCGATGCGCCAGCACGACCCGATCGCCCGCTTTGCCACCTATCTCCACGAGCATGACTTGATCTCCGAGGATGAGGAGCGCGATATGCGCCAGGTGATCGCCGCCGAGGTGGACTCCGCCACTGATCTGGCCGAGCGCGCCCCGCTCCCCGAGCCCGAGACCCTGTACGACCATGTGTACGCGCCGTAGGGGCGCGGCCCACTCGCATCAAGTTTAGGGCTGCCGCCCTAAAAACCTGCATATATTGGTTGAATTGCCAGCTTTGCTGGCAATTCAACCAATATATGACTACTCTTTAGGGGCATAACCATGCCAGAGATCAACATCCTTGAGGCCATCCGCCAGGCTATCGACGAGATGATGGCCCTCGACGAGCGGGTCTTCGTGCTCGGCGAGGACGTCGGTGTGCGCGGTGGGGTCTTCCGCGTCACCGAGGGCCTGCTCGATAAGTACCCGGGCCGGGTGATCGACGCGCCCCTCGCCGAGAGCGGCATCGTCGGTGCCTGCGTCGGCGCGGCGATGAACGATACCCTGCCGATCGCCGAGATCCAGTTCGCTGATTTTATCGCCCCCGCCTTTAACCAGATCGTCCAGGAGGCCGCGCGCATCCACTACCGCTCCAACGGCGACTGGACGATGCCGCTGGTGATCCGAGCGCCCTACGGCGGCGGCATCCACGGCGCGCTCTACCATAGCCAGAGCATCGAGGCGTTCTTCGCCCACGTCCCTGGGCTAAAGGTGGTGGCCCCCGCCACACCATATGACGCGAAGGGGCTGCTCAAGAGCGCCATTGAGAACCCCAACCCGGTGCTCTTCCTGGAGCATAAGAAGACCTACCGCCTGATCAAGGGCGTCGTGCCCGACGACGACTACCGCGTGCCGATAGGCGAGGCCGATGTGAAGCGGCCCGGCGAGGACCTGAGCGTCTTTGCCTATGGACTGATGCTCCACTACTGTATGGAGGCCGCCCGACTGCTCGCCACCGAGGGTGTGAGCGTTGAGGTGGTTGACCTGCGCACGCTGCGGCCGCTGGACACCGGGGCGATCCTCGCCAGCGTCCGCCGCACCAGCAAGGCCCTGGTCGTCCACGAGGACAACCTGACCGGCGGATTCGGCGGCGAGATCGCGGCACTGATCGGCGAGCACGCCTTCGAGCATCTCGACGCCCCGGTGATGCGCCTCGGCGGCCCCGATGTGCCCGCCATGCCCTTCGCCAAGCCGCTTGAGGACGCCTTCATGCCCAGCCCCGCCAAGATCGCCGCGGCCATGCGCCGCCTCGCAGCCTACTAAAGGGAGGGTTTCAGGGAGGGCATTGCCCTCCCTGTCCCTCCCCTTCCTAAGGGAGTGGCGATACGTATGACCACAGATATCAAAATGCCCCAGCTCGGCGAGAGCGTCACCGAGGGCACCGTCGGGCGCTGGCTGAAGCAGCCTGGCGAGATGGTGCAGAAGTACGAGCCGCTGCTAGAAGTTGTGACCGATAAGGTGGACACGGAGGTGCCCTCGCCAGTGTCTGGCACGCTGATCGAGGTGATCATCGCCGAGGGCGAGACGGTGCGGGTCGGCACGGTGCTCGCCCGAGTCGGCGCGGCGGATGGCGCGGTGGTGCCCGTAGGGGCGTCTCGCGAGACACCCCTACCGACGCCCTTGCCGACGCCCCCAGAGGCACCCGCAAATGGCAGAAACGCCTTCCTCTCTCCGGTAGTGGCCCGGCTGGTGGCCGAGCACGGCCTCGACCCGGCCCAGATCGCCGGCAGCGGGCAGGGCGGCCGGGTGACAAAGCAGGATGTGCTGCGCGCGGTTGCGCAGGAGTCGGGAGTCGGGAGTCGGGAGTCGGGGATCCGAGAACAGAGTCCGGAGATCAATCGCAGGCCGCAGACGCTTACCACAGCGCTCACCCCGACTCCCGACTCCCGACTCCCGACTCCCGACTCCGAGCTTGTCCCGCTGAGCCCGATGCGCCGGGTGATCGCTGAGCACATGGAGCGATCCGTCCGCACCGCACCCCACGTCACCGCCGTGATCGAGGTGGATCTGAGCCGGATCGTGGCCCATCGTGCCGCTAGCCGGGCCGCATTTGAGGCCCAGGGCGTGCGGCTGACCTTTACGCCCTACTTCATCCAGGCTACGCTGGCTGGGCTTCAGTCCGCCCCGGTGCTGAACGGCAGCTTCAGCCCGCAGGGCATCACCGTTCACCGGCGCATGCACATCGGCATGGCCGTGGCGCTGGACGAGGGGCTGATCGTGCCGGTGCTGCGCGACGCCGATGAGAAGAACCTGCTCGGCCTCGCGCGGGCGGTGGGCGACCTGGCCGAGCGCGCCCGCAGCCGTCGGCTGCTGCCCGACGAGACCCAGGGCGGCACCTTTACGCTGACCAACCACGGCACGACCGGCAGCCTGTTCGCCACGCCGATCATCAACCAGCCCCAGTCTGGCATCCTCGGTGTTGGCGCGATCGTTAAGCGGCCAGTGGTGATCAGCCAGGGCGGCGTCGACGCCATCGCCATCAAGCCGATGTGCTACCTCTCGCTTACCTTCGACCACCGCGTCGCCGACGGGGCGGTGGGCGACGCCTTCCTTACTGGGGCCAAGGGCTTCCTGGAGTCTTTTCTTTAAGATAAGATTTCATTACTGTTGATCATACGTGCCTTAATGGCCTAAGGCGTGAGGCGGCAGTTTCACACCTCACGCCTCAGACATAGCTTCAGTAGGCATGCGTCAATCTAGCTTTGCACTTGCCCGACAGCCCAGCAGCCCCACAGCCCGATATGTCTCTTTGTAGAGCTGTGGCTCTCTCGATTTGGGGCGATGCCGTAAAGCAGGAGTTGTCCCAATTTGAGACATGCCCGTGGTGATGAGCCTTCGTATGGCTGGCTGTCGTTGGTGATAGTGCTGGTAACGATAGCTGGCCACAGGTATAAGATCAGCGTGAATATTCTCCTTATTTGTATGATATGTACAAATCATACTTGGCGTATATGTTAGATATGAATAAAAGTTAAGAGACCCTAACAACCTGATCATGACTACACCCCTTGCGGTAGCCCCCGAGTGCTAGAGTAGCCGCATCAGGTTCGGCGCTCGATAAGATGACCTACAACTTATGAAGGGAGGCGCCGATGCTTCTAGACCTGCTTCGCAGCGACCCCACCGCCCAGTCGGTGCTTGAGGCGCGCGCACGCGACCTCGCCCGTAGCGACACGGCGGGTAAGGCTGAGTCTGGCACGCCGACGCTAACCTTCACACTAGGGGGGGGGAGCTACAGCCTGCCAGCTGTAGCGGTACGCGAAGTGATGCCCCTCCCTCCGGTAGCGCCACTCCCGGCCACGCCGCCCTTTATCGTCGGGCTGACAAATGTGCGCGGGCAGTTGGTCGCAGCCATCGACCCGCGCCCGCTCCTTGAGATCCCCGCCGCGCCGCCGGTGCCCGGCTGCCTGCTGCTGGTGATCAAGGCTGGCGATATCACCGCCGGCCTGCTTGCCGATAGTGTCGTGGCGGTACGACATCTGGCCGACACCCTCACACCAACCCCTGCGGCCAACGCGGGCCGTGGGCAGCTCTGGGTGCGCGGTGTCGACTCATCGCTCAGCCTCCACCTCGACGTTGATCTGTTGCTGGCCGATCTTCGGCTGGCGATTAACGCGGAGGCCGTCGAGTAATGCCTATTCTAGGGCGTGATATGTTCACCGCCCTCTGAGCCTGGAGCAATCATATGTGCGACATTCTACTCATCGAAGACAGCCAGAGCCAGGCGGTTCGATTCAGGCTGATGCTTGAGCGAGTTGGCTACAGCGTCGATATTGTTGCCGATGGAGCCGCCGGGTGGCGGGCCGCATGTGCTTGCCCGCCGCGGCTCATCCTGCTCGACATTGACCTGCCATCCCTCGACGGGTTCCAGATCCTCGGTCGGCTCAAGCGCGACCGCACGACATCGACCATCCCGGTGGTGATGCTCACGCACCGCGACAATGTGAACAGTGTGCAGCAGGCGATAGATCTTGGGGCGAGCGACTACCTGTTCAAGGATGACGTGCCCTACGAGCTGTGTGCGACGGTCGCTCAGTCGATCCAGTCGGACTCGTCTTCGCCTGATGCCGCCTGAGCACTGCGCCACCAGCGCCTATTGTAATTACGAGGATATCGTGTCATGAGCAGATTCAACAACCTTAGCATCCGCAATAAAATCCTGCTTGTGGTGGTGTTCGTCCTAGCCATCATGACCGCCGTCTCGACGATGTCGTATCTCGGAATCCAGGATAGCCTCAGCCGCGAGGCTGATGTGCGCACCACCTACGCGATCATCGAGCAGAACGCCGAGATCGAGCTGCAGCTGGTGAACATGGAGACCGGCGAGCGCGGTTTCCTGCTGACGGGCGACGAGATCTTCCTTGAGCCCTACACCGCCGGCTACGCAGCCTACCAGGACTCCTACATCGCCCTGCGCGCGATGATCGATGGACAGGACACCAACGAGGTCGCGGGCATTGACGCCCTCGACCAGAAGGTGCGGGCCTGGCGCGATGAGGTGTTAGATCCGCTCATCCAGCTGCGCCGCGATGTTACAGCGGGCCAGGCGACCATAGAGGAGCTGGACTCCCGCGTGAGCAGCGGCGTAGGCAAGCAGCGACTAGACGAGATGCGTGCCCAGATCGCCGACTACAACGCGAGCGAGCACCAGCAGCTCACCCAGCGCCAGGCCGAGTCGCTGGCGGCATCCAACACCCTAAGGCTCACCCTGATCGGCGGGACATTAGGAGCAATTCTGCTCAGCATGATCGCCTCGGTGGTGATAGCCAGCGGTATCTCACGTCGGCTCGGCATGGTCGCCCGCGCGGCGGACGGCATGGCCCAGGGCCGCATTGATGACAGCCACGAGCTGCCCGAGGGCGTCGATGAGGTCGGCCGGCTGGCCGAGGCGTTCAGCCAGATGGCGAGCACGATCCGAACGCAGCTCGACGAGCAGCGCCGGGCGAACGAGGAGCTGCGCGCCGCCAGCGAGACGCAGGTGGCCAAGGAGTACCTGGAGGAGATGGTACGCGCCTACTCGTCCTTCGCCGACGAGGTGGCCCGTGGCAACCTGACCGCACGGCTGAGCATCGCCGACACCCAGCAGGACGAGCTGGCTGTCCTCGGCCGCGCGCTGAACAAGATGGTCGAGGGGCTGCACCAGATCACCACGCAGACCCAGCAGGCGGCGGCGAACATCGCGGCGGCGGCGGCTGAGATTATGGCCGCCACCACCCAGCAGGCCGCCTCCGCCGCCGAGCAGTCCGCCGCTCTCACCCAGACCACGACCACGATTGATGAGGTTAAGGCGATCGCCTCGCAGACCGCCCAGCAGGCCGCCCAGGTCGCCCACGATAGCCAGGCCGCGCTCAACGTCGCCCGCGAGGGCACCGGTGCCGTCGAGGAGACTGTCAGTGGCATGGGCCAGATCCGCACCCGTGTCGAGAGCATCGCCGAGACCATCCTGGCTCTGGCCGAGCAGACCCAGGCCATCGGCTCGATCATCACCACCGTCAGCGAGCTGGCCGACCAGAGCAACCTGTTGGCGCTCAACGCCGCCATTGAGGCCGCCCGCGCCGGCGAGCAGGGCCGCAGCTTCGCCGTGGTCGCCCAGCATGTGCGTGACCTCGCCGAGCGCTCCAAGAGTGCCACCCAGCAGGTGCGCGAGATCCTCTCGGAGATCCAGAAGGCCACCAACGCCGCCGTCCTGGTCACTGAGGAAGGTACCAAGGGCGTCGAGTCGGGCGCACGGCTGGCGGGGCAGGCCGGCCAGGTCATCC
>RYFE02000009.1 GCA_004138175.2 Chloroflexales bacterium ZM16-3 | reverse complement strand
ATAGCCGATAGCCGATAGCCGATAGCCGATAGCCGATAAGAATTTTATCGTAGCGGCTTCGTCGCCAAACAGCCCGTAGATATGGTATACTAACAGCACGGCTGTTTCATAACAACACTGCGCCGCCACTCGAAGCACCTGCTCGCTGGCGGCGCTTTCGTCTGCACAGCTGGCGCAAAGCGGGCCAACTACGTCCGCTTTTCAGCCTAAGCTGAACCCCAGCGCAGAGCTATACTCAACATTCAACACTCAGCATTGACCTAGCCCAGGAGCACCTATGGGAAAAGATACGATCCGCATCAAAGGGGCGCGCGAGCATAACCTCAAGGGCGTCGATGTCGAGCTTCCGCGCGACAAGCTGATCGTCCTCACCGGGGTGAGCGGCTCGGGCAAGAGCTCCCTGGCCTTCGACACGCTCTACGCCGAGGGCCAGCGCCGCTATGTCGAGAGCCTCTCGTCCTACGCCCGCCAGTTCCTCGGCCAGATGGAGAAGCCCAAGGTCGATCTGATCGAGGGCCTCTCGCCGGCGATCGCGATCGAGCAGAAGAGCGCATCGAAGAACCCGCGCTCCACGGTCGGCACCGTCACCGAGATCTACGACTATATGCGCCTGCTCTACGCCCGCGTTGGCACGCAGTACTGCCACCAGTGCGGCCGCCCCGTCGCCTCGCAGACGGCCCAGCAGATGGTCGATCGCATCCTCGGCCTGACCGCAGGCGTGCGCTTTATGGTGCTGGCCCCGGTGGTCTCGCAGCGCAAGGGCGAGTATAAGGATATCTTCGTCGAGGCCAAGGCAGAGGGCTTCGTCCGCGTCCGCGTCGATGGCGATGTGCGCAGCCTCGACGAGGAGATCAAGCTCAATAAGAAGGTCAAGCACACGATCGAGGTCATTATCGACCGGCTGGTCATGCCCGACCGGCAGCAGGCCGAGGCGAACAGCCTGGAGGTCGGCCCCGGCGCGGGCTTCGCCGTCTCCGGCGCGGGCAGCGAGTGGGACGGCTTTGTCACCCGGCTGACCGACAGTGTCGAGCAGGCCCTGCGCGTCGGCGAGGGCACGATCATCGTTGGCATCCTGGGCGATGGCGCCGAAGACTGGCTGATGAGCGAGAGCAACACCTGCCTGCCCTGCGGGATCTCCTTCCCGGAGCTGTCGCCGCAGATGTTCTCATTCAACTCGCCCCAGGGAGCCTGCCCCACCTGCACCGGTCTCGGCACCCGCCTGGAGATCGACCCGGCGCTGCTTGTACCCAACGGCGCGCTCTCGCTCAACGATGGCGCGATCACCTACTGGGGCGAGATGCGCAAGAAGAAGGACTCCTGGGGTCACAAGTCGCTGGTCTCGATCGCCACCCACTACGGGATCGACCTTGACACGCCCTGGGATGATCTCACCCAGCAGCAGCACGACGCGGTGATCCTCGGCAGCGGCAAGCAGAAGATCCGCTTCAGCTGGGAGAACGAGAGCGGCGGGCACGGTGAGTTCTACCGCCCCTGGGAGGGCATCGCCTCGGAGATCCGCCGCCGCTTTATGCAGACTGGCAGCGACTCGCAGCGCGAGTACTACACCCAGTATATGAGCGAGCAGCCCTGCCCCGACTGCGCCGGTGCCCGCCTGCGCCCGCAGAGCCTGGCCGTTAAGGTTGATGGCGAGAGCATCCGTGAGGTCTGCTCCAAGAATATTGGCGAGGCGCATACCTGGGCGCTGGAACTGGCCGAGGGCATGGGCGGCGGTCGGCTGTCGGCCCTCACCCCCACCCAGCTAGAGATCGTCGGCGATGTGCTTAAGGAGATCCGCGAGCGCCTGAGCTTCCTGCGCAATGTCGGCCTGCACTACCTGACCCTGGAGCGCCCCGCGCCCACCCTCTCGGGCGGCGAGGCCCAGCGCATCCGCCTGGCCTCGCAGATCGGCTCCGGCCTCGTCGGCGTAATGTATATCCTCGACGAGCCCAGCATCGGCCTGCACCAGCGCGATAACCGCAAGCTGCTCGGCTCGCTGCTGCGCCTGCGCGACCTCGGCAATACCCTGGTGGTGGTCGAGCACGACCTGGAGACGATGCAGGCCGCCGACTGGATGGTGGACTTCGGGCCGGGCGCCGGGGTGAAGGGCGGCGAGGTGGTGGTTGCAGGCACGCCACACACCGTGGCCCAGCACCCCACCTCGCTCACCGGAGCCTACCTCAGCGGCCGCATGGAGATCGCGATCCCCGGCTTGCGCCGCGCCGCCGAGAAGGACTGGATCAGCATTGAGGGCGTCACCCTGAACAACCTGCGCGACGTGAGCGTGCGCTTCCCGCTCGGCACCTTCGTCGCCGTCACCGGCGTCTCCGGCTCCGGCAAGTCGTCGCTCATCACCGAGACGCTCTACCCGGCCCTGGCCAACCGCCTGAACAAGGCCCAGTTCAAGCCAGGCCCCCACGGCGCCCTCCACGGCATAGACAAGCTCGATAAGGTGATCGATATCGACCAGCAGCCGATCGGACGCACGCCGCGATCCAACCCGGCCACCTACGTCAAGCTGTTCGATATGCTGCGCCAGCTCTTCGCCGAGACCGCCGAGGCCAAGCTGCGCGGCTACGAGCCCGGCCGCTTCAGCTTCAATGTGAAGGGCGGGCGCTGCGAGGCGTGCGAGGGCAACGGCGAGATTAAGATCGACATGCAGTTCCTCGCCGATGTCTGGGTGCGCTGCGACGAGTGCAAGGGCAAGCGCTACAACCGCGAGACGCTCCAGGTGAAGTATAAGGGCAAGTCGATCTCTGAGATCCTCGATATGGACGTGCAGACGGCCCTGGATTTCTTCGACAATGTGCCCAGGGTCAGGCGCATCCTGCAGACGCTGCACGATGTGGGGCTAGACTACATCAAGCTCGGCCAGCCGGCCACCACCCTCTCGGGCGGCGAGGCCCAGCGCGTGAAGCTGGCCAAGGAATTGGCCCGCGTGGCCACCGGGCGCACAATCTACATCCTCGACGAGCCGACCACCGGCCTGCACTTCGCCGATGTGCAGCACCTGCTGCACGTGCTCCACCGCCTGGTGGACGCAGGCAACACGGTGATCGTGATCGAGCACAACCTGGATGTGATCAAGACGGCAGACTGGGTTGTGGACATGGGGCCGGAGGGCGGGGATGGCGGCGGCTACGTGGTGGCCACCGGCACCCCCGAGGACGTGGCGGTGGCGGAGGGATCGCACACAGGCGACTTCCTGCGCAAGATCCTCTTTCCTGAGGAGGTGCGCCGGGCGGCGGCGGATTAAATGACTAGGTAGAGACGCCCCGGCGGGGCGTCTCTACCTGGCAGGGCGGCTATGCGGCGTACCCGACCGCGCCGGTCATGTCGCACTCGCTCAGGTCCGCGCCGGAGAGATCCGCGCCGGTCAGGTCGGCGTCGGCGAGGCTGGCCTCGCGCAGGACGCAGCCGGCGAGCTGGGCGCCGCGCAGGTTGCAGCCGCTCAGGTTGGCCCGGCTCAGGTTGGCCCTGGTCATGATCGCGCCCTCAAGGTTGGCCCCGCTCAGGTAGGCCCCGCTCAGGTTCGCCTCGCTCAGGTCGGCCCCGCGCAAGGTGGCATCGCTCAAGTTCGCCTCGTAGAGGTTCGCCCCGATAAAGTTGGCGTCGCTCAGGGTCGCCTCGCGCAGGGTGGCGCTGAGTAGGCTGGCCCCGCTCAGGTTCACCCCGGCCATGCTTGCCCCGGCCAGGCTGACCTTGTTCAGGTTCGCCCCCGACAGATTCGCGCCGCCCAGGTTCACCAGCTGGGCCTCGCGAAGCTGGGCCTCGCTCAGGTTCGCCCCGATCATAATCGTGTCGCGCAGGTCCACGCCGCTCAGGTTGCAGAGGCTCAGGTTGGCCCCGTAGAGATTGGCCCCGCTGAAGTCGGCCGCGCCCAGGTTCGCCCCGCGCAGGTTCGCCCCGGTCAGGTTGGCGAACTCCAGGTTAGCCCAGGCCAGATCACTCTTTCGCAGGTCAGCATCGCTCAGGTCGGCCCGCACCAGTTGCGCCCAGCCCAGACGAGCCTCGCGCAGGTTAGCCCAGCTCAAGTTCGCGCCACCCAGCTCGGTCACGCTCAGGTCAGCGCGGTAGAGGTTCGCGTCGCTCAGGCGTGTACCGACAAGGTTAGCCTCGCTCAGGTTCGCGTTGCTCAAGTTCGCGCCAGACAGGTTCGCGCCGGACAGGTTCGCGCCCACCAGCCAGAGCGGGCCGGGTCGGTTTAGCAGATCGAAAATCTGGTCGGGGGTCAGGTCAGCCATGACACTCTCCTTCAGGGTACAGGGTACAGCGTACAGGGTACAGCGTACAGGGCAGAGGAGTGTGGCCTTGTGATGCCTGTCCCCTGTCCCCAGTGCCCTGTTCCCTCACGCGGTGGGCATCTTCGGCGTCTTATTCACCAGCCAGATTGAGGCGGGAGCACCCATCGAGCGGCAGGCCACCTGCTCAACATCAAAGTCCTTACCGATCTGCCAGCGCAGCGCCTCCTGGATCGCCCCGGTCTGGACCCAGCCAATCGGCTCGTCGGAGGATTTCCCCGCACTCGTCGGGTCATCATAGTCCAGGTAGGCCCAGGTCTCACCGCGATCCTCAAGCTCCATGTGGCGATCCTGGCCGACAGTCTGGCTGAGCCGACGGAACCCGGCCTGCATAGCCGAGAGGCCCATCTTGATCTGGGTGGACATCGGAAGCACCTTGGAGGCGAGCAGGGCCGCCGTGCCGAAGAGCGCACCTTGATGCTCGATCGCGTAGCGCGCCGACTGGCGACCGATGCGCAGGGACATACTGCGGGCGGCCCGGCCGAAGAAGTTCAGCAACCCCGCGTTGAGCGCCGCATAGTGGGTCAGGGTCAGGCCGGTAGTGACCTTCAGCTGCTCAGGCGGGTAGTTGCCGACAAACTGCTCCAGGCCAGACTGGCGCAGCACAACGGCGAGTCCGTTCTTGCCGACGACCTCCTCTGCGGCCATAAGCGCCCAGCGCATGTAGGCGTCTACCAGCAGGATATCGGTCGCCGGATCGTGGTCGGTCCTGTCCTTGATCTCCATGCGTACGTCTACTCCTCTGCTGACAGGACGGGCACGGCGATAGACAGGCGCCTATCGCCGTTTAGCATAGCACTTTTTGAACGTGTCGAAGGGGGATTCTTGGGGCGGCGAGGGGTAGGGAGAGGCTGCCCTCCCTAAAAGCCTTTCTAAAGGCTGGCACGCTGCGCGTGCCAGCCTTTAGAAAATAATCTGGTCGGCGTTGATCTGCTCCAGCCCGGCCCAGGGCGAGCGGACGGCGCCGCTGCGGATCTGACGGCCGATGCGCAGCACGAGAAGGAGCAGCGATGCCAAGATGAGCAGTCCGAGGGAGGTGAAGTAAACCAACGTGTAGCCGAGGGCCACCTGGCCAGTGAGCTGCTGGACAACGTCGCGGGCCAAGCCGCCGCCGATGGTGCCGAAGCCCTGGGCCAGAGCCTGAGTGATGCCCCACAGGCCGATAAACAGCCCAGCATGGTTCTTGTCTACCAGCGACATCACCAGGGCCAGGGCGCCAACGATGAACATGCCGCGCCCCATGCCGATCAGGACAACGCCGACGCGGAACAGGTTCGCCAGCGACTCGCCGCTGGACAGCGATACGGTGAGGAAGCCGGCCGCGCCTAGCAGGCAGCCCATCGTGATCAGCAGCACCGAGGATCGGCCCTTCCAGAGCGCCCAGCCCGCCAGGGCGATCGAGACAAGCATACCCACGCCCCACAGCGCCGTGAGCTGCGAGGTCTCTGTGATCGACATCTTGAGCACCTGGCCGCCGTAAGGCTCCAGCAGCACATCGTGGGTGGCGAAGCCGAGGGTGGCCACGAAGAGCACGATGAACAGGTTGCGCAGCGGCACCTGCGCCGCCAGCATGCGCAGCGACTGGCCCAGGCTCTCGCGCACGCGCACCGGCTCGGCCACATCCACCAGCTCGCCATTCGGCTTCAGGCGCTCCTGCCCATACAGAGACACAAAGGTCAGCGCGATAAAGATCACCGCCGATGCCTGCATCACCTGGATGAGCCGGTAGGCGCTGTAGTGCAGCAGCAGCTGGCCGATCACCACCGAGCTAACGATCGTGCCCATCACCAGCATCACCCAGAGCACCCCCAGCACCTGGCCGCGCTCCTTAGCGGGCGTGACGTCGCTCACCATCGCCAGGTAGATCGTCTCGACGATATTCACCCCGATGCCGTAGCCCAGAAAGATCAGGCCACAGAAGAGCATCGCTGGCCAGAAGCCAATCGTCCCCTGGCCGCTGAGCAGGATGAGAGTGAAGGGAGCCGTGGCCAGACCGCCGTAGGTCAGCATTGCGCCGAACACCAGATAGGGCGTGCGCCACCTGCCCCCGGCCCGGTCTACGTCGGACTGGAATCCGATCAGGGCGCGGGCTGGCGAGACAAAGTAGTGGATGGCCAGCAGGAAGCCCACCGCCGCCGCCGGGATGCGCAGCTCGTCGATCAGCACCCGGTTGAGCGTGCCGGTGATCGGTGCCAGCGAGAGGCCCATGCCAAACTGGAATAGACCCAGGCGCAGCACCTTCAGCCAGCGCCAGAGAGTTGGGTGGCGGTCGATCCACGAGCGGACGACCTGCATCTGCCCGGCGAGTATCTTGCCTGCTGCCATCAAATGCTCCTTGAGGGGGTTCGCTGTGCGCACATTATATCACGCAACGGGGTGTATTTTGGTATAAGAAGCAATTGCCGGTTGTCAACGGTCAGCGATCAGCCCTCAGCGGCCAGCGGTCGGTCGCCGTTGGTTATTCGCCGCTCCTATGGTATGATGCCGCTCACAGCACTCACCTCCGGAGTACCCTAATGAGCCGCATCGCCGAGACATTCGCCCGCTTACGGGGCGAGGGCCGCGTGGCCCTGATGCCCTACCTAACGGTGGGATTCCCCGAGCGCGAGAGCACCCTGGATCTGGTGCCTGCCCTTGAGGCCGCCGGGGCCAGCCTCTTCGAGCTAGGCATGCCCTTCTCCGACCCGCTCGCCGATGGGGCAACAATCCAGCGGGCTACCCAGCGCGCCCTGGAGAACGGGATCAACCTCGTCGCCTGTATCGAGACGGTGTCGGCCCTGCGCGAGCGCGGCGTGCAGGCCCCCCTGCTGCTGATGGGCTACTACAACCCCCTGATCCGCTACGGCGTCGCTCGGGCATGCGCCGACCTGGCCGCCGCCGGTGGCGACGGCTGGATCATCCCCGACATGCCGCCCGAGGAGTCCGCCGAGCTTCACGCCGCATCAGAAGCCCACGGGCTCGACCTGATCATGTTTGTCGCCCCCACCACCCCCGATGAGCGGATCGCCGAGATCGCCGCAAAGGCCAGCGGCTTCATCTATGTCGTCTCGCTCACCGGCATCACCGGCGCGCGGGCCAGCCTGTCGGCCAACCTCGGCGCCGTGCTGGAGCGTGTGCGCAAGTTCAGCGACCTGCCGCTGGTCGTCGGCTTCGGCATTAGCAGCGCCGCTCACGTGGCCGAGGTCGCCCGTATCGCCGATGGCGCGATCGTCGGCAGCGCCCTGATCGCGCATATGGAGCACCTGCCCGCCGCCGATCTGGTGAGCGGGACAACGGCATTTGTGACCAATCTGCTCGGCGACAGCGCCGCTGCGCCGAGCAGCGTGTGATGTTGATATAGGCTGTTTCGAAACCCTGTGGAATCTCAATGGGGAGGCACACATGGAAGCAAAAGCGTACGTGCTGATTGAGGCAGAGTCAGGTCGGGTCGCAGACGTTCTAGCCGCGCTGCGCGCCCTCGCCGGGATGACAGCGGTCGATGCGGTAACTGGCCCCTACGATATCATTGCCACAGTTCAGACCCCTGACCCCCGCAATATTGGCCGCCTCGTGATGAGCGAGATCCACAGCGTCGAGGGGATCAAACGCACTGTCACCTGTATGGTGATCGGCTAGAACGAGGGGATAGGGGACAGGGGACAGGCAGGTACATTCACAGTATTCGCGATCACCCAGGGAAGCGAGTTCAGAATCGTCCCCTGACTCCTGACTCCTGACTCCTGTCCCCCCTTACAGTTGAGCACAATGCGGTGCGCTGAGCGCGGCGTAGCGTGCTGTTGGCCATGGCGGCCCTACTGTGAGGAAAGGATGAAGGCTCATGTCCACGTCTGCCAAGGGTCTTGAGGGAATCGTCGCCGCGCAGACGGCGATCAGCCTGATCGATGGGCTCAATGGCCACCTGTTCTACCGCGGCATCGATGTCAACGAGCTGGCGGAGAAGTCTACCTTTGAGGAGACGACGGCGCTGCTCTGGTACGGCAAGCTGCCGAGCGCCGCACAGCTCGCGAGCATTCAGCGCAAGTTTGCGCTTAACCGGCAGATCCCCAATGAGGTAATCTCGGTGATGCTGGCGCTGCCCAAGCACACCAAAGTGATGGACGTGCTGCGCACCTGTGTGTCGGTTCTCGCGTCCTACGACCCTCAGGTGCTGGATAACTCGCTGGATGCCAATCTCAACAAGGCGGTTCGCCTAACCGCCGCGCTGCCGACGATCACCGCCGCCTGGGATCGTATTCGCAATGGGCTCTGGCCAATCGCGCCCAGCACTGAACTGGGCCACGCCGCGAACTTCCTGTACATGCTCACCGGCAAAGAGCCATCGGCAACCGCCGCACGCGTCCTCGACATCGCCCTCATCCTCCACGCCGACCACGGCCTGAACGCGAGCACCTTCGCCGCACGCGTCACCGCATCGACCCTCTCCGACATGCACAGCGCGATCGTCTCGGCGATCGGCACGCTCAAGGGATCGCTCCACGGCGGGGCCAACGAGCTGGTGATGCGTATGCTAGAGGAGATCGGTGATCTCGACCGGGTCGATGAGTATCTGCAGGCTGCCTTTGCGACCAAGCGTAAGATCATGGGCTTTGGCCACCGCATCTACAAGGCCGATGACCCGCGCGCACCGTGGCTCCAACGCCTGGCCAAGGATCTGGCGGATTCTACCGGCAACATGCGCTGGTACGAGATGAGCGAGCGCATCCGCAAGATCGTGCAGGCGGAGCGGTCGCTGCCGGTAAATGTGGACTTCTACTCGGCCTCGGTCTACTACACGCTGGGCATCCCGATCGACCTGTTCACCCCGATCTTCGCGATGAGCCGCATCGCCGGCTGGACGGCCCACGTCTACGAGCAGTACAGCGACAACCGCCTCATCCGCCCCGAGGCAGAGTACACTGGGCCGATGGATGTACACTACACACCCATGTCCCAACGCGCCTAAGCGAATGTTGAATGTTGAATGTTGAATAGAGTCTTTTCGCAATACCGCATAAGTGGCGCTGTGGGAGAGCTTGTCATTCTGAGCGAAGCGAAGAATCCCGGCCGGGACCCTTCGCTTCGCTCAGGGTGACAGCGTTACTTCTGCGGTATTGCGTCTTTTCGTATTCAACATTCAACATTCAACACTCAACATTCACATGCCCCTCACCCTCCGCCTCAGCCTGACCTACCTGCTGCTGACACTTGTCGGGCTGCTGCTCCTGGGTGCGGGGCTCGTCACCCTGACAGGCAGCTACCTCGCCAGCCAGCGCGCCCAGGCGCTCGCCGCCCAGGTCGAGATCTATGCGGCCCTGATCGGCGAGCTGGCCGACTCGCCGCAGGCGCTCCAGGGCCTCGCGGCGGGCGGCGTCGGTCGCGAGCTGCTCCCCCCCGGCACCGCCGCCCGACTCTTCTCCACCGACGGCGCGCTGCTCTCCGGCGACCCGTCCCTCGGCCCTTTCCCGAGCCGCCCGGCCCTGGCTCTGGTGCGACCCTCTTTTCCACTCCCCGCTTCGCAGGCCGCCGACCGCAGCTACGCGGCGCGGGCGATCTCATCTGGCGGACACGTAATCGGCGTGGTGGAGCTCTCGCTGAGCACCGCCGAGGACGCGCGCCTGCTCGACAGCCTGCGCGCCCTAACGCTCCAGGCCGCGCTCATCGCCGGTGTGGCGATGGCTCTGTCGAGCCTGCTGGTCGCCCGCTCGATCGCCCGGCCCATCCTGCGCCAGAGCCGCCGCGCCGAGCGCCTGGCCTGCGAGTTCGACACGAACCTGCGTCGACCCGGCCAGCCGCAGCGCGACGAGATCAGACAGCTTGCGGCAAGCCTCGACGCACTGGAGGGCGGCCTGCGAGCCTACACTGCCCGCATCGACGAGCTAGAGCAGTCCCGCTCACGCTTCTACCGCAGCGTCTCCCACGATCTACGCACACCCCTCACGGCGATCAGCGCGGTGCTGGAGAACCTGATCGATAGCAGCCCGGCCGAGCAGCAGCCAGCGCTGACGACCCTCGACGCCGAGACCCACCGCCTCGCGCGCCTGGTCGACGATCTGCTGCGCCCGCCAGATGATAGCCACCTCCGTCTCCCCCGTCGCAGCTATGTGCGCCTGGCCCCCCTCGCCGATGAGATCTGCACCCTGCTCTCCGGCCGCGCCCGGCGCGCCGGGCTCACCCTTAGCTGCGCCGCCGATGGCGAGATCGGGGTGTCTGGCGACCACGACCGGCTCAAGCAGGCTCTGCTCAACCTGCTCGACAACGCCATGCGGGTCACCCCGCCCGGCGGCTCGGTGGATCTCATCGTCACGCGGGAGAAGGACATAGCGCGCCTAAGCGTCGCCGACAGCGGGCCGGGCGTGTCGCCCGCGCTGCGCGAGCAGATCTGGGAGCGCGGGGTGCGCGGCAACAGCCCCGGCAGCTCTGGCCTCGGCCTGCCCATTGTGCGCGAGATCGCCACCAATCACAGCGGCGTGGCCTACCTTGATGATCGCCACAGCCCGGGGGCGCGCTTCGTGATCGAGCTGCCCCTTGCGCCACCAGAGGATTCCCCCCTATGAACCCATCTTCACAGCGCCTGAGGCACTGGGCCACCCGAGGCGCGCTCGTCCTGGCCGCAGTGGCGATCTTCCTCGGGGCGATCTTCACGGTCGTGATCACCATGGCCGAGGGCGCGCTGCCCACCGATGCCGCCGGCTGGTCCATCATGCTCGTTCGCACCGTGCTGATCTGGGGCGGCGGCGGGCTCTTCTTCGGCGCGATCCTCGGGATGTACGCATCCATGATCTGGCGTGACCCTGATGTTTGACTGATCGGCCCCGACGCGCTATAATCACCCTGTTGCTCGGGGCGTAGCGCAGACCGGTAGCGCACCTGAATGGGGTTCAGGAGGTCGCTGGTTCAAATCCAGTCGCCCCGACCAGAGCAAACAAGCCGGCGGAATACCGCCGGCTTGTTTCATGTTGATCGCCGAAATCTGCCCTCGTTATTGCGCTGCAACGACAGTCTGATACAATGGTTATCAGGTGTTTTGTTGTAATGTCGCGCAGAAACATCTGTTCTGTATAGATAGCTACAACACACTGTCGTATTCTGTAGCAACCTTCTGGTTCTTTCGGTGAAGGCACAACGTGTAAGTGATTATTCTCCTAGTGCCCCTCCCTGACAACATTGTTTTTCTAACGGCTCCGCCGAACATTGCGCTATTACTGCACTGCCAGTAAACCATTTTCCCATAGCGCAGGCGTATTCTAAGCAAGAAAACGCAACCTAACCTCTTGACACCAACACTATAATAGACTTATACTTTACACATTATGTAGGGCGGATCTGCGTGCATTCCGTACCGCCCGCAGCACTGTAAACTCTTCTCACCCCCGCCGCTCTGTACGCGACAGCAGGAGGAGCCAGGATGGCTACAATGAGCCTGCAAGCCGCATATGATCAAGCCCGCAGCTTCCTTGAGGTAAACAAGGTTGAGCAGGCGATCGGTGTGGCCCAGCACATCCTCGAATACTTCCCTGAGAACCTCGAGGCCCACCGCATTCTTGGCGAGGCGTATCTGGCTGGACGCCAGTTCGACCAGGCTGAGGCGGCGTTTAGCCGTGTGCTACACTCTGACCCGGAGAATATCCCCGCCCACGTTGGCCTCGGCATCACCTACGAGCGGCAGAGCAGGCTCGATCTTGCTGTGAGCGAGTTTGAGCAGGCGCTTGAGGTTCGCCCCGATATGCCCGAGCTGCGATCTCAGCTCCTACGCCTCTACACCGATGTCTGGGGAGCGGATGGTGCCACCCTTCGCCTCAGCCGCCCCGGCCTCGCCCGCCTCTACGCCAAGGGCCATATGCTGCCCCAGGCGATCCAGGAGTTCCGCAGCGTGATCGACGAGTACCCCGAGCGCTTCGATGCGCGGGTTGGCCTCGCCGAGTCGCTGTGGCGGGATGGGCAGACGGACTCGGCCGCTGAGATCTGTGAGGAGATCCTCGCCGAGCGCCCCGATGTGCTGAAGGCGAACCTCATCCTTGGCTATATCCGTCAGGCCGCCGGCGATGCGAGCGGCGAGCCCTACTGGCGCTTCGCTCAGCAGCTTGAGCCATACCAGCATGTGGCCCGCGCGCTCTTTGAGGTGATGCCTGATCTCTCCGCCCCGGACCTCGATATCAGCTCGTGGGATGAGCAGGCGTGGCAGGAGCAGCGCGCCCGCCAGGAGCAGGAGCACCAGGCGCACGAGCAGATGGCGGCATCTATCGCTGCAAGCACGCCCGCTCTTAGCGATGGTGACGATTTCCTCAGCGGCTGGGGTGAGCCTGTTGATACACCTCGCCCTTCCTCGCCCTCCCGCATCGACGATAACGACGACTTTTTAGCGAATTTGCTCGCCCTCTCCTCGCCGATCAGCGATAGCGGCGGCGTTGATATCGACTCGTCGAGCGGTATTACGCCGTTTAGCTTCGATGACCTGTCTGGCACCTCGCAGGCGTCTGAGCCTATAGGATCTGAGCCGGAGCCCGAGGCCGCCGAGCCCGAGATGACGCCCTTCTCTCTGGCCGACCTGGGCCTCTCCGAGGATGAGGTCGCCCAGCTGGATGCCGCGTCCGAGCCCGAGGCCGCCGAGCCCGAGATGACGCCCTTCTCTCTGGCCGACCTGGGCCTCTCTGAGGACGAGGTCGCCCAGCTGGATGCCGCGTCCGAGCCCGAGGCCGCCGAGCCCGAGATGACGCCCTTCTCCCTGGCCGACCTGGGCCTCTCCGAGGACGAGGTCGCCCAGCTGGATGCCGCGTCCGAGCCTGAGGCCGCCGAGCCCGAGATGACGCCCTTCTCCCTGGCCGACCTGGGCCTCTCCGAGGACGAGGTAGCCCAGCTGGATGCCGCGTCCGAGCCCGAGGCCGCCGAGCCCGAGATACTCCCATTCTCCATGGATGATCTTGGACTCTCGCTCGATGAGGTTGCCCAGCTGAATGCGGCGTCCGAGATTGAGACGCCTGAGCAGTCGCCTGAGCCCTTCTCGTTTGATGAGCCCGATTCCGAATCAGCAGGTGATGAGCAGCCGAGTAGTATGGCTGGCCTCGCACCGTTCGATTGGTCATCCAGCGATGATGCAGAGGCCGCCGAGGGCGACGAGTTCGACAGCGATATGAGCGGGCTCCAGCCCTTCTCGCTCGATGATCTTGATCTCAGCGCAGTCGACGACTACGGCTCCGGCGGCGGGTCGCTTCCGCCGTCGCTCCAGCCCTTCTCAATTGATGATGGGCCGGTGTCTCCTCCCTCACGCGATCTGCCCATGCCCCCGCTTGATCCTGACGATAGCTCGGAGACAGGCGGCTATAGCTGGCAGCAGCCCGCCTCTAAGCCGCGCACCGACTTCCTGCGCACCGATAGCCGCGCCGATCCGCCGAGCGGTTCGATCTTCTCGAAGCTGAAGCAGCGCGCCAGTGAGTTGCCCAAAGAGGAGCCGCCGCCCCTGCCGCCGGTCTCGATTGATGACGATGAGGCTGCCGCCTACTTCTCAAATGACAATGACGATGTGCTGCTACACGATAGCGATGGCAGCCACTCGGATCGATTTGCTGGTGGGTTCCGCTTGCCGAAGGAGGGTGTCGCACCTACACCTGATGCGCCCGAAGTAACTGAGGCGGCTGGTGAGGTCGAACTGACGCCGTTCTCGTTCGAGGATCTCGGGCTGTCGCCCGATGAGATCGCCGCGCTGAGCGCGGCAGACGAGTATGCGGCTACGGCGTCCACTGGCGATACGATTGTACCAGGCTGGTCTGAGGGTGAGGAGCCAGAGCTCACCCCGTTCTCGCTCGATGATCTTGGCCTGTCCCCCGACGAGATCGCCGCGCTCAACACGGCGGACGAGCTAGTTACGCCCGTGCCTGCGGAGCCGGAGGCAGAGCCAGAACCAGAGCCGGAACTCACCCCGTTCTCGCTCGAAGATCTCGGCCTGTCCCCCGACGAGATCGCCGCGCTCAACAGCGTGGACGAGCCCCTTGTGCCCGTGCCTGCGGAGCCGGAGGCAGAGCCAGAGCTTACCCCGTTCTCCCTGGAGGATCTGGGGTTGTCGCCGGAGGAGATTGCGACACTGGGCATGACAGACGAGCCCGTTGTGCCTACAGAGCCAGAGCCGGAGGCAGAGCCAGAGCTTACCCCGTTCTCCCTGGAGGATCTGGGGTTGTCGCCGGAGGAGATTGCGACACTGGGAATGGCAGACGAGCCCGTTGTGCCTACAGAGCCAGAGCCGGAGGCAGAGCCAGAGCTTACCCCGTTCTCGCTCGAAGATCTCGGCCTGTCCCCCGACGAGATCGCGAGCCTAGAGCAGACATCTTCTACCGAGCCCACGTCTCAGCCCGACGCTTCGATGGACAATGTTGATGTGTTTGACTTTGACATGGCCGACACACCGGCCAGCATCGATACCACCTCAGCAGATGGTGGTGTAGCAGATGTCGAGCCATTCTCATTTGATGAGTTTGACTTTGACACGGAAGAATCTACGCCAACATCAGAGTCACCGACCATCGACGATGCAGTAGCGGATGTCGAGCCATTCTCTCTTGATGACCTGGGCCTTGGTGATATCGAATCAGGCCCACCATCCTATGCGAACAACCGTGAGCTCGACCTGACCGATGATGAGCTAGCCGGCCTCGACCTTGGCGAACTGGAGACGTTCATCGGCAAGCCGAGCGGATCAGCGTCATCGCCTGCCGCAACGCCTGAGCCGAAGGTTGTCACGGGAGACCAAGCCCTTGATACGCTGATCAGCCTCGGTCAACGCCAGGGATTTGTCGATCTGACTGATATCATCGGCGTGGTGGAGGATCCAGAGACTGAGGCTGAGCGGATCGAAGAGATTGGATGGACCCTGCACCGCGCCGGGATCGAGATCCGCGACGGTGATGAGGTCATCGATATGGAAGAGACTGAGTCGGATGAGGAGTACGAGGAGATCGCCGACTTTGAGGCACCCGTTGACGCTCCCCCCGCCTTCTCCGTCGCCGACTCTGATGTTGAGCCGGAGCTGACGCCGTTCTCGCTAGAGGAGTTGGGATTGTCGCCGGAGGAGATCGCGGCCCTCGGCCTCTCTGAGGATGTGCCGTCAGCTCCTGCGCCACCCCCTGCGCCCACTCCTACGCCGCCCCCTGCGCCAGCCGAGCAGGAGCTGACGCCGTTCTCCCTGGAAGATCTCGGCCTGTCCCCCGACGAGATCGCAAATCTCGGCCTGTCTGAGGATGTGCCATCGCCCGCAGCGTCGGCAGAGCCGGAGCTGAAACCATTCTCGCTGGAAGAGCTCGGGCTGTCGCCCGAGGAGATCGCACTGCTGAATGGCCCAATAGAGCAGGAGCCCCCCGCAGCTGCAACACCAGAGGCAGAGCCGGAGCTGAAGCCATTCTCGCTGGAAGAGCTCGGGCTGTCGCCCGAGGAGATCGCGCTGCTAAACGGCGTGCCAGAGCAGGAGCCCCCTGCGGCTGCGTCGCCAGAGGCAGAGCCGGAGCTGATGCCATTCTCGCTGGAAGAGCTTGGGCTGTCGCCCGAGGAGATCGCGGCGCTCAGCGTGGCGGAGATCGCCCCCGAGCCCCCCGTCGATACTGCCGACGACCCGTTTAGCTTTGATGTGGCAGAGGAGCGCCCGATTGAGAAAGCGGTTCGCACGGCCCCCCGCGTCGAGGAGCCGCCGCCGCCGCCGCCCGTAGAGGACTCAACCTTCACGCCGGAGCCGCTAGATAAGCTAGATGATATCTGGGATATGCCAGCACCTGTAGCGGCACCCGCTCCCGCAGCGAGTCTGCCTGCGACGCCCCCCGCACCCAAGGCCCCGGCACCTCGCGAGAAGAGCGACTCGCCGGCCCGCGTCGTACTCCCACCACGGAGCGAGCGTGAGCAGGCGCGTCAGAGCGCCCGGAGGGAAGCGCCACCCGCCCGGAGGGAAGCCCCGCCCGCCCGCCCGCGCGATGATAACGACCGCTCCACCCGTCGAGAACGCACCAGCGGCGCACGCGAGGATCTCTATGCGCGACGTGAGGCGGCCTCTCGTGCAGGCAGCGACCGAATCGGTCGTCGCGACTATGGCCGAACTGGCCCGATAGCGCGCCCAGTGTCGCGCCAGAACTTCGGCTCCTTCATGCCTACCGGCGACGAGAACCTGGATGAGTACCTGACGCAGATGGAGGTCGAGCCAGATAACTACGGGATGGCGATGTCGCTGGCCCGACTCTGCGCGCAGACAGGTAGGGCTGATCTCATGGCGTATAGCTACAAGTATCTCATTCGGAATGCGCAGGCGCTCGATGAGATCGCTGAGGAGGTACAGGAGCTTATCGGTACGGTGGACGACAAGGCGACCGAAAACCAGCTCTACCGCGTGCTTGGCGACGCCTTCTCGAAGCAGGGCCGCCTGCGGGATGCGATTGCTGCGTACAACCATACCTTTGGCGGCTAGACATCTGCCGGCACATTCGCTCGGCGAACAACGTGGAGTACACATGATGAATGCGCCTGTGGAAATAACGAAAGGTCAGCTTATGCGTCGAATCGTTGAAGACCTAATCCGTGTCGATGGGGTGATCGGGAGCCTCCTGGTCGGTAAAGATGGCCTTGTGGTCGCGAGCACCCTGCTCGATGAGGAAGACGCCGAGATCCTTGGGGCGATGTCGGCAGCGGTCTTTGGCGAGATCGATAAGGCGACAAAGCGGATCGGCGTGGGAACGCTCGTAGACTCGATCATCGATGCGAAGGATGGGTCTATTCTGCTCCTTGAGGCCAAAGAGCTGATCCTGGTGGTGATCACCCAGCGTATCGTAAACTTCGGGCTGGTGAAGATGGAGATGCGCCGCGCCGCCAAACGAATCAGCGAGGCGGTGCCGATCTAGATCGCAGATTGCAAATTGTAGATTGCAGATTGGCGCTGGCGCACGGGGCGTGCCAGCGCCAATTTCATCTTCGGGGCACCTGATCGCTTGTGGTATACTGCGCCCTGGCGTCTGCAATCTACAATCTGCAATTTGCAATTCGAAGGGATCCATATGGAACGCGCACTGATTATCCTCAAGCCCGACGCCGTACAGCGTGGCCTCATCGGCCCGATCATCAGCCGGATCGAGCAGCGCGGCCTGAAGATTCAGGGTCTCAAGCTCATGCAGGTCGATGAGTCTCTGGCCCGCAAGCACTACGGCGAGCACGAAGGGAAGCCCTTCTTTAACGGGCTGGTCAGCTACATCACCTCGGCTCCGGTGGTGGTGCTCGTGGTGGCAGGCAAGGCTGGCACTGTTGAGATGATTCGCACAATGGTGGGCGCGACAAACCCGGCCAAGGCTGCCCCCGGCACCATCCGTGGCGACTTCGGCGTGGAGATCGGCCGCAACTTGATCCACGCCTCGGACTCGCCCGAGAGCGGCGAGCGCGAGACGGCGATCTTCTTTAGCGCCGCTGAGCTGATCGCCGACTGGGGCCGCGCCACCGATGCCTGGATCTACGAGTAGCGTTGAGCGTTGAGTGTTGAGTGCTGAGACTCTCACTCAGCACTCAGCACTTAATACTTAGCACTCATACTCAGCACTCCCTATGGAATTACGTCGCTGGCGCGACTACAACTGGCCGCTGCTCGTCTGCGTCGCCGTGCTGCTGATCATCGGAGTGGTGGCTCTCTACAGCGCCACGCTCACCGCCGTGACGGTAAACGGCGCGCCCCTGCGCACGATTTTCCCACGCCAGATTGTCTACATCATCATCGGCCTGGTGGTGATGCTAACAATGACGCTCTTCGACTACCGGCTGCTCTCCAGCCTAGCCCGACCGATCTATATCGCCATGGTCGGCCTGCTGGCGGCGGTGCTGGTGATTGGCCTGGTGAGCGAGGGTGCCCAGAGCTGGATCGCCTTCGGCGAGCGCACCTTCCAGCCATCCGAGGTTGGCAAGCTGGTGCTGGTGCTGGCCCTCGCGGCCTACTGGGGCCGCTATGAGGAGAGCCGCGCTAGCTGGCTTGTGCAGCTCGGCGGCCTGCTGATCGCCATTGCCCCAATGCTGCTCGTGCTGCTCCAGCCCGACCTCGGCTCGGCGATGGTCTACGGCATGATCTGGCTGGTGATGGCATGGGGGGCAGGAATTCGCTGGCAGCTGCTGCTGCTCCTGGCTATTCTGGCCGTGCCGGTGGGCTATCTTGGATGGGAGCATGTGCTCGATGACTACCAGCGGGTGCGTCTGCTCACCTTCTATTATCTGCTGACAGATATGAGCAAGGTGGACCCGAACGCTGGCTACAATGTCATCCAGGCGCTGAGCGCGATCAGTGCTGGGGGCTGGGTTGGCGCCGGACTTACCCATGGCCTGTTCAGCCAGGGCAACTATGTGCCCGTTCAGCACACCGACTTCATCTTCGCAGTGGTTGGTGAGGAACTGGGCTTCCTGGGGGCGTTGGTGCTGATCACCTTCGAGGGGCTACTGCTCTGGCAGTCGCTCAAGATCGCCGGTCAGTCACGCGATCTCTTCGGCAGGCTGCTGTCCCTCGGCATCTTCGCCCTGATCTTCTCCCATGTGCTGATCAATATCGGCATGAACCTAAGCATCCTGCCGGTGACGGGACTGCCCCTGCCGTTCATCTCGGCCGGCGGCAGCTTTATGATCACCATCCTGGCCGGGGTCGGCATGCTCCAGAGCATCGCTCTGCACCGGAAGCGATTGGCGTTTTAATTGACGCACCCGTAGGGACGCAGCGCGCTACGTCCCTACGCGCGCATCCATGCCTCCACCGCCTCCAGGGTGGGGATGCCGGCCCGCCCGCCGTAGGCCCGTGTCTTGAGGGCGGCCACGGCGCTGGCGAGGCGCAGCGCCTGGCGCGGCGGGTCGCCCCGCAGCAGGGCGAAGAGCAGCCCGCCGTGGAAGACATCCCCGCAGCCGGTCGTGTCCAGGGGCTGCGTCGGGAAAGCCGAGGTGTGGAAGCACTCGTCGCCTGTGGCGCACCAGCTGCCGCGCTCGCCAGCGGTGACGACAATCATGGCGTCGTAGCGCGCCCGCAGAGCGATGGCGGCAGCCTCGGGGTCGGCCTCGCCGGTGACGGCTCGCCCGAAGTTGGCCGAGACCACCAGCCATGTGCAGAGAGGCAGCAGCTCCATCGTATACGCGCGCACCCGCTCGGCGTCGATCATCACCGGGATGCCGGCCTCGCGCGCCCAGCGGGCCGCCTGGAGCCCGGCCTCGCCGGTGTAGGTGTCGAGGTGAAGGGCGCGCCCGGCGGTGATCAGGTCGCGCTCGACATGTACCGCCGCCAGCACTGCCGGATCGGTGCGGAACCAGACCGAGCGCCGGTCGCTGCCCGGCTCAGCTAGGACGAAGGCAACATGCGATCCGCCAGGGCGCACCTGCATGCCGGCCGTATCGACCCCCTCGGCCGCCAGGTCGGCGATGATCCGCGCGCCGTAGGCGTCATCACCCACCGCGCCGACCATGCATGTGCGCGCACCGAGGCGGGCAAGGACCACCAGGGCGGTCGGCACCGGCCCGCCCCCGGACTCGATCCATTGGGCGACCGGCTGTTTTCTCCCGAGCAGCGGTTCCATGTCGGCCACCCCAATCAGATCGTGCGAGGCCGTCCCCAGGCCGACGACGTCGTAGCGCATGATTGATCCTCCTATGCCTTGTCGATAGCGCGTATGTGCCAGCAATTATATGCCTACCCGGTGCCCTAGATGTGTTACGATAGTAGACCCTAGCCTGTGCCACGCGGGTGAGCCAGAAAATACAATTAGGCCAGTGCCCGGAGATGCGTGACGTGATCGACAACCCCGATGTGATAGCCAGAACCATGATCGCCGCGCTGGAGGGCTCTTCCGTGACCGTGGCTGAACTTGATGAATCGCTGCGTTACGTAGCGGTCTACAGCCCCGGATTGCTGCTCGGCGGGCGTGACGCGGTGGGGCACACGGATGTTGAGATCTATGGGCCGCAGGGCGCGCCGCTGATGGATCTGGCCCGGCGGGCGCTGGCGAGTGGCGAGGTGCAGACAGGCCCGCTGGTGGTGACGCAGGGAGACACGACACGCCACCTGGAGGTACGAATCTCGCCTGTCCAGCAGCCTGACGGGGCTCGCAGGCTGGCGCTGCTGACGACGGAGCAGATGCACCTTGAGGCTCAGATGGTTGAGCAAGAGCGCTTCGCGGCTACGGGCCGGCTGGCGGCTATGGTGGCCCACGAGGTGAACACACCGCTCCAGGCGATCGAGAGCTGCCTACACTTGGCTGGGCGGGTCAATGAGGAGACCGAGCGGGCGCGCTACCTGCGCCTGGCCCGCGAGGAGATCCAGCGGGTGGGCTACACCCTGCGCCAGCTGCTCGATCTCTACCGCCCCGCGCTGGAGACCACCAGCCTAGACGTGAACGGTCTGATCGAGCGCGTGCTGACTCTTACCGAGAACAGCCTCTCGCGCCGATCTATCCAGATCGAGCGTGATCTGTCATCAGACCTGCCGGTGGTCGCCGGGCGGGCCGACGAGATCACCCAGGTGCTGATCAACCTGATCTTTAACGCGCAGCGGGCGATGCCGCAGGGTGGCCTGCTGCGCCTGGAGAGCGGACGGGGGCTGGATGCGGCAGGCCGGGACTGCCTGATCATCCGCGTCCGTGACAGCGGCGTGGGCATTGCCCCCGAGCTGCACCAGCAGATCTTCGAGCCTTTCTTTACCACAAGCCCCGACGGCACCGGGCTTGGCCTGGCGATCTGCCGGCGGATCATCAATGGCCACGGCGGCACGCTACAGGTCGAAAGCACACCCGACGTCGGCAGCTGCTTTCGTATCGAGATCCCGGCGGGGGAAAAGGGGGCAGGATCAGGGATGGCGTAGGGAAGCAGCATGCTGCTTCCCTACGCCATCCCTGATCTCACCTTCTTGTGAACCTAGCCCTGGCTCAGGAAGCGGCCGATACTCTTGGCGGCAGCGCGGCCCTCGGCGATCGCCCAGACGATCAGCGACTGACCACGGCTCATGTCGCCTGCTGCGAACACCCCTGATCGCGAGGTCATCTTGTTCGCATCTGTCGTCACCGAGCCGCGCGGGTTGATCTCGACGCCGAGTTGCTCGATCAGACCACCGCGCTCGGCCCCGGTGAAGCCCATCGCCAGGAGAACGAGGTCGCAGGGCAGAGTGAAGGCACTGTCGGGAACCTCCTCCATCTGCATGCGGCCCTGGGCGTCGCGCTGCCAGCTTACGCGCACCGCCTCAATCGCCGTCAGGCGGCCGCGCTCGTCGCCGATCAGGCGCTTCGTCTGAACGGCGTAGATGCGCTCGCCGCCCTCCTCGTGCGAGGATGCGGTGCGGAAGATCCGCGGCCACTCGGGCCAGGGGTTATCCTGGGCCCGCTGGAGCGGCGGCTGGGGCAGCAGCTCAAAGGAGGTGACGCTCAGGGCGCCATGGCGCAGCGAGGTGCCCACGCAGTCGGCCCCGGTGTCGCCGCCGCCGATCACGATAACGTGCTTGCCGTGGGCGGAGATTGCATCGTCGGGCGGGATGTCATCGCCGGCGCAGCGCTGGTTCTGCTGGGTGAGGAACTCCATGGCGAAGTAGGTTCCTTCGAGCTGTCGCCCCTCGACGTTTAGGTCGCGCGGCTGGCGAGAGCCGCCGGCGAGCAGGACAGCGTCGAAGCCACTGGTGAGTTCCTCGGCCGGCAGGCTCCCGCCGACATCGACGCCGGTGTTGAAGACGATGCCCTCGGCCTCTAGCTGGGCCAGGCGGCGGTCGATGATATGCTTCTCAAGCTTGAACTCGGGGATGCCGTAGCGCAGCAGCCCGCCAACCCGGTCGGCGCGCTCGAAGACGGAGACCTCGTGGCCCTGGCGGCGCAACTGCTGGGCGGCGGCGAGGCCGGCGGGGCCGGAGCCGACGATGGCCACGCGCTTGCCGGTCAGATGGTGCGGCGGGTGCGGCCGCACCCAGCCCTCGGCGAAGCCCCGCTCGATAATCTGGAGCTCGATCATCTTGATCGCCACCGGCTCAAAGTTCAGGCTGAGCGAGCACGCGCCCTCGCAGAGGGCCGGGCAGAGGTGGCCGGTAAACTCGGGGAAGTTGTTGTCGCGGTGCAGCTCCGAGAGCGCACGCTCCCAGTCACCGTCGGAGACTAGGTCGTTCCAGCCGGGGATGTAGTTGCCCAGCGGGCAGGCGACGTGGCAGTAGGGGATGCCGCAGTCCATGCAGCGGGCGCCCTGGTGCATCACGGTAACATCATCAAGCGGCAGATAGACATCGTGGTAGTCGGCGAGTCGCTCATCGACCGGCCTGCCGTGTGGGTTTGCGCGATCGTACTTCAGGAAGCCTTCAATCTCTCCCATGTGTGCCACCTCTCTGGTCTTTCTCACGCGCCGCTGTGTGGCGCGAGGGCTGCTATGTGCTCCCTGGGACTCCTCTCCGCACCCAGCGCCGCGCCAGGGCGGCATATGTGCTCGCCATAGCCGAGCGGCGTCGCTCGCGAGGGGATCGGTGGGCTTCCGGCGCTGCGCTGCGCCCAATCTGTATGGGAAGGCCAGGGGTTCGATGTGAGGTAATGTACAATGCCTAGACCCTACAGAGAGTGACAGACTGTAAACCCGGGCTGGTCATTTGGTTACTGCACGAGCGGGACGAGCTCGGGTACACACAAAGGCCCCTGGACTTTCGCCAGGAGCCTTTATGTGAAGGGGGGGAATATGGGAGATGCTTAGAGTATAATCTTTCTGCCGTCGCCTCGCAACGCCCTAAAAGTCCTATTCATGACGACCGTTTCTGGTACTATCATCCGGAGGGGCGACGCTACTATAGCCGCAGGAGCACTTCATTTATGAGCGATACCGACGCGGCGCGCCGCATCGAGGAGCTGCGCGCGGCCATCCGCGAGCATAACTACCGCTACTACGTGCTCGACGAGCCGAGCGTTAGCGACGCCGAGTATGATGCCCTGATGCGCGAACTGCGTGCCCTTGAGCAGGCCCACCCCGAACTGCGCATCCCCGACTCGCCCACCCAGCGTGTCGGAGCACCGGTTTCCAGCCAGTTCGCCAAGGTGCGCCACCCCCAGCCCATGCTCTCGCTTGGCAACGCCTTCGACGAGAGCGACCTGCGCGCATGGCGCGAGCGCGTACTCAAGCTGCTCGGTGAGGACTCCCCCCTGGCCTTCGTGGTCGAGCCGAAGATCGACGGCCTGGCCATCGCCCTCACCTACCGCGAGGGCCGCCTGTCCATCGGGGCCACCCGTGGCGACGGCGAGGTCGGCGAGGATGTGACGGCCAACCTGCGCACCGTCGGCGGCGTGCCGCTCAGCCTTCGGCCAATTGCAGATTGCAGATTGCAGATTGCAGACCCGGAGTCTGGTCAATCTACAATCTACAATCTGCAATCTGCAATCCCGCAGAGCATCGAGGTGCGCGGCGAGGTCTACATTCGCATCGCCGACTTCGAGGCGCTCAACAATGGCCTGGCCGCCGCTGGCGAGAAGGTCTTCTCCAACGCCCGTAACTCGGCCGCCGGCAGCCTGCGCCAGAAGGACCCGGCGCTCACCGCTGGCCGCCCGCTGCGCTTCTTCGCCTACCAGGTCGGCCCGGTCGAGGGCGTCGAGCTGACCAGCCAGTGGCAGACGCTCCAGTACCTGCGCGAGATCGGCTTCCCGGTGAACCGTGACGCCCGCCGCTTTAGCGACTTCGATGCGGTGCTGGCCTACTGCCGCGAGTGGATGGCCCGCCGCGATAGCCTGGAGTATGAGGCCGACGGGATCGTGGTCAAGATCGACGACTTCGCCCAGCAGCGCGAGCTCGGCGTGGTCGGGCGCGACCCGCGCTGGGCGATCGCCTACAAGTTCCCCGCCCGCGAGGCCACCACCCGCCTGCTCAACATCTCGGTCAATGTCGGGCGCACCGGCGTGATCACCCCCGGCGCCGAGCTGGAGCCGGTGCTAATCGGCGGGGTGACGGTGCGTAACGCCAGCCTGCATAACGCCGACTATATCGCCGAGCGCGACATCCGCATCGGCGACTATGTGACGGTCAAGCGGGCTGGCGATGTGATCCCCTATGTGATCGGCCCAATCATCAGCCGGCGCGACGGCAGCGAGCAGCCCTGGGCCTTCCCCGAGCGCTGCCCGGCCTGCGACACGCCGCTGGAGCGGGTCGAGGGCGAGGCGGCATGGCGCTGCCCGAACTTTGGCATCTGCCCTGCCCAGCTGGTGCGCCGGGTTGAGCACTTTGTCGGCCGGGGTGCCCTCGACATCGTCGGAATCGGCGAGAAGCAGGCCGAGCTGTTCGTCAGCGCCGGGCTGATCGCCGACGTGGCTGACCTCTACATGCTGAAGGGCGAGCAGTTTGCGGGCATGGAGGGCTTCGGCCCGAAAAAGATCGCCAACCTGCTCGCGGCCATTGAGGAGTCAAAGTCGCGCCCGCTGGATCGGCTCATCGTTGGGCTGGGCATCCGCTTCGTGGGCAGCGTGGCCGCCCAGGATCTGGCCAACCACTTCGGCAGCCTCGACGCGATCATCGCCGCCGGGCAAGCTGACCTGGAGGCGATCGACGGGGTTGGTCCAGTGGTCGCGGCCAGCGTGGTGGACTTCTTCCAGCACCCGCAGAACCTGGCCCTAGTAGAGAAGCTGCGCGCCGCCGGGCTGACCCTCACGGGCGGGGCACCCCGCGAGCGAAGGGGCGACGGGCTGGAGGGCAAGACCTTCGTGCTCACCGGGACGCTGCCGACGCTCACCCGCGAGCAGGCGGCCGAGCTGATCGTCGCCCACGGCGGCAAGGTCAGCGAGAGCGTCAGCAAGAAGACGAGCTATGTGGTTGCCGGGACAAGCGCCGGCAGCAAGCTGGCCAAGGCCACGCAGCTCGGCGTGCAGGTGCTCGACGAAGCCGGGCTGCTGGGGCTGGTCGGGGGCGAGGGCGCGGGGGGCGAGGGACAGCTCGGCCTTGGCTTCTAGGGTCGCTATCCCGAGAGGTGATTATGGTGTGATGGTGGTGCGGCTGCGCCGCACCACCATCACACCATAATCCATGGGGTGGCCCTACTTGAAGGTTGAGAACAGATCGACGATCAGATTGATCTGTTCATTCGTCATCCGATCGCCGAAGTTTTGCGGCATCACATAGTTGGGGCACTCGCCCATCGGGCAGTCCGGGGCCACATACAGCGGCGGGACGAGGATCGACTCGTACAGGTACTGCCCAACATTCACGGCGGCGCCGCCGCTTGCCTTATATTCCGGCGACAGAATGATCTGCTCCACCTCGGTGGCGATGTGGGTCAGGTTCGGGCCAATGAGCCCCTGGGCCTCTGGGAACATGCCGATCGTGTGGCAGCCGACACATCCTTGGCTGACGAGTAGCTCCCTGGCGGTCGCAATCTGATCGGGCGAGAGGATCGGCACAGCCGCAACCTGAGGAGCCTGGATCGGCGCGATCTCGGCTGCGGCTGCGTTCCCTCCACAGCCGCTTGCGAAGATCATGACGAATGCGCTCATCCCGATCAGCGCGAGCGTGAGCAGGAGCGGTCGACGGAGTTGCTGATTCGTGTTGGTGGACTGGATGTAGGTTGGCTGGCTCAAGTCTATCCCCCCTCTAGTGTCGCTGAGGCACCGGCTGCCCCACTGCTACAGAATCCATAACCGCCGGGTATTGTTATCGTCTGTATATCGATATATGATCCTAACTTAGCCGATATGTACGCTTTTCACAAGTGTGTTTCCGTCAACTATTATTGATACTTCGCAACTATCTATAGCATTCCCGAAGGTTATGTGCTACACTACGTGGTCATAAAAAGTTCCCGATGTAACAGATAATGGCCAAGATATAGTATTTCGCACAACAAAAGGGGGTGTGCGCTAACGCACACCCCCTTTTGCTTGGTAGCGCTGTTCAGCTGCGCCTACATCGTCTCCATGCGGGCCACCCACTGCTGCGGCGCGCGAATCTCCTCCATGGTCGGCAGGTACTCGACACGCTCCCATACCCGAGCGGCGAAGGCGATCCCGCGCGCCTCTACAACCCCGTTGACGAACGCCTCACCCTGCTGGTACTGGGCCAGCTTCAGATCCATGCCGGTGAGCTGGTTGAAGAGCTGCTCGACCAGGGTGCGGGTCTGCTGACGCTGAGCGATGCGATGCTCAATATCATCGAAGCTGGGCAGCATCTGGCGACCGACAGCGTTCATCACATGGTTGCCGTAGCCCTCGATCAGCGACATCAGCGCCTGGAGCTGATTGAAGATCGCGCGCTGCTGCGGCGTCTGCACGACCTCGATCCAGTGGGTGCCCGTGCCGATGCTCTGGGCCACCCGCCCGGCCAGCTGGATGAGGCCGCTGCCCAGGCTCTCAAGCTGGCTGCTGAGCTGGTCGAAGTACTGCTGGAGCAGGTCGTTGAAGTGGGCGCGCACCCAGGGGTATGCCTCAAACTCGAAGGCGTGGGTCGTCTCGTGGAGCGCGATCCAGAGCCGGTAGTCCTCATCGTTCAGGCCGAGACTGGCCTGCACCCGGCTGATGTTGGCCTCGACATAGTAGAGCGCGCCACGGGTATTCGGGTCGGGCGAGAGCAGGCTCAGATCGTACTGGCCGAGCACGCGGCGGGCCAGGAAGCCAAGCAGCATGCCGATCTGAGCGCCGAGCACCTTGCTGTTAAGGCCACCCATGAGCATCGCCAGGGCACCGCTGGCCCCGCCGTTGCGCTCGTAGATCGCCTCGATCGGTCGGAACAGCTGCTCGAAAGAGATAAAGTTGGCCTCCAGCCACTCACGGCGGTCGAACACATACACCTGGCTGATCGGCGCGGGCAGCTGGACACCCAGGTAGTCAGCGATCAGCGGCTCGCTCTGCTTCACTAGGCGCACATACTGCTCACGGCGGAAGGCTCGGTCGGCAATCGGTGCCTGCTCCCACTGCGAGACACGCAGCGCCACGCTACGGGCCTGCTCCCAATCGATCATCCTAGTGGGCGTCTTCGCCTCGCTGCGGGCGCGGGTCTCAATATAGTAGCGCGCCGCAGCCCCGGCAGCGACCCCGAGCACCAGGATCGTGCCGAGCCGACGCATATCGTTCTCTGGCTTCGCCACAGGCGTGTCCTTTCTTCGCAGTAAAACAACTATCAAGGAAGTGTATCACGCTGCGGCGGGCATTGTCCACACAAGGGGAGGGTTTCACAATTAGGCGAGCACCCGCCCCTCGCCCTGGCGGCGAGTGATCTTGCGCTCGTCGAGATGCTCCAGAAAAGTCAGGGCGTACTTGCGCGAGCTGCCGAAGCGGTCGCGCAGCTGGCCGACGCTGACGCTGCCCTCGGCGGCGATGGTGGCGCGCACCCAGGCCAGCAGCTCGTCGTAGGTGGCGGGCAGGAAAAAGACATCGGCGGCGACGCGCACCAGCAGGCGGCGGTCGAGAGCCCAGGCCAGCAGCTCGGGGTCGATCTCGGGCGCGGGCGGACCGTAGGGCGCACGGGACATGGCCGCCAGGGCCGCGTCAAGCTCGCGGCGGGCGGCGGGGTCGGGATCGGCCGTATGCCCAGCCGCACAGGCAGCCGTATCGCTCAGGCCGATCAGCCCACGTCGGGCGGCCTCGTCGAGAAAGGCTGCGAGGGCGCGCGGGGTCAGGCGCAGCCGCTGGCGCAGCTCCTCGCGCGGCATGCCCTCGCGCAGCGGGTAGCGCCGGTGGAAGGCCCGCAGCGGCGGCAGCAGGCGCTCCTCCAGCTTCGCCCAGCCCGCTGCGGCAACAAGGTGCGCGGCAGATTCGCCTCCCAGCACAAGCACCCTTCCAGCGCCGATCAGCCCAGCCAGCGCGGCATCGGCCACCGCCTCGGGCATCCCCACCTCGCGCAGCAGATCGGCCCGCTCGCGGGGCGGCCCGTCGCCAAGGGACTGAAGCAGCAGTTCGTCGGGCGCGCCACGGGCTAGGGTTTCAAGCGCGGCGATCACCTCGGCGCGGAAGCGGCGGTGGCGGGACGGGTGCGGGTCGATCACCGCCCCGCCAGCCACCGTCAGGCTGGGCGAGGCCACCCGCAGGATGCAGCGATCGCCCCTGGCTGCCACAGTCGGCCGCTCTAGGCGCAGCTGCGCCCAACCTGTATGCCCCGGTGCCAACTCCTCAGCATCGAGCAGGGTCACGCGGCAGCGCACCTCAGCCGCGCCGACGAACAGGTCAAGCCCATCGTTTTGCCGAATGGGCTGCGGCGCATCGGACAGCACCCGCAGGCGCAGGTCGATCATCGTGGTAGGCGCGTGAGCACCGGGCAGGCTCAGCACATCGCCTCGGCCAAGCTGGCTGTGGTGGATGCCGGAGAGGTTCACGGCCACGCGGGTGCCGGGCAGGGCGCTCTCGCCGCGCTGCTTGTGGGTCTGTAGGCCACGGATGCGTGCGCGCAGCCCACCCGGCAGGATCTCAACCTCCTGGCCAACCGCCAGTGGGCCATCGAGCAGGGTGCCCGTGACCACCGTGCCGAAGCCGCCGATGGTGAAGGAGCGGTCGATCGGGAGACGCGGCGCGCCGGCGGCCCCGGAGCGAGCCGGGGTCACGTCGAGCACCGCATCAAGGGCGGCACGCAGCTCAGCAAGGCCCTGGCCGGTGCGGGCCGAGACAGCCACCATCGGCGCGCCCGCCAGGCTGGTGCCCGCCAGGCGCGCGGCCACCTCATCGCGCACCAGGGCCAGCCAGTCAGCGTCAACCAGGTCGGCCTTGGTGAGCGCCACCACGCCGTGTGTGACGCCGAGCAAATCGAGGATAGCCAGGTGCTCGTTGGTCTGCGGCATAACCGCCTCGTCGGCGGCGATCACCAGGAGCGCGGCATCGAGCCCGCCGACCCCGGCGAGCATGTTCTTGATGAATCGCTCGTGGCCGGGCACATCCACCAGGCTGACGCTGCGCCCGCTCGGCAGCTCCATCCAGGCGAAGCCGAGGTCAATCGTCATCTCGCGGCGCTGCTCCTCGGCCAGGCGGTCGGGGTCAATCCCGGTCAGCGCCTTCACCAGGGTGGACTTGCCGTGATCGACATGGCCGGCGGTTCCGATGACATACATAGGAGTCGGGGGTTGGGAGTCGGGAGTCGGACGCCGGGCGTCAGATACCGAGATCCTCAATAGGTAAAAGCACACGCAAACGCATCATGGTATTATTATCATTGAGATTATCATTATCCGTCAACTGACATTGTAGGATCGGAGCCGACTCCCGACTCCTGACTCCCGATTCCCAGATATGGAACACGCCATCGCCCACCTGCGCGCCGCTGACCCGGTGCTGTCCGCCGTAATCGACGCGGTGGGGCCGTACGAGTTCACGCCGGGCGCTCACGGATTCCACACCCTGGCCAACGCGATCATCTCGCAGCAGATCTCGATCAAGGCGGCTGCGGCGATCATGGGCCGACTAGAGGCGCTGCTCAGCGAGGTGACGCCTGAGCGCATCCTGGCCATTGAGCCCGAGCAGCTGCGCGCCGTCGGCCTGTCGGGCCAGAAGGTGCGCTACCTGATCGATCTGGCTGAGCGGACAGCGCTTGGCTCCCTGGATCTGGCCGCCCTGCCTGATCTCGACGACGACATCGTGATCGCCCAGCTCACGGCAGTCAAGGGCATCGGCCGCTGGACCGCCGAGATCTACCTGATGTTCGCCCTCGGACGGCCCGACGTGCTCCCCGCCGACGACCTTGGCCTGCGCTACGCTGCCCAACAGTTCTATGCACTGCCTGCGCCACCACCACCAGCCGAGCTGCGCCGCATGGGCGAGCTGTGGCGTCCGCACCGCAGCGTGGCCAGCTGGTACCTCTGGCGCGGTCGGCGAATATTATAAAAATATAGTTTATGTTATGATATGTACATTTCTACCGACCCGATGGAGGATCCATGGCACGAGCTGATGGGCGGCGTCCCGACGAGCTACGCACAATCGAGATTATCCCAGGATACGCCCCCTACGCCGAGGGCTCAGCCCTGATCGTCTGCGGCAACACGCGAGTGCTCTGCGCGGCCAGCCTGGAGGATCATGTGCCAGGATGGCTGCGCGGGCAGGGGCGCGGCTGGGTCAGCGGCGAGTACGCGCTGCTGCCGCGCTCCACCCACACCCGCACCCGGCGCGAGCGGGCTGGCGCTGGCGGGCGCACCCAAGAGATCCAGCGCCTGATCGGCCGCGCCCTGCGCGCCGCCGTACACCTGGAGTCCCTCGGCGAGCGCCTGATCACCATCGACTGCGATGTCATCCAGGCCGATGGTGGCACCCGCACAGCCGCGATCACCGGCGGCTACGTGGCCCTGGCCCTGGCCATACGGAAGCTCCAGGCCGACGGCAAGCTAACCGGCGACCCGCTGGCCCGGGGCGTGGCCGCCGTGAGCGTCGGCATGGTCGGCGGCGAGCTGCTGCTCGACCTCGACTACAGCGAGGATAGCCGCGCCGATGTGGACTGTAATGTGGTGAAGACCGACAGCGGCGCGTTTGTCGAGGTGCAAGGGACGGCCGAGGGCGCGCCGGTGGATCGGGCGCAGCTCGATGCGCTGATCGACATGGCGGGGCAAGGGATCGAACAGCTGATCGCGGCACAGCGGGTGGCCCTAGGCAACTCGCGCTGAGGAGGCCAGCGATGCAGGAAGAGCACAACCGTAAGGCGGGACTGCGCCACCTTCAGCGCGGCCTAGCCCTCGAACGCTCAAGCCGCATCGCCGAAGCGGTAGAAGCCTACCGGCGCGCGATCGAGAGCTACCCCTACCTCTCCGAGGCACATAACGCCCTCGGCTTCTACTACCAACGCAGCGGGATGCTCGCCAAGGCCGCCGAGGAGTTTCGCATTGTCGCAAACCTCACGGGCAATTTCATGTCCTTCTTCAACCTCGGCTACATCCTCGTCGAGCTTGAGCGCTACGAAGAGGCGCTCGATGTCTTCGGGCGCTGCCTCAGCTTTGATTCTAATGACTCGGCGACGCACTTTGAGCTGGCGCTGATCCATTATGCGCGCGGCGACTATCATGCGGCGCTCGGCCAGCTCCAGCAACCCCTGCAAACCTACCCCGACGACTGGGAGACCTACAACCTCATGGGCAAGTGCCACCTGGGCCTACGCAGCTACGACGAGGCGATGAGCGCCTTTGGCCGCTCGCTGCTGCTGGCAAACAGCCCCCAGGCCCAGGTTGAGCTGCTCGACAATATCAACACCGTCGAGCGCTACCGCGAGTTCCGCAGCCTCTCCACCGTCAAAGATCAGCTCTACGCCCAGGATGGCGTGGTCTACCTCGGGTCGGCCCAGGATGATGGCCTGCAGGTGAGCGAGGTGCAGGACTTCCACTTCACCTACCCTGATGTCGGCACGACGCTCCAGCGGCTGATCGCCCTGATCAAAAGCATCCCGTGGAGCTTCACCGCGATCATCTGTGGCGATACGCTCACCCGGCCCCTGGCCGACGCCCTTGAGCTCCTGTTGGAGATCCCGCAGCGCAGCGTCGATCAGCTGGTTGCCGAAGATCGCGCGCTCATGCTGATCGCCGTGGCCCGCGAGGCCGAGCTGCTGCTGCTCACGATGGAGCGGCTGCCCTGCCCGGCCACCGCCTTCTGCCTCGCGCTAAACTGGCTGCGCCACAACAAGGTGCTCCCCGACCTGATCGGCATCACCGCCCACGGCTCATGTAGCGTGCCCTGGGAGGCAGAGCTGCGCCGCCTGCGCGCCGATGGTGCCCCCGCCGACAACATCCTGGCCTGTGTGTCTACCGCCACCCAGCAGATCATCCGGGCTGTCCGCGAGACGCCGATCGACCCGAACCTCCCCCGCCAGATCCGCTATTACACCCGCAACCACCGCAAGGTTAACGTAAACCCTCAGTAGGGTTAGGGGTTGGGGATTGTAAATACCCGAATACGTGTTATAATACACGATATCGGCTGTACTTATCCCTAACCCCAACCCCTATGATCCGACTCGGCTTCGCAGTCCGCGTGGTTGGACGACCTGGACTAGGCGGCGGACGACCGGCGCACCTGAGCGTCGGCCTGGCCCGCCTGGGAGATGTCCTCAGCTATCTCGACCAGATCGGTGTACACTTCTACCGCATCGCGTCCGGCCTGCTCGCACCCGGCGATCTCGGCCAGATCGACGAGTGCGCCGCGCAGCTCGACGCCGTGGCCGCGCGCCTTGCCGCCACAGGCACCCGGCTCACGGCCCACCTCGACCACGGGGTCGCCCTTGGCTGCGCCGATGACGCGCGGGCGGCGGCAGGCGTTGAAGATGTCGAGGCGGCGGCGGCCCTGCTTGAGCGGCTCGACGCCCGCCGATCTGGCGGGGCCGTCGAGGGCACCCTGGTGGCACACGTGGGCGGCCCGGCCGACGACCCAGGCACGCTAGAGCGCTTCGCAGCCCGCCACCAGGCGCTCTCGGCGCGGGCACAGGCGCGCCTGGTCGTCGAGCACGACAGCGCTGGACACAGCCTGGGACAGCTGCTCGCCCTGCACCGCCGCTGCGGCGCGCCCGTCGTCTTCGACGCGCTGCACTGGGAGATCTGGAACCCCGAGAACATCCCGCTAGACCTAGCCCTGGGGCTGGCCCTAGCCACATGGCCCACCGGGTCGCGCCCAGAGGTACACCTGAGCAGCCCGCGCAGCGAGGCCCACCTGCTGCCTGCCCGCGCCGGGCGCGCCGCCGCTGTGCTGCCGCCGCGCCTCGGCCAGCACGCCGACTTTATCGACGCCGGGGCGCTCCAGCGCCTGCTGAACGCCGCGCGCGGCATGCCCGCCTTTGACCTGATGCTAGAGGCAAAGGCCGGCGACCTGGCCCTACTCCGGCTGCGCGCCGAGATCGCCCGCCGCGCCCCCGCGCTCGCCTCGGCCCTCGGGTAGGCGATTACAGATTGTATAGCGGCGGACAGAACCATTGAGCCTGTCGCAGCAAGGCGCGAGCGCAGCGAGCCACCAGCTTCAGTGCCTCAGTGGCTCAAGCATTCCGCTCAGTGATATAATGCTGGCGATTATGCGCCGGCCTGCCCGGTCGCCAGATTCCTCACTCAAACACCCAAGGAGATGTCCGTGAGCCAGTCACGCCCCCCCCGCCAGAAGCAGGCGGAACCAACAACGCCGCCGAGCTCAATGCCTGGCATCATCTCGGCCGCCGTGGTGCTGCTCGTCCTGGGCATTGTCGCCGGCCTGCTGATCAGCCGCGCAGGACCGACGACCCAGCCAGCCGCCCAGGTCAACAATGATCTCTCCAGCACCGCCGCCCCCATCCCCACCGTGGCAGAGGCGCCCACCGCCGCCCCCATCCCCACCGCCGCCCCAGTGGTGAACACCCAGATGATGCCCACCGCCACAACCTACACCTACAGCGCCCCGCCCCCGATGACGATCGACCCGGCAAAGAAGTACACCGCCACGATCGAGACGCCCCGTGGCAATATTGTGGTCGAGCTCCTGCCCGACATCGCCCCGCAGACGGTGAACAACTTCGTCTTCCTGGCCCGCCAGAACTTCTACAACGGCCTGACCTGGCACCGCGTGCTCCCGGGCTTCATGGCCCAGGGCGGCGACCCGCAGGGCGACGGGAGCGGCGGGCCGGGCTACTCCATCCCCGCCGAGTTCACCGACAAGATCCTCTACGATAAGCCTGGGATCCTCGCCATGGCCCGATCCAACGACCCAGACAGCGCCGGGTCACAGTTCTTCATCACCACCGCCCCGGCAACATTTCTGAATAGCCAGTACACGATCTTTGGCCAGGTTATTCAGGGCCAGGATATCGTCGACGGCATCCCGCTGCGCGACCCGCAGAACCCCGCAGACACCGCGAAGCCCGGCGAGACGATCCTGGGCATCACCATCGCCGAGGGATAACAACGAATAGTGTGCCCGGCAGGCACATGCCGCACTGGTTCTGCTGCGGCGCGGCTACGCCGCGCCGCAGCAGAACCAGTTTTTTTGTGGGAGAGCTTCGCTCTCCCACACCCTCACTGTGCGCAGTATTGTTGCTGGCAACAGATAACAACGAATAGGTACGAATAAGCGAATGGTGCAGGAGCACCATTCGCTTATTCGTACCTATTCGTTGTCTACTTCTTCCCGAACAGGCCGCGCCGCTTTGGCGGCTCAACCGTCTTTCGCAGCGAGTCGAGGTCGCCGTCGATGCCGGACGTGTCGGGCGGCGGCGCTGGCTCCTCCTGCGCCGCCAGGTCGCTCAGCGAGATGCGCTTGCTTACGGCCTTCGGGGCATCAGCGACCACCACCTCGGGCGCTGGGGGCGCGGGCGGTGTGGGCGCAGGCGTCACGACAGCTTCTGCTGGCACAACGACGGGAATGCTCACTGTTACGCGTGTCTCAACATAAGGGCTCGGCCCGCTCTCGGCACCGAGCGCCACCAGCCACTCCCAGATCTTCAGACAGCGCTCGCGGTTATCGGCGGGGAGCTGAAGCGGTCGCCCACGCGCATCAATAACCACGCCGAGGGCGCTCCCGGCGATCCCTGCCGGGTCCGAGACCACCGCCTCGCCGGGGGCGGCGCGACCGATTCGCACATCCGAGGCCGGGCGCAGCGTGAGCTGTGCATAGCGCCCCTGACTCAGCGGCAGGCGGATCAGCTCGCCGTGACGCACCGTGCGCCGCTCGACCTTCCCGCCGACCACGCTGAGCTCCAGCTCAAGCGCCACCTCGCCGGGACGCCCGTCGCCGATTGGCGTAACACAGGTTGCCAGCGGCGTGTTGCTGCGCAGGTCGCGGTCGAAGATCGTGACCGCCGCCTCTGGGTCGAGCGAGGCCAGCGCGCCCATCGCCGGCACCAGGCCGAGGCTATCGAGGTGAATGTCGAGGATGGGCTGCCCCTGGTCAGCGCCGGGCTGTGTAGCATCAAGGATCGCCAGCAGCGCCATGCCGGGGTGCGGCACATGGGCGAGCGGCCCGCCGCAGGCGATCAGCCAGTCGTAGTCATCGGGGGCGATCTCATCGCGCAGCGCCTCAGTCGCCATCGTGATCGCCTCGCGGACAAGGGCCAGGTCGATCGCCAGATCCTCAGGGCTGGCTGGCAGCAGGTGCGGGCGAAGCTGCTTATTCAGCAGGCGGTGGGTAAGCTCGGCATCGCTGATCGGGAAAGGCAGCCAGCGCGCCAGCGCAGCCACACCGCGATCAGCCAGAATATTCGACAGGCCATAGGCCACGCCGCAGGTGCCGAGCACCGCCGGGTGGAAGCGGCCCGGCGCGGCGTAGAAGGCCGAGCTGCTGCTCGCCCCGGCATCCACCAGCAGCACCCGGCGCTCCGCGTGCTCGGCGACAAAGCGCGCCACCAGCCCCGAGGCGTCACAGACTGTCCGGATCGGCGCCCGGCTCATACGCCGCAGCCCCGCGATGCCGGGCAGGCGCGGCAGAATCTGCTTCTCATACAGCCGCCCCAACTCCTGGCGCGCTGGCGCAAGGAACTCCTGATCCAGGGCCGGGCGCAGGTTCTCAACCACAAAGATCTCGGCCCGGTCAGAGAGCGCCTCGACCACACGATCACGGGCATCGCTATTGCCGGCGTAGATCACCGGGCGGGCGGTGATATCCTGACGCTGCTGCCCGCTGCTGTCAACCGTCGTGCTCACCGCCGTCAGGCCGACAATATGGGCCAGCCGGTTCACCGCATCCACCGCGCCGTGCTCAAGACCGCCGGCGATCAGCACCGCGTCGGGGCGCAGGCTCAGCAGCGACTGCACCTGGCGCTCGATCCACGAGAGGTCGCCCACGCTCACCATCGGCTGCCCCGCCGCATCATCCAGCGTGACCGCCTGGAGCAGCGCCGTATAGGTGGCGTGGCTGGCGTGAATAGCGCTGCGCGCCGACACATCGGCGGCGATCGCCGTGATCACCAGGGTCATCGGGCCGGCGGCGCTCGTCACCACCACCAGCTGGTTGATCCCGTCGCGGTCGCTGCCCTGAGGCATAATCAGCTGCCCCTCGCGCAGCAGCTGGCGGCCAGTGAGCTCCGCAATCTGGGCCGTGGCCTCCAGCACCCCGTAGAGCGCGTTCTGATAGGGCGGCTCGATGCTGCTGCTCGTCTCGGCATGGCCGATCATGCGGCTCTCCCCGTCCACCTGATCCACCAGCGTCACCCTGGTGATCAGGCTGCCGATCTCAGCCACAAGCACAGACCCTAAGGTGTCAGCCATATCCCCTCTATAATTTGATTGATGGTGATGCGGCGCTCCGCGCCGCATCACCATCAATGATCGTGTGGGCGGCGGCGTAGCCGCTCCCACACCCTCGCTTCGCGAGGTGCGGCCACACGCACTATCCTAGCCAAAGAGGCTACGCACCCAGCCGACAATAAAGCCGAGCCGCTCATTCAGTGCGGTCAGGTAGGTCAGCAGGCCACCGGCGAGGAAGAACCCGAAGGCGATCATCAACAGCCAGCGCCCAATCTGCGCGCCAATAGCCACCACCCGGCCAGCCGACGACTTACGGGGAACCGTAAAGTAGAAGTAGCAGAGGGTGAACACCACGCCGAGCACCAGCAAGACAATGCCAACCGCCTGGATCGGGTCACTGCCGATGGGCCGCGCCGAGTCCTGGAGCTGCGGGACGAGCGTGCCTACAAGTGCGCCGCCCAGGGCCAGCGCCGCCCCAACCCCAAAGACAATCGCCAGGGGCAGGTTCGCCACCCAAGAGATCTGCTGGCGGCCAGAGATCCGCGCGAGCAGCAGGATGCCGAGCAGATAGGGCAACAGGAGTGCCCCCAGCGTCAGCGGATCGCCGAGTGATCCGATGACCTCCATCGCGTTTGGCCGCAGCACCTGGTGGTAGATCACCACAAAGGCATAGCCGAGCGAGACCCCGACGAAGAGGTACTGCACAGTGCGGAAGACAGGGTTATCGCCCAGAAGGCGGCTAAAGACCATAAGGGTCAGCACCACACCAACCAGGCCGGTCATCAGGCTTAGCATATCGCCGGTCACGCGGCACCTCGTCGAGATCTACGGGCGCGAGCCAGGGCTACGCCAAGGCCGCCGCCAATCAGCAAGATCACAAAGGCCAGCACGGCCAACGACTGCTGCCCGGTGGCGCGGGCGATGGCGGCGCTGTCGGCATCTGGGGTGAGCGCGCGCATCGCCAAGGCTCCCTGGAGCCCAGCGAGGTGGTAGACATTCGGCATACGCAGGTAGGGCAGCGCCACCGGCTCGGCCTCCTGAGGCATCAGGAAGGTGATCGGCACGCTACGTGCCGCCGCGTGAACCTGCTCCATCCAGACCTGCACATCCTGGGGCTGATCTGCCATCACAATGATCATCGAAAGGTCGCTAAGCGTACTCACCCGAGGCGACCCGTCGATGTTTGTTGCCAGCAGCCCCTTCGTCGCATCATTGCCCTCAAAGTCGGATTTGATCTCTGCACGTAGATCCTGTGCGAGGTGGCGCAGCGCCAGCTCGCCGCCAGGGCGATAGCCTAGCAGCACATAGTCGCGCCCGCCTAATGCCCCACCGTCGGGGCCGATGTTATAGCCTGCGGCGCGCAACGAACTGCGCAGGTCGAACAGGAGCAAAGTGCCCTGTAGGTCTGTGCTGAGCAGAATCAGCTTCGTCTTACTCCCGATCAGTTGCGATGTGACGGCCTGCGCCAGAGGGCGAAGCTCAGACGAGCGCTGGGCATTCCACTCATAGGCCACCAGCACAACATCATCTGGGCCAAGACTGGCGAGCTGCTGCTCCAGCGCAGCGGCACCCGGCGCGGCAGGTGTGGATGTCTGGAACGGCGTATTGATCTGCGGAACGATCAGCCCGATCAGGAGCACAATGGCAAGCAGCGCGTAGAGGACTCTATCCAGGCCAATCTGCTGCCAGCGTGGCAGCGGCACAGGGGCAGGCGGCGCGATGGGGGTCGGGTAAGGCGAGTGTACCAGCCTGCTCAGCAGCGCCACAGCCTTGATCTGATCAGGGCTGAGCTGATATGTGCGACGGGTAGGTGCTGCAACTTGTATCGTCGCCTGAGTGCCACTTATAGGACTCTCGTTCTCGCTCTCCTCCGCTGTGCCGAGGCGCGTGAGCCAATCGAGAGCCTGTCCCTCAGTGCTATCTGATGGCTGCTCAGGCTCTTGGGTCCGCAGCCAATCCGGCAGATCGGTGCCCCTAAAGAAATCGTCGCCCTCGGCATCCTCGCTGGTCGATACGCGACGCCTGGTTTGGGAAGGCATCTCGTCGGCTTTCGCCGGGCGGGTCGCCGGGCGGGTCGGCATTGGCTCATCGGCGACTCCGCGTAGCCATGATGGTAGGCTCATGTCGCCAGTGCCCGACGTGCTGGGCGATGCGGTCGGTTCTGCTGAATCGGCAGAGAGCCAAGCAGGCACATCCTCCGGGGCACTTCTTGTTGTCGCATCTGCGGGTGGAGTGCCAGGTGAGGATGCCTCGCTACGCAACCAGTCAGGCAGATCGCCGACGGGCGCAGGTGCCGGGGCCGGAGGTGCCTGCTCGGCACCGCGCAGCCAGTCAGGCACATCGCCGACGGGCGCGGGCGCGGGCGCCGCGACCGAGGGTGCCTGCTCAGCGTCACGCAGCCACGCCGGCACATCATCACCCGCAGGCGCGGGCGCCGCAGCCGAGGGTGCCTGCTCAGCGTCACGCAGCCACGCCGGCACATCATCACCCGCAGGCGCGGGCGCCGCGACCGAGGGTGCCTGCTCGGCGTCACGCAGCCAGGCTGGCACATCATCGTCGGCGGGCGCCGGGGCCGGAGGTTCCTGCTCTGCATCGTGCAGCCACGCCGGCACATCATCACCCACAGGCGCGGGCGCCGCAGCCGAGGGTGCCTGCTCAGCGTCGCGCAGCCACGCCGGCACATCATCACCCACAGGCGCGGGCACCGCAGCCGAGGGTGCCTGCTCGGCATCGTGCAGCCACGCCGGCACATCGGATTCGGATGTCTCCGCCTGACTCAGAGATAGATCTAGAGAGCCAGAGGAGACTTCTGGAGTACGCTCAGTACCACCACTAGAGACATCGCGAAGCCAATCGGGCACATCATTATCATCGGCGAACGAGGCGGGGCGATCATCACCCTCGGGAGCGCTAAGCCAGTCAGGAAAACCACCCGCTCCACCCAGAGGCGGCTGGTCGGCAGTCGGATCGAAAGGTTCAGGAGCGACATCGCGCAGCCATTCCGGGATATCATTCGCGGCGATCGTCTCCGCCTGTGCGGCAGTATCCCCGGCCCAGTCAGCCGCGACCGTCCGATCATCATCTGCGATACCAGGATCGTCAGTGAGCCAGTTTGATGCAAGGGGGTCAAACGCCGACTGCGAGGGCGGCTCGTTGCTCTCCGACACATCCTCAGCCATCGTCTCGATAATCTCAGAGGGCGTGACATCGCGCAGCCAGTCGGGGACGCCACTCTCACTCTTATCATCGATCACATCTGACGGCGGGCGCTCCGGCTCCTGGGGGGCATCGGGGTCAGGCTCCTGGCCAATACTGCGCAGCCAATCGGTTGCGCCAACCGGCATCTTGATCCGCGAGGAGGTCGTGGTTGACGGAAGTTCAGGCTCAGGTTCACCAGCCGCGTCAGACTCTGCGGAGAGATTGCTCAGCCACCCCGTTGCACCAAAGGATTGGGGGGCGGGACGAGCAGACTCAGAGGGCGAGTCAGGTTCAACAGTGCGTAGCCAATCGGGCGTGTCACCCGCTTCGCTACGGGCAGGCGCGTCCGGGAGGTTCGTATCACCAGTTGGAGTGACCCCAATCTCGCTCTGGAGATCGCGCAGCCAGTCCGGCGTATCGTCATCCTCATCGGGGGCTGGCGGGGACGTCACCGGAGTACTGGGCGTCGGAGGACTCGAGGCCGCAGCCGTACGCAGCCAGTCCGGCGTATCGTCGTCGGCGTATCCGCCCGTTGTCGGGCGGGGAGGCAGCGGTACATTGCGGAGCCAAGGCGGCAGATGTTCCATGGTGTGGAGGGAGATCCGGGCCGTTCATAGCCGGGTATCAGCGGTCGAGATACGGAAGATCGAAGCCCAGGAGTACGCGCACACTTGCAACGAGGGCACCGATTGCGGCCCCGATCAGCAGGCCGCGCGCGCCAGCAAGGGCGACATAGTCATTCATCCACTGGATGGTGGCGGCAACCCCTGGCAGAGCGTAGACAGGCGGCAGTTGCGCGATCAACACGACAACGGCGACGATAATGATTACCATCGCATCGGCGCTCCGGCGACCGAGGGCGCGCAGGGCGGCGCTCAGACTAAAAAACGCCAGCAATGCCAGCAGGCTGCTGGCAATTGGCTCGTAGACAGCGCTAAAGAGCTGGCGGATGGGCTGCTCAGCGAGGCTTCTGGGAAGCACAACCCCGGTGGAACCGGGCAGCGGAAAGAAGATCCCAACCATGATCACAAGCAGCATACCCGCCAGCAGCACCAGGCTGTAGCCCCAGTCGGCGCTACGCCACCGCACACGTTGGAGATGCGACCATGAGACGCTCAGAATTCCGATCAGCAGGGCGATGGCTGTAATCAAGGCAGCCCAGCCAACCAGCGCTCGGGCGATTATCGCAACGATCAGACTGCTCCCAGCAAAATCGAGCAGCACGATCATGCCGGAGACCCCGGCGATCAGAACGGCGATCAGGCGTTTAGGATCGCGCAGGAAGGACATCCAGACCCCTCATTCAACATTGGGTCGCGATAGGTACAGTCTGCGGAGCCGTGTCGATCACCACCACAGCCAGAGTAACGTGGTACGACTACAGGCCGGCCAGAGGCGGGAGCCCGAGAGAGGGCTGGATCAGGCCATAGACAAAGCCACCAATGATCAGGATGATCACCACGGTGCGCAGCCCATCCTGGGTCATCAGCCGTGACTGGGCGACCGGATCACTCGCGAGGTATGCCTCAGCGGCAAAGATCTCCTCGCCGATCAGAGCAGATGGTGTGCTCAGCAGCATCAGAGGCAGCGCGGCGCTGCTGGTTGCCCCGGCCACCTGCGGTAGATCACGCTGGGCACCGTCCTCACCGATCAACAGGAACTCCTGACCGAAACTGCCGACAAGCACGCTCGCCTCGATCTGCTGACGACCATAGAGAGTCGTGACTCCTGCTGCGTAGGCGAGCGCGTCCTGATGGGACAGGAGTTGCACCCGCCCCGAGTCATAGTCCTGAGTCTGTCCCGCAAGCTGATATGCCTGGCGCACCGCCCCGCGCAGCGAGAGGTGCGAGATGGCATCTCCGGAGCTCACCAAGATCGGGGCACCATTGAGCGCGGCTTCCTCTGCGACGCGGCTAGCAACCATCAACCCGGCGAGTGTCTCAGCAGTGGAACCGCGAGTCCCATTCCCCGCCCCGATCTGGCCACTCCCTGGCGAGACATGGAGCGATCTCCCCGTCTCTGCGCCACGCCCGAGGGCGCTGCGCACGATATCGAGCGCCGGCAGCGGGCGGCGCTCTGGCAGCCGCCCCGCAAGGACGCGCGCATGATGGAGCCATGTCATGGCGACGATCACCAGGGTGACTAGAACTATTATCATGACCTGGGGGCTGGCGATCATTCGATGTGCTCCAGGGGAGAGTAACCGCGACAATTCTTTACAACGTCGACGATTTTACTCTTTCGAGTGTAACGCAAAGGATGGGCTTTGTCAACACTATTGACGGGAAAGAAGCCTACGTAACTCTTGCCAGCTTGCGGGTTCAGCCAGTAGCCGGGCGTAGGGGTCGAGGCTGGTTCCACGCACGAGCGGGCGGGCGAACTGGGCGATCTGGCTGCTGATCACATCCAGCGGGCAGAGCAGATCGAGCAAGATCGTAGCCGGGGCGTGGAGCCCGACCCGATCAATCTGCGCCGCCAGATCATGCAACGAATCGTGGTAATTCTCCACATTAGTCCTCCGCTGCTGCCGCGCGCAGCAGCGCGCCGAGAAACTCCTGGGCCAGGCGAGCAAAGCGGGCGCGCTGGGTCGTATCGATCACTCCCGCCACAAACGCCGGCAGATCTAGGGAGTCGACCCGCTCGATGCGATAGCGACCACTATCGATCTCGCTGACCACACAGCGGTTTACGCCGGTGAACGGCGGGAAGCTGATGCGAAAGCTCGTGCCCCGGCTGAGCGGGGTGAAGTCGATCACTTTCATTGTAGCGTACACCACGCTGCCCCGCAGCCGAAAACTGTAGCCGAGGCCAGGCTGATGCTCAGTGGGAAGCTCCACCTTCACCCGGTCGAGGGCGGGCATCCAGCTCGGCCAGCGACCGAAATTGTCGAGCACAGCGAAGATGCGCTCAGGGGGCACCGATGTGATGGTGCTGGCCTTAATCTCGTAACGATTCATGAGGCGTGAGGGTGAGTCCACAGACAGCGGGTATATGGCGGCAGCCGGTTATGGTGATCATTCCTGGCCTGATCTCCAGCGAACCCAGCGCCGCCGCAGCTGGTCGGCGCGCCAGCGGGTGGGGAGGAAGGCCCCTCCAGATGTCACCACCACAGCACGCACGCCGACCGGCACGCTGCCGAACGTCAGGGCGATCCGTGCATCGAGGGCTGGCTGGTAGAGCAGCACCGCCACAATCTCGTTGAAGGGCAGATCGAGGCCGTCGTAGCCAAGCCAGAGTGTATCCATACGATAGGCAGCAGGCAAGAAGGCAGACAGCAGATGCCTCTTCCCTCTTGCCTGCTGCCTCATCACGGCTCATCGCCGAAGGTGATCCCCAGGGAGCGGGCGCAGAGTACCAGATCGCTGTGGGGCCGGACGGTCTTCAGGTGGCCACACGCCTCGGCGAGCGGTACCGTAACGATCTCCTCAGCCCGAAGCGCAACCATCTCGCCAAAGACCCCATGTGCGACCGCATTGACGGCGGCGGCACCATAGCGAGTCGAGAGGAGCCGGTCGTACGGTGAGGGCGATCCACCGCGCTGGAGGTGCCCCAGCACCACAACGCGCGTATCCTTCTCTGTCAGCTTCTGGATCTGGCTGCCGACCCAGTGGCCAATCCCGCCGAGCCGCCCGTCAGCGATGTACATCTCCGAGCCGCCCATCGGCCGGGCACCCTCGGCGACGACAACGATGCTGAAGGTGCTGCCGCGCTGCTCGCGCTGGCGGATCTTGTTGGCCACATACTCGATGTTGAAGGGAATCTCGGGGATGAGGATGGCGTCGGTGCCGCCAGCCAGCCCGGCGTGCAGCGCGATCCAGCCAGTGTGGCGGCCCATCACCTCCAGCACCATCACGCGGTTATGGCTGGCCGCCGTGGTGTGCAGGCGGTCGATCGCGTCGGTGGCCACCTGAAGCGCCGTGTCGAACCCGAAGGTGCGGTCTGTCCCAGCCAGGTCGTTGTCGATTGTCTTCGGGACACCGACAACGGGCGCATTCAGCTTGTAGAGCTCAAGGGCGATGCGCTGCGTCCCCTCGCCGCCAATCGTGATCAGGCCGTTTAGCCCAAGCTCGTGGATCGACTTCACCGCAAGCCGGTAGGGGTCTTCTTCTTCAGAGAGGGCCGGGTTGCGCGGCCCGAAGTGCCCCTTATTTGTCGTGCGCAGGATGGTGCCCCCGCGCGGCAGCAGACCCTGCACATCGGCGTTGGTCAGTATTCTATATGATTGTTCGCCGAGCAGACCCTCGAAACCGTCCTCAATGCCGAGCACCTCCCAATCAAGCCCCGATGCCGCTTTAACCACCGCGCGGATCACGGCGTTTAGTCCAGGCGCATCGCCGCCGCTTGTCAGGACGCCGATCCGCCGTCGTTTCTCTGTCGCCATGCACGCTCTCCTTCACGAAGCGAGGGCCGGTATCTATTGTCTGTGATCAGGCACTGTTACTGCCACGTTTCTCCTTCGCGCCCGTAATTATACCACCCAGGTGTCGGGGGTTGGGGGTTGGGAGTCGGGAGTCGGGAGTCGGGAGTCGGGAGTCGGGAGTCGGATCAGACACCGACTCCCGACTCCCGGCAGGGCTTGGGGGTTCGGCTCAGACACCGACTCCCGACTCCTGACCCCTAACCCCCGGCAGGGCTTGGGGGTTCGGCTCAGACACCGACTCCCGACTCCTGACCCCTAACCCCCGGCAGGGCTTGGGGGTTCGGCTCAGACACCGACTCCCGACTCCCGATCCCTGACTCCCGGCAATCGTTCCAGTACATCGCGCAGATCGCGCAGGAATGAGGCCGCCTGGGTGTGGTCGAAGGCGCGGGCATCGTAGCTGAGGGTGAGCGAGGCGATGGGGCGCACAGAGATGGCGTCGCCGCAGACGAACGCCTGACGACGGGGCGCGCCGAGCCCGAGGGCTGCCACCGTGCCGGGCAGCGGCGGCGGGGCGCAGTGCCATAGCGTGCCGCTGGACAGGCTCACCAGGGCGAAGGTGGCCTCGCCAAGGTTGATCGGGTCGGCGTCTGTGCGCATCGCCCTGGCCACCCCGCGCAGCGCGAGGTCGCCCGCATCACGTATCAGCGACCAGGTTAGCCCCTCGCCCGCTGGTGTGGCGACGGCCAGATTCACCCGGTGGCGCATCAGCAGGCCGTCATCCGACCAGCTGGCGTTGAGCGCGCGATGTCTCGGCAGCAACCCGGCGACGGCGGCGGCCACGCAGGATGTCAGGCTCTCCCGCAGCACCAGGGCCGCACTGGCGTCGAACTCTAGGGTGGCGGTGGCGATTGGGGGCTGGGGGCTGGGGGTTGAGGGTTGGGGGCTGGGGGTTGAGGGTTGGGGGTTGGGGGTTGGGAGACGGACACTGACTCCTGACTCCCGACTCCTGACTCCCGACTCCCGGATCACGTCCGCCGCCACCACCCGCCCATCGACCCCGCTGCCGGTGAGCGAGGCCGGGTCGATGCTGTGGGCCAGGGCGATCTGGCGGGCCAGTGGGGTGACGCGGGCCAGGGCTGGGCGAGCCTGATGGCCTATGGGGCGCAGGTGCGCCAGAGTCTGGCCAATCGCCGCCCGCTGTCCCGCATCGGACAGGATCTCCACAAGCTCGCCGGCCTCGGGCGAGGGCAGGGCGACCTCAGCCACCTCGGTGCGGACGATCAGCAGCGGTGCCCCGGCCCCAATCGTCGCCCCCGGCCCGGCCAGCCAGCGCAGCACCAGGGCCGCGCCACCCGGCAGGGGCGGCAGTGTGATGTCGAGCATCATCGCTCCCTCTATTATGTAATGTTGAATGTCCGGCATTCAACATCCAACATTCGTCATCCGACCTTCCTGGCCTCGACCCAGAAGGCATCCACCTTCTGCTTGAGCAGGGCGTGCTCAGGCTTTGCGAGCTGCGGGTCGTCGGCGAGAATGGCCTCGGCGGCCGTGCGCGCGGCGACAAGCAGGCGCGTATCGGCCAACTGGGCCACCTTCAGATCGGGCGTGCCGCTCTGGCGGGTGCCGAAGAATTCGCCGGGGCCGCGCAGCCGTAGGTCGATCTCGGCCAGCTTAAAACCATCGCTAGTCTGCGCCAGCGCCTCAAGCCGCTCTACGCTGGTGTCATTCTCCTTGTGCGGGATCAGGACGCAGTAGCTCTGATGCTGGCCCCGGCCCACCCGGCCGCGGAACTGGTGCAGCTGCGAGAGGCCAAAGCGCTCGGCGCCCTCGATCAGGATCGTACTGGCGTTAGGGATGTCGATGCCCACCTCAATCACCGCCGTGGCCACCAGAATATCGTAAGCGTGGTCGCGGAATGCCACCATGATCTGATCCTTCTCGCGGGGCAGCATCTTGCCGTGGAGCAGGGCCACACGCAGATCGGGGAAGATCTCGCTCTGTAGCTTCTCGTACATCTCCTCGGCCGAGGGCAGATCGATCTTCTCGCTCTCCTCCACCAGCGGGCAGATCACGAATGCCTGGCGGCCCTTCTCGATCTCCTTGCGCATGTGGCGGTAGACCTTGTCGTGGTCGCTACGATTGACCCAGCGGGTGCGGATCACCTGGCGACCGGGCGGCAGCTCATCCAGCACCGAGGTATCCAGATCGCCGTAGATCGTCATGGTCAGGGTGCGCGGGATGGGCGTGGCGGTCATCACCAGCAGGTGCGGGTTGAAGCCCTTGTCACGCAGTCGCTGGCGCTGCTCGACACCGAAGCGGTGCTGCTCATCCACCACGGCCAGGCCGAGACTGTGGTACTGCACGCTCTCAGTGATCAGGGCGTGGGTGCCCACCACCAGATCCACCTCGCCCTTGGCGATGCCCTCCAGCACCCGGCGGCGATCCTTCACGCCGAGGCTGCCGGTGAGCAGGGCCACCCGCACACCCTGGCCGTCCATATCATCCTCGACGGTCATGCCGAGCAGGGCCTTGATCTCGGCGAGCTGAGCGGACTCCTCGGGGCTCATGCGGTCGCGCCAGCTCTCGCCCTCGGCCTCCTGCTTGGCCTGGCGAGGCACGCGCACCCGGCCCAGCAGCTTCTTCAGCCCTTTGTAGTGCTGCTCGGCCAGGATCTCAGTCGGCGCCATCAGCGCACCCTGGTAGCCGTTGGCGATCGCCTGGAGCAGGCTGGCTGCGGCCACCACCGTCTTGCCCGATCCGACATCGCCCTGGAGCAGACGAGCCATAGGCACCGGGCGGGCCACATCGGCAAAGATCTCGGACAGCGAGCGCTGCTGCGCCCCAGTGAGCGCAAAGGGCAGCTGGGACTGAAGATCCGTGTGGACATCCTCGTGAAGGCGCAGCTGATAGCCCAGCTCGCCCTGCCAGAGCAGCTTGCGCTGCACCACGCCGATCTGGATGAAGAGGAACTCGTCGAAGCCCAGACGCTCGCGGGCGCGCATAAGTGTCTCGGCGCTTTCGGGGAAGTGGATCTGGCTGATCGCCTGGGACAGCCCGAGCAGCCCGGCATGCGCCAGCGTCGCCTCGGGCAGATACTCGGGCAGGTGCGGGGCAACCGCATCCACCACCTGCTTGATCACCTTGCGGGCGTTGCGGTCGAGCAGACCCTTCGTGAGCGGATGCACCGGCACCAGCCGCCCGGTGTGAATCAGCGCGTCACTGTCGGGCACATAGGGCTCCCAGGTCGGGCTAGTCATCTGGCGCACGCCGCCATAGGCTCCGACCTTCCCGCTGAGCACGATCATCTTGCCGGCGGGCAGCTGCCTCGTGAGCCATGGCTGGCCAAAGAACACCGCCTTGATCGTGCCGGTCTCATCCGAGACCTCGACCTCGACGCGCGGGCGCGGCCCGCCGGCCAGGCGCGTGTTCGTCACCTCGCCGACGATCGTCTCCACCGAGCCGACGACCAGATCGCCGATATGCTTCTGCGAGCTGTAGTCGTCGTAGCGATGCGGGAAGTGGTAAAGCAGATCCTCGACCGTGCGCAGGCCCATGCGCTTGAAGGCATTCACATCCTTCCTGCCGATTCCGGGCACGGAGTCTAGCAGATCCCCCGGCGAAAGTGCTTTCGCGGGGGCTATTGGTTGCACATCGGCGGGCTGGGGGCTAGGGGCTAGGGGCTGGGGGCTGGGGGCTGGGGGCTGAGCCTCGGCAGGCTTTTTCGGTTTCGCGCGGGGCTTCTTCACCGGCGCAGCTGGCCTATCCCCCGACTCCTGACTCCTGACGCCCGACTCCCGACTCCTAACGCCCGACTCCTGACCACGAAACAGCCCGCGCAGACCCTCGACGGCCTGAGCCACCCGCTCCTTGCGCTCGCGGATCGTCTGGCCGCCGTAGTCCTCAAGCAGGGTCAGGGCCACCTGCACCGCATCGAGGGCGAGGTCGCCATCAGCCCCGGCCTGCCAGAGGCCGAGGAAGCGGTCGAGGCCATCATCGGTGGCCTGATCATCGCAGCCACGGCGCTGCTCGGCGGCCAGCACCTTACCTAGCTGGATGATATGCTCGGGGTTCTGCATAGATCCGTCACGGCACGGTAGGGGCGCAGCGTGCTGCGCCCCTACCGTGCCATTTACTCCTCAAACCCCTCAAAGACCATAACGCCCATGGCGCCTGATCCGAGGTGGGCGGCAATGCTGGGGCCGAAGCGAGCGATCTGCACCTTCTCGCGCGGGAAGATCGGCTCGACCTTCTCTAGCAGCTTCTCAACATCCTCGGGGGTGGTGGCGAAGAGCGCGATCACCTCCTGGACGCGCGGGAAGTCCTCAACAAAGGTGAAGAGCCCCTCGATCGCCTTGGCGCGGGTGCGGGTGCGCTCGTAGGGCACGATCTCGCCCTCATCGAGGATCATCAGCGGCTTGATCCGCTGCATCGAGCCGAGCACCGAGCCGGTGATCGTCAGCCGTCCGGCGGACTCCAGGTGCTCCATCGTGTCCACAAAGAAGCAGACGTGGGTATGGCGCACCATCGCGTTGATCAGGAGGCTGACCTCGTCGGGCGTAGCGCCATCGCGGGCGGCGTTGGCGGCGGCGAGCACGATCGAGCCAAGCCCGGCCGAGGCCGACTTGCTATTCACTAGCTCGATCCGGGTTGTCGATGCGGGAACCTTGCTGCGAGCCTGCACCGCATTGCCGTAGATATTGCCAAGGTGATTGCTGAGGTGAATAGAGTAGACGTAATCGTAATCACCAACCATACGCCGGTAGAGCTGCTCGAAGATCGCAGGCGAAGGCGAGGAGACCTTAAAGCGCTGGTGGCCCGACATCAACACCTCGTAAAGGTACTCGTCGCTGATATCGACGCCGGCCCGATAGATTTTATCGTCGGCATGAATCAGCAGCGGCACCACCTCGATGCCAAGGTCGCGAGCCAGCTCGGCAGGAATATCGGCAGACCCATCGGTGACAATCTTGATCTTCGCCATGTGCGGGACACCTATTCTTACTTATCTCATCTGAGGTCGCCTGTATGGGCCAGACCCCACATCAAACGTTTGCCAAAGAGGTAGCGGTATGGTATATTCTCGCAGATACGCGAAAATTTCAGGGTTTATTGCGACACCATCTGGAGTACAACTGTAATGGCGAAGTGCAAGATGTGCGGCAAAGTCCCTTCGTTCGGTCACAATGTCAGCTTCTCAAAGCGCCACACCAACCGCATGTGGCGGCCCAACCTACAGAAGATGACCGTGAAGAACAGCGAGGGCAAGCCCGAGCAGATCCGCGTATGCACCCAGTGCATACGCACCATGACGAAAGTTCGCTAGTTCCCTCTGCAGCTAGCGTCAGGATAGGCCAGTGTCCCGTCGAAGGGGCGCTGGCCTCTTCGTTTGTGCCAGGAGCTGAACACCCAGCCGCCCACGGGGCCGCATTATAGCCCAAGGAATCCCCCCGCGCAATAGGGGAGTCGGGAGTCAGGAGTCGGGAGTCGGGAGCGTCTCTTCATGGTCTGTTAGCGCCTGCTATCACCTGCTATCTCTCCGTATCCGGCCCGCCCCCCGACTCCTGACTCCCGACTCCTGATTCCCCAACCCCTAATCCACAAGCTCCAGCCAGCCGTGAGCGTCTTCGCGCTTGCCCTCAACGACCGCGAAGAAGGCCGCCTGCACCTCGCCGGTGATCGGGCCGCGCCGCCCCGCCCCGACCGTCACCCTGTCCACCGAGCGGATGGGCGAGACCTCGGCGGCGGTGCCGGTGAAGAACAGCTCATCGGCCAGGTAGAGCATCTCGCGCGGGATGACCTGCTGGCGCACCTCCACACCCATCTCGCCGAGCAGGGTGATCACCGTCTCGCGGGTGATCCCGCTGAGGATAGACGAGCCGGCAGGCGGTGTGTAGACCACACCGTCGCGCACCAGGAACAGGTTCTCGCCGCTGCCCTCGCTGACCTGGCCGTTGTGGTCGAGGGCGATCCCCTCGCTGTAGCCGTTGGCCAGAGCCTCCATCTTGATCAGTTGCGAGTTCATGTAGTTGCCGCCAGCCTTCGACATGGCCGGCAGCGTGTTGGGAGCGAAGCGGTTCCACGACGAGACGCAGACATCGACGCCCTGCTCCATGGCCTCGGCACCCAGGTACTTGCCCCACTCAATCGTGGCAATCGCCACCTCAACCGGGTTGCCCAGCGGGTTCACGCCGATCTCGCCATAGCCACGGTAGACCACCGGGCGGATGTAGCCAGCGCGCAGCTTATTGGCCCGCACCGTCTCCTTGACTGCCGCCACCAGCTGCTCAAGCGAGTAGGGGATCTCGGTGCGGTAGATCCGCGCCGAGTCGACCAGCCGACGCATATGCGGCGTCAGCCGAAAGATCGCCGTGCCCTGAGGCGTCTCGTAGCAGCGGATGCCCTCGAAGAAGCTCGTCCCGTAGTGAACCACGTGCGAGAGCACATGGATGGTAGCCTTGTCCCACTCGACCAGCTCGCCATTAAACCAGATATAGTCCATCTTTGCGATTGGCATCGATCCACCTCCGAATGTTCAATACTAGGGCTGCCGCCCTAAAACCGATCATATCAATGGGCAAAACGTGCCAGCTTCGCTGGCACGTTTTGCCCATTGATATGAAATTACATGGGGGTCTGTGGCTCCCACAGCGGCTGCTGGAGCAGCCGCGTATCGCTGTGCCAGGTGGGCGCGCCGCCGGGGCCATTCACCGAGCGGCGCGGCAGGGCGCGCAAGCTCACCTCGCGGCGGTTGGCCAGCTCCAGCACGCGGCGAACCCCAGCGGCAGCCATGCGCGGCGAGTTCGTCTGCTCCGAGAGGTGGGCCAGCCAGACCTCGTGGCTGGCCCGCACCCCGGCGCGGGCCAGCAGCTCGCCGCACTGCATATTGTCAAGGTGGCCGAGCGGGCCGAAGATACGCTGGCGGGTGGCCCAGGGGTAGGCCGATGCCTTGAGCAACTCGCGGTCGTGATTGGCCTCCACCACCAGCAGGTCGGCCCCGCTGAGCGCGGCGGCGGTGTCATCGTCCCAGCTACCCAGATCCACCGCCAAAGCCATGGATGCGCCATCGGCGGACACCCTGTAGCCCACCGGGTCGGCGGCGTCGTGGCGCAGGCGGAAGCTGCGCACATCGAAGGGGCCAACGCAGGCGGACTCACCCACCGGCAGAAGATCGACATCGACCCCGTCAAGCTCGGTGCCCAGCGCCGTGCGGGTGGCCTCGTTACAGATCACCGTCACGCCGTAGCGGCGGGCCAAGGCCGCCGCGCTCAGAGCGTGGTCGCCGTGCTCGTGGGTCAGCAGCAGGGCGCGGATGGACTCGGGGGCGATTCCCCGGTAGCGCAGCAGCTTCTCCATCGTGCGCAGGGCGATCCCACAGTCAATCAGGATGGCCGTATCGTCGCGCTGGACGACGAGGGCGTTGCCACTGCTGCCCGAAGCCAGCGATGTCACCGTAAACGCCATCTACCACTGCTCCAGAAATACCCGCGCCGCACGCGCCGCCTCAGCGCGGTGACTGATCTGGTTCTTGCGCTCAGCCGGAACCTCGGCCAGAGTCTTGTCATCATCAAGCAGGTAGAAGAGCGGGTCGTAGCCGAATCCGCCGGTGCCGCGCGGGGCTGCCTCGATCACCCCGGAAAGCGTGCCCTGAGCGAACTGCGTAGGCTGACCGGGGCGAGCCAAGGCGATCACGCAGACGAAGCGGGCCACACGCTGATGCCAGGGCACATCCTTCATCTGGTCGAGCAGGTATTGAAGCTGAGCAGCGCCCTTGACCCCGCCATAGCGCGCCGAGTAGACGCCAGGGGCACCATTGAGCGCGGCGACCTCTAGGCCGCTATCATCGGCCAGGGTGGGCAGACCGCTCAGGGCCAGGTAGCCCTCGGCCTTCAGGCGGGCGTTCTCCTCGAAGGTTGCCCCCGTCTCCTCCACATCCTCGCTGATACCGAGGTCGTCGAGGGTGCGCAGGGTCAGGCCGAGGCCATCGAAGATCGCAGCGTACTCGCGCAGCTTGCCAGGGTTGTGGGTAGCGATCAGAAGCTCATGCATAGTGCTAGAATCTACTTCCGACGGGCCTCCCTGTCAAGGGGCAGATCATCATGAAACCTCATTGACGCTTCTAGGTGGCTCGGGTACAATCAGACAGCCTTACGCCGCCCATCCGGCAGGAGATCATGAACAACCTCTCGACGGATCGAACCCTCGGCGCGGCCACAATCGCCGCGCGCCCCAATATGATTATTGAGCTACTGCGGGCCATGCGCCCGCGCCAGTGGGTGAAGAATGTCTTCGTCTTCGCCGCCCTCGCCTTCTCCGAGCAGCGACTCTGGCATTTCTGGAACCCCGATGTCGGCCCCTGGCCGCTCCTAAAGGTGATCGGTGCCTTCGCCATCTTCTGCATGGCCGCGAGCGGGATCTATCTGGTCAACGACCTAGTCGATATTGAGAAGGATCGGGCGCATCCCAAGAAGCGCAACCGGCCCTTCGCCTCTGGTCGGCTGAGCCCGCTGGTCGGGATCATCGCCGCCGCCATCCTGATCACCATTGCGATCCCCTCGGCGATTCTGCTCGACCCGAGCTACAGCTACCTGGCCGTCATCGCCACCTACATCTTCATCCAAGGCTTCCTCTACAGCTACTGGCTAAAGAATGTCGTCCTGCTCGATATCCTTGTCCTAGCGGCGGGCTTCGTCCTGCGGGCGATCGGCGGCGCGGTCGTGATCCATGTGCTGATTACGCCATGGCTGCTGCTCTGCATGCTGCTGCTGGCGCTCTTCCTGGGCATTGGCAAGCGCCGCCACGAGCTGGTGCTGCTTGAGGACGGTGCCGGCGAGCATCGCCGCATCCTGCAGGAGTACTCGCTGCCCATGCTCGACCAGATGATGTCAATCGTCACGGCAAGCATTATTATGGCCTACAGCGTCACCGCCTTCCTGGCCCCTGCCGCCCCGCAGGAGCCCTACCCGATGCTGATGGCCACCATCCCCTTCGTGATCTACGCCATCTTTCGCTACCTCTACCTGATCTATATTCGCGGCGAAGGTGGCTCGCCCGACGAGCTGCTGCTCAAGGATATGCCCCTCGCCAGCAGCGTTGTGCTCTGGGGCATCTCGGTGCTCACCGTACTTATGCTCTTCCCGAATTAGGGGACAGGTATCGGGAGTCGGGAGTCGGGATGATTCTCGCTCGATAAGTGGGAAATAACCAGTTCCCGACTCCCGACTCCTGACTCCCGACTCCACTATGTATACTTTCATCAAGCTCGGCGGCTCCGTCATCACCGATAAGTCCGGGCGCGAGGCGGCCGATCTCCCCCTGATCACGCGCCTGGCCCACGAGATCGCCCAGGCCCGCGCCGCCCGCCCCAACCTGCGCCTGATCATCGGGCACGGCAGCGGCTCCTTCGGCCACCACTACGCCGCCAAGTACGGCGTCCACCGTGGCCTCGCCGCCGACGCCGACTGGATGGGGTTCGCCCTCACCGCCGGGGCCGCCCTGCGCCTGAACCGGATCGTGGTGGACGCCCTGCTCGCCGCCAACATACCCGCCGTCGAGATCCAGCCCTCGGCCGCCCTGCGCAGCGGCGGCAGCCAGGTCATCGCATGGGACACGGCATCGGTCGGCGTCGCGCTCTCCCACAGCCTTATCCCAGTGATCCACGGCGACGTAGCCTTCGATAGCCAGCAGGGCAGCGCGATCATCTCCACCGAGCAGCTGCTGGCCCACCTGGCCCTCGCCACCGACCTGCGCCCCTCCCGGATCATCCTGGTCGGCGAGGACGCTGTCTACACCGCCGACCCGCGCGTCGATCTGCACGCCGAGCGCATCCCGCTGATCACGGCGGACAACATCGATGCGGTGCTGCATGGTGCCAGCGGCTCCCACGCCGTTGATGTGACCGGCGGGATGCGCAGCAAGCTCGACCTGATGTGGCGACTCGTGCAGGCGACCCCTGGCCTAGAGGTGCGCCTGATCGGCACACGGCCCGGCCTGCTCGCCGCCGCCCTCGGCGATGATGATCTTGACGCTGGTACGATAATCCGTGGTGCGTAACGCATCACCAGGGCGAAGATGCACGCCGATGACTTCATTCAGCGCAAGCGCAGTTCGTGGGAGCGCCTGAGCGCCCTGCTCGACCGGGCTGGTGTCGGCATCGCCGCGCTCTCGGCCGATGAGATCCAGGAGCTCGGCCGGCTCTACCGCCAGGCCAGCTCCGACCTCGCCGCCGCCCGGCGCGACTTCCCACGTCATCAGGTGAGCGCCTACCTGAACGGACTGGTCGCCCGCGGTCACGGCGCGATCTACCATGACACCAGCGGGCGCGCTGGCCGTACCGGCACCTTCCTCCGCAGCACCTTCCCCCGCACCTTCCGCGATACCTGGGCCTTCACCCTCGCGGCCTTCCTGATGTTCCTGCTGCCCGCCATCGCCGCATTCATCATCACCTACCGTGACCCGACCCTGGGCAGTGTGCTCGTGCCCGGTGCCGAACAGGTAATCACTAATGTCGAGGCTGGCAACGAATGGTGGCAGCGGATCAACGAGGAGGGCCGCAGCCTCAGCTCGGCCGAGATCATGACCAACAACATCGGGGTGGCCTTCCGCGCCTTCGCTGGCGGCGTCACCTTCGGCGTCTACACGCTGGTCGTGCTGGCGACAAACGGACTGATGCTCGGGGTCGTAGCGGGCGCTGCCCAGCGCTTCAGCTTCGCGGCGAACCTGTGGGGCTTCGTGGCGGCCCACGGCGTGATCGAGCTGAGCGTGATCTTCATCGCCGGCGGCGCGGGGCTACAGCTTGGCTGGGCGCTGCTCCACCCCGGCCTGCTCACCCGCCGCGCCGCCCTGGTGCTGGCCGCTCGCCGTGCCGTGCTACTGCTGCTCGGCTGCGTGCCCCTGCTCGTGATCGCTGGTGTGATCGAGGCATTCATCTCGCCATCGGCCCTGCCCCTCGCCGTCAAGCTGCTGGTCGCCTTTGGCTCCGGCATAGCCCTCTACACCTACCTGCTCGGCGCAGGGCGCAGCTGAATCATACAGAAGAAACTACGGCACCAGCCGGATCGACTCCACCGTCACCGCCCCGCCGTCGCCCGCGCCCACCGGGTCGAGACGCAGCCTGCTGACCTGGCCGCCCCAGCCCAGCGTGTCGCCCAGGTTCAGGCGGTAGGTGCGCATCTCGGGGCCAGGGTCGAGCTGCCAGCGCAGCGAGCGCTCCTCATCGGCATGGCCAGATGCGTCGAGGAAGAAGATCTGAGCGTCGCGGGATGCCGTACCCGCCGCCATGCGCACCTCGATCGCCTTGTAGCGCGCGACATCGATCTGAAGGGGCGGGCTGCTGATCGACGGGTCGAGCGCTGGGATCATCGCCCAGCCCTGTTCTGTGACGGAGGCCGAGCCGATGTTTGCCGCCCGCCAGCCCCACTCCCCGCGTGTGAAGTCCCACCCATCGCGGTCAGCGAGCTCCTGGGCCGAGGGGATGCGGGCGTAGGGCGGAATGCCCGCGCCGAGGTTCAGCGCCACCATCATCGGGGCCAGCGGCGCGTAGCAGGCGGCCACCTGGTCGGGCGTCAGCCCGAAGCGCTCCATCATGCTCGGCGGCTCACCCGGCGGCGCGGGCGTGGGCCGCATCGCCTCGTCGGCGACCAGGACCGCGTAACCGCTGGAGATCGCCAGATCCACCCGACCACGCAGCATCTCGCATGCCGCCGACCAGTCGCCGCCACTCGCCGTCATCGCCTGGTTCAGCGAGGTGACGCTCTCGCGGCTCGCGTAGTAGGGCAGGTAGAGTTCCAGCAGGCCATCGGGCACAACCAGCAGGTCGCCCGGCGAGCTGTGGGCCGCCAGCGCTGCGGTGATCGCCCGCTGGAGGTCTGTTCGCTCGTCGCCGCGCTGCCGGATCGCCCCCAGGTTGATCGCCAGCATCGCCAGCCCCAGGCTGAGCAGGGCGACCATCGACCAGCGACTCCTGACTCCTGCCCCCCAACCCCCAACCGAGAAGGTAGAAGGGCGGCAGCGATGCGATCCAGAACTCGATATTATCCGGCTCCCACCAGAGGAAGAAGGCCCCGTAGGTGAGCAGCCATGCCAGCAGCGCCCACACCAGCGCACGCGGCGCACGCCTAAGCCCGCCCAGGTTCGCCAGAAGAACGACGAGCAGCCCAATCGCGAGAAACTCCCAGCCAGGCGGCGACACCGTTCTACTCAAGCCCACGCCGAGGCCGCTCAGCTTCGCCCCATCCACCGCCCCACCCCACCAGCCCGTCCGGGCGTAGCCCTCCATCCATGCCGAGAGCTCGCCCCAGCTGCGGAAGCCGCTCACCCCCAGGCCGACCCAGAGGTAAGATCCTGCGACGATCAGGGCGAGGGGGATGATGTAGGCCATAAGCAACCAGTAACGGGAAACAGCGCGCCGCATGTCCCCTGTCTGCTGTCCCCTGTCCCCTAGGAGCAGCGCCACCCCTGCCGGCACACATAGCAGCACATTCGTCTGGTGGAAGAGCACAGCGAGGCCCTGGACGCAGCCGAGCGCGGCGGCGAGGGCCAGGGATGGGCGGCGCAACAGGGCAATGATCAGAAAAAGGGCGATGATCAGGAAGAGGGATGCGATCGTGTAGACCTCAACCTCAACCGCGTAGTACCAGAAGGCGTAGCTCGACCCGAGGAGCAGCGCCCCGACGGCGGCGAGGCCAACCCGGCCAGTGGCGCGTCGAGCCAGGCTGAAGAAGGTAGCCACACCGGCGGCACCGGCCAGGGCGTTCGCAGCCTGAATAAGCATCGCCGAGCTGCCCTGCCAACCAAGAGCGAGGGCAATGCTACGGATAGATGCGCCGAGAGGGCCATAGGCCAGATGGTGCGGGTGAAACAGCTCAGGCCAAGGCTTGCGGTCAACATCAAGGATATAGGAAAGGGCGTCGAAGGTGTGGACCTGGGTGAGCGTGATTAGGTAGAGCCCAAGGTAAAAGGTAAAAGGCAAAAGGCAAAAGGCTATCGCAGCTCGTCTTTTGCCTTTTACCTTTTGCCTTTTACCTTCGAAGGTCACGCGTCGCTCATCTCAATCAGATCGCCGATCTGCGTGCTAGTGGCGGCGATCACGCCGACCGGCAGCTCGATCACCGAGCGGGCACCCCATGCCCCGGCATATGGCCGCCCTGGAGGCATCGCAGCGTGCAGGCCGACCACTCGCCCGCCACGGTTAATAAAGATGACATCAATAGGGAATTTCATAAAGAAGGTATGAATGCTTGAGCAGGGGTCGATCAGCATACCAGCCTGCGGGGCGAGATCGGGGCGTCCCATCAGCCCCCGGCCGCGGGCGATAAAGCTGCTGGCCCGCTCGCACTGCTCCGCAATGACAGTGCCGCGGGTGGTATTAGTGACACGGAAGTTTATCATAGACAATGCCCCCGACCTTCTAAGTGGCCAGGGGCTCCCAAGCTAGAATCAAAAGCCTACCATCGACAATCGCCCTAGAGGCTGCCAAAGCTGGTCATAATGCGCGGAATAGCTGGGCCAAGGATCACCACAAACAGCGCCGGGAAGATCAAGAAGACCATCGGAAAGAGCATCTTGATCGGTGCCTTCTGGGCGGCCTCCTCAGCTCGCTGCCGGCGTCGGACGCGCATCTGATCCGACTGGAGCCGCAAGATTTTCGACATCGAAACACCCAACTGGTCGGCCTGGATCACGGCGGCGGTGAAGGTCTGCACATCCTCAACGCCTGTGCGCACGGCCACATCCTTCAGCGCCTCGCGCCGCGTCCGGCCAAGGCGAATATCCGACAGCACCTTCTTAAACTCGCGAGACAGCTCATCGTCCCACTTCTGGGTCACCCGCTGGAGGGCCAGGTCGAAGGCCAGGCCAGCCTCGACGCTGATACACAGCAGGTCAAGGGCGTCGGGGAGCGCCTTAGTGATCGCCTTTTTGCGCGCGGTGATCTTCCTCCCGAGCCACATAACCGGCAGCATATAGCCCAGCACAAAGCCGACAGCGCTATACATCAACCGCTGGAAGATCGGCATATCCCCTGTCTGTATGGTCACCACTGTAATCATCAGCCCGAGCAGGAGAGCCAACACCACACGTAGGCCGATAAACATCGGCGGGGTGATGCCACCGGGACTGCCAGCCTGCTGAAGGTTTGTGCGCAGCCGCTCGGCGCTCTGCTTCGGCCCGTACTTACCGAGCAGTGACAGCACCGAGCGCGCGGCGGGAATAAACACCCGCTGCATAAGCGGCTGCTGAAGCTCCAGTTCTTCGAGAGTCATCTGTCGCTCGGTGAACTGGTTCAGTCGCTCGCCGATCGCGTCAGGCTGGCGCGCCCGGCTCAGACCGAAGATCATCAGCCCGATCCCGGCAATCACTACGAACGCAAACAGCAGAATAGGAGTCATCGCAGCACCTCGTCGGTTGTTCTATCATATCCAATATCCTGTCGAGGCATTTCGCTCTGGCTGCGCCTCCGATTAAGGCAACATGGGCGCGGGATACAGGCACAGCAGAGAGCAAAGTCTTGTTAGCGTACTAATGCATAAGGGACGAATCAGTTAAGCATGAGTCACCAACGCCAGAGACAACAGCGCACAAACGTCATCGGCTCGCTGGCGCACGCATGCTGCACAGTGATCTAGACATCGATATCCATGATCTTCATAATGGTAAAGTAACCAATGACGATCATCACGAGCGATGTAAGCGGTAGGCAGCACCAATTTTCGGGCGGCATCCCAAAGGTGAAGATCGGTGCCATATACGTTGGGTTCACCACCGAGATGAACGCCGCCAAGCCAATCGGCAGTCCAGTGATCACCCAGGCTGAAATACGCCCCTGAGCAGTGAGGGTCTGAATCTCGCCCTTGATACGTACCCGCTCGCGGATCGTATGGCCGATCGTATCAAGGATTTGAGCCAGGTTACCGCCCACCTCCATCTGGATATTCACCGCCGTGATCAACAGATCAAGATCCTCAGAGGGCATACGCCGTAGCAGGCTCTGGAGTGCCTCCTCGGTGGAGCGTCCGAGCCCGACCTCTTGCACCACACGACGGAACTCCGCCGACATCGGCGCGGGTGCCTCTTTTGCCACCATGTCGAGAGTCTGTAAGAAGCTGAAGCCGCCGCGCAACGCGTTGGCCATCATCGTAATGGTATCGCCAAGCTGGTTGTTAAACGACTTGACCCGCTTGCCGGCCTGCATGCTCACGTAGATATTCGGAGTGAACGATAACGCGACCGCACCCACTAAGCCTGCCGCGTACATCGCCGCCTGGTCAGCCCGGCCCAGGTACATGCCTACCCCTAACCCGACGAAGGCAGCAAGCAGCTTCACCCCGATAAACTCAGCCACGGTCAGCTTGAGATCAGCCCGCGCCAGATCGCGTGCGATATTACCGCCCTGCTTACTTTTGGAGACAACATCATCGATCCGCTCCATAGCCTGCTTCGCAGCGGGCTCGCTTGGCTTGTCGTCGGTACGACCAGCGAAATCCGAGAGTCGCTGTGAGACATCAGGCGTGCGCGACCCACGGGCGAGCATCACCACCACCGCCAAGATTAGCGCCGACAGTAGGCCCAGGGCGGTTAGCGTTATCGGCATCATCTCGGATGAGAACAGCCTGTCCATAATGCTCCGGGGGTGCCCTCAGCGCACCATTCACATGCTGAAGGCAGTTGTTGATAGTGCCCAGTGACAGAGACTAGTCGGTCGTCCCGTAAACGATGAGCTTAGAACCCAAACCGATCCCCCCCCATCCCAAAAATATGGGAGGGCAGATAGATATTCATCGACTCGAACTTCTCGATAAACTTCGGCCGCACGCCGGTGGGCCGCAGTTGGCCGACGATCTTTCCCCGCTCATCGAGGCCAGTCTGCTCAAAGACGAAGATATCCTGAAGCACCACCACATCGCCCTCCATCCCGCTCACCTCGGTGATCTGTGTCACCCGGCGCGAGCCATCCTGGAGGCGCGACTGCTGGACAAAGATGTGGACAGCAGAGACAACCTGCTCGCGGATAGCGCGGGCGGGCAGATCCATACCAGCCATCAGGCACATTGTCTCGATACGACCGATCCCGTCACGGGGGGAGTTCGCGTGGATCGTCGTCATCGATCCATCGTGGCCAGTGTTCATCGCCTGGAGCATGTCCAAGGTCTCACCGCCACGACACTCGCCCACCACAATCCGCTCGGGGCGCATACGCAGGCAGTTGATCACCAAGTCGCGAATCGTCACCTCGCCGCGGCCTTCGACGTTCGGCGGACGCGATTCAAGGGTGACGACATGATCCTGGACAAGCTGAAGCTCGGCAGCGTTCTCGACGGTGATGATCCGCTCGTCCTCAGGGATGAATGACGAGAGCACATTGAGCAAGGTCGTCTTACCGGAGCCAGTGCCACCGGCGACCACCACATTCAAACGACCCTTTACGCATGCCTCTAAGAAGTCGGCCATGTCGCGACTCATCGAGCCGTAGCGGATGAGATCTTCGATAGTCAGCGGGTTCTTGCGAAACTTACGGATGGTCAGCGTCGGCCCGTTGAGGGCGAGCGGCCTAATGATCGCGTTGACGCGAGAGCCATCCTGGAGGCGGGCGTCCACCATCGGCGATGACTCATCAATGCGTCGACCGAGCGGGGCGACGATCCGGTCGATAATCCGCAGTACGTGGTCATCATTCGCGAAGGTGATATCGGTGCGGATCAGCTTGCCCTTTTTCTCGATGTAGATCCGTTTGGGGCCGTTCACCATAATCTCGCTGATATCGTCATCTGAGAGGAGCTGCTCAAGCGGACCGAGGCCAATAATATCAGCCTCGATACTCTCAAAGAGTCTGGCCCGCTCGGAGCGAGTCATCACAATGCTCTCGCCATCAAGGATAGCGTTAAATGTCTCCTCGACCTGCTTGCGCACCTTCACCTTATTGGCGAGATCCATCTTTGGGTCGAGCTCATTGATCAGGCGGTTCTGGACGCGCGACTTGATCTCATTAAAGGTGTCATCTTCGCGGCTGGCGCTTGCCGATCGCGGCGGTGCCTCAAGGCGCTGCGTATTGCTGTTGCCCGACGGACGTACGCCAGACTGAGACTCACCGGGTGCCGTCCCGCCGATTCGTTTAAGCAGAGACATAGACGCATTCCTCCGGTGGGAGACCTTGGGGGCGGGCGCGTGGCCCCTCCCCGCTACGAGAGCCTACTAGCGTTTGGGGATAAGGCGAGAGAAGAGGCCACCGCTCTTCTGGTCTGGGGCTGCCTGCTGCCCAGGCGTCTCAGCGGCCTTCGTCACCGTAACCAGTTCCTTCGCGAGGGCGACGACATCACGCACAATCTGGTGCGTGGGCTTCCCGATCACCAGAGGTACGCCCTGGTTGATCGAGAAGGTCATATCCTGGCCAGCGTCACCGATCTGGAGCGACACCTTACGCTGGATGTTCTTCTCGACATCCTCGGCGCGGATACCGGTGCGGTTTGACGCCTTATTCAGCACCAGCATCACCTTCTCGTGAGGATACTCCAGTAGATCTGCAACCTCAAGGAAGAGCTTAATATTGCGGATGCAGTGCATCTCAAGGGTCATCAGGGTGACAATCCGGTTCGCCATATCGAGGACGGCCAGGGAGCGATCCTGGAATGATGCTGGCGTATCCACGACCACATAGTCAAACTCGCGGCGCATCAGGTCGAGGATAGCGCGGATGTGATCCGACGTCACCAATTCGCCGCGCTGCGGGTCGGGCGGGGCGAGCAGCACCTTCACCTGCGAGGTGTGCGTGGCCATCACGTCATTGAGCAGCTCGCGATCCATATCATCAATGCGGGTCGCAATATCGATAATCGTCTTATCGGAGCGCAGGTTCAGGATGACGCTGAGGTCGCCGAAGATCACATTGGCGTCGAGGAGAGCAACCTTCTTATTGGTCATCTGGCGCAGAGCGACAGCGAGGTTGGCCGCAATCGACGAGGTGCCGACGCCGCCCTTCGGGCTGAAGACAGCGATAATCTGCCCCTCGCTGACACTCCCGCCCGCCCCACCAGAGGCACCGCCTGAGTCGCTCGTGGCCGCCACCGCCCGCGGCCGGGTGGCGGCCAAGCGATGAACGTGACGTATCGACTTATACAGGTCGTCAGCGCTGATCGGCTTGGTGAGAAACTCACGCGCCCCGGCGAGCATCGCCCGACGCAGGTAGTCCGTCTCGCCCTGGACGCTCATAATAATGACCTGGATCGATGGATCCTGGGTCAGAATCGCCTCAGTGGCGGCGATGCCGTCCATATCGGGCATATTAATGTCCATCAGGACAACATCGGGGTGATACTGCTTCGCCATAGCGATGGCCTCACGGCCATTGCCCGCCTTAGCGATCACGTCAATGTCTTTCTCAAAGAAGAGCAATTTCTCCAGCTGATCGCGTGTGTCGACAATGTCATCGACGATCATCACGCGGATTTTTTCGCCCTCACTCATGGACTAACTCCTCAGTGCGATCAACTGGCGGCGTGCCGGCGCAGCGAAGTAGGCAGCTTTGCGTGTGCATATCGTACCACTTTTTCGCCCATTTCGGCTACTTCCTGGCCAAACCTGCTGTGTGACACATAATGCGTGATACGTAACCGAACAGGTCACGTATCACGCATTACGGACACAGGTCACTGGTGCGTTACGGCACCCGCGTCGGTGCTGGGGTACGCGTTGGCTCAGGCGTAAACGCCTGGTCGGGGCTGATCACATTCGGCGGCAGATTCTGCGGCAGCGGCATGCCGATCTCCGACACCAGCAGGTCGAAGGTTGCTCCAATCGTCGGCTCATAGGTACTGTCGCCTGCGCCACGCAGCACAAGAACCATGCGCGAGTTTGTCGAGAGGGCAAACTCCATCAACTCAATCTCCTGATTGTTCACCGCGAGGATAAGGGTCCACGCACCCTGGGTGATTGAGCCGGTCGTATCTCCTCCACCCTGCGCCGAGTCGATCGGCTGGCCCGATGCGTCGACCTGGGGGAGGCTACTCGACTGGGGCGGGGCAGCCGGGTTCGGCTCTGGCGTGGCATCGGGCGCAGCTACCTGCGGGCGGATGATCTTAATCACCTGGGCGCGCTGGACGATCGTCTTCGTCGCATTAAAGTCCAGATCGGTGATCTCACGCTCAAGCACCGGCACCTGCACACCACCGATATCCTCTACCGTCTGCCCGGTCGGGTACGAGTAGCGACGAAGCAGGCTGAAGGTCGCCACCACGTCAACAAAATCGCCAGGCTTGATCTGGTCGGCTACGCCCGAGAGGCTATTCACGATGAAGGGGTAGGCTTTGTCGCGCGAGCGCGATGCCTCAGCCGTCGGGATCTGCTGGGACAGGCCGGGCTCAGTCAGATCAGCCTTCTGAATAGGCTGCTCGGCGAGAATCTTGCGGATCGCCAATTTCCCTTGAGCGTCGGAGAGGCTGGTGAGGTCTTTGTTTTCATCGAACTCGTTCTGCGGGATCTGCACGATCTCGATCTGCGATGTGTCGGAGATGATCGTGTTCGCCTCGATATCAATGCGGGCACGGACAACACCAACCAACGGAACCTCAGTGGGCAGTGCGGTCTCTGCGGAGGTGGAGGCAGTTGAGAGCGGGTTCTGCCCCTGCATAAAGATGAACAGCCCCATGCCTGCGGCAACGAGGATAATCAGGCCGATCAACAGGATGAGTACACCACCACGCCTCATACGGGGGCTTCCTTCCTATCAGGCAGAGCGAGGGTAACACGGCACTATGTCAACACAGTATAGCATAGGCGGGCAAGTTGTGAAGCGATTTTATGGCATGTAAAGGGGATGGAAGGCTTTACACTTATCGGAGCAGCGGCCAGTAGAGAAGCGACCGCTGCCCCGATGTATTGTGGTGTCCGCTACACCTAACGCGTAACCAGCGGAAGGAAGACGTCATGATTCGTATCCGGATTCGGTATGACCGGTGTATCCTCAACCGTGAACGAGATTACGTTACTGCGATTATTTGCCTCGCCGTCATCGCCCTCGGCGATATCTGCCGTCGCGTCGAGCACTAGGCCGATCTGATAGTGCCCATACTGGCTGAACGCGCTCATAATATCCGTGACCGGCTCCCCGTCTAGGTTCTTATACCAGCGCGGGCTGCCAGTAAAGGGCAAGGTGTTGCTTGCCAGGTTAACCGATTTCCCGACGCCCATCTCGGAACTGAAGATCTCGGCATAGTATGGGCATGTCGTCGTGTTGCCAGGGATACTCGTGAAGTTCTTGTCGGGGCTGGGTAGCGTCAGGATGGGCGGATCTGCCGCAAGATCCGTTCTGGCAATACAGAGGTTCACAAAGAAGCTACCTCGCGCGGGAAGATTGGAGGCAGTGAGCCAGTTCTCGACGCTCAACGTATTGGCCGGGTTAAGCAGATTCAGGTTCTGCACCGTCATGTTTACGTTGCTGATCCGATTGGCTGAGGTTGTTGTCACCGCAAAACCGCCAGCGGGGATACTAATGTCGGGAGTGGTCGCAATCTCCCTCTCGATGTAGACGCTCAGCAGCTTCGGTGTGATGGAGGAATCGCTCCCGCCCTGCACCAGGTGGACACGGTACTGCAAGCAGTGGCCAGTGATCTTACTGTCGCCCAGGTTGAGATCCGCCAGCTTGACGTTGTTGTAGAGCGCATCGTTGGCGGCAGGCCTACTGTAGAGGCTATTGCTTGGGTTGCCGTCTCCATCAACCCCATCGGCCCCCCCGATCCAGGCGTCGTTGTTACTGAAGGTGTCGTCCGCACAGAGGCCGGTAAGGGTGCTCTTGGTGCGGAACTGTATCTCGATATCTGCATTCAGGTTGGTGGCCGGACGGTCGATCTCGGCCGCCCAGTGGATGGCGAGCAGGCGCGCTTTGGTTTTATCAGCGGAAACTTCGTCGCCCAAATTGTTGTAGCCGGACTGGAAGACGTTCGAGTAGTACCAGCCGTCGGGGGTGCGGTTGGTGTTGAGCGCCTCGTCGCCGCCGACCGCGCCTCTGTAGATCGTCGCGGTTGGTGTGCCGCCGCTCACGCTGCCACCAATCACAAAGACCCATGCCGCGTTGGGGGTCTCATTACTGGCATCGACCTGGGCCTGTACCAGCGCCACACCGCTGCTGTAACGGCTGCCGCTTTTCAGCACAGCTGGGGACTCGGTATCGCCGATGATGAACGAGCCGTCGATATCGATCAGATCGAGGTTGTCGTCCAGGAACGCTGTCGGCACCGAGACAGTTCCGCTCGTGTCAAGATTAGTGGTACGACCACCGATCATGTAGAGCTTATTGTTATAGATGATGCTGGCCGTTCCTGTGCGGCGGCCCATCACAACATTCTCAGCCCCAACAGTTTGATTGCCAGGTTGCTCCCAATCAAGTACGCCGTTCGTCCTGATCATGGCCCTGTAGATGTTGCTGTTGAGATAGATGCGCTTATTATCCCACGCGCCGCCGGACAGGAAGATCGCCGACTTCGTTGTGCTGCCGACGGTCACGTTGGTGGCGCTGGCGGTCGCCTCCCAGATCCCTTCTTCGCCCGCTGTGATGCCTGGCGCAGGAGTTGTCGGTCGATCAACAAAGTCGATATCTTTGACATCACGCTTCCAGACGTTCGTGGCGAGCTTCGTGTCGGGGTTGATGAAGTCCCCGCTGCCATTGATCTCCGTGTAGAAGACCGTCTTCAGCGTCCGTTCAAGGTGCTCTTTGGGATCAAAGAGTTGAGCGCCCGATTCACCACGGAGGTAGAGGCTCTCGCCGCCGATTACATAGAGGTAGGTGTGGTCAATATTTTTGCCCTGGACAGAGTCGAAGATGATTTCGTGACCGATCACCGTCGCTGCTCCATCGACGCCGAGGAGGCGAGTGGAGGTACCGCCAGTATCGCTGACGGCGGGCGGGCTCGGCACCGGGGCCATCTCATCCCATGAGATCGACCCGTTGCTGGCCACAGTGCCACGGAGGACGACCGAGGTCGAGAGATCATCCACACCACAATTGACTGCGGGCAGGCTGACTCTGCCACCAACCACATAGATATAGCCGGTATTGGTGCCGGTGGGCAGGCCCACCACCCCGGCTTTGGTGCGTGCGCCGGTGGTCTGCGCCTTACAGGTGTTGAAGTTGGGATCCGTATCGAAGATCGTATCGTTGTCCAGGATCATCTTTGTGGGCAATATGGCGCTCGTCTGCCATCCAACGATGGAGCCAAGTGTGGGGTTAACATCAGACCAGTACACATTGCTGGAATAGCTATCGACCCCACCCTCCCTCTTCAGCCCGCCGACGACATAGATCCGAGTTCCGAGGGCGGTAACGCCCGCATCACTCACCGGCAAGTTCAGCGGAGGGGTTGTGAGCGACCAGGGCTGGAGAATACCGGCGGGAGCAAGCTGCACGAGCCCTTTCTCATCGGGGATCCGTTCATTGAGGCCGAGGGAGAAGGTGGTCTTATCTGGGCTGATCGCAGTACGCTGAAAGACGCCAGTGGCAAATTCGCTCTGCGAGTTATCGAGCGTTGATGGGAGGTTGTCGAGGGCAAATGTGGGCTGCCCAGGGAATAGGGAGAGCAGGATCAGGGCGATCAGGAAAAGCGCGAAGCCACGAATGGGATATCGAGCGCGTGAGTCTGGCACCACGAGGCACCTCCTTCGTGCGATTGCAGATTGCAGATTGCAGATTGGGCGCAGCGCATTCAGCTACGATCCGGCATCTGGCGCGATCCCAATATCTGCATGAGGCAAGTTTTCAGAGAGCTTTATCGTTTGACGTAGCGCAAGGCGTCCCAAAGCGCAACCCCTGCCACATGCCCCCTGAAACCTTGTCTTAGGGCGATTATAACGCGCAGCGTAGTGGGAGCAGTGTACCATGCGAAACGCTCACAGGGTGCCACATTTGCTACCTTGCATAGTATGAGCCGGGCCATGGAGTTATATCCCCACAACCCGGCCCACCTCCAGCACGTCCATACGATATGTGCCTAGTTTCAGGTACACCCCTGGGCGGCACTGCCACCCAGAGGCGCACCTGAGCATATAGGACCAGCTTACTTAGCTTGCACAGACATCGCCGGTAAGCTTCAGCGTAAGCGGCTGCTCGACCCGCTGCGAGAAACTGGTGCCCTGGGTGGAGGGATTCACATCAACGATGAAGTCGCTAACCGCCTGACCGGCCGACCAGATGCGACTGTACAGACGCATCACGCCAGGCAAGTCGTCCGGATGATGGTACCAGATGTATGCCTCCATCTGGTAGGTTCCTGGTGGCACACTTGAGAAGACGTAGCTCAGCGTTCCGTCCGTGTCAGCAATGATCGGTGCCGTAAAGCTGTCGGTCTGATTAGAGATAATCACCTCACCGACCTGCGGGTACACGAAACCGTTCGGATTGCTGCCAAACTCAGCCGTTGTAACAGCACCGGAAAGACTGCCGCTGGGGCCGGCGACACAAGAGCCCAGCTCAACCTTCGCATTGATCTTGTCGATGATGCCGTCGACATTCGTCGTTTTGTTACCATTGGCGTCGACCGAGACCTCCAGTTTCTCAGCCGAGAAGAAGTAGTTCGTCGAGGATGGCACGCCATCGCGCAGGCCGGTGCTCGCGATATTCGAGAGGGCGATCACGAAGACCTCGGCCCCTACCGCAGTGTTGCGCAGGTAGTTCTGACTGGTGGTGATCATCTGGGTAATCGGGCGGTCCATTCCATAGCTATTGCTTCCAATGCTCGTCCCTCCAACGTCGGTGGTCTGGCATCCCGCGTTCTCGACAACAAGGGCGTCGAGATTATAGCAGTAGCTATTCTTCTTGTAGGTGCCGTAGGCGCTCTTCTCTGCCAGCAGATTGGAAGCACCGGTGTCCAGGAACTGGTTGGACACACCGTCAGTGATGAACAGCACCACCCGCTTGTACTCCACGTCCTTCCCGTTGAATTTGACCGTCTTGGACGCATTCTTATAGATCAGGCTGGCCCGGTACAGACCGGCCGCGCCGTTCGTGCCACCCTCACTGCGGTAGTCGCCATTGCCGTCGTTAATGTTCTGGATGTAGGTAATGAGACTGTTCGGGGTGCTGGAGAAGCCCATGGTCTGGCTTTCCGGGACGTACTCTCTGAACCAGACCACCGCCATCTTGTCGGGTGGCCGGGTGTTATCGTAGTCGGCGTTGCCGGACATATTCGAGAGCCTGACCAGGCGCATAAGAGCCTGCTTGGCCACGTAGATGCGACGTTCACTCTCCGTCTTCCACCAGTAATTCACGCCGGTGCCATCGACCTCCACATCCGGGTAGTCGGCCGGGCCATTGGCACACTGCACGGGCTTGTGATTGTCAAATTTCTTGTTATCGCACTCGCCGTTGAAGTTAGCGCTCATCGAGCCGGAGGAGTCGAGCACCACCACATACTGGATGGGCTGCTGCGAGGTCGGGCGGATCGCATACTCCGGATAGAAGGAGACGTCGCCGAACAGCTCCAGGTTATTATCGGCAGGCGGTGGTGGCGTCACCTCGCAGGCGGTGTACTGGCGCACCGGGTCGCCGAGGAAGACCATGTCAAAGTAGGGGCCGATGCTAGGGATATCTCCCTGTCCGGTGATTACAAAGGTACCGAGGCGCACCACACGCACCTGAGTATTGCTACCGTTGCCACGAATATCGCTGTAGATCGGCAGGATGAGGTAGGTGCTATGGAAGATGAACTCGTTGATCGCAGCGCCGACCGATGCCTCTGACTTAGCATTGCCGCCCTTCCAGCCAGTCGTGCCCCAGACCCAATCGCCAGGAGAAAGCTCACCCGGCTTATCGGGGTAGCCGGTCGGTTCGGAGTCCGGGCCAGTAGGCCAAGGTGCCTCCTCAAAGCCTGCGGCGATGTTACCAACGCCGGACATGCTGGCCGCCAGCTCTTCCGCGCTGAGAGCGCTCTTCCCATTGACGCCCTTATCTTCCATCCAGCGCAACCAGCTGAAGCCACCGGGGGCGCCCGTCTTCACAAAGATGCGCCGCTGGATCATGCCACTGCCCAGATCTTTATATTCGTCCGGGCCGTTCGTACCATCATCATTGAAACTATCGCCGGTGATCGTCGCCGTATCAACACCGATCGGGTAGACCGACGAGTTCACCGGACAGAGGCCGGCGTGGGAGGAGGCGTTGATCGGTAGGTCGTTGCGCCCCACCACGCGGGCAAACGAGGTATCGACCTTACCATTTAGCTTAACCTGGATGTATGAGACGCCGGTAGGGGCCGGGCCAGAGCTAATCGTCGGATGGCCGGGGAGCAACTCGCCCTGAGAGTTCAGATAGTAGGCCGAGACCTCCACACTGCCATCTCCGGTAGTCTTAATCCCATTCGACTCGAGCGAGGCATTGATCGAATCAAGGATACTCTGGTCGGTCGCGTCGTTGGCTCGATTAATGTATGCCTCCATCCCGGCGAGGGCAGCGGCGTTACTGGCTGAGACCGCCTTGCGCTCCTCGGAGAAGGTATTGCCGACATCGACCGAGAGGCCGACCATTGCGACAAGCACAACGATCATCAGGGCGATGATCGGGATGCTCTGGCCGCGCCTGCGGCGGGTTACGAGCCGGCGCAGGCTGTGACGTGGGCTTGTACTCATGACCGTCCTCCGTGTGTAGTGTTAGGTTGTTGTAGTTGTGCTGATAGAGCTGAACGATGATTCAAACAAGGCGGGTTAGCCGATAAATGAGCTACGCACCTGCACCATATATGAGGAATGGAGCGTAATGGTGTCCCCAAAGACGGGCGCAAGTGGAAATATGAACTTATAATCGTATTTGACTGTCACTCGAATATAGCAGTACTGTGCTGCGTTACGCATATACCTACGTGGGATATTGATTGGACAGTTGGTGGGAGTTACGGGATTCCCATCCTCATCTTGCAACTGGCCATTGGGGTACATCAGGCGCTCGATATAGATGTAGGAGTTCGCTAATTTGGGGTTATCAACGATGTTGCTGCCATCATTCCAGTCATCCCTCCCATTGTTATTCAGGTCGTGTAGGTCGACAAAGCCGATGGAGGGAGAACCGCCGGACTGGCGTATCCGATCCACGATCTGGTCGTAGTTCAGATCGACTTCATCAACCGTGCTGCCAGTCATCTTCAGCACCGGGTGGCTGCCGAAGGTGGCCCCCTCCTGGGCGGCGGTGCGCAGCCCCTGGAGGGTGAAGAAGATCAGGCCGAGATCAACGGCCGCGGAGAGCAGCGTGAAGATCAGCGTTGCCGCCAGGGCAAACTCCACCAGAGCCTGACCAGTGCTGCGCTTTGTTCGCCTGCGACGAAACATGATGCTTCCCTTTACAGATACGCCTAATAGAGCTTCCACGACCTGTGCGTCACTGGGTCAATCTAAGGATTCGCATCCGGATTGAGCCTCTGCCAGTCGGCCGCATCTCTGGCACAAGCGACTCCGCCAGGCTTAGTCGGGTCTTGGCCAAGGTTCTCAAGTGAGCGCCGCTGCGTCACCTGTAGGTTCAGCGTCCCGCTGGCGTTGCCAATCCGCAGCAGGCTGAAGAGCGGCGTGATCCCCTGGACAGGGTAGGCAATCGTGATCTGGATCGGGCCGCGAACACTGAGGTTGCGGGTATCTGTATCCGGCAGATCATCGTTTGGGTAGCTGATCGCTATAAAGTTCGCTATATTGTCCGCAAACAGCGTCGCATCAGACTCCGCAGCCATATAGACCCCGCGCACGCAGGCGTCGGATCGGAACGCGAGCGGAGTACCCGCACCGGCAAGCCAGCTCTGATAGGGCGGGAGCTGCGCGGCCGCCTCGGCGGCGTTGCGGGCTGCCTGCGAGACTGTCGTGTAGGCGAAGATCAGATAGCCGAACTCTATGATCCCGAAGAGGACGATTAGGAGTACGGGGAGCACAAATGCCATCTCGACCATTGACTGTCCACCTGATCGGTGCTTCATACCCTTCCTCCGATACTGGTTGCTGTAGGTTGATTATAGGTCTTTAGGACGGGCTAGAACAATAGGCTAAAGGTACCGAGTCGCCAAAAAGATGACAGAAAGATGACAGATTGGGCGTCTGGACGGCGCGGTTTTAACCGCGCGTCATGGCTGCCTTTGCAGGAAAATCTGTTGCGCCCGATTCTGTGCAAAGTATGGACAAAGAGTGTGAAAAGATCTATACTGAATGCTATGAGCGAATTTCCACATAAGCAAGAGGATTTTGTCGTTGTCCGAGCGGATATGGTGCGGGTCGGCCATGTGATGACCGACCAGTCGCATATGGAGCGCTGGACATCGCCGGCGGTGCGCTTCACGCCGCTCGATGGCTGGCGATTCGACCGGGGCGCACGCTGGAGGCTCAGCATACCTGGCCTCGGCAGCCTCCTGGAGGCAGACTATAGTGTGTTTGATCGGCGCGAGGGGCTGATCCTGTGGGCCTTTGACGGCTTCTGGGAGGGATTCGACGCCTGGCACTGGCGACCCCACGGTGGCTCCGGCGAGACGCTGATCCAGAACCGGATCGAGTACCGCCTGAAGGTGCCCGGCCTCTCGCTGATCTGGCCAGCGACGGTCGGCCCGCTGATGGGCTGGGATGCTGACGTTCAGATGCGACGGCTTCAGCAGGTATGTGAGGAGTAAGATATGGCACGCCCTTTTCTTCCGATGACGAGCAAGTGGCGGAATGAGTTTGTCCGCCCGCGCGGGCCGGCGGATGTGCCGCAGCCCGGCGATGAGGCGCCCGACTTTACGCTGCCCTTCGCACGCTTCTTCTACGATGAGACCGGCGAGGGGAAGATCGAGTACGGGCGCACCCTGCGCCTGAGCGAGCTGCGCGGGCGGCCGGTGGTGCTGGATCTGACCCGAATTGTGAGCGACCGCTTCTTCTGACCGAACTGCGCGCCGCACCTGGATGGTTTGCGGGAAGCATACAGTGAATTCGAGCGGCGGGGCTCCCACGTGATTGTGGTGAGCAGCACAGACCTAGAGATGACGAGCTATGTGGCAGAGGTGCTGCACGCGCCCTTCCCCATCCTGAGCGATGCGGGCTGGGAGGTCTTCTACCGCTACGGGATGGGATCGGGCTTTGGCGTACCGCTGCCAGGCTGCTTTGTGATTGATGCCGCCGGGGTGATCCGCTACAGCTGGGCCGCGCCGTTCTCGCCAGTTTTTAGGCCGCCAGCGCCCGAGCTGCTGCTGAGGGAGCTCGACAGCCTATAAATAAAGAGAGGGTCTCAGGGAGAGCTAAGCTCTCCCTGGGACCCTCTCTTTTTAATCATGGCCCTCGATGTAGGCGTTGATCATCTGCTGCCAGTAGGGCCAGTCGTGGCACCAGCCGTCCCAGAGGCGCAGCGCGTTGCCGACGCCCCGCTCCCAGAGCTGGCGCGAGAGCAGGTCGTTCGACCAGGCGGATGGGTCATCACGGCCGGTGACGAGGATGAAATCCGTCTCGTTGAGCCGGTCGGTCGCCCACTGGTCGGCTATATTTGGCACAAAGTCCACTGGGTTGTGGAAGTAGACGCCCTGGGTGTAGTGGCTGAAGAAGCGGCGGATATCGTAGAGGCCGCTGAGGGCGATCACGCGGCGGATGAGGCCGGGGTGGCGCAGAGCTAGGATCACAGCCTCGGTGGCACCGAATGAGCAGCCGGTGGCCATCAAGAACGGGTTCGGGTTGATCGAGCGGATAAGCGGCACGACCTCGGTGATCAGGTAGTGCTCGTACTGCTCCTCGCGGAAGATGCGGGCGTCCGACGGGCCGCCCTCGTTATACCAGCTCTCGCCGAAGACGCTGTCGACGCAGATCAGCTGGAGCCAGCCCTGCTCGATCCGGTGGGCCAGCGCCGCGACCATGCCGCGATCCTCGTACTCGTGGAATCGGCCGTGGGACGTGGGGAAGACCAGGCAGGGGGCACCGGCGTGGCCGAAGATCAGCAGCTCCATGGGACGGCCGAGGGCCGGGCTGTCCCAGCGATGATAGGCGCGGTGCATAGGACTCCTTCGACAAGGGGACAAGGGGCAGTAGATTAGGTTTACGGGCGTCTGGATGGGGTGTATGATAGCGGGCGTGATCACGACTGTCAACCGTACCTGCTAGGGAAATCCATGACCACCCAGGCCCTTGATCGCCCCGCCGCCATGAGTGTCCCACAGCTACTGACGCTACTCTTCGGGCGTCTCGCCTTCAACACGGCCTTCCGGATCGTCTACCCGCTGCTGCCGGTGCTGGCCGCTGGCTTGGGGGTGGGCCTGGGGGTGGCGAGCCTGCTGGTGACGGTGCAGGTTGCGGCGGCACTGCTCAGCCCGTTGGGCGGGGCGCTCTCGGACGCGCGGGGCGAGCGCTTCACAATGATTATGGGGCTGGTCGGATTCTGCATGGGCACCCTCGTCTGCGCCCTGACCATGCGCTTCCCGCTGTTCCTGGCTGGCTACGCCCTGATCGGTATGGGCACGGCCCTCTACATGCCAGCGGTGCAGGCATACGCCAGCGCCCGCAGCGACTACAGCCAGCGCGGGCGGGTGCTGGGCATCCTGGAGATGAGCTGGGCGCTGGCGGCCCTGGTGGGCGTGACCGGGCTCACTCAGCTGATCGCACTGCGCGGCGGCTGGGGGTCGGCCTTCTGGACGCTGCTGGCGCTGGGCATGGTGATGCTGGCGCTGACATTGGGCCTGCCCGATACCGGCAGCGTACGGCGGCAGCGCACCGTGGGTACACCGGCCCGCCGAGGCGTGTGGCGGAGGGGCGACATCCGCGCAGCGCTGGCCCTGATCTTCTTCCAGATGCTGGCGGCCGAGCTGATCTTCGTGGTCTACGCGAGCTGGCTCCAGCGCGACTTCGGGGCGAGCACGGAGCAGCTGGGCCTGATCTTTGGGCTGCTCGGCTTTGTGGAGCTGGCCGGATCCATCAGCGCAACGCTGTTCACCGATCGGATCGGCAAGCGGCGCGCGGTGGTGATCGGCTTCCTATGCGTGGCTACGCTCCAGGCGCTGCTGCCGCTAAGCGGCGGCAGCTGGGGGCTGTTCCTGACGCTGTTCCTGCTCTTAGACCTGTGCTTCGAGTTCTCGATTGTCTCGGCCTTCCCGCTGATCAGCGGGCTGACAGAGGATGGGCGGGGCACGGTGCTGTCGCTGATGGTGGCGATGTCTGGTATGGGCCGGGTGATGGGCTCGCTGGCCGGGCCGCAGGTATTTACGGCGGTGGGATTCTGGGGCAATGGGCTGCTGGCTGGCACCTCGGCCCTGATCGGTGCCCTGGTGTGCCTGCGGTTTGTGCGCGAGGGGGATCACTGAGGCGCTGAGGCACTGAGGCACTGAGGCACTGAGGCACTGAGACACTGAGGCGGCTTGCCGCCTCAGTGCCTCAGCGCCTCAGTGCCTCAGTGATCTAATAGTAGAAGAACTCAGGCGGCAAGGGGTGCGCGTCGGCGATGGTGACGCTCACGAGGTCGTCGCCGCGCGCGACGGCAACAATGACGGCCTCAATGGCGCGCTCGCCCTCGCGCCAGCGCACAATATCGCCAGCGCACAGGTCGTAGTGGGCAGGTCGGGCGTATGCCCCAGCGCAATCGATCTCGAATCCGTCGCGGTCGATCTTATCGACCGGTAGCTCGCTATAGCGCCTGCCATAGTTGCGACGCTCGATAGTGATGGTGGTCAGGTTCTGCTGAATCATGGCGCTCTTTAGGATTGGCAAAGCAGTTCGGCGCAGGCGATGGCATGCTCCCAGCCGCCATCCTCATCTTCACTTATAGCACTGAGCGGAATGAGGCACTGAAGGTTGATGTGGTGCGGATTCCCGTGGAGCAGCGGCTACGCCACAAGTTTTGCATTATAACACGGCCCTACACAAGATTCCCCTTCGCCCAGCGCGGAGGTTCTCAGCGAGGACTTGCCCGCGCCTCTCGCCCTCCGAATCAGGTGGGGAATAGTGTTCGGGTGTAAAGAGTACTACAGACACCAAACATCACAGAATGCTTAGGAACGGCCCCAAATGCTTGAAATTGCATGCAGGGTGGTATATAATGGCCCAAATGGTGGGGAAAAGTGGGGAAAAGTGGGGAATTCGAACAGATTTTCTTCACAAAATACCTTAACACTGAGAGCGCACCGTGTTCCTAGGCGAGTTCGAACACAGCATTGATGAGAAGGGCCGCGTGGCCGTCCCCTCCCGCTTCCGCGAGGATCTAGGCGAAGGGATGGTACTCACACGCGGCTTCGATCAGTGCCTCCAGGCATTCCCCCGCCAGGTCTGGCAGCAGTTGGCCCAGAAGGTGAGCAGCCTCTCGCTGGGCAGCCCCGAGGCCCGCAACCTACGCCGCATCCTCTTCTCGAACGCCGCTGAGGTCGAGGTTGACCGTCAGGGGCGCATCCTCGTCCCGCAGAACCTGCGCGAGTACGCCGGGCTCGCCGAGCAGGTGGTCATCACCGGCATGGACACCTACTTCGAGCTGTGGTCTGCCGAGCGCTGGCGCGCAGTGATGGAGCAGCTCGATACCAGCGGTGCCGGTATCGCCGAGCAGATGGCGGCCCTCGGGATCTAACGAATGTTGAATATTGAAGGCCATATGTCTCAGACCAATTCAACATTCAACATTCAACATTCAACATTATTCCACCACGTCTCTGTCCTACCCAATGAAGTACGGGAAGCCCTACAGCCTCAGCCCGGCGGGGTCTACCTTGACGGGACCCTCGGCGGGGGTGGCCACGCACTGGCCCTGCTTCAGGCGGCGCAGCCGGGGGGGCGGCTGATCGGCATCGACGCCGACCCAGCCGCGCTGGCGGCAGCCCGAGAGCGGCTTGAGGCGGCGCAGCTGCCGCCCGAAAGCTACTCGCTGCACCACGGGCGCTTCGCCGAGATGGCCACAATCGCCCACGGCACCGGCGCGGATCATCTCGTAGATGGAATTCTGCTCGACCTGGGGGTCTCGTCATATCAGATCGACACGGCGGAGCGCGGCTTCGCCTTTAGCAATGACGGGCCGCTCGATATGCGGCTCGACCCGACCCACGGACCGACAGCGGCTGACCTGGTGAATAGCCTGGATGAGGTGGCCCTGGCAGATATTATCTTTCGCTATGGCGAGGAGCGCGGCTCGCGGCGGGTCGCCCGGCTGATCGCCGAGCGACGAAAGCAGGCACCGTTCACGCGCACAGCCGAGCTGGCTGCCCTGGTGGCGAGGGCGGTTAGCCGGGGCGGACGCGAGCGCATCCACCCGGCAACGCGCACCTTCCAGGCGCTACGCATCGCGGTCAACGGCGAGCTGGATCAGCTGGAGGCGGCCCTGCCGCAGGCCGTGGATCTGCTGCGGGACGGCGGGCGGCTTGCGGTGATCAGCTTTCACTCGCTGGAGGATCGGATCGTCAAGCTATTTTTTCGGGCCGAGTCGGGCTATGGCGGCAGCGCCAACGAGCAGACGCCGCGCCTGCGGATTATTACGAAGAAGCCGATCGAAGCTGGCGAGGAAGAGCTGGCAGCCAACCCCAGATCTCGCAGCGCGAAGCTGCGGGTCGCCGAGAAGATCACTGAAATACTGAGATAGTGAGACACTGACTGGAGTATGCTATGGCCGTCAACACTCAGCGCATCTCTACTATTAGCGAGGCCCGCAAGCGGCGGATCACCCTGCCCCAATACATGCGGCTCGATGGAAGCCGCTATCTGCTTGGGCTGGTGTTCATCCTGGCTCTTATGAGCCTGATCGTCCTTGTCCAGACTGGCGCTGTGGCCACGAGAGGCTACGCGATCTCGCGTCTGGAGGCCGAGAAGACGGATCTGATGCGCGAGCGCTCACAGCTTCAGGTGCGCGAGGCCCACGCTCAGTCGCTTGAGCTGATCCGTCGTCGCGCCGAGCAGATTGGCCTGCGCCCGATCGCACCCGACCAGGTGCGCTACCTGAATATCCCAAGTGAGGGTACAGGGGATAGCGGACAGGGGATAGGATCCGCCAGTACCACTCCTTAATTTGCAGCGCCGCCCCTGTACCCTAAACGTATGGCCACACGCACCAACAACCCGCCGCGAGCCCGCCCTGAAGCCGCCACGCCCCCCGCGCGTGTGCGGCTTGAGCGCTGGCGTATCAACGCCGTGCTGCTGCTCTGCCTGGTGCTTGTCGCCCGCGTGGTGGTGCGCCTTGGCGACCTACAGGTGGCCCAGCACGACACACTCTCGGCCCAGGCCCGCGCCGAGATCGACCAGCAGGTGCCCATCCAGGCGCAGCGCGGCCTGATCACCGACCGCCTCGGCAATGTTCTGGCTATGGATGTGGATCGCGAGAGCCTGTGGGTGGTGCCCTCCCAGATCAACCCAGACAAGGCTGCGCGCCTGGCCCTGACGCTCTCGGCCCTGCTTGGGAAAGACTCCGCAGATATCCTTACATCGCTCACCGACACCGAGCACTACTGGCTGCCGGTGGCGCGCTGGCTCGACCCGCAGGTTGCCGCGCAAGTGGACGCGCTGAACGAGCCGGGGCTGCACTGGCAGTACGAGCCGCGACGGGTCTACCCGCAGGGCACCTTCGCCGCCCAGCTGATCGGGGCCGCCAACGATAACGGCGATGGAATCAGCGGCGTCGAGGGCTTCTATAACGGCCAACTCCAGGGGAGTAACGGCAGCCTTGAGGCGGAGTTCGACCCGAATAAGAACCCGATCGCCATCGCGCCGTCGCGCACGATCCCACCGCGCAACGGAGAGGATCTCAGGCTGACGATCGACCCGCTCGTGCAGTATGTGATCGAGCGCGAGCTTCAGCAGGCGATCGAGAAGCACGATGCCGACGGCGGTAGCATTATTGTGCTCGACCCGAAGACCGGGGCGATCCGGGGGATGGCCAGCTGGCCGACCTTCGACCCGAACCGCTATGGCGACTACCCGGCCGATGTGTACGGGCGCAACCCGGCGATCAGCAGCCTGTATGAGCCGGGCAGCACCTTCAAGATGATTACGGTATCCGCTGGACTACAGACCCGCAGCTTCACCGCCGACACGCAGGTGAACGACACGGGCACGATTTACCGCTTCGGCCAGTCGCTCAGCAACTGGAACGGCGGCGGCAATGGGATGATCGACCCGGCCCACGTGATCTACTACTCTAGCAACGTGGGCGCGCTTCAGCTGAATGAGATCACCGGGCCGGAGAAGTTCTACAGCATGGTGGACAAGTTCGGATTCGGCAAGCTCACCGGCGTCGATATGGGCGGTGAGGAGGCCGGTATTGTCAACAGCTGGGGCACGGACGCCTACAACGACCTGAGCTTCCTAACCAACGCCTATGGACAGGGCATCTCGGTGACGCCCCTCCAGATGGTGCAGGCCGCCGCCGCGATCGCCAATAATGGCGTGATGATGCGGCCCTATATTGTGGAGCGGCGCTGTCAGGCCGAGCGCTGCACTGACACGCAGCCCGTTCAGGTTGGCCAGCCGATTGAGAAGGGCGTGGCCTGGACACTGCGGCGCATGATGGTGAACTCGGCCAACCACTACGCCCCGGTGGTGTGGGCGGCGCAGACTGGCAGCTACGCCGACCAGTGGCTCGTGCCGGGCTATCAGGTGACGGCCAAGACCGGCACGTCGTCTATCCCGCTGGAGGGCGGCGGCTACGACCCAAGCTACACAATCGGCTCGGTGCTGGGGATGGCCCCGGCCGAGGACGCCCGCTACGTGGTGCTGGTGAAGATCGACCGGCCGAAGGACGATATCTGGGGCGTGACGACAGCCATCCCGGTCTACTACAACATCATGGATCAGCTGCTGCGCTACGAGAAGATCCCGCCCGACCCGACCCTCCTTAGCGAGGGCCAGGAGATTCCTGGGGTGACACCATGAGTGTTGAGTGCTGAATATTGCACGTAACGCTCGGCTGCTACCGCAGCCCATAAGGAGGATGATGCTATAATTGCCCTCGGCTGTATCCTGAAGATGCAGCCATCCCAACGAAGGGATGTCAGGAGGGCGCTGTGTTACGACTGGTTCATGTTCTGTATGGTGTGCAACCGCAATGGTCCCGCGAGATGCCGCATATCCCGCCCCAGTGGCAGGATGTGACGTTCGGCGAGGCGGTGACCGACTCGCGCGAGGTTGAGCCAGGGATGCTCTTCATCGCCCTGGCTGGCGAGCGCACCAACGGACATTCCTTTCTTCCCGATGTGATCGCACACGGCGCGCAGGGGGCTCTGGTCACTCGCGCCGAGGTGGAGGCCCGCAGCGAATCTCTGGCCCAGACCGAGCGCCCCTGGGCGCTGATCGACCCAGCGACGGGCGAGGGTCTCGCTGACACGGCCCCCGGAACGTGCCTTCTCATCGCCGTAGACGACCCGCTTATGGCCGTGCAGCGGCTGGCCGTCTACCATCGCCGACAGCTCACGCTAACCGTTGTTGGTATCACCGGCAGTGTGGGCAAGACCTCGACAAAAGAGGTCGTGGCGGCTGTCCTCAGCCGTCGGTTCCGCACCTTAAAAAGTAAACGCAGCTTTAATAGCGAGGCCACGTTACCCACATCCCTGCTTCGCCTGACGCCGGACCACGAGGTGGCGGTGCTGGAGATGGGGATGTGGGCGCCGGGCGAGATCCGCTTTCTGGCGAATCTCGCCCGGCCACTGATCGGCCTGGTGACGAATGTCGGCCCCACGCACCTGGAGCGCCTGAAGACGATCGAGGCGATCACGCACGCCAAGGGCGAGCTGGCCGAGTCGCTTCCCGAGGATGGATGGGTGGTACTGAACGCCGACGACCCGCGCGTGCTGGGGATGACTGAGTATACGACTGCGAGAGTCTTCACCTATGGCCTTGCGCCGACGGCGACCCTCTGGGCCGACGAGGTGGTGAGCTACGGGCTCGGCGGTATAGGTATGCGTGCCCACTATGGCGGCGGGAGTGTGGCGATGCGGCTGCCGCTGATCGGTCGCCACAGCGTCTACCTGGCGCTGGCGGCGATCAGCGTGGGCTTGATCATGGGGATGGCCTGGGATGATATTCTGGCTGGCCTGAGCGACCCCGAGGCGCAGCCCCGGCTGCGCGTGCTGCCCGGCGCAGCCGGATCGACCCTGATCGACGACTCGTACAACGCGGCACCGATCTCGACCCTGGCCGCCCTCGACCTGCTCGCCGACACTGACGGGCGGCGGGTGGCCATCCTGGGCGATATGCTTGAGCTGGGGGGGGCCGAGGAGGAGGGCCACCGCCAAGTTGGCCGGCGGGCGGCAGAGGTCGCCCAACTGCTCGTTACGATCGGCAGGCGAGCCAGGTGGATCGCCGAGGCCGCCGAGCATGCGGGGATGCCCGTGAGCCAGATCATGGCCTTCGACACGAGCGAGGACGGGGGCGCTGCGATCCTCCCGCTGCTTCAGGCCGGTGACTATGTGCTGGTCAAGGCATCGCGCGGGATGGAGCTTGAGCGAGTCGTCGCAGCACTCCAACGCCAGCCCGAGGAGGAGGAGTAATTGGACGTTCTACGTGCGGTGCTGGTGCAGGATATGGCCCGCGCCCTGCTGCTGGCCGCCGCAGCCTTTGTGCTAACCTTGTTCGTCGGCGGGTGGTGGGTGAAGTTCGCCCGCCGCCATAAGCTCGGCAAGCAGATACGCATTGATGGCCCGCAGAGCCATATGACCAAGATGGGCACGCCCACGATGGGCGGCGTCATGATCGTCAGCACGGTGGTGCTGCTGACGGTGCTGTTTAACCTGGTTGACCGCTGGTCGATGCTGCTGCCCCTGGCGGTGCTGGTGAGCTTCGCCGTTCTGGGCGGCATCGACGACTGGATGACGCTCACGAAGTCGCACTCGAAGACCTACGGCTTCACGGTGCGCTACAAGTTTCTGCTGATGCTGGCGGTGGCCTTCATCGCCAGCCTGGCGCTCTACCTGCCCAAGCCCTTCGGCCTGGAGCACGATGGGCTGGTGCAGATCCCCTTCCTGGGGGAGCGGAATATCGGGGTCTGGTTCATCCCGATCGCCACGCTGATCATTGTCTTCATCTCCAACGCGGTGAATATCACCGATGGGCTGGACAGCCTGGCCGGCTGGAACCTGACCATGGCCTTCGCGGCATACGGGGTGATGACCTTCCTGGCCGAGCCCCGGCTGACGAACCTGATGGCCTTCAGCTTCACCCTGGTGGGGGCATGTGCGGCCTTCCTCTGGTACAACGCCCACCCGGCCCAGGTCTTTATGGGCGACCTTGGCTCACTGGCGCTGGGCGCGGTGCTGGCGATTGTGGCGCTCCAGTCGCAGCAATGGCTGCTGCTGCCGGTGGTCGGGGTGATCTTTATCGTCGAGGCGCTCTCGAGCATGCTACAGACTGGCTACTTTAAGTGGACGAAGCACCGCTATGGCGAGGGCCGACGGATCTTCAAGATGGCACCGCTGCACCACCACTTTGAGCTGCTAGGCTGGAGCCAGGTTCAGGTGACGCAGCGCTTTGTGCTGATCGGCACTGTGGCCGCGATGGTCGCGATCTCGCTGGCGATCACCTTCGCCCGGCCTAGCCCGGACACGCAGCGGGCTGACTCTGAGCCAATCGTTGTGGTGGAGACGCCGGGGCAGTAAGGACGCCCCTTGTGGGCGCCCACAAGGGGCGCCCTTACAGTGTGGGGGAGCTCAGCCTTCCTCACACCCCAGCTATGGATCTACGCGGTAAGCGCATTCTGGTGATGGGGCTGGGGGTTCACGGGGGTGGCCTGGGAGCTGCCAGATGGCTGCTCCGCCAGGGCGCCCGAGTCACTGTCACCGATATGGCCTCGCCCGAGGCGCTGGCAGCGCCCCTCGCCCAGCTCAACTCGACCGCCGCACAGCTCGGCACCAGCCTTCGCTACACCCTCGGCGAACACCGCACTGATGACTTCACCTCCAGTGACCTCGTCGTCGTCAACCCCGCCGTCCGACCGGACTCGCCCTGGCTGGCGCTCTGTCGCCAGACCGGAGTGCCGATTGAGACGGAGATGACCCTCTTCTTCCGGGTCTGCCCCGGCCCGATCCTCGGCGTCACCGGAACCAAGGGCAAGACCACCACCGCGCTGATGCTCGCGGCCATGCTGCGCGAGGCATTCCCCGACACGGTGGCCGCCGGGAACCTGCGCGTCTCGGCCCTTGAGGCGCTGGAGACGATCACCGCGCAGACGCCGGTGGTGCTGGAGCTGAGCAGCTTCCAGCTAGAGCGGCTCGGCGAGGCCGGGCTGAGCCCGCGCTACAGCCTGATCACCAACCTCTCGGGCGACCACATCAACTGGCACGGCTCGATGGCGGCATACGCCAGGGCCAAGGCGCAGATCTTCGCCCACCAGGGCGAGGATGGGGTGGTGGTCGGGAGTCGGGAATCGGGAGTCGGGAGTCGGGGAGGGGCAGGTCAGGGGCGGGTGATTTACTACGATGCGACGCCGGGGGCTGAGACTGAGGCACGGATAACGGCTGATGGTCGGCTGGTGCTGGGAGAGGAGACGCTAGCGCAGGTGAGCGACATCCGGCTGCCGGGGGCGCACAGCCGGGCGAATGCCCTGGCCGCCGCGGCGCTGGCTCGCAGCTTCGGGGTCAGTCCCACGCAGATTGCTACGGCTCTGCGCGGCTTCGCCGGGGTGGAGCACCGGCTGGAGCTTGTGCGTGAACTTGACGGTGTGCATTATGTAAACGACACGACGGCCACCAACCCGGCCGCCGCCCTGGCCGGTCTGGAGGCTATAACCACACCGATTGTGCTGATCGCCGGCGGTGCCGACAAGGATCTGGAGTTCGCCGAGCTGGGGCGGGCAATTGCCCAACGGGTGAGGGCGCTGGTGCTGCTGGAGGGCAGCGCGACGGCGCGGCTCACACAGGCGATTGCAGATTGCAAATTACAGATTGTAGATTGCAGGCTGCAGACGGTCGGCGGGCCATATGGCAACTTCGAGCAGGCCATCCTGGCGGCGCGGGGGATGGCCGAGGCTGGGGACACGGTGCTGCTCTCGCCGGGGTGCGCGAGCTTCGGGATGTTTCGTAACGAGTTCCATCGCGGCGAGGAGTTCCGCCGGATCGTGAACGGCCTTGGCCCCGGTGATGATGTGCGACCCACGGAAACGGAAACCGCGTGACCCAACCCAACGACAACGAGAATATTGAGGACGCCCTGCGACGCATGGAGCGGGAGTTTGGCCCGCGCCGCCCGCGCGAGGGCGAGGCGGATGAGCCGGATAGTATTCCACCAGCCGAGCCGCGCTTCCAGCGACCGATGGGGCCGCCGGTGGCGCGTGGCACCCCGCCGCAGCGGCAGGCCCGCCCGCGCACGCCGGCGGCAATGGCCCTGCTCTGGGCAATCGTGATCATCTACGTGCTCAGCTCGGCGATCAGCGCCAGCCTCTTCGAGCCCAGCCTCGACACACTGGTGCTGCTGGGGGCGAAGGTCAACAGCCTGATCCACCAGGGCCAGTACTGGCGACTGCTGACAGCGACCTTCCTGCACGCCAACCTGATCCACATCTTTTTCAACGGCTACGCCCTGTATTTGCTGGGGCCAGAGACGGAGCGGATCTATGGCACACGGCGCTTTCTGGCGCTGTACTTCCTGGCCGGGCTGGGTGGCAGCCTAGCATCGTACCTAATCTCGCCGGCGATATCGGTGGGGGCCAGCGGCGCAATCTTCGGACTGATCGGCGGACTTGGCATCTTCTACTACCTTAACCGGGAGGCTCTGGGTGACTTCGGCAAGGCTCAGGTGCAGAATATGGTGACGATCGCCATGATCAACCTGTTCATCGGCTTCGCCAACCAGGGCGTGATCGATAACTGGGGCCACCTGGGCGGACTGGCAGGCGGGGCGCTGGCCGGAATGGCGCTGGCCCCGCGCCTGCGGGTTGACACGAACCTCTACCCGCCGGTGCTCCGGCGCGAGTACCCGGAGCTGAGCTGGGCCGGGGCGACGGCACTGCTGCTTGTGATCGCCGCAATGGCGCTGCTGCTACAGCCAGCCTCATAATTGCAGATTGCAGATTGGGTGAAGGATCTTCAAAGATTGCTTGACTCTGCACGCGGAAGGTATTACGGATGACCGAGCGAACCAACAAGCCCGACTACGTGCTGCTGGCCACGGTGGGCATCCTGGTCTGTATTGGGCTGGTGATGGTCTACAGCGCCAGCTTTGTGGAGGCATTCGCGCTCTACGAGAACCAGTACTACTACCTGCTGAGGCAGATTGTCGGTGCCTTCGTCGGCACGGCGGGCCTGCTGGTGGCCCAGCGGCTCCACTACAGCTTCTGGCGCACCTACTCGGTGCATCTGATGGCGCTGGCCCTCGTCTTGCTCTTTCTGGTGCTCATCCTGCCGGCCTCGATCACGCAGGTGAACGGCTCGCGCTCCTGGCTGCGCTTCGGCGAGGGCGGGGTGTTCGGCCTGATCAGCATCCAGCCGACCGAATTCACCAAGCTGGCGATTATTATCTACTTCGCCGACTGGCTCTCACGGCGCAGCGAGAAGTTGGGCAATGTGAGCTACGGCCTTATCCCCTTCGCCGTAATGCTCGGCCTGGTGTGCGGCCTAGTGATGCTAGAGCCTGACATGGGCACGACGGTGGTGCTGATCGTGATCGCCGGGGTGGTCTACTTCGCGGCCGGGGCGAATGTCTGGCATGTGCTGGGGGCGACTGGCCTGGGAGGGGTGGCCTTCTGGCTGATGATCAATGTGGTGGGCTTCGGCAACAACATGCGGATCAAGGCATTCCTCGACCCATGGGCCTACTACGACGGCGCTGGCTTCCAGCCCATCCACGCGCTCTACGCCCTGGGCAGCGGCGGCATCTTCGGGGCCGGGCTCGGCCAGGGCCGACAGAAGTTCCAGTGGCTGCCCCAGGCCCACACCGACACGATCTTCGCCATTATCGGCGAGGAGCTCGGACTGATCGGCACCCTGGCCATTGTGGCCACATTCACCCTGATCGCCTACCGGGGCTACAAGATCGCCGGGCGGGCGCCGAACCCCTTCGCCGCCCTGGTCGCCGTCGGCATCACCACCTGGGTCACCTTCCAGGCGCTGATCAATATCGCGGTGACGACCTCGCTCATCCCGTTTACCGGGCTGACACTACCCTTCCTCTCCTACGGCAGCAGCTCGCTGATGGCCTGTATGGTCGGCATCGGCATCCTGCTGAATATCTCGCGGCACACGGTGCCGCACCAGGCCCAGGAGACTCGTGATGGCCCGACCGTCCGCCGACAGCTCGCCCGCCGCATCCTCGACAATCTTCCTGTCTGGCGGGGGAACGGGCGGCCACGTCTACCCAGCCCTGTCGGTGGCCGCCGCGCTCGCCGACGATGGTGAGGGCCGCCGCCTGGTCTACGTGGGCGGCGTGGGCGGTATGGAGGAGGGAATTGTAGCTCGTGAAAGCAGACTACCCTTCCGGGCGATCCCAGCAGCGGCGCTGCGCGGGCGCGGGCCGATCCAGATGGCCCGCGCTGCCGCCACGATGGCGGCGGGCACCCTCGCCGCGCGGGGGCTCATCCGCGAGCTGCGCCCAGCGGCGATCCTTGGCACCGGAGGCTATGTCTGTGTCCCGCTATTCCTGGCCGCGAAGATGATGGGCGTGCCGACGATGATCTACCTGCCCGATGTTGTCCCTGGGCTGGCCGTGAAGCTGCTGAGCCGGATTGCTACCCTGACGGCGGTGAATGTGGAGGATGCGTTGCCGTATTTAGGCTTTCGGGCCGACGAACGACCAATGACGAACGACCAAACCTTGCGTACTGCGCGTTCGGCGTTCGTCGTGACGGGCTACCCGGTGCGGGCCGAGCTGTTCGGCCAAGATCGGGCGGCCTGTCGGCGGGCATTCGGTCTGGGCGACGACCTGCCGGTGGCCCTGATCTACGGCGGCAGCCGGGGGGCGCGCAGCCTCAACCGGGCAGTCGCGGCGCTGCTGCCCGACCTACTGGCCCGCTGCGAGATCATCCACGTCTGTGGGCGCGAGGGCGACGATGCCTGGCTGCGCGAGGCGGCTGAGCGGCTAGGGCCAGAGCTGAGGGCAAGGTATAAGCTATACTCCTACCTGGAGTCGGGGGGCGGGAGTCGGGAGTCGGGGGCTCGCAGAACGACATCGGGTGACGCAGGCCGACTCCCAACTCCTGACTCCCGACTCCCAACAATGACACAGGCATTCGGCGCGGCCGACTTGGCGATCTGCCGGAGCGGGGCATCGACCCTGGCCGAGCTGCCGGCCGCCGGGCTTCCCGCCGTGCTGGTACCCTACCCCTATGTCCATCAGGATGAGAACGCCGACTATCTGGTTCGCCGGGGCGCAGCGGTGAAGGTGGGCGACGCCGCAATGCTTGGCGAGGGGAAGCCCAACGACGGGCCGCTGGCCCGCGAGGTGATCCGACTCTTAGAGAACAAACACGAGCGACAACGCATGGCTGAGCAGAGTCGGGCGCTGGCCCGGCCGGATGCGGCCCGGCATCTGGCAGCGGCGATCAGTCGTCTGGCAACAAGGAGTGCTGGCAGATGAACGACGAGTGGCTCACATTGGTGCCTCTGGCCCAGGCAAATTTCACCTTCAGCATCAGCGGCTTTTCGTTCCTGGTTATCTTGATGCTCATTGGTGCATACATCGGGCATATGCGCGGTGTTCGGGCAATCCTCACCGTTGTCCTGGGCACAATCATCGCCTATGTTGTCTGTGTGCAGGGCGGCGATCAGATTGTCGCCGTGATTAACAGGTTCTGGCAAAATAGCCCGAAGCTCCTGGCCTTCGCAGCGGGGCGCGACCCTGGCGTTGTCCCGGCGCTCGATCCGCTCCTGAGTACAGACCTTCAGGTGCCGCTGTTCTTTCGCTTTGTGTTCTTCATCGCCCTGGTGGCGATCGGCTGGTTTTTTAACAAACGCTCGAAGTGGTATGGGGCTGGGCCAGCTAGACATGAGCCGCTGGCGCGCATCCTGGGGGTCTTTGGCGGCGCACTTATCGCGCTGCTCTGGTCGAACGCCGCAGCTCTGTTCTACGCCGAGTATGTCAACATCTTTGGCCCGATCGGCTACCCTGTGGGCACCATCCTCGCCGTTCTGCCAGATGTGAGCCAGTTTATCCCGTCGCTGATCGTGATCTTTATGCTGATTCTGTTCCTCGTAATGGTCTTCTACCTGCCGCGGATTGTCACGGTGCCAGAGCCGCCGAAGAAGTAGTCGGAACAAAGGGGCTATGCACTACCATATTGTCGGCATCGCGGGCGCTGGGATGAGCGCCATCGCTAACCTGCTGCTCGACCAGGGCCACTGCGTGAGCGGCTCGGACCAGGCAAGCAGCCGGCTCACGGCGGACCTCGCCGCGCGCGGGGCGACGCTGCACGTCGGCCATAGCCCCGCGCATATGCGCGGGGCCGACGCCGTGGTGGCCACAGCGGCCGTGCGGCCCGATCACCCTGAGCTAGAGGCCGCGCGCGAGCTGGGCATCCCTGTGCTCAAGCGCGGCGACCTGTGGCGCGACTGGTCGCAGCAACGGCGGGTGGTGGCCGTGGCCGGAACCCACGGCAAGACAACCACGAGCGCGATGATCGCGGTGGCGCTGCGCGGAGCCGGGCTGAACCCCGGCTTCTTGATCGGCTCCGAGGTTCCCGACCTGGGCGGCAACGCGGCATGGGGAGACCCGGACGATCCGCTGGTGATCGAGGCCGATGAGTATGACCGGGCATTCCTCAGCCTACGCCCGGCCCTGGCGGTGATCACGAACATTGAGTGGGATCACCCGGATATCTTCCCGAGCGCGGAGGCGTATGACGCGGCCTTCGCCGAGTTCGCCGCGCTCGTGTCGGCCCCAGGCCAGCTGGTGCTCTGCGGCGACGATGCGGGCGTGGGCCGACTGCCTCCCTCCGGCGCGGTCTTCTACGGCATTGAGGAGCGCCTGGCGAACGACCCGATATCGTGTAGGCTGGCACCGCTCGACTGGACGGCAAGCGGGGTGGCGGGCATGCCCTCCGGTGGGGTGAGGTTCGACCTCTGGCAATTCGACAGGCGGCGCATGGGCCAGCACCGGGTTGGCGCTCAGGAGTTGGCCGTACCGGGCGCGCACAATGTGCGCAACGCACTGGCTGCCCTGGCTGTGGCCGCGCTGCTGAGGGTCGATATGGCTGGAGCGGTAGTCGCCCTGGGGGCATTCCAGGGCACCACGCGGCGCTTCGAGCTGAAGGGCGAGGCTGGCGGAGTAACTGTGATCGACGACTACGGCCACCACCCCACTGAGGTGCGGGCCACTCTGGCGGCGGCGCGAATGCGCTACCCTGACCGGCGGCTTGTCGCCTACCTGCAGCCGCACACCTTCAGCCGCACCGAGGCCATGCTCGACCAGTGGCCCGACGCCTGCGCCGGGGCCGATATCTTGCTAGTAGGAGACATCTACGCCGCCCGCGAGCAAGGCGACCCTGCGGCCCTGGCGGCAACACTGGCCGGGCGGATCGCCGCCGCCGGGGTGAACGTCCGCCACAGCGGCGACGTGGTGGCCAGCGCCGCCGCCCTGATCGGCCTGGCCCATCCCGGCGATGTGGTGATCACCTTCGGCGCGGGCGATGGGGATGCGGTGGGAATGGAATTGTTGAGGCATCTGGAACAAGGGTAGGGGCGGCGAATTGAGTAGGGGCGGCTCGCGAGCCGCCCCTACGGGATACGGCATATCACCATTATGAAGAATTTGAGCGCACCACCCATACCCCTCATCGAAGACGAGCCAATGGCCCGGCACACCTCGTGGCGGGTGGGCGGGCCTGCCCGCTACTACGCCGAGGTGCTGGGCGTCGAGCATGCCCGCGCCCTGGCGAGCTGGGCGAATGAGGCCGACCTTGAGCTGATCTGGGTGGGCGGCGGCACGAACCTGCTGGTGCGCGACGCCGGTTTCTCTGGCCTGATCGCCCGCTACCGCGCCCAGGACTGGCAGATCGAGGAGCAGGGCGACACAGCAACCCTGCGGGCCGAGGCCGGCGCGCCGATGGCCGGAACCGCCCGGCGTATGGGTACGCTGGGCTGGGCCGGACTTGCCTGGGCCGAGGGCGTGCCCGGCACGGTCGGCGGCGCGGTTTTCGGGAACGCTGGCTGCTACGGCGGCGATATCGCCGGGCTGCTCCAGAGTGCGACAATGCTTGTCGGAGATGCGGTTGAGGAGTGGCCCGCCGCCCGGATGGCCTACGGCTACCGACGCAGCATACTGAAGGACGCCAGTCTCGCATCCGGCGCGCCGCCGCTGATTCTGGCAGCCAGCCTACAGCTCCGCCGGAGCGACCCGGTCGAACTGGCTGACACTATGGAGCGAATCGCCGCTCAGCGCAAGAGCAAGACGCCGGTTGGCAGCACATGTGGCAGCGTGTTCAAGAACCCGCCCGGCCACAGCGCGGGCCAGATGATCGAGCGCGCCGGGCTCAAGGGCGCACGTGTCGGGGCCGCCGAGATCAGCCAGCGCCACGCAAACTATATCGTCAACACAGGCGGTGCGTCGAGCGATGATATCCTTGGCCTGATCGCGAAGGCCCACGAGGCGGTCTATAGCCAGTTCGGCGTCGACCTGGAGCTTGAGGTGAGGGTGATATGAAAAAGACTATTGCAGTTCTCTTCGGCGGCCAGAGCGGCGAGCACGAGGTTTCTCTGGTTTCGGCCCAGGCAGTGATCGCCGCCCTCGACCCGGAAAAGTATAAGGTTCTGCCAGTGGGCATCGCGAAGGATGGGCGCTGGCTGGCTGGGCCGGGGGCCATGCCGACCCTGCTGGCCGCCGCCGACCAGGCACTGCTGCCGGCCAGTGCGGGGGCGGCTGCGCACTATCCCGAGGAGCATCTGGACGAGGCTGAGGACGAGGTCGCGCTCCTCGCCCAGCACGGTGGGCCGGGCGTGCCCAGCGTGGCCCGCCTGCTGCCCCCAGGCGTCGATGTGGTCTTCCCGGTGCTGCACGGCCCCATGGGCGAGGACGGCACGGTGCAGGGGCTTCTGGAGCTTGCGGGCGTGCCCTACGTGGGCTGCGGGGTGGCCGCCAGCGCCATAGGCATGGACAAGGCGCTGATGAAGGCCGCCTTCGCCACCGCCGGCCTGCCGTTGCTGCCCTGGCTGCTGCTGCGCCGCACCGACTGGCAGAGCGACCCGCAGGCGGCCTACGCCGCCGTCGAAGGTGCCCTGCACTACCCGGTCTTCGTCAAGCCGGCGAATATGGGCAGCAGCGTGGGCGTGGGCAAGGCCAAGGATCGCGCCGGGCTAGAGCAGGCCATCGCCGATGCCGCCCGCTACGACCGGCGGATCGTGGTCGAGCAGGGCGTCCCGGCCCGCGAGATCGAGGTCAGCGTGCTGGGCAATGAGGCGCCCGAGGCCAGCGTCCCCGGCGAGATCGTGCCCTCGGGCGAGTGGTACGACTACAACGCCAAGTATATCGATGGACAGTCGGCCATCCACATCCCCGCCCCCATCGACGCCGAGCTGGCCGAGCGGGTGCGCGAGCTGGCCGCCCGCGCCTTCCTCTCAATTGACGGTGCCGGGCTGGCCCGGGTGGATTTCCTGCTCGACAAAGAGACCGGCGAGCTCTGGATCAACGAGGCCAACACCATGCCCGGCTTCACCCCGATCAGCATGTACGCCAAGATGTGGGCCGCCAGCGGCCTGGCCTACGCCGACCTGCTCGACCACCTGATCGCGCTGGCGCTGGAGCGGAAAGCGTAGGACGTAAGGGCGCCCCTTGTGGGCGCCTATACCGAGGTCGCCATATGGACTATAACCCGCCAAATACCCGCCAGCGCATCGCCGCCCGCCGACTCGCCCGCCAGGGCCGGCCGGCCGACGGCGGCTCGCAGGTGCGACCGGACGCCCGGCGATCCACCCTCGCCTGGCTGGCGAGCGGTCGGCTGGTAAGCCTGCTGATCTTCCTGGCCAGCATGGGTACACTGGGCTACCTGCTCACCAGCGGGCGCTACAGCATCCAGCAGGTGACGGTCGCGGGGGCCAGCGCGCTCAAGCCCAACCAGGTGATCGCCGAGTCCGGCATCTCTGGACGTCCGATCTGGTTTGTTGACGCGGCGCAGACAGCGGCGCGCCTGCGAGCCAACCCCTACGTCGAGTCGGCTCAGGTTGAGCTGGCGCTGCCCGACCGGGCGATCATCACCGTGATCGAGCGGCGGCCCGAGGTGCGCTGGCAGGCAGGCAGCGTGCAGTACCTGGTCGATGGCCGAGGACAGGTGCTCGCCGCTGCGCAAGAGCCGGCCACCACTGACGTTCTTGTCGTTATCGACAGGACAACCCCTGAGCTAAAGCCAGGCGACCAGATCGACCCTGATGCACTTATTCTCACCCGCGCCCTGGCCCTGCGCCTGCCAGGCGAAGCCGCCTTCACCCCTGCCCAGATCGGCTGGGACTTTGGCATCGGCGTCTATGTGCGCTCCCAAACCGGCCAGACCATTATCTTCGGCCAGAGCAAGGATCTCGACCGAAAGCTCGCGATCTTTCGTGAGCTCCTGAAGGATCAGACGCCTTTCACCTACCTAGACCTCCGCCCATCAAACCCGTTCTATCAGAATGGTCAGCAGGCAGCGGCCAGCGACCAGCCCTAAGCAAGACTGTAGATTGCAGATCACCCTACGACTTCAGACCAATCTACAATCTACAATCTGCAATCGGAAGAGAAGCCAATGCAGCGCACCATCGTCGGAATTGATGTCGGGACCACAAAGGTCTGCACGATTGTCGCCCAGGTCTCTGACTCGGGCAGCATGAATATTCTCGGGGTCGGCCTCACGCCAAGCAAGGGGCTCGACAAGGGGGTGGTCGTCAACATCGATGATGCCGTGAATGCGATCGCCACCAGCGTCGAGAAGGCCGAGCGGCTGAGCGGCTACCGCATCGGCACGGCCTTTGTGGGGGTGGCCGGTCGGCATATCTCCTCGCTCAACAGCCGGGGGGTGGTGGCGGTGCAGCGGCCCGACCACGAGATCTCGCGTAACGACGTGGCCCGCGCGGTCGAGTCGGCGCAGGCGGTGGCCATCCCGACCCAGCGCGAGATCATCCACGTTATCCCCAGGGCCTATGTGGTGGACGGCCACGAGGGCATCCGCGACCCGATCGGCATGAGCGGCTTCCGCCTGGAGGTGGAGACCCATATTGTTACCGGTGAGGTGATGGCCATCCAGAACCTGATCAAGAGCGTGCAGAAGGCCGGGGTTGAGATCGACGACCTGGTGCTCCAGCCGCTCGCCTCGGGCGAGGCGGTGCTGACGGCCGATGACAAAGATCGCGGGGTGATGCTGGTGGACATGGGCGGCGGCACCACCGACATGGCGATCTTTGTGCAGGGCGGCGTCTGGCACACCAGCGTGCTGCCGGTGGGCGGCACCCACTTCACCAACGACATTGTGTACGTGCTGCACACGCCACACAACACCGCCGAGTACCTCAAGCTGAAGTATGGCTCGGCCATTGCCGGCGACCCGCCCGCCGACGATGACGCATCCGACCTGATCGACGCCGAGAGCCTGACCGTGGGCGAGAAGCAACAAATCAGCCGACACCTGCTCAATGAGATCATCCAGGCCCGCGCCGAGCAGGTAGTTGAGCTTATCTATAACGAGATCAAGCGCAGCGGCTACGAGGGTCTCCTACCCGCCGGGATCGTGCTGACCGGCGGGGCGGCCCAGCTCAGTGGCTTCGATGAGCTGGTGCGCGACATGCTGGGAATGCCCGTGCGGATCGGCGTGCCGAACGACCTGACCGGCCTAGCCGACTCGCTCGACAGCCCCTCCTACGCCACCGGCGTGGGACTGCTGCGCTGGGGGTCGCGCCATGGGCTCTCGATGCTCGGGCCATCCCACCGCTCGGACGAGCGGCAGGGATGGGGGAATGTCTATGAGCGATTCAAGGGGTGGATGCGCGAGTTTCTGCCCTGATTTTGGGACAGGGGATAGGGGACAGGGGACAGGGGACAGGGGACAGGGGACAGGGGACAGGGGACAGGGGACAGGGGACAGGGGACAGGGGACAGGCTTACAGCAGCAGCGCGAATACTTTGGCCCTACGCAACCCGACGATGAAGGAGATGCAGATGGTGGACCGCAATAACGGCTTCAGCTACGAGGACTTCGCCCAGATCAAGGTGGTGGGCGTGGGCGGCGGCGGCAGCAACGCGGTGGATCGCATGATCGCGGACGGCGTGCAGGGCGTGGAGTTCATGACCGTGAACACGGACGTGCAGGCCCTGATGCACTCGCTGGCCCCGGTGCGCATCCGCATTGGCGACAAGCTGACCCGTGGGCTGGGCAGCGGCGGCAACCCGGTAATCGGCCAGAAGGCGGCCGAGGAGAACCAGGAGGACGTCTACGAGCAGCTCAAGGGTGCCGATATGGTCTTTGTGGCGGCTGGTATGGGTGGCGGTACCGGCACCGGCGCCTCGCCGATCATCGCCGGGATCGCCCACGACCTGGGGGCCCTGACGGTGGGCGTGGTGACGCGGCCCTTCACCTTCGAGGGCAACCACCGCCGTAAGATGGCCGAGCAGGGCATCGAGCAGCTGCGCCCGGTGGTTGACACGCTGATTGTGATCCCCAATGACCGGCTGCTCCAGACGGCCAGCAAGAACACCACCTTCACCCAGGCATTCCAGATGGCCGACAATGTGCTGCGCCAGGGCATCCAGGGCATCTCCGACCTGATCACACAGCGCGGCCTGATCAACGTGGACTTCGCCGATGTGAAGACGATCATGGCCCAGCAGGGCTCGGCCCTGATGGCGATCGGCGTCGGCAGCGGCGACAGCCGTATGGTGGACGCGGTGAACCAGGCAATCGCCAGCCCGTTGCTGGAGGTGAGCATCGACGGCGCGCGCGGCGTGCTGTTCAATGTGACTGGCGGCGAGGATCTGGGAATCCTGGAGGTCTACGAGGCAGCCGATATTGTGGCCAAGCAGGTGGACCCGGACGCGAACATTATTGTCGGCGCGGTGATCGACCCGAACTTCCCGCCCGGCGAGGTGAAGGTGACGCTGATCGCGACCGGCTTCGACATCAGCCGACCGAACGCCAACGTGCAGCGTTCGCGCTCGTTCCCGACGGCGGGCACCACCACGGGCCACGCCACCGGCCAGCACCCGCAGCAGCAGCCGGCCCCGCGCCAGGCTCCGCAGCAGCCCGCCCCGCAGCCGCGCGTGGCACCAAGCTTCAACAGCAGCGATGACCTGGATATCCCGCCCTTCCTGCGCAACCGCAACCGGGGGAAGTAAGGGTTCTCTTTATGACTGATGGCTGGCAGCAAAGCTGCCAGCCATCAGTCATAAAATGGGGAAGTAGCGAAGCCGCTTCTGTGCCCTTATTGCCGGTTGACAGCTGGCAAAGCTACGTATATAATAGCGTTCCTTTTACAATAGGCAGGGGGAGAACCCCCTGCCTATTGTCGCCCTGACGGGAGAATACGACGGTGCTGCGTAGCATCCTACAGGCTAACTGTAAGGGGTTTGCGCCCGTCTTGCCAACCGCCGTGCTGTGGAGTCCCCCCCCATGAAACCACGCCGCTGGTACAGCAGCCCCGAGGTGAACCCGATTCCTAGACCGCGTATGGTGATTCCGTTCGCCTCGCTGATCCAGCTCGCCTATGCTGCACGGACGTACCGCCAGCAGGGTTCGATCATCAAGCTGGCGCAGATCGAGCCATTGGATGTGCAGCGTGATCGTGGCCCGCAGGCACCGACAACCAGTGTTGTCGTGCGCAGGATCGATGCTGCATGATGTGTAATCCTGGCGAGGGAAGACGCCCCGTAGGGGCGTCTTCCCTGCTACCGGCGAGCAGCGCCGGAGAGCGCGTAGGCGATACCACTCTGGAGAGTCGAGAGGGTCTTGATCCCGCTGAGGTCGAGCCCGAGGCCAACCAGAGTCTGAGCGACCTCGGGACGGATGCCGGTGATGATCACCTGGGCACCGAGGAGCCTAACAGCCTGAGCGGCGCGCAGCAGCGCGTTGGCCACTTGGGTGTCCACCACCTGCACGCCGGTGATATCGAGAATGGCCGTGCGGGCGCGGGTCTCGGCCACACCCTCCAGAAGGGTCTCGATCACAAGCTGAGCGCGCATGGTGTCGATGTTGCCGATCAGAGGCATGGCCACCACACCCTCGCCAATCGGGATGATCGGCGTGCTCAGCTCGCGCAGGGCGGCCTGCTGGGCCGCGATCACCTGCTCCTGAAGCGACACACGCTCCTGCTCAGCACGCAGCTGCTCGGTGATATCCTCGATCTGCGAGAGCCAGCCGACCACGCCACCGTCAGCGTCGTAGAGCACCGTGTTGTACCACTGGCAGGTAATCTCGCGGCCATCCTTGGTAACATTGATATTGCGGCTGTTCGTCGCGTGGCCGTCCAGCAGGATGCTCACCACATCATCCACCTGCTCACGAGCAAGGTTGGGCACCAGCAGCGAGATCGCGTTCCGGCCAACCATCTCCCCGGCGCTCCAGCCAAAGATCTGCTCGGCGGCACGGTTCCAACGGGTAATCATGCCCTCGGTGTCAGCCTCAATGTTGGCCAACGGCGAGCTCTCTAAGGTCTGCTCCATCCGACGCAGGGCCGCCCGCAGCTCAGCGGCATGGGCATCAGTGTGGCGCTGGGCGCTCTGGATCTGCCAGTTCACCTCAGCCTCGCGGGCCGCGCCGAGCAACTCGCCAATGCAGTCGATCAGCACCATGCTGGCATCCGGGCGGGCGGCGATCTCCGCGCGCAGCAGGTTCAGGACTGATCGCCGGGCGAGGGCGAGTACCTCCTGGGTCTCTGCAAAGGATCGTTCATCGGGCAGCACGTCGGATTCGAGCAGCTCCCACAGCGGGATGGCGCTCAGATCGCTGATCGCGGCGACGAGCGCGGAGCCGAGAGCTTGCGCCACCAACCCCCGCCGCTCAACATCGAGGCGAGCGAAGCTGGTGGCGCTGCGGGCGATCTCTGCGTCGATCATCGCCGCAAGCTCGGCGCTACGCCTAGCCAGCTCTTGCTGAAACGATGTGATGTCATTGTCAGGGAAGGTTGTCACCGTAAGCACCTCTACAAATGTCGTCTCCTTAACCACAAATATACTTCGTGAACGTTACCAGCCAACGGCATCGCTCATGCCCCTGCCCGCTCCTGTAGGCTCTCCACCGTCCAGACATCGTCGCGCAGGGCGCGGATGGCCTGCACGGCGGCGGCCGCCCCAGAGAGGGTGGTCAGGCTGGGCACGCCGTAGGTGATCGCGGCCCGGCGGATGGAGACCTCGTCGAAGAAGCTGGCCTTGCCCAGCGGCGTGTTGACGATCAGGGCGATCTGGCCGTTCTTGACGTAGTCTACGGCGTTAGGCCGACCCTCGTTCACCTTGTAGATCGACGTAACCTCCAGGCCCGCCGCGCGCAGGGCGGCAGCCGTGCCGCCGGTGGCCAGCAGGGTGAAGCCCAGGGAGGCGAGGTCGCGGGCGATCGGCACGAGGTTCTCTTTGTCGCGGTCGTTCACGCTGAGGAAGGCATTGCCCTGTAGCGGCAGGTGCTGGCCGCAGCCGAGCTGGGCCTTGGCGAATGCCTCGCCGAAGCTGGCCCCGCTGCCCATGGCCTCGCCGGTCGACTTCATCTCCGGGCCGAGCAGCGTGTCCACGCCAGGGAAGCGCGCCCATGGCAGCACAACCTCCTTCACATGGAAGCGCGGGGCACCATCCACCTGCTGAAACTGCAGGTTGTAGCTTGCAGCTTGCAGCTTGTCATCGATGCTCATCTGCAAGCTGCTATCTACTATCTGCAATTTGGCCCCGGCCACGGCCTTCACGGCGATCTCGGCCCATGGCGTGCCGGTGGCCTTAGCCACGAAGGGGATGGTGCGCGAGGCACGCGGGTTCACCTCAAGCACATACACCACGCCGTCCTGCATGGCGTACTGAATATTCATCAGGCCGATCACGCCCAGCTCGCGGGCCAGCTGCTCGGTGTAGCGGCGCATCGTCTCCACATGCTCGGGGGCCACCATATAGGTCGGGATGACGCAGGCGCTGTCGCCGCTATGGACACCGGCCAGCTCGATCTGCTCCATGATCCCGGCCACCGCCACCGTCTCGCCGTCGCTCACGGCGTCCACGTCCATCTCGAAGGCATCCTCCAGGAAGCGGTCGATCAGGATGGGGTGCTCGGGCGAGGCGTCCACCGCCTCACGCATGTAGCGCTCCAGGCTGGGCTCGTCGTAGACGATGGCCATGGCCCGACCGCCCAGCACATAGGAGGGGCGCACCACCACTGGGTAGCCGATCTGCTCTGCGGCGGCGCGGGCCTGCTCCCAAGAGGTGGCGCTGCCGTGGGCCGGTGCCGGGATGCCCAGCCGGTCGAGCAGCGCGCCGAAGCGGTCGCGATCCTCGGCCAGGTCGATCGCGTCGGGCGGAGTGCCCCAGATCGGCACGCCGACCGCCTCCAGGGCGCGGGCCAGCTTCAGCGGCGTCTGCCCGCCAAACTGCACCAGCACCCCGTCCGGCCGCTCGACATCGACCACATTGAGCACATCCTCCAGGGTCAGCGGCTCAAAGTAGAGCCGGTCGGCCGTGTCATAGTCGGTCGAGACCGTCTCGGGGTTGCAGTTGACCATGATCGTCTCGAAGCCCATATCGCGCAGGCCAAAAACGGCGTGGCAGCAGCAATAGTCAAACTCGATGCCCTGGCCGATCCGGTTGGGGCCGCTGCCGAGGATGATCACCTTCTTGCGATCAGTCGGGTCGGCCTCGGTCTCGCTCTCGTAGGAGCTGTAGAGGTAGGGCGTGAAGGCCGGGAATTCGGCGGCGCAGGTGTCGACGTGGTGGAAGGTGGGCAGGATGCCCAGCTCCTTGCGGCGGGCGCGGACGGTAATCTCGGCGCCCCAGGAGTTGCCAAGGGCCGGGACGCGCAGCAGGTGGACGAGCTGGGCGTCGGAGAAGCCCATGCGCTTGGCCTGGCGCAGCAGGTCGGCCGGGATGCTCCCCAGGTCGAAGGCGCGCAGGCGGCCCTCCAGGTTGAGGATCTGCTCAAGCTGATCGAGGAACCAGGGGTCGATCTTCGTGAGGGCGGCCACCTGGGCCACGGTCATGCCGCTCTGGAGTGCGTAGCGAATGTAGAAGTAGCGCTCGGGGTGGGGCGTGATCAGCCGCTCGCGCAGGCGCTCGGGCTCGATCTTCTCCTTGCCGTCGGCGCCCCAGCCCATGCGGCCTTGCTCCAGCGAGCGCCACGCCTTCTGGAATGCCTCGGGGAAGGTGCGCCCGATCGCCATCACCTCGCCAACCGACTTCATGCTGGTGGTCAGGGTCTGGTCGGCCAGCGGGAACTTCTCGAAGGTCCAGCGCGGGATCTTCACCACCACATAGTCGAGGGTCGGCTCGAAGGATGCCGGGGTTTCGCGGGTGATATCGTTGGGCAGCTCATCGAGGGTGTAGCCGACGGCCAGCTTGGCGGCGATCTTGGCGATCGGGAAGCCGGTGGCCTTGGAGGCTAGGGCCGAGGAGCGCGAGACGCGCGGGTTCATCTCGATCACATAGATCCGGCCATCCACAGGGTTGACCGAGAACTGCACATTCGAGCCGCCCGTCTCCACACCGACGGCGCGCAGCACAGCCAGCGACTGGTCGCGCATCTGCTGGTACTCGCGGTCGGTGAGGGTCATGGCCGGGGCGACGGTGATCGAGTCGCCGGTATGGACGCCCATGGGGTCGATGTTCTCGATCGAGCAGATGATCACGCCGTTATCCATACGGTCGCGCATCACCTCCATCTCGAACTCTTTCCAGCCGAGCACGCTCTCCTCGACAAGCACCTGGGTGACGGGCGATGCGTCGAGGCCGCCCTCGACGATCGCCCGAAACTCCTCGACGTTGTAGGCAATGCCGCCGCCAGCCCCGCCGAGGGTGAAGGAGGGCCGGATGATCGCGGGGAAGCCGGTGGTGGCAACCACGGCCATGGCCTCATCGAGGGTGTGGGCCGTGCCGCTCCTGGCCACCTCCAGGCCGATCTCAAGCATCTTATCCTTGAAGAGCTGGCGGTCCTCGGCCACGCGCACGGCCTCCACCGAGGCACCGATCAGCTCGACGCCATAGCGCTCCAGCACGCCAGCATCGTGCAGGTCGACGGCCAGGTTCAGCGCCGTCTGCCCGCCGACCGTGGGCAGGATGGCGTCGGGGCGCTCTTTGGCAATAATCCGCTCCAGGCTCGGCACCGTCAGCGGCTCGATATAGGTGGCGTCGGCGAGGCTCGGGTCGGTCATAATCGTCGCCGGGTTCGAGTTGACCAGGACGACGCGGTAGCCCTCCTCGCGCAGCGCCTTACATGCCTGAGCGCCGGAGTAGTCGAACTCGCAAGCCTGGCCAATAACAATCGGGCCAGACCCAAGGATAAGGATTGTATGGAGATCAGTGCGCCTGGGCATTGTGACAGTGGCTCCTCGCTGGGGTTGTCCTATTGGCGGCGATTATAACATAAGGGGTTTCGCCGCCCCCGCGACAGTGTCGCGGGGGCGGCGAAACCCCTATCCAACGGGCCGCATCATGCTGGGAGCAGAGCTACTGGATCGACGCCTCGGTGTCGATACTGTAGGCGTTGATGATCTCGTTGGTCTGATCGACCAGGCTGTCAAACTGATCCGAGGGAACCAGCGTGCTGAGCAGCGAGATCTTGTTGCCGCGCTGCTCGATGAAGGTGTTGCCAAGCAGATCCGCCTTGACGCCGTTGTCGGCGGTGGCGGTGTAGGTCCAGACGATCAGGATGCTATCATCGGACTGCGGGGTGGGGTCATCCATCGAGAAGTCAGGCTGCTTGCCGAAGCTGGTCTTCAGGTACTTCTGGAGCGTGGTGGTAAGATCGTCGCTGGTGTAGGTAGTGGAGTCCTCGAAGATATCGACGATCACGGCACCATTGCGGCTCGGGTCGGTCCAGACGAGGATGAGCTCGTCGGGCTTACTGTTGTCCTGGATCGCCCAGTTGTTGGGGATGTCAATCTGGAAGACCCCGGAGTCGTGGGCGTAGGTCTCAAGGGGGCCGATATCAACCGGCTGAAGCTCGCCATCGGCGGGGGCGCTGGTGGGCGTATCGTTGCTGAGAACAACGGCAGTCGGCGCGCGCGCAGTAGTCGGCTCGGGCGCGGCGGTCGGCTCGCGGGTGGGCCGGGGCGTGCGGGTAGGCGCGGGAGCCTCCGTCGGCGCGGGGGGCGACGTGGGCGCGGTGGCGGCTGGCTTGGAGCCACAGGCGGCGAGCGACAGAAGCAGAGCCAGCGAGAGCGGGGCGGCCAGGCGACGAAGCGAGCGAAGCATACTTCCTCCAAATCTGCTACTGCAAAGCGGCCCGCCCTCCAATGTCGGGCACCGAGCAGCAACACCATCTTAGCACCCCAGAGAACGAGCGAGTAGCCCCAGGGCGGTCACGAATGCTCTATGTACGCAGCATATGCGCCAGAAGTTCCATCGCTGGGTATGAGCAAAGCCCTAAGCACCCCTCGGCTGGCGACTGAAGGTGCGCCGGCGGGGCGCGTTGCGCCGGGCGTCGACCTGCGCCAACGCCGGAACCGCCCGCGCAGGCGGGCGGCTGGCCGCAGGCCCCCGTGACGCGGCTTCAGCCGCCAGCGACGTTGCTCATGCCCTGGCACTAGCCCCACTGCGCTTGCAGCTTTTGTAAGCTGGTGCTATCATGGAAACAAATTTATCGACGATCTTCGGGGCAGGGTGAAATTCCCGATCGGTGGTATAGCCCACGAGCGTGTTGCGAGGCACGCATGATCCGGTGAAACTCCGGGGCCGACGGTTACAGTCCGGATATAAAGGAGATCGTGCGGACAACGGGCGCATTGTGCGCACCCTTGGGGTGTGCCGCTGCGTACCGTGCTACCGGGTAAAGCGGCTATGGCCGCCTGCCTGACGTATCTGTCTGCCTGCCCCGAAGCCAATGGCCTCGGGGCATTTTGTTGTGCTCGGGGCGATGGAGCGATGGACATGCAGCAGACCTTACCCATCCAGCGGGTGGCGGCGGAGCCGGAGACAGCGCCACGGCGGAGGATCAGCATACACTGGGTCGGCCTGCCAGCGACAATCATCGGCATCCTGGCGATCTGGCAGGCTGTGGTGAGCATCGGCGGCTACCGCGCCTTCATCCTGCCCGCCCCGAGCCTAGTTCTAGAGCGGCTGATCGCTGCGGCGACGAGCGGGGTGCTCTGGCAGCACAGCTCGGCCACCCTGGGCGAGGCGCTGGGCGGCTTCGGGATCGCCCTGGCCCTCGGGCTGAGCCTGGGCTACCTGCTGGCCCACACCCCCTGGCTAGAGCGCGCCACCGCCCCCGTGCTGGCGGCCAGCCAGGCCGTGCCGGTGGTGGCCGTGGCCCCGCTGATCATCCTCTGGTTCGGCCCAGGCATTCAGTCAAAGCTGCTGATCGCCGCCCTGATCACCTTCCTGCCCATCCTGATCAGCACGGTGATCGCCCTGCGCGGCATCCCCCGCGAGCTGCGCGAGATGGCCCTGATCAGCGGGGCCAGCCGCTGGCAGATGCTGCGTTATGTCGAGGCGTACCTAGCCCTGCCCGGTATCTTCGGCGGGGTGCGCACCGGGCTGGCCCTGGCCACCACCGGCGCCGTGGTGGGCGAGTTTGTGGCCGGGCGCGACGGCCTCGGCGCCCTGATCAACATCGCCCGCGGGCTCTTCGACACGCCCCTGATCTTCGTGGCCCTGATCACCCTGGCCACGATCACCCTGAGCCTCTATATGATCGCCACGCTGCTGGAGCGGCTGCTAGTGACGTGGGAAGCGTAGAGACGCCTCGGTGGGGCGTCTCGACTTGACCTGTATAAGGAGAACATCGTGCTCAAGCGTCTCGCGATCATCACGCTGCTATCGCTGACCCTGGCGGCCTGCGGCGCCCAGCCGACGGCCCCCGCCGCCACGCCCGCCGCCACAGATGCCCCCGCCCCGTCCGCAGGCCAGGAGCTGCGCCAAGTGACCCTCGCCATGTCCTACATCCCCAATGTCCAGTTCGCGCCCTACTATGTGGCCGCCGCCAAGGGCTACTACAAAGATGCCGGGATCGAGGTCAACTTCGACTACAACTTTGAGAATGACGTCGTCCAGCGGGCCGCCTCCTGGCCTGAGAGCAAGGTCGAGTTCGCCACGGCCAGCGGCACCTCGGTGCTGCTCGCCCGCCAGCAGGGCCTGCCGGTGAAGACGGTCGAGACGCTCTACCAGCAGTTCCCGGTCGTCTTCTTCGCCAAGTCCTCCACCGGGCTGAAGAGCGTGGACGACCTGAAGGGCAAGACGGTGGGCATCCCTGGGCGCTTCGGCGAGAGCCTCTACGCCCTGATGGCGGTGCTCTATGCGAACAAGCTCGACGAGAGCGCCATGAATGTGCAGGAGATCGGCTTCACCCAGGCCCAGACCGTGCTTGAGGACAAGGTGCAGGTGGCGATTGGCTACGCCATGAACGAGCCGGTCATCCTGCGCCAGCAGGGCGAGCAGGTGGACGTGCTGCGCGTCGCCGATATCTACGACCTGGCGGCCAATGGGATCGTCGCCAGCGAGGCGCTCATCGCGCAGGACCCGCAGCTGGTGCGCGGCTTCATCATGGCCTCGCTGCGCGGCCTGAGGGACACCCTGGACAACCCCGACGAGGCCTACACCACCAGCCTCACCTTCATCCCCGAGGCCCAGCTGGGCGACCCGACGCTCCAGCGCCAGGTGCTCCAGGAGAGCTTGCCCTACTGGTCGAGCGCCAAGACCGCCAGCGAGGGGCTCGGCTTCACCGACGCCGACCTCTGGGCGAAGACCGAGCAGTTTATGCGCGACGCCGGACTGCTGGCCGGGCCGGTCGATGTGAGCGCGGCCTTCACCAACGAGTTTATTAAGTAATTCTCTATGTATAGAGAATTTATTGTTGCCGGCAACAACACTGCGCACAGAGAGGGTGTGGGAGAGCTTTGCTCTCCCACAGAAAAAACTGATGATGCTGCGGCGCGGCGTAGCCGCGCCGCAGCATCATCAGTGCAGCATGTGCCTGCTGGGCACAGTATAGAGAATTTATGAGGAATCCTTGACGTGAGGTCATAGTGGCGGTACACTATTGATTGACCAGTCAATCAATAGTGTACGGAGGCGCGCTATGCCGCCACGCGATGAGCAAGACTACGAGGAGCGACGCCAGCAGATCATCGATGGCGCGCTGGAGGCATTCGCCGCAAAAGGCTTCGACGGCGCCTCGAACAAAGATATCGCCGAGGCGGCCAAGATCGGCTCGCCGGGGCTGATCTACCACTACTTCAAGGATAAGGTCGACCTGCTGCACCAGGTGGTGCTCCAGCGCATGGCGCTGATCAAGATCATGGACTCGGCCGAGGCGATGCTGGATCAGCCGCCGGAGCAGGCGCTGCCCGAGCTGGCGGACAAGCTGCTGGAAGTGCTCACCTTGTGGCCAACCCTGGCGATCGCCCGGGTGGTGCTCGCCGAGTCGATGCGCAACAAGCGGGTGGCGCATATGGTCAGCGAGGTCGGCCCCGGGCGCGGGCTGCGCATTCTGGCCACCTACATGGAGCGCCAGATGGACGCTGGGCGGCTGCGGCGTATGAACCCGCACGTTGCCGCGCGCATGCTGGTCGGGCCGATCATCGCCTACGCGCTCACTAACTATATCTTCGAGCAGCCCGAGATCCAGGACGTCTCACCCAGGGAGATGGCCGACCAGACGATCCAGGGCTTTCTGCGCGCGATGGCGATTGATTGAACATATAGAATAGGCAGGTGTGGAAGCTTTGCTTCCACACCTGCCTATTCTGTTATGCTTCTAGATGATGGCCCGCAGATCGGAGCGCAATCACAGCCGTCTCCAGATCGGCGGCGCGCACCAGCAGGTAGTCGGTGTCGTAGGTGGACACGGCGAAGATCGAGACGCCGGCCTCGGCCAGGGGCGCGGCCAGGGATGCGAGCACCCCGACCAGGCTGAAGTCGAGGGTGCCGGCCACGCGTATGGCCCGCCAGCCCCGGCTCAGCACGGCCGCGCCCACATCGGCGGGCAGGCCATCCTCGGCGCAGACCAGCGACAGCTCCTCGGCGCTGCGGGTGAGCGACCAGAGGCCCGCGCCGGCGCCCCAGGCGGGGGCCTCGGCGGCGGCGGGCAGCCGACAGACGGCATAGACCTCGGGAAGCAGCAGCAGCTCCATACGCTTCCCCCTATTTCAGCACCGCCTCCAGGGCGGCGATCAGCCCCTGCATGCGCCGGCGGTTCACCCCCAGGTCGCTCTCACCCAGGCGCGATGCCGAGCGGAAGTGGATCAGGCCGGCGGCCTCGTCCACATAGAACTCGACATCGTCGGGGTAGCCCATAGTGGGCGAGCGGAAGACGGCGTGCAGGTACGGCCCCTCGGCGGTGACGATCTCGGTGCGCGGCTCGGCGGCCACCAGCTCGGCGATGCTCGCGATGGCCGAGGCCGCCGGGCCGCCGTAGGCGATCGGTGTCATAGCGTGCTCACGGTCGGCCTGGTCGGCCTGGGTCGAGACACAGTTGGGGCTCGCGGGGCAGGGCGCCAGGTGGCCATCGCGCACGCCGAGCCCCTCGGGCGCGCCGACCATGCGCGCGGCCACAAACAGCGCCCCCGTCCCGAGAGCGCCTAACGCGGCGAGGCCGCCCACGGCCCCGATAATAAACTTCATGATCTTCGACATTAGTTATCCTCATCTATCTCCAGAGCTACGATTCAGTGTAGCACGATTCGTGTCACGCCAGCGCCTCACACACCGATGCGGGCAGGGCTGTTGCACTGCCACCTCCCGGTGGGGGCGCGGGGGCGGCTTCGCCGCCCCCGCAGTATTTTTATATTGGGTTTGGGCGGCGAAGCCGCCCAAACCCAATATAAAACCGGGTCTGGGGCGAAGCCCCAGAGCTTTGTAACAACCACACCGATGCGGGATGGCTTTGCCATCCCGCATCGGTGTGAGATTACCGCCCGCCGCGCAGGCGTCCGGCGAGGCCGCTGTAGCGGTCCTGCACCTCGTGGTTAGCCACGGCCCGCGCCACGGCCCGCCGGTCGCCGGCGATCACGGCCAGCTGGCGCGCCCGTGTCACCGCCGTGTAGAGCAGGTTGCGCTGGAGCATGGCGTAGTGCTGCATCAGCATGGGCAGCACGATGGCGGAGTATTCGCCGCCCTGGCTCTTGTGGACGCTCAGGGCGTAGGCCAGGGCCAGCTCATCGAGGATGGCGAAGTCGTAGGGTACCGTGCGGCCATCATCGAACTGCACGTGCAGCTGCTCCTCACCGTGGTCAATCGCCGCCACCACGCCCACATCGCCGTTATACACGTCCAGATCATAGTTGTTGCGCTGCTGGATAACCCGGTCGCCGGTGCGGAAGAGGTTCATACCGAAGCGCTTCTCGATCTTGCCGGGAGCCTCGGGGTTGAGCACCTGCTGGAGCAGCTTGTTGAGCTGGATCACGCCGGCCGGCCCCTTGTGGGTGGGCGAGAGCACCTGGATGTCGCGGCGCGGGTCGAGGCCGAAGCGGCGCGGGATGCGCTCGGCCACCAGCTCGACCACCATCTGTGCGCAGCGCTCCGGCTCGGCGGCGGCGAAGAAGAAGAAGTCGCTGTGGCCCGAGAACTCGGGCGGCTCGCCGAGGTTGATCCGCCGGGCGCTCTCGGCGATCCCGCTGCCAGCGGCCTGGCGAAAGATCTCGTGCAGGTGGACACTGGGCACCGCCCCGCTGTCGAGCAGGTCGCGCAGCACCCGGCCGGGGCCGACGCTCGGCAGCTGGTCGGCGTCGCCCACCAGCAGCAGGTGGGCCTGGGGCGGCAGGGCCTTGAGCAGATGGTTGGCCAGCAGCACGTCGAGCATGCTGACCTCATCGATCACCAGCAGGTCGCACTCCAGGGGCCACTCGGCGTTGCGGCGAAACTGGCCCCCGGCGCCGGGGGCGTACTCCAGCAGGCGGTGGATGGTGCAGGCGGGCGCGCCGGTGGCCTCGGTGAGCCGCTTGGCCGCCCGCCCGGTGGGCGAGGCCAGCAGGCAGCGGTAGCCCCTGGCGGCCAGCAGCACCGTCACCGCGCGCAGGGTCATCGTCTTGCCGGTGCCGGGGCCGCCGGTGAGCACGCTGACCTTGGAGGTGAGGGCCATGCGCACGGCGTCCTGCTGGCGCGGGCTCAGGCTGATCTCGCGCCGCTCGGAGAGGTGCGCGAAGACATGATCCCAGCGGGCCTGGGCGTAGAACCCGGCGATGGCCGAGGGCGCGCGGGCCTGGCGGATGATCGCGGCGGCCACGCCGGTCTCGGCCATGGCGAGCGGGGGCAGGTAGATTGCAGATTGCAGATTGCAGGTTGATGGCGAGCCCGGCTCGCCATCAACCTGCAATCTGCAATCTGCAATCTGCAATTGAAGCCCTTCGGCGGCCAGATCCTCTGTGATGTCGAGGATATCTGTAGCGCGTCGGGTCAATTCCCCAGCGGGCAGGTAGCAGTGGCCATCGTCGGTGGCCTGGCCGAGGGTGTGGCGCAGGCCGGCCCCGATGCGCTGGGGGTCGTCGGGGGCCACGCCGAGGCCGGCGGCGATCTTGTCGGCGGTGAGAAAGCCGATGCCGTAGACCTCATCGGATAGGCGGTAGGGCGTGTCGCGAACTACAGCCATGGCCGCGTCGCCATACTGCTTGTAGATGCGGACGGCCAGGCCGGTGGGCAGGCTGAGATCCTGGAGGAAGAGCATGACCTCCTTGATCTGCTGCTGGGATCGCCAGACGGCCTTGATCACCTCGACCTTGCGCCTGCCGAGGCCGGGCACCTCAACCAGCCGGTCAGGCTCGCGGTCGAGCACGTCCAGCGTGTACTTGCCGAAGGTCTCGGTGATCTTCTTGGCGGTGGAGGGGCCAACGCCCTTGATCAGGCCGCTGCCGAGGTAGCGGCGCATGCCGTCGATGGTGGCCGGCATCAGGGTGCGGTAGCCGCTCACCTGAAACTGGCGACCGTGCTCGCGGTGCTCCTGCCACTCGCCCTCAAGCGAGAGCGTCTCGCCGGGGCGCACGCCGATCAGCTTGCCGACAATCGTCACCAGGTAGCCCTTGCCGCTGGGGGTCAGGCGGGCCACCAGGTAGCCGTCGTCGTCGCTCTGGAAGGTGATCCGTTCGAGGGTGCCCTCTAAAAGCATTGCAGATCGCAGATTGCAGATTGCAGATTGGCGCTGCTGTGCAGTATAACCGACGACCAGCTATAGGGCTGACACGAACATCGCTGAGCCACTGCGTGGCGCCTTACCTGCGCGCCCTGCCGTAGAGGAATGAGCCGAGGGATAGGGCGATGAGCACAACTCCCAGAGCGAGGATCATGCCAGCAGGTGGTGCTGACAGCTGCGGGGGCGACTTGGCGGCGGGCGGCGACGCGGGCTGCTCTAGGCTCTCGGTGCCCGGCGACGACAGGCCGCTGGCAGAGATCGCCGGAGTGGGTGCCTCGGTAGCGGGCAGCGCCATTGCGGCAGCGGCAGTCGGCACCTCCGTGAGCGCTGGCGCGCCTGCGCCTGATGACTCGCCCTCCGCGCCGGTGTCGCTCGCCATCGAGTCGGGCGCGTTGCGTGCAGCGGTAGCATCCTGGGCGCTCTCGGGCGCGGCGGCGGCGGCGACCATAGGGGCAGCGGTGGACGCAGGAGCCATCTCGGCGGCCTGTGGCAGCGGCGCGGCGGGTGCCTCTGTCGCGGCCGCCATCATCGCGGCGGGCGCGGGGGCAGATGCCGCCATACCGCCACCCACGCCGATGAACATCTGTAGGCTGGCGAGGAGCACCAGGGCAAAGCCAGCGAGCCCACCGCCGAGCTGCATGGCCCAGCCAAACGACAGGAATCCCCGCCGTCGAGGAGCAATCGCCGGGTCTAGCGTGAAGGAGCGCGGCAGCGGCCGCGGCTCAAGGTCACGCAGCACAGCCGCCGTGGCCCGCAGATCCTCAAGCTCAGCCCGCAGGCGCGGCTCGGTGCCAAGGCGGCGCTCAAGCTCAGCCCGTTCGGGTTCCGTGAGCTGATCATCTATATAGGCCGACAGCAGCTCGATGTCGCTGTCTGGCATGCTATTCAGTTGTGGCTGAGAGGTGTTCATCGTCTATTGGGGGTGGTCGCTGCGCCATAGGGCCCGGTCGTCCACGATGGCTAATTTAAACATTTGAACTACTATCCGCCATCATGACGAAATTTTGACGGTAGTAGTTCCCCCGCCCGCAGGATGTCGCGCAGCCGGGCACGGCCGCGGCTTAGGCGCGACTTGACTGTGCCCAAATTCGCGCCTGTCACGGCGGCGATCTCCTCATAGGCCATCCCCTGGATATCGCTCAAGATGATCACCACGCGCTGATCCTCGGGCAGGTCGGCCAAACCGCGCTGGATGGCAGCGGCCAGCTCGTGGCGCAGGGCGGCATCGTCGGGGCGCTCGCCAAGATCGGGAAGGTCGAAGCCGATGCCATCATCGTCGGCGACGCCGAGGGCCTGGAGCGAGGTGGAGGGGCGGCGCTTGCGCACGCGCAGGACATCGTAGCAGGCGTTGGTGGCGATCCGCAGCAGCCAGGAGCGAAACATGCCGCCGCGAAAGCGGCCCAGGTTACGGTATGCCGAGATAAAGGTGTCCTGCGCGACATCGGCGGCCGCGTCGGGGTCGCCCAGCATCCGGTAGCACAGGTTATAGACGCGCGACTCGTAGAGGCGCACCAGCTGGTTGAAGGACTCAACCTCCCCACGCTGCGCGGACTCGATAAGGCGCTGCTCTTCATTGGACATAGGTGTTGGCGATGCCCTCTTCTATGCGGCACAGCGCCTATTATACCATCGCCGCCTGGGGCGGCTTCGCCGCCCCAGGCGCATCAAGTTTAGGGCTGCCGCCCTAAAAGCCAGCGTTGTTTTGGCCAAAATGGCCAGCTTCGCTGGCCATTTTGGCCAAAACAACAAGAGATTCTGGGAGCCTGCGGCTCCCCAATGTATGATGCGGGTGTGTCAGCAGAACTGACACACCCGCATCATACAAACGAAGATCGCTGGAAGAGGTGGTCGCCGGAGCGGCGCAGGCTGAGCAGCCGCAGGATCGGCGGATCATCGGGGCTGAAGCCAACCCCCTCCACAAGGCTGGGGCGCGGCGGGCGACCGGGCGGGCTGCCGATCACAACTGGGCTGATCGTGAGGAAGGTCTCGTCGATCAGGCGGGCGGCGATCAGGGAGCCGTAGATCCTGGCCCCGCCCTCGCTGAGCAGGTGGCGCACGCCGCAGCTTGCTCGCAGGTGGGACAGGAGCGTCGCGAGGTCAACCGAGTCGCCGGGCGAGATGTGGTAGTTGAGGCCGGGCCGGTCGCCCAGGATGGCGCGGGCGCGAGCTGCGCCGGCGGCAGTGGTGGCGATCATAGCCGGGTGCGGGTCGCCGCTTAGAGCGTAGGCATCGGCCTGTAGGTTGCCGCTGGCGGTAGCCACCACCAGCAAGGGAGTGAGTGGTCGGCCCTCGGCGGCGCGCAGGGAGGCGAAGGCGGGCGCGTCATCAGGGAAGACCTGGTCGGGCGTCCAGAGGTGACGGCGGGCCATGCGCAGGGTGCCCGAGCCGATGATGATCGCGTCGGCGCGAGCGCGGATCAGCGCCATGAGCCATGTGTCGTGGCGGGAGTGGCGGCTGACATCGCCGCCGCCCGAGCGCCCCGGCTCACCGAAGGAGATCCGCCCGTCGTGGGAGGCCACAAAGTTGGTAAAGACAAATGGCCGTTCGGCGGGAGGATCAGGCAAATGCCAGTCGCCGCCGTAGATTACACGGAGGAAATCGGGGAGGCCGGTGCCGTCGCAGAGGCCATCGTCGAAGAGCAGGGCGTATGGAGAGCCGGGGCCGAGGGAGCCGGCCGTCACGAGGCCAGTTCGCCGACGCGGGAGATCCCCGCGACGATATGCTGTCCGACGCCGATCAGGATGCGGGCGACATCACGCTGGATGTAGAGGTCGGTGCGGGAGCCGAAGCGCACGGTGCCGAGGCGGGCGCCGGGATCGACCACATCGCCGACCTGGATCTTCGAACTGATCCGCCGCCCGAGCGGGCCAGCGATCTGCGACACCATCAGCGGCCCCCAGGGCGTCGTGATGCCCACATAAACCCGCTCATTACGCTCGGCGGCCTCTGGGTCGCTCGCGGGGCGATACTCGCCGGACACGTGAGCGACATAGTTCACCGTTCCGCCGACGGGGCTGCGGCAGACGGGCACATCCAGTGGGGAGGCGGCAATCGCAATATGGACACAGTCGGTGTGCAGAAAGCGGTGCTCGTAGAGCTCATCGATCAGCAGGACAATGCCGTCAGCAGGGGCAAAGATCGTACGCGGGTCGTCCGGCGTCGTCCGGTCAGGGTCGCGGTAGAGGGCTGCAGCCAATGCCGTGAGAGCAAGGGGGAGCGGGGCAAAGCGCGGGCGAAACCCGAGAGCCAGGCCCGTCAGGCCAAGGCCGAGGCCAAGCAGCGGCGTCGCCTCCGCATCGAAGCCGGGGATGCGTGACGCACGATCCTTGGAGACAGTCTGCTGAGGAGTGGGTGTTGGCGTCTGCGGTTCCATAAGCCCGATTCTAACATGGCTACAGGCCAAACGCAACCACTGGATCACGACGTAGGGCTACGTCATTGTCATCCAGCACCGCCGCCGTGGGGCTGAAGCCCTCGGCTCTTTTTTTGCGAAGGCCGCCGACGCGGCCTCAGTCAGGCCGCGTCGGCGGCCTTCGCAGACCTTAGCCCTCGGCTTCAGCCGCCGGACGACGCCACACCGGGCGCGTGTTGCGGAAGACGCGAAGGCGGAGGGCGCAGTTGTGCCCTCCGCCTTCGCGTCTTCCGCCCCTTTCGTATCGTCCGCGATCACCCTTCGGCGAGCAGCGTGGCGATGTACTGAACCGTCGCCCGGCGGCCCTGGGGGTGGAGGCGTCGCCAAAGCAGGAGCAGATGATCCTCATCGGAGCCGCTGGCGGGGAGCGGCGCGGCGACAGAGGCTGTGGCCAGTGCGGCGGGAGCCTCGGCAGAGACAGGTGACATCGTCACCGACTCGCCGATGAGGGTCGGCGCGCTAACGGGCGGAGCTTCGAGCGCAGCGGGTGCATCAGGCTCGGCGACAGCGCCGCCGCTCTCGACCACCTGGTTCGACACAATCAAGCCTGCTAGCTGTAGGCCATCGACCTGAAGAACCTCGACAAGCCGCCGGGCCTGATCTGAGTCGGGCAGCGTCTGGCCGCTCAGATAGTTGCGCAGCGCGCCGTCGCTGATCTTCGTCTCGCGGGTGAGCTTGGCCCGCGAGAAGCGGCCCTCGATCTGCGCCTCAAGCCACTCATTAAACTTCGGCGCTGCCTCGGGCAGCAGATCCATACGTCGGCGCACGTCGTCGGACGGTATGCTCAGCGTCTCGCCGATCAGATCGATCGTCTTCTGACGCGGGCGCTGCGTCTTGCCGAGGATAAACTGGCGGAGTGAGATCGGGCCGACCCCCAGAGCCTCAGCAAAGTCGCTGATCGACAGGTCACGCTCCATCGCGGCGTGGAAGAGCAGCACAGAAAGTGGCAACTTCTCAGGGTACGATCCATTCATGGACATTTTCGATCACTCCTCTATGATATCTTGAACGTAAACGAAGAATTCTGGTCGGTATCTGGGTGCCAGGCTTCACAGCCATAATTAGGGAGGGTGATTTATTCAATCATTGATCGCGCGTCACGCATCACGCATCACGCATAACATGTTGCAGCAGAGACAGTTACCATCTTCTGGTTCTCCTTACGCCTCACGCCTGTGATGGGGTGATCAATAAAGAAATCACCTCCTACAGCACCCTCAACACCGATACAGCTCTAATACCACAGATTATAAATCCCCTCAACCGCGTTGTCAAGCTTATCAAGGCACATCTTGCAGATTTTGCACGATCTTGCTACGTTTCAAATTATTTTATGAGGGATCGTAATTGATAAGGGTAGTTTTTCTGAATGGTAGCCCATGCGAAGAGCAGGTGAGACGCACACATTTTGCCTGCGCAACCGAGAGCCGGTGTGATACAATACCAGCCAATGCGCGTCCCAGTATCACCCCGGTGTACCATCCGCGACTCTAAATCAGGGATAACCTGTGGCAAGCAACCGAACGCTATTCACGGTCAATGACCTCTACGATATGGCCTGGCTGGAGGATGTGCGGCTCAGCCCCGACGGTCGCCATGTTGCCTTTGTGCAGGTGATGGTAGATCGCACGGCCAACGACTACCGCCGCGCTATCTACCTGGCCCCTGTGGAAGGCGGCCCAGCCCGCCGCTTCAGCGCCGGTCGCCACCAGGATCAGCAGCCGCGCTGGAGCCCAGATGGGAGGTGGCTCGCCTTCGTCTCCGCGCGCGATGACAAGGCCGGCCAGGTCTATCTGATCCGCCTCGATGGTGGCGAGGCCCAGCAGCTCACCGCGCTGCCCAACGGGGCGAGCGACCCAGCATGGAGCCCGGATGGGCGAACCATCGCCTGCCTCTCCCTCGTGAACGAGGAGGAGCGGCACCGCGAAGATGCAGATGAGGCTCCGCAGTCGCCCGCCGACGCCTGGGCCGCAAAGCAGGCCAAAGAGCAGCACGACCACGACGAGGAGCAGCGTCACGACCCGCGCGTCGTGACGCGGCTGCCCTACCGTAGCGGCACGAGCTTCTTCGATGATCGTCGCCGCCATATCTACCTTATTGATGTTCCCGAGGGCGATATTGATCAGCCCGCCGCCGCCCGCCGCATCACCCACGGCGACCTGCACCACGCTGCGCCAGCATGGATGCCTGATGGCGGTAGCCTGCTCACCACCGCCACCCGCGACCCAGAGGCCGACTCGCTCTTCGCCTACTATGATGTCCTGCGTGTCCCCACCGATGGTGGCACGCCGCAGACCCTCACTGCGGTCGGACACTCCTACTTCGACCCGCAGCCCTCGCCCGATGGCACGCAGATCGCCTTCCGCCGCCTGCGTGAGGATCGCCTGCTTGCCGAGGGCAGCCAGGTGGCGATCATCCCCGCCGCCGGGGGCGAGCCAGAGGATCTCACCGCACACGCAGACCTCGACATTGAGCAGTTCCACTGGCAGCCCGACGGCCAGGGGGTGATGTTTTTGGCTAGCTGGCAGGGCGACGCCCATATCTATGCGATCGGCATGCCTGGCACGCCAACCTTCCGCAACGGTGAGACCCTGGTGGGCGGCACGCGGATCGTCAGCGAGTTCTCTGTCGCCCGCGACGGCACGCTCGCCTTTATCGCCGGGACGCCCGAGAACCCCTGCGACCTCTACGTGCGCGCGAAGGATGGCGGCGAGCGACAGATCACCAGCATCAACCAGCGCCTCCTCGACACGCGCCTGATCATGCCAACCGAGGAGATCCGCTATGCCGCGCCCGATGGGGCCGAGGTGCAGGGCTGGGTGATCTATCCGCCCGACTTCGACCCAAAAAAGCAGTACCCCCTGGCCGTTCATATCCATGGTGGCCCCCATGTGATGTGGGGGCCAAGCTTCCGCTCCATGTGGCACGAGTGGCAGACCACCGCCGCCGCAGGCTACATCTGCTTCTTCTGCAACCCGCGCGGGAGCGACGGCTATGGCGAGCAGTGGCGCGACGCTATCCACAGCAACTGGGGCGAGGCCGACCAGAACGATATCCTTGCGGGGATTGATCTCCTGATCGAGCGCGGCCACGTCGATGTCGAGCGCATCGCCGTGACCGGTGGATCGTACGGTGGCTATATGACAACCTGGCTGATCAGCCATAGCGACCGCTTCCGCTGCGCGGTGTCCGCGCGGGGCGTGTACAACCTGCTCACCGAGCATAGCACCAGCGACGCCCACGAGCTGATCGAGATCGAGTTCAGCGGCTACCCCTGGGAGCTCTACGAGGAGCTGTGGGATCACTCGCCACTGGCCCACGCCCACAAGATCAATACGCCGCTGCTGCTGCTCCATAGCGAGCGCGACTACCGCGTGCCGATCAGCGAGGCCGAGCAGCTCTTCGCCATCCTCCGCCGCCAGAAGAAGGTCGTCGAGCTTGTGCGCTACCCGCGCGAGGGCCACGAGCTGACCCGCGCCGGTGAACCCGACCATCGCGCCGACCATATGCGCCGCACACTTGCATGGTTTCACCGCTACTGCCAGGAGACCGCACCATGAGCGAGCCGCCCGTCCGGCAGGATCCGCAGCAGTGGGATAACCTGCTCCCTGAGCAGGTTATCGACACCCTGATCTATGAGATCTACAACCCGGTGAGCCTGCTGGGCAACCAGCTCAAGCGGCTCACCGACGACGACGATCCGATCTCCGAGGAGGACTACGAGGCAATCTTTGAGCAGATGCACCAGGCGGTGCGCCAGCTCAGCCGCACGGTCGTTCACCTGAAGCGCTACAGCGAGGGCCAGAAGCAGCGCTGATCGCGCAGATCTGCCCCATATACCCGATTGCACACAGGCTCTGCCGCAATGCGGCAGGGCCTGTGTGCATGCATCGAGATCTCCCATACTGCCCACAGGTTTTACCGAAACTTTACAGAAACCTTAATCTGAGATCAAAAACCCCTGATACTCTGATATCACCGTGATATCTAACCTATAGCCCCCGTATCTGGAACCGTCGGCGAGCCGCCATGGCGCGGCGCGACCTTCCCCGCACACGACCCTGATGTCAGGTGACAGGCGAGGGGGCAGGTGGCAGGCGCAACCTGGAGCGTCTGCAAGGTATTGGCTCAAAGGAGGAGCGGAATGCAATCAAGCTCAGCGCGGAAGAGTTCATCTGCCAAGGCGGATGAGGAGCGGGCCATCGGCTACTGGAAGGCGAACATCCAGCTTATCGGCATTCTGCTGGCGATCTGGGCGTTCGTCTCGTTCGGTCTCGGGTATCTGCTCGCCGGGCCATTGGGCGGTGTGAACATCGGCGGCGTGCCCTTCCCCTTCTGGATGGTGCAGCAGGGCGCGATCATCGTCTTCGTCATTGAGATCTTCGTGTACGCCGTGCTGATGGATGGGATCGACAAGAAGTTCGACGTTCACGAGTAGATCTGACTAGGCGAAGGAGCCATTCCCATGAGTGATGTTGGTCTGTGGACGACCGTGTTCGTCGTTCTGTCGTTTGGCCTGTACATCTATATCGGCTTCGCCGCGCGCGTGCGCGACACCAAGGGTTTCTACGTGGCAGGCCAGGGCGTGCCGGCTATCGCCAACGGCGCGGCCACCGCCGCCGACTGGATGAGCGCCGCGTCATTCATCTCGATGGCCGGTCTGATCGCGACCATGGGCTTCGACGGCTCGGTCTACCTGCTGGGCTGGACGGGCGGCTATGTGCTGCTGGCCCTGCTGCTGGCGCCCTACCTGCGCAAGTTTAACAAGTACACGGTGCCCGACTTCGTGGGCGACCGCTACTACTCTAGCACCGCCCGCGTGGTGGCCGCTATCGCCGCCGTCTTCGTCTCGATGACCTACGTGGCCGGCCAGATGCGCGGCGTGGGTGTGGTGTTTAGCCGCTTCCTCGGCCTCGACATCAACCTCGGCGTGGTCGTCGGTATGATCATCGTGGCCTTCTTCGCCGTGCTCGGCGGTATGAAGGGCATCACCTGGACGCAGGTGGCGCAGTACTCAGTGCTGATCCTGGCCTTCATCATCCCGGCGGTGGCGATCTCGCTGAAGCTCACCGGCAACCCCATCCCGCAGCTGGGCCTGATCTTCAGCGACATCGTGCCCAGGCTGAACGGACTCGAAAAGGAACTGGGCTTTACCGATTATACGCAGCCATTCCGTCAGCGTTCAATGCTCGACATCATGTGCATCACGTTCTCGCTGATGGCCGGCACCGCGGGCCTGCCCCACGTGATCGTGCGCTTCTACACGGTGCCGAACGTGCGCGCCGCACGCTACTCGGCCGGCTACGCGCTGCTGTTCATCTCCTTCCTCTACCTGACCGCCCCGGCCCTGGCGATCTTCGCCCGCGTCAACCTGATCACAACTCTGAACAACAAGCCGCTCACCGAGGTGCGCCAGCTGGATTGGGTGAAGAGCTGGGAGGCCACTGGTCTGCTCAAGTTCGACGATAAGAATGGCGATGGCAACATCGTGATGAGCAAGGATAAGGATAAGAACGAGATCACGATCAACAACGACATCATCGTGCTCGCAACGCCTGAGGTTGCCGGTCTCTCGGCAGTCGTGATCGGCCTGATGGCGGCCGGCGGTCTGGCGGCAGCGCTCTCGACGGCCTCCGGCCTGCTGCTGGTGGTGTCGAGCTCGGTGGCCCACGACATCTACTTCCGCCTGATCAACCCCAAGGCCAGCGAGGCCCAGCAGCTGCTGGTCGGCCGCGGCGTGATCTTCCTGGCGGTGATTGTGGCCGGCTACTTCGGCATCAACCCGCCCGGCTTCGTGGCCGAGGTGGTGGCCTTCGCCTTCGGCCTCGCGGCGGCCAGCTTCTTCCCGATCATCCTGCTGGGGATCTTCGATAAGCGCACCAACAGCCAGGGCGCGATCTCGGGCATCCTGGTCGGCCTGATCTTCACCGCCACGATGATTATGCTGATGCGCTCGCAGCCCATTCTGGGCACCGAGAAGGCGATCATCACCGACTTCATGGGCATCTCGGCCCAGGGCATCGGCGTGGTCGGCCTGATCCTCAACCTGGTGGTGACGATCGGCGTCTCGCGGATGACCCCGCCCCCGCCGCAGCACATCCAGGACATGGTCGAGGGCGTGCGCGTGCCGCGCGGCGCCGGCCAGGCATCGGCGGCCCACTAAGAACACTGAGCCACTGAGCCACTGAGCCACTGAAAACAGGAGGGACGCAGCGCGCTGCGTCCCTCCTGTTTATTTTTGAATCGTGGTGGAGGGGCGCATCGTGATGCGCCCCTACCCTGCCCAGATCATCCGCCCCTCTTGCGCAGCCCAGGCCCGCGCCTTCTCCAGCGACTCGGCCCCCGCGCCCGCCAGGGCGATCCCCGCCCCGCCCGCCGTGCGCCACGCGCCCAGCGGCAGCTCCTGCCCCGCCACTAGCTCGTAGCGCCAGATCAGCCCCGCCACACCTGCATATTCCCTCGGCTCTACCTGGGACACCCAGGGCAATACCAGCCACAGCCGCAGCCCCGCCCGCAGGTGGCCCGGCTCGGCCAGCTCGTTGGCGTAGGCCGCCACCCGATCCAGGTAGCCCGGCGTATAGGGCAGCCCATCCCGCCAGTCCCGCAACACACCCGGCGTCGGCGGCTCGCCCCGCCCCTCCAGGTAAATATCAAACACTATACTTGGGTTGGCCTGCATCCACTCGGCCAGCAGCGGCGTCATGGCATCGAGCTGATCGGCGGGGAGGATGAGGTCAACGTGAGCCGATAGCCGATAGCCGATAGCCGATAGCCGATACTCCGATACCTGAATATCTCTAGGGGTGATACGCGATATGTAGCCTGCCGCCTGCTGCCTGCCGCCTGCCGTCAGGGCATCTTCGTGCGGCGCGGGCATGCCCTCCACCTCGTCGGGGTCAAGGCCAGCGCCCAGCTTGAGCTCGCGGCGCAGCCGTCGCAGCTCGGCGTAGCCCAGGCGGCTGGTGCCGAGAACGTAGTAGGGCGGGCGATCCTGGAAGGTCAGCCCGTGGAGGGCGGCCTCGCGGCGCAGCGCCGTGCCCGGCAGCACCTGGAGCACGAAGATGTCGTAGGGGCCGAGCGACTCGCGCTCGATGAAGGCCAGGGTCTCGGCCACGCCGGGCGCGTCGTCCTCCGGCAGGCCCAGGATCACGTCGAGCAGCACCTCGATGTTCGCCGCATAGAGCCTGCGCGTGCCCGCCGCCCACTTCGCCAGGTCGGTCTTGCGGTACGAGGCGCGCAACGCGGCGGGGTTAGCCGTCTGGAGGCCAACCTCGACCACCCGCACGTTGGCCGCGTCCAGGGCGGCCACCGCCTCAGCAGAGAGGTGCTCGCCGCGCAGCTCGGCGTAGAAGGTGATCTGTCGGTCGGCGTTCGTCTTGGCCAGGGCGCGCATCAGCGGCCAGAAGATCGGCAGCAGGTTCAGGTTGGCCTCGACGAAGTGGATCTGGCGCACGCCGCGCGCCTTGCCCCAGGCGATCTCGGCCAGCACCCGCTCCAGGCTGAAGGAGCGGCTGCCCAGCCGTGGCCCCATGTTCCGCCCGTAGAGGCAGAAGCTACAGGCGTAGGGACACCAGCGCGAGACCTCGACCATCTGCATGCCGTCGGGCGACAGCTTTAGGTGGCCAGCCAGGTAGGGCGAGGGGATGGCCGAGAGGTCGATTGCAGATTGCAGATTGTAGATTGTAGATTGCAGATTAGACCCAATCTGCAATCTGCAATCTGCAATCTGCAATAGGAGCTCGGCGAAGATCTGCTCGCCCTCGCCGATCACCGCCACATCCACGGCGGGGTGGTCGAGCACCCAGGCGTTGTCGGCCTGCACCTCGGGGCCGCCAACGACGACGATCAGGCCGGGTAGGCGCTGCTTGACGCGGCGAGCCAGTTCCAGCGAGCGCTCGCTGTTCCATGTATAGAGCGAGAATCCGAGCAGGTCGGGCGCGCGATCCACAATCGCCGCCACCAGAGCCGCGTCGCCGGCGTGGTCGGCGACCGTGCGGGGCAGGATCTGGATGTCCGCCCGCCCGCCCAAACCCTGGGCCTCAGCATATGCCTTCAGGTAGCCTGCGGCCAGCGGCGTGTTCAGCGCCGGGCTGCTGGGCACCGGCAGCTGGGCCAGCAGGACGCGGAGGGGAGCGCGAGTCACGGGCGCGCCATCCCGCCGTGAAGAGCCACATCCTGGCAGTTTAGCATGATCGCAGCAAGCATTGTCTTATCAAACAAAGGCCGACGCGACACGGGTATCCCGTGTCGCGTCGGCCTTTTTATAGAGCAGATCCTGAAATCCTTAGACAAGGTTCAAACCTGCTTGACCGTTTGCCGCCGGACAACCCTCACCCCTTAGGGGAGAGGGGCTGGGGGTGAGGGTCGTCCTGACCTCAAGCGGAGATCTGCTGCAGACGACGCCGGATCGCCCGCGTCAGGTTCGCGTCTGAGGCAGCGGCGGGCTGGCGCGGCGGCAGATTGGCCAGCGGCGCACGCATCACAAGGCCAGAGTCGATCAGATGCTGCACGGCCAAGAAGATGCGCTCGGCGGGCAGCCCGGATGCGTTAACCAACTGCTCGATCGTGGCCTGCTGCCCAATGTGGGTCAGCACATACCACTCCTCGACGCTCATGTGGATATTCTCGTTCACGCCAGCCATCTGAGTCATGATCACCACCGGAGTCTGCATCGTGAGATCATCTGCGGGCCGACGATCCAGCGCGACAGCGCGCTGCTGAAGCGCCTTAATGATCAACGCGTTCGTAGGCTGCGTGACCGTCATCGCGTAGCCGGTGGGAGTATCCCCCTCCGCGAAGCGGAAATTGCCATCGTGCCAGGTGAAGAGGTCGGAGATCGCATGCTCACCAACAAACAGCGGGCGAAGGTCGGATCGTCGCAGCACCACGGCGTTTACGGCCTGTCCATCCTGAAACCACACAATCGCGTGAGCAGCCTCAGTCCAGACAGACAGCTTGCCACTGCTTGCGCCACGCTGGAAGACACGTAGCAGATCCAGCACTGGCATATCGTTCAGTTTACCTTCAAGCCCCATGGGTGTACCTCTTCAATGTCCTACAGGTTGTCAGATCTTCTGCTTACTGGTGGAACAAGAACCCTGTGTCAGCAATTGTACCGTCACAACCTGGGGTAATCTATGGGTACTCTGTAGCAACTCTGTATCAGTTGTGTATTAATCGTGTGACAAGCGGATGCTGGGGCGCCGCGACAATGTGGTGATCCAGCGTTGTCACGTGCCTAGCCGACACCGCGAGCCCCCTCTTCCTGAATAATAGGAGAGGGGGCTCGCGGTGCGGGCTGACAAAGAATAAGGAGGCGATCTTCTCGCAGGATGGGCGATGATCTCTTATGAGCATCAATGCAGCAGCCGGGGCCACTTGCCCCCGCCACCCCCGCGCCTGGCCCTCTTTACTTTATGGAGACAACTGAGTTCGCGGATTATACGGCAAGTTGAGGGTCATGTCAAATACTATTAGCCCTCAGCCCCAACACCTCCAGAGGAACGCAGGTCCTACCTCTTAAACTATTTCTGGGCGGAAAACTACACACCTGCATGGGGACTCTTATCTACTTGTACTACACATTCTGCTAGATATACAGTGTTGACATCAGCCGCACCGAGCGGCTCGATACAGAACCCGCCCCTAAGGAGGCAACCAAGTGAACATCTCATCCATCCTCCGCCCCCGCATCATCGTCGCCGTCGCCCTCGCCCTGATCATGGGCTCCGCCGCCTATGGCTTCGCCGCAAGCAATGCCATCCCTGATACCAACGCCGGTGCCGGTGTCAGCGTGGTCAGCGGCTACCACATCACGGATGTGATCTACGGGCTGAATGGGGCCGACCCGTCCAAGCTCGACACGGTCACCTTTACGATGAAGACCGACGCCGACGAGACAACTGTTGCCGAGACGGTTGCGAAGGTGAACCTCGTTGGCACCACCTGGGTTACAGCCGTACGGGACGGTGTCACGGACGATTGGACAGTCACCCTGAGTTCGATTGAGCTCTCTTCGGTCGATAAGCTGAACATCGTCGCCTACACCGACAACCACCAGTAGTCATCATATAGCGTAGCTTCTTAGAAGCTCTCACGACAAAACGGGCGTAGCGGGGAGATCCCCGCTACGCCCGTCCCCCTATCGGGACAGCAGCCATGCGTACACACATCGCCATCCCCAAACAGCTGACAACCGCCCTGCTCTTCGGGGCGCTGATTGGTGCCTGGCTGCTGTTCGCGCCCATCCAGCTCGGCGGGCAGGCGAGCTTCGTGATCGTCAACGGCAACAGCATGGAGCCGCTCTACCATAAGGGCGACCTGGTGATCATCCGGGCTGAGCCGAGCTACGGGGTCGGCGATATTGTCACTTACCGCCACCCGGATATCGGGCCGGTGATCCACCGCATCATCGGGCGCGACGGCGAGCGATGGGTGTTCAAGGGCGACAACAACGACTTTATTGACCCGTACCACCCGCTCACATCCGAGCTGATCGGCCGCGCGTGGATCTTTGCTCCGTCCGTCGGCAAGCTACTAGTCCTGGTGCGTACATCGCCGCTGCTGATAGCGGTAGTGCTGGGAGGAGGGGTGATCGTTATGATGCTCAGCCCACAAACGAAGGAAGGCAAGACTCGCCAGGGGAAGCGCGGGCGTCCGGCAGGGCAGCCTACTAGTACAGCCTTCCGTACATCCGTGGTCGGTTCTGTGACGAATGACGAACGACGAACGACCAACCGTGCCGATGCCTTCGTCGCTGGTCGTTCGTCGTTGGTCAGCAGAACTCCCAACCAACTTCTGAAACCCTGTACTAGCAGCGGCGGCAGCGCCCGCGAGTGGGCGCTCACCTTGCTCGGCGTGCTGGCGATGGCATCCCTGGCCCTGGCCGGATTCGCCTTCACCCGGCCTGTCAGCCAGGATGTCACCGACAGCCTGAGCTACCGCCAGCAGGGCAGCCTCAGCTACTCCGCCGACGCGCCCCCCGGCCTCTACGACGCGGGCAGCGTACAGTCGGGCGAGCCCGTGTTCCGCGATCTCTCGCGGGCGCTGAGCGTCGACTTCGACTACCAGTTCGCCAGCGATGAGCCCGCTGACCTGAGCGGCAGCTACGACCTGACCGCAGTGCTCAGCACCCAGAGCGGCTGGAAGCGCACGATTGTCCTGGCGGAACCGCAGCCCTTCAGCGGACGACAGATCGCCGCCCACGGGGAGATCGCGCTGCGCCAGCTGAATGACCTGGCCGCGCAGTTCCAAGAGCAGACCGGCCTGCTACGTCAGCAGTACATCCTGTCGATCATCCCCTACGTGAGCGTCGAGGGCACCCTGGGCGGGGTGCCGCTGCACGACAGCTTCGCGCCGAAGCTGGAGTTCCGCCTTGATGAATTTCAGCTACAGATGATCTCCAGCGGGGACGGCAAGGATGTACTGCGCCCCGAGCAGGAGGGGATGCTGAAACGAACAAGGAGCGAGCCGAGCACAATCAGCCCGCTCGGACTGACGCTCAACGTGGCCCTCGCCCGCCAGGGCGGGCTGATCGTGGCCGTAGTGTCTCTGGCCCTCGCCGCCGTCGCCGGGCTGCCGCTGCTGCGGGCGGGCGGCCAGAGCGAGCAGGCACGCATCCAGATGCGCTATGGCTCCCAGATCGTCGACCTAGCAGGCCAGCCAGACATGCAGGCGGCGCACGTCGTGCGGATCGGGTCGATCAACGATCTGGCAAAGCTCGCCGAGCGACAGGGGGCGCTCATCCTACGCGACGGATCGACGCAGCCCCCGCGCTACATCGTCCAGGATGGCACTGCCGCCTACATCTACGGCGAGTTCGAGCCTGCGGAAGCCGATCTGCCCACGGCGGACGAGCAGGCGGAGCCGCAGGCCCAGCCCCCCGCCGCGCAGCCATGGCAGGACCGCTTCCTCCTGGCCCTGCGCGAGACGGGGCTGGCGGCCGAGGCATGCCACAGCGTCGGGATCGACATGGTCACTGCCTACCGCGAGCGCGAGCGCTCGACCGAGTTTGCCAAGGCGTGGAACGACGCGCGGCTCACGGCGTGGCAGCAGCACACCCTGAAAGGACAGGCACGATGAACACCTTTGCACTTCTCAGGCTCAGCCTGATCGCCATGATCGGCCTGGCCCTCGGGCAGATCGTCTTCGCCTCGGCCGCCGCTAACAGCATCCCGCCGACTCAGCTGGGCAGCATCAGCCGCTCGGTGGGCGTCGGCGACCTCGCCCCCGACGCGTGCGCCGGACAGGCACCGAACCATCTGGTAACCGGAAGCGGCACCATTACCGGGACGAGCGGCGACGACCTGATCCTGGGCAGCGCCGACGACGACCTGATCGACGGGCTGGGCGGCGACGACTGCATCCTCGGCGGCGGCGGCGACGACACCCTAGTTGGCGGCGAGGGGGCCGATGTCTGTATCGGCGGCCCTGGGATCGACATCATCGACCCCAGCTGCGAGGAGTAGGCTTGCGCCTAAAAAACCAGATGGGTATGCCGAACTGTGCCAGCTTCGCTGGCACAGTTCGGCATACCCATCAGAGATTTAGGGGAGGGCCTGCGGCCCATGCGCCCTTACGTGCGCAGGTCGGCGGCGAGCTTGCGCCAGAAGTCATCCATCTGGCCGGGCACGAAGGGGATATACAGGCCGACCCGGTCGAGCAGGCCGCCGTAGCGAGCGAGCAGGGCCGGGCCAACATCGGCGGGGTCGGCCTCGATAGCAAATGCCGCCTCCATCTCCGGTGTCACCAGGGCTGGCATCTCGGCCCAGCGCTGCTGGGCGGCCAGCTGCGAGAGCTGCTCACCCACATCGCCCCAGCCGTGGCACTCCAGCACCGGCCGGTACGAGGGCGTAGAGCCGTAGAATGAGATCTGCTGGCGCACAAAGGCGCGCACCTTCTCGCGCGTCTCCTTGTCTGGCCCGGTGATCACAAAGGCGCTGCCTGCGATCGCACAGGATTCCGGGGCGCGGCCAGACTTGGCAGCGCCGGCAGCGATCTGCGGGCGCAGCACCTCGGCGGTATACTTTGCGCTATTGAGCGGGTGGGCATGGAAGCCATCGCACAGCTCGCCTGCCAGCTGGGCCAGGCCACTATTCACCCCAGCGATGTAGATCGGGATATCAGGATACGCGATCGGGCCGGGGCTAAAGAAGGGCGTCATCAACGTGTGCTGGTAAAACTTGCCGCGATAGTTCAGCCGATCGCCGCTCTGCCAGCTCTGCCAGATCGCCCGCAGGGCCAGGATATAGTCGTGTAACCGGCCCACCGGCGCGTCCCAGGGTGTGCTGAAGCGCCGCTCGATGTGGGCCTTCACCTGCGTGCCCAGGCCGAGGATGAAGCGGCCGCCCGAGAATGCGGCCAGATCCCAGGCGATCTGAGCGGTGATCATCGGGCTGCGCGGGAAGACGATCGCCACCGCAGTGCCGATGCTGATCCGGCTGGTGTGCTCGGCAGCCAGGGCCAGCGGCAGAAAGCCATTATGTCCAGTCTCGGGGGTCCACAGAGCATCGAAGCCGATCTCCTCGGCGGCGCGGGCCACCTCGGCGGCCACCGGCAGCGGGTTCGAGTCTACGGCAAATGAGACATCCAGCAGCATAGGGATCTCCTCGTTGAGTAGGCGCGGGGCGTAACCACATTATACCCGTAGGAGACAGGAGAAAGATCTGTCCCCTGTCCCCTGTCCCCTACAGCTACATACCCACCTCAGCCAGGACGGGCACCGGATCAACGAAATAGTCATCGATATCGAAGGGCAGCGTGATCGTGATCGCAGTGCCGCGCTCGGCATCGCTCTTAATATCGATATGGCCCTTATGGCTCTCGATGATTCCGTAGCAGATCGCCATGCCCAACCCATTGCCCTTCCGCTTGGTAGTGACGAAGGGCTGAAAGATCTTATCGAGCATCTCGGGCGGGATGCCTGGGCCATTGTCGGTAATCGTCAGCACCGCATGCCCATCGCTCATTCCCAGTCCAAGACGGATCTCGGCGTTGGCCCGACCGCGCAGGGCATCGCGGGCATTGGTGATCAGATTGAGCAGCACCTGGTTGATCTGCCCAAGGTCGCACATAATCATCGGCAGATCATCGATGGCGGTGACAAGGCGGATCTGATCATGCTCAAGGTCAGGGCGCACCAGGTCGAGCGTATCATCAATCGCCGTCTGCAGCAGGTTCGGGCTCAGGTCGGGCTCACGCTTGCGGGCGAAGGTGAGCAGGCTGGATGTGATGCCGGTAGCGCGCAGGCAGACCCGGCTGATCACATTGAGCGAGTAGTCCTTCTCCGTAATGCTGTCGGTCATCTCGCCAAGCTGAGCGTGGCCGAGGATAGCCGTAAGCACATTGTTAAACTCGTGGGCGATCCCGGCGGAGAGCGTGCCGAGAGAGGCGAGCTCCGAGGCGCGGGTCAGCTCGTCTTGCTGGCGATGCAGCTCCTCGTAGAGCTGCGCTCGCTCCTCGGCCAGCTCGTGCCGCTTGCGGGTCTCGCTATTCAGGGCGGCCACCATAGCGAAGGTGTAGCGCGAGATCAGCAGAATGAGCACGCCATAGATCACCAGCCACGGATCGATCGCATAGAGGGCGGCGATCACTGCGCCCACGGTGAAGGTGAGCAGATGCGGCCAGTTCGTCTGCTGAAGGCTCTCGCGGTAGACGCGCAGCATCGGCTGATGGGTTGCCAGAGCCACCATCAGGCTCACCAGTAGGCTGTTAGCGCCATAGTAGGTGCCCGCCACAACAATAAAGGTGATCAGGCCGAGCGGCCCGCCATAGGGAACAACATCAGGGCGCTGTAGCGCTGTGTAGGCCAGAGAGGCAAAGGTGTAGGTCAGCATCAGCATGCTGGCATTAAAGACAACCCGATCCCATGGCCGCCGCCGCCGAAGCGAGTCGAAAGCAGCAGCCAACGCCACCACGAATGTACCTGCGGGGCCGAGAGCGCTGATAGCGAAGAGCGCCACGGCCTCGCCCACCGTAAGGTGTAATCGATGCCCCTCGTGTGATTCAAAGCTCACCTCGGCATACTCGGCCATTGCCATCACGATCAGACAGGCAAAGGCTAGCAGGGATCGCTCGGCCAGGACGCTCGCCACTGGGAGCAGCGCGATAGCGACCGCAAGAGCGCTCAGGCTAATGAGCGCCAAGTAGCAGCGAGCAACAAACGGCAGAGTACGCATATATCCTCACATCAGTCGTACTACAAGTGATCATAAAAACACAGCGCCGGGAGGTCTTTCGACCTCCCGGCGCTGTGTGTCTGGCTTGCGGCGCGTGCCGCGAGAGTTAATGCCAGGTAATATTGAAGAGATCCACCGCCCCTGGGGCGATCGTGGCGAAGGCACCGAGGACGAGAGCGATGCGACCGATGATGTTGGAAATGCGGCTCATGTGAGATCTCCCCTTTCAAGAATACTACAAGCTGTAGGTAACTACAGACACTAGTATAATTGACAGGAGCAGCTTTGCCTAGAGGGATGCGCCATAATGAAAAAATTGTAAATTCCATAGGCAATAGCAATGCTACCCTCCATCAGGCAGGGCTCACGCGGGCCGCATCTGGCCCTCAGAAGATCCAACGCAGCCAGCGCGGCCTTTTGGCGTAGTACTTCCATCCCTCGTGAACAGGGTCTTAACAAATTGGGTACACTCCGCCTTCGCGGGAGGTTCCGGCGTCGGCCTGCGCCGACGCCCGGCGCAACGCGCCCCGCCGGCGCGACTTCCAGTCGCCAGCCGGGGGGGCGCTCAGGACATTGCAGCAGCCCTGCTAACGCATGCGATGCCCTTCCAGCGCATACCCGGTGTGTGCTACACTAGTAGGCATGATTCGCGCATTCCAACAGCTTCGCGACCTCGTCGCGCGACACGCGCCATACCCCCTCGCCCTCCAGGGTGTGGTGACGCTCGCGCTGCTGATGACTCCGCTCAGCGGGGTCGGTATGCGCGAGCCGCTCAGCATGGATGGGATGTCGCAGCGCTACTGGGCGATGACGGCAATCGTCGGCCTGCACCTCATTCTCACGCTCTTCGTCCCGGCCCGGCGGCTCGCGCTGTGGGCACAGATCGTCTATTTGATCATCCAATGTGTACTCACAGCGGTGGCCCAGGCTCTGTTCCCGGCACCGCTCTTCGATTATGTCTACCTATCCATTGTCCTACAAGCCCTGATGCTCTTCCGGCCCTGGCTCTGGATCCCCTTCGCCGTCGGCATATGGGCGATCTGGAGCGGCGGCGTGATCATCGCCACCGCGAGCGCCCTGAGCTGGCTCCAGAGCAACCTGGCCCTGGCCTTCCCGGCCACCTGCGCGATCATCGCGGCGACCATCTATATGCGGCAGCACCGGCGCAGCGAGCAGGCCCAGCAGATGCTCCAGCAGATGCAGCAGCGCTACGATAGCCTCTCGACGGCTCTGCGCGAGATCCAGCAGCGGGTGGCCCTAGAGGAGCGCCGCCGCCTGGCCCAGACGATCACCGACGAGGTGCAGGCGGCTCTGGCCCGCACCGAGCAGAGTATCGCGGCGGCCCTTGGCCAGGCCCAGAACAATCTCTCGCGGCTCCAGATCACCGTCGCGCAGACCCGCGACTCGGCGGGGGCGGCCGTTGAGCGGCTGCGCGGCGCGATCGCCACGCTCCGGCACGGTGAGGACGACAGCCCGACATGGCGCGGGCCGGTGTTCACCACCGCCATCTCCGGCCCGTTCGATGAGCTGGTGATCTCGTCGCAGCCCTACCGCATCCTGAGCTGGGTGCTACCGATTGTCTTTATCTCACTCTCGCTGCTGATAACGCTCACCCAACACCCGCCCACCCTCGATGTGATCTTGCCCCTGCTGGCGCTCTACGCCCTGCTGCTGCTGGCCTACATCTACACCCTGCGCGCGCGCAACCCGCTGCTGCTCCAGATCGGCCTGGCCGGGCAGACCCTCGCCGTCGTGGCGATGGCCATCACCACGCAGGCGCTGCCCATTCTGCTGGGGCTGCTGCTGGTGCTCTGGCAGATCTCGCTGCGCCTACCGCTCGGCCAGATTATGCTCTTCCTCACCGGCACCCCGACGGCAGTCGGCCTGCTGCTGGCCCGCCTGCGCCCCCAGGTGATGGATCGCGAGAGCCTGCTGATCTGCGCCGTAGCGGCGGCGACGATGGCGGGCCCGCTGCTGCTGGCCCGCCGTCAGCTCGACCAACGCCGCCAAGCTGAGCTACAGGCGGCCCTGCTGTCAAGCGAGATCGAGCAGCAGACCGACGAGGTGCGCACCCTGGCGGTGGCCGCCGAGCGCTCACGGCTGGCCCGCGAGTTCCACGACGACCTCGGGTCGCGGCTCGTGCTGATCAACCTCCAGCTCCAGCTGGCCGAGGATCTGGTCGCCGAGAGCGCAGAGGATGCCCTGGCCCAGCTCCAGATGAGCCGCGAGCACCTGCACGAGGCATGGCGTAGCGTCCTGGCCGTGGCCGACGCCGAGCTGCCCCTGACCGGCAGCACCCTCGGCACTGCGATGGAGAATCTGGCCGCACAGTGCAGGCACAGCGCCACAATGACGATCAGCCTGCGGGTCGACGAGGGGCTGGATGAGCTTAGCCCAACCGTGGCATGCACGATCTACCGGGCCATGCAGGAGGGCGTGGCAAACGCGTGGAAGCACGCCCACCCCAGCCAGATCAGTGTCCAGCTCAGCCTAAACAGCAGCCACGCGACGATGACGGTGGTGAATGATGACCGGCCCGCCGACCCGCTGGAATCCCCACTGACGAGCGGTTCTGCGCCCCAGGGCAGCTACGGCATCGTGGGGCTGCGCGAGCGAGCCGATGCGCTCGGCGGCGGGATCGAGGCCGGGCCGCTGCCCGAGGGCGGGTTCCGCCTGATGATGGCCCTGCCCCTTGAGGCGGCGACATGATAGGCGCGAAGATCCGCGTCCTGATCGTGGATGACCAGGCTCTGATCCGCACTGGCATCCAGTCGCTCCTGACCCGCAAGGCCGATATTGAGGTGGTCGGACAGGCCAGCGATGGTGCCGAGGCGCTGGAGCAGGTGGCGGTCCTCGACCCGGACGTCGTGCTGATGGATGTGATGATGCCAGTGATGGACGGCGTAGAGGCGACCCGCCGCCTAAGCCTGTCACAGGCCCGCGCGGCGGTGATCATCCTAACAACATTCCGCGACGACGACTATGTGTTTCGCGGGATCGCCGCCGGAGCCCGCGGCTACCTGCTCAAGGATGTGGATCACCGCGCCCTGGCAGACGCCATCCGCACGGTGGCCGGGGGAGGTGCCCTGCTCAACCCCGAGATCACCGCCCAGATCCTGCCCTACCTGGGGCGCATGGCCGACGCCCCGCCCGGCCCCATGGAGGCCCCGCCATCTGCACCGCCCCCGCCGCCCGACCCCGGTCGAGCCAACCTACTCACCGAGCGCGAGCGCAGCATCCTGCGCATGCTCGCCAAGGGCCACACCAACCAGGAGATCAGCGACACCCTGGCGATCAGCGTGGGCACGGTCAAGAACCACATCAGCAGCATCCTCGGTAAGCTCGACGTGCGCGACCGCACCCAGGCCGCCCTCTGGGCTGTGCAGCATAAGATATGAGGGACAAAGAGATCCGCTTCCCTCTTCCCTCACCCCTGATCCTGACGAGGCGCGAGCGGGGAGAGCAGATCAATCATCTCGCCGATCGAGCGACCGCCCTGGGCAGGATGGCGCATCGGCTGATCCGTGTTGATCACATAGCGGTTCTGCCGACCAACCCGCAGCCGCACAATATAGCCGCTCTCCTCAAGGTCGCGGATCAGCCGCTGCACCGCCCGCTCAGTGATGCCCACCACCTCGGAGATCTCCTTGGCGGTCATGCGCTGGTTACGGGCGATGCAGAGCAGCACCTGCGAGTGGTTGGTCAGGAAGGTCCACATGTGCATTAGGAGAGGCTCCACAGGCGGCGGGAGAGATACGCCAGATCTTTCACGAAAGATTAGGCGCAATAATATTATAGCGCACAGCACAGCCGGGTACAGCCGGGCCTACGCATAGGGCTGGTACAACCTCCTGGGGCTCCGCTCCAGCACCTGCTTTTCTTGGGGCTGACGAAGCCAGAATGCAGCCATTTGGCGTTGTGATGCCTTAACGCGCCGCTTGTTTGCCGGTTACGAAAATTGGCCTATTCTATGGAGATATGGTATAATCGTGCTGTTTTCCTAACAGAACGCCAGGCTGCGCCGGCCTGCGCGCGATTAACCGGAGGAGGCACTCCCGTGGCGCTTGAGAAAGATGAGAAGGGCTCGATCATTGGCGGCTACCAGGTACACAGCACCGACACCGGATCACCCGAGGTCCAGGTCGCGCTGCTTACCGAGCGGATTAACCAGCTGATCGACCACCTGCGCACGCATATCCATGATCACCACTCGCGGCGCGGCCTGCTGAAGCTCGTCGGTCGCCGCCGCCGCCTGCTGAACTACCTAGCAAGCCGCAACAAGGATCGCTACCGCAGCGTGATCGAACGCCTTGGGCTGCGCCGCTAACATTGGATCCCATGCCCAGCTACCGCGTAGCATGAGTGAGCACTGGCGAGCGCGCTCGCCAGTGCTTTCGTGCGTTATGGCGGGCCTGTGGCGGGGCTAGGGCCGCGTCAGCATTTCCTGGGGCAACAGTCCCCAGGAATAAGCTATTAGTATGCTGGCAATCTCCAGCACCCAGAAACACGTCGTTTTATGAGAGAGGCCGGAGGAAGGCCGTTCGGGATTGGAGCGTGCAAAGGGCCACATGGCTGTTTGTAGGCTCCAGTACCGAACCCTCCTCCGGTATCAGCCAGCCGGCGAGCGCCGGCGGCCCGGCCATACTGGCCGAACCCTATGGTACCCGGAGGAACATATTCAGATGACCGAACGTCAAGTTTATACCGTCAGCGCCGAGATCGCCGGCCGCACCCTGACCATCGAGGCCGGCCGCTACGCCGAGCAGGCCGATGGCGCGGTGACGGTGCGCTACGGTGACACCGTGCTGCTCGCCACCGTGGTGTGCGCCAAAGAGCCCCGTGAGGGCATCGACTTCTTCCCGCTCACCGTCGACTATGAGGAGCGGATGTACTCGGCCGGCAAGATCCCCGGCAACTTCTTCAAGCGCGAGGGCCGCCCCACCACCACCGCCATCCTCACCTCCCGCCTGACCGACCGCCCCCTGCGCCCGCTCTTCCCCAAGGGCTACTACAACGAGGTCCAGGTCATCATCACCACCTTCTCGATCGATATGGTGAATGACCCCGGCCCGATGGCGATCATCGGCGCCTCGGCGGCCCTGGCGATCAGCGACATCCCCTTCAAGGGGCCGGTCGGCGCCGTGCAGATGGCCCACATCGACGGGCAGTTGGTGGCAAACCCGCCTATGGCCGATGTCGAGAAGAGCCGGCTCGACCTGGTCATCGCCGGCACCAAGGACGCTGTGCTGATGGTTGAGGCCGGTGCCTTCGAGCTCACCGAGGACGAGATGCTCGCTGCCGTCCAGCAGGGCCACGCGGTCTGCCAGCAGCTCTGCGCCATGCAGGAGGAGCTCGTGCAGCTCTGCGGCCGCCCCAAGCGCGAGTTTGTCCCCCCGGCGATCGACACCTCGCTGGAGGAGTCGATCAGCGCCTGGATGGGCAAGCGCCTGCGCGAGGCTGTGCGCAGCAGCAACAAGCAGGAGCGCGAGGAGCGCACCTCCGCCCTTAAGGCCGAGGTCGTAGGCCACTTCAGCGCCGATGAGCCCGAGGAGGAGCTGCCCGCCCGAATCAAGGAGGTCGGCAAGTCCTTCGAGAAGCTGCTTAAGGGCGAGGTGCGCAACGCCATCCTCGACGAGGGCATCCGCGTCGATGGCCGCGCCACCACCGAGATCCGCCCGATCAACGTTGAGGTCGGGGTCATCCCGCGCACCCACGGCACCGGCATGTTCCACCGTGGACAGACCCAGGTGCTCACCATCACCACGCTCGGCTCGCCCGGCGAGGAGCAGCGCCTCGACGACCTCGGCATCGATACGAGCAAGCGCTACATCCACCACTATAACTTCCCGCCCTACAGCACCGGTGAGGCCAAGCGCATCGGCTCGCCCCGCCGCCGCGATATCGGCCACGGCGCGCTGGCCGAGCGCTCGCTGATCGCCGTCCTGCCCAGCATGGACGAGTTCCCCTACACAATGCGCCTCGTCTCTGAGGTGCTCTCGTCGAACGGCTCCTCGTCGATGGCCTCGGTCTGCGGCTCCTCGCTCAGCCTGATGGACGCCGGCGTGCCGATCAAGCGCCCGGTGGCCGGCGTGGCCATGGGCCTGATCACTGACCCCGACGGCCGCTGGAAGGTGCTCACCGACATCCAGGGCCTTGAGGATAACCTCGGCGATATGGACTTTAAGGTCGCCGGCTCGGCTGAGGGCATCACCGGCCTCCAGATGGACATCAAGACCACCGGGATCACCTTCGAGATCATGCGCCAGGCATTCGCCCAGGCCCGCGAGGCTCGCATGTTCATCCTCGGCAAGATGAACGCGGTGATCAGCGCCCCCCGCGAGGATCTCTCGCCCTTCGCCCCGCGCATCATCACGGTGCAGATTCCGGTCGAGAAGATCGGTGCCCTGATCGGCCCTGGCGGCAAGATGATCCGCAGCATCATTGAGGCCACCGGCGCGCAGATCGATGTCGAGGACGATGGCCGTGTCTTTATTGCCACCGCCGACGGCGAGGCCGCCAAGAAGGCCGTCGCGATGGTCGAGGGCCTCACCCGCGAGGCGAAGATCGGCGATGTCTTCCTGGGCAAGGTGGTCAGCATCAAGCCCTTCGGCGCCTTCATCAACATCCTCCCCGGCAAGGACGGCATGGTTCACATCTCTGAGCTCGCCGAGACGCGGGTGGAGAATGTTGAGGATGTGCTCCAGCTCGGCGACGAGATCAACGTGATGGTGATCGATGTAGACCGCATGAGCGGCAAGATCAGCCTCAGCCGACGCGCCATCCTCTCCGGCGAGTCGGCCGATGACCGCAAGGCGGCTGGAGCCGCCCCGCGCTCGCGCGACGGCGGCGACCGTGGCGGCCCGCCCCGCGGCGGCCCAGGCGGCGACCGGCCCCGCCCCCGCCGCCGGGATTAAGTTCAAGGGATGCGTTGTAGGGGCGGCTCGCGAGCCGCCCCTACGTTTTGCGATTATGGATCACTACCTTGACCTCGGCGGCGCGGGGCCGACCATGCTCCTCGCGCCCGCCAACGGCTTCCCCCCAGAGGCGTACCAGCCCCTGGCCGCCGCCCTCGCCCCACAGATCCGCACCGTCGGCTACCGCCCGCGCCCGCTCTGGCCCGGCAGCGACCCGGTCTCTGTCTCTTCCTGGCGCGACCTGACGACCGATATGCTGGCCGATATGGAGCAGCGCGACGACGGCCCCTTCATCGGCGCGGGCCACTCGCTCGGCGGGATCATGACCCTCTACGCCGCCCTGCTACGCCCCGACCTGTTCTACGGCCTGGCCCTGATTGACCCGGTGCTGATGCCCCGCCACATGCTGCCCTTCCTCTGGGCCATGCGCCAGATCGGCCAGCACCACCGCTCGCCGATCGCCCAGGGGGCCGCCCGTCGCCGCGACCGCTTCGCCAGCGCCGATGAGGCCCGCGCCCGCTACACCGGTCGCGGCGTCTTCGCCGATCTGGATGCCGCCGCGCTCAATGGCTACCTGGCTGGCGGCCTGCGCCCCGACGCCGACGGCCTTACGCTGGCATGGCCGAAGGCATGGGAGGCGCAGATCTTCAGCCTGGTGCCGATAGATACATGGGACGCCCTACGTCGCCTGCGCATGCCCCTGTTGATCATCCGCGGCTCGCGCTCCGACCTGCTGACTGACCGCTCGTGGCGTCAACTCCAGCGGCGCATGCCCAACGCCCACCTCGTCGAGCTTGACGGTGGACATATGGTGCCCCTGGAGCGACCCGCCGCCGTGGCCGAGGGGATCGCCGACTGGGCGGTTGGCCTGCGCCGTAGGTAATTGCCTCGCGCTACCATGAGAGCTGAGCGGACCTCGCTCTCTAGATAAAACGGAGGCGTAAGATGAGAGAGCCAGTACGAGTCGGCCAGAGGGCCAGCATCCGGAAGACGATCACCGAGGCCGACGTGGTGCTCTTCGGATGTGTGACCGGCGACATGAACCCACTACACACCGACGATCTCGCCGCGCGCGACTCGCGCTTTGGCAAACGCATCGCCCACGGCATGCTTGGGGCTGGCCTGATCTCGGCCGTGCTGGGCATGCAGATGCCCGGCCCCGGCACGATCTATATCAAGCAGACCTTGAACTTCCGCAAGCCGATCTTCATCAACGATACGGTGACGACGACGGTTGAGATCAAGTCGATCCGCGAGGATAAGCCGATCGCGACGCTAAGGACGACGATCACGAACCAGGATGATGAACTGGTGCTAGAGGGCGAGTCAGTGGTGCTGCTGCCGTAGGTATCACAGAGGCACTGAGATGATGAATCACAGAGGCACTGAGCAACTTCAGCTCAGTGCCTCTGTGATTCATCATCTCAGTGCTCTAGCAGGTAGTAGCCGTCATCACCCTCACGGGCGTACTCGACCACATGGTAGCCTGATGCGAAGGCGGATGTGGCCAACTCGCGCAGCTGGTGACGCCATGCCCAGGCACGCGGGAAGTTCACCGCACACAGGGCGTCGATGTCGGCGGGGATGCGCAGGGCCAAGCGCTCGCCCGCTATCGGCACCGCAAACCCCTCGGGATCGGGGTTGAGCAGGGTCGCCCCGCCCAGGATCTCAGCCACCGACGGGGGGGCGTCGGCGTTGGCAAGGCGCGCGGACACACGCTCGGAGCAGAGCCACCACTCAACCTGGAATCGGTCGCTGGGCAGCTCGCCGACAGGCAGCGGGTCGGGGCCATAGACATTCGGCTTGTAGGTGCGGCAGATCGCCCCAAGCTTACGGATGTTCAGGCGGGCGTTGCGGCTGATCAGCGGGTCGTAGGTCCAGGTCATCAGGCCGATGCCCTGGGCGAGCACGGCCTCGCGCTGGGCCAGCTTGAGCCGCTCGCCGATGCGGGCGTCGCGGTAGCCGGGCATCACGGCGGCCATGTGCGAGCAGTGCTTGATCCGGCCATCGGCGGCGCGGCAGAGGAACCCGAAGACGAAGCCGACCATCGGCGCGCCGGGCGCGTCTGTGTCGAAGGCGCCCAGCAGCACACCGCCATTCGTGTGGGCGGTGAGCAACATGTTCAGCGGCACAATGCCGATCCCGTCCCACGCCACATTCTGGATCTCCTCACAGGCCATATACTCAGCGTAGCCCGCAACTGGGCGGATCTCGATCACCATGTCACCTCCCGATGGGGGTGCGAGGGTGGCTTCGTCACCCCCGCGACATTTTTTTGCTGGGTGTGGGCGGCTTCGCCGCCCACACCCAGCAAAAAGCAGGTCTGGGGCGCAGCTCTCCAGAGAATCTTATGTTAACACGACCATGTCATCGCGGTGAACCACCTCGGAGCCATAGTCGTAGCCGAGCGCCTCGGCGATCTGGGCCGAGCGCATGCCGCAGATGAGCTGGATGTCGGCGGCGCGGTACTGGGTGAGCCCACGGGCGATCTCGTGGCCGTCGGGCGCGTAGATCCGCACCGTCTGCCCGCGATCAAAGCTGCCGACCACCTCGACGATCCCGGCGGGCAGCAGGCTCTTGCCCTGGCGGGTGAGCGCGGCGACGGCCCCAGCATCAACCACAAGCTGGCTGTGGCGAACCGTCTCGGCGAGTAGCCAGCGCTTGCGCGACTCGAGATGGCTGACTGCGCTGGGGAAGCGTGTGCCGATCCGCGCGCCCTTTGCAACCCGGAGAATCACATCAGGCGCGGCGCCGCTGGCGATCACCACGCTGGTGCCCGAACGGGTGGCCAGGTCGGCGGCCTGGATCTTGGTGCGCATGCCACCGGTCCCTCGGGTTGTCCCGGCGCCGCCGGCCATCTCCCAGATCTGCTCGTCGATGGCGGGCACCTCCTCCAGCAGATGGGCGGTCGGGTCGCTGCGCGGGTCGGCGCTGTAGAGCCCGTCGATATCAGTCAGGATGAGCAGCAGGTCGGCGTCGATCAGGCCGGCCACCAGGGCCGAGAGATTATCGTTGTCGCCGACACGGATCTCGGCGGTGACGAGTGCGTCGTTCTCGTTGATGATCGGCACGATCCCGCGCTCGATGCAGAGGTTGAGGGTGTTGCGTGCGTTCAGGTAGCGCCGACGGTCGCGCAGGTCGTCGCGGGTGAGCAGGGCCTGGGCCACCTGAAGGCCATACAGCTCAAACAGCTGCTCGTAGAGGTGCATGAGCCGACTCTGGCCGACGGCGGCGAACATCTGCTTGAGCGGCACGTTGGCCCGGGCGCGCTGCTGGGGCGCGGCGCTGAGGCGCTCTCTGCCGGCGGCGATCGCCCCGGAGGAGACTAGGGCTACCTGGACGCCAGCGGCGCGCAGGGCGGCCACCTGACGGGCCAGATCCACCATATAGGGCCGGTTGAGCCGGTCGGTTCCGGCGGTGAGCACGCTGGTGCCGAGCTTGATCACCAGGCGGTGAGGGAGTGAGTCGTTCATTCAAGGAACTTTTGCTAGACGAGGGAACAGGGAACAGGGAACAGGGAACAGATCCGGAGCGTGACACAGGGAACAGATCCGGAGCGTGATATTCCCTGTCCCCTGTCCCCTGTTCTCTGTCCCCTGTCCCCTGTCCCCTGTCCCCTCACGCTTTAATGCCCAGCTCAGCGAGGCGCTCGGCCGTCGGGTTTCCGTCGGCGCCCCAGCCGTGGCGGCGGTAGTACTCGACCAGCAGGTCGGCGAGGCGCGGCAGGTGGCCGGCGGCCCGCCCCTCGTCGAGAGGGGACTCGCGCCAGCGGGCGGGCAGATCGTCCACCGCGCCATTATCGGCGTAGCGGCGGGCGAAGAGGCGCTCGACGGTGATGATCCGCTCGCCGATGCGGGCCATATCAGATCCGTTGACCGCGCTGCCGGTGGCGGTGATCAGGGCCAGCAGCTCGCCGGGCGAGATCTGGTAGGCCATCAGGCCGAGGCGGCGGCAGATCCCGGCAGAGTCGAGCATGGCGGCGAAGCGCTCGTGCCAGATCAGGCGCAGCACCTTGCCCTTCACCGCCTGGGGGTGCGATGGCTCATCGGGCAGCCATGCCGGCGGCTCGGCGATCAGCTCCTCGTAGGGCATGGCGTAGCGGTAGTCGCCGCCGATCGGCGCGGTGGCCATGGCGAGGGCGATCTCGGTGAGGGCGCGCGGGTCGAGGGCGGGCATGGCCAGGCCCTTGACCTGTGGGGCGAAGGCGGCCCCGCCCCAGAAGACATCGGCGATCTCGCCGATCCCGAGCGAGAGCATATCGCGCCGCTCCTGGCGCACCGCCAGGCGCTCCAGGGCGGCGAGCACGGCCTCGTCGTTACCCCAGGGCAGCGTGCCCGAAAGGTTGAGCCCCTCGGACTGACACTCCATCAGGAAGGCCACCGCCGCGCTGGCCGAGGCCGGGTCGAGGCCGAGCATGAGGCAGCGGTTAGCGATCAGCAGCAGCGTGTCGGGGCTAGAAATGCCGCAGCGCGCGCCGAAGCCGGCCACCAGCTCAAGCTCGGGCAGCGGCACCGTCTCGCCGGGGCGGCGCTGGGTGTCGAAGTAGCAGGGCATAGGGCAGCCTTCGCAGCCGCGGCTCTCGCGTTTGCCGCGCATCGTCAGGGAGCTGCGCATATGGGTGACGCCATCGCTCAGGTGGGCGTCGCGGCCATTATGCTCAGTGAGGGCGCCCCACTCGATCGCCTGGGAGAGGAACTGGCTGCTGCCGATCTCGCGCAGGCTGGCGGCCAGCTGGCTTGACTCAACGCGGCGGCGCACCACGTCCATAGCTGCGGCGAGGCGGCGCTCGTCGGCGATGGTGATCGGCGGGCCACCGCGCACGGCGATTGCCTTGAGGCGCTTGTTGCCCATCACCACGCCCGTCCCGGCCGGCTCAGCCATATAGCGGCCCTCGGCCACGATACTGGCGTAGGCAACCTCCGCCTCGCCGGCAGGCCCCAGGCAGGAAACCCGGAAGCCGTCGCCGAGCTCGGCCCTGATGGCCTCGTCGGTGGCCTTCGTATCATGCCCCTGCAGGTGCGACGCAGAGCGCAGGCGCACCTGATCGTGGTCGATCACCAGATAGCACCACTCGGGAGCCTGGCCCCGGATGATTAGCAGGTCGTAGCCAGACTGGCGCAGGGCAGCGCCCCAGTGGCCCTGACACCAGCTATAGCCGATGCTCCCAGTGATCGGTGAGCGGGTGCCCACCACAAAGCCGCCGGTGGCGAAGGCACCGGTGCCGGCTAGCGGGCCGGCCGAGAAGATCAGCAGATTCTCAGGGGCGAGGGGCGGCGTATCGGCAGGGAGGTGACTCCAGAGCAGCCAGGCGATGGCCCCGCGCCCGCCCAGATAGTCTCGCTCGACGGTTGCCGGGAGCTGCTGGCGCACGTGTCCGCGCTCCAGGTCTACAGTGAGGGTACGCAGTGCCATGCGGGTGACTGTTCAGGCGCAGCGTGCCGCGCCCATCTAGTGCGATTGCAGATTGCAGATTGGTGATTGCAGATTGGTCGCGGCGCACGCAAACGCGCTTCGCCATCTAGCGCACTCCCAAAAGGTCGCTTGATTCTGCACGAGGGCGCAGCCTCCTGCGCGCGTGCCCATTGTATTCAAGATAGCGTGCCACCACCATTATACAGCCCCGTGTATCCCTATGGTACAATGCATGGGCCGCCTTCACGCTATTCAGAGGTTCCTATGGCTGCCAAGAACGCCCCGGCGCGGGTACCCGCCGCGGCTCAGGCGCGCGCCGCCCGGCAGGCTCAACGCCTCCAGGAGTCGCTAGCGCTGCTCGGCACCCTCGATTGTCTGCACGATGTGCCGGCTGGAGAGCTCTCACGCCTGATTGAGCACGGCGTCTTCCGCGCCTTCTCCCTCGGCGACGGCATCTTCGGCAAGCAGAAGCGCGACCGCTTCGTCTTCTTTGTGCTGCGCGGGGAGCTACAGCTCCGCCTGCGCGACAAAGACGGCCGCGAGGTGCTGATGGGCGCGCTCGGCCCAGGCGACTGCTGCGGCGAGGGGCCGCTCTTCGGCGACTTCTTCCGCCGCATGAGCGCGCAGGCTATCAGCGACTGCTATCTGCTCCAGGTGCCCCTCGCCAACCTACGCGACGCCCTGGGCATGATGCCCAAGCTCGCCACCGCCCTGCGCCAGATCTATAAGCGCCGCCTGGTAGAGTCTACCCTGGCGCGAGTCCCGCTGCTTGGCCAGCTCATGCCGATTGAGCGGCAGGCGCTAGCCAGCAGCCTGCTGCCCTTCAGCTTCAGCCGCAGCAGCCTGATCATCCGCCAGGGAGATATGGCCAGCGACCTCTACCTGATCGAGAGCGGACAGGTGATCGTCGAGCAGGATGGCCAGACGATGACGACCCTCGGCGAGGGCGACTTCTTCGGCGAGATCGCCCTGCTCACCAGCCAGCCCCACCGCTCCAGCGTGCGCGCCATGACGGCGACCGATGTCCTTGCCCTGCCGAGCGACGATTTTCACCAGCTCATCCAGGATCGACCGAGCCTTGAGGCGAGCCTGCGCGCGGTGATCGAAAGCCGCAACCGCCACAATGCCGCCGTCCACGAGGATCAGTCCCGTGCGCTTGGCCTGACCCAGGCGATAGAGCACGGGCTGCTGCGCGGCACTCACCTGCTTGTGCGCACGCCGGAGCTCTGCCCGCCCGGCTGCCGGATCTGCGAAGAGGCGTGCGTCGGTCGCCACGGGCATCAGCGCCTGCACCTCAACGGTGTATCGGTCGGCGGCCTCGATATGCTCGACGCCTGCCGCCAGTGCAGCGTCGGCCCCGAGTGTGTCGCGGCATGCCCTGAGGACGCCTTCGAGCGCACTGACGACGGCATCTTGCGCATCACCGACAAGTGTACCGGCTGCGGTGACTGTATCGACGCCTGCCCCTACGACGCCGTCTCCAGCGTGCCCCAGGAGACGACGGCGACCCCATCAGGGCCGCTGTGGAGTCTGCTCCGCCAAGCCCGCAGCCGCCTCCAGCCAAAGCACTATATCCCGCTGATCCAGGCCCAGCGCGCCGACAAGTGCGACCTCTGCCACGGGCACGCCGACCAGGCATGTGTTAGCGAGTGCCCCACTGGCGCCCTGCGCCTCGTGCCCGTCGAGGAGATCTTCCAGCTGTAGAGCACTGAGCCACTGAGCCACTGAGCCACTGCTGTGCCAAAGCACGGATCGTGTCTGGATGCGCAGCGCCCAATCTGCCATCTGCCATCTGCCATCGCACTAAAGAAGGCGCGAGCGCAGCGAGCCACCAGGTTCAGTGCCTCAGTGGCTCACGCATGCTGCTCAGTGCTCTAGCCCCCAACCCGCCGGTAGATCGCCAGAGTCTCGCGGGCGGCGCGCTCCCAGGAGAATTTGGCCGCCTGGGTCGGCCCGCGCCGCGCCAGGCGCTCGCGGGCGGCATCATCGCCCCAGAGCGACTCGATCGCCGCCACCCAGGCCGCCACATCGCGCGGCGGCACGAGGAGCGCCGCGTCGCCCGCCACCTCGGGCAGGCTGCTGGTGTCGGCCACAACGGCGGCCGCCCCGCAGGCCAGCGCCTCAAGCACCGGCAGGCCGAAGCCCTCGTAGAGCGAGGGGTTGAGGTAGAGCCGGCAGGCGCTGTAGAGCCAGACAAGGTCGTCGGGCGCGGGCCAGCCCAGGAAGTCGATCTGATCAGCGAGGCGCAGATCGCGGATCAGGTCGAAGACCGGGCCGTCGAGCCAGCCGCGCACCCCGGCGATGGCCAGCCGGTAGCCGGCCTGCGGCCGCCGGTCGAGGCATACCCGCAGGGCGCGCAGCAGAGTCTCCAGGTTCTTGCGCGGCTCGATCGTGCTGACGAAGAGGGCGAACCCGCCGGCGCGCAAGGTTCGCCCATTCACGCTACGCTCCTCGCCGGGGGCCACATCGGCGGGGCGAAAGGAGGGTGCCGCCGCCTCGTACACAACATCGACCCGCTCAGGGGGCAGGCCGAGCAGCTCGACAATATCGGCGCGAGTGGACTCCGAGACGGCGATCACCGCCTGGGCGGCGCGGGCCGAGGCGCGCACCTGGCCGTAGTAGCGCCGCGCGTCGGCGTCGAGGATCTCCGGGAATCGTATAAAGGCCAGGTCGTGGATCGTCACCACGGCGGGGCAGGGGCGCAGGCGCGGGGCGACAAAGTCGGGGCAGTGCAGTAGGTCGAGCCGGCGGGGCAGCAGCTCGACGGGCAGGGCCAGCGGCTCAAAGCGGTTATGCGGCGGGGTGAGCAGCAGCGCCCACCCGACATTGTGGGCCACCGTCATCGGCTGCGGCTGGCGGCGGTGCTGGAGGGCGATGATCTCATCGTCGCCGACCAGCGGCGCCATCGCCGCAAGCAGCAGACGAGTGTACTGGGCAATCCCGCCCTGGCGATAGGCGTTGAGCCGTGCGTCGATGCCGATTCGCATAGGTAATGTTGAATGTTGAATGTTGAATGTTGAATGCCGCTCATTCAACATTCAACATGAATCTCAAGTCCGTCATAGGCGAACTCAACACCAGGGGGAAGCTCGGCGCTAGCGGCGGCGTGGTCGAAGGCGTGGGTCATATGGACGAGGAATGCGCGGCGCGGGCGCAGGTCGGCGATCACGGCGAGCGCCTGGGAGAGCGAGAAGTGCGTGGGGTGCGGCTTGTAGCGCAGGGCGTTCAGCACCAGCACATCGAGGCCGCGCAGCAGCTCCCAGGACTGGGCGGGGATGGCGCTCGCGTCGGTGACATAGCCAAGCCCGCCGATCCGGTAGGCGGTGATCGACCAGGTACCGTGGATAATCTCCAGCGGGATGATCTGCGTCGGGCCGATCGCAAACGGCCCCTCAACGGGGCGCAGCTCAATGCTGGGCCGCGTGGAGCCGACAGAGCTCTCCTCGAAGGCGTAGGCGAACCGCTCGCGCACATCGGCGAGGGTGCGCGGGCTGCCAAAGATCGGCACGCAGCCGCTCGCGCCACAGATTGGCCGCAGATCATCGATCCCGGCGATGTGGTCGAAGTGCGAGTGCGTGAGGATCACCGCATCAATGTGGCGCAGGCCGACGGCAAGCGCCTGGGCGCGAAAGTCGGGGCCGGCGTCGATCAGAAGCGTCTGCCCGCCCTCGCGGATCAGGGCCGAGGTGCGCATCCGGCGGTTGCGCGGGTCGCCCGACGTACAGACCAGGCAATCGCAGCCGATCACGGGGACGCCCATTGAGGTGCCAGTGCCGAGAAAGCGTAGCTGCATAGCGTACCATATCAACGCCAAGGAGAAGCTGCCCACAGTATAGCACAGCCGCTCTATTATGATGAGATGGCAACGCGTTACAACCTGGAAATAGCCCATAGAGATGCTACTACACACTGTCACACAACGTATTGTGCCGAACATAAATAAACTGTTACTGACTTATAATCTGAACCCCCTTGATCCAAGCTCTGCGCTCTCCTATACTCTATCTATACGAAGTTGTAGGTTTGCGACACGCGCCGCTTTTTCATGCGCGCGATCTCCCTGGCTCGGCAGGCCAGCGTTGCACGCCGAGAGGTATCCTTGATGCAAGGGGTCATACGCGAGCTGCGTTCACAGCTCCGCTATCAGATCATCGGCCCATTTCTGCTCCTCACCGTAATCGTCGCGGCAGCAGGAGCGCTTGCTGTGTTCTATCAAGTTGCTGGCTCCCTCCAGGAGCGCTTCAATAATCAGCTAGCCTCGGTGACACGCACCGCCAACGACACACTGCTCAGCCAGGAGCAGGACAACCTATCCTTTCTCCGCGAGGTGGCATTCGCCCAGCGCAACGACTCGATCAGCGCCCCTGGCGTCGCCGAGGCACTGGCCAATGACGATATCGATGGCCTCAAGAAGGCACTCGACCCCTACTTCCTCACGGGCATCAACCGTATCGGGCTTGATCGCCTGATCGCCTTTAACACGCATGGGCAGACGGTCAGCGACTTTGAGCGCGCGCCGGACGGCAGCGGCAGCGGCTACACATCCCACTCCCCGCTCGATATCTCTCAGCTCTGGTTCACCAGCCGCGTGCTCAGCGGTACCTCCGATAGTCGAGGCGATAAGTACGCCGGCCTCGTCCTGTTTGGCTCTGATTCGCTCTACCTGGCAACGATCGCCCCTGTGCGCAATGGCGAAGATGTGGTCGGTGGCCTGATCGCAGCTATCCGCGTCGACAAGTTGCTCACGATCCTCAGGGATGGCTCGCAGGCCGCAGGCATAACCCTCTACGACACGTCGGGCAGAGTGCTCGCCTCAACGTTCCTCAGCGTCGAGGGCACCGTCCCACAGATGAGCCTGGATCTGCTGAACAACTTCGACACCAATCCAAATGCCCTCAGCCAGTCGCTCTTTAGCGTCGAGGAGATCGGCGGTCGCGAGTACCAGTTCGCCTACATCCCCCTGAAGATCCGCGGGGTCTCGGTGGGAATCCTGGCCCCGGCCCTCTCGCGCGACTATGTGATGGCCACCGGGCGCGATACGCTCTGGCCCTTAGGCGTGGTGGTATTCTTGCTGGCTGGCCTGCTGGTCGGTGTCGGCGTGATGATCGCCAACCGTATTACAGCCCCCCTGGGCGAACTGGCCCGCACGGCCGAGGCGATCACAGGCGGCGAGCTGCACCGCCGGGCGCATATCCAGTCGCAGAATGAAATCGGCACCCTGGCCCATAGCTTCAACACAATGACCGGCTTCCTGACGAACCTCTACGGACAGGTCAGCAGCGAGTCGAGCCAGCGCGCCGCCATCGTCGAGAGTATCGCCGATGGGATTGTGGTCTGCGATACCGAAGGGCGGATCACGCTGGTCAACCATGCCACCCGCCAGTTCCTCGACCTGCACGATGATGAACCGCCACCGACATGGTTTAGCGACATCCCGATCCAGGAACTGACCGATGGCGCGCTGGGTTTTGGCTCCCAGCGCGCTCATGATCTCTTCACCCTCCACGAGCGGATCGTCCGCGTGTCGGCCAACCGGGTTGTCTCGAATGTCGGTGAGATCATGGGCTCGGTCTGCGTGCTCCAGGATATGACGGCAGAGGTGGCGGTGGATCGGGCGAAGACAAACTTCATCGGCACGATCTCCCACGAGCTGCGCACGCCGCTCACCGTGATCCGTGGCAACTCCGACCTGCTAATGCGCGGCCTGGCCGGCCCCCTCGACGATGACCAGAAGGTCTTCGTCGAGTCGATCCGCCAGCACGCTGGCAATATGACCAGCCTGATCAGCAATGTGATCGTGATCGCCGGCCTCGACTCGGGCTCGCTCTCGACCGACCTTGAGCCGCTCTCGCTGACACGACCGGTTGATGAGGCCGCATGGCCGCTCCAGAGCATGATCAAGGCCAAGAACCTGAGCCTCAAGATCGACCTGCCCGATGATCTGCCCGAGGTGCTGGCCGACTTCGACCAGCTGCGTATGATTATGCACCAGCTGCTCGATAACGCCCGGCGCTACACCAGCCAAGGCGGGATCGTGGTGCGCGCCCAAGCCCTCCCCGAGCACGTTCAAGTTGAGGTCGAGGATACCGGCCGGGGCATCTCGCCCGATATGCAGGAGCAAGTCTTCCAGCGCTTTATCCGCGGCGATGGGGTCAGCGAGGGGATCAACTCCTCTGAGCGCGGCATCGGCCTTGGCCTCGCCATCTGTAAGCAGCTGGTCGAGCGCCAGGGCGGCACGATCTGGGTGACAAGCACGCCAGGACAAGGCAGTACATTCTGCTTCACACTACGCTACGCACATGCTAAACCGAGCCCTGAAGAATCTAAGGCCCCCATGGCCGCAGCAGCCTGAGCGTCAACGCAACCTGACGCGCCCGCTGCCCTGGCTTGTCCTGCTTGCACTGATGATCGCGCTCCTGCTGATCAGCTGTGTCGCGCAGCTTGCGCTCTTTATTGTGGCCCCCCATAGCGACTGGTACACCGGCGATCTGACCGCCAACGGTCGGGTGGACTACGGCTACTGGCCGGTTGGCCCGCTGATCCCGGCGCTAAACCCCGAGGCGATCGCCGCCCCGCCAGATGAGACGACGCCCTCGGCAGATCAGTCTCCAGAACCTAACGAGACTGCCCTCGTGGCGGTCATCCCCATCCCTAGCGAGGAGCCTGTCGCCGTGGCCAGCCCCTCGCCGACGGCCAGCCCGCCCTCGTCGCCGACGGCCAGCCCGCCCTCGCCGACGGCTGCCCGTGTGTCCACGGCTACCCGCACGCCTACCCGCACGCCAATCACCATCGCGCAGCAGCCCAGCGCGACCCCGATCCGCCAGGCGACCCAGGCTGTTGTGTCGAGCCCAACATCCACGCCGATCATGGGCGCCCAGCCCTCGACGGTGGCGACGAGCCCGCCCTCGCCGACGGCCACCCGCACGCCCTCGCCGACGGCCACCCGCACGCCCTCGCCGACGGCCACCCGCACGGCGGTTCCTGGGACGCCGACCAACACGCCCTTGCCAACCAACACGCCTTCGCCAACCGTCACGCCAACCCCGATGGTGATGGTCGGCTTCGCCCAGAACAACCTGAACGCCCGCGAGGGCGACGGGGTTCCGGTGACGCTCACGTTCACGGTCGGGGTCACGACCCAGCCGGCCGGCGCGAAGCTGCCGAGCACGGTGATGGTGCGCTACACCATCAGCGATGGCACAGCTGTGGCCGGGCAGGACTATCAGGTTGCCGCTGCGACGGGCACCTTCTCGTTCAATGCTGCCACCGACACCCTATCGATCCCGATCACCATCCTCGCCGACCAGATCAAAGAGGGCAACGAGCGGGTTATCATCACCCTTGAGGCGCTCTCGGGCGCGACGATCTCGGGCGGCGAGACGGCGACCCTGACAATTATTGACCAGACCGCCCCGCCGCTGGTGAGCTTTGTCCGCTCGTCGCAGACGGTCTCCGAGGGCGTAGGCCGGGTGTCCATCCCGTTTATGCTCGACAAGCAGAGCGCCTTCTCCGTCACGGTGCCCTACACCATTGGCGGCACAGCCGGCGCGACGGATCACACCCTGACCAATGGCACGCTGACCTTCCCGCCCGGCGTCACCCGGCTGAACCTGACCTTCAACATCCTCGACGACAAGATCGCCGAGAACACAGAGAGCCTTGTCGTCACCCTCGGCAGCCCGACAAACGCCATCCAGGGCACGCCGAACATCTACACGCTGACCATTAACGATGACGACCTGCCGGGGGTGGCGCTGCTTAACAACCTCAGCTGGACGACCAGCGAGGCTGGCGCCAGCGTGACCTTCCAGCTACAGCTCAAGAGCCAGCCGACGGCGAATGTCACCATCCCGCTCAGCAGCAGCAACCTGGCTGAGGGCAAGGTCAGCCCAGCCAGCCTGACCTTCACGCCCGCCAACTGGAATGTGCCGCGAACCGTCACGGTGACGGGCGTGGATGACTTCGTCGACGACGGCGATATCGTCTACTCGGTCACTATCGGCCAGTCCACGAGCGCCGACCCGTTCTACAGCGGGGCTGTGCCGTTCTACAATGGTGCCACCCAGAATGGCACCCTCCCGTTCGCGCAAAACCTGACCAATATCGACAACGACACCGCCGGGGTGACGCTGTCGAAGACAACACTCTTCGTGGCGGAGAGCGGCGTGAGCGCGAGCTATACCACTGTGCTGGACAGCCAGCCGCTCCAGGACGTGACAATCACCATCACAGCAGACCCTCAACTGCTGGTGAATGGACAAACCGCGAAGGTGCTGACCTTCACGCCAGCAAATTGGAGCGCGCCGCAGACGGTGACGGTGAGCGCCGTTGTTGACTATGTTGACGAGGGGCCGAACAGCGAGCCGACGCCAAACGATATCGCGTCGCGGCATAGTGGCATGATCACCCATACCATCGCCAGTAGCGACCCCAAGTACAACAGCCCGCCGCTGCCGGTGATCCCGCAGGTCACTGCCTATGTCCTCGATAATGACACCGCCGGGATGAATATCTCGACGACGACAGGCACAACAACCGAGGCGGGCGACACGATGACCTTCGATGTGTGGCTAAACAGCAAGCCAACAGCGAATGTGACCATCCCGGTGGTCAGCGGCGACACGACGGAGGGCGTAGTGACTGTGACTGCGCCTACAGTGCTCCCGCTAATTTTCACGCCGGGGAACTGGAACATCCCGCAGACGGTGACGGTGACGGGCCAGAATGACACGCTGGCCGATGGAAATATCCCCTACAACGTTACTGTCGGCCCGGACACCAGTACCACAGATACGCTTTACAACGGCACCTTTGCGCAGACAATCAGCCTAACCAATACCGATAACGACCCGGCGGAACTGGTGATCTCGGCAATCAGCGGGAGCACGACCGAGGCCGGTGGCACATTTACCTTCACCGTGCATCTACTCACCGAGCCGGTGGTCGATGTGACGGTGCCGGTTGCCAGCCTAGATCTGACCGAAGGTACGGTCAGCCCGGTCAGCCTAACCTTCACTGCCGCTGTTGGTGCCACTTCATGGGACATCCCACAGACGGTGACAGTGACAGGGGTAAACGACTCCGTCGATGATGGCAATATCACCTATGACGTACAGGTCGGCCCGACCTCGGGCGACCCGACGGTCTACGATCTGGCTGCCGCAAAGACCGTTGCCGTGACGAATATTGATGACGACACCGCCGGGGTGACGGTTTCGAAGACCACGCTCTTCGCGGCGGAGGGCGTGGTCACGGATAGCTACACGGTGGTGCTGACAAGTGAGCCAACTGCCCCGGTGACGATCTCGATCTCGATCACGCCCAATGCCCAGGTTAGCGTCGATACGCCGAGCCTGACCTTCGACGCAACCAACTGGAGTACGGCCCAGACGGTGACGGTGACGGCGGTGGATGATGCGGTGGACGAGGGGCCGAACACGGAGCCGACACTAAACGATATCGCGTCGCGGCATATTGGCCTGATCACCCACACCATCACCAGTAGCGACCCCAAGTACAACAGCCCGCCGCTACCAGTGATCCCGCAGGTCACGGCCTATGTCCTCGACAACGACACCGCCGGGGTGACGGTCACGCCGGTGACGACGCCGACCCTGGCGATCGCCGAGGGCGGGGCGACCTCGACCTACGATGTTGTCCTGACCAGCGAGCCGCTCGCCCCGGTGACAATCTCGATCACGCCCGATGCCCAGGTCAGCGTCAATACGCCAAGCCTGACCTTCAACGCGGCCAACTGGAATACCGCCCAGACGGTGACCGTGACGGCGGTGAACGATGCGGTAGCTGAAGGGCCGCACTCCGGGCAGATCACTCAGACGGCGACAAGCACCGACCCGCTCTACAACGGGATCGCCGTTGATAGCGTGACAGCCGACATCACCGATAACGATGTCGGGGTGCTGGTGAAACCGGCAACGACACCGCTGGCGATCTCCGAGGTTGGGCCGACCTCGTCAACCTACACCGTGATGCTGAGCACCGCGCCTGCCGCAGCGGTGACAATCTCGATCACGCCCGATGCCCAGGTCAGCGTCAATACGCCAACCCTGACCTTCGACGCGACCAACTGGAATGTGGCTCAGACGGTGACGGTGACGGCGGTGGACGACAAGATCGACGAGATCAGCCCGCACCCTGGGATCGTCACGCACACAGCGACAAGCACCGACCCGCTCTACGACGCTATCAACGGGATCACAGTCAATAGCGTAACAGCCGACATCACCGACAACGACACCGCCGGGGTGACGGTGACGCCGGTGACGACGCCGAACCTGGCAGTCGCAGAGGCGGGCGACCTGATACCAGTAACGTACACGGTGGTTCTAAAAAGCCAGCCGCTCGCTCAGGTGACAATCGCGATCACGCCCGATGCCCAGGTCAGCGTCAATACGCCAAGCCTGACCTTCGACTCAACCAACTGGAATGTGGCCCAGACGGTGACGGTGACGGCGGTGGATGATGCGGTAGCTGAAGGGCCGCACACCGGGCAGATCACGCACACGGCGACAAGCACCGACCCGCTCTACGACGGGATCGCCGTTGATAGCGTGACAGCCGACATCACCGATAACGACCCGGCGGATCTGGTGATCTCCACGCCAAGTGGCCCGAGCACCAGCGAGAACCTAACATCGGTCACGTTCACGGTGGCCCTGCTCAACCAGCCCACCGACACCGTGACGGTGCCGCTTGTCAGCCTGGATCTGACCGAGGGCACAGTCAGCCCGGCCAGCCTAACCTTCACCACGGCCAACTGGAGCCTGCCGCAGACGGTGACAGTGACTGGGGTGGATGATCTGTTGATAGATGGCCCGGTCGCCTACAACGTGCGGGTCGGCCCGACCAGCGGCACAGCGACGGCCTATAACGCCCTTGCCCCGAAGCTCGTCGGGCTGACAAACCTCGACAATGAGCCGATTGGGGTACGAATCAGCGATGTCACCGCGCTTGAGGGCGACACCGGGACAACCGCGTTTAACTTTATCGTCAGCCTAAGCGCGCCGGCCGACGGCGATGTGAGCGTAAACTACACCACCGCCGACCTGACGGCCACGGCGGGCAGCGACTACACGGCAACAACCGGCACAGCGACTATCCTGATGGGCACGACCACCACCACGATCACGGTGGACGTGATCGGCGACACCATCTACGAGTCCGAGGAGCGCTTTGTGGTGCTGCTGTCGAGCCCGACGAACACCGGGGCGCTCAGCGTCGTCATGGCCGACAACCAGGGCATCGGGACGATCCTGAACGACCCGACCGATCAGCTTATTGTGGGCTTCAGCCCGTCCACCTACACCGTCGGCGAGGCCGATGGCAGCGTGACGCTGCACGTGCGCCTGAGCGCCCCCTCGCCCGGCGGGGTCAGTGTCCAATACACAACGGTGGCAGACACGGCGACAGGCGCAGATTTTACAGCCACCGTCGGCACGTTGAACTTCGCCATCGGCCAGATCGAGCAGACCTTCCCCGTGGCGATCACCAATGATGGCACTGCGGAGCCAGACGAGACCTTTAGTGTGACTCTCAATACGCCGGTGGGCCTCACCCTGGGGGCGTCCACCGCCACCGTCACGATCATCGACGATGATAACCCGCCACCTGCGGCGCAGCTCGGCTTCGTCCAGACTGCCGGCTCTGGCTATAATATCGATGGCTGGAACTACTACGCCAATAGTGGCACCGGAGACACCTACCTGCGGATCGATGTGCCCTGCGGGTACAGCAGCCAGGTATTGCAGGTCGATCTATACGATGCGGGCATCAACGGAACCCCGTCGCAGGATATGATCAACAACACCCCCGACACCACAACCTTCGAGCTTTACCAGATGCCCGCCGGATGGGTCTATAGCGGGGCGCTGCCGGGGATGGGCGCCACATCAATGATCGCCACACCCTATGCCCCCAACACGACAAACGGCATCTGGAGCACCCTCTTCACAAGCGCCCCAGGGGCATGCGGCACCTACCTGCTGCGCGTTGCCACTGCGACAGACGATGTCAACGACTGGGGCATCCGCGTGGGCTGGCAGAATCCGCTGCCCGCCCAGCCGCCGACCGGCGACATCGACGGCGTGGCGGGCAGCGGCGATGAGATCACCTTCGGCCTCCAGCAGACGACGCTCCGCTTCGCCCCAGGTACCAATCAGTGTAGGACCTTCTACGAGTACGTGCGGCCAGGCCAGAGCACGGCGACCTTCAACAACTATGATCTTGACTCGCCGACCCTGTCGGCACGGGTGCGCTACTACCCGCCAAGCGCCATCTACGATCCGCAGGGCATCACCGGCGGCTTGGCGGGGACGGCCTCGGGCAGCAGTGTATGGAACCTTGGCACCGCCACCACTCGGGGCGGCGACAGCTTCACAAATCCAGAGTCCGGCTGGTGGCGCATTGTCACATGCACCTCGGATATGGGCACCCAGAACCAGCTTATCCAGGAGGGGCAGACCGACCAGGCGAGCTACCTTACGCAGCAGGGCACGCCGTCGCTCAGCATCAGCGTCACCCCTAGCCCGGTGACGGTCGCGCCAGGCGGCAGCCTAAGCTTCAACGTGAACTACACGAACACATCGAGCGGGATACTGGCGGGTGCGGCCATGGGCACCACCTTCACCGTCACCCTGCCGAGCGACCTGACCTTCGTAAGCTGCACCGGCGCGACGTGTACCCTGTCCGGCAGCACCCTGACGGTCAGCGTGGGCAAGGTGAACGCCGGGGCCACCGGCACGGTGACGATCAACACCACGGCGAGCGCGACCGGGAGCGGCATGGTTGGCCTGAGCCTGCTGGCAGACTACAGCGATGTGCTGGGCAATCCCTTCGTCGGCAAGGCTGGGGCAGTGGCCATAATCAATTAGAGCACTGAGCGTACTGATTGAGCCACTGAGGCACTGATTCTGGTGGCTCGCTGCGCTCGCGCCTGCCGATAACGGGTTCAATCGATCTGCTCAGTGCTATAGGTCTCCTGGTGAGGTACGGGGGCTGCAGTGCCGCCCCCGTATTTTTTGTTGGGTCACGGAATCCGTAGGGGCGGCCCGCGAGCCGCCCCTACCCACCTCGTGTAGAATGATATTGGGCCGCGCCCGAGAGCGTTGCGCCCAACCTGCAATCGCACGAAGGAGCCAGCATGTTCCCTGAGCTAACCATTGTCGGCGCGCCGTACGAGCGCGGGCGCCAGTACGGGGCCGACGTGCCCCACCTGATCGACCACAGCATCGCCAGCTACGCGCGGCTCTTCGCCTACCGGCGCGGCCTGGACTGGGCGGCCAGCCAGGCGGAAGCGCTGCGCTACCTGCCCGTGCTGCACGAGGTCGCGCCAGATCTGCTTGAGGAGATGCGCGGCATCGCCGACGGCGCAGGGCGACAGCTAGGCGAGATCCTGGCCCTGAACGTGCGCACCGAGCTGATGGCAGGCATCGGCCTCGGCGTGATCCACCCCGAGTGGCCGGCGGCCCACGAGCGAAACCGCGCCGCCGGGGTGCCAGCCCACCTGGATGACGCGCCCGCCCCCGCGACAGGCGTCGCCCCCGTCGATGACGGCGAGTGCACCACCGCCGCCGCCCAGCCCTCGGCAAGCGCCACTGGCACCACGATCCTCGCCCAGACATGGGACTGGCAGGGCGACCAGCGCAGGGCGTGCATCCTGCTGCGCGTGCGCGCCCCCGGCGAGCCGGATATCCTGACGATGACCGAGGCGGGCATGGTGGCGAAGGTTGGCCTAAACAGCGCGGGGGTCGCCGTTGGCCTAAACCTGCTGCGCTCCGAGGGCGACGGGCGCGAGGCGGGCATGCCCGTCCATATCCTGCTGCGCAAGATGCTCCAGGCGCGCAGCTTCGCCGAGGCGCGGGCCATGGCCGACATGGCCCCGGCGGCGGGCTCATCCTGCATCACTCTGGCCAGCGCCGACGGCGGCCTGGCGAGCCTAGAGATCACGCCGGCGGGGGTGGCCGAGGTGTCGGCCCAGGGCGGGGTGCTGGCCCACGCCAACCACTGCCTAGATACGGGGGCGGCGACCGGCGAGTGTGTGATCGACCCGAGGACGAGCACCACCCGCGAGCGCCACGGCCGCGCCTGGGATCTTCTTCAGGCCGGGCGCGGCCACCTAGAGATCGCCGACTTCCAGGCCATCCTGCGCGACCACGAGGGCGACCCGCGCTGCATCTGTAGGCACCCCGACACGCGGGTGGCCCCAGTAGACCGCGGCGAGAGCGTCTGCGGGATCGTGATCGACCTCGGCGCACAGGTGATGCACGTGGCCCCCGACGTGCCCTGCACGGTGCCGTTCACGCCCGTGGCGGTGTAGGGGCGCGTCGCGACGCGCCCTATCACGACGCGCCCTACACCCGCCTGCCGAACTGCCGCTCTAGCTGGCCTGGGCTCATCAGGATCATCGTCGGGCGGCCGTGGGGGCATGTGCGCGGGCTGGCACATGCCTCCATCTGGCGCAGGAGCTGGCGCATCTCCTCGTGCGAGAGGGCCTGGCCTGCCCGCACCGAGGTGTGGCAGGAGAGCGTGATCAGCATCTCCTCGCGCCGGTCGGCGGGCGTGCTGCCGCCCCGCCCCGCCAGGTGGTCGGCCAGCTCGGCCAGGGCGCGCGGGATCTCGTCGGGCGGGACGCTGGCCGGGGCGGAGCGCACGCGCACGCCCTCGCCCCACTCCTCCAGCGTAAAGCCCAGTTCGGCGAGCTCGTCGGGGCTGCCAAGCAGCAGGGCGCTCGCCGCCGGGGCCAGCGGCACCGCCAGCGGCAGCAGCAGCCCCTGAGACTCCAGCGCCCCGCCGGCCCGCTGCGCCATCAGCCGCTCGTAGGTGATCCGCTCGTGGGCCGCGTGCTGGTCGATCAGGTACATGCCCTCGGGCGCCTCGGCCACAATGTAGGTCAGCCCCACCTGGCCGACGACGCGCAGCGGCGGGAGCCGGGGGCCGGGGTTGAGGAGTCGGGAGTCAGGATTCAGGAGTCGGGATTCTGTTGACTCACTAGACACCTCGCGCTCCAACCCATCTTCTCCATCACCTATGCTTCCGTTCAGCTCCGCTCCCTGACTCCTGACTCCTAATTCCTGACTCCCGGCCACATCCCAGCGCGAGCGGTCCACATCCCAGGCCGAGGCGCCGACGCCCCAGGCCGAGGCGGGCGGCTCGGGCGCGCGGGTGCCCTGGCCGAGCTGGCGCAGCTCGAAGCGCCGCTGCACCCCAGACCCATCGTGGCTCGCGTCGGCCCAGGCCGGCACCCCGGCCCCCGACACCAGCGCCTCGCGCACCGAGCGGCCAATAGCGCTGCTGACCTTCGGCCCGTAGCGAAACTTCACCTCGCTCTTCGTCGGGTGAACATTCACATCCACGGCGGTGGGGTGGACGCGGATATCGAGGACGGCCAGCGGGTGGCGGCCCTTCATCAGCATGGTGTGGTAGGCGTCCTCGATGATCGCAACCAGGGCACCGCGTGGCTGGAGCGCCCGCCGGTTGACGAAGATGTGCATGTAGCTGCGCGATCCCCTGGTCAGGCCGGGCGGCGAGATCAGCCCCATGACATGCACCGCCTGATCCTCTTCGCCGAACTGCGCCTCCACGTCGAGCATCTGGCGGGCCACGTCGAGGCCGTAGATCTCGATCAGGACGCCGCGCCGGTCGCCGTCGCCGCTGGTCTGCATTGCCAGCCGACCCTCAAGCACCAGGCCGAAGCGCACCTCGGGGTAGGCCAGGGCGTACTGCTGCACGATCGCGCTGATCGCGCTCAGCTCGGTGGCCTCGGAGCGCAGGTAGTCGCGGCGGACGGGCAGGTTATAGAAGAGGTTGCGCACGCTGATGCTGGTGCCCGGCGAGCAGCCGCGCGGCGTGCGGGCCTGCACCTCGCCGCCGGCGATGCGCAGCTCGACGCCCAGCTCTGCGTCGGCGGCGCGGGTGATACAGACCACCTGGGCCACGCTGGCGATGCTCGGCAGAGCCTCGCCACGGAAGCCCAGAGTGCTGATGTTAAAAAGATCCTCGGCGGCCTGGAGCTTGCTGGTGGCGTGGCGCTCGAAGGCCAGCTCAACCTCGTGGTCGGCGATACCACAGCCGTCGTCCTGCACCTTCAGCTCACGCAGCCCGCCGCCGCGAGCCTCCACGCTGATCCGGCGAGCGCCCGAGTCGAGGGCGTTCTCGACCAGCTCTTTGATCACCGAGGCCGGGCGCTCCACCACCTCGCCTGCGGCGATCTGCGCAGCGATGGTTGAGTCAAGCAGACGGATCGGCATAGGCGTCCCTAGATTGCAGATTGCAGAGCTTACAAGCGAACATCTTTGCGGGACATTGTACCACGCAAAGGCGCTACAGCGGCAAATCTACAATCGCAATAGAGAAAAAGGAACGCTGTCACCCTGAGCGAAGCGAAGAATCCCGGCCGGGATTCTTCGCTTCGCTCAGAATGACAGGTAAACGCTACAGCGTTCCTGAGGTGAAAATAACGGATTGTAGGGGCGGCTCGCGAACCGCCCCCTACGACCCCTTTTCATCGCGGCGGTATGCGCCCCGCGCATGAGCGTCTTTTGCGGTATTGGGGAAACGGATCTTTTTCATTGTTCCATCGCGCAAGCATGTCACTCTGAGCGCAGCCGAAGGCGGAGCGAAGAGTCCCGGTCGGGATGCTTCGCTGCGCTCAGCATGACATGATGCCGGGATATTTAAAAATTTCCACGTCCCTTGCCTACAATCTACAATCTGCAATAATCTCAGGGCGTGGCGGTTATCGAGGTAGTGGCGGTTATCGAGGTAGTGGCGGTTGGCGAGGTAGCCGTGGCCGTGGCGGCCAGCGCCGTTGGCGAGGTCGAGGGGGTTGGGCGGGCAACGTCTGGAGCGCTCACAGAGGCTGGGTTGGCCAAGAGGACACTGGCGGCGACAATGAGCACCATAAGCGCGAGACCGGCCAGCAGGAGGCCGAGCCGCGAGAGGGGGCGCTCGGTCGGGGCAGGTGGCGCGGCGGGGGCCACGGGCGGCAACGCATCGCCCTGCGGCTCGCTCACCTCAGCAGCCGTGTCGGTCAGGAGGCCATCGACATCATCGACCTGCGCGATCACCACCGTAATATTATCGTGGCCGCCCCGGTCGTTGGCCGTATCCACCAGCCGCTGCACCGCATCCTCGGGCGGGAGGATACTCGCCACCTCAGCGATCTCGCTGTCCTCGATCAGGCCGTGCATGCCGTCCGACGAGAGCAGCACCGTATCGCCGGGCCGCAGCGGGAGGCTGAAGACATCAACCTGAACCTCAGGCTGGTAGCCGAGGGCGCGGGTGATAATATTACGAACATTCGAGGTGCGGGCCTGCTCTGCGGTCATCAGGCCGGCATCCACCTGGTCGGAGACAAACGAGTGATCGCGGGAGATCTGCTCGATCTGGCCCTCACGCACCATGTAGGCGCGGCTATCGCCGACATTAGCCACGTGCAGCTGGCCATCGACAAAGAGGGCGGCCACGCCGGTGGTGCCCATGCTCCCGTGGCCCTCGGTGTAGATCGCGGTGTTCGCGGCGACGAACGAGTCGCGGAGGGCCGCGTCGGGCGGGGCGGAGGCAGCAAAGGTGGCAATGATCGTATCGACGCCCAGCCGACTAGCGACCTCGCCAGCGACATGGCCGCCCATCCCGTCGCAGACGATCAGGAGCACCGCCTGCGGCAGCTCCTGTGCGCCGTACGAGTCCTGATTGACCTCGCGCCGTAGGCCGACATCGGAGCGAGCGCTGAAGCGCACTCTCATCGCGCCAACTCCTGGCAGAGTAGTGGTGATTGCTGTCGAGAGTATACCACGCTAGCGCACCCGGCGCGATGCGAGCAGGCAGGCCAGGGCAACAATGAGCAGCGCCCAGTGCCAGATCCCCACCGGGTTGATGAAGGCCAGGGTCATCGAGATCGCCACGGCAACGAGCCCGATCAGTGAGAGGATAATCCGCGCCTGCGGCGGCCTACCATGAAGCATAATACGTGCCCTGTCGTATGATCAAAACCGCCCCGGCGACGTTCATACCTAGTAGATGCGGTTCGCAGGTGCTGTCCAGGCTGGCATCGTAAAGAGTTTCCTGTCGCGCGAAATGCGCAATCGTAGCTCAGCGGGTGACTCGCCAGAGCAGTAGTGAGATGACCGACCCGATGAGGAAGACTAGGTAGAACAGGTTCCCCGTCGAGGTGACAAACAGGAGCGACACCGCCATAAAGAGCGCGGCAACACCTAGGCATCCACGGCGAACACGCGCCATACTCTCTTGGACATCTTCAGGTTCTTGGGACATAGCGCTGCGCGGGCTTGGCCGCGCCTCCTTAGACAAGGTGCGTAAGTACGTTACAGTGTTGCAGCACAAAATGGCTTTCTGATGCGCTATACCTGTGTACTGTTTATACGGCCCTTATCGTACCGATAGTAGTGCAGGTATCGCCCTATCCTACCATAGGTAGCCACCCGCATTGTCATTGTAATCTTCATGCAATCTTGAATCCCGGCGTCGCGAGAGGCTGTGTGCTATAATGCAGCGTAGTTGTAGATGACAGAACGTTCATCTATGCTGGCGTGATCCTGGCGATCATAGCCATGCCAGGGGGCGGCTTATCGCCGTCAAAGCAATGTTTGATCAAGAGGTCTGGCGCACGCGAGTGGCAGAGCGGATGAGCGGCTTTGCGCGCAACCCACGGCAAGACATCCAGATCGCTGGCACGGGCACCGTGATGGCGTATCTTGCGGTGCGCACTCTTGAGCCATTCCTCGAAGCGTTCCAGCAGGAGCCGCTTGCGGCGGTGCTGACGCTGGCCGAGATCACCCGCGGCCCGGGAGCCGACCTGATCGTGCGCCGGGCCAGCCAGATGCGCTACCAGGTCGCCCTGCTGATCGAGCGTGAGCTGCGCACCAAAGCCGAACTGCGCGAAGCCATTGAGCAGCTGTTCGTGACACTGAATGTGCTGCATCTCGCCCGCCAACGGCTCAATAGCTCGCGGGACGAGTGGCTGCGCCTCACGCTGCTCCACGAGATTGACACCTTCGATGCAGGCGAGTTCACCCAACTGCGTAGGCTGCTCCACGACCCGGGCTGGCAGTCGCGCTACGAGACGATCCGCAGCCTGCGCCAGCGCAACGGAAATTATAGCGCCGCAGATCTTGTCTTGCTCCACGACGGCCTGAGCGATAGCGCATCCCATGTGCGCTCGGCGGCGGCCCGGATGCTCGGCCAGTTTGCCGGCACGCCGCCTAACCCGCTGGTGAAGGCGCTGATGAAAGTGGCGCTCTACGACTGCGACCTGGAGACGCGCTACGCGGCGGCGCGCACCCTCGGCTCTCTGCGCGACCGGATCGCCTCGCCGCAGCTGATCGACTACCTGGGGCGCTGTCTGAGCGACGACGACAGCTTCGTGCGCTCGGCGGCGGTCCTCATCCTCGGGCAGTTCGGCGAGCTGGCCGGCACGCCGACCCTGATCGAGCAGCTGACGGTGATGATCAGCGATGACGACGCCTACGCCCGCGAGGCGGCGGCGCGCACCCTCGGTCGGATCGGCGCGGCCGCCGCCACAGCCGCCGTCCTCAACGCGCTCACCAGGGCGATGGAAGACGCAGACGCCAACGTCCACGAGGCCGCTGTGGACGCCCTCACCCGCCTGCGTAAGATCCGCGCCACCCTGCCGCTGAACCGCGCCGTCATAAATAAGCACCCCACCGAGCCCCTCGCCGTGTAGTTAGGGTACAGGAGACAGGGGACAGGGGAGAGCGTTACGCGGTAGGGACTAATCAGAGCCAGGAGGAAGGGCTCCGCCGCCGGGGCGCTTCGTCATGTCGGCCTCGCGGGGCCGATCTGCTCGGGTATAGGCTTGCCAGCCCTCGCAGACGGGTGTACATGGAGCTTTACCACAAAGCCATGTGCCCCACACGCGAAAGGCTGGTAGAGCGTGCATCATACCATCCTTGTTCCGCTCTCACGTCGCCGACAGGCCCAGGTTGCCCACGCGCTGGCGCTGGCGCTGCTGCCACTGCTGCTCGGGCTCGGGGTCGGTCACAGCATCGTGAGCCTCCCGGCGGCTTCGTCCGCGATCACCCGCACCGGGATGGTGTGCTGGGCGCGGCGACGCCGATGGCAGCGACCACCCCGCGCCGCGCGGGTCTAGCCCAATTGCCATCCGCCGCAAACCCATCGACGCGTTCGACCGACGTATGTTTCTGCTCGGCCTGCGCGATATCCACCTGGTGGCGCACCCCGCCAAACGACCGTTCCTCTGCCAGACTTGGCTGGCGGGCTGGTTCGGCACGCTCCAGGAGCTGCTCAGCCGCTGGGAGGACTACCGCGAGGCCGGCGACTGGCCTCGCCTGATGAGTCGCCACGATGGCCCGCTCCTGCCCTCCGCGCAGCGCCAGGCGCTCATCCAGCTCTGGGCGCGCCATCTCTGGTGGTCGGTGGCCGATGTGCAGGCTGCCGCCGAGGCCGAAGGGCTGACCCTCAGCGCGCACGCCATCACCCAGATTGGCCAGAACAGCGGGCTGCTGGTCGCCCGCCGGGTGCTGCGCGAGCGCTTCCCGCTCAGCGCCGAGACCCTGCGCCCCACGGACGACTGGCTGGTGACGTAGCTATTTGCCCTGCTCGACCAGCTCCAGGCCCGGCTGGCCCGTGGCGAGCAGCCCGCTGTGGCGGGCTACGACGTGGCCTCCCTGCCCATGGCGCAGCTCTGCCGCGGCCAGATGCCCCACTGGCCCCCTGAGGCCCTCGGCGCGGTAGTCCCCAGGGCGTAACGGTCCCATCTCATGCCAAAGCTGGCAGAATGCTCCGTGCTATAATGCCAGCGATAAGCCATATCATCCATCCCTCGGGCACAACGCGCCCGATCTGAGCGATTGAGGAGGCCCTGTCGATGCGGCATGTCCGCGCCCTAATGCTCGGGATCGCCCTGATTGCCCTCGTGGTGTCCTGCGTCGGCTACGTCTTTCTGGGCGTGATCAGCGCCCCCGCCGCCGCTGAGGGCGACCCTGTTGAGTTTATTGTCGCGCCAGGCGAAGCCACCGCCGATATCGCCACGCGCCTGCGCTCCAAGGATCTCGTCGGCCAGCCCGCCCTCTTCACCCTGCTCACGCGCCTGCGCGGGCTCGATGGGAAGCTCCAGGCCGGTCGCTATATCCTCAGCCCGACCATGACGATGAGCGAGATCATGATCGCGCTCCAGAGCAGCAGGGTCGAGGAGGCGCAGTTCACCGTCCCCGAGGGCCTGCGCCTTGAGGAGATCGCCGCCATTGTCGAGAAGACCGGCGTAGTCAGCGCCGACGCCTTCCTGCGAGTCGCCCGCGACGGCGAGCACTTCCGCGACCAGTACTTCCTGCTGAGCAGCCTGCCTCGCGGCGCCAGCCTGGAGGGCTACCTCTTCCCCGACACCTACCGCGTCGCCAAGGATATGACCGCCGAGGAAATCGTCACCGCGATGCTCGACCGCTTTGTCGAGCAGTACGGCGAGATCGAGCGCGATGTGCGCGTGCCTAATGTGACGGTCCACCAGATCGTGACGATGGCCGCGATCGTGCAGCGTGAGGCGGCCCTGGTAAGCGAGATGCCGACGATCAGCGCGGTGTTCTGGAACCGGCTCAAGCCCGAGAACGTGTCGATTGTGAGCGGCGGCCAGCTCGGGGCCGACCCGACGGTGCAGTACGCCTTGGGCTATAGCGCCGCCGAGGGCACCTGGTGGCGCAAGACGATCACCGCCGCCGACCTGCAGATCGATAGCCCCTACAACACTCGCCTCTACGCTGGCCTGCCGCCTGGGCCGATCTCCGCCCCCGGGCTGGACGCCCTGCGCGCCGCTGCCCAGCCCGATCAGACATCCCCCTACCTCTTCTTTGTCGTCAGCTGCGCCAGGGACGGCTCTCATAAGTTCGCTTCCACCCTGGAGGAGTTCCAGATCTACGAGGCCGAGTACCTAGCCTGCCAGTAACTGTCTTCTGGGGCTGCGCCCCAGACCTAGCTTTTTGTTGGGGTTGGGCGGCGAAGCCGCCCCCACACCCCCACCGGCAGGTGGTTTTATGCAGATCATCCTGATCGGCGACCCGGTCGCCCACAGCCGCTCGCCCGCTATGCAGAACGCGGCCCTGGCCCACCTTGGATTGGGCCACCTGCGCTACGCCGCCGTCCACACGCCCCTGGCCGATCTGCCTTCCCGCGTGGCCGCCCTGCGCGAGCCTGGCTACCTCGGGGCCAATGTGACTCTGCCGCATAAGCAGGCGGTGATCCCGCTGCTCGATGAGCTGGAGCCGGAGGCCGCGCGGATCGGGGCGGTGAACACGATCTATAAGGGCGCGGGCGGGCAGCTGATCGGCGCGAACACCGATGCGCCGGGACTGATCGCTGACCTGCGCGATGGCGGCGCGGATCTGGCTGGGGCATCGGTGGTGCTGCTGGGGGCCAGCGGGGCCGCCCGCGCCGCCGCCTTCGCCCTGGCCGGTGCGGGCCTGGCCCGCCTGACCATCGCCAACCGCAGCATCGCCCGCGCCGAGTCCCTTGTCGCCGACCTGCGCGCCGACGCGGCCGCGTCCCCGCCGGAGATGATCGCCATCGCCCTGGACGCCCCGGCCCTGCCCGCGATCATCGCCGCCGCCGGTCTGCTGATCAACGCCACGTCACTTGGCTGGCAGGCCGACGAGACCCCCCTGGCTGACCCGCCGGTCTCCCCGCACGCCCTCGTCTACGATATGGTCTACCGCGAGACGCACCTGCTGCGCGAGGCGGCCGTGCGGGGCGCCCGCGCCCGCGACGGTGCTGGCATGCTGGTGCAGCAGGGCGCCCTGGCGCTCACCCGCTGGACTGGACACGCCGCACCGCTCGCCGTGATGTGGGCGGCCTTTGTAGATTGCAGATTGTAGATTGCAGATTGACTATAGGCAATAGAGCAGAAGTCACGCTGTCACCCTGAGCGAAGCGAAGGGTCCCGGCCGGGATTCTTCGCTTCGCTCAGAATGACAGGACACCTCACAGCGTTACTTCTGCGGTATTGCGACTATAGCCTTCTCGGGTGCGATCTGTCCCCTATCCCCTGTCCCCTAATCTTGGCGCAACAGATACAGGAGCGGACGCGTTTAATCGGGTAGGACAAGGTTCAAACAACAGAGGGCTAGGCGGCACGCCCTGTCACCCTGTCATAAGACGAAGGGTTCCCCAATGCTCACCGACGCACTCGTCCTGATCGCCGGGCTATTCCTGGGCTCGCTGCTGAACGTGCTGATCGTGCGCATCCCGCGCGAGGGCCAGATGCTGGGCTGGCCGCGCTGCACGCGCACGGGCGAGCCCCTGGCATGGTGGCAGCTGCTGCCGGTGGCCGGCTGGGCAATCCAGCGCGGGCGGGCCGCCGACGGCCGACAGCTCCACTGGATCTTCCCGTTTGTGGAGCTGATCAGCGGCCTGGCCCTGCTGCGCATCTACCAGATCTACGGCCTGAGCCCGGCCTTCTTCTACCTGGCCTTCATCTGCGCGGTGCTGATCGTCACCGGCGCGATCGACTGGCTGCACCGCTGGATTTACACCTTTGTGATCCTCGGGGCCGCACTTGTCGCCCTGGTGGTCGGCCCGCTGGTGGGCATGAATTGGATCAATGTGGTGCTCGGTGCCCTGATGGCCGGGTTCGCCTTTGTGCTGCTCTATATCCTTGCCCGCGCCCTCTTCCCCGGCCACGCGGCGCCATTCGGGCTGGGCGATGTCTACCTGGCGATCTTCATCGGCGCTGCGGTTGGGGTTGCCAACCTAGCGTCGGCGCTGCTTATCGGCATGGCGCTGGCCGGGGCCGTCTCCGCCGGGATCATCGTGGCCCGCCGGGTCGGTCGGCCCACGCCCGACTACATCTCCTACGGCAGCTACCTGTGCCTCGGCGCCGTGATCTTCATCGCCAGCGGCGGGCTCGGGTAAACTCCTTGGGCGAAGCCCAAACCTGCTTTTGTTGGGGTTGGGCGGCGAAACCGCCCAACCCCAACAAAGAATATCGCTAGGCGGCGCAGCCGCCCCGCACCCCACCGGCAGGAGCCATACGATGAGCGACGATCTGAGCGGGCGCACGCTGGGCCGCTACCACGTGCTTGAGCGCCTCGGGCGCGGCGGGATGGCTGAGGTCTACCGGGCCTACCAGCCCAGCCTGGATCGCTACGTGGCGATCAAGGTGATCTACCCGCACCTGGCGAGCGACCCGGCGCTGCTTGAGCGCTTCGGCCGCGAGGCCCGCGCCGTGGCCGCCCTCCACCACCCCAACATTGTCCAGGTCCACGACTTTGACGCGCAGGCGGGCACAGCCTTTATGGCCATGGAGTTCATCAGCGGGCCGACGCTGAAGGCGGCCATCCAGAGCCTGCACCGGCGCGGCGTGCTGCTGCCCCTGCCGCTCGTCGGCCAGATCATCGGCCAGCTCGCCGACGCCCTCGGCTACGCCCACGAGCAGCGGGTGATCCACCGCGATGTGAAGCCGGCCAATGTGCTGATCCGTCGGCGCGGCCCCGCCGACGCGCCACTCGGCGATGCCGAGCTCGACGCGCTGCTGCTTGGCATTGGCCCGACCAGCGTGGTGCTGACCGATTTCGGCGTGGCCCGCATCATTAAAGACTCGGTCGAGCACACGGCCGCCGGCACCATCCTCGGCTCGCCAGCCTACATGTCGCCCGAGCAGGGCCGCGGCGAGCGGGTGGGCGCCGCATCAGATATCTACTCGCTCGGGATTGTGCTCTACGAGCTGCTGATGGGCCAGGTGCCCTTCGATGCCGACACGCCCTTCGCGATCGTGATCAAGCATAGCACCGCGCCCCTGCCCCCGCCCCGCAGCCTGCGCCCCGACCTGCCTGCGCCCATCGAGCAGGTGCTCCTGAAGGCGCTGGCGAAGGACCCGGCCGACCGCTTCCAGGAAGCCGCCGCCTTCGGGGCGGCCCTGCGCGAGGCTACCGGGGCTATGGCGCAGACATCCACTCTCTCCCTCACGCCCACGCCAGCCGTGCCTGCACCCGCGCCCGCCCCCGGATCGTCCCGCGAGACCCGCGTGATCGAGATGACCGAGATGCGGCCGACGCCGCCGCCCGCTCAGGTGCAGGGGGCACCGCAGCAAGAGAAGCTAGCCATGCCGCGCCGACGGTCATGCCTGCGCACGGCGCTGATCACCCTGGGGGCGCTGACGGTCATCGCGCTGATCACGATTGGCGCATTTGTGGCCGGTGGCGCCCTAGTGTTCCGTGGGCTGGGCCAAGCTGGCGCGCTGGTGGTGCCCACCGAGCTGAGCGTGCAGGCCACCGCCGCCGCCGCCGAAGGCACGGTGTTCCCGATCAGCCCGCAGCCGGGCGGGCCAACCGCTACGGTGAACATAGGCGACCCGGTGGCCGTGGCCATGGCTGAAGGCCGCGCGGCCTGCGCTGGCCCCGGCTGCCCCGGCGGCAGCGCCAGCGGAGCCCTGGAGATCTACAACCAGGCATTGACCCAGCAGCCAGACAGTGCCGATCTGCTGGCCGCCCGCGCCCAGCTCTACGTCTGGTGGGATGTCTACTCCTACGCCGACCAGGCCCGCGCCGACATCGCGGCGGCCCTGGACAGTGATGACGATACGGCCGTGGCCTACCTTGCGCGGGGCGGCCTGATCTGGGCGACCGCCGAGGACGACGCGGCGCGCGGGGCGGCCCTGGATGACTTCAACAAGGCGATCAAGCTCGACCCCGGCCTGACCGCCGCCTACCTGGAGCGGGCCCGCTTCCTCTTCTCCTATGCGCCCGATTTCTATGATGCGCGCTCGGCCAGCCGCAACCAGGTGATCGCCGACACGAGCGAGGTGATCGCGCGCGAGCCGACAAGCGGCGACGCCCTGAACCTACGCGCCGAGGCGTACTATGTCGCCTCACTGATCGACGCGGCCATGGCCGACACAAACGCGGCCCTGGCCATCAACGCGGGCGATGTCCAGGCGCTGATCCGCCGCGCCGAGATGTACCGCTACCACTACGACCAGCCGGATGCGGCCATGAAAGACTTCGCCGCCGCCATCGCCCTTGACCCGAAGAACGTCGATGCCCGCGCGGGCCACGCGGCTATGCTCGTGTCAACCGGCAACCCCAAGGCCGCCCTGGCTGACGCCGACGCCATGATCGATCTGGCTGAATCATCAGACCCATCGGCCACAATCTTCCACGGATTCATCATGCTCACCCTACGCCGCGCGCCCGAGGCCGCGCAGGACTTCGCCCGCGCCCTGGAGGCCCGCCCAGACGACATCAGCGCGCGCTACGGGCGCGGCCTGGCCCTGCTCGCCCAGAATCAGGCCGCCGAGGCAATCCCCGACCTAGAGGCCGCCGCCCAGAGTCAGGATGCGCTCTACTCTCTCTACGAGGTCTTCAGCCACGGCCACCCGAGCGCCGGAGTCAGCCTGGCCAAGGCATATCTGGCGGCAGGCCGCCAGGGCGAGGCCGCCCCGCTGCTCAACGCCGCTGTGGAGGAGAGCCCCGACTGGTACCTGCCCTACCTCGTGCGCGCACGCTACCGCCGCGCCACCGGCGACCTGTCCGGCGCCCGCGCCGACCTGCGCAGCGCCGCCGCCAACGCCGCCAGCGCCGCCGAGCGGGCTGAGGTGGAGCAGGAGCAGAGCCACCAGCCCTAGAGGTCGGGACTGGTGCAATGTCGCTGGCGGCTGAAGCCGCGTCGCGGGGGCCTGCGGCCAGCCGCCCGCCTGCGCGGGCGGTTCCGGCGTCGGCGCAGGCCGACGCCCGGCGCAACGCGCCCCATCGGCGCGACTTCCAGTCGCCAGCTATGTTGCACCAGCCCTGCCCTAGAGGCTGGTAGGGCTTCGCCCCGGCAGCAATCAGGCTATAATGCTCATGAGCGGGGCGAGCGGCGCACCGATAGGAGCATGATCATGAGCGATAGCGAGACCCTCGCCGAGCTGCGCGACCTGGCCCGTCAGTACGGCGTCGGCACATACCGGCGACACATCTTCATCTGCGCCGAGCCCAGCGAGGCCAAGTGCTGTAGCTACGAGGCAGGCGTTGAGTCCTGGAATTACCTCAAAAACCGCCTGAAGAAGCTCGGCATCTCCTTGGCCGAGGGCGGGGTCTACCGCAGCAAGGCCGGGTGCCTGCGCATCTGCGCCCACGGCCCAATCGCCGTCGTCTACCCCGAGGGCGTCTGGTACCACTCATGCACGCCCGAGGTGCTGGAGCGGATCATCCAGGAGCACTTGATCGGCGGCATCCCCGTCGAGGACTATGTCTTCGCGCGGAACCCGCTCCCTACCCCATCGGCAGGCTGAAGCGCACCGTCGTCCCGCGCCCGCGCGCGGACTCGATCCAGATCGTGCCGCCGTGGGCCTCCACGATCCCCCTGGCGATCGCCAGCCCGAGCCCGGCCCCGCCTGTGGCCCGCGAGCGCGACTTCTCGCCTCGGTAGAAGCGCTCAAAGACGTGGGGCAGATCCTCGGCGGCGATGCCCTCGCCGCTGTCGGCGATGCTGAAGGTGACGCGCTGTGGCGCGCCCGGCTCAGGCCCGCAGGCATCCAGGACGATCTGCCCCCCGCCGGGCGTGTGGCGGATGGCGTTGGCCACCAGGTTGTAGAGCACGCGCTCAATCTTCTGCGGGGCCGCCAGCACCGGGCCGACGCCCTGCGACACCGCGCCGCTCAGGCACACGCCCTTCGCCTCGGACTGGGGCAGCAGCCCGTTGATCACATCGCTGATCAGGTCGCCCGGGGCGACCCGCTGCATATCGAAGGCCAGCGCCCCGGCGTCGAGCTGGGCCAGCTCGAACAGGTCGTCGATCAGCCCGCTCAGCAGGCCGATCTGGCCGCGCATCGTGCCCAGGTAGCGCTCGACCGTCGCCGGATCATCCACCAGCCCGTCGGACAGCGCCTCGGTGAGAACGCGCAGCGAGGCCAGGGGCGTGCGCAGGTCGTGCGAGACGGCCACCACCAGGTCGCGCCGGGCCGCCTCCTGGCGCTCGCGCTCAGCGGCGGCGGCGGCAAGCTGCTCGGCCATGCGGTTGAAGTCGCGGGCCAGCTCGGCCAGGTCGTCGCCGCCCTGCGCATCCACGCGCGCGCCCAGGTCGCCCCCGGCCAGCCGCTGCGCCCCCTCTCGCAGCGCGCCCACCCGCCGCCCGATCGTCCCCGCCAGCCCCATCCCCATCCCCAGCGACATCACCCCCGCGAAGAGCAGCAGCAGCGTGAGCAGCGGCAGGTCGCTCTGCGAGAAGAGCATGGCCTGCACGGTCAGCAGCACCGTGACCAGGGACACCGCCACGCCAGCCGCGTAGGTGACGGCGAGCTGGAGCCAGAGGGAGCCCCAGCTGCGCCGCAGCCAGAGCAGGGCGGCTGTGGCGACGGCCAGGGCGAACAGGCCGGCCAGGGCCAGGTACCCCATTAGCTCGGCGGATGAGGCCCCGGGCGCGCCAACCCAGCCGATGGCGGCCATCAGCGCCAGGGCGACGAGCATCAGGATGGGGAGGATCAGACGGTTCATAGCAGTTTTTGGGTGATGTCTCCTCATTGTACAGCATGCACGGTTCTTGCCCCGGCCTTCCCGTCCTACCCATGAAGCAGGCCGAGCAGCACCGTCAGGGTGAGCAGGCTGGCCAGCGACGAGGCAACCACCGTGCCGACCACGAGCGTCGGCCGGCAATCAAACTCGATCGCCAGGATCGCCGTGTTCACCGCCGTGGGCATGCCCCCGAGCATCACACCGACGGCCAGGCTCATGCCGTGGAGGCCGAGCGCCAGGCCGAGCCCGTAGGCCAGGGCGGGCGAGATCACGAGACGCAGCCCTGTGGCCAGGGCGACCAGGCCGGGCTGCTCGATGGGCACCCCGGTGCCCAGCTGCATGCCCAGGATCACTAGCATCAGCGGCAGGGCCGCCTCGCTCAGCAGGGCCACACCATTAAACAGCCCGCCCGCCAGCCCGTCAGCCGCCGTCAGGTCGAACCCCGTGGCGCGGATGAGCAGGGCCGCCATCACCGCGTAGATCTGGGGCATCCGCACCATACGGCGGAGCGCCTCGCGCAGCACCCTGTCGTGTCCGGCGGCCCCGCCCGCCGCCGCCACCGCGACGCCGAGCGTCTGGGCCATGATCGACTGGGCGATGAAGAAGAACAGAGCCTGGGTGAAGCCCTCCTCGCCAAAGGCGAAGCGCGCCGCCGGCAGCCCGTAGTTCCCCGAGTTCATGAACAGGCTCACCAGAAGCATCGCGCTCAGGTCGCCGCCGCGCAGGCCGAGCGGCCATGCCAGAGCCAGCGTGGTCGCCCCCATCAGCGCCACCAGGCCCACAGATAAGGCGATCATCTGTAGGGCGCCGCTGCCCGTCAGGTTAGCCCGCAGCAGCGAGACAAAGATCAGGGCCGGGCTCAGCCCATAGATCATCACCCGGTTGAGCGAGCCCTGGTCGAGCGGGAAGACGCGGCGCAGGGTGTAGCCAATCGCCACCACCACGGCGATCGGCAGAAGCACATTGAGCAAGACGGAAACCACGACGTTCTCCTGTGGTACAGCATCGGCGAGAATCAAAAAACGGCCGCCTTAAAGGCAGCCGTGCAAGTGGGGGGGCCTGGTTAGCTGGACAGTATCTGCGGGGATGTTGGGCTGCTAACCATGATCTATTAGCTCAGTGTAGCAGCCCGAGTTACAGACAAGATCAGGCGGAGGGCTGAGCTTGCCATGGAGGATTCCTCCCTACGTGGGCACCCCTACGGTGTGATCTCGCTCAGCAGCGAGGCGCTCGCCCAGCCCACGCTGCCCACCGTCACCCGCTGCGGCGTGCAGTCTGCGGCGGCGACGGTGAGCCGGATGCGGTACCAGACCGCGCCGTCGCTCAGGGCGCGCTGCTCCAGAAAGTCGATCTGGTCGCCCACACAGACCTGGCCGACCACCGTCTCGGGGGCGACCACCGGCTCGCTGCGCAGGTTGCCGCCGTTCGTCACGCTACCCCGGCCAAGGATCGGCTCGGGCGTGGCGGTGGGCGTAGCGATGCTGGAGGGGGCGACCACCGACTGGGCGGTGACTGTCGCAAGGGCGCGGGCGGTCTGCGTGGCGATCGTGCCGGCGTTCGATGTCTCGATCATGCTCACGCTGGTGGCAGCGCTCTGCTGGGCGCGCTCGCGACCGAAGCTCCATGCGAAGAGGCCGGCCCCCCCGAGGATGCCCAGAGTCACGCCGATCAGCAAGATATTCGCCAGGGCGCGCAGCGGGCCGCCCCTGCGGGGCGCGCCCGGTCGAAAGTAGCGATCCCAGTCGCGCGGATCTGCTTTTGGCGGCACAGAACCTCCTCATACGATTGCAGATTGTGGGCTGTGGGCTGTGGGCTGTGCGCAATGTGATTTACAACCTGGCACTTGCCCAAAAGGGTGTCTGGCTGCTCAGATCAACGCGCCAGCTGGCAGCGCAGCACGCTCTGACGCTCGCCCGTCGGCGCAAAGCCAAACCAGCGATAGAGCCGCTGCGCGTGGGTGTTGTACGCCTGCGTATTCAGGGTGATCATCGTTGTGCCCTGGGCTGCGGCGAACGAGGTGACGGCGGACAAGAGGCGGATGCCGATCTGGGCGCTCTGGTGGCGCGGCTCGACGGCGATCCGAACCAGGTGGACGAGGCGCCCGCCGAAGTGGCTGGTGGCGTAGGCGTAGCCCACGGCATGCCCGTCGAGCTCGGCCAGCAAGAAGAGCGGCCCCTGTGTGATCGCCGGCCCAAGGATGACATCATCCTTCGTCCACTGTGGCTCGAAGCAGGCGTGGTCGAGGCGCAGCACCTCAGACATATCAACGCCTGTGGCCGCGCGGACTAGCACATTAGGGTTTCCGACGCTAGGGATGTTCAGATCGCGCTTCTCGTAGACGACCACTTCCGTATCCTGGGCGTAGCCGTAGGACAGCAGCACAGGGAGCAGCCAGGAGTCAGCAGCCTCATCGCCAGCATAGTAGACAGCGCCGATCCTGTGGCCGACGAGCTCGGCGTGAAGGGCCGGGATCAGGGCCGCGATGCCTGCGTGCAGATCGACCCCCTCGACAAGCGCCAGGCCGCGTAGCCAGCAGGAGTGCTCGGCGGGCCAGCTCACCAGAGCCACCGCAATAATCTCCTCGCCGGATAGCAGGACGACGCCCTGACCAGCGCTCAGAAGCATGGGAAGCTCCCCGCCGGTGAGCCCGTAGTAGCGCCGACCGCCGTCACGCAGCAGCCGCGAGACCTTCGTCAGGTCATTGGCACAGACTGGCCGAGGGGAGGCCCGGCTCACATCATAGCTTTTACGGAAGAGCCTCATACGCGCATCCCGCTCTGTGAGGGCGTCGGGCGAACTGCGGGCCTCGCCAGATGAGCTGGCGCGCACACAAATCGAGCAGTAGGAACGCGGTGAACCGTCGCCCGGCGGCTGAAGCCGCGGGCTATTTATTGTTTGCAAAGCCCGCCTGCGCGGGCTGGCCGAGGCCGCGCAGGCGGCCTTTGCCGAACCGTAGCCCGCCCGTTTACGGGCTGGGCGCGCAAGGCGAAAGCGTAGATCGCATCAGAACGCGCTGCGCGGAATCTTCAACCACCGATCTGCAACCTGCAACCGCATGAGCCATGGTATGATACCTTGGATTTCAAGGCAGTGACACAGCCCTAAGTATTGTACACCAGAACTATGCGAACCTACTTGCACACACAGTGGCATCGGATCTTTGGCCTGAACGCGAGCCAGGTTGCGCCGCTACTTTTTGTTGGCGGCCAGTTTCGCGCCTCGCAGTGGCCGGATCTCTATGCGCTCGGCGTGCGCGCCGTGCTGAGCCTACAGGCCGAGCATAAGGACCGCTTCTCTGGCGCCACCCCGCCCACGCGCACCATGCGCCTGCTCGTCAACGATTTTCACGCCCCGACGATCAAGCAGCTGAGCGAGGGCGTGGCCTTCATCGCCGCAGCGCACGCCGAGGAGCTGCCAGTGTTCGTCCACTGTCACGCGGGCGTCGGGCGTGCGCCGCTCATGGCGGCGGCATACCTCGTCTCTGTCCACAATATGCCCTCCCGCACCGCCCTGGCGCACCTGCGCGCCGCGCGCCCGATCATCGCGCCGAACCGGTGGCAGATCGCCCGGCTGCGCGAGTATGAGGATATGCTAGGGTTTGGGAGGCGCAGGGGCAGAAAGTAAGAGCGGGGCGGTGAGGAGCTTTCCTCACCGCCCCGCTCTTTTTTTTGTGGCGACCCCGGCGCGACTCGAACGCGCGACCTCTTCCTCCGCAGGGAAGCGCTCTAATCCACTGAGCTACGGGGTCATTCTCGAACCTTGCGGAGTATACCATGATTGGGGCGCAGTTGCAAATCGCGCGGGGGCGGTGTCAGGGCCTGAGCAAAGTCGCTTGACACCTATCAACTGGTGGAGCGGTGCGCCAGGGGGCGGTCGAAGGCGTAGCGAAACGCGCGCTGTGCGGCCGCGAGGTTCTGCTGCCCGGCGCGCTGCATGATCCCAATGACGACATTGTTCACGGCGGCCAGCACCTGTGGGGACTGCCCACGCCGCACCGGACACGCATCCTCGCGCAGGGTGACATCGCGCCGATGGTGCAAGCCATTTTCGATGCCCCATTCCGTACGCGCGACCGCCATCAGGCGTGCCGCCGAGGCGTGCGGTGGCGGCAGGCTGGTGATGCCATAGCGCACCTCCACGGTCGTCTTGCCCCGCTGCGTGACCCGGCATTCGATCCGGAAAACGTGGTCGAGATAGGGCCAGTCGGCATAGTCGTGGAGCATCCGGCTCACCGTGATCGTGCGCTCCTCCAGCCGACCGTGTCCTTTCTCGATCGTCGTTGCGGTAATGAAGTCGGTGCCGGGGTCAGACCACCCCGGAGCGAGGGCCGGGGGAGCAAAGAGCTGTTCCAGATCCGTATACAGCGTTTTCTGGCAATACCGCAGAAGTAACGCTGTCACCCTGAGCGAAGCGAAGGGTCCCGGCCGGGATTCTTCGCTTCGCTCAGAATGACAAGCTCTCCCACAGCACCACTTATGCGGTATTGCGTTTTCTGGTTCTCTTTGACGAACCACAGATAGTCGCCCTGCGCCTCGACCACCTGGATGCTCAGCTCCCGCTGGGCCTGCATCGCGTCACCGACCACGACCATACCGGTCAGATCGAGCTGCTTGAGGAGCTTGGGCACCGCGACGATCTCGTTTTCCTTGCGGTCGACGGCGCGTTGGGCCAGCACCACGCCCTGCTCAGGCAGATAGGCCGCCACCAGATGCACCCCGCGCGATTGGCCGGCGGGGATGGTGCCGCGCAAGGTCTTCCCATCGACGGCCAGCACGATGCTACCGCGCTCCGGCACCGCGGCGGTCGCCTGTTGTTCGGCGAAGAACTGGCCCAGCACCTGTTCCAACTGATCCACATCTACCACATCTGTGGGCGTTCGGTTGCTGATACTCCGAATCATACCCGCAAAAGGGTGTGTCTGTTTTCGACGCCATCCGGACTTTGCACATGCCCTGCCCGCTAGCCTGGGTGCGGCGTATAGTTTCGGGAAATGTGCTAGAAGGCCCCACCGAGCGACCTCGGCGGATGGGAACATGCCGTCCCAATGCGATGGCGCTACGGCGGCTATCCGGTTTTCCGAAACTATACGTCGCACCCCGCTAGCCTGTCTCGCTTGACAGGAGCGCCCCCCATTGCTATACTGCGCGCCGTCACTCGAATACGTGCGGTGTTGTTTGTCATTTGACAAGTCGCTACCCTCGTGTTAAATTGGCAAAGTTGCAATGAGAGCTGAGGACGGCCCGCAAGGGCGCGCTCATCACCAATCAGGAATAACGCGAGAAACGGCGCAGCGCCTCGGCCTGCTCCGCTTTTTTACGCCTGTTGGGCCGCGCAACACCCGTCGTACCTTACCAACTGATGGAGCGTGACAATGAGACCGGTCGTGTGCGTCTACGACGCACGCGGCAGCCGGCTGCGTCGGGCCGCGCGGGAGCGCCGCTGACGCAGGCGGAGGGAAGACAGAATGAGCACACGATGGATGCCCTGGCGCTGCGTG
>RYFE02000089.1 GCA_004138175.2 Chloroflexales bacterium ZM16-3 | reverse complement strand
TTTCACGAACCGATTCCGAATATAAGCGAACGCTAAGATGTCGGCCAGCTCTTTAAACACTCCGTCGCGGCGCTGGCGCAGATCGTTCTGGAGGAATCCCAGCACCGCAGCGCCAATATTCCCCGCGCGCCACTCCTTGTGCCGCGCAGTACGCAGCTTGAGGTAGTCGAGCACATCGCTCACCTTGCGCGTGCTGTTGGCGATGCTCTCCAGCCCGCTGATCTGCGCCCGGCGCAGGCCGACGGCCTGCTGTCCCAGCGCCTGGGCGCGGTCGTAGACGGCGTCGTGGTCGAGCTCCTTGGCGACGGCGCGGATAATCGTCATACTCAGGTTCATCGCAGTCTCCCTCCAGCGGAGTCGAGGTGGAACCGGTCGGCAATGCTGATCGCGCCATAGCCCTCGACCCGGCGCAGGCCCAGCCCCGTCTGCTGGAGCCGTAGCAGCGCCGGCCAGTCCGCGAAGGCGGCGGGTAGCCGGAAGAGAAAGACCGAGCCCATGCTGATCGCCGCCATATCGGCGCGCGGCAGCCCGAGCAGCGTGTTCCAGCCGCGCACCCGGCGCACCCCTGCGGTGTGGTAGACCAGTTCGGCGTCGGGGATGCCGTGGGCCGCCAGATCGCCCGGCGCGATCTGGAGCCGTGAGCGGAGCAGGTCGTCGTAGAGCAGCACATCGCTGGTCAGCGTGATCGGCACATAGACACCCTCGTTCAGATCGATCTGGTGCTGACGGGCCGTCTCTCCGAGCAGCTGCTGGAAGCGGCGCACGCGCTCGACCAGCGCCGCCGCCGTATCGCCGGCGTACTCCATCAGGCGGGCCTGGACGCGCCCGAAGCCGCGGGTGCGGTTGTTGCCCAGGCGCAGCATCCCGCTCTCGACGAGATCCTCGACAAACATCTCCAGGCGGTCGCGCAGACGCTCGCCCTCGGCCCCGTCATCGGCGATCGTCCAGCAGCTCCAGAAGACTGATCGCTCCGGCAGCACCTGGATGCTGTAGAGGATCTCCTGCTGCACCGTCCCGGTGCGATAGTTGATCCCCGTGCGCGTGCGTAGGTCGGGGGACAGCCGGGCCTTGCCGATCTCGTCGAGCTGGAGGCCCTGCCGGTAGAAGCCGCTGATCCGATCCAGATCAATCTCGGCTGTATCGCGCCGGAAGCGCCGGGTCGGTTCGAGCAGGTCGGCGCGCGACTCGCCGCTCAGCGCGAAGAGCGCCATTGGCACTAGCCCGTCGGTCACGCCGTCGCGGCGATCCCGGGCGTGCTGTCCATCAAAGCGAAAGCCGCCGAAGCGCTTGCCCGAGCGCGCCGTCGCCGGGATGGGCGCAACCGGCAGCTGCTCGGACTTGGTCAGCGACTCGGCCTCAAACGTGGCCGGGTAGGCGTTGCCGAAGATGACCCGATCCTCCAGGAAGAAGCGGGCGAACTCCTGGGGGTCGCCGCGCAGGCGCTGGTGCGCCTCGGCCAGCGCGCCGAGCATGGCGGTGCCGGGCACATAGCGGTTAAGCTCCGAGGCGACCAGATCCACGCCGTCGCGAAACGAGAGCGGCGTCTCGGCGGTGAGGTAGAGGCGTAGCTGCATCATTGCCCCCCCTCAAGATCGTCGAGGCTGAGCTCGTAGATCTCGAAGTCGCTCAGGTCGCCCATGTAGGCGTCCGCGTCCGCCGCCGCGCCATTGACTGTGAGCGAGCGGATGCTACAGGTGACGCGCCCGGCCCCGGCCGAGGTGTTCGCGCCGATGCGCTCCAGGCTGAAGACCGCCGCCAGCAGCAGGGTCAGCGTGTAGCTGCGCTCCGGGGCCGAGACCATCGGCACGCGCGGCACGTGCCCGTAGATCCCGCCGTCGAAGCTGAGCTGACCGACGCCATACTCGCTGGTGAAGAGCAGCCCGCGCCGGGCGGTGCCGGTGCGCCGCGACATGCTCACCTGGGTGCGGGCCTCGGTCGGCGAGATGGCCAGCCGGGGGCGGCGCGGGTTGCCGATCGTGAGGAAGTCACGATCCTCTGCGCAGAGCAGGGCGTCATCGAAGAAGACCTCGCCAGGCGCCACGCGCGAGCCGAAGATGCGGGCCACAATGTCGCTGCGCGGCGCGAACTCGCCCACATCATCGTCGCCGAGGGGGTGCGGGGTGCGGGCGGCGACTCCCAGCACGGCCGCGATCTGGGTGGCCTGGTCGCGCAGAACCCCCTTCAGGGTGGAGCCGGGCACGTAGGGCATGCCGTCGCGCTGGCGCGCGACCGCCCGGTGGACGAGGCCGGCGCGCAGGCCGGTGCCAAAGTGAAAGGGGCTGGTGAAGTGCAGCCGATACTGCACATCGATCCGGTCGGTCTGCCCGCTCGCGGGCTGCTTAGGCTGCATCGGCATCTCCTGGCAGGAAGTCCCAGATCTCGGCGAGATCCGCCAGCGGCGTGCGATAGGTCTCGCGCTCGCCGCCAACCTCCGGGTCGGTGTCGGCGACCACCAGGGCGAAGTAGCCCTGGGGGCGCGAGGAGGCGGCGATCTCCTCGAAGCTCTCGGGGATCGGCTCACGCCTCGCGTCGGCCTCGCTGCGGATGGCCCGGTTGCGCGCGCGCTTCAGTCAGCTCACCTCGCTGATCAGGCTGCCCTCGGCCTGGTCGAGCACCGCCGCGTAGCGGGCGTCATCGACCGCATCGTAGCGGATGAGCGGGTGGCTGACCGAGGCCAGGTAGGGCGGGTTACGGCTCTTCGCCGCCGCGAGCCGGTCGCCGAGCAGCCGCCATAGCGGGCGGATGTCGCCCGTCTGTAGATCAAAGCCCGCCGGCAGGGGCAGCTCGACCCCCGTGATCGTCGCGGCCCCCCCGCTGGCCTCGGCGTAGGCCTGGCGCACGCGCGTGATCGCCGCCTCGGCCTGGTCGCTCGGCAGCGCGAAGAGCGCCGACCCGCCGGCGGCGTAGGCCACCTGCGCATCGGCACCGACGAGGGCTGGCAACTTCTCCCGGTTCAGCTGGTCGAGGATCCTGCTGGCGCCCCGGATGTCGCGCAGGGCGTCGGACGCGAAGACATAGTCCTTAATGCGATCGGTGTCGAAGGCAACGAGCGATTGGTTCATCGCATACTCCGTGCAACCTGGGAGGGCTGGAGACGTGGACGCCCTATGAACCCCCTGATGCACATGATCAAGCCGAGTTTGCTATGACACATGCAGGCCGACGCCTGCCACGCCATGCCGCCTATGCTACCCTGGCCTGCGGGCACGCGGATTCGACTCGAGTCGCATCACGAGTCGAGTCGAGTCGCGTTCGACTCTGACGATGCCTTGCTACACTACGAGGGGGTGATGCTAGGCCAGCGGCTTAGATCGCGCGTCAAAAAAGGCGAGGAACTTCTTACGCAGCCAGCGGGCATCGGCGCGCGCGTCGAACGGCAGCTCCCAGGAGATCGCGCTCTCCGCGAAGATCTGTTTCTTATGCGCATGAACCGTGCTGATCACAATGCAGAGCCGCGCACTGATCTCTTGGACGGTGACGCCCGCGACAAGCAGCTGCAGCACTTCGCGCTGGCGCTCGGTGAGCTTCTCGTAGACCTGCTGGCAGCGCGCCTGATCCGGCGCGTCCACATCGCGGCGACGGCGGCTGATCGCGCTGCTGAAATCTGGATCGCGCTGCGTGCGCAGGGCGGGGAAGAGATGGCCCCAGGGCTCAACCGGGACCCGCACCAGCTGGGCGTCGGCGTGGTCGGGCAGGTGCATCAGGCTGCCCTCCGCCGTGCGGGCGCGGATCTTATCGGACGAGGACAAATGCCAGATCATATCGGATCGGTCGAAGTAGAGCATCGCCGCCGAGAGGGCCAGCATCCCGAGCAGACGCCGACCGCCAGAAATACACAGGTGGATCTGGGCATCGGTCGCTTTGAGCTGGCGGATGAGGGTCTGCAGCGTATCCAGCGCGCTGGTCACCGCGCGGTCGGCCCGCAGGTCGCTGGCGGCCTGCGGGCCGACCGACACCACCAGCGGCCGGAAGCGGATGCGCTGGCCGGCGTAGCACTCGCCGCGAAACTCATCGGCGACGCGCCGCAGCGCCCGGCCATAGCGCGGCTCTGCGGGCGAGAGATGGACAATAATTGCTTCGGTGATGGGCTCACCCTGGGCGAGCAGACGGTCAAGGGCCAGCGTCACAATCTGGGGCTGTCCGCCGAGCGTTGCCACATAGACACACGGGTGAGCTGTCGGCATCGTCGCACACCTCCAAGCGCGTGAGGGAGAGTCGATGGCACCACTATTTCCCGCGATCCTCGTCGGTGGCCCGCCGCACTCGGGCAAGAGCATGCTGGTCTATCGCCTGAGCCAGGCCCTGCGTCAGCGCGGGGTCGCCCACTACGCGCTGCGGGCCAGCCCTGATGGCGAGGGCGGCTGGAGCTACGAGTCAGATCCTGCCATCGCGACGGCGCTACGGCGCCGGGCGAAGACGGACTGGACGCCGGATCTGGCCGTCGCGCTGCATCAGGCGATTGCCGGGCGGCACCTGCCCTTGCTCGTGGACGCGGGCGGCAAGCTGTCCGCTGAGATCGAGTCGCTGGCGGACGTATGCACCCACGCGGTGCTGATCGCCGCGCAGGGTGGCGATCTCGCGCCCTGGCGGGCGCTGATCGAGGGCAGTGGCCTGGTTCTGGTGGCGGATCTCATCTCGGATCGCTACGGCGTTGCATCCATTATAAACGCCACCGGCGTGTTATACGGGGTCATTTCCGGCCTCACTCCTGAATTATCACCCGCAGGCCCCTGTTTTGCTGCACTGGCCAGCCGGATTGCGCAGATCTGCGCCTACAGCGCCGACGAGCTCTACCGCAGCCACCTTGCCCTCACCGACATCGAGCTGGTGCTACATATCGAGCGCGCGATCTACCCGCTACCGCCGCGCGACGGCAACGCCTGGCAGCCGGACGACCTGCTACCGCTGCTGGCCAGCCTGCCCGATGGCGAGCCGCTAGCCGTCTACGGCGCGGGGCCGACATGGCTCTACACCGCGCTGGCGGCCTTCAGCCACCCGCAGCGCTTCGAGATCTTCGATGCGCGCTACGGCTGGATCAGCCCGCCGATACTCACCCTCGGCGGCGATCCGCGCGACGCGATCATCAGCATCGCCGCACGTACTGACCGACCCGATCTGACCCGCGTGGAGCTGGCCCTGCCGCGCGGCTATATCGAGCCAGAGGAGGCCGCAGGGCTCACGATCCCGCCGATAGCGACCGGGCAGGGCGTCGTGCTCGACGGGCGGCTGCCGAACTGGCTGTGGTGCGGCCTCGTGCGCGCCTACGCCGACGCCGCGTGGGTGGCTATCTACCGCCCGCGCGACAACGACGCCGTGATTGTCCACACCAACGATCTGCGCCAGCCCATTGGGGGGCTGATCGCACTGGCGCTCAGCCACACCTAGAAAGGGATCTTCCAATGCCAACTGCCCTGGTCTTCACCCTACGACCGCAGCACACCGCGCGGGTGCCGAGCGGCATGGGCCGGGTCGCCCACGCCATGGTGATGGAGCTGATCGCCGCCAGCGACCCCGAGCTGGCCGCGCGGCTGCACACCGCGAACGAGCTGCGCCCGATCACCGTGAGCAACCCGCTCAGCCGGCCCGACACCGGCGGCGAGAGCCACGTGTGCCCGGAGCGCAGCCAGCGGCTGCGCGTCACCCTGCTGACCAACGAGACCGAGGATCTGGCGGACGCGTGGCTCGCCGCGCCGCCGGAGGAGCTGCGCTTCGGCGGCGTGGACTGGGCCGTCGAGCGGATCACCGCGCGGGCCAGGGCCGACATCTGGGCGGGCGGGGAGAGCTACACCCGCCTGATGGAGCAGGCGCTGCAGCGCGCCGAGCGCGGCCCGGGCCGCTGGACGCTGGAGTTCAGCTCGCCGGTGAGCTTCCGCCAGCGCGGGCTGTGCCAGCCGCTGCCCACCCCCGAGCTGGTCTTCGGCAGCCTGCTCGACCGCTGGAACGCCTGCGCGCCGCTGCCGCTGCCGGGCGAGGTGCGGCGCTACGCCGCCGAGAGCCTGATCGCCAGCAAGTTCGACCTGCGCACCGGCATCGAGGTGAGCAAGAACGGCGTGCCGCAGGTCGGCGTGCTCGGGCGCTGCACCTACATCGCCCGCGAGCACGACCCGCTGCTGGCCGGATGCATCGAGGCGCTGGCGCAGTTCGCCTTCTACAGCGGGATCGGCGCGGGCACCGCGCGCGGGCTGGGCCAGTCCCGCGCCATCGCCAGCGGCGACCGGGCGGCGGCCCGTGGCCGCGACCGCTATGCGGCCGCCTGAGCGCACGCGCGCGACTCGGCGGAGGGGGCGCGGGGTGCGCTCACCGGACCCCGCGCCCCTGCCGCCGAGTCCTCCCCGCGCCGGCGCACCGATGACCGCCCAGACGGACGCCGGCCGCTAATATACCCCGGAGTTGGTCGTACCTTACCAACCGATACAGCAAAGCCAGTCATTTGACAGCGCGCGTTTAGCTTGCCCTGACGCGGCAAACACGCAGCGCGTGTGACGCGAGGCCCTCAGCAGCACCCAGCGCCCCTCCGGGGGACGGAGACATACAGCGCATCGCCGCTCGAGATTACGAGAAGAGGGACTCAGCAGCACCCAGCGCCCCTCCGGGGGACGGAGACATACCCCCAGAATCGACCATTCAATTCAACCAGAAAACTCAGCAGCACCCAGCGCCCCTCCGGGGGACGGAGACACAACCTGATTAGTATTATCTTTAACAGTCGTTGTTACTCAGCAGCACCCAGCGCCCCTCCGGGGGACGGAGACGAATCGTGGCACTATGCTACCGCATCCCGGTTGGTTATCTCAGCAGCACCCAGCGCCCCTCCGGGGGACGGAGACCAGAGCACCGCAGCACTTCTCGTCGTTCTCGTTGCGAACGACTCAGCAGCACCCAGCGCCCCTCCGGGGGACGGAGACGAACGGGAACCCACCGAAGAACGCCTCGACCGTTGCCGCTCAGCAGCACCCAGCGCCCCTCCGGGGGACGGAGACTTCGAGCAGTATCCAGATAATCGCCAAGAGGGCGATTACCTCAGCAGCACCCAGCGCCCCTCCGGGGGACGGAGACCAGACACTGCTTTCGATCACCAGTTCCCCCCTTTCGGCTCAGCAGCACCCAGCGCCCCTCCGGGGGGCGGAGACACTGTCTGGGAGGATGTCCCCCCAGATGATCAGCCACTGCTCAGCAGCACCCAGCGCCCCTCCGGGGGACGGAGACCATGGCGCTCAGTTTAGCGATGAAGTCCGTCCAGTCCCTCAGCCTTACCCAGCGCCCCTCCGGGGGACGGAGACTCTCCTGATGGCTCTTCACAGGGCTCGTCACCCACCCTCAGCCTTACCCAGCGCCCCTCCGGGGGACGGAGACATAAACCCAATGGTCTCCTTCCTCACATGTAAATTCCAGCTGTCAAGTGGCTCTTGCGCACTTTTGGTGATCCCGAACACCCTT
>RYFE02000088.1 GCA_004138175.2 Chloroflexales bacterium ZM16-3 | reverse complement strand
GACAACCCCCGTATGACGCCGCCCCCGTCGCCAGGGCGCGGAAAGGGCTAGATCTCATGCAACGCTTTCTGCGACGAGCCGCCGCCCTGCTCGCAGCGATACTTGTCATTTGCGCCAGCATCTCGCCGCGACCGACCGCAGCCCAGCCAACCGGCTATCGCTGCGACGGGTCCACTGGCGTGTACTTCTACACGGGGCTGAACCATAGTGGGCGATGCCTGCGCCTCAGCAGCCATGTGGGCGATCTCAGCAGCTTCGGCTTTGATGATGCCGTCTCCTCGATCCGGATGGATGGGGTTTGGACCGTCGTGCTCTATGCAGATGCAAATTTTAGTGGTGCCTCCACGATCTTCAGCGGCGACGACCCCAATCTGATCGATAATGCCGTGGGCGATAATCGCGCCAGCTCTGTGCGGGTATGGCCCGGCGTCGTGCCTTCCGATCAGCTCTGCGATGGGCAGGAGGGCGTCTACCTCTACGATCTCCCCGGCTACGGCGGGCGCTGCCTGCGCTTTGCCGCCACCATGGCCGACCTGGGCACGTCTGGCGTTAATAACACTATCTCATCGATCAGCTTTGTGGGCATATGGACCGCCACGCTGTACGCCGACCGAAACTTCGCTGGCGACGCGTCGACGTTCATCGCGAATGACAGCGATCTCGCCGATAACCGTATCGGCAGGGATCGCGCGAGCGCGCTGCGCGTGCAGCGTGGCAGGTACACCTCGGCGCTCAGCTGCGACGGCGGCGCGGGAGTCTACCTCTACGAGCGTGCGCAGTACCAGGGGCTGTGTCAGCGATTCATCAACGATGTGGCCGACCTGCGCAGCTATGCCTTTGACGATACCGCCGCCTCGCTCTACCTCGTCGGCGACTGGGCGGTGACACTCTACCGCGACCCCGGATACACCGGCGTTAGCGCGGAGATCGCCCGCGACATGCCTGACCTCGCCATGAGCGCTGTGGGCGCCGGCCAGGCCACCTCGCTCCAGATCCGACGCGCCGCGCCATCCTCAGAAATTGCCTGTGACGGCAGACCGGGCGTCTATCTCTACCAGGATCCACAGTATCTCGGGCGCTGCCTCCGGTTCACTGCCGACACGCCTGACCTGCGACCCTACGGCTTCGACGATCTGGCCTCCGCCGTGCGACTGGTGGGCGGCTACAGCGCGATGCTTTTCCGCGAGCCTGACTTTACAGGCGTCAGCTCCGACATCCGAGATGATGACCCGGATCTCGCAGACAATGCGGTCGGCGATAATCAGGCTACCTCGTTGCGCGTGCGGGAACCCAGCGCAGCATCGCCCGTGGCCTGTGACGACGGGCCGGGCATCTATGTCTATGCAGACGACAGCTACCTGGGGCGCTGCATCAAGCTCACCACGAACGCGCCCGACCTGCGGATCTACGGCTTCGACGATCAGGCCTCATCCATCCGGGTCGTTGGCGACTACACCGCCACCCTCTATCGCGATCTGAGATTCACCGGCCTCGCCAGCAGCGTCGAAGGCAACAACGCGAGCCTGGCCGACGACCCAATCGGCGATAACCAGGCTACCTCGATCCAGGTACGCCAGGGCGACCTACCTGATACCATCGCCTGTGTGGGCGAGGGCGTCTACCTCTATCAGGATCCGCAGTATCAGGGGCGGTGCCGGAAGTTTGTCGGCGACATACCCGACCTACGAGTCTTCGACTTCAATGATATCGCCTCCTCAATTCGTATCGTCGGGCCATACAGCGCCAGACTGCACGCCGATCTGGCCTTTCGCGGAGCGTGGTCTGAATTTCGCAGCGATGCCCCAGATCTGACAGACAGTGTGGTCGGCGATAACCAGGCTACTTCGCTGCAAGTGCTGCGCCGCTGAGCGGGGCACGTTTCGCCGCCAGCCCCCCATGCGTGGCCGTCCGCTGGCAGGGTCATGCCCAGTATAAATTACGGTTGTCAAGTGGCTCTTGCGCACTTTTGGTGATCCGGGTTGAAAACTGGCTCCAACGCGAAAACCAGCAGCGGCTCTATCGCACCAGGAAGCCATGGCTGTACAACTTGGGCCTATACAAACGTTACTGTCACCAGCCGCCACGTGACGGCTCCCAGGGCTAAAGCTCCTGGGCTTTACGGGCTGGGATTGTAAGATTCTCCCGTGAGGCCCCACGGAATTCTAGTTGACATTTAACAAACTTGGCCCTTCTGAAACCTTGTCTTGTCACTAATGACGGCGTAGTTATGCTACGAGCAGACGCCCGGGGCGAACACGCGCGGCGCATCCTTGCAGGTGCAGGTCGTCTCGGAGCGGCTGCGCGAGGCATATCAGAACATCGACTTCTCCATCAATGAGAACTGGGCCTCGGTCGTCATCGACAGCAGCGATCACGGCCACCTGCGCCATCGAGAGACAGCACGCGGTGGCGTTGGACTATAGCCCTATTCAGCACAGCTCCGCGTCCAGCCGCGCCGCGTCGACAAGGAGCGCCCCGTGGCGCGCGGCCTCGCTCCGGGCCTCGGCGGTGAACCCGCGCCGGGCGAAGAGGGCGTAGTGGACGGTCCAGCCATGCCCATGATCAGGCAGCTCCGCCAGCAGCTTCGGGGCCTTCTGCTCGACCAGCTCGCGCACCACCGCCCGATCCACCTCGTCTGCGCCCCACTTGCACTCACCCAGCAGGATGGCGTGGGCCTGCCAGTTGATCGCCACCACGTCCACCTGCACGCTGCGGCTCCAGTGGCTCCCCACGACGGTCGGTGTGAGTGGCAGTGCGCCCGCCTGAGCCTGCTCGGCCACCCACTGGCGACACAGCTCCTCAAATCCCGTCTGCCCAACGAAGGCCCGCAGGTTCGCCTGGATCAGCTGGAGCGCCTCCTGCGGCGCAATGGCCAGCCGGTCGTGGTGCGGGGCCAGGAAGCGAAAGTAGAAGCGGAAGTAGGCGTCGCGCAGGTGGTAGCGCCCCTTGCGCGAGGTGCGCTGCTCGGCCAGGGGCACCGTCGCCGGTAGCCGCCGCTCGACCAGCTTCAGATCCTGGAGCCGCACCAGGTAGGACGAGAGGTGCGCCTTGGGGATCAGAGCGCTGTTCTTGATCTCGTCGAGGGTGTGCGCGCCGGCACCGATCGCCTTGAGGATGGCTAGGTGCGGCTGCGGCTCGCGCAGCTCATCATAGAGCAGGAAGGTTGGCTCGGCACCAAACATGCTGCCAGGGTCGAGGATGACCTGGCGGATGTTCTCTGCCAGGCTCAGCTCCGCGTCGAGCCAGCCGAGATATGCCGGGATGCCGCCAACCACCGCGTAGGCGGCGATCCGCTCCTCAACTGACCACGCGGGGAAGAAGTCTCGCAGGGCGGAAAAGGGCAAGGGCTGGAGGTGCCAGCGCCCGGTCAGTCGGCCGAAGAGCGGCGACTGCGCGCCCTGGATGCTCTCCATCACCCGAACTTGGGAACCGCAGAGCGCGATCACCGTCTCCATGTGCTGGAAGCGATGGTCCCAGGCGTGCTGCAGGGCCGAGAGGGCGGCGGGGTCGGACTCGATGGCGTAGGGCAGCTCGTCGAGGACGAGGATGCGCCGTGTGTCGGCGATCACATCGGCCGCCGCCGCCCAGACCTCGGCCCAGCTCTCAAACAGTGGCGCGCGGGCGATGGGCATGCTGACCAGGGCCGCGTAGAACTTGCGCCGCTGGAGGGCGGCCGGCTCCTTCTCGGCGGTCCAGAAGGTGATCGGCAGCCCGCTCTGCTCGGCCCAGCGCAAGAGCAGGTTGGTTTTGCCGACCCGGCGGCGCCCGTAGAGCAGCAGCATCTGGGCCGGGCCGGGCCGCCGCCGGGTCAGCACCCGATTGAGAAATGCCAGTTCTTGCACGCGATCAACAAACATGTCGCCTCCCATAGAATAAGCCACGTCCTGTGTATTATACACAGGACGTGGCTTATTCTGGAGACTAGCGAAACTGCCGCAGCGGCGGCGGTGATCGCACGGGGCAGATTCGACACGTCATCGGCAACCAGAAAGCACAGTACCAGCGGTGATCTGGTGGCCGGGCCGGACCTGGTCTCGTGAGGCTTCGTGTACTTGGCCCCCACCCGACATTCGTGTCACCAGCCACATCAATCGTTATCGTGTAGGCACTGCTATTGGCCCACGGGTTGCGCAACAAGCATCGGCCAAGCCATAGACATTGTGAAGGGATAGCGCTCATACTTCTGACGTGCAGGAGCCTCCTGCCGTTGAGAGGAGGGGGCGATGAGCAGCATCCCTGGACTGTCCATTGCACCTCAGATCTGCCATGTGGATATACCGATCATTCCGCCCTGATTTGCCGAAGTCATGCTCCTCACTCCCCATTTTGCCCAGCAGACAGGTAAGCTCGCCCGCCCGCAGCAGCCGCAACCGCCGGCCCCCGTCGAGGCACCGCGCCGCTACTCACGGTGCCCCCAGCGAAGTCGTCAAAGTGGTTGGTGCTGTTGATATTCCAGAGCCCGATCATCCCGCCCTGGTTGAGATAGGGCCAGCTGCTCGCGACCGTGATGCTGCCGAGGTTCGTCCCATTTTTCAGCACCGTCACGATGCCGCTGGCCGTTACCCGTGCGCCCAGGCGATCCCCCGCGCTAAAGCTCGCCGCCAGGCCGCTCCCGTGCTGTACCCACGTGTTGGTGCCGGTACACGTCCACACCTCCACCGTTCCCCGGGCCGGTTGGTACCAAACCTCCAGCACATTACAGCCACTGCTATCCTGGGCCTTCAGCAGTAGGTCGATCTCCGTACTCGCCGTGTCAACCGTACTCAGCGTGACCGACACCTCCTGATCGGTGCCAAAGGGGGTGGCCCAAAAGATCGCGGCGTCATCGCCGTCGATCACCAGTTGGTTTGCGTCGATCCCATAGGCGCTAGTACTGCCCGTCCATGATGCGCCGATCACCCCATTCGCCCGGTTGAAATCATCGATCACGCTGGCTGTGATTGCGGTCGGCGTAGGTGTCATCGTGGGTGTGGACATCGCGGTTTGGGTCGCGGTAGCCGTCGCAGTTCGGGTCAGTGTCGGAGTCACGGTCGTCCCCGCCACCTCCACCTGGGCCATGGCGATCGCGCTCAAGCCGCGCTCATCGGTCACCCGAAGGGTGGCCTCCCCACTGAATGCGGCGGGGTAGGTGTAGGTCGTGGTGGGATCGGCGGTCACAACGTCGAATACCCCGTCGCCGTCGAAGTCCCACTCATAGAAGGCAATCACGCCATCGGGAGCGAACGCATCCCCAAGACGAACAACACGGCCGAGCTGGTGAACCGGCGCTTCGACCAGCACTACCAGACCTTCTGCGGCTTCGACACGATCACCACGGCGCAGACCTACCTGGCGGTCTTCGAGTGGTGCTACCGTTTCACGCCGTTCACGCCGGACGCGCAGAAGCGGATCCGAGGCAAGTGTCCGCTCGAACTGGCCGGCTACGACGTGGCCAGCCTGCCCATGGCGCAGCTCTGCCGCGGCCAGATGCTCCACTGGCCCCCTGAGGCCCTTGGCGAAGTAGTCCCCAGGACGTAACGGTCTCCTAATCTATCCATGCGGCTAACCTATTCGCGTGATATATCGATTTACAACAGGTGGGACGGTATAGCTGTGCTGCGAACAACATCGTAGTGATTTCACGAGTATAAATGACACCTGCTTTTATGGCAAAAAAATAAGCACGTATTAGGATTTTTTATTAGTGAAAGACGGTTCATAAAATATCTATATATTGATGAGCTACAGCATCGTTCATTTGAACATGATCGCAGAACCACCGGACGCAGCTATGGACATGCTACGAGGCTGAGGCAGCCACAATGCGCACTGAGCGTCAGCGTCAGGTTGTTCGTGCAAGCCATCGCTTGCTGCTGAGCATTGCGCTGCTGCTTGGTTGGCGGTGTTACCGTTCTCGATAGCTGCCTTGCTCTCGCTCATTGGGCCTCCACAGCACTTGCTCTTGCCGCAGAATGTTCCTTCTCGTACGAATCAGGCCCACGAGGATAGGGGCATGAGCCTACACGTTCTCGCCTAATGCGGCTGGTGACACGAATCTCGGGTGGGGGCCTACTTCTGCGGTATTGCGTAAAATCGCAGTACCGCAAAAGGAACGCTGTGACGTTTACCTGTCATTCTGAGCGAAGCGAAGAATCCCGACCGGGACCCTTCGCTTCGCTCAGGGTGACAGCGTTCCTTTTGCTCTACTGCGTAAAATCACTTCCCCCGCCGCAGCGCGAAGCCCTGGCCACTTCCCTCACTATTCACCATCCTGCGCGACCAACTCGCCGGGTCTGGATCCCCAAGCCCGGCAACCCCACCGAGCAGCGACCCCTCGGCATCCCCGTCATGCGCGACCGGGCCACCCAGGCTCTGGTCAAGCTCGCCGCCTGCCACCAACGCATCACCACCTGGCTTCGTGATCTCGGTCTGGAACTCAAGCCGAGCAAAACCCGCATCACGCATACGCTCACACCCACCGACGGGAACGTCGGGTTTGACTTCCTGGGCTTCCACGTGCGTCAATTCCCGGTCGGGAAAACACACGCAGGAAAAACGGGCGGCCGTCACCCGACCCGGCTGCGTTTCACCACGCTCATCACCCCGAGCAAAGCCGCGCTCCAGCGGCATCAGGACGCGCTTGCCCGCATCATTGACCGCCACACCGCAGCACCCCAGGCGGCGCTCATCCAGCACCTCAACCCCGTGATACGCGGCTGGACAAACTACTACGCAACCGTCACCTCCAGCCACGCCTTCTCGGTCATGGGGCATCACGTGTACCTGACGCTACGGGCCTGGGCACAGCGGCGCCATCCGCACAAGTCACGGGGATGGATTGCTGAACGGTACTGGCATCTGTCTCGCGGAATCTGGACATTCGAAGCACCAGAGGGGCTGCGACTGTACCAGCATAGCCGCACGCCGATCCGGCGGCATGTGAAAGTGCAAGGGGCAAAGAGCCCCTACGATGGAGACGGGAGCTACTGGACGATACGGATGGGCCGTCACCCTAACGCACCACCGCGGGTAGCCGCCATGGTGCGCCGCCAGAAGGGGCGATGTGCGCTCTGTGGGCTGTATTTCCGAAGCGAGGATCTGCTGGAGGTTGAGCATCTCCTCCCACGCAGCTGCGGGGGCGACCATAGCCACCGCAATCTCCAACTGATCCATCGCCACTGCCACGATGTGAAAACGGCGCAGGATGGCTCCTGCGCCGGACAAGGTGCTGAAGACAACAGCCAGATAGCTGAGGAGCCGGATGATGCGAAAGTTTCACGTCCGGTTTTGAAGACGATTCGGTCAGGCGACTGACTGGCTTAGTTTAACGAAGCCCGGGATGGGCCTGATCATCTGGCTGCGCCCGCGCGGCGGCGTAGCGAGGGCACTTTGCGGGCGGTAGATATCCGTCGAAGGGAGGAGCTTCGCTCGCAACCCCGGCCCATCGGCCATAGTCTTATGCCCGTGTGACAATCAGGCATCCAGAAATAGGGTGGTACTTTACGCGAAGGTTCGAACGAGTTTATGCGGTAAACCGGGCCTCTGTTCGAGCCTTCAGGTAAAGAAATTTACCTGAAGGTTCGAACAGAGGCGATCAGAT
>RYFE02000087.1 GCA_004138175.2 Chloroflexales bacterium ZM16-3 | reverse complement strand
GCGGTGGCCACCTCGGGGTCGCTGAAGGTGGCGCTCGGGTAGAAGGGCTCGGGGGCGCGGGCGGGCAGGAAGGGGAAGGCGATCCGCTGCGTCACCCGGCGGCCCTGGGCGTTGGCCGAGTGGGTGAAGGCCGAGGTGCCGGTCACGTCGCCGATGGCGTAGATGTGCGGCACGCTGGTGCGCCCGAAGCTGTCGGCGCCGATGCCGCCGCGCGCGCTGTAGGCCACGCCGGCCGCCTCCAGGCCCAGGCCCTCGGTGTTGCGCTGCCGGCCGATCGCCACCAGGACATAATCCACGCCCTCCAGACTGATCACCCGCCCACCTTGGTCGATCCGCAGCGTCTCGGTCGCCTCGTCGTAGGACGTTGCGCTGGCCCCGGCGTAGACCGCGATCCCGTGGCGGTCGAGCGACTCGCCCAGGGCCTCGGCCACCTCGGGCAGGAACTTGTCCATCACGCGGGGCGCCGTGGTCACCACCGTCACCCGGCTGCCGAGCTTGCGGAAGGCGAAGGCCAGCTCCATGCCAATCACGCCGCCGCCGAGGATGGCCAGGTGGCGCGGGATGTTGGGGATCTCGAAGACCGTCTCGTTGGTGAGCTGGCGCGCTGCGGGGAGGCCGGGGATAGATGTCGTGCGCGGGCGCGCGCCGGTGGCGATCACGATATGGGCGGCGTGCAGCGTGCGCTCGCCGCCCGCCAACGTGGCCACCGCGACGCGGTGCGGGTCGATCAGGCGCGCCCGCCCGAAGATCAGGCTCAGGTTCTGCACCTCGCCGAACTCGTGGGTCTCCTTGTCGCGCAGGGCGTCGCGCTTGCGGCGCACCTCCGCCAGCGTCGACGCGGGGTTCTCTGCGCCATGCAGCTCGGCCTGGTGGATGAGGGTCTTGGAGGGCACGCAGCCCACGTTGGTGCAGTCGCCGCCCACGTGTAGTGCCTCGATCACGGCCACCGATTTGCCCAGGTTGGCCAGTCCCACGGCCACGGTCAGGCCGCCTGATCCGGCCCCGATCACGATTGTGTGAAATGACTCCAGCATCGTGTGTATATTTCCCCGTAGGGACGCAGCGCGCTGCGTCCGTATCTCATGATACCCTACCCCTCACGACGCCTCAGCCAGCGCGAGAAGGCGATCCCGCCCACAAAGAGCACGGCCGACAGCACCAGCGTCCAGGGGTTGATCGCCGAGATCGCGAAGCGCCCGGCCAGAATATTCTCGATATTCAGCGACGCCCCGGCCAGCACGAAGGTCAGGGTGCCGGGCAGCGAGCCGAGCAGCGAGGCCAGGATGTAGGGCCGGTAGGGCACCCGCAGGAAGCCGGCCAGATAGTTGACGAGGTCGTAGGGCAGGTAGATCAGGCGCATCACCAGGATGGTGCCGAATGCGTTCTGGCGCAGGCGCCCGGCGTAGCGGCTGACGAAGCCGCCGTCGCGCTCGCCCTCGGGCAGCAGGCCCTGGCCAAACACCCGCCCGAAGCCGTAGGCCAGCGTTGCCGACATATTCGAGCCGATCACCACGAACAGCGTGCCCCAGACCGGCCCCCAGATCGCGCCGCCGAGCAGCGTGACCACGATCGCCGAGAAGAAGGCCAGCGGGCGCAGGGTGTAGATCAGGATGTAGAGCAGCGGGCCGAGCGGCGTGCGCAGCAGCCCCAGCAGGTCGCCGACCGTCTCCGTTGGCGAGCGCCTGGCGATCACGCTGTAGGCCAGGAAGCTGCCGGCCAGGGCCAGCCAGATCATGGCGGCGACCAGCTTCTGCCAGTGGCGGTCCAGCCAGCCCTGGGCGCGGCCGGCGGCGAGTGTCTCAGACATAGCGTTCCCTCCCATCACCTCGCGGTGGGGGTGCGGGGGCGGCGGAGCCGCCCCCACGATAGATTTTTGTGCTGTCTGCGCGGCTTCGCCGCGCAGACAGCACACATAGGGATTTGGGGCGAAGCCCGATTACAGCGCCCGGATCGCCCAGGCCACGCGCTGGGCGGCGGTGACGACCACCAGGGCGGCCATCAGCCAGAACAGCGGGATGATCGCGCCGGGCAGGAGCAGGAAGAGCGCGTAGAAGACCACCGTCTCGGCGCCCTCGATCAGGCCGGCGGGCATGATGACGCTGGTGATCTCGCCCTTGGCGGCGGCCCCGGCCTGGCGCTTCTCCAGGATGGCCGCCAGGTACATCCAGCTGGCCCCGTTGATGTAGAAGCTCGCCAGCAGCGCGGCCAGGGCCAGCAGCGCGGCCGGCGTTCCGGCGGCGGCGGCCAGCCCCAGCGGGATGGCGGCGTAGATCAGGTGGTCGAGCACAATGTCGAGGTAGGCGCCCAGGTCGCTCTGTTTGCCCGTGAGGCGGGCCAGCGTGCCGTCGAGGCCATCGAGCACCCGATTGACCGCCCAGAGGCCGAGGGCCGGCATGGAGGCCCCCTGCCAGGCGGCGGCGGCCGCCGCTACGCCGACGACGGCGGCAAGCACCGTGACCGTGGTGGGATGGATGCGGCGGATCGGCCCGCGCACCGCCAGGGCCATCGTGAACTCTTTTGACTCACGCAGGGCTTTGTCAATCATTGCGCGGGGCTCCTTCGTCGATCCGCCATGCCTCGTCCCTGATCGCAGTGTATCGGCTCCGCAGTAGGTCGAAGGTGAGCCGGCTCACGATCGCACACGTGGCGCCCGCGCAGCAGCTGGGGCCGCGCGCCGCCGCCGGAAGCTGAGGCGCTTCCGTATCGTTTGTGCTGCGGTCGAGTACGTCAGGCTCTCGCGCACAAAGAAGCGCGCCACCTCAGCCAGCGAGGCGTCGCCGAAGAAGTGTTTGCGGTAGGCCCCGCCGCCCATAAACCCAGTGTTTTGCTTGAGCAGGCTCAGGCGCAGCTTGTTGGCCGGCAGGTGGTTGCTGCCGGCTAGCACCTGCTGGAAGGCCCACGGCATCCAGGGCACCGCCGCGAAAGCCGCACGGATCTCGGCCACCGCCCGATCCACCGCCGCCTCGTCGCCGGGGTCCACCGCCTCGATCAGCGTATCGACCCGGTCGGCCAGTTCGTCGAACGCAGCGAAGCCACCGCCAACCATGCGCAGCCCGGCCACCGTAGCGAAGTAGTCGTCTCTGCTCTTCGACAGCCCGCGCGTGCTCAGCAGCTTGATGTACTCCAGGTAGGCTCCGGTCAGCCAGAGCACCGCGTAGACCTCCCAGAGCTTATCGTTCGACCAGGATGTGATCGAGTTGGCGACCAGCCGGTCGTGGGCGGCCACGAAGCGCAGGGTCAGCTCCTCCAGCGGCATAAAGCGTGCCGTGGCGTAGTCGCCGGCGCGCTGGGCGTCGAGCAGCAGGTGGGCCAGCAGGGCCGTGCTCATCAGCGTGGTGTAGAGCCCCTTCGAGTAGAGCGGGTCGATGAAGCCGGCCGCGTGGCCAAGCAGGCAGCAGCGCTCGCCTACCACGTGGGTCGCCGTGTACTGGAGCCGGTCCGAGCGCGCCCAGGGCCGGGCCGCCCGCGCCTCGCGGAACTGGGCCGCGATGCTCGGGAATCGCGCGATAAAGGCGAAGAACTCCTGCTCAGGCGACAGATCTGGCCGAGCCGGGTGGATGCGCGGGTCGAGCTGCAGCCCCACGCTCACCAGCGGGTTGGTGGCCCGAGGGTGGTTGTTGAAGGGGATGACCCACAGCCAGCCGCCGTGGAAGATGTGGTGGAGCGTGCCCTCGGACACGGGGAAGGGGATGCCGTACTCCTGGTGTGAGGCGCCCACCTGGTTGTAGCAGGGCAGGTCGACCATGTGGGTGAAGATCGTGCGCGTATGCGTGCGCAGATCGCGCGCGCGCCAGCCGAACTTCTCGGCCAGCAGCGAGCGCATCCCGCCCGCGTCCACCACATAGTCGGCCGCGTAGGTCTGGCCCTGGCTGGTCAGAATCTCCACCCCATCGGGGCGCAGGGTGATATCCTGCACCGGGGTGCCCTGAAGCACGGTGGCGCCGTAGCGCACGGCCACCGAGGTGAGGAAATAGTCGCTATCCTGGCGGTGGATATGCAGCTCATAGCCGTGGGGCCGCTGGGGGATGACCGCCTGAAGCGAGCGGGCCAGATCCTGGGGCTGGCCCTCGCGGTGGTGCAGGTAGCTGAAGTGGCGCTTGAGGCCGTGGGATGTGCCGATCTGGGCGATGAAGTTCTCAGAGCTGAAGTAGGCCAGCTCGGGCACAGCGAAGAGCTCGGCCATGGCCCGCATGGTCTCCGAGGTCTCCAGGATCATCGACTCGCCGATGGCGAACTTCGGGTGGCTGCCGGCCTCGAAGATGATCACCTTCAGGCCGTGACGCGCCAGGATGGCGCCCAGCGTCGAGCCGCTGATGCCCGAGCCGATGATCGCGATGTCGTAGCGGTCCGGTCCCTGCGCCATGCGCTCCCCTCTCTCGCATCATGGGTCTGTCATCGTAACGCTAGCTGGCAATGCTTACAGCAGTCTTACGGAAGCCTTATCAGAGCCTTGCCCTTCACGGAGGCGACTCTGCGGCGAAGCCGCCCCCGTATACGGAGCATAGCCGCACTTGGGGGATAATACTGTGAGCTACCTCACAGAGTATCCTCACGATTGAAGGCATGCTGAGGATATCCGCCACCCAGGTGGCGCAAGAGGCGAGGAGCCCCAAGGTTATCGATCACCGATGAGGAGGAAGCATGCCCACTCGCCCGCTGCGCCGCTGGTCTGCGCTGGCGCTCGTGGTGCTGGCCGCCTGCGCCGCTACGCCGCAGAGGAGCGCTGCGCTTGATCCACTGAGCCCCACCCGGCTGCCGACCGTCACACCCTATGCCGACCCGACCCGCGCGCCAACCATCGCGCCGATCATCCTGTCCAGCGCGCCCTCGGCGACGCCAGTGCCGCCTAGCCCGACCCCCGGCGTGCAGCAGACCGCCGACGGTCCGGTGACGGCGAGCATGGCCCGCCTGCGCCTGGGCGGCGAGACGACCGCCGCGCTCGGCGACCCGGAGGCGCCGATCACCGTGGTCGAGTTCGCCGACTTCGGCTGCGAGTTCTGTCGCATGTTCCATGTGCGCACCTTCCGCCAGCTCAAGGCCGCCTACATCGACACCGGCAAGGTCTACTTCGTCTACAAAGATCTGCCGGTGGTGAGCCCGCAGGGGGCGCTGGCGGCGCAGGCCGCCGCGTGTGCCGGCGACCAGGGGGCCTACTGGGCGATGCACGACCAGCTGTTCTTTGAGCCGGAGGCATGGAGCGGCAGCGATGCCCAGGCGCTGAGCGCCTTCGCGGCCTATGCGGGCGAGCTGGCTCTCGATGGGGAGGTTCTCCGCGCCTGTGTCGCCGAGGGGCGCTACGCGGCCCACGTGCAGCGTGACTTCGAGGAGGCCCAGCGCCTGCGGATCTTCGGCACGCCCGCCTTCTTCATCAATGGCAAGCTACTCGGCGGGGCGCAGCCGTTTGAGGTGTGGGATGAGATCCTACGCGAGGAGCTGGGCACGTAGCTAGCCGACAACCGCCTCGCTCAGGGCGCGCAGACCGTCCTGGTCGTGGATGAGTACCCGCCCACGCTTGAGCTCGATCAGCCCGGCGGTCTGGAACTCGTTGAAGATCTTCGTGGCGGTCTCGCGGTAGGTGCCGGCCATCTCGGCGATCGCCTCGTGGGTGTACGGTACCTCGGGCGTGCCGGCGCCGCCGAAGATCCGCGCCTTAGGCGGACGGGCCAGTTGGAGCAGCAGGCTGGCGAGGCGCTGTGGCAGGTTCTTGAAGGCGAAGTCAGAGAGCCGCTGCTCAGCGCTAATCAGGCGCTGGCCCAGGATCTCGGCGATCCGTGCGGCGATCCGCGGGTCGCTGAGCAGCAGCGCCTTCACGTCCTCGCGGCTCATCAGGCAGAGCAGGCAGGGACTGAGCGCCTCGGCGTAGCTCTGGTGCAGCCGCTGGCCAAGCATGGCCATCTCGCCAAAGATCGTGCCCGCCTCCAGCACCGCCGTGGTGAGCGCCTTACCCTCAGATGAGAGGTGGTAGAGGCGCACCCGGCCCTCTTTCAGCAGGAATAGCACCTCAGGCGCCTGCTCGGGCGAGAACAACACCGTGCCCACCGGCACGCGCTGCATAGGCGCCCGCATGCCGAGCAGCTCCACCTCGGCGTGCTCCAGGTCGCGGAAGATATCCATGCTACTCAGGTAGCTCACCTTATCGGGCAGGCGATCTCGTACATCGTTACTCATACAGACTCCTTGTATCGGCCCGTCTCCTGCGCTGCAATCGCTCAGAGTGATCGCATGATGCACGATCTTACGCCGACATGGGCAGGTTCTCGCGGCGCGATCAACACGCAGCTGAGGCACGCACCATGCACCGGATCGCCCGCCTCAGTGTAGCGGCGGCGGCGGGGCGGGACTGTGAGCCATCTCACATGCGCCACGCTCCGTGTGCTTCTGTAGGCAGGATCACAGTTGGGCGCGCCGGGCCGTGCTATACCATGCGCTATGGCGTTCTCACCGAGCGCGCATAGAGGGGCCGTCCGACAACGACGTCGCACGGCCCCTCGTCAAGAGGTGTCCCAGGAACGTAGTGAAAAGACGCGAGGGAACAATGCAACAGCAAATGCTGACGATCTATGGCGCAACCTGGTGCGGCGACTGTCGGAGGGCGAAGCGCCTGCTTGATGAGCGGAAGGTCGCCTACACATGGGTCGATGTGGAACGCGACCCTGAGGGCATGGCGGTGGTGATGCAGGTGAACCGCGGCATGCAGAGCATCCCGACGATCATCTTCCCTGATGGCAGCACGCTGGTGGAGCCGAGCAACGCGGCGCTGGCCCAGAAGCTGGGCATCTAGCCACCAACGTCCCATTCAGTCGCGATGTGACGACCGCAGGCCGCAGCGGATACCCGCTGCGGCCTGCGGTCGTCACATCGCAGCTCTACGTCGGCGCGGGCCTCGATCTCAAGGTCGGGCCGATCTTCGCGCAAGATGAGGTCGTGCGGCTCTGGTGAGGGCGGGGCTTCTGTGAGCGAGCCCACAGAAGCGCGGCACGAGTGCTGGCATACTGCCGGGTGTCGGTTATTCGTGATACGCAATGAGGAGCACTGCGCGATGCCAAAGGCCATCTGGAACGACACGGTGAGCGCCATTTGGGCCAGACGTAGCGGGCCGACTGCCCCGTGAATCAGCGCGTCGCCGTGGTTAATTGCGATCAGCAAGGTTCCTACGATCAGGGCAATGCGGATCGCTCGTCGCACCACGGTCGGCTCGCGCGCGATCGTAACCCACTCCTGCATGATAGGCCCCCTCGCAATCGGACGACCTCCGCTGTAGCGCATCGGCCAGCCGCACTCCTCGGTGTGCTCAATCAGTGCGTTGGTATGGGAAGGATGGCGGTGATTCCTGGCGTCTGCGTCAGCTCTGCGTCGAGGAGATCGAGCAGGATCTGCGGGGCTGGGTTGCCCAGCGAGATGATCCGCTCGCCGAGCAGGTAGGTCGGCGTGCCAAAGACCGCTGCTGGCTTCAACGCACCGGGGAGGTCGAGATCGACCAACTCGATCGGGTAGTGCGGGCGCAGGGTGCGTACCTCCGCGACGATCTGACGCGTGCGATCACAAATACGGCAGGTGGCTGAGACATAGACGCGCAGGGGTTTCATGACGCTATCCTGAGGCGTAGCGCGGGGCGGCTGCGGCCGCCCCGCGCGCGAGTAAACAGGAGGACTCATGCTTAGCGGCGGACAAACCAGGCGAACACCAGGCCGGTGATATCGTGCGTTCCTCCTCGATTATGTTGCTAATTCCCGCGTCCAGGTCTATGCTCAGTCTAGCCTGCTATGGGCGAGAGAACTGTGAGGTGGCACACACAACAACAAGGTGGGTATGCTGGCAGCGCGCTGTCACGCTCTGTGAGGTGGCTCACAGAAGGGCGTTCAGGCGGCGGGGTAAGCTAGGAGTTGTCCGCACGTGAACGATGGAGATGCATTGAGGAGCCTATGAAACTAGCGATTGTTATCCTGGCTGGCACCGAGAGCCACGAGGGCCTGGGCCGGATCGTGAACGGCCTTGAGGCGGCGAAAGAGGCGAAGGAGCACGGGGTATACTGGACCCAAGAATTGAGACACTCAGGCGGCCAGGGTTCCGTACAATAGGTCTATGAAAAAGACGTACACTGCGAGCTTCAAGGCCCAAGTCGT
>RYFE02000086.1 GCA_004138175.2 Chloroflexales bacterium ZM16-3 | reverse complement strand
TCGGAACCTCCTGCGGCGCCATCACAAAGGCGTACTCGAAGGCGTAGAGCCCGGCGATCGCAGCGACCCCGGCGGCGGCGAGGCTGAGTCCGGCGAGGCTGGGGAGGATAGCGGCCAGGATCACCAGGGCCAGCGGCAGGATATGGCCGATCATGATGCTGCCCTGCCAGAAGTGGGCGCGGTACTTGCCGTGGCTGATCGCGTGGGCGGCGCGGGCGGCCACCTCGCTGGCGTGGGGCACGCCGAACTCGCCCGCCAGGGTCATGAACAGGTCGGCGGCCAGGCTGACGCCGAAGAGCCAGCCGAGCAGGGTGGGCACACCTGCGGGCAGGGCCACGACGAGGCCGACGAGCAGCAGCGCGCCCGCCCCGGCCATCAGCGCCTGGGTCAGCAGGTGGGCGGGCAGCAGCGGGCTCTGCCAGAGGTCGCGCCCCTCGGCCTGGGCGAACAGGAAGGCGGTGTAGATCGCGGCCAGCACAGCCAGGGGCGCGCCGAGCCAGGCGAAGGCCGGGCGCAGGGTGGATGCCGCGCCCTCGGGAAGGATGCCCAGCGCCGCGCCGGCCTCGACCAGGAACCAGAGCCCGGCCAGCGCGCTGAAGGCGATCAGGGCGAAGGCCCCGCGAGTCAGCCAGCTGCGCCACTGCGGGCGGGTCAGGATCGTGAGGAACATCATCGGCTTCTCCAGGTCTGCCACCAGGAGCACCGTGGTGATGCCGATGAAGAGCAGGGCGATGAAGAGCGCCAGGGCGGCGAAGGCCGGGGTGACGGCGGCCAGTCCCAGGCCAGCGGCCAGGGCCAGGGCTAGGAAGGCTCCGCTGCCCACGCCCTTCGTCACCAGATAGGCCGGCACCTGCCAGTGCCATGGCACCTTGTGCTGCGCCGTATAGCCCGTCTGCACCATCTGCCCGGCCACCCGCCCGCCCGTCATGATCGAGCTGGCCCCCACCCCCATCCCCTGAGCCTGCGGCCTGCGGATCTTCGCCCCAGACTTCGCCCGTAGCGACGGAGTGGGCTGCGCCTCTACGAGTCTCCCTACGGGCGTCAACGGGATCGTCTCGTGGCGCGGCCCCTGACTCCCGACTCCTGACTCCCGACCCCCGACAACATCTGCCCACATCAGTGTGCTCCCCGTGCGCGAGGCCGTCGGCGTAAGGGTAGACTGGTCGGCGTCAATATAGAAGAGCTTCGGCGCGGTGCCCTGCTCCGGCTTCCGCACCGTCACCGACTCGCGGGCCACCAGCCGGCTGATCGCGCTCGCCGGGTCGTCCAAGTCGCCCGAGAGGATCGCCTGCTCGGGGCAGATCACCTCGCATGCCGGCTTCAGGCCGACCTCGACGCGGTGGGCGCAGAAGTGGCACTTCGCAGCGCTGTGGGTCGAAGGGTCGATATGGATCGCGTCGTAGGGGCATGCCTGTATGCACGCCTTACAGCCGATGCAGACGCTCGGGTCGAATTCGACGATCCCGTCGGCGCGCTGATACATCGCTGTCACCGGACAGATCCGCACGCAGGGCGGGTTTGCGCAGTGGTTGCAGCGGTTCACCTGAAAGTGTCGACGTGTGTCGGGGAAGGTGCCCGTCTCCACATACTTCACCCAGGTGCGGTAGACGCCCAGAGGCACCTCGTTCTCCGACTTGCAGGCCGTGCTGCACGCGTGGCAGCCGATGCACTTGCGGTGGTCGATCAGGAACCCGTAGTTTGGCATGCGCGGCCCTTTCTCTGCCTCCCAACCCCCAACCCCCAACCCCTAACCCCCATCTTAACAGCTGGTATACTATTCAACAAGCACACATTTCGAATACCTGCTATGATCTCAGGTTCTACCTTATGCTCAACATCCACCTTGTTCGCGTCTTCGCCGCCGTGGCGGAGCATGGCAGCTTTACGCGGGCCGCCGAGGCCCTGAGCATCAGCCAGTCGGCGGCCTCGCGGGATGTGCAGGAGCTTGAGCGGCAGCTTGGCCTGCCGCTGCTAGAGCGGCGGGCGCGCGGGGTGGCCCCCACCGAGGCGGGGGTGCTGCTGGCCGACCATGCCCGGCGGATCTTCGACATCGAGCGGCTGGCCGAGGAGTCGCTGGCGGCGCTGCGCGGCCTCCAGCGCGGTCGGCTGGCCATTGGGGCCAGCTCGACGATCGGTATCTACATGCTGCCGCCGCTGCTCGGCACCTTCGGTCGACGCTACCCTGGGATCGAGCTCTTTCTCGACATCGGCAACACCCAGCAGATCGTCGAGCGCATCCTCGACCACCGCCTCGACGTGGCCTTCCTGGAGGGGCCGGTTGAGTCATCTGGCCTCCAGATCACGCCGTGGCGCGAGGACGACCTGGTGGTGATCGCCGCGCCCGACCACCCCCTGGCCCTGCGCCAGCAGCTGCTGGCCGCCGACCTTGCGGGCGCGCCGTTTGTGCTGCGCGAGGTCGGCTCGGGCACCCGCGAGGTGATGGAGCAGGCCCTGGCCGGGGCCGGGGTCGCTGTTAAGGCCGTGATGGAGCTCGGCAGCACCGAGGCAGTCAAGCAGGCGGTGGCGGCCGATCTGGGGATCAGCATCGTCTCTCGCTACACCATCCAGCTAGAGCTGGCGGCCGGCCGGCTGGCCGTGCTGCCTCTCGGCGACCTACGCATCCAGCGGGGGCTCACATGCGCCCAGCTGGCCGACCGCCCGGCCAGCCCGGCCCTGGCCATGTGGTTGAACCTGGCGCAAGCGTAGCCCAGGATGTAGCCAAAATGGGCCAGCAAAGCGGCCCATTTTGGTTACATCCTGATAGATACACCTATTCGTTTATTCGCAATACCGCAGAAGTAACCCTGTGAAGTGTTCTGTCATTCTGAGCGCAGCGAAGAATCCCGGCCGGGACGCTTCGCTGCGCTCAGCGTGACATGGGTGACAGGGTTACTTCTGCGGTATTGCGTTTATTCGCTGCGCATTTGTTGTCACCCTACCTGCGGGCGCGGGCCACCGCCGTGGTCAGCGCGCGGCGCGCGTAGACCTTCACCATCGCCCGGCGGTAGTCCTCGCTGGCGTGGATGTCGCCGAGGACATCCATGTTGGCGCCGGCCTCCTCGGCCGCCTTGGCGATCGCTTCAGCGGAGCCATCGCTGTTCAGCATGGCCTGCTCGGTGTCGCCCTGGCGGGTGGGCATTGGGCCTGCCCCAGTGACCGCCACTCGGCAGGCGCTGACCTTATCGCCGTTCATCTTGACATAAGCTGCAACACCAACAATCGCGTAGCGGCTCGCCGGGTGGGGGAACTTCGCGTAGGCCGCGCCCTCGCCCGCGCCGAGCTTATTGACGATGATCGCGGTGATCAGCTCGTTCGGCTCCAGCGAGGTGGTGAGCATATCGGTGAAGAAGTCGCCTGCGGCGATGGTGCGCTCGCCGCCCGGCCCGTGGGTGCGGATCTGCGCGTCGAGGGCCAGGATCGCCGCCGGAGCATCGGCGGCCGGGTCGGCGTGGGCCAGCGCGCCGCCCAGGGTGCCACGGTTGCGCACCTGGATGTCGCCGATCTGGGCGACCACCTCGGGCAGCACGCCACAGGCGCTCTTGAGTCCGTCGTGGTGCTCGATGGTGTGCCAGGTCGTCATCGCGCCGATGTTGATGCTGCCGTTGATCACCACGCCGCGCAGTTCGGCGATCTTGTTGATGTCGATCAGCACGCCGGGCGATGCGAGGCGCAGCTTCATCGCCGGGAGCAGCGAGTGGCCGCCGGCCAGGATCTTCGCTTCGTCGCCGTACTGCTCCAGCAGGCTGATCGCCTCGGCCACGCTGGCCGGGGCGAAGTACTCAAATGCGCTCGGGATCATAGATGCTCCTTAATTCGTGATCCTCCCGGTGCATGGGTAGGGGCGCGTCGCGACGCGCCCCTACGGCATTCAGGGGCATTACTTGCTGTGTACGGCCTTCCAGACCCGCTCGGGCGACGCCGGCATCTGCATGTGCTTGACGCCAAAGGGCGAGAGGGCGTCGATCACCGCGTTCATCACGCACTGGGCCGAGGCGATTGTGCCGGCCTCGCCGGCCCCCTTCACGCCAAGCGGGTTCACCGGGCTCGGCGTGACGGTGTGGTCCGTCTCGATGTGCGGCGACATCTCGGCCGTCGGGATGGCGTAGTCCATCAGGGTGCCGCTGAGCAACTGGCCGTCCTCGTTATACACCGCCCGCTCGTAGAGCGCCTGGGCGATGCCCTGCACGATCCCGCCGTGGATCTGCCCCTCGACCACCAGCGGGTTGATCTGGTTGCCGCAGTCGTCCACCGCGATGTAGCGCTTCAGATCGACCATGCCGGTGTCGGGATCTACCTCGACGATGCTGATATGCGTGCCGAAGGGGAAGGTGCAGTTCGGCGGGTCGTAGTAGCTGGTCTCGTCGAGGAAGGGCTCCATGCCCTCGGGCAGGCTATAGGCCACACTGGCCTGGAGCGCGATCTCGCCGATGGTCTTCACCTTATCGGGCGAGCCCTTAACATACGCCGTGCCGTTCTCGAAGACAATGTCGGCCTCGTTGGCCTCTAGCATATGGGCGGCCAGCTTCTTGGCCTTCTCTTTGATCTTGTCCACGCTCTTCTTGATCGCCGTGCCGCCCACGGTGAGCGAGCGCGAGCCGTAGGTGCCGTAGCCGAAGGGCGTCCCCTGGGTGTCGCCCCACTGGATCTGGACATCGTCGTAGGGCACGCCGAGCTCGTCGGCGACCACCTGGGCGAAGGTCGTCTCCAGCCCCTGGCCGTGCGGCAGCGAGCCGGTCGTCACCGCAACCTTGCCAGTGAGGTGGACGCGGACATTGGCGCTCTCGAAGAGGCCGGCACCCCAGCCCTCGCCAGCCAGGCCGATCCAGGCGCTGGGCGCGACGCCGCAGACCTCGACGTAGGAGCTGATCCCGATGCCGAGATACGTGCCGTTGGCGCGGGCCTCGGCCTGCGCCTTGCGGAAATCGGCGTAGCCGGCCATCTCCAGCGCCTTATTCAGGGCGGGCTCGTAGTTGCCGCTGTCGTAGGGCAGCATACCAAGGCCATTCTGATACGGAAAATCCTCGGGCTGGATGAAGTTCTTGCGCCGCACCTCAGCCGGGTCCATGCCGATCTCGGTGGCGAAGCGGTCGATCATCCGCTCGATCAGATAGCTGGCCTCGGGACGGCCCGCGCCACGGTAGGCATCGACCATCGCCGTGTTGGTGTAGACGCCGGTGACGTGGCAGTAGGCAGACGGGATCTTATAGACGCCGCTGATGATCCGCCCGTAGAGCGTTGTCGGGATGCCGGGGGCGATGGTGCTCAGGTAGCCGCCGAGGTTCGCGTAGGTCTTCACCCGCAGGCCGGAGATCATGCCATCCTTGGTGCCGCAGATCTCGGCGTCGGTGATATGATCGCGGCCGTGCGTGGAAGCCTTATAGTTCTCGGCGCGATCCTCCACAAACTTCACGGGGCGGGCGAGCTTGCGCGAGGCCCACATGGTGAAGGCCATATCGTTGTAGCAGAAGATCTTCTGCCCGAAGCCGCCGCCGACATTGGGCGAGATACAGCGCAGCTTCGTCTCGGGGATGCCGAAGACAAAGGCCGTGAGCAGCAGGCGCATCACATGGGGGGCCTGCGAGGTCATCCAGACAGTGAACTCGCCGGTGGCCTCATCGTAGCGTGTGATCGAGCCGCGCGTCTCCATCGGCGTGGGGATGAGGCGCTGGTTGATGATCGGCTCGGATATCGTCACCTCGGCGCTGGCGAAGGCTGCGTCGGTCGCGGCCTTATCGCCGGCATCCCACTCCATCACAATATTGTTCGGCGCGTTCTCGTGGAGCTGGGGGGCACCGGGTGCGGTGGCCTCTTTCGCATCGACCACGACCGGCAGGGGATCATACTCGACATCCACCATATCCGCTGCGTCGCGGGCGATATAGCGATCATCGGCCAGCACCATGGCCACCGCCTCGCCCACATGGCGCACGGTGCCTACGGCCAGGGCGCGCGGGGTATTGACGTTATTCTTCACCCGACCGGCCGCCCACGCGCAAGGCAGCGGGTTAATATCCATCATATCGTCGCCGGTGAACACCGCCACCACGCCGGGGTGGGCCAGCGCCTTGCTCGCATCAATGCTCTTGATCGTCGCGTGCGCATAGGGGCTGCGCACCAGCGCGACGTGCAGCATCCCGGCGAGCTTGATGTCGTCGATATAGTTGCCCTTGCCGGTGATCAGCTGCGGATCTTCCCGCCGCTTCATAGACTGGCCGATGTAGCGTGGCTTCAGTTCGGTCTCAGCTGTCATCATTGACTCCGTTCTGTCGGGAGAGCCAAGGAGGGCACACCCTCCTTGAAAACCCACCTAGTCGGCGTTGACCGTATTCATCTTCTCGGCGGCGTAGCGCACGGCCCGCACGATATTCTCGTAGCCGGTGCAGCGGCAAAGGTTGCCCTCAAGCCCGTGGCGGATCTCGTCGTCGCTGGGGTTGGGGTTGTTCTTGAGCAGGTCGGCGGCGGCCATAATCATGCCGGGGGTGCAGTAGCCGCACTGTAGGCCGTGCTTCTCCCAGAAGCCCTCCTGGAGCGGGTGCAGGATGGCCCCGTCGGCCAGCCCCTCGATCGTCGTGACCTCGGCCCCGTCGCACTGGACGGCGAGGGTGGTGCAGGACTTCACGCTGACCCCGTTGAGGTGGACGACGCACGCCCCGCACTGGCTGGTGTCGCAGCCAATATGGGTGCCAGTGAGGTTGAGGTTCTCGCGCAGGAAATGAACCAGCAGCGTGCGGGGCTCGACATCGCGCGTGTAGGGCTTGCCGTTCACGGTGACAGTGATCGTCGTCACGTTTTCCAACCTCCTTGTTGCAAGGCAAATGGTGCATGGTGCATGGTGCATGCCGACATGCACCATGCACCATTGGGTTATTTCCGGCGTCCGAGCATATACCCGATCAGGAAGGCGAGCATAATCCAGGGTGCCCAGGGGTTCTCTTTGATGAAGTCCTCGACCATGCCGCGGGCAACATCGGCCTCGCTGAGCTGCTCGTGGGCGGGGACGACGATTGTCCTGCGCTCGACGCTCGGGGCCGGCTCGGGCACGGCGGGAGGCGTGGGGGTGACGGCTGCGGGGGGCGGCTCGGCTGCGGGGGGCGGCTCAGCTACGGCGGGCTGCGGGTTGCGGCGGGCCTCGATCTGGGCGGCCAGCGCCTTGAGGCTCTGGTTGATCAGCGTCTTTGATGCGCCATCGATCAGGCGCTGGCCCACGCTGGCGATCGTGCCGCCGATGTGCGCCTCGCCGCCATAGTCGAGGATTGTGGTGTCGCCCTCGATTCGCAGCTTGATCCCGCCGCTCCCCTTCAGGAAGCCGTTGCTGCCCTTGCCATCGACATGGATCTCATACGACTCGGGGACGACAACATTGTCGATCTTGACGCGACCGCTATAGACGCCGCGTACCGCCTGAAGCCCGATCTTAAGCGTCGTCTCGTACTCATTCTCGCCAACGTTATCGAGGCGCTGGCAGCCGGGGATGGTTCGCGCAAGCACCTCGGGGTCGTTAATAGCCGACCAGACCTCCTCGCGGGTGGCCTCGAAGGTATAGTTGCCAGCGATTCTCACGCTGTGCTCCTTTAGTCAGAGTGCCGAATGCCTCGTGTGCGCCAGGGCAGACGGCAGGAGAGAGTACACGCGCGCACGTTGGTGATGAAGAAGATGGCGGGGCATAGCTGCGGCGATGAGGGGAGGCGGAGCTGTGGAACGCTGAATAGCAGTGACACAACACGCAGGCCACATCGCCAGCGCCTAACTACTCGAAGGCAAGACCAGCGTGGCCGTAATGCCTCGAATACCTATAACAACCTATGACATTCATACGTTTGGGATCTGCCATTATCCTACCCGATGCCCATCCCTTTGTCAAGGCAAATGGCGGCGCTGGCGAGGGCGGTGGGAACGATCTAAGGATGATGGCGCGCGAAGCCGCGCCATCAATCCTCGTTGAACGAAGCCTTCGCGCTCCGCCCACTTGGAATTTGCTCCCGTCCGGGTTCCGGCTCAGCTTAGCGCCCGCCTCTGACGTCGCTCCCCAGCGCACGTAGCCCGCCAAAATCAGCGGGATATGCCCTGAGCGTAGCGACTGTGGGTGGCTCGGTAACTCATACCAAACCACCCACGACCATGAGCCAGGCGGAGACGACAACGACGGCGCACGCCACCAGCCAGGTATGCTCAGCACGCCTGGTCGGCTGGTACCAGCTCAGGACACACACACGCTGGCGTGGAGGGCCACGACTGGTTGCCAGGGGAGCTGGCTGTGGCGCTTGCTCACGGTG
>RYFE02000085.1 GCA_004138175.2 Chloroflexales bacterium ZM16-3 | reverse complement strand
CGGGCCGAGATGGCCTCCGCCGGATCGCTCAGGCTGCGCGGTGCCAGCCGGAGGAGCAGCCAGCCCAGGGCGGCGAATCCGAGCAGCGCCAGGGCCGCTCGGGTGAGACGATCAATCCAGACCGCAATCGGATCTGGCGCGCTGGTGGGCGTTGGCGGCTGATAGCCAACAGTGCCGCCCACGACGCCTGCGGTATCGATGCGTTGCTCGGTCTGGTAGTTCAGATCGCCGTCGATCTGCGCGGCGTCGCCGAGCGCCAGCGCGCCGGCGTTCACCTGAGCATTACCGCTAACATGGCCATTGAGGCTCACATCGGCCATCGCGGCTATCAGGTTGCCGTCGATGGCGCTGGCAATCTGGCCGACGCCCCCGAGGATCGTGGCGTCGCCGCCGACAGTGGCGCTATCAGTGAGTCGCACGCCCTGCATGATAGTGTGCCCCTGTGTCTGAATAGGGAAGGAGAAATTCGGATTTCCTCCGCCAGCCACAAGCAGATCATCGCCCACGGTGCCGCTCACATCGATCCCGGCCCCGGCGGTGCGCAGGTCGTCCTGAACATCGCCGCTCACCACAATCCCCGCTCCGACGAGCATCGCGTCGCCAGTGACGGTGCCCGCCACCTCAACATAGCCACCGGTAGCGAACAGGTCGCCGTTAACGGTGCCGTCAATATAGATCTCGCTCGCGCTCACATATAGGTCGTCATTGATCACCTGGTCGGACTCAAGCCGGTAGACATCGCTGCCGACAAAGGAGGATGCCAAAGCCCTCCCGGCAGGCAGTAGGGCGAGCGCGAGAATCGCGCTCATAATGGTGAGGTAGATTCGCTGCTTTCTTCGTCGATGTCGATCCATAGGCATATCCCTTTCTCGTAGAAGATTCATCTTCATTCATATCAAATCCTGTTTGGTAGTGGGCACATGGCCCTCACCCCCCGCCCCCTCTCCCTTTATAGACCTATTCTACCGAACCCTGGCCGTCGGACTGTGCAGATTCCTGAGTCCACTATAGGTGATGAAGACCCAACTTGCGTAGCGCAATAAACAGAGCGTGTGCTCACCTACGCTTGCGCTGGAGCGCACGCCGACGCTGTCGCATCTCGGTATCCGCCACCACATCGCTCTGCTCGGCATAGCGCAGCGTGGTCTGGATGTGCTTGTGGCCGAGGCGCTTGCGGATGGTCGCGAGGCTGACCCCGTCTTGAACTAGCGCGGTCGCGTGGCTGTGGCGCAGCTGGTGCAGCGTGCAGGTGACGCCGGCGGCCGCGCCGTAGGCCGCCCAGCGGGCCTGGATCGTTTGGTAGCGCAAGGGCTGGCCGTCCCCATTCTTCAGGGCGCGGAAGAGTGGCCCATGCCGCGCCTTGGTTTCCTTGAGGTAGCGCCGGAGCAGCCGCACCAGCTGCGGGTCGTCGAGCAGCACCGTGCGTCGCTGCCCACGCTTCCCCAGCACGCACAGGTGTTCATCGTCGGGCGTCAGATCAAGGTCGTCCACGTCGAGCTGGAGCGCCTCACTGATGCGCAGCCCGGTCTCGGCGAGCAGCCGGAAGAGCACCTGGTCACGCAGCTGGTCACGGGGGATCACCGCCAGGATGGCATCGATCTGGTCGCGCTCCACCCCGCGCGGCGTTGGCTCTGGCACCCGCACGCGGTCGAGCTTCACCAGCGGGTTGCTGACCAGCAGGTCGTGGCGCACGGCCCAGGTGAGGAAGCTATTGAGCGCCGCCGCTGTGCGCGCGCGGCTCGCCGGGCTGCGCTCGTCCCGTCGCGCCAAGGCCATGCGTACCGTGTCCACCGTGATGGTGGCCACCGGCCCGTCATGGCACGCGGAGAGATGTGTCAGCTCGGTGGTATAGGCCCGCAGCGTGTGCTGCGCACGCCCCGCCCGCCGCAGGTCGGACAAGAACGTGGCGATGGTCGTGTCGAGTTCAGCGGAGCTCATCGCGGCCTCCTGGGTCTATTCCTGCGATAATATGCGATTGCGCGTCGGATTCTCCGCACCGACGGGAGCATTGTACCGCGACCCGCCCGTGCCATCTCCCGCGAGAATCGCCATTCTCACAGTAATTCTCCCAAGCGCTGAGGCATCCCATGCCGGTCGATTTCCTCTCTCCCGCCCAGGAGGCGCGCTACGCCGCCTTCCCCGAGCCCCTCTCCACCGACGACCTCGCCCGCCACGCCTATCTCGACGCCACTGACCGCACCGTGCTCACCGCTCTGCGCAGCGATCATACCCGCCTCGGCTACGCCGTGCAACTCGCCACCGTCCGCTGCCTCGGCACCTTCCGTGAACACCCCACCGACGTGCCCGTCGCCCTGGTGGCCACGCTCGCCCACCAGCTTGGGATCACCCTCACCGACCACCTGGATCGCTACCAGAACTCGCAGATGCGCTGGCACCATACCCAGGACATTTGCCAGCGCTACGGCTACGTCGACTACACCCATCCCCAGCGCGGCTGGCGCTTTCTGCGCTGGCTCTTTGCCCGCGCCTGGGTCAGCACCGAGCGACCCAGCCTCCTCTTTGAGCGGGCCATCAGTTGGCTGCGTACCGAGAAAGTGCTTCTCCCCGGCATCACCACGCTCGAACGCGATGTGGCACGCGTGCGTGACCGCGCCAGCGACCGCATCTGGCGCATCCTGGCCCAGGATCTGACCCTCGCACAACGCCAGCAGCTTGATGCCCTGCTGGTCGTCGCCCCGGACGCGCACCTCACGCCCTTCGAGCAGATCCGCCGCCTGCCGACCACGCCCAGCAGCCAGGGATTGCGTGATGCGCTCCACCACCTTGCCTCCCTCCGCGACCTTCCGTTGCTCCCTGCCCTGCCGCGCCAGCTCCCGCCGAGTCGTCTGCACGCCCTGGCACGGATCGCCTTGACTGCACGGGCACAGACCCTCGCCCGCCTCACGGACACGCGCCGGGTAGCCACCTTGCGCGCGGCCCTGCATACCCTGGTGGCCCTGGCCCACGACACCATCCTCGATATGCTCGATGCGGTCGTGACCGCCCTGCTCAGCGAGGCCGCCAAGGCTGGCATCCAGACGCGGGTGCGCACCCTCAATGACTTGGATGCCGCTGCGCTGACCCTCGCTGAGGTCGTGGCAATCCTGCGTGACCCCGTGGTCGCCGATGGAACGATCCGCACGGCGGTCGCCGCACAGTACGCCAACGACGCCTTGGACGATGCCATCGCGCAGGTGCGTGCCTTGGCGCGCCCCACCGCCGATACCACCTACGAGGCACTGGTTGCCCGCTACCGACGGATTAGCCGCTTTCGCCCGCGCTTCCTGACGACCATCCAGCTCGACGCGCTCCCCGCCGGTAAGGCCGTGGTACAGGCCTATCAGTTTCTCCAGCAGCAGGAGGGGCGACGTAGTCGCACCTTCACCGATGCGCCCCTCCAGGTGGTCACGGCGGCCTGGCGACCCTATGTCATCATCGGAGCGCAGCGCACGGATCGGATTGGCTACACCTACTGCGTCCTGGATCGGCTGGTCACCACCCTGCGCCGCCGCGAGGTGTTTGTTCAGCCCAGCCTGCGCTACGCCGACCCCCGGCGCGGCATGCTGTACGGCGCCGCCTGGGAGGCTGCGCGCCCGCAGGTCTGTCGCGCCCTTGATAAGCTGGCGGACGGGAAAACCGCGCTTGCTCAGCTTGCCACGCAGTTGGAGACTGCCTACCAGACCACGGCAGCGGCCCTTTCGACCAACGCCGCCGTCTCCATCACCACCGTTGACGGCAAACCCGACCTTGTCCTCAGCCCGCTCGAACGCCTCGACGAACCCGCCAGCCTCATCCGGCTGCGTGACCAGATCGCCCAATTACTGCCGCGCGTGGAACTGCCCGAACTGCTACTCGAAGTCCATCAGCGCACTGGCTTTCTCCATGCGTTCACCCATCTGAGCGAGCGAACCGCCGAGGTGGAGGATCTCGCCAGCAGCCTGTGTGCGATCTTGATCGCCGATGCCTGCAATCTTGGCATCGCCCCGCTGATCAACGCCACCACCCCTGCCCTGCAAGATGACCGCCTGCGCTGGGTGCAACAACACTACTTCCGCAACGAGACCTTGCTGCGCGCGAATGCCAGTCTCGTTGCGGCCCATAGTCAGCTCACGCTTACCCACCACTGGGGCAGTGGGGAGGTCGCCTCTGCTGACGGCGTGCGCTTTGTGGTGCCCTTGCGCACCGTGCATGCGGCGGCCAACCCCAAATACTTCGGCCCCGAGCGTGGCGTCACCTATTACAACCTCACCGCCGATCAGTACAGCGGCCTCCACGGGATCGTGGTCACCGGCACCCTCCGCGACTCGCTTGTCTTGATCAGCCTGCTCTTAGACCAGCAGACCCCGCTCCACCCCCGCGAGATTATGACGGATACGGGTGCCTACGCCGACAGTATGTTTGGCCTGCTCTGGCTCTTGGGCTACCAGTTCAGCCCGCGGATCAGTGATATTGGCGGCACCCGCTTCTGGCGGATCGACCGGACTGCCGACTACGGCGCGCTCAACGACCTGGCGGCCCATCGCATCAAGCCGCAGCGGATTATCGACCATTGGGACGACCTGCTCCGCATCGCGGGCTCGCTGACCATGGACATGTGCCACAGTGAGTCGGTCATGCGCACGCTTCAGCGCGGCGACCGCCCGACGGCATTGGCCCGCGCCCTTCAGGAGCTGGGGCGCATCATCAAGACGCTGTTTCTCCTCAACTACCTCAATGATGCGGCCTATCGCCGGCGGGTCTTGACCCAGTTGAATCGGGGGGAGGCCCGCCACAAGCTGGCTCGCGTCGTCTTCTATGGCCAGCGTGGCGAACTACGACAGCGCTACCGCGAAGGGCAAGAGGATCAACTCCACGCCCTCGGCCTGGTGGTCAACGCGATTGTCGTCTGGAATACCATGTACATCGAGCGTGCCATCGACCATCTACGTCGTTCCGGCCAGCCGGTGGCCGATGCCGATGTGGCCCGACTCTCACCGCTCAGCTTTGCCCATCTCAATGTGCTGGGCCGCTACACCTTCGCCTTACCGGAGCCGATCGCCAACGGTGAGTGGCATCCACTTCGTACAGCTGGTGAGGGGTAGCGTCTCGCTACACACGTTATCGCTTATTCGTGTTTTCCGTTCCAATTCTACCGGAGGCCCACTTGGTACTTCACTCCAAGGTTCGAACAGTTTTTACCTCAATCCTCGAACATTTACCTCAATCCTCGAACAGCCCCTCCTATACTGGTGGCACCTGCGTATGTACACCGTTGTAAGGAGGAAGTATGGATACCGCCCCTCGGCCTTCTGGCCGTCCTGGTACCCCAGGTCTCGATGTCTTCAAGATCGCCGGCCAGTCAATCTCCGGTTTTCTCCCCAGCTTTAAGACGGGCAACCCACGAGCCGTTCGCCAACCGTTCACCTCGCAGCTCGAAGAACGGCTGGCCCTCTACCTCGAATACCATCCCCACGTTCGCACCTACCAGCGAGGGGATGCGAGCACTGCTTTTGCCGAAGCCCATCGGCTAGAAACCCCCTTGGGCACCCCCTACCGGATCACCTACTCCTTCGATGGTACAGTCCACGACTACTTGCCGGACTTTGTCGGCACCCTCTGTGACGGCGGGCTGCTCATCGCTGAAGCGGGACAGGATCGCGAAAAGCGCAAGGATAAAGCCCTAGCGAAAGCTGACGCTGCGTTACGCCTGGCCACGCTCCATCACGGAGCTTACTGGATCGGCACTGAGCTCCTGCTCTCGCCCCGTCGCCACTACAACCTCTTGTTTCTCCATAGTCGTCGGCAGCCCTTTCCGACCTATGCTGAGATTGCCGCGCACCTGACAACCCATTGGCTCCGAGGTGAGCCCGCCACCGTCATCCAACTCGTCAAGCAGTTCGGTAGTCGCTGGTCCGACGCAGAGGTTGAGGCTGCTGTCTGGAAGCTTGTTGGTGATGCTGCTGCCGCAGGATACCTGCTGGTCGATCTCACCGAGGTCGTCGTAGATCGTTCCACCCCACTGGTCCTGCTCGCCCCTTCGGCCGCTCCCATTCTCCCTGACCCACTTCCCACTACCCTCAGCGCACTCCCAGAGGCATCTGACGAACCTCCCGACACCGAACTGCTTTCCGACGACGAGCTCCTCATGCAAGCGCCCCCGCTGCCTGGCCCGACCTTTGACCCTTCCGTCCTTGAGAGCGATAGCACCCGCGCTCAGTTCGCACGTAATCTGACCGCCGTCACTGATGTTCTCGCTGGCATGGGCCTCCGCACCGCGGCTGAACGCCATGACCTGGCGCCCTCAACGCTCTCGCGCCTGGTGCAGCGAGCCAAACAGTTCGGTCAAAAAGCCTGTCTGCCCTATGGAACCTACCGCCGTGACCGGGCCCTCCGCCCGGAGTTTCGAGCCAAACAGTTCGGTCAAAAAGCCTGTCTGCCCTATGGAACCTACCGCCGTGACCGGGCCCTCCGCCCGGAGTTTCAGGAACTCCTGCGCAAGCTGTACGTCACGCCCCTCCGCCCCACGATGACCGCCGTCTACGAGGATGTGCGGCTCAAACAGCTGGCTGAGGCGTTGAGCGCGCAGGAGGGTACGCTCGTCTGTCTGCCCACCTACCGGCAGGTCTGGAGCTACCTCACCGCCATCGCCCACGAAGCGTCCGTGAGTGCGGCTCGCGCTGGCCTGAAGCACCCCCCGCGCGAGCGCTTGTCGCCGGCCTCCTTCGTCTTGTCCATCACCGCCCCCGCTCTCATCTGCCAGGTCGACGAGCACACCGTCGATCTCCTGGTTGTGGCTCCCGACGGAACCGTCATGAGCCAGCAGGCCCATGCGGCCGTGCTCATTTGCGTCAAGACGGCCGCCATCGTAGGCGCGGTCCTCGCCCTTGACCACCTCAAGGAAGAAGACTACATGCGCCTCATCAAACAAAGCCTGGAGCCCAAGGAACACCTGACCACCCTCTACGCCTGCACCCACCCCTGGCCCTGCTTCGGCAAGCCCAGCGTCGTGTTTCACGACCGCGGCAAGATTTTTACGTCCGAGCGCGCGACCCAGGTATTGGTCGACCGGCTCGGCATTGTCACCGAGCAGGCACCACCCTATGCTCCCTCCGCCAAAGGAACCGTTGAGGCCTTGTTCACCTGGGTCACCCGGAAATTGACCCATCGCCTTCCCGGGACGACGAAAGGGGCACCTGAGGCACGCGGCCTCTACGACAGCGCCCGCGAAGCCGCACGGGCGGGCATTACCTTCGATGTGCTTGAGCAGTTGTTCATTCAAGCCATTGTTGACGGGTACATGCGCGAATGGGACAAGCTGCGCCGTCAGACCCGGATTGCGCTTTGGGAGGCAGGCGTGCGTACCCACGGCGTTCCGCGCTGGATGGGTTCTGCTGACGACTTGAAGCTACTGCTCATGAAGGCGGTGAACCGCAAGAATCCGCTCACCGGGCGCTACGCCTTGCACCCGCAGCGCGGCCTGTCTTTTCTGGGGCGACGCTATGTCAGCCCTGGGCTTCTCGACCGCCTTCGCGGCAAAGAGATTGACATCTACTACGACCGGCGCGACCTCTCGGTCATCTACCTCTTCCTGGAGGGAGAACTGGTCGGCGAAGCGTACTGTACGGAGTGGATGGGGCGGCGGGTCAGCATCTGGGAAGCCAACGCCATGCGCACGGCTGATGGGAGGGCGGCCCAGGCTGCGGCTGCGGAAAGCCTCGCCGGGCGGCAGCAGATTCAGGAGACGGCCAGCGCGGGGCGGCAGCGCCTGGCGCGAGAAACCGAACGCCTTGAAGCCAAGCGGCGGCTCGACCTTCAACGGCCTGAAGTACACCCGGCTCACGTGCAGCGCGTGTTGGAGGCCCTGCAAGCGCAGCCTCGTCCACCCGTGACACCGGCCCCGGCCCCGGCCCCGCCTCATCTCCTGCCCCGTGCTGAGCCAGATGGTGACCTCGGCGACGAAAGCGGGGTGTGTTTGCCGATCCGGAGCCGGGAGGAACAGGCATGAGCACCACCGAGATGAGCCTGCGCCGCCCACCGTTCGTGCCGCATACCTGTTTCCTGGAGACCGCCTTCGAGCAGCGATTCCAAAGTGTGATACGCCGAGCCTGGCAGCAACGCAGTTGGCACGTCATTGCGGCGATTCCTGGCAGCGGCAAATCCTTCGGCATTCACGACCTCGTGCTTCAGAGCGGTGCGACCAAAGATGCGACCGCGGTCTCCCGCCTCCCGGTCTTGGCGATTCGCGCCCCCAAGGACGGCACGTCCGCGTACGCCCTGGGGACGGCGCTGTCGGCGGCCTTTGGCGTGGTGCCCTTCATGCCTTGGTATATGCGGCGCACCTGGCTGGTCCAGGCCGCCGCTACGGCGCAGGTCGAATGCCTGGTCATCGACGACGCGCAGGATCTCACCCTGGCCCATCTCGCCTTGCTGAAAGAGCTGACCGACAACCTTGCCGCCCCGCCCTACCAGCGACCGGTCGGCTTGTGTCTGGTCGTTGCCCACACGGGGGGCGTCCTCCCGTTGAAGGAGGTGTTTGCCCGCCCCGAGACCTTGTGGCGACAATTTCGTCGCCGGCTGGATACGGAGCTTCCGTTCTGCCAGATCCTTGGGCACACCGTGCATGAGATCCGCGACATTCTCGCGACGTTTGAAGTCATTTACCGGCCCCAGGTGCCCGAGCTACAGCTCCGTCGCTGGGCGACGGCCATAACCACTTGGCTCACCCACCCGGCCCTGGATCCGGATGGGACCGGGCGGGTGACGATGGATCACCTGAGCCGATTGGTCGTCAGCGTCGTACGACAGGCATACGCACAAGGATCGACGGACGTTGATGCCCCCTTGCTAGAGCGAACCGCAGAGCTGATGGTGCTCCGACGCGATACGCTCGTGGCCATCGATGGCGATCCGGAGCCGACGTCACCGCTGCCAGTACAGGAGCTCGGCTAATGCAGCAGTTCAGTATTGATGACCCGCGTTGGTTGGCGAGCGTGCCACAGCTGGTAAGACCCAAGGACGATGAGTGGCTGCCGGGGCTTTTACTGCGGTGTGATGCGGTCAATGGCTGGAATAGCAGGACGACCATGGCCCACCTGGCGCGCCTAGGCAACCAGCAGGTAGGGCCTATACAAACGTTGCTGTCACCAGCCGCCATGG
>RYFE02000084.1 GCA_004138175.2 Chloroflexales bacterium ZM16-3 | reverse complement strand
GCGACGAAGGAGCTGGTAGACGCCGTGAGCGCCCTCGCCTGCATGCCCTACGGCGTGTCGCTGTTCGGCTCCCGCTGGGAGATTATTGGCGAGCGGCCCGCGCTGGCCCGCCCGGATGCCGACCTGGGGCCAGCCATGGCCGAGGCGGGGGCGCGGTGAGCGCAAAGAAGCTGCCGCCGGGGCTGGCTCAGGTGCCCGCTGAAGGCAACGAGGACAGGAGGCGGGTATCCCCGGTGGGGCCAGCACCGCGCGGCTCCAGCGGGGATAGACGAGGATGCTCCACTGCACCAGCGAAGCGGGCGCAGGCAGGCCGCCGCAGTGGCACAGCCAGCAAAACAGCCAGGTGCCCCGGTGCTGGCGTCGGTTTTGCTTTTGAGCGCGACTCTGGAAGACGCGACAAGTCGAAAGTCATGACCATGCAAAAGACCGCGTTCACCCATGCCGTAGCCGAGAAGGCTGGCGTCTCGCAGAAGGAAGCCAAGCTCGTCATCGATTCAGCCCTCGCCGTAATCACCGAGGCGCTGGTAAGGGGCGAGCGGGTCGCGCTGACGGGCTTCGGCATCTTCGCGGTGCGCCAGCGCTAGGCCCGCGCGGGGACGAATCCGCAGACCGGCGACACGATCCACATCCCGGCGACCAGAACGCCAGGGTTCGTCGCCAGCGCCACGCTCAAACGTGCGCTGAACGGCGCGTAGCGCGGCACGCGGAAGCGCAGAAACAAACGTGCGGCCCCTCGGCATATGCCGAGGGGCCGTGTTCGTTCCCGTCAGCGGTGACAGCATCGCCCTGGGAGCCGTCACGCATCCGCGTCCTCCTCCGCAATCGGGCGGCGCGGGCGGCGCGGTGGCCCCAGCGGGTCGTCCTCGTCCTCGTCGTCGTACAGGCTCAGGGCAGGCCGCCGCGCACCGAGCGGCGCGGCGCTCCGGCACGGCGCACGCTGGCCCAGATTCTGGTGTGCGGCGCGGATGATCAGCACCAGCAGCCAGGAGAGCAGGCTGAGGAACACGATCAGGACGAGCTGGAGCAGCGCAGCAAGCACGCTGATCATACGTCGCCTCCCTCGGCATGGATCATCGCCCACACCTCGGGCGGTGCCTGCCACTGCCAGAGCCGCTGTCGCCCGCGCCGCCCAGGCGATCAGCAGGCGCTCGGCGAGCGTGTGCTGCCCCCCGGCCAGCGCGTGGTCAACGCTCGCCTTCAGCAGAGTCGTGGTCATGTGACTCGCCCTCCCCGCGATCAGATCGCGCCCAGGTGAAGGACACCTTGAACCACCCGTCGCGGGTGCGCCCGTGATCGCGCCGCGCGGCGGTGGCCGGCACCCGGAACCAGCGGCAGAAGGTCGCCTCCTCCACGGGGAAGCCCACCGGGACGCCCTGGCGTGCCAGCACCACCTGGATGCGGGTGGCGTCCGCCCGCACCGCGAATGTGGCCCCCCGTGGCAGCGGCACCCACACCGACGCGCCGCGCCGCGTGGGGCTGTGGGCCGCACGGCGCTCGGCGCAGGCCAGCGCCTCGTCGAACAGCAGCGCAAGCCTCACAGCGGCACCGCCCACAGCCACTGCCGGAGCTGGCCCAGGCGTCGGCCCTGGCTGCCAGAGATCATGCGGATCGTCTCCGGCGGCTGCTCCACGCCGATGGTCATCACGCCCCAATCCTCGGGCATGGCCGGCCAATACGCCGCGCCGAGGCTGATCGCGATGGCGTCCCACCGCTGGCGCTCCAGCGGGCGGCGCGCCGCCCGCACCGCTGGGATCAGCTCCCGCGCCCGCGTCGGGGTCATCCGCCGGTCGTACCACGGGATCGGCGTGTCGCTGGCAATCAGCCCGTACTCCGCCGACAGGATGCGGATCGTCAGCGCCTCGGCCAGGCCCGCCCGCTCGCGCAGCGCCGTGCGCAGCACGCGGTAGGCCGGGCCGTCGTAGCGCTCCCGCGCGGGCAGCGGGGCCGTGTCGGCCCGCTTGGTGGCGCTACAGGCCAGGATGAGGAGGTTCATCGCGCCCCCTGGAGGCCGGTGGCGGCGAGCGCCTCGGCGTCCTCGCACACCAGCGTGAGCGCGGCCCGGAGCGTCCCACGGGCGTGGGCGGGCGCGGCGGTGAGCGCGCGGGCCAGCTCCCCCAGCAGCGGCGTGTCCACCGCGTGCGCCTCCCCGCAGGCCAGCAGGCGCAGCGCCTCGGCGATCTGCGCGATGGCCTCGGCGGCGAGGGGGGCGAGGCCCGCGCTGCGGATCATGACCGTCGGCTCCCCGTCGTCGCCCGCCGCCTCGGCCCAGCGCGGTGCCGCAGCCACCGCAGCCGCAGCATCGCGCTCAAATCTATCGAGGAGATCCGCAACCCCGGCTACCGTGCTGCCGCTGCTCGTGTTGCGCGACCAGCGCAGCATGCCGTTGTCGGCGTATGGCTCTAGCGTGACGCCCAGCGCCGCAGCACGGGCCAGGATCTCCGGGGCATGGGCGGGCGGAACGACAGCGGGGGCGACCAGCGGGGCATCCTCCGCGTCCGCATCCTCCGCGCTCGGCGACACGCCCCCGCTGGCTGTCGGCCCGGTCGCCGTCGCGGGGGCTGGCTGCGCCTGCGCCTGCGCCTGCGCCGCCCGTACACGCAGGCTCCCCAGCGTGTGCGCGCTCGTGGCCCCATCGGGCCACACGACGCGGTAGAACCCATGCCCATCGTTGGCACCATACCGGCCACCAAGGGTGGCAATCAGCGCAATTGCCTCGGCCTCGACGACGCGGTAGAACCCATGCCCATCGTTGGCACCATACCGGCCACCAAGGGTGGCAATCAGCGCAATTGCCTCGGCATCGTCGGCGCTGGGAGCAGGCAGAGCGGGCATCGTATCTACCGGGTCGGGGGTGGCATCCCAGCCCTCGGGCGGGAACGGGGTCGCCGGGGCGGCGGGCGGGGCGGGGAGCGCGGCCCGCTCGCGGGACTCGATGGCCGCGCAGATCTCGCCCCATTTGTTGGCCTTTGCGCCGATCCGGCGGGCGACCACGCCGTGGAAGCGCAGCGTGATCGGCCCGCCCTGGGCCAGCACGAGGTCGCCGCCCATGGCCCGCGCCCGCGCCCGCCAGCCATCCCAGTCGGCGGGGATGCGGCTGTCCGGCGTGTGTGGCGCGATGCCGCGCCGCTCCCGCTCGCGGGTACGCTCCGCGAGATCCTCGTCGCGCCGCAGCTCCGCCAGCTCCATCCGCCAGCCGCCGGGGCCGCGCTCCTCCTGCCGCTCGCCCCAGCGCTCGCCGCGCATCACGGCCATGGTGATCAGCGGCAGCCCCTGCGGGCTGATGCGCTCCGGCCCGGTGCGCCCCGTGGGGGTGTGCAGCTCCCAGCCGCCCAGCCGCGAGAGGTCGGTCAGCTCCGCGTCGGTCAGCGGCGCGTCGTCGCCCGCCGCCGGGCGGGCAGGCGCAGCGGGCGGCTCCGACGGCTCCGACGGGCGTGGCAACGCCACGCCCGTCACGACCATGTACTGGCCGGTCATAACGTAGCGATCCCCCTTGCTATCAGCGATTTCCCGGCCCTGGTGCGCGTCCTCGACATACGACGAGAGGTGCTCGCCAGGCGGGTAGATCGTCCCGACCGGGACGACTGCTACACAATGTGCCCGAGGCGCATCCTCTCCCCCGGACAGCCCGCCGACGTAAATCCAGAGCCGATCTGCATACGCAAACGGTCGCGTGCATTTGCCACGCTGTTGCATGATCAGGTCGCCGGTTTTCTGTGTCTGCGCGTAGAGATCGGGGTCGGTGACGCGCAAGATGGGCAGGTGCAGCACCTGCTGTACCTCCGCCGGGCGGGCAGGCGCAGCGGGATGCGCAGCCTCCGACCGGACAACATTGTCCGGTCGCGCCGTCAGCGCCTGCATCTGCGCGTGCGTCGGCGGCGTCGGCTGATCGAGCAGGTGGGTCAGCAGCTCGTCGTCGGCCTGGGCCGCAATCGCCCCGACGCTGAAGGACAGCCAGCCGGTGATGATCGCCTCGCGGAAGCGGCTATCGGCCCGCCCCCGCTCCGCAATCGCCACCAGGCGACGCGCCGCACGCTCGTGCTGCCCGGTGGCCGCCAGATACGTCCCCCACGCGCCGACCTGCGCCTCGGCCCGTGCGTCCGCGACCGCCAGGCTCTTCTCCCACAACGACTCCCCGCCCTTCCGATCTGCGGCCAGCGTCCGATCCACGAGGCGCTGCATCGTCGCAGAGAGGCCCACGCTTGGTACAGGTGCCGCTGTCGTGATCTGTTCCATCCTCCACCTCCCTCTGCCGCTTTCACGCGGCCTTCGTTGGCCCCTTGGGAGCCTCGATTCGCCCGCCCTGCGCGATCAGCCGCCGCAGCGTGGCGTCGGCGACGACCACCGGCTGCGGCTGCGGCGCTGGCTTCTTCTTCCCGTTCCCGTTCCCAGAGTCACTCGTGCTCATCGGTTTTCCTCGCTTCGTGTCACCGCTGACCCGGTGCCGCTAGGCCACGTCCGGGCGCGGCCTGATCAGCCGCGCCCGCGCCGGGTGGCGCAGCCGCCGCAGCGCGACGGCCTCGATCTGCCGGACGCGCTCGCGGCTCACGCCGAACACTTCGCCCACCTCGGCCAGCGTGCGCTCCTGGCCATCCTCCAGCCCGTAGCGCAGCGCGATCAGGTGCCGCTCGCGCTCCGGCAGCGTCGCCACGGCCGCGCGCAGCGCCGCGCTCATGAGCGCGGCCTCCGCCGTGTGCGCGGTATCCGTCGGCGCGGGGATAAAGGCACCCAGGCGGCTGTCCGGCGCATCAACAGCCCCGATCTGCCGGTCGAGCGAGTCCACGCAGGCGATGCGGATCGCCTCGCGCACGCTATCGAGCTTCTGCGGCGTCCACCGCGCCGTCGGCCCGTCCTTCGGCGGCTTGTTGCCAGCCGCGCCTTTTCGCTCCGCTGGCTCGTTCAGGAAGGCGATCAGCTCCGCGTCGCCCGGCTCGCGGCCCAGGGCCATCCGCAGCGCGTTCAGCGCCCCGTAGTAGGCCCGGCGGTCATCGCCCCGATGCACCGGCAGGCGGATCACCCGGCTCATCTCGGCCAGGTAGCGGGTCACGGCCTGGCGTATCCACCAGGTGGCGTAGGTGGAAAACTTGAAGCCCTTGTCGGCGTCGAACTTGGCGAGGGCGCGCATCAGGCCGATGTTGCCCTCCTGGATGAGGTCGAGCAGGGGGACGCCGTGGTCGCGGTACTTCTTGGCGATGCTGACCACCAGGCGCAGGTTCGCGCTGATCATCTCGGTGCGGGCGGCCTCGCCCGCCGCGTCGGCGTGGCGCAGGCGGCGGCGCACCGGCGGCGCGATCCTGCCGCCCGCCTCCAGCGTCGCGCGGGCCTCCGCCCCGGCGACGATGGCCTGCATCAGGGCAACCTCCTGGGCCTGCGTCAGCAGCGGCGTCCTGCCGATCGCGTGGAGGTACTGCGTCAGCGCGTCGGGGAGGTCGGCGCTGCGGTCAGCCAGCGCCTCGGCCTCCAGCAGCAGCGCGTCGGCCAGGTCGTCCAGCGTCGGCTCGGCAGCGTCCCGGTCGGTGGTGTCGGTGTCGTTCGCACGCATCGCGTTATCCCTCCGTCTCGGCTGCGCCGGTCGCCAGCGGGGCCAGCCGCGTCAGCCGCGTCAGCCGCCTATCCGCGTTGCGCAGCGCGCCCTCCAGGGCGTCGATCAGGGTGAGCAGGTCGGTCAGCACCTCCGGCTCCAGCGCGCAGGCCATGCCCGCCTGGTCGGCCTGCGCCGCCAGATGCCGGAGCTGCGCCCGGTGCCGGTGGGTGCTGTGGGTGGGTGTCGTGGTCGCCACGAATCGCTCCTCTCGTCTCGGGGGCAGGCCCGGTTGCCGTGCCCCGCTGCGTGGTTGGCTCCATCAGGAAGCCCTTAGATCACCCGGCGGAGGCGCAGATCCGCGCCCCCATCGGTGCCGGTGGCTTCTCGCCCAGGCGGAAGATGCTGCGGATGGACTCGGCCTCGTCCTCGGCCAGCGGCGGCAGCCCCAGGTCGTCGAGGGCGAGGCTGGTGCGCGCCCGCCAGCGCGAGAGCGAGAGGTCGATGATCACGCCCTCCTGCATGAGCTGGCTGGCGATCTCCTGCACGCGGATCGTGGTGGCCTCTAGGCCCAGGATGGTGGCAATCGTCGCCCGGCGGCGGGCGTGCTCCAGACTCGTCGGGCTGGTCGGGCTGGTCGGGTCGCTCATGGCATGCGCTCCTCACGTGAATAGCCGATAGCCGATAGCCGATAGCCGATAGATCCGGCGCGGTTCATCGCGGCTCTGTCGTGTATCATGGCCGTCCGGTCTTCCTCTTTCCGGGGGGCGGTCGGGTTCAGGCGGCAGGCGTGCTCGTAACACGCCTGCCGCCACGTTTTTGGGCTATTCCTGCGTGTTCATGACCGGCATCCCATGCGGATCGACGGGTCGGAACAGAGATCGCGCCGCCCATTCGCACTCGTCGAGCGGCTGCACCAACGCGAAGCCATTCCACATCATGACGCGCCCATCGCGCACCTCAAGGCGCAAGAAAGAAGGAAAGTTGCGCCCCAAGCAGGCTTCTGGATCGCGCGCAACCCACAGCCCGCCGTAACAATGTCCGGTGTGATCGATCACCGGGTACGTCGCGGCGTGCGCCGCGACCATTGCTGCCAGCGGAATGCCCACGAACATCGTCATCGGCCCCGGTGTTTCGGCGTGGTTCATTGGATCAATTTCCCTTGTGCTACAGCGCGCGGCCCCGGCGGGGGCCGTCGGCACCTCTCGGCGCGTCCGGGGACACGGCGGCGATCTGCTCCTGAAGACTCGTGCGATCTGCCAGCAGGCCCGCGTACTCCGGCGGCAGGTGCTCCGCATCGTTGCAGGCGTTGACCGCCAGCAGCGTGTAGTAGTCCGCCGTCGCCGGGCTGTTGGGCCGGATCAGGCTCAGCGCCCGATGGGCCAGCTCGGGCGTGATGGTGTCGCGGCCCTCGCGGCGGGCCAGCACGCGGGCCTTGCGCACCACCGCGCCCAGGTCGGCGGCGCTGTAGTTCGGCGTGGCACCAGCCAGCGCGGCGACCGCCGGGACAGCAATCTGCGCCCCCTGGCTGCGGGCCTGCGCCGTGATGATCGCCGCACGCTCCGCCGCGTCGGGCAGCAGCACCGGGATGATCGCGTCGATCCGCCCGAAGCGCAGCAGCGCGGAGTCGATCAGGTCGGGGCGGTTGGTGGCGAAGACCACGATGACCGTGCCCCGCAGCGTCTCATCTGACATGAACTGGAGCATCTGGTTGAACAGGTTGCTCGCCACCGGGTTGCCGCTGCCGGTGCCGCGTCGGCTCATGTCGCTCTGATCCAGCTCGTCCATGAACACCAGGCAGGGGGCCAGCGAGCGCACGAAGCCGAAGAAGGTTTTGAGCTTCTTCTCGCTCTCGCCCACGATGCCGCCCAGGATGTTCTCCGAGCGCAGCGCCACCGCGTTGAAGCCCACGGCTTGGCTCAACCAGCGCACAAAATGCGTCTTCCCCGTGCCGGGGGGGCCAACGAGCAGCACGCCCTTGGGCGCGTCATCCACCCGGCCCGCGCGCAGCGGGGCGATCACCTCGTCCTGCGCCCACGCGCGCAGCCGCGCCGCGCCGCCCAGGGCCGCGTCGGGGATGGGCTCGATCATCTCGGCGACCTCGGTGTAGTCGCTGGCGATGATCGCGTCCTTGCGGGCCTTGACCAGCTCGCGGCTCACGCCGCCCGCCTGCGCGCCCAGCAGCAGGATGTCCTCGATGTGCCGCAGGCTCAGGCCCGCCGTCAGCGTCCCGATCTCCTCGGCGCGGATGCCGTCGAGCGGGATGGGCTGGCACGCAGCGGCGCGGGTGCCCAGATACCACTGCACGAAGGCCACGCGCCCTTCGCGGGTGGGCATCGGGATCGTGATGGCCTTGTAGCCGCTGGTGGCCTCGCGCAGGTCGGCGTGTACGTCGGTCAGCTCCCGGCTGAACAGGAGGATCGGGTTGTCGGCGCGGGCGATCTGCCGGTCGGTGGCCCAGTGCCGCAGCGTCGCCAGCACCGTGCGGTCGTCGGGCGACATCGCGCCCTTGCCCACGCGCAGGTCGGCGCAGATCAGATCCGCGCCCTCCACGATGACGGCGACCCGGCCCTGCGCGGGCGCGGCCAGCAGCAGGCGCTCCAGCAGATCCAGCGCCGCCGCCGGCCGCCGCGCCCCCGTGAAGGGGTCGTCGTCTGCGTCGCCCTGGCCCCCCGCGAGGCCCGCCAGCGCCGCAGCCAGCGGGTTCGCCGCCTGCGCGCGCGCGGCCTCCAGGCCCAGCAGCCGCATGGCCGCCTCGCGCATCGAGGGGGCCGGGAAGGTGATGCCGCGCCCCAGCGTGTAGACCGCCAGCACGTCGCGCGTGCTGGCGAGGGACGACACGAGCAGCCCGCGCTGGGTGAGCCCTCGTGGGCGTAGCCGTTGATGTCACCGCTGACAATGAAGGCGTGCGCTTCGCCCGCGACGAAGCTGGTCTGGAACTGCCGAAACCAGGCCGGGGCGGGCGGGGTGGGCGAATTAGTGCTGGACATGGACGCCTCCGGTGACGTGGACGTGCGCAACGCCGTCCTTATGCTGCTCCACCGTCCCGACCTCGCGGAACGCGACCCCGCTGGCCTGGAGCTGCGCGATCACCGCCTGGGTGATCTGCTGCGCCTGCGCGAAGCTCACCTGCCCGTCTACGAAGATTTGCACCGTGCCGCCGGGCAGGACATACACCTTGATCTCCACGGCTCCCTCCCTAGATGTGCAGCGTCAGCACCGTCGCGGCCTGGGTCACGCCGCCGTTGTCCACCGTCACCTGCTGCGCGGCGACCGGCCCGAACGTCGCCAGCGCCGCCCGCACCTGCTGCGCGAAGAGCGCGTCGGCGGCGAGGGCCAGCAGGGCGCTCAGGGCGTCGGTGAGTTCCTGCGCCCGCGTGTCGTTGTATCCCCGCGAGGCGCGCGTCTGCACCTGCCCATCGCGGATGGTCAGCGTCAGGCTGCCGACCCGCACGGCGAGGCCGTCGCCCTGCCGCTGGACATGGACGCGCTCGCCGGCCCCAACGACGCCGGGCTGGCGCAGGTACGCCTCAATGACGGGACGCACTGCCTCGGGGGTGAGGAGCGCCCGCAGGCGCTCCTCGCTCACGGCGGCCTTCGTGATGCTCACGGCCAGATTGCAGGGCATAGGGTTGGCTCCTTGGACGTATCGGTCTATCGGCTATCCCCGTCAGCGGTGACACGATGGGCCAAGCGCGCTAGGCGTCGTCACCGTTGTCGCCCTGGCGAGCCGTCGCCTCCTCGGCCTGGCTGGCGTACTCGTGCGCCCAGACCTGCACGCCCTCCCACTCGCGATAGGCGGCGGCGTGAACCGCGTCAGCGCGCCAGACGCCCCGCAGGTAGTCGGCGTCCACCGTGGCGGGGTGGAGGCTCTTGAACGGCACGACCGTGGCCGTGTCGCCCTTGCCCCACTCCTGCTCCTCGTCCGGGCCGAGGGGCAGCGCGATCTCGTGGAAGGTGACGACCTCCGGGTGCCGCGCGCGATCCACGATGCCATCGGCGGCATCACAGACCCGCCCGTGATCGACCAGCGCCGCCATCAGCACATCGGTCATCTTGCTGCGCACCGAGAGCTGCACCAGGCGGAGGGAGCCAACGCGCACCAGCACATCGAGGTAGCCGCGCAGGGCCATCTTGCTGCGCTCATTGGTGCCCCAGCGGAGGCCGATGCCCGCCTCACTCGTGCGCCGCGCGTTGCGCCCCAGGCTGCCGGCCACCGTGGGGGCCACCGGGCCAGAGGTGACGGGGTAGAGATTCACCGTCTCCCCAAGAAACCAGTGGCGCACGATCTCAGCCCCGCCCTGGCGCTGGTGCTTGATCTCGATCTGCGCCACCCCCGCCCCGTGCAGGGCGCGGTCAAGGTCATCGTCCTTGCCGCACTCGATATGAAACCCGACCAGCGGCGTGAAGCGCCCGCTCCCCACCGTCAT
>RYFE02000083.1 GCA_004138175.2 Chloroflexales bacterium ZM16-3 | reverse complement strand
ATTTCATTTAGCGCCCAAAAATTTAAGCGAACGGTAAGCATCCGCACTCAGAAAGGTGAGCGGCGGCAGATCCCCGGCAACCAGCGCCGCATTCGCATAGAGGGCAGCAGCAAGCTGAATCGCGTCATAAGCGCGCAAGGGATACTGGACGAGGAGATAGCATGCTTTGGCGATAATAGGCTCCAGTAGCCCGACCAGGCGATACTCCGTTTGGCAGAGACCATCAAAATCAGCCTGAAGCTGCACGGCATCCGCCACGGGGAGCATACCCTCACGAACCCGACGCCGAAACGCGCTGACGACCTCGACTCGGCTCAGATGGACGGTGATAATCGTATGGCCCTGCTCTGGGTCGGCCAACATGCAGAATTGTGCGGTTCCGACCTCCTGAATATGACGCTTGACCAGCACGCTGCTGTCGGCGTAGTAATCCGCCATCAGCGACCATCCCGATCCGCGTCAATGGCGGCTGACAGCGGCGGAACACCGACCGCAGCGAGCCGCTGCGCCAGGGACATGCGCTGATCAGATGTAAGCATGCCATGCAATGGGCCACTAGCTTCGCCTAGAACGAGCAACCCGGCGAATTCCAAAGCTAGGCGCACCCGCTCGCGGCGCGCCTGCGCGGAATCCTCGGTGATCATGCGGACTTCGATCTCGACCTGGCTATGCTCAGGCAAAGCCAGCGGGGTGAGCGGGCGAAGCATCCCGTTCTCATACACGGCAGTGATCGTCTGAGTCATTTGCACCTCCTTTCTGGGTAGTATGACAACCCCGGCATCGACCGGCTCATCAGGATGCGTCCATCACCGCATCCACACTCACCGCGAAGCCCTCTAGCAGCGCCGAGCGCGCCACAGCGCCGCGCCGAAATACCCCCAGCGCCGCGTATGCTTCCCCCTCAAGCCTCAGCACAGTGATGCTCTCGTCCTCGGGGTTGACGATCCAGTACTCGGGAATGCCAGCCTCGGCGTAGTCGGCCACCTTCTCGACCGTGTCGCGCTCCACATCGTCGGGGCTGACCACTTCGACCACCAGGTCGGCGCCGAGCCAGTAGCGGTTCTGCCGGCGCGGGTCGCCGGCGTCGCGCACCAGCAGGATATCCGGCTCGCGCTGCTTGCCGGGGCGGATCTGGAGGCGCAGCGGGGCGAAGAGAACCTTGCCGCCTTGGGGTCGCACGAACATAAGCAGGAGTTCGAACAGGAAAGCCAGGATTGTCTGATGATTATCAGTAGGCATAGGTGGAAACTCAATAAACCCATCGGTGAACTCGATGAGGTGGTTGGTCTGATCAGTGAGCTTAAGGTACTGCTCCTCAGTCCAGAGCCCCTGAAGGTCATCAAGTGCGACCTCGATACCATTGGCCTTATGGATGATCATGAGCTCTGCGGAGCGGATTTCAACAGCCATGGGCATCACCTCGCCTTCGCACATTCCTGGTAGGCATTCAGTATAGCACCCGGCCTCAGGGCGCGCCGTGATGAACCTCTTGCACCAGCCAGCTGTTGCCGTCTGGGTCGCTGAACGAGAGGAACGAGCCGTAGTCGCGGCGCTCAGGGTCGGGCCCCGGCATCTGACTACCCTGCTCGAAGTGGAAGATCGGGCTGACCTCCACCCCGCGCCCGACCAGATCGTCGCGCGCCGCCTCGATATCGGAGACCACCAGATGCAGCCCCTGGACCGATCCCGGTACTGCTGAGCTGATCCCAAGCCCGATGCTGATCGAGCAGGCCGAGCCCGGCGGCGTCATCTGGACGACGCGGAACGTGTCGCTGGCCCGGTGATCGACATCCAGGCGAAAGCCGACCTGCTCCGTGTAGAAGGTCTTGGCGCGATCCACATCCGCGACGGGGATGATCACTAGCTCAAGCTTCCAGTCCATCGTGCGGCCTCCTTGTCTATGTGCTCAGCCGGACGGATTCGCCCGCGCGCAAAGTATAGCACATATATCCTAAAATGTATCCCGTCTGCGCCCACGATCATCATAGATAGTGATCTCCCACGCTCCTGGTGTACTATAGAGTCAGACCCGCTGACTACCAATATTGAGGCAAGGAGGCCCCAATGACCACCGCAGAGATGGACGCCCTGGAGGCGTTCCGCGCCGCCAACCCCGCCTACGGCGAAACCGCCGCCCTAGACGAACTGCGCGCGCGAGAGTACGCCCGGCTCGATGCCGAGGGCCAGGTCTACCTGGACTATACCGGCGGCGGGCTGTACGCCGACGTGCAGCTGCGCGAGCATATGGAGATCCTGCGCGCGCACACCTTCGGCAACCCGCACTCGTGCAACCCCACCTCGCAGGCGGCCACCGTGCTCTGCGAGGGCGCGCGGGCCGAGGTGCTGCGCTTCTTCCGCGCCGACCCACAGGAGTACACGGCGATCTTCACGCTGAACGCCAGCGGCGCGCTCAAGCTGGTCGGCGAGTCCTACCCCTTCGCCCCCGGCGGGCGCTACCTGCTCACGGTAGACAACCACAACTCGGTGAATGGCATCCGCGAGTTCGCCCGCGCGGCTGGGGCTGAGGTGACCTACCTGCCGGTGCGTGAGGATGATCTGCGGCTCGACCCGGCGGTGGTGAAGGCCGAGCTTGGTCGGCTGGATTCTGGGGCACCGGGGCTGTTCGCCTTCCCGGCCCAGTCGAACTTCAGCGGCGTGCAGCATAGCCTGCAGTGGATGGCCACCGCTCAGACCGAGGGCTGGGACGTCCTGCTGGACGCGGCCGCCTTCGCGCCGACCAACCGGCTCGACCTGAGCGTCCACAAGCCCGACTTTGTATCGATCTCGTTCTACAAGATGTTCGGCTACCCAACCGGCATCGGCACGCTGCTGGCCCGCCGCGAGTCGCTCAAGAAGCTGCGGCGGCCATGGTTCGCGGGCGGAACGATCACCATCGCCTCGGCCCAGGGCGGCGGGCACTTCCTGGCCGATGGCGAGACTGGCTTTGAGGATGGGACGATCAACTACCTGGGGATTCCCGCAGTGGAGATCGGCCTGCGCCACATGGATGCGGTCGGCGTGGAGCTGATCCACCAGCGGGTGGAGATGCTCTCCGGCTGGGTGCTGGGCGAGCTGGCCGAGCTGCGCCACAGCAACGGGCGGGCCCTGGTGACGATCTACGGGCCGACGGGCACAGAGGGGCGCGGCGGCACCTTGGCTATGAACTTCTACGACAACGCGGGCGAGCGGATCGACTTCCGCACGGTAGAACAAAAGGCCAGCGATGCGGGCATCTCGCTGCGCAGCGGCTGCTTCTGCAACCCCGGCGTCGGCGAGGTGATCAATGGCCTGACCGGCGAGGATATGGCGGCCTACTTCCGCGAGTTTGGCCCGATCAGCTTCGACGACTTTATCAACAAGCTGGCCGGGCGGGCTACCGGAGCGGTGCGGGTCTCGTTCGGCATCGCCAGCACCTTCGCCGACGCCCAGCGTTTCATGGCCTTCGCCCGCACTATGCTGCGCTAGGCTGAATGCTGAATGTTGAATGTTGAATTGTCGCACAGCGACCAGAGGCGCAGATCGCCCTGATCAGGGCGATCTGCGCCCCTGGTCGCTCGACGCTGTCATTGTGGCCGCCGACCAGGGTGTACACCTCGGCGGCGGGGTAGAGGGCGCGCAGGGCGGCCCGCTCGGCGGGGCCGATCATGCCGTCGCCCGCCGACTCGATGATCGCGACGCGGCATGCATCGTGTTTGTGCTGAGCCACGATCTGGTAGTTTGCGTCGAAGTCGGCGGCCAGGCGGAAGCGGCTGACCAGGGCGGCCCGGCACTGCTGGGCCAGCACCTCGGCGAAGTGGCCGCGCCAGAAGCGCCGCCCATCCGAGTCCCCGCGCAGGTCGGCGGCGATGGATAGGCGCAGCAGGCCGAAGATCAGCGGCATGGGCAGCGTGTTCAGCAGCCCCGCGCAGGCCCGGCTGAGCCGGGCGCGGGCGGGGCGGGGCGCACCGCTCTGAGCCAGGATTAGCCCAAAGACCCGGCTGGGGTGGCGGCGCACAAATGCCTGGACAACAAAGCCGCTGGCCGAGCCGCCGAGCAGCCAGGCCCGCTCCATGCCCAGCGCGTCGATCAGGGCGGCCAGGCCATCGCACAGGTCGGCCATTATGTCGAGCCCCGGCGGGTAGCCCACGGCGATCACCCGGCGATTATCGGCCAGGGCCGGGATATAGCGGAACGAGGTTGCGGGAACGCCGAAGCCGCCAGGGAGCAGGATGAGCGGCGGGCCGCCCGCGCCCGCGTCGATATACTCCCAGCGATGCCCGCCGACCCATACTGAGCGCGTCGGGTGGGCCGCGCAGAAGGCGGCGAAATCTGCGTCAAGCGACTCGCTCACAACCGCCGCCTAATGGTGCGGATGCCGCCCCCCGGCTCAATGGCGATCAGGTGGCCGCGCCAGCTGATGCGCTGCGGCGCGAGCAGGGCGGCGGCAGCCTGGAGCGGCGTGATGAGCTGGATGAGCGGCACCAGCCAGCGCCAGCGCCGGGGGGTCGGACGCCCCAGGTAGGCCGCTTCCAGCTGGGCGAAGATGATATAGCTGTAGACAAGGTGGGCCAGGCCAAGGGCACGGGCAGTCCCGCCGCGCCAGATCCCCAGCAGGGCCAGCCATGGCCCCGCCAGAGGTGCCAGGGTCACGCCGTAGAAGAGGGCCAGATCGCGCGGCCCCAGGTGGCGCATCAGCGACTCGCGCGGGAAGATTAGCCAGCGCTGAATGAGCCGCGCGTAGGCGCCGGGGCCATCTACCGTGGTGGCGATCGCGTGGCGCAGCCCGGTCTGAGCCAGCCGGAGGCCGCCTGCGCGCACCCGCTGGGCCACCGCGAAATCGTCGGCCACAATATGCTCCAGCCCCGCGAAGCCACCGAGCCGCGCCAGCACATCGCGGCGCATGGCGTAGCACATGCCGTTGATCGTCAGCGGCTCGCGCAGGGAGGCGAAGGGCAGGTAGGTGGTCAGGCTGCTGCTGTTGACGAAGCAGGCCACCAGGGCCGACCAGATATTGTCGAAGCTGACGTAGTAGGGCAGGCCGAAGGCCAGGCCGACGCCGGACTCGTCCAGGGCGGGAAGCAGCTGCTCCAGGCCGAATGGCGGCAGGCGGGTGTCGTCGTCCAGCACACAGATCACCTCGCCGCTGGCCACACGCGCCCCGGCGATCAGCTTGATCAGCTTGGGGTTTTGGTTAGCCGCTGGCGGATCGAGCAGGATCAGGCGCGCGCTCAGCTCAGGGCGGGCGGCGATCAGGTCGGCGCAGATCGCCTGGGCCAGATGATCATCGGTATCGAGCAGCCAGAGAAACTCGCGCGGGTAGGCAGTGGGCGCATCCAGGTTGGCGGCCAGCCCCTCAGCCAGCGCCGGGTCGCCGCTGAGGATGGGCTGGATAATGCTCACCAGCGGCAGCGGGCCGACCGGCGCGGGCGGCGGCGGGCGGCGGAAGAAGCGCACCACCGCAAGGTGCTTCCATGCGCGCTCGGCGAGGGCCAGGGCGAGGAGAAATATGTGTAGACGCATCATAAAACCACAAACCCGCCGCCCGGCAGCAGCCGGATGCGCTGGCCGCGCCACTCGAACTCGTCCCCGCCGAGGCTGACGGCCAGCACGTGCAGAGGGGTGATCAGCCCAGTGACGAGCAGCAGCGGCCAGCGGCGGGCCGGGGTGACGCCGCCGAGGTAGGCTTTATCAATGGTGGCGTAGCAGGCCAGAAAGATCACAAGCATGAGCAGCGCCGCCGGAAGGCCCTCACCCCCCAGCCCCCTCTCCCGCTGCGGCGGGCGAGGGGGGGCGCCCAACAGTGGGAGAGGCGTGGAGAGGACTTGTCCCTCTCCACGAGAAACCCCTTTTAACCCATCAATCAGCGCCAGCAGGGCGATCATCGGCGGCAGCAGGTTGCCCGCCGAGACCAGCAGCGTCAGCAGGCGCTCGCGCGGGCTGAGCTGGGGCAGCATCGTCAGGCGCGGGAGGGTGAACCAGCGGCGCAACTGGTTGCGGTAGGCCCGCGCCGTGGCCAGGCGATTCTCCACCCCGTAGATCAGCGGCGTCTGCGCGCAGCGCAGGCCGATGGCGCGCACCCGCCGGGCCAGCTCGTGGTCGTCGTCGAGACGGGCCGCCATCCCCCCAAAGCCGCCCGCCGCGTCGAAGACATCCCGGCGCAGGGCGAAGCAGTGACCGGTGATCGTGTAGGGCTCGGTCAGATAGCTCAGCGGCACATAGCTCGGCAGGGCGCTGGCGTTCACAAACAGGCTCATCAGGCTTGACCAGGGCGTCTCCCACGCCTCGTAGCGGGCCAGGCCGAAAGCGGCCCCCGCGCCGGGAGCCCACAGGTGCGGCAGCAGGGTAAGCAGCGCCTCGGGCGGCAGGCGCACATCGTCGTCCACGAAGACCAGCACCTCCCCTGTGGCCTGGGGCAGCGCGGCGCAGATCTTCTCCAGCTTCGAGGCGATCACCCCCGAGTCGGGCGCGACCAGGATCAGCTCGGCGGGCCAGCCGGGGCTCTCCACCATCAGCTCGTGGACAACCTGCTGGCTCTGCCTATCGCCCACATCGCACACCAGCAGATGCTGCTGCGGGCCGGGGTAGCCGAGCGCGGCGCGGCTCGCCAGGGCGCGGCGCAGGTCGTGCGTGCCCCGCGTCACCGGCTGGATCAGCGTGACCGGCGGCCACTCAGGCGGCGCGGGCGGCGGCGGGCGGCGGAAGAAGTGGCGAAGGGCCAGCAGGCGCAGGGCGCGGTCGAGGGCGTAGCCAATGCAAAATGCAAAATGCAAAATGCAGAAACGCCGCACACATTCGCCATTTTGCATTTTGCATTTTGCATTTTGCATTTCAAAACACCAGCCCGAGCGCCCCGAGCGTCAGCCCCGCGCCGGTGCCCAGCAGCATCACCCGCTGGCCGCGCTGGATGTGCCCGGCGTCCAGCGACTCGGCGAGGGCGAGGGGGATGGAGGCAGCGATACAGTTGCCGCGCTCGGCGATGTTGCTCACCACCTGATCGGGGCGGAAGCCCAGCCGCGTGCTGACCAGATCGACGCCGTGGCGGCTGGCCTGGTGCGGCACCACCACGTCCACATCCTCGTGCGACCAGCCCGCCCTGGCGAGGAAGCTATCGACGAAGGGGCCGAGCACCTTCGCCGCACGGCGGAAGACGCCCGAGCCGTCCATGTGGAACATGTTCATCTCGGGGGTGGTGGCCGGGTCGTTCGGGTGGTGCAGCGATCCGCCGCCGGGGATGGAGGTCAGATCGGCGCCGCCGCTGTAGGTGGCGAACTGCGCCCAGAGTACGCGGCTAGCCCCGCCCTCGGGCGCGCGGGTGAGCACCGCGGCGGCGGCGGCGTCGCCGAAGAGGCAGGCGCTGGCCGGGTCGTCGGGGTTGCGCGAGAGGCCGCCGATCTCGCTGCTCACCACCAGGGCGGCGCGGTAGCTGCCGGCGGCCAGCAGGTGGGCGGCGCTCTGCATGGCGAAGAGAAAGCTCAGGCAGGTGGCGTTCACATCGAAGCAGGCGCTCGCCCCCTCGGGCGCGCCCAGCTCGCGCTGGATGAAGGCGGCGGTGCAGGGAATGGCCTGCTGCGGCGCGCTCGACGCGGCGATGATCAGGTCGATGTCCGACACCGTCATGCCAGCGGCATCGAGGGCGCGCCTCCCGGCCGCGGCGGCCATGCCCGCGACCGTCTCGCGGGTGGCGTAGCGCCGCTCGCGGATTCCGGCAACGCGCATGATCCAGCCCGGTGTCAGGTTCCAGTCCCGCTCAAGCTCGGCGCTCGTCACCACATGCTCGGGCAGATAGGTGCCCATGCCAGCGATCATCACAGGCAACATAGTGCTCTCTCCAGCCAATCGTCCCGGAAGGTGTAGTCGCAATGGAGCAGAAGTCACGCTGTGCGTCAACGCTCGCCGGGGGCTTCAGCCCCCGGCTGAGTCTACGAAGGCCGCTGAAGCGGCCTCGGACAGGCCGCTTCAGCGGCCTTCGTAGACTCAGCTCGGCCATTTACGGCCGGGCGACTCAGGGTGACAGCGTTACTTCTGCGGTATTGCGTGTAGTCGTTTATTGTAGCGCAGATCGCCCTGCTGCGGCTGCCTCCAGCAGCTCGGCCGCCCGCGCCGCGCCGCCCTCGGCGACGATCTGCGCGCCCAGCTCGGCCGCACGCCGACGCATGCCTACATCTGCGCAGGCCGCCGCCACCGCGCCCGCGAGTCGCTCTGTCGTCAGCTCGGCGCGCGGGATGGGCGGCGGCCCCGCGCCCAGCTCGGCCACCCGCCGCGCCCACAGGCGCTGGTCGCCAAAGGCTGGCAGCACCACCGGCGGGACGCCCGCGCGCAGGGCGGCGGTCAGCGTGCCCGCGCCGCCGTGCGTAACCACCGCCGCCACGCGCGGGAAGAGCCAACCGTGGGGCGTATCGCCGATGCGCAGCATGTGCTCAGGCAGCGCGAAGCCGTCCAGATCGCCCCATGCGCCCCGGTAGAGCAGGCCGCGCCGCCCGACGCGGGCCAAAGATTCGGAGATGATCGCCGCAACGCCCGCCGGGTCGCGCCCGGCCAGGATGCTGCCGAAGCCCACGTAGACCGGCGGCGGCCCAGAGGCGAGAAATGCCGCCAGATCAGGCGGCGGCACCCAGTCGGCGGGCGGGTCGAGCAGCCATACCCCGCTGATCTGGCGGAAGGCTGGCCAGTCGCGCGGGCGCGGGGCGATCGCCGGGCTGTAGGCGTAGAGGGCCAGCGGCGGCGGGCGGCGGGCCAGCCGCCACGCGCCCGCCCGCGAGAGCGGAGCCAGGCCAATGCTTGCGCGGGCGGCGTTGAGCGGCCCGTGCAGCAGCTGCCAGAGCCCGTGAGTCGCCAGCGTGTGGCTCAGCCGGTGGTAGATCCCGCGCAGCGGCAGGCCGCGTGGCACCGGCGGAAACGAGACATCGGGCGACTGCCATGTCGGGCCGGAGGGGTGGAAATGGGCCAGGATGAGCGGCACACCCAGCCGCTCGGCCACCGACAGGCCCACATAGCCGCCCAGAGTCGAGGCGACGATCAGGTCGGCGTCAGCGCAGCCCGCCAGCGTGTCGGCGGCCAGCGGCGGGAGCAGCGGAGCCACCTGGGCCACAAAGCGCCGGGCGAAGCCGAGCGGCAGCCGGGCGCGGGCGGAGTCCAGCGCATCCAGGGCCAGACCAGCGTCCATCAGGTCGCTGATCGCGCCGATCAGCGGCGCAAACGAAAGATCGTAGGGCGCGGCCAGATCGGCGTAGTCGGCGGCGGCCAGCAGGCGCACCTGGTGGCCGCGCGCCCGCAGGGCCAGCCCGAGAGCGACGAAGGGCTGCACGTCGCCGCGCGAGCCGAGGGCAAGGAGGGCGATGTGCATCGCTTAGATCACAACCTCGGGGCAGTGGCAGGGGACGATCCGCACGTCGGGGCGGGCGGCGGCGAAGGCCCCCAGGTTCGCCAGGGTTCGCCCCACCGCCCGCGCATCATCGACAAAGAAGTAGGTGAGCCGCGCCGGGGGGCGCTGCTCGCGGATGGCCCGGCTCGTCCAGGCCCCGTCGGCGGCCAGCAGCACCGGGCCGGACTCCGTCTGGAGCAGCGCGCCGATCTGGCCCCTGGCGTGGCCGGGCAGATTCACCAGCAGCAGCGACCCGTCGCCGAAGAGGTCGTGGGTCGGCCCGAGGTGCGGCAGCGGCGGGCCAGTGAAGGCGGGCAGGGCCACCGCGCGGGCGGCCATGTCGTCGGGCATCAGCGCCGGGATGTGGGCGCGGCGCAGCGCGTTCAGCCCGCGCCGCCCGGCGATGCTGACAAATGCCTCGGCCGAGGCGATCACCGGCACATCAGGGAAGTCGCGCAGACCAGCGACGTGGTCGGCGTGGAAGTGCGAGATGATCACCCGTCGGATGTCGGCGGGGGCCAGGCCGATCTGCGCCAGCTGACGCACCGCCGCCTGCTCGGGGCGGATGCGCAGCGGCGTGGCCAGCCGGTAGAGCCGCCAGGGCAGGCGGCGCGTCGCCTCCAGCATACGCGGCGCGTACCCGGTGTCGAACAGCGTCCAGCCGTGCTGCGGGTGGCCGATCAGCGCCACCAGCGCCCGGCACGCCATCGGCTCCCGTCCTACCCCGCGCATCACATGGTGCGCCGAGACCAGGCAGTGGCCGGTGTCGAGCAGCAGTAATGTTGAGTTAGCAGGTGCGCTGAGTTTCATTCTCGGCCAGATCCTCGGCGATGGCGGCGAACTGCTCCAGGGCGGCCTGGAGGTCCTGCACGATCTCGGCGGCCAGCAC
>RYFE02000082.1 GCA_004138175.2 Chloroflexales bacterium ZM16-3 | reverse complement strand
CTGGTACCAGAAGGAACATTCTGGTACCAGTTTCTGCGACGAGCCCACCGTCCCTCGGCTACACGCTAAAGATGCGTGTGGCTGGTGACACGCATGTCGGGTGAGGGCCAATCAAGCGAGAGCATTAAAAAGTCGGGGGGGGTATATCCACAGGGAGTTGCGCCCGTCCATACCCGCCCCCCCCGACTTTTTAGTGCTCTCCTTAGACGTGCTCCACATGCTCACACTGATGAATCCCCATGGAGCACGGGTGAGGGGAGGAACCCTTTGGTGTCGGCTCGTGACCGTGACATGTATCTCGGCTGTACCCCCATCAACTCTACGATGTCAGGCCACTAGATCGGCTTGCGGCCAGTGAGCAGGCGGGCGGCAATAACGATCACGGCGATGACGAGCAGCAGGTGGATGAACCCCCCGGCAACATGAAAGACGCCGAAGCCGAGAATCCAGAGGATGAACAGGACGATAGCAATGGTCCAGAGCATGAAAGCCTCCTAAACTAAGATATACCACGTACAAAACCGCTAGGGTATGAGTGTTCAGGTTGTCCACGACCAGTCGGATGCGTTCGGCATCGGGGAAATGCACGTCGACCAAGTCTTTCTGGATGTGTGCGAAGTCCAGGGTTCCTCGCCGGTCAGTGACCTTGACTGCCCGGGAAGCACGGTCAGGGCAGGCGATCATGTATAGGGTATAGGTGCCCTTGGGTGAAAGAGAACAAAAAGCGTCACACCGGCATGTGCCGGTGTGGCTCGAAGCTAGTGATGGATCTTGTCGGGCGTATTCGGCGTGAAGCCCGCGTAGCTCGAGCTGGACGGGCCGAGCTCGATCCATGCGTGGCCGTCCGCGGGCAGGGTCATGCCCAGGTGGCCGCCCGGGCCGCTCTTGGCGGCGGCCGCACCGACGTTCACGCGGTGCATCGGCTCAGTGAACCCGACCTCCCCGGACGTGGTCAGGTACGGCACCCGACCCGCACCGCTGGTGCGGATCTGGTCGAGCCGCGCGCGGTCGCCGGTGATCTCGCCGAGCTTGTGATCCAGTTCGGTCGTGCTCAGGATAGCGGAGGATGGCATAGCGACGGTCTCCTTGTAGCGATGAGGGCGTGAAGGCAAACGTCCTCGCGACACTGTTGCTCGGTATGGCTCCCCTAGCGAAATATCCTGCGGGCGAGCACGAAGCTGATGCCTGCGCTGATCAGGAGTGCCGGGATCGGATAACGGCGGATCATCTTTTCCAGACCGCCGCGTATCCCGTCGACATCCTGATCCTGAAGGTAGCGCCCGCTGCGCTCAAGGGCGTCGGCGGTGCTGTTGGTGGCGTTGTCGGCCGGGCCCTTGGTGGTGTGCTTGCGTATCGCCTGTGCCAGGCTGCTCAGCTGCTGGCCGGTGCCGCTCATCACATCGTTGATCTTGGCAGATGCCTGGGTGCCAACCTCGCCAGCCTTTTCGCGGACGGTACCGGCGACCGCATCGGCTTTGTCCCGCGTACGGTCGGCGACCGCATCGACGTTGTCTCGCACATCATCGGCCATCTCATCCATGCTATGGGAGCGAAGATAGTCTGATGCCTGGTGGACGGCATCGCCGGCAGGCGATCCGGTGGCCGACTCGTTTCTATGAAGATCCATACTGATAGCTCCTTTTACGACGTTGAGACTCGTTTCGCAGCTTCGAGGCGTAGTCGCTGTAGGGCCGTCCGCCCGCTGTTACCATCGACTGCTAGTGGGTCTGGAAGTCGCGATCATTGTTGTCGTTGGCGCGGAGGCACTCACCCTGGGAGAAGTCCGGGTGAGCCGTACTGAGTGGCGCGGAGTCGCTCACCCTGGGAGAAGTCCGGGTGGGCCGCGTCCGCCATCATCGCGCCGTCCCAGCCGGTCGCGTGCCAGCTTGCCCTGCGCTGATCGATGTCTACCACCCGGTAGTGTCGTAGCACCCCATCGACATCGACCCGCTCGGCCATGGCCGAATCAATGCGCACGGTCAGCAGCACGCCGCCCCGCCGCACGCCGTTAGCGGCGTGCGGGTCGCTCGCATCGCGAGCCTCCATGCGCACATCATCGCGCGGGATGCCGCGATGAAGCAGCTCCTTCGCAGCCCTCTGGGCGTCATCTAAGGTGTCGAAGAGTCCGGTTATCGTTCGAATCATCGCACTACTCCTCATTCGTATGGTGGGCGAGGCTTTGGGCGAGGGTACGGCGCTCCCGGTAGGGAATCGCTGATCAACCTGCCAGATAGCGATCGGACAGAGCGCGTTTCGCTCGTATTGTCGTCCAAGACGAAATAAGGGGGTGTACGCTTCAGTCTAGCGCGTGTGGGCAAGGGCCGGTAGCCGGTAAACTCCGCCTCTCGTATCAGGAGTATCCCTGACCGCGTGAGGGTTCCATCCTGCAGGCGGCCTCACGGTACCAGCGCGTTTTGGCGCGCTACGCGCTGGTGTGTCCGTATATACCCCCCGACGCTGTCGGGGGATGTGGCACACAGAATACCCGACTTGCCCTGCTACTCACCTCGCCCCGGCTGTGCTACGCTGAGCCTACATCCCCCACTGCCGTTGAATCACTCCCGCTTCTCCGCGTACGCTGTGCCGTCTCCCCCCGGCAGGGCGTGTCACGAGATGCAGCCTCCTGTACGATGCCCGCGCAGCCCTCCCCCTTTCGGGGGTAGGTTTTTACACTGGAACATCGAGAACGGCTTCCTGGTGGGCAGAACGTGGATTGGGTCGTTCACATTGTTTGGGCCACGGCTCGGGCACCAAGCAGGTAGGCAACGGCAAGGTCTGCGTGGTGAGGGCGGTGACGGGGTATGGCAACGATTCGTGCAAAATCGCGCCATTTGCTCGATTTAGCGCGTCCTGATGGGCTATTCAGGCTCCGCTGCCCAGAGAGCCTCCTGCACTGCGTTTGATGGGGCCTGCTGTGGCTGCAAGAGGTCGTAGTTCAGCGCCGGGGGCGTCTGCTCCAGATCCAAAGTGTAGCTGCCCCAGCGATTGACGTGCTCCGTGAGGTAGGGGCTGAGCGCCGCGATGGCGTCATGCACCACGGGCTCACCTGTCTGCTGAAGCGTGTGGAGGATCTGACTCACCGCCTGGACATTGTGGAAGATCACACAGTTCGCCACCAGGTGCATGTACTTCACCAACTTGCGCTGCTCCGCACGGTCGTTTGAGGGGATGATCCCGCCACTTCCAAAGCCGACCCACTGGATGAAGTTGTTGAACGCCTCATTCTTGTTCGTGGCGGCATGGACGGTCACGCGCAGCGACTCATCGGCCAGGTAGGTCAGCAGAAACTCAGTACGCACCACCCGGCCCAGGGCGCGAAACGCCTGGAACAGCGTATTCTGCCGGCTATAAGCGCCCAGACGCCGCAAAATGGTCGAGGCGGCCAGGGTGCCGGCGCGCACCGAGAGGGCCACGCGCAGCATGTCGGGCAGGTGGGTGGCGATCAAATCCCAATCGGCAGTCGCTGTGAACAGGCTGTCGAGATGCTCGTACCGGCTGGCCGCGGTTGGCCGGTAGAACTGGAGGTGCTTCCAGCTGCGGATGCGCGGCATCAGCGTGATCCCCAGCAGATAGGCCAGCCCGAACACGGTCTCGCTCTGGCCCTGCGTATCGGCATGAATAGTGTCCGGCTGGATGTCCGACTCGTTCTTGAGCAGCCCGTCCAGGATGTAGATCGCCTCCCAGACCCCGCAGGGGATGAAGTGGGCAAAGAGCGCGATGTAGGTGTCCGAGACATGGTAGTAGCCGATGCCGCCATAGCCACCGTAGCGGATGTGGCGCTCGGCGAGCAAGTTCTGCTCATACAGATCCCACTGGGTGCCATCGGCCGCCGCCCGTTTGCCGCTCCCCCAGTATTTGGGGAGCGCGAAGCGGTTGTAGGCATTGATCACGATCCGGATTGCCTCGTCCAGCCGCCCCTCGGTGATGTGGCGCTGATGCGCCCAGGCCAGGTCGCGACGGTCTATCCCAGCCAAGGCTCGCGCCGTTTGTGATGGTCCGAGCAAGCAGCCATAGCAGAGGATCGTGGCGAGGTACAGGGCGGTGGGATTCTTGAGCTTCCCGTCGTGGCCCGAGATCGGCCCAAAGCAGCGGGTCCAGTTGAGCCAGTAGTCGGTGTCGCGCAAGGTGTCCAGGATGCCAACCGGCGTGATCTGCGCGCTGATGGTTGCTTCGAGCCAGCGGAGCAGCGGGGGCTCGGCCTGCTTGGGGATGGGGCGTACTACCGGCTCGCCCTGCTCCAGGCGCACCGCCTCGTTCGCAGGAAACGCCTCGTCCGTCGCGCGTGCCCGTGCCGCGAGGCGGGCCTGGAGGTGGGCGACAAAGGCTGGCCCCTCGACGGGAAAGCCCAGGCGCTCGCCATAGGCAGCGACCTGCGCGTGATACGCCTCCCAGGAGATGAGCTGGGTGCCGAAGTCGGCGAAGAGGTCGCTGCCAACCACAGCGAGATTGCCGCCCTGCAATGACCACCAGACGTGCGTACAGACGCAGATCTCGAAGGCGCGCCGGTCAATCTGCTTGGGGTACAACGCCCGCGAAGGCGTTCCGGTGACGAAGCGCCACCAGCCATCGGGCACCCAGCTTAGATCAACCAGGGGGTGGCGCGCAATCCGCCCATCGCGCTTCGTCACCTGCTCGGTGGTCAGCGTGTCGCCCTTGCTGCGGGCGTGGGCCAGGAGAAACCGAACGCCATCCAGGAGCCCCACGTCCTGGGTCGTGGCGCGCAGCGTGAGTGTTCGGAGGATGCGGAGCATCGTGGCGCGATATGGGCGAAAGCGCGGGATGAGAAAGGGCAGGTAGCTGTTGCCCGCGTAGGCGAGCTGGCGCTCACATTGCTCACGCAACTCCCCTTCCCGCCCGCCGATCACGGCATCAATCGCCGCGAGGCGGGCGTCAGCCGGGCCTTCTGTCACCGCCGCGTCGAGCACATCGCGGAAGGTGGCGATCAAGACTTCAGCCTGCGGTTGTTGTGCGGCGTGAAAGGCCAGCAGGTCGGCCTTGCCCTCCTTGTGGATACTGCGCATGCGTCGGACGAGCAGCATCGCCAGGTCGTCACGGGCCGCAGCGGTCTGGACGGCGAGATAGGCGGCGATCAGTGCGTAGCGTTTGTGAGGCTCGACCTCCCGCATCCGCGCGGCGTCCAGGCTCTCCGCCTCGACCGCGAAATGGTGGAGCTTGCTAATCGGCACCGCGGTCAGCTGTTCGAGGTCGAGGCCGAAGGTGTTCAGCTGGGAGAGCCGCTCAAGGACGGCTTGTATGGTCTGGCGCGTTGGGCGACCGGGGTCTTGTTTGAGCGCCTGCCAGGGCGAGGTGCGCGCCGGTGGGGTGACGACAAACAGCGCATCAATCTGGACGCGGTGATTGTCGGTGAGCGTTTGGGTCATGCGGGCATAGAGGGCGCGGTGAATGGTGGTGCGCACGCGCCGTGTGGTGTTCAGGAGCGTGGAGAAGGCCGGGAACTCGATCCGCTGGCGCACCAACTCTTCCAGTGCCACATTGATCAGGTCGGCCAGATCGCTCTTGGTCTGGGCGGCCAGGGCAACGGTTTGAACAACTACATGGCGGCCTGCCGTGCCCCAGGCTCGAATGTCGAGATAGCGCCGAATGGCCGCCCGGTGACGCGCTCTGGTGCCGGAGCGGTCATAGTCAGCGAGGGTAGCAAGGCGCACGTGGAAGCGTGTGACGCGGGCGATATGCTGCACGATGGCATCCGGCACAGTATCCAGAGCAGCAAAGTAGCCGAGGCGCTGGAAGACTTTGAGATTGACCAGGAGCCCCAGCCGGGCTCGGCCTCCGCGGGCCACCTGATCGGCAAAGGCGAGCTCGGCGGGGGTGGGTGTGTAGACAGACTCAAGCTCGGCGGGCGTAATGGTGCTACGCAGGCGGGGATAAGCGGTGTCCTGGATGGCGGGCATGAATTAGCGTCGACCCTGTTCCAGGGCGGCGCGCACCTGGTCGTCGTGGAGGGCGGCGTAGCCCTGGGTCGAGCGCGGGTCACGGTGGCCAAGGACGCGCTGGACGATCTCCATCGGCTGGCCCTGCTCGACCAGTTCACTACCACGGGTGTGGCGGAGCTGATGCAGGGTGTAGCGCGGCGCGCCGTCGGCGTCCACGAGCTGGGCGCGGTCACAGACCCGGCGCCACTGGTAGTGCAGGGCGTCGTAGCTCACCCGAGTGCCCCGTGGCGAGCGGACCAAGGGGACGTGGGTTGGCTGGCCGGCGAGGGCCTTGATCTGGGTGCGGAGCATGCGCAGGCTGCGGGGCGTCGCCGTCGGGCCGAGGACGACGATGCGCTCGGTGCCGTTCTTGGGGTCGCGCACGCGGAGCCCTTCGCGTCCGGCGGCCAGGCTGACATCGCCCAGGGTCAGCGCGAGCACCTCACCGGCGCGCATGCCGGTCTCGCGCAGCAGGGTGAAGAGGAGTTGGTAGGGCTGGGGGGCAGCGGCAATCGCTTTCTCAAGGGCGGTGCGATCGGTACTGCTCTCGATCGGGCGGGGAAGCCGCTGGCGCCGCCGGGCCGGCTCGCGCGTGGCCAGAGGATGAGCCGTGCAGAGCTGATGGCGGACGGCCCAGGTGAAGAAGCGGCTGAGGGTCGCGGTGCGGCGGGCGACGGTACTTGGGGAGACCGCGCCTCGGCTTGCCCAGTGCTCCAGCTCTGCCAGGGTGAGCTGGTCGAGGGGGCTGGTCAGGGCGATGGCCGCAGCGGTCAGCTCGTAGCGGTAGGCGCGCAGCGTATGGGGCCGGAGCCTCGCCACACGGGCCATGTCATCGAGAAAGGCTGGGACGTGCTCGGCGAGGGTCGCTTCCATGGCAGCTCCTGGCCAGGAGGGGGGTTACAGTTCCAGTGCTGCTTAGTTTGCCAGAGAAATCCGGACTTGTCGAGGGGGAACATACACGATTTTCGGCATCACCACCAGATCAGGATCACCGAGTTTGCCAGAGATGGCGCATTCTCTGGCATCCAAGTACCGATCAGGTATTCGAGATACACCGCATCCAGACGCGCTAAACCCACCAAATGGCGCGATTTTACACGAATCGTTGCCATACCCCTATTACGATGTCACCACCGACTCCTGGCTGCCGATCAATACGACGCTGGTTGCCGATAGCGGGAGCTACCGTAATGCCGCCGGCAGCTTTCGCGCCCGCTTCTCTGCCGGGGGGAGCGGCGCGCCGCTGCTGAGCCTCGGTCGCGATGGCGAGCCCTCTCTTGCGGTGACGATCCCAGGGGCCTCGGTGCCCGCGCCGATCGTTGGCACTGCGGTGATTACCTACCCGGCTGCCCTCGGCGCGGCCAGCCTGGTCTATCGCAGCGAGACGTGGGGAATCAAGGAGGAGATCGTGATCAGCGCGGCGGGCGCGCCCGCCAGCTACGATCTGCACATCAGCGCGCTGGACCTGACGGCTGATCGCCAGAGCGACGGCGGCTACCTGCTGCGTAACGCGTCCGGCACGGCCCTCTGGCGCGTCCCCGCCCCCGTCGGCAGCGATGAGGTAGTGGTCAAGGCGGTCTACGACGACCAGTTCAGCGACTACTACAGCGCGGCGATGAAGGGCGGCCTGTGTCTGGGTATGGCCTCCACCGTGGCCGACTTCTACGCTGATGGCGGGCCTGCGCCTGCGGCTTATGGCGGCACAACGTCGGTGCGCAGCATCCCCGATCTGGCACCAGCCCAGGATTTTATTCAGACCTACCACGGGCGTCAGGTGAGCTCGCAGGTGCTCAACTGGATGGCCAATCAGGGCCGCATGGGTGTCCAGGCATACTATAACCATCTGGTTGCCAATATCGGCGGCCCGACGTGGCACGCCGACCCCGAGATCATTGGTATCTTGAAGGGCGCGGGCTGCGATGATGTCGAGATCGGCCATGCCTTGCTGCCCTACAAGCTTGTGCCGGTGGCCGGCAACCGTGCGCGGGTCTATGTTTATGACTCGAACTACCCGCCGACCTCGGACGCCGATGCCGCGAACCGCTACATCGAGCTAGATCTGACCAGCGGCTCGTGGAGCTACGAGTTGGCCCCGGCCAACGCGACTCACTCGGCGGTGATTTGGACTGGCACGAGTCTGTTTAGCACGCCGCTGCACCTGATAACCCAGAAGCCCGTGCAGCCAACATCTAGCGGCCTCGATATTGTCGCCCTGGAAGGTGGCCACAGCCACGCCTTCGGTGGCCTCAACGTTGCCTTTGGCGGCCACAGCCACGCCTTTGGCACCGATACGGAAACCGACACCCACACGGGCTGTGTGGTGCCTGAAAGCGGGCCGCAGACACCCACCTTTGCCCAGGAGGTGTCGCGGAGTATGCGGATCACTCCGCTTACCGGCGGCAATACAAGCACCTTCCCGGATGCGCTCCTCTTCCCAGCGGGCCGCGCCACGGCATTCACGGGGGTGGGCGCTCGCGAGGGGGGCATCGGCGACACGATGGTCTTTGGGCCACGTGGGCTGATGGGCTACATGACTCTGGCTGGGGCAAGCACCCGCGATGTCATTAGCACGGATGCGGCTTTCCTGCGGGCTTCGCTGAGCACCACTGACCCGAGCAAGCCAGCCAGCTTCTATCAGATGCACGAGACGGACAATTGGACCAGGGTGTACGCATTGAATAACACGAGTATCGACGCAACCGCGCCGCTGGTCACGGAGGTTAGCTCGGATCTGGGCAGCCTGACGGTGATCAACACCGGGCACGCCCGCCGCTACGACCTCGGCCTGGGGCATTATGGGAGCGACGGGGTAGGCCAGGCGATCTTCCCAGTGCAGCTGATCGGCGCGAACGAGCGCCGAGTCTACACACCGATGCTGTGGAGCAATGTGGCTCACTCTACCTGAGCGCCGCCTTCGCCGCCACCGTCCTCGGCGAGGTGCGCGCCGTCGCCGTCGTGCCCGAGAGCTACACACCGCTGCGCGGGAGGCAGGGGCTGCGCCGCAAGCCGCCTGCGCTGTTTGCCAGTCGCGGCCCGATCATTGAGGTAGCCTATCAGCGCCTGCGCAGCGCCGAGCCGCTGGCCCTGATCCATGGCCCGCTCGGCAGCGACCGCGATGGCGTGGCTGACCATATCGGCTACCAGCTGGAGCGCGCTGGGTATCTGCTGATCGCGCCAAAGCTTGATGAGCACCTGAGCCCGCACCAGTCTGCCATTGAGGCAATGGCCAATATGATTGTGGGCACCCTGCGCTTTACATATACGGTTAGCGGACTGCCCGAGCGGCTGTTGAGCGCGCACGAGGGGGTAATCCCCGGCTATCGGCACGCCCAGATCCGGGCCTACTGCCAGCAGCTGGCCGCCGCCCTCGCCGCCGACGTCCGCCGTTTCGTCGTTATCTTGACCCTGCGCAGTGGCGACCCCGAGCTGGCGAGCCTGGCCGAGGAGCTGGCCCGCGCACTGGGGAGCACAGCGCTGCTGCTGGTTGCCAGCGCGCCCCTGGCCAATGTGCCCTCCCAAGCGCAGGTGGCTATCCCCACGATCAGCCACGCCGACCTGCGGGACTACGCCCTGCATGCGCGGCGCAGCTTGTCCGACCTCCAGATCGACCGGCTGCTAAATCGCAGCGGCGGCCTGCCGCTGCTGGTCAGGCGGCTGCTCGCCCAGCCAGACGAGAGCTGGGATGTGCCCACCGATGCGCCGACCCCGGCAGTGATCGCTCAGGAGGTACAGCTGATCTTTGACAGCCTTGCCCCGCAGCTCCAGTTGCTCGCCGGGATCGACGCCCTGCTGGAAAGCGCTAGCTATATTCATCAGGACGCTGACATGGAGGCGATTGCCCAGCGTATGGGGACGCATGGCCGCTGGGATAGCGCGTCAGCTTTGAACCAAGCCCTGATTGCCTACAAAGCCGAGACTGCGGACGGGGTGCGCGAGCTGTTGCGTGTGGCAGTGCTTGATCGCTTCTTGGGCTGGCCAGAATATCAGATGGCCTGTGCGGCGGCGGCGGGCTACTATGCGAGCTACCCCTCGCCCCAGCACTACCTCGCGGCCCGCTATGCGGCCCTGGCTGGCGACTGGGCGCAGGCTGAGGCACACTTGCACCCGTTCGTCGAACAGCCGGCTCTGGCGCACAGTGCCCGCCGGGATCGGCTCTTCCAGCTCGCGAAACAGGTTGCGGAGAGCGAGCATGCCGCCGATGGGGCTGCGCTGTGGCTCCTGGCTGGCGATTGCGCAGCCTTTCTCGGAGACTATGATCAAGCGCTGGACGCCTATTACCAGGTGGTGCCTGACGTGCTGCCCGGCGACCTGCGCGAGACTCGGGCGCGGGCGCAGATCTTGGCCGTGTACCAGGCCCGTGGAGATCATGCGGCAGCTGATGCGGCAGCTGCCGCCCTGCGTCGCTCCGTATCGCCAGAGCACCCCTTTGCCGTGCTGGTTATTGCCCACGAGGGCGTATCCCTGATGCAGCGCGGGAAC
>RYFE02000081.1 GCA_004138175.2 Chloroflexales bacterium ZM16-3 | reverse complement strand
ACGGATGCGCTGTCAATTGCTCACGAGTGGCAAGGATCATATGTCAAGGCGATGATCTTGTGGCGCATGTCTTGCCCTCCTCATTTGCCCCGCCCCAGCCGTGATGGATGAGCGCATGGACTCAGGTGGCGAGGTCAATCTCGACCTCGCATTTCTTTCGTGAAGTGAACCAGACGGGATACGGGTGGTGTTGAGGCGCTCCAAAGGGCATATTCAGCCAGGTTCACTTCAGGGAAGCGATGTTCTGTGCAGTGAAGGAGTGCGGTCTGCGTGGACGCCCGGCGTCAAGGGACTGCGAGGATGCGCCATGTATCTCTGCACCACATGCGCAGCATAATCCTGCACGTGACAAACCACTGAGGCGAGCGGCGAGGCTAAGGTATATCTTTACACCCGGGTACGATCATCCGTGATGACATGCACATGAGCGATCTGGCGAATGTCTCCATCGGGGATGTCTTCGATTCGCTCCTGCGCGTCGGCAGTCGGAACGGGGTGCACAACTCCGGCGAGCTCTTCCTCCTGACGCGAACGTTCGTCATCCTGAAATCGCTGCTGCACCAGCTCGCCCCGCATACTGATCCACAATGCGCCCGGCGACACGCGACGGGTCCTCCGACGAATGGTCGAAGGGAACCTGGGCCGCGTGCAGGCTCCCGCGGTGGAGGTTCTGGGCGAGCGGGTGAGCCGCAACAATCTTGAGCGGCTCGCCAATACGATCGCGGTCGCCGTGCTGATCATCGGCGGCGCGCTGCTGCTGCATGCGCAGCTCGATGGCTGGCTGCATGTGCTTGGCGAGGTCATGGTGGGCAGCGGGGCGTTGGGCATCCTGCTCGCCGGTATCGGCGCACTGCGTAGTATCCGCGACCCGCGCTCAGGCGCTGCGCGACCCTGTCCCTGATGAGCGACCTTCATACCGGCGGGGCGCGGGCCTGCGATACTCATCCATACCTGCGCGTACTGATCGCTTGCGATCCAACGAGCGCAGCATGGAGGGGCATCATGATCACGAGCGCTGCGCCCATACCAGCCGCAGGCGCATTGCCTGAGGCGTATCACGAAGTCCTGTATTGGCGCGTGGCCGAGAAGCCGAGCCGCCTGTTCTTCATACAAGCGCTCGCACTCGTCAGCTTTGTCCTCTTTGGGCTGCTGTTTGCCAGCCTGGCAATCGGCCTGGGCAAGCTCCCGCTGACCGGCTCGTTCGCCCTCGGTCTGGGCGAGAGCGGCGCGCTGCTGATCGGCGTTGGCCTGACCCTGGTGGCGCATGAGATCACGCACGGCCTGGTGATGCGGCTGGCGGGCGCAACCCCGCGCTATGGCATCGTCTGGAAAGGATTGATGCTCTATGCCACCTCGCCGGGGTATGCCTACCAGCGCAACACCTATGTGGGCATCCTGCTTGCGCCGTTCGTCCTGATCAGCGCACTGGCCATGCTGGGCATCTGGCTGCTACCTGGATATCAATGGGCGACCCTCTGCGTGATCTGTGGCGCCGTCAACGCGAGCGGCGCCAGCGGCGATCTGTGGATGACCCGGATCGCGCTGCGCTACCCGACCACGGCCCGGATCATGGATGCGCGCGACGGGATGCGCGTGTTTGTACCGAAACTATGAAGCAAGTGACCGCATGCTGGCCAGTGAAAACCGATCAAAGCTACAAAAGGGAAGCGTAATGCGTATCGAGCATAACCAAGCACACGTGAATCAACTCCTTCCGACATACCGCGCTCCACCATGGTTGGCGGGCATTTGGAACCGCCGTCTGCTGGGGGTTGCCCTGGCGGTGGGGATCGCCGCGCTGGCGGGCCTGCTGGTCAGCGTGATCGTGCCGCGCGGCCCCACCACCCAGGCCCAGGCGCTGCTGGTGCTGGCGGGCGGGGCGCTTGTCGGCGCGCTCGCCGGGCTGGTGATGCGCTCGCGCTGGGCGCTGCTGCTCGCGCCGCTCGTCCATATTGCGGCGCTTGAGCTTGCCCGACCGCAGCTACTGGGGCCGACCGCCGGGGCGATCCGCCTGGACAACACCTACGGGATTCTGGCCTTCGTGCTCGGGCGTGGGCTCTATGGGCTGGTGGTGGTCATCCCGATGATCCTCGGGGCCTATCTGGGCACCGTCCTCGCACGCGAGCTGAGCGGATCGTCGCCGCGGTCAGGGAAGGCCGTATGGCGCTGGGTGCTGCCCGCGCTCGCCACCCTGCTCCTGGCCGCCCTGGCCATCGGGTTCGCCCTGCCGGCCAGCACCCCGCCCATCCTCGGCGCAGATGGGAAGTCGCTGCCGGGCAGCATCGCCGAGCTGACGACCGTGCGCCTCGGTGGGCACGATCAGACGATCATGATCCGCGGGTATAGCGCGGACAAGCCGGTGCTGCTCTACCTCAACGGCGGGCCGGGGATGAGTGGCCTGCCCTTCACCCGCGTGGTGCTGGATGACCTGTCACACGACTTTGTGATCGTTGACTGGGATCAGCGCGGCACCGGCAAGTCGTACGCGGCGCTTGATCCGACCGCGACGCTCACGCTCGACCAGGCGATCAATGACACGATTGAGCTGACCAACTATCTGCGCCAGCGCTTCGACGAGCCGAAAATCTATGTCGTGGGCGAGTCGTGGGGCAGCATCCTGGGCATCCTAACCGTGCAGCGGCAGCCCGAGCTGTTCTACGCCTTCATCGGCAGCGGCCAAATGGTTAACGTGCGCGAGACCGACCGGCGCTTCTACCAGGATGTGCTCGACCTCGCGGCGCGCAATGGCGACACGCAGCTCACGGCCCAGATGCGCGCCTACGGCCAGCCGCCCTACGCCGATATCCCCTACGCGAACATCTTCGCGATGGAGCAGTATGAGTCGCTCTACCAGCCCTACATGCCATCGCAGGCCTACATGGATCTCGGCAACGCCGCCGGCATCGGGCCGTATGGCGTGCTGGCCAGCGAGTACAACCTGGTCGAGAAGTTCAACGTGCTGCGCGGCCTGATAGACACGTTCACGGTGCTGTACCCGCAGCTTCAGGAGATCGACTTTCGCCGCGACGTACCGCGTCTCGACACGCCGGTCTACATCCTCGACGGCACCGCCGAGCTCGCCGCACGCCGCGACCTGACCCAGGAGTGGTTCGGCGCCCTTGCGGCCCCGACTAAGCGCATGTTTACGATCGACAACGCCGCGCACTCGGTGGCCTTCGAGCAGTTCGCGCAGTTCGGCACGATCATGCGCGAGACCGTGCTGCCGGAGACGTATGAGGGCCGCTGAGGCAGCGCAGTCCGCATAGGCCGCCGTCAGCGCGCATGAGGAGCAACGACACCATGGGCCAGGAATCGAAGCGCCGACCCGCGGAGGATCGCCCATCCTGAGCAGGGCGCCTGGTGTTTACGCATACAAGGGAAGATGAGGCTATATGGGCAGGATCCTTCGGCTCACGCTACTCGTCCTGATGGGCCTGGCGCTCAGCGGCTGCGGCATCGTATCGCTCGGCACTGCGGGCCAGATCCGCGGTTCTGGCAAGGTCACGACCGAAACGCGCGAGGTCGGCGCCTTCACGGCGATCACTATCTCTGGCGTGGGTGAGGTCGTGATCACCCAGGGCGACGCCGACAGCCTCATGGTCGAGACCGACGACAACCTGCAGGCGATCATGCTGGGCGAGGTGCGCGGCGACACGCTCTACCTCGGCATCAATCCCGGCCAGGGGTTCAGCGACGCCACCCGCGTCACCTTCACGGTGACGGCCAAGAACCTCACCGCGATCGCGCTGTCCGGCGCGGCCTCGATCACGGCGTCCAATCTCAGCGGCGACATGCTCACGGTCGCGCACGCGGGCGCGGGCACGGTGACGACCACCGGGACGGTGGCGGAGCAGCGCGTGACGCTCAGCGGCGCGGGCAGCTACGACGGCGCGGCGCTGGTGAGCGACCGGGCCACCGTCGATCTCAGCGGCCTGGGCAGCGTGGTGGTGAACGCGCGCCAGCGGCTCGACGCCACCATCAGCGGCGCGGGCAGCATCGCGTACATCGGCAGCCCCGAGCTGCATCAACAGGTCAGCGGCGTCGGCTCGATCCGGCAGCGTGCGCCGTGAGCGCCGTCGCGACGACCGCCCCGCAGCGGCGCGCGCTGGTTCGGCGTCACCCGCTGCTGGCATTCGTTGGCCTGACCTACGCGCTCTCCTGGAGCCTCTGGGGGCTGCAGGGCCTGCTTGCCGAGGCCGACCCGATCAGCGCCCGCTGGCTTGGCATCATCGCCGCCTACGGCCCGACCCTGGCCGCCATCGCCCTCGCCGGGCTGCTGCGCCCCGAGCGGCAGGCGGCGGCCTCGCCGCGACGCCGGCGCTGGCTGGCGGGCGGGGTGCTGGCGGGAACCGTGGGGCTGAACCTCATGATCGCGTCGAACCCGCTCGGCAGCCCCCATCCGCTGGTGGCGGCGCTGCTGTGGCTAGTCATCACCCTACTGCCAGCCTGGGTTGTGTGGAGCCGCTTCAGCCGCCGGATTGGCGTCCGCGCGCTCCTGCACACCCTCACCGCCTGGCGGGTGCCGCCGATCTGGTACGGCGCGGCGCTGCTGCTGCCGGTGATCATCAGCGCGGCCGGGATCGCCCTGATGACGCTGCTGGGGCAGCCGCTGCCAGCCTTTCCCCGCACCGAGCCGGTGCGCGCGCTGCTGCCGCTGCTCGTGACGACGTTTGTGACGACGCTGCTCTATGGCGGGCCGCTGGGCGAAGAGGCGGGCTGGCGCGGGTTTGCGCTGCCACGCCTCCAGGCGCGGCACAGCCCACTGGTGGCCAGCCTGCTGCTGAGCGTGGTCTGGGGCCTCTGGCACGTGCCGCTCCACCTCCAGGGCGTCTACCACGGCATCTTCCCCGACGGCCTGCCCGGCATTCTGCTGCGCATCGTCACGACGGTTCCGACCACGGTGCTGTTCACCTGGTTCTTCAACCGCACCAAGGGCAACCTCTGGCTCGTCGTCCTGCTGCACACCGCCGTCAACAACAGCGCCGGCTTCTGGCTACCGGTCACGCTGGGCGTATACGCCGCCATGGCGATCATGACGCTGACGCTGATCATCACGGACCGCATGTGGCGTATGCGACCGCCCGAGGACACGATGGCATCGGCAGCGGCATTGAATGCTAGCAGAGAGGGAACACGATGAATCAGGACCACGGCCGCACCGAGGCGGCGGGCGCTGCGGATGAAGCGGCAGCTCGCCTGCGCAGCACCAGAGTCGGGGGAGGCATCGGCATTGGAGCCGGACTCGGCATTGGAGCCGGGCTCGGCATGGTCGTCGGGCTCCTGTTCGGCGCTATGCTGCTCGGGATGATCGCTGGCGCTTGCATTGGCATGCTGGCCGGCGCGGTATACGAAATGTGGCGGCGTCCCGTCGATGAACCATCGCCGCAAACGGGATCGCCTGCGCGACCGGTCAGCCTGCGCTGGCTACTTGGCTGCCTCGCCTTTCTCGGCCTGAGCGCCGCCTTCGGCGGGATCGTGCTCACGCTCAACTCGACCGGCACCTGGCTGCAGATCCCCCTCAGCATCCTCCAGTTCTCCCCGTTTCGCGACTTCCTGATCCCCGGCCTGCTGCTCGGGATCGTCTTTGGCATCGGTTCGTTCGCCACGCTGCTGGCGCTGTGGTTCCGCCCAGCCTGGCCACTCGGCACCGCGCTGACGCGCTTCACCGGCGCGCACTGGGCGTGGAGCGCGGCGGTCGCCATCGGCCTGGGTCAGGTGATCTGGATCGTCACGGAGATGCTGATGATGCGCGGGACGGACTGGCTGCAGTTCGTGTATGGCGGCCTGGGGCTGCTGATTGTGCTCCTGAGCTTCCAGCCGAGCCTGCGGCGCGCGCTCGCGCTGGGCCCGGCGCAGCAATCGGCTGAGCGCGCGTGATGAGCGATCTTCATCGCACCAAGAACTGCACGCGCTAGACTGAATCTACGCTCTCGTGTACTGGCGTTCCGGAACGGGTGATCGACGACGAGTAATCATAGTGAGGGAGAGCCTATGAAACGCTTTACACAGGTGCGCTTCTGGCTGAGCGTGGCGCTCGGCGTTGTGCTGAGCGTGACTATTACCCAGACCGCTCGGGCGGCGGCGTTCACGGGCGCGGATGTCTACCGGCTTCCCGCGGGCCGGATGATCAGCGATGACCTCTACATCGCGGCGTCGGAGATCTACATCGATCGCGCCGGTGGCGCTAGCAGACCTGCGGCCCAGGCGCTGGCACCGCCGGCCCTCGCGCCGACCCCGTAGCCTATGCGCAGGCGGGGGTTTGGGGGTAGATTCTCCACCCCCAAGATTTTTTGGGTGAGGTTTTGGCGGCTTCGCCGCCAAAACCTCACCAGGAGGCCCACACCATGCGCTTTGTCGAATGCCACCCCTACTGGTTTGTGGCAATCCTGGAGATCATCGTCATTGCCGTGTACCTGATCGCCGGCACGATCGCATCAGTCGCACAGCTCTCCAATCAGGCCATCGCTGGCATGGCCAATACGACCCTGAGCGTGCTGGTCATCGGCGCCCTCAGCGCGCTGGGATGGTGGCGGGCCGTCGGCTGCAGGCGACCCGCGCACCCACGCGACCTGCTCTTTTTTCTGCCCCCCGTGATCCCCGTCCTGCTCAACCTCGTCGTCGGGCTGAGCATACCGAGCCTGTTTCTATTCTTGGAATTGCTTGCCCTCGCGTGCCTGATTGGCTTCGCCGAAGAGGCCATCTTTCGCGGGCTGATGCTCAACGCGCTGAAGGCACGCGGACTCTGGCAGGCGGCCATCATCACCGCGCTCCTGTTTGGCCTGTCCCACTCGCTGAATCTGCTTTCAGGCAAGAGCGGTGCCGCTATCCTGATTCAAGTCGCCTATGCCCTGGCCGTTGGCTTTGCCTTTGCCGCAGTGGTGCTCAAGAAAGGCATCCTGTGGCCGCTGGTCATCGCCCATACGCTGATCGACTTCACCAGCTTTATTGGAAGGGATGATTTTCCAGACTCCTGGAATACCATCGCTGGCGTCGCGCTCACATGTATGTTTATGTGGTATGGTCTGTACCTCATGTGGCAGAAAGACGATGTGCCGATGGATTGTGCTGCTGACCTTCCAAACGAGTCTGCGGCGCAATCTCGTGCTTGGCAAGATGGAATCGGGTAGGGCTGGCACGAAGCGGCTCTCATATATCGATCCCGAAGGATAAACATAACCTATGAGCCGCAGACACCTCCTGAGCTACCGCCAGCCGTTCTGGTTGGCTATCGCCACGCTCTCGGGCATGTGATCGCCGGCGGGGTGGCGAGCTGGCAGGTGGGTCGAACGTTGGCGGCGTAGGCGCAATGCCTGTGGAGAAATCGGATGAAACCATCATCTATCATCATCGGGCTGGCGGCGCTGATTGCGGCGCTGGCGTTGATTGCGGCCGGTGCCGGGCTGTTCTGGCAAGCTGGGGGTAGCGCGTTCACCTTCACGACGCTGCGGGGCCAGACTGTGACGATGTACGGGCAGGGATTATACCGCTTTGACACGCGCTTCATGGGCGCCGGCAACCGTGGGACGGATGCGGTCACGCTCGCGCTCGGCATCCCGCTGCTGATTATGGCGACACTGCGCTACCGGCGTGGTTCGCTCCGCTGGGGCTTGCTGCTGGTGGGCACACTGGTGTACTTCTTATATGTGTATGCCTCGCTGGCGCTCAACGCCGCCTACAACGACCTGTTCTTGGTCTATGTCGTACTCTTCTCAGCCAGTCTGTTTGCCGTTGTCCTGATATATGCCTCGATCGATCTCCCGGCGCTTCAGGCGCACTTCTTGCCCAGCCTGCCGCGTCGCGGCCTGGCGCTATTTATGTTTGCGAGCGGGCTGGTGACGCTGCTGATCTGGCTTGCCCCGCTGCTCAGCGCGCTGTTTCAGGGCCAGCCGCCCGAGCTCCTGGGCAGCTCAACCACTATGGTCACCGACGCGCTCGATCTGGGCATCATTACGCCGGCCACGATCATCGCGGGCGTCTTGATTCTGCGCCGCGCGCCGCTAGGCTACCTGATCGCCTGTTCCCTGCTTGTGCTTGAGATGCTGCTTGCACCAATGATTGCAGCACAGACCATCAGCCAGATGATAGCGGGGGTGACATTCAGCACCGGCCAGATAGTCGGGCCAATCGCCGGGTTCAGCCTGCTCGCGCTGGCTGCGGTTGTGGTCACCACTGTGCTGCTGCGCACCATCTCGGATTCAGCGCAAGTGCCGGCGCCAGCATTGCAGCCGGCACATACCTGAAATGTGGTCGGCACGATCTGCCTCATGTTCATGTGGTACGGGCTATACATCATGCGCCACAAAGACGATGCGCCAATGATCCGTGCAGATGCGCAGGTCGCAAGAGCACTCAATCGACGGCGTGAGCGTGCCAACCCCGTGGGAGGGCCGCTGGAGCCGCTACGAGCTACGCGACGGGATGCGGCGTCCCGATCGCGGGCGAGGTGGCGTGGATGCTCCCGGCGGGGCGGTGGCCCTACTGGCGCGGCCGCATCACCAGCATCGCCTAGGCGTTCGCGCCATGACCAACGCTGCAGAACTACCCGTCGCAGACGACGAGCAGTTGCGACACGACTCCGGCCCATCGGTTAGGGCTCCGGAGCAGCGCATACCACCCACCGCATGCAGTGTAGCCGCAATGCGCAGCGCGTCTAGCGGGGCGAGCCGGACACGGGCGCGGAGGAAATCCCTGACCATGCTAGGATTATCGTCCTGGCGTTGCGGGAGCACCGAAAGCGCATCACGCTAGCGGTATGTCGAGCACTTCGTTCTGTGTAACCTAGCGGACCCTATGGAACACGTGTGATGCGCTCGATGCCTTCCCGATACGATGGAAGGCATCGAACGGGGCGCGTGTCACGCACTCGGCTCGGATTCGGAGCCGGTCTCACGTGGATCTGGCGATCGCTGCTGGTGTGATGCCTCCGGCCAACAGGCTATCAGCGTATGTCTTCCTCCCCCGTCCCAAAGACCCGTGCCAGCGCATCCGCATGGACGTTCTCGGCCTTGCTCAGTTGGGTGAGGTAGCGCCCGGTGGTGGCAAGGTTGCTGTGGCCGAGGCGGGCCTGGATGGCGCTCACCGTCGCGCCGGCCCGCTCCATCGCCTGGGCGAACGAGTGGCGCAGGGCGTGGGCGTGGGTCTGGAGCCGCCGGGCGACGACCTCGGCGATGCCCTGGGCGGTAAGCGGTGCGCCAATCCGCCCACGCCCCGCGACCCCGCCGCCCTTGAGCACCGGCCAGATCGCGGCGTCGGCGGCCAGGTCGCCGAGCTCAGCCCCGTGGTGGCGGCGCAGCCAGCGCAGCAGGTCGTCGGCCACATCACGCGCCAGGCTGTCGCGCATCACCTTGCCGCCCTTGGCCCGCTGCACGGTGATCGTCACGCGCTCATCGGTGATTGCCAGGTCGCGCCCGCGCCGGGCCGCCAGCTCGGCGACCCGGCGGCCCGTGGTCAGCGCCACGCGTAGCAGGGCCAGGTCGCAGGCGGCCAGGCCGCCGTCCAGCCCATCGCCGGCAGCCTCGGCCTTCAGTGTGGCGAGGGTCGCGCGCACGGTCGCCGTATCGAGCGCCTGGGCCTCGGCGTAGCGCTCGACCTTCGGGCGCTCCACCAATTCTATCGGGTTCTCGGGCAGGCGCAGGAGCTTCCGGCGCAGCGCGACGGCATAGAAGCTGGAGATGATCGTGAGCCGCAGGGCGACGGTGGTCGGTTTGACGGTGCGTTCCCGCCTGCTTGACTTCGCCCACGCCTGCGCGACCAGGGCCACCGCCGCCGTGTCGGCGTCGAGATCCAGGTCCACCTTGCCCAGGACCGCCCGGAAGTCGGCCAGCGTGGTGGCGTACGCCTCGCGGGTGCGGGCGCTGCCACTCTTGCCGTGCTTGCTGTCGAGCCATGCGGCGATGGCCAGGGCCAGCGGATCGCGCACAATGGGGACAAGATCGACGTTGGCGGTGGGCATCATGGCCAGGGCATCCAGCATGGGTGGCTCCGGGGCAGGCGGGGAATCTGGGGCGAGTATAGCAGGTTTCCGACACAACGAAGGCATGTTTGTGGTGCTGTTCTGTGAATGGTGCCTTCTGGTTGCCGATGACTAAAACAGTGGCTCTGGTACCAATTGACACTCCACGCGGCGATTCCTTGGCGTACGTTTTTCCGGGAGTACTACGGTGTCCCCAGCTCGGGGACGCGGCGGGGCCGCAGGTCGGGCGGGCGCGCGGGGCCGGAGGGAGGGAGAGCCGCGCGCTCGTCCAGTTCGGCGTGGGACATAGGGTGATCTCTGTTCCATAGGCGATCTCCCCACCCCTACTGCCTGCGCCAGAGTACACCTCAGCGATCATGCGCTCGAACTGGGCGGCGACGGTGACCGGTTCGGGGCCGCAAAGTTGACACCCTTAGGCGCGGCGGCTATCATAGCGCACACCCGTTCGATAAAACGGAAGGACTGCGACGATGGTGCCATCATCTGATGATGCGTTGCTCGGCCTCGCCCGCGAGTACCTGGATCTCATCGCCGCCACCGACCATGGCCATGGCGACCCCGACGACCGGCCGCACGCGGCATCCCAGCGAGCGGTGATCCACGATCAGATCCTGCAAGCGCTCGGCCTCACGCGCGCCGACCCCTTCAACCCGATCGCGTGGGCGAAG
>RYFE02000080.1 GCA_004138175.2 Chloroflexales bacterium ZM16-3 | reverse complement strand
GCAGGTGGTGACACGACTGGTGCCGCTTCCCCCGCTGGCGTAGCTGGTGACACGACTGGTGCCACATCCGCCGCTGGCGCATGTATTGAAACGACCGGCGCAGCATCAGGTAGTGGCGTCAGTTTGACTCCTGACTCCTGCCTCCCGGCCCCCGACTCCTCGGTCGGCCCACGGTTGAAGCCCGAAACATGGACGATCCGGCTCCCGAGGGGCTGACGCGGGCGAGTGATAGTGGGCTTAGGCGCGGGCGCAGGCGCAGGCGTGGACTCGGGCAACTGGCCGGCAGCACGCAGCGCACGCAGTTCTAGCAATGTGTCGCGCAACTCGTCGGGTGTCCGTGGCTTAGGGCGACGGATCTGCTGCGGCGCAGCGGCTGGCTCTACTGCCGTGGGCGCGGCAGCCAGTGCCTCTGATCGCCCCGGCTGCGGCACAGCGGGCGGGGCAGCCTCTGGCGCGCTGGCCTGAACACCTGGCGAGGCAGCCTGTGGCGCGCTGGCCTGAACACCTGGCAGCACAACGGGCGGGGCAGCCTGTGGCGTACTGGCTTGAACATCTGGTGGCGGGATGGCTAACGGTGGCATTGATAGCGCGGCCTGCGGGGCAAAGGCCAACTCAGCAGCATCCTGTAGATCGGCCCATGACGAAGCGGGTGGTTGCTCAGGTGGCGTCCAGGTAGGCATCCTTGCCTCGGAGCGCAGCAGCGCGTGGCGGGCAATGATCCGCCGTGCCAACGAACGGTGGCGGTTCAGACGGCTATTCATTGCGCTGCGCAGATTCATCGGCATACCCCGACTTGATTTCTACATTTTGCATTTGCTCTACGATGAGCCAAGTTGCATACCGGCGTGGGCCAACTCCATCGTCTCGACTGCGCCGTCATTCACAGTTGAATTGAGGTCAGGGCCGATCCAGCGCACCGGGTAGGCATCGAAGAAATCCCAGCGCCGTAGCTCTACGCCATCGAAGGCATAGATGATCACCGAGAGATTGCGCCGCTCGATCGTGCCAGAGGCAACTTTCATATACCAGTTGAACAGTTCGTTCGTTGACACTAGGCCGCGCTTGAAGGTCAGATTACCCACGCGGGTCTGGCCGGGCAACTTATGCACAAAGCCATTGTTGCCGCCCTCAACATACTCGAAGATGTCGGTCTCAACCTTCAGACCCTCCACCCCTGTGAAGACGGCTAGGTTGACCCCATCGATCTGAAGGTAGAAGCGGTTGACCGGCACGACATCTTGCTGCGGTTGCGTCATGGCTTGATCCTCCCACGGCCTAGTCGATCACCACGGGCCTGGGCCAGGCGTACATCGGCCAAGAGTAGGCGATAGACCTTCTCGGCCAGCAGCTTGATATCGACCTCCTGCGCTAGGCGCTGCGTCTGCGGCGGAGCGTCAGGGTCGCTGCCCCGACTAGCGCTACTGCGATCCGTGGTCATCATTCACATCCAGCATAAAGTGCGTGCCGCAGGATGGGCAGCGCGTCTCGATCAGACTCGGCTCCGCGCTATTCACCCGCAGGTACATATCCTGAAGGTAGATAAAATCTGTCGCAAAGAGAGCGCCGATCACCGTCGGGGTGACAGGGGCGATGCTGCCCAGGCTGGTGACAACCCGCGCGAGCAGCAAGATGCTAAGGTATGCCTCATTCGAGCGTACCCGTGGATGGTCGAGCAGCTCGACCTCATCAAGCGCAGTAGCCCGGCGCATCACACCCTCGCGGTGCAAGTTGCCCTGAGCGTCGATATAGCCACAGGGTAGGGTAAAGCTAAACTCTGTCTGTAGCATGGTGGTCATCAAGCGCTATGCCTTACCCACAAATCGCACATTGTTGGGGTGCGTACAAAGTTCGCACGCACCCCAGCACGCTCACTTCACCCGTTCGAATCCCTCGTAGACCAAGGTCACGGTCAACTTCAGCGCGTCATTGGATGACGAGTCAAGATCAGTGTAGGCAAGCTTGCTCGGCCACGCGGCAGTGAACTCCCACTCGGCGACAGCTTCACCCCCGAAGTCATAGATCATGATCGAGCCATTACGCGTATAATCCTTGAGTTGCTTATTCTTATGGATGCCCTCGAACCACTCCTCGAACAAAACATCGCCCTTGAGGACAAACAACTCCAACGTGAGCGGTTCAATGCTCAACTTGCCGGGGATACGGCTCATGAGCCGCTCCTTGCCATCTAAGCCTGTACCCTGTGACTCTGTGATTTCACTCCTGCTCACAAAGCCACCAGACGAGATAAGCAAGCCAGCGACTACAGAGCCAAACTCAACGGAAACGCGGCTTCCCTGAAGCGGATCTTGATCGCGACTCGCCGGTAAAGTCGGCATAGCGGTACTCCCTTAGCTAAGACAACGTTTCATCCAACGGTACAGGTTGCCCACAGCCCCACAACCCAACACACACGCTGTTGGGTTGTGGAAACTACGGGGTTGTAGAAGGCATCTAGTCACATCCTGAAGGGTTGTCTAAAGATTAACCCTCAACCTGCATCAGTTCCTCGTAGCAAAGCTCGATCTCCTCCTCCGCAACATCAGCCGAGATGTTGATCGTCGGCCCTTTGATCTGCGAGGGCCAGGCTTTGAGCACATTCCAGACCAGCGTCGCATTGCCGTTGGAAGTGTCGTAGACTGTGATCGAACCATTGACCCGGACATCACCCATATTCTGAACCTCAGTCACCTTCTGACGCCAGTCCCACAAGCCTTTATCGGCGGTGACCGCCTTAGTAATCGTGATCGTGCCCGGCTTATACTTACCAGGGAGCTGGCAGAAAATAATCTTGCCATCCTTCACGGACTGTGATATCTGCTTCACCTCACGCTCATAGGATAGTCCCGACACCTTGAGTACGGCTCCTTTGAAATACGGCTCGAACTCGATATAGAATACTTGTGAGCGGAATGGATCAGTGGTGTCTGGCATAGGTATCTCCTCGTCGTTATGCTAGTGGGGCCGTTATAGCCTTCACCCGTTCGGCTGAGCCTTCGTCTAGGCTCAGGCCAGGGCTCATGTCGAAGCCCCAACCCCTCTCCCGCGAGCGGGAGAGGGGAGTCAGATCATGTGGGCGAACACTACGCCCCGCCGCCGCTGAACTGGCTGAAGCGGAAGATTACGAATTCGGCCGGCTTGACCGGAGCCATACCCACCTCAATGATCAGCTTGCCTTGGTCACGAATCTCGGACGGGTTAAGTTCGGCGTCACACTTCACAAAAAACGCCTCGGCGGAAGTCACTCCAAAGAGCGCCCCATCACGCCAGACCGTCGAGAGATATGCGCCGACATCGCGGCGAATGCGCGACCACAGGCCAGGGTCGTTCGGCTCGAAGACGATCCACTGGGTACCGCGCTCGATCGACTTCTCGACCATGTTGAACAGCCGACGCACGTTGATGTAGCGCCAGGCCGGGTCGCTGCTCAGGGTGCGTGCACCCCAGACCCGAATGCCACGCCCAGTGAAGGTGCGGATACAGTTGACGCCCACCGGGTTGAGGGTGTCCTGCTCGCCCTTGGTGATCTCGGCGGCCGGGCCGAGCGCGCCACGGACGATCTCGTTGGCCGGAGCCTTGTGGACGCCGCGCTCGGTGTCGTTGCGCGCCCAGACGCCGGCCATGTGGCCGGAAGGCGGCACGGCGATCGGCTTGCCCTCAGGCCCCATGATCGTGACCCAGGGGTAGTAGAGCGTGGCGAACATCGAGTCGTAGTTCGTCTCCGACTCGCGCCACTTCTTCACCTCCTGGGGGGTGAGGCCGGGCAGCGGGTCGATGATCGCCATGCGGTCGGACATGCGCTCGCAGTGGTTGATCATGGCCGTCTGCACGGCCTTGACGCCCACACGGTCGATCATGCCGGACTCGTAGGCGCTCATCAGGTCGGGACAGCAGACCATGGTCACATCCTCGGCGATCTCCAAGCCCTCGATGCCCGAGCGGTCGACGACGCTGCCGACGAGGTCGTTCGGCTTGAGCTTGGGGGCGCTGGCCGGGGCGGGTGCCTTGACGATATAGTTGCCCAGCTCGGGGGCACGATCCACCAGACTGCCAGGGCCGCTCATCTCGGCCACCGTCACCAGCTTGCTAGCCTGGTTGACCGTCTCGACCACAGACTTGCCCTTCTTGCCAAGGTTGACGTTCTCGTAGCTCTCCTTGACCTCGCCCATGCTGATGTTGAGGGTGAAGGAGCCCTCGGGGGGCGCGTCGCCAGTGGGCGGCAGCACATCGACGACAATGTCGGCGGCGGGTGCGCCCTTTGGCGTGAAGGTGAGCGAGGGCACGGCCTTGGATGAGCGGCTGGGCAGCTGGAGCGTGGATGCCTTCTCATCGGCCTTGCCGTTCGCGCTGGCAGGAGAGACGCGGGTGACATAGCAGCGCCCGCCGCCGTTCAGGAAGTAGCCATACACGGCGTGCGAGAGATAGGCCCCGCCCATATGCGGGTTCTTGCGCCCGCTCTCATCCAGGCTACCGAAGGCTTCCACGTACTGCGTCCAGTTGGTGACAAGCAGAGGCTTGTTTGCGGGGCCGGCCGGGGCGAAACCGATGAAGGCGGCGCATGCCGTCCCGACAGACTCAATCGGGCGCGGCCCAGAGTTAACTTCTTCAATGTACACACCTGGCGACAGATACTCTGGCATTGTGATCCCCTTTCAGGACAGCTTAATCGACAACGACGTCGTACGTTTCCGAAGGAATAACCAGTGACACCAGTACCGGCTCGGCCCCCGGCCGGGAGACCCGCAGCGCCAGCGAGCCGGGACGCTGCGTGCCCAGAACAAACCTCCCCTCCTGATTGGTGATGATCGGGTCCATAGCGCGGCCCTCGATGGCGACCCCCACCCCGGCGAGCGGGGCTCCCTGGCGGTCGCGCACCACGCCGCCGATATGGACGCTGGCCGCGATCTCGACCGCGTGGTCGCGGGTGAACCCACGGCTGGCGGCCTCGTCTTCGGGCGACGTGCGCAGAAAGCGGGTCGTGCCGGTGAGCACCAGCGGCGTCTCGATGACGACCTCGGGGTCGAGCGGCGCGGTGACGGTGTAGATCAGGGCGGGCCGCGGCGGCACATCGAAGGCCGACCAGAGATCGAGCGCGGGCTGGCCCTCGCCGTTGCGGGTGAGCTTGGTGAGCAGCGAGACATCGAGCGCGCGTACCTCCTCGCCGAGCAGCTCGCTGGGCAGAGCCGGGTACTTGAGCAGCACGGCCAGGGTGCGCCAGAGCAACTGCTGCTCGTCGGCGATATTGCTAGAGAAGGCGGCCACGATATAGCGCAGGTCAATGCGCGCCGGCGGCATGGTGGTGGTGGCCGTGGTGCCCGACTTGACCACCCTGGGGCGCATATTACGAAAATCAGGGTTCTCCTCGACCTCGTAGAGGAAGAAGTTCAGGGTCGGCGCGGTCAGTGCGTCGGCCCACTGGCGGGTGGGCCGGTCGAAGCGCAGATCGACCTGGCCGGGGGCGATCTTGCCCCGCTCGTAGATCATGCGGCGTAGGGTTGTGTGGAGGGAGGTGAGCATTATTCTCTTGTATAAAGAGCCTGAAATTTCCCGAGGTCGGGGCCGAAGCGCGGCTCCACTCGCCCATACTGCAACCCTCAGACATGCCTAATCGATTTGGTTCGATCTCGGCCTAACGAAGTTTGAAAGGGTTGTAGACGACTGCTTATGACCATTATTTGCGCAGGAAGCTTGAAAATGTCTTTGATGGCACCTCTGGCGGCACCACTTTGCCAGGAATTCCTCGATTTTCATCTCTCATAGTTGCATTGATGCCAAGGTAACTATTTTCTGCGTTCGCCATCTCCGCATGATATGTGTCTGATCCCCAGTCCTTATAACGACCTGTGTAACGACCTTCCGCATCCCTGGCACCGATAATCATCTGGTTATCTGCCAGAGTGTTGATATGAGCCCTAATGGCCTCCAGGCGAACCCTCGTATTCTCAATCTCCGCATCCGATAAGCGTGTCTTCCGATATGCCTGTTCCATTTCCTCCCAGTTTAACCCTCTAAACTTGGCGGCAGTTTCAGCATCAATCATCTGTGGCAAGCCACGGTTGTGTCCTTGTGTATCCCGTAGTCCATTACTGTCAAATGTTTGCGAATATTTACTCCCAAAAGAAGCATCGTGATCGATCCCCGTTACCTTGCCCGTGACAGGGTCGATATAGATATTGCCACCGTGTCGATCCACTTGCCCCGTCAATGCATCCAACCACTGAAGTCTATTCATTCCCTTCTGAGTTTCTTTATGTCTGTAATCATGGTCATAAGAAAAACCAGACGTTTGTACATCTCCCTTGACTAAGCTCATCCCAGGTGCCGCCTCGCTTACAGTGCCATCCTGGCCACCATATTGGAAAAAGCGGGTTCTGGCGGCCACATTCAGACCAAGCATTTCATCAGTGAGAGATGTAGCAACCGAACGGCTTGAAGCCCGTAAGTCAGGTGCTCGAATACCTATACCGTATGCAGCGTTGCCAAGGTGACCCTCTTTCGGGGGCTCAGCCTTAAAGTAGCCGACATTAGAACCTACAATCGGCTTTTTAAACTGATGTTTCGTAACCGTATTGATAGCGCCCGAATCTTCGCCGATATTCCCTTTTTTTACATCCGATTTCTTTAACCGGCGACTGATATCTGGCGCTGGTGCCGAACTGATAGGTGGTATGACTGCCGGTCTGGGTTGCGAACCCATAGTCGTGAGACTTTGCGCAGGAGCCGTCCTTCGCATACTTGGAACCCACTGGGTGTTGGTGAAAGCGATTCTCTCTTCCGCCACAGCCGTGCTGCCTAAATTGGCCGCGCTGCTTGAGCTAGCAGAATGAGTGAAAGTTGATTCTTGTGCAAACAAGTCTTCCAGCGTTCTTTGATCGATTCTTATTGCCCGGGGTCGGGATCGTTTCGAATCACTCAAGGTTTCCGCGAACGACTCTGCCGCAGCCATACCAGTTGCTGGCGAAACAACTTGGCTCTCTGAACCAGTTGCTGGCGAAACAGCTTTGATCTCTGATTCTAACATAGCGAACTCTTCCGGAGTTGGCATCTCAAACGACCTTTTTTTCCGTCCCTCCATCACAGCCCTCCCAGTCTAAACTACACCATCGCCCTAAATCCCATAGCGCACATTCGCCCTTACTTCACACCCACCCCACCACTTCCGCATCCGTCAGCGTCTTTTCATATCTACAGGTTGGTCGATCGAAACACAGATCGAACTGGTCGGAGTTAATCTTACCCCGCTCGTAGATCATGCGCCATAGGGTTGTGTGGAGGGAGGTGAGCATCTGCCGTTCGGCTCCCCTAGTGAGCTTGCCCCGGTGCTATGAGTTGATAACCTGCAGGCAATCTTCCGGCTCGTTAAGCGCTGGGATCGGGCCGTCAAAGCTTTGTTCTAGGGCCGCATCGATGTTGCCGCCCCGGATGCCACCGTAGGCGACGTAGACGGCGGCCAACCCCTTCGGTACCTGTTGTCCGTGCTGGATAGCGGCAAACACCTCTGGCACCACCTCACCAGGATTGTTCATCGCATAGCCCCACTTCTGATCGTAGTTCTTTGCGGCAAGCGCCTGGATGACATGGCCGTTGATCTGGCAGATGTGGATTTTCTCAGCAGCTAGCGGATCAGGCGGCATGGCGTTCTGGATCTGCGCGATATTGGCCGGCATCAGGGTCGAGGTCAGGAACTTTTCGGGTGACGAGAAGGCATGAAGCATATGTGCAAGCTCGTGGGTAACGACGGCTTTCGTGAAGCTCTGCTTCTTGCCGCTATCTATCCAGCGGTGCTGGCTTTCGTTCCCGGCTATAGACGTATTAACATCTGCACCCCACTGACCCATATCCATAAGCTTGTCGGCGCGTAGCAGGACGCAGTAGGTGCGACCGTTTTCGTTCGTCCACAGCGCCTGTTGCTGTACACCGGCACTGCGGAAGATGGTGATACGGAACCCGGTCGGCGGGTTCGCGCTATCAAGCACGTGGTCGATCATGCTGCGGGCAGCCGCGCGTGCCTGTTGATAGATCGTGTCGCGCCACTTCTGTGGAATAGCATAGGCCATAGCAAACGGATGCCCCGGGTCTGCAGGGCTTGTGTACTCATAGTCGACGCTGATCGCCGCCCCCTGCGCGTTGTTGCGCACCTCATGCGCGATAAGGTTGAAGTTAAGCGCCGGCTTGTTTTGCCCCAGGTCTGCATTAGCCAGAGTGTCACGCACCCTGCTCCACTGGGCTGTCTGATCGCCACGGGCGGTGCCGACAGCCTGCATGGCCGTCGAGGTTCTCATACCCTGGGCCTGGTTCGCGACCGCCGGCCCGGGCGCGACCTGAGGCGCAACCTGGTTTGCGTGCTGGGGCGCTGCCGCAGGCGCCGGGCCGATCGGCCGCGGCGGGAGTGCAGCCGGCGGCGGCATGGGCGCCGGGCCGGTCGGCCGCGGCGGGAGTGCGGTTCCAACGAGCAACGATGCCGCGCCCCTGCCAGTCACTAGTGAAGCTGTTGGGTCTACGTTAGTAGGCTCAGCAGGAGGGGCGGAGTCAGACCGACGACGGCGGGCGGCTTCGCTTGCAGATGTTTTTGTCCAGCTCATCGTGTAACTCCTAGCTAGATTGTTCTGGTGTCTGCTACGGCCTCAGCTTTCCTACGCCCACCCGGCCACTTCCGCATCCGTCAGCGTCTTCTCCTGCTTGGCGTACTCCACGCGGGCGGCGTGCAGCAGGTGGGCCATACGCACCGGCTCGCCCGTGTCGGCGGCCAGGAAGGCCGCGTTGAGCGCGATGTTGCGGATGTTGCCACCCGGCGCGTTCAGTCGAGCCAGCTTGGCAATGTCGATCCCCTCGGTTGGCGTGGCCAGCGGGAAGATCCGCCGCCAGATCTCGGCACGCTGGGCCGCATCGGGGAAGGGGAACTGGACCACGAACCTGATCCGGCGCATGAATGCCTGGTCGAGCGCGCTCTTCATGTTGGTGGTCAGGATGGCCAGCCCACGGTACGACTCCATGCGCTGGAGCAGGTAGCTGACCTCGATGTTGGCGTAGCGGTCGTGGCTGTCGCGCACCTCGCTACGCTTGCCGAACAGCGCGTCGGCCTCGTCGAAGAGCAGGATGGCCCCGCCGGCCTCGGCGGCGTCGAAGATCCGCCTGAGATTCTTCTCGGTCTCGCCGATGTACTTGCTGACCACCGCGCTCAGATCGATCTTGTAGAGGTCGAGGCGCAGCTCACCAGCCAGCACCTCGGCAGCGGTGGTCTTGCCGGTGCCGCTGGCCCCGGCGAAGAGCGCGCTGATGCCCAGCCCGCGCGAGCCCTTGCTGGCAAAGCCCCACTGCTCGTAGACCTTCGTGCGCTGGCGGACGTGGGCGGCGATGTCGCGCAGCACCAGACGCTGGCCCTCGGGCAGCACCAGGTCGTCCCAACTGGACACCGACTCGATCCGCTGGGCCAGGTCGTCGAGGCGGGCGCGGGCCTGGGTGCGGCAGACGTCCCAGAGGGCCGTCGGGAGTTGGGGGTTGGGGGTTGGGGGTTGGAGGGTTGGAGGGTTGGGGGTTGGGAGTTCGACTCCTGACTCCTGACTCCTGACTCCCATCCCCCAACTCCCATCCCCCGAATCCAAGTCAAGCCGCTGGAGGGCTTCGGTGCCGGCGGCGCGGATGGCGGCCATGCCCAGGCTGAACTGGCCGACCAGCACATCGATCTGGCCGTTGAGCGGCTCGGCGTGGGGGCCGAGGGCCACACGCCAGATCGCACGCTGCTCGTCGGGGCGCGGCTTGTGTACGTCGAGGGTGATCGTGGGCCGACGCAGCGGGCGGCGCTCGCGGGTGCTGAGCAGCAGTGGCCCGCTGAGTTGCTCGGCCAGGCGAGATACCGCGCGCAGGCGATCAGGGTCGGAGCTGTCGAGGTCGTCCAGATCAAGCAGCAGGGCGCTTTCGAGCAGGGCCGCGTCGCGATCCCAGAGTGCAATGATCTGGTCGAGTTCGGCGGGGGTAGTAGGCATGCGCTCGGCGCTGAGCGTGTGCAGGGCCATACCAAAACCACGGCAGGACACTGCGGCAATAGCGCGCATATCCTCGGCGCTCTCGCCGCAGAGCTGGATCAGCGGCGGCGACCCACCCACCGCCCGCTCCCACAGCGCGACCACCCGGTCGGCCAAAGCCTGCTGCGAGGGGGCCAGCGCGTCGGGCGGATCTACCGGCGCGACCAGCCGCAGGAGGCGCTCGTCGGGCGCGCGGATGCCGGCCAGGTAGTGGACGACCTGCTCGCTGGCGCGCAGCGGGCTGATCGTCAGCGCGCTGCCGTCCCTAATCTCGATCAGCCGCCAGCGGCGCAGCGCGCCGGTGGGGGCGAGCGCGCCCCAGTGGGCGCCGGGCAGGGCGGCCAGGGCCAGGCTGAAGGTCGGGTAGGTCATGGCCGGGTTGGCCTGGGCGTCGGCGCAGAGGTGAGCGAAGGTGCCATCGAGCTCGATCCCGGCGCAGAGCAGCAGCAGGTCGCGCTCGAAGGGCGTGAGGCTGAAAAGCCGGGTGAGCGCGTCGAGAGCCAGCGGCGGACTCACGTCGGGGGTATCGATGGGCAGGGCGGGCGGCGGCTCATCCTCGCCGCGCACGACGGCGATACGGTTGCTGAGGATGGCGCTTATCCGCTCCAGCTCGGCCACCAGGAAGTGCTGGTTCCAGTCGGCCCACTCGGCTGTGATGTCCTGGCTCATCGCGCTAGGCTCCGGCCTGAATGATCACCGCCGACACCTTGTAGGCGACCGAGGGCCGGTAGCGGGCCTGGAGCGCCGACCAGATCCGCGAGAGCTCCTCAATGCCGGGGAACTGCGGGGTGATGGTGATCTCGGCGATGCTCTCGGCCAGGGTCTCCGCGCCGATCTCGGCGATCAGCGGGGTAGACATCCCACCAGCAGTTGTGGCAAGGGTGTTCAGGATGCCCGCGAGCGCGTCGCGGTTCAGGCGCGGCACCTGCTGGAGGGCGTGGATCGCGTAGCCGAGCAGGGTCTCGATCTGGAGATCGGCGACCCCATAGGCGCTCAGGAGATAGTGGAGGTCGAGGGAGAGCTGTGCGCTACTGGGGCGGCCCGGCGAGATGCCTGGCTCGCTGCGGCGCAGGGCGGTATTGGGGGTTACCGCATAGAGAAACAGGTTAATCTGCGGGCGCTCATCGGCACCGGTGGTGATGCGATCTGGCGGGAGCGCTGAGACAGTGATGTCGGCACCGAGGTGGGCGACCAGATGATGCTCAGCGAGCCAGTTAGCAACGTGGCCGCGTAGAACAGCGGTGATGGCGGCGATGGCAAGTGGAGTACTCAACGCGTGTCCTTAAGCAAGACAAGAACGATGCGTCACGTCACTGTGTCATTTTCCAATATCTGCTTGAACAAGACAACCGTCTCGTACACTGCGCCCCTACCCATCAACATAACGCGGTTGATGTACGAGGTATTTTCTCTGTTGAGGGGATGATGCTAACTTGGACGATGTAGCCTCATTATAGCACCCGGATGGGGTGGGTCAAGAGTGTTCTTAGGCGTTGTCGTGCAAAACTCTACGCCGCACCCGCCAAAAGCACGCGATTTGACAAGGCGCGGGGGGACGTGTATACTCTCATACGTTGCGAGTGCGGAGCCGGTCTCACCCAGAGGTAGACCCTGACAAACAAACCGAGCACGGACAATCCAGTCCCCACCTCGTCGCTAGGGCCACAGTTGTGGCGCTAGTTTTTTGTTCGCAGCGCACTTGCTCCAGAGCACCTTTCCAATCGAGTGTGGTTGTGTGAGTGGCAGCCCAAAACGTCAAGCTTCGGCTTGATATTCCAACAACGCAGAGTTTGATCCTGGCTCAGGATGAACGC
>RYFE02000008.1 GCA_004138175.2 Chloroflexales bacterium ZM16-3 | reverse complement strand
CAGGAGTCGGGAGTCGGGAGTCAGGAGTCGGGAGTCGGGAGTCGGGAGTCGGGAGTCGGGGCGGGCCGCCTCGACGAAGGCGTTCTTGGCCCGGTCGCGCAGCGCCTCCTCGAACAGGTCGCGCATAGGGAAGGCGACCCTGGCAGTGAGCCGGCTGATCTCACTGAGCTCGCGCAGGTCGAGCCTATCGATCAGGCCGAGCAGGTGGGTGAAGACTTGGGCAGTGACCTCGGAGTCGTTGAGGGCGCGGTGGTCGGCGGGGTGCGGGATGCCCAGCCGCTCGGCGATCGCGCTGAGCTTGTAGACCGGGATCTGAGGCATGAGCAGGGTGGCCAGCTCGAAGGTATCGTAGGTGGTCTGGCTGAAGGTCATGCCCTGGGCGCGGAGCATGCCGAGGTCGAAGCTGATCGAGTGGCCGACGAGGGGGTAGCTCTTGATGAAGCGGGCGACATCTGCGCCGATCTCGTTGAAGCGCGGGGCTGCGGCCACATCCTCAGGGGTGATCCCGGTGAGGCGGGTGATCTTCAGGGGCAGCGGCTGGTGCGGGCAGACAAGCTGGCTGTAGCGCTCGATGATCTCGCCGCCGCGAAACTTAACCGCCGCAAACTCGATGATCTCGTCCACCCCGGCCTGGAGCCCGGTGGTCTCGACATCGAGGGCAACATAGATACGCTCATTCATAAAGGGTAGCCCCGCTGACGGCGCGGCCGCCCGCGCACATACGGGCTATTATACCTGATCCGGCAACAGAGCTAGGCGCGCCTTCGCCTAAAGTAGGTTGGGCATGGGCGGCGAAGCCGCCCATGCCCAACCCGCTACGGCGCGACGGTGCCGCTGATAATGTCGGAGGCATTGATCAGCGGCGTGGCCCCGCCGGTGAACAGGGGCAGCTTACCGTCCCAGCGCTGGAGCTGCTCGTACTGGATGAGCTCGGGGGTGAGGCTCTTGGCCAGCTTGATGTTGGCCTCGGCCTGGGCGTCGGCCTTGATACGGGTGGCGGCGGCCTCGCCCTCAGCCTGGGCCTGGAGCGCCTGAGCCTGGCCCTGGGCCACGACCTTGTCCTGGTCGGCCTTGATCCGGGCCTGATCCAGCTGGTACTTCTGCTGCTCGGCCTGCTGCTGGGCCTCGATCTTGTTGGTGAGCGCCTGCTGGAGCGTGTCGGGCAGGTGAACCTCGCGCACGCCGAAGGAGATGAGCGTCAGGTGGCGGCGGGCGAACTCATCGTTGAGGGCCTTGGTGATCTTGTCGGTGATCTCGGCGCGCTGGCTGGAGACGATCTGCTCCCATGTGTAGCCGGCGGCCACGGCGGGCACCTGGGTGCGGGTGTACTGGCGCACCACGCGGTCCTCGACCACGCTGATGTTTGCGCCGCCCCAGTCCTGGTAGAGCTGCCCGGCCTCGTCGCGGATGACCTGGTACTGGATGACCACATCCAGGTTGAGCTGCTGGCCCTCGCTGCTCTGAATCTTAATGCTGTCGTCGCCGGTTGCCGACCCCTCGCCGTTATTCAGAACCATAGCGTAGTTCTGGATGGTGACGGGGTACTCCTGGATGGCCTGGGTGAAGGGGTTGATGAAGGCCCAGCCCGGCTCCAGGGCTCCGGCGGTGACCTGATGGTTGGCCTTGTCGAAGACGATGCCGACATAGCCGGGCTCGATGTTGCGCCAGGAGGCGAACATCAGGCCGAGCAGCAGAAAGGCGACGGCGAGGATAATCACAAGGGTGGTGATCCGCCCGGCGGCGGCGCGGATGGGCGGGCTACTGCGGGTCATAGGGAATGTCCTTTCTGATAGGCTCGGATTCCACAGGCGACGGGTCGGTCTCAGCCAGGGAGTCTTCGCTCACGTCGTCGAGGGACTGCCGCATGGCGCGCAGCTCGCGTAGGACGATGGGGGCGAGGGCTAGCCCTAGCTGCCATGCCACGACGACCAGGATGATCGCCACGGCCGCCTCTAGCAGCGTAGGACTCATAGGTTTCCTCCTGCTGGCCGCGACGTTTTGCCAGCACCATCATGATACGCGGTTCTGCGCAGAAGGGCGTCGGGATCTACCTTGTCTACAAAATGGCAGTAGAGCAAAAGGAACGCTGTCACCCTGAGCGAAGCGAAGGGTCCCGGTCGGGATTCTTCGCTTCGCTCAGAATGACAGGTAAACGTCACAGCGTTCCTTTTGCGGTACTGCACAGAATGTTTTGTCAAAGCTCTACAAGGCAGGCTATACTGAATAGCATCGGCAGATTCGCTCTCGTCAGGATACGCCGCTATGCCTCTCTCGCACTCGGCCCTACAGGGCCAGCACGTACCAGTAGATCCAGGCATCCTCTCGCTCGTAGCGCAGCAGACGACAAACTCCGTGATTATCACCGACGCAGGTGGCCGGATCGAGTGGGTGAACGCGGGCTTCACCCGGCTCACTGGCTACAGCCTGCCCGAGGTGCTTGGGCGCACGCCAGGCAGCCTCCTCCAGGGGCCGGGCACCGACCAGGATACGGTCGAGCGCATGCGCCGGGCCGTGCGCGCGGGCCACGGCTTCAGCGAGGAGACGATCAACTACACTAAGTCAGGCAAGCCCTACTGGGTCTCGCTACAGGTTTCGCCGATCTTCAATGAGCGGGGCGATCTGGCCCGCTTCATCGCCATCGAGACAGACGTGACCGAGCGGCGGGCGGCCTCCGAGGCGCTGCGGCGCAGCGAGACCTACCTGCGGGCGGTGATCGGCGCGATGCCGATCATCCTCTTTGTGATCGACTGCGACGGTTTCTTCACGCTGAGCGAGGGCAAGGGCCTGGATGTGTTCGGCGTGATGCCGGGTGCTGCGGTGGGCGAGTCGGCCTTTGTGCTCTACCACGATTACCCGGACATTGTCGCCAACCTGCGGCGCGCCCTGACGGGCGAGTCGTTCTTCGCGATCACTAAGGCGTGCGATCTTGCCTTTGAGACGCGCTACAGCCCGCTCTACGATACAGACGGTGTGGTGACAGGTGTGATCGGTGTGGCGATCGACATTAGCGAGCGCCTGCGGGCCACGGCAGATCTTCAGGCCGCGAGCACGCGGCTGGCCACGCTCATATCAAGCATGCAGGCGGGGGTGCTGGTGGAGGACGAGCAGCGTCGGCTAACCCTGGTGAACCAGGCGTTCTGCGATCTGTTCCGGGTGCGCAACCCCCCCGAGTCACTGGTCGGGTCTGACTGCTATGAGACGACGCGGGCGATCAGCCCGATCTTCGACGACGCCGAGACGTTTCTTGGGCGAGTGGAGCACATCCTAGAGAAGCGCCAGCTCATCGCAGATGAGCTGGTGCCCCTGGCCGACGGGCGCATGCTTGAGCGTGACTATGTGCCGATCTTCGATGGGCAGTCCTACATGGGCCACCTCTGGCTCTACCGCGACATCACGGCGCGCATGCACGATACGACCGAGCTGATCCGGGCCAAGGATGCGGCCGAGGCGGCCACGCGGGCCAAGTCGGCCTTTCTGGCCACGATGAGCCACGAGATCCGCACGCCGATGAACGCCGTGATCGGCATGACGAGCCTGCTGCTCGACACCAACCTGAGCGAGGAGCAGCGCCAGTACGCGGAGACGATCCGCCGCAGCGGCGATATGCTGCTCTCGCTGATCAACAACATCCTCGACTTCTCAAAGATCGAGTCGGGCCACATGGAGCTGGAGCAGAACCCCTTCAGCCTGCGGGCCTGCGTCGAGGATGTGAGCGAGCTGCTCGCCCCGCAGGCCGCCGAGAAGGGGCTGGTGCTGATCGGCGTGGTGAGCGCGCAGACCCCCGCACAGATCATCGGCGACAGCACCCGCGTGCGCCAGATCCTGGTCAATCTTGTGTCCAACGCGATCAAGTTCACGCACACCGGCGAGGTGTTGCTGCGGGCGTCGGCGCGCCTGGCCGAGGAGGGCGACAAGGGCGACCTGATCGTCACGCTGACGGTGACCGACACTGGGATCGGCATTCCGCCCGACCGGATCAACCGGCTGTTTAAGCCATTTAGCCAGATCGACGCCTCGACCACCCGCCAGTTCGGCGGCACCGGGCTGGGCCTGGCGATCAGCCAGCGGCTTAGCGAGCTGATGGGCGGTACGATCACGGTGCGGAGCCGGGTCGGCATAGGCTCAACCTTCCGGGTCATGTTCCGCAGCGCAACGACCGACCACCTGCCGCAGGCATGGCCCGCCCGCGTGGCCGAGCCAGCGCCGACGCCCCCTAGCCGCACCCTGCGTGTCCTCGTGGCCGAAGATCACATGGTTAACCAGCAGGTGGCTCTGCGCATGCTGGAGAAGATGGGCTACCAGGCTGACCTGGCGGAGAATGGCCTGGAGGTGCTTGATGCGCTGCGCCGCCGCGACTACGACGTGGTGCTGATGGATGTCCAGATGCCGCACCTGGACGGGATGGACGCCACGCGCCGCCTGCGCCAGACCCTGCCGGACGACCGCCAGCCCTATATTATTGCGGTGACGGCGAACGCGATGTCGGGCGACCGCGAGCAGTGCCTGGCCGCCGGGATGGATGACTACATCAGCAAGCCGGTGCGCCGGGCCGATCTGGAGACTGCGCTGCGGCGGGGCGACAGGGGGCGGGCCGCAGCGCCGATCAGCGATGATACCCTCGGCGATGCGGTTATCGACCATGCGGCGCTCGATGTGCTGCGCGAGAATATGGGCGACGACGAGGGCGTGTTCACGCTGGTCGATCTGTTCCTGGCGCAGGCGGAGCGCGATCTAGCCGCGATACACGCGGCGTGGCCGGGCGGGCTGGAGATCATCGGCCAGCTGGCCCACCGGATCAAGGGCAGCAGCCTGTCGGTGGGGGCGCTGGCCCTGGCCGAGTCCTGCCGACTGCTTGAGCAGCGCATCCATCTCGGCTTGGCTGATGACGAGGCCCTGGCGCTGCTGCGCGCAGCGGAGGAGGCGTACCAGCGGGCGAGCGCGGAGCTGCGGGGGCTGAGCCGGTGACGTTGGCTCAACGGCCAGTGGCTAGAGCCAGGCTGCCGTCTGGTATAATCTCCCCCAAATAAACCCACCACCACTGGAGATCTTTGTCATGCCCCCTATCGCCCCTCAGCCGGTGCAGCTGACCTGTCCTGCGTGCAGCACATCCTTCCGCGCCGGTATCTATACACTCGTCGATGTGAGCCAGCAGCCCGAGCTGAAGCAGGCGCTGCTCAGCGGCCAGCTGAACGTGGCCGTCTGCCCAAACTGCCAGATGGCCAGCATGCTCGGCGCGCCGATGATCTACCACGACGGAGCCAAGCAGCTCTGCCTGGTCTACTTCCCGCAGGAGCTGAACGCCCCGCCGGCCGATCAGGAGCGCTTTGTGGGCGAGGCCACCAGCTTCATTATGCAGTCGCTGCCGCCGAACGCGCCGCGCGCCTACCTGCTCAGCCCGCGCCGCTTCCTGACCCTGCCATCGCTCCTTGACGTCATCCTGGAGGCCGACGGGGTCTCGCGCGAGATGCTCGACGCCCAGCGCCAGCGGGTCGATCTGATCAGCCAGCTGGCCGGGGCCGTCGCCGACGGCGCGGGATTCGAGGCGGTGGTGGAGGCCAACCGCGCCGCGCTGACCCCCGAGTTCTTCGCGACCCTCAACGCCTTCATTGGCTCGACCCCGCCCAGCCAGGACGACACGCGGGCGCTGCTGGAGCAGGTGCGCGACCGGCTGGCCGAGGAGTTTGGCGACATGTCGCCCGACGCCGAGGATGACGCTGAGTTCGCCCTGGCGCTGGACCGGCTGGCCGCCGCGCCTGACGAGGCGCTTGAGGAGACGGTGGCCGAGCTGCGGGCCTTTATCGACTACGGGTTCTTCGAGGTGTGGACGCAGCGGATCGAGGCCCAGGATGCCGCAGGCGAGGGGGCCGAGGCCGAGCGGCTCACCGCCCGCCGCGCCCGCATCCTTGAGATCGTCGAGGAGCTCGACCGCCAGGCCCAGGAGATGTTCGAGGCCGGCAGCGTCATCCTGCGCGAGGTGCTGGAGGCCGAGGACCCCATGGCCGCCCTTCGCGCCCGCGCCGAGCAGATCAACGAGGCATTCCTGATGGTGCTCTCGGCCAACGTCGGCGCAGCCCAGCGCGCCGGGCGCGACGATGTGGCCGCCCATCTCGACGCAATCGCCGAGGAGGCCGTCACGATTATTCAGGATCGCCTCTCGCCCGAGGAGCGCTTCATCAACGAGCTGCTGCTCGCCGAGACGCCCCAGGATGCCACGAAGCTGCTGCGCAAGAGCGTGGCCAAGATCACGCCGGACTTCGTCAAGCAGCTCAATGAGCTGGCCGAGCAGGAGGAGAAGCGCGGCAGCACGCCCACCAGCGAGCGCCTGCGCCAGCTGGCCCGCGAGTCGGGGGCGATGCTGTTCTAATGTTGAGTGTTGAATGTTGAATGTTGAATTGAGCATTCAACATTCAACATTCAGCATTCAACATTCAACATTCTCATGAAGCTCTTTTTTCTCCTACTGCTCGCCCTGATCGCCAGGCTATTCGCCCGCCCCCCGCGCAGCGATCTTAAGAAGATCCTGGTGATCAAGCCCGACGCGCTGGGCGATGCGCTGCTTGCCACGCCGGCCCTGCGCAGGCTGCGCGCGGGTCTGCCCGACGCCCAAATCACCGGCGTGGTTGGCCCATGGTCGCGGGTGATCTGGGCAAGAAATCCTGACCTCGATCTGCTGCTCGACCTGCCCTTCCCCGGCTTCAACCGGGCGAGCGACCCGAACCCGGACCTGCCGCGCCCGCGCCGCCGCCTCGCCGCCGCGCTGCGTCCCTACTGGCTGCTGCTGCGCTACGCCGCCCTGCTGCGCCGGGGCGAGTATGACGCCGCCCTGCTCCTGCGCGATGACCACTGGTGGGGCGCGGCCCTCGCCGCCCTGGCCGGTATCCCCCGCCGCGTCGGCCACGCCCACCCGCTCTGCGCGCCCTTCCTCAGCGATGCCCTGCCCTACGACCCGGCCGAGCATGTGAGCCGACAGGGGCTGGCGGTGGTCGCGAGGCTGCTGGATGCTGAACGGCTCCCGAACGAAATTGTGGAGCCCTCTGGTATTAAGCTACCCCTGCGCTTCGAACTGTCCCCAAACGATCATGCGTGGGCAGAGGCATGGATGACTGGCCAGATCAGCCCTGGTGAGAAGCTGTTGGTGATTCATCCCGGAACCGGCGGGCCAACCAAGCACTGGCTGCCCGAGCGATGGGCCAGTATAGCGGATGCGCTCGCCTCAAGACACCATGTGCATGTGCTATTTACTGGCGGTCTAGGTGAGGCCGATCTAGTGGATCATATTTGCGGAATGATGCGCAACCCTGCGCTACGAATTGTCGGCGGCATGAGTGTTGGTCAGATGGCAGCGCTCCTCGCACGCGCGACCCTCGTCTTAGGCGTTGACAGTGGGCCGCTACACCTTGCGGTAAGCCAGGGCGTGCCAACAATCCACCTCTATGGGCCAAGCGATCAGCGCCGCTTTGGGCCGTGGGGTCCGCTAGAGCATCATATGGTTCTGCGCTCTGGCATCTTCTGTAGCCCTTGCGGGGTGTACAACAGGTGCCCACGGGGCATGCAACCGATTGAATGCATGGCAACTATCCATGTCACCCATGTATTACAGGCTGCGAACAAACTTATGGAATGAGAGTTATAAGAATGACAAGCGCTCCCTCCGATACGTTTATAGAGTATAGTGGTGCAGTGTAGGTTGCCGAAGGATCTGGGTCGAAAAGCATATGAATAAACGTCGAAAAATCACTGAGATGCGCCAGTCCGCGTTCGTCGGTCGTAGCGAGAATTTATCATTCCTGAGATCCTTGATTCCTATCAGAGCGAATGAGATCTCAATAGATCTTGTAATCATCTATGGTATTGGAGGAATCGGTAAAAGTACCCTTATTGAGAGGTTTAATAATGAGCTCACCACTCAAAAGATTACTCATGCGCGTTTGAGTGCGAGAACGCAGACAAGCGTGTATGATTGCCTGATTAGTATGTATCAACAACTAGAGCCGGTGTTGCCATTTACACAGTTCAAACGCGATTTGAAGCGGCATGAGGAGATTGAGAATCGTATCTTCTCTCGAAGTGATCTGCCTAGCCCAGTCTTGCGCGCCTTTGTCAAAAGCTCACGGGTTGCTCTGTCGCTAGTGCCTATACCAGGTGTCGCTGCGATCAATGAGCTTATATCTGCGGAGGATATGGAAGCTCAAATCAATAAAATATATGAAATTGTTGGCCGAAAAGACGGCAACTATTGGATACAGCCAGAAGTTGAACTTACATCACACTTTGTTGCCGACATTAATCAATATTGCGCAAGGCAGCGCCTGGTTATTCTGGTCGATGAGTATGAACATATTGGCAGTTTGGATGGGTGGCTGCGAGATCAACTCTTTGCCAATCTTGAGTGCTACGCGCTGCTCATACTTGCTGGGCGACGTCGACTTGACTCGCCAGAGTGGGCCGAATTTAATGACCTCATAGTTCAAGTAGAGCTTTCGCCGTTCAGCGAGCGTGAGGCGCGCGAGTACCTCCATCATCGAAATATCCACAACGAGGCACTCATAGATGCTATGGTTGATCGTGCCGATGGCCATCCTCTAGTGCTCTCTCTGCTATCAGATATAGCGATGCACTCGTCTTGCGATGATCTCGGTGCGATCCCGAAAAATCACGAGATCACCTATCTCTTGATCGAACGACTAACCCGTAATATCGCTAGTGAGTTGCGTAGCGCCCTTGAGGTCTGTGCTGTGCTACGTGTGATCGATGAAGATAGATTGGCCTACATGCTAGAAATATCTGATGTCGGCTCTCTTTTTAATAGCGTAAGAATTTTTGAATTTGTAAGGATTGGCAGCGATGGCATCTCCTTACACGAGACCGTTCGTGATATATTACTCGATGAGTTGCGCTGGCGAAACCCAATACGCTATGATGAGCTTAACTTGCGCGCCATAACGTATTACGAGCGCCTACTGGCCCAGGCAAGCGGCTCTGATCTTGATCGCACAACACAGGAATACCTCTACCATTCTCTCTGCGCAGACGAAAGCCGCGGGCTACAGGAATTTCTGCGTATTGCTGAAGAGGTCGACAATCAATGGATGACCAATAAGCTAGGTGATCTGCTACGCTCGATGAGCAATTTCCCATTTGACCAGATCAATAGCAAAATGTGGTACGCCTACTATCAGGCGCGCCTCGACCAGATGTCTGGTCGCATAGCAGCAGCCGACCCGGTGTACTGGCAGATCGCCGCTCGGACCGACATTGAGTCGCTCCTGCGCGCCTATGCGCTCTCAAACATTGGCATGGCCCTATGTACCGCCGAGCGTCTTGGCGAGACTATTACCTCCTCACAGGCAATCCGCGTCTGCGAGGAAAGTCAGCGCTTGCTGCCTGTCAACGACCCCAAGCGATTTGTGAACTATAGCTCTCTTGCAAGCATCTATCGGCGTATCGGCCGTTGGGAGGAGGCGATCATGACTCTCGTAGAGGCTCGCAATATGGCTATTGAGCATAATAATCGATACCAGGTCGCAAATGTCTCATTTAACCTTCAAATGCTCTTCTTTGATCGGACAGACTGGTACAAAGGATTGAAAGCACGCGAGGAGGGTCTCCATCAAGTGCCCTCGGAGACTTCTGGTATTCGCGCCGCTCTACTCGGAGTTACCTCAGCCGGCTTGATCTGGATGGGGCGCTATGCCGATGCAACCCGCGATCTGAGCGAGGCTATTGAGATCGAGGGGAGATCAAACCGATACAGTCTGTTCCATGCGATGAGTATCTCTGAGCTAGGCCTGGCATTGGGGATGCAAGGCCACTTCCTCCAGGCCCACGAACGCATCCAGGAAGCGCTTGTTATCCAAGCACAGTTCTCGCAATCCCTCGGCATACAGCGAGCTCGCTCATTGAACTTTCGCGGTATTGTGCAGTTTCACCAGGGGTTGTTGGCCGAGGCTATTGTCTCACTCGAAGAGTCTTTAAGTATTCGACGAACATTCAATGATAACTTTGGCATGCCGGAAGTCATCCTCTGGCTTGGCACCTGTTACGAAGCGCTACTGCGATGGGATGATGCCATCGCTGCATATAATTCTGTGCTGAAGCTTGGTGTGGGGCGATTCTACTATGAATGCTGCGCAATAATTGGGGTCATTCGGTCAATGCTTGCACAGCCTGACAAGAATAATAGTGATAATAAGAAACTGCGGACACATATCACCCAAGCCCGAATTATAGCAGAGAAGTATGAATATAATGATTGTCTGGCTTACCTGTTCACTGTCGTTGGTCATGCTAACTTTAAATTATGCGTGGATACGCTAAGCCAAGCCTATAAAGATACAGTGCAATTCTATAAACTGGCGATGATCTATGCACTGCGCTATAATTCGTTGCTTCTCGACGATATTCTGGTGGGTCGGAGTCCACAACTAGCGACTGAGCCAATAGCACGGTATTGTCAACGCCGTATGCCCCTGGGCCAGCAGGTGCTCAGCGATCTGCGGCAGTGGTGGGCCACTGGAGTGAATACAACTGAACATTCTAGCGCTGAGACTATCACAATCATCCCAACGGGTATCTCGCTACTACACGCCGAGCAGATCGCTCGTGAATTAGAGTCGGCTGCCCAGAGCCCGTACGGTTCGGTGCTGACCTCTCTAGACGAAATCCTAGAAAATTAGAACGTCAGCAGCCTAGCCGAAAACCGCCAATAGAGATCTGCTCAAGGTAGATTCATCGGTAATGGATCTATCTCGAATGTCACCCTGAGCGAAGCGAAGGGTCTCGGCCGGGATTCCTCGCTTCGCTCGGAATGACCACCATTCCACATTAGGCCACTACCGATTCATCCATTGCTGCGTCCATGAGACTGACGAATGCGCTTTTCAAGCAGGGCAATACGATGCCTGAGCATGACGGTCTCGGCACGCAGAAAGTGATCGAGGCTGCTCACCGGCGTCTGGAAAATACCGAGCCTATCCGCACAGTCCTGCCGCAGATAGAAGCGGTTCACTCCGTTAAAGGATGCAAACAGATACCCCTCCTCAAGCAAAACTGGCTCCCATGAAGTATAGCTCCCGCGATCCGAGTTAGGACTCGTAGCCTCGATCACGAAAATCTCGGGGTGCCAGTGAGCAAAAGGAAATGTGTCGATAACGTATTCTTCCACTCCCTCTACATCAATAGAGACAAACGTCGGCTCGCGAACCTTGAAATCTTCAATTAGCTGTTCAAATGTAAGAGATACGACATCTATAGATATAACAGGGTAGCCTGCGGCGCTGTGTCGTGATGCTACTACGCTGGAAAATGTAGAGAGCCCACTGTAAGGAAGGCCATCGTACCAACTGATCGGCCCACGCCGATACTTCGTATATGCCTCCGACTCTCTTTCAACCGAGGTGCCCTTCTCTAATACTTTATAGATCGTTGCAGTGCTCCCTTTGTCGAGTATCGCACCGGCAATATTACTGTCCTCTGGTCGCAATAGTTGTGCGAGCTCGTGAAGTTGCGGTATTGGCTCGATGCTTGTGCCTCGCCAGCCACGCTGATAGAAGAAATAAGTGTTGTTGTCAACAATAGGGTGATACGCACCAATATCGAGATATGTCCCCTGGCGTGCGCCAAAATAGCGATCAAGAAGAATATCTTCAGCCTGTTGGGAATAGGAGATCCTTTGATGCATAGTATGTCATACCTCTATATATAGATATCTCAGGCTAAAGTGGGACAATCGGTGAACGGTTATCTCGGCCAACTCCGCATCCTGGAGCCAAGAAGGGGAGTAGTCCAATAGTCTCACCTTAGCCTGAGATATCTATAGGAGACTGTCGGCTAATTATTTGGCACAGATGAGCGAATCGCTTTTTGTGGCATGATAGGGATTGCGTAGGCCAAATCAGATCACAGAAAACGGTTCGCCATGGCTATTGTACCATCCATTTCGTAAGAGCATCACCGCACGGGAGTTGTTCGCTGCCTACCGGACGCAGCTTCGGCGTACGCACTGGGGTGGCAAACTCTGGGCCGATGGCTCCTACGTTGGTTCTGCTGGAGACCATGTTACCGCCGATCTGATCAAGCGCTCCATCCAGGACCAGGATAGTGAACGTGAGGGATTTGAGCCATCCGCTTGAGACGCAATGTGTGCGATGAAAAAGCCTCCACCGCTTGCGGTGGGGTGGTTTACTTCGAACTATCACCTGCTGTTGCGGGCCGGGGCGACGTTCAACGCAACCCCGGAGGGACGGGTGTTGCGGGGGGCCGCTGGCAGGACTTCGGCGAGCTCAGTCGAGCCGTCGAGCCGGTGGTCGCCTAGCTCACGCGCTATCAGGGCTGCCGCCGGGCGCGGTGGATTGGCACGGCGGCGGCGCAGAGTCAGCTGTACCAGGCGTGTGCGCTGCGCAACCTCCTGCTGTGGCTGAGCCGTGTCCGACGCGGGCTGGCCCCGCCGCCATCCCCATTATCACCCGCATCGTGCCAGATTCGCGGCAGGCTCCCAGCGGTGGGCCGGTCGCAGCGTGCGCGTCGATGGGCTGCATTGCCCGTTGGGACGGGAGATTCGGCCCATTTCCTTCCCGCGCTGCCTACGCGGCCCCGATTCGCCCCCATGCCGCGCCGCGTCAGGCCGTGGCACCGTTTTCTGCCACGCTGGCGTCACCGCAATAGGGACGAACTGCCCCAAATTAGCAGACAGTCTCCGTTACAGAAGGGATTACGCAAGGCGAGCATGGGGTTGATGTTCACCTCGTCCCAGTGCATGCCTGCGCCCTTGAGGCAATCTTCCACCACCAGATTGTTGGCGCTCGCGACGATGCCGCTGCCAATCGGCTAGGTGTCGGCCACAAGCTGACGGGACGCCCGCGCCACCAGCCTCAGTGGCTCACGCGCTTTGCTCAGTGCTAGGGGGCTTCCCAACCCGCGCGACCCCGCCGCGCCAGAGCAGGGCGCGCACCGTCTGGCCGCCGCGCGCCGCCCGCACGGCGAACCAGACGCCGAGTGCCAGGCCGAGCAACACCGCGATCAGGCTGGCCTCAATGCCGAAGACGCCGCCGGTGAGCAGATCTGGCCCCTGGATCGCGGGCACCAGCAGGCTCTCCGTCGTCATCCCCGAGCCAGAGATATTGAAGCCCAACACCGGCCCCTGCGTGAAGTTCCATGCCGCGTGCAGGCCGGCCACAAACCACAGGCTGCGGGTGAGCATGTAGGCCGCGCCGAGCAGCACCCCGGCCTCGATGGCGATCGCCGCCGCGCCCCAGAGGGTGGCCTGCGGGTTCATCAGGTGGGCCGCGCCGAAGATCGCAGCGGTTATTGTCAGGGCCGCCCACGAGCCCAGCCCCTCCTCTAGCAGCCGGAAGAGGATGCCCCGAAACAGCCCCTCCTCGAACAGGCCCACAGCCATATGGAGCAGCAGCCCGTAGAGCAGCGGCCCGAGGGCGAGGCTCACCGCCGTTACCCGGTAGCCGCCAAGCAGGGCCAGGATGACGGCGCAGGCCATCATAAAGCCTGCGCCGACGGCGAAGCCGCGCAGCCATCGCCCCGGTAGCTCGCGCAGGCCCATCCCGATCTCGGCCATGGATCGGCGCTCCGCCAGCCGCGTCACCAGGGAGATCGCGCCGAAGGCGCTCATCGTGCCAATGATCTCCTGGAGCAGCAGGGGGTCGGCCGCGACCGGCAGGCTGAAGGCCGGCAGGCCGAGCAGCAGGATCAGGAAGATGAAGGCCCCTGCCGTCAGCAGCAGCCGGACGACCCAGTGGGTCACGATGCGCCGCAGCAGCGACGGGCGGATGGGCGAGGCAGGCTCGCTGATGGTGGCTTGAGGCACAGCTCTATCAGCCTCTGACCACCAGCGGCAGGTTGTTGCGGAAGCCGAGCGGCGGCTGTAGCTTGATCTCGAAGAGGGCTGGCCAGTACTTGCCGGTGATGAATAGCCGGTCGCCCGCCGCATCGTAGGCGATCCCGTTGAGCACATCGGGGGTTGGGCTGCCCTGGCGATCCGCTGCGCTCAGCAGGCCGCTCAAGTCAAGCTCGCCGATCACCGCGCCGGTGGCCGGGTCGATCTGCACGATCCGGTTCGTCAGCCAGACATTGGCGAATACCGAGCCGTGGATATACTCAAGCTCGTTGAGGTTCCTGACCGGCTCGCCCTGGCTGTCCGTCACCTTCACCTGGCGCACAATCGCCATCTGGCCGCTCTGGATCGTGGCCGCCGGGTCGATGAACGAGAGCGTGTTCGTGCCGTCGCTCATGATCAGCTGGCTGCCGTCGTAGGTCAGCCCCCAGCCCTCCATGGCGCACTGGCCGCCGGAGGTGGGAAAGCTGAACTGGCCGGTCTTCGCGAAGCTGGCCCGGTTATAGAGCAGGCCCAGGCAGTTCTGCCAGGTGAGCTGGAAGATCGTGTCGCCCACTGGCGAGATACCCTCGCCGTAGAGATTCGGGTTGCCCAGGTCGGCAATTTGCAGCACCTCGCCGGTGGAGATCTGCACTAGGCGCAGCGAGGAATCCGCGTACTCGCCGGTGCTCTCGTAGAGCGTGTCGTCGCCCACATAGACCAATCCCTCCGTCCAGGCGTGGATGTCGTGAGGGTAGCGGCGCACCACCTGGTAGCTGTAGGCGATTGACCCGGACGGGGCGGGCGAGACGGCGGGCGCGGTGGTCGGCGCGGGCACGACCGTTGGCGGCACTACGAGGGGCGTGAGAAGATTCGGGCTCACCTCGCCGATCGAGGCCGCCGATGAGGGCACGCCCGCGCACCCATAGCTCAGCAGCACGGCGGCCAGCAGTGTCGCAGCGCGCACGAGCAGATTACGGCGCATAAAGATGTCCCCTGTCCCCTGTCCGACAGCCGAGGCATTGTACCCCAAGCCCAGAGCCGGGGCAACCCGCCGTTGCCGAATGATCACCGCTAGTAAGGAGACCGCCCCATCGGACAGGCAGACCACGCGCTATGATATAACCCACAACACGCACCAAATGTGCATATGAGCGTCACGACAGCAAGGAGGCTGATCATGAGCGCGACATTTTCTTCACCTCACGATGTGCCCCACGTCCCTGCCGAGCAAGAAGTACGCTACTGGATGCGCACACCTGCTGTCACGATCAACCTGGCCGCTCCGCTGAGCGAAGCCCTGGCGTTTATGCGCGAGCACGACGTCCGCCGCCTGCCGGTAGTGATCGACACCGGCGAGCTGCGCGGCATGATCACCCAGGGCGACATCCGTGGGGCCGACATTATGCGCGTCGCCGGGTTCGACCCGCTCGACATCGCCCAAGCCCTGCGCCACGTCAAGGTCTATGAGGTGATGACCAACGACCCGATGGCGATCACGCCCGAGACCGGCCTGCGCGAGGCGGCCATGCTCATGATTGAGAACAAGTTTGGCGGCCTGCCTGTGGTCGATGATCAGAATCGGGTAATCGGCATTATCACCGAGAGCGACCTCTTTGAGACCCTGGTGCTCCAGCTCGATAAGGCGCAGGATAATATGCCATAGGGGAGGGATATACCCCCCCGACAATTCCCAGCCCCAACGAGGTTCGTGTATAATCGAAGGGGGAAGAGGGTGCCGAATCTCACGGTGAACCCTGTTGTACAAAGGAGTAGTGTTTATGGCCAAGGTTCAGATTACCAAGGGCAAGTTTGACGGTATCCAGGCGTGCGCCGACGCGAATGGCGTGATCGCCGCCGCCGCCATGGATCAGCGCGGGTCACTGAAGAAGGCGATCGCCAAGGCCCGTGGCTCTGAGGTTGACGGCACAGCCCTCACCGAGTTCAAGACGGTCGTCACCCGCGTGCTCACCAAGCACTCCAGCGCCATCCTGATGGACCCGGAGTACGGCCTGCCCTCCCTGGAGCATCGCGCCCCCGGCACCGGTGTGCTGCTGGCCTACGAGAAGACCGGCTATGACGCCACCGTCAAAGGCCGCCTGCCCGACCTGCTGGACGTCTGGAGCGTTCGCCGCCTGGCCGAGGCCGGTGCCGATGCGATCAAGATCCTGCTCTACTACAACGCCTTCGACACCCCGGAGGTAAACGAGATCAAGCACGCCTTCATCGAGCGGATCGGGGCCGAGTGCGCCGCCATCGACAAGCCCTTCTTCCTGGAGCCCCTGGCCTACGACGACGTGATCGGCGATGAGAAGTCCCTGGAGTTCGCCAAGGCTAAGCCGAAGTACGTCGCCGCCTACATGGCCGAGTTCTCGAAGCCGCGCTACGGCGTGGATGTGCTCAAGGTCGAGGTGCCGGTGAACGTGAAGTTCGTCGAGGGCATGAAGGTGTTCGGCGGTGTGGCGGCCTACACCCGCGAGGAGGCCAAGCAGCACTTTGTCGATGCCGCCGCCGCATCCAGCAAGCCCTTCATCTACCTGAGCGCCGGCGTCACCGACGATGTCTTCCGCGAGACGCTGGAGCTGGCCGCCGAGGCTGGCACGCCCTTCTCCGGCGTGCTCTGTGGCCGCGCCACCTGGCAGGACGGCGTCCCGATCTTCGGCAAGGAGGGCGCGCCCGCCCTTGAGGCATGGCTTGAGGATCGCGGCGTCACCAACATCAAGGCTCTGAACGAGGTCATCGCCAAGGGTGCCAAGCCCTGGTGGACGGTCTACGGCGGGCTGGATAACATCGAGGTCGTCGGCTAGCCGACGACCTCGATGTTGCCCCCTGGCGGGGGTGCGGGGGAGGCGAAGCCTCCCCCGTATTATTTTTTGTTGAGGCTGGGCGGCAGCCCTAAACGTGATGCGCATGGAGCGCAGTCCCACCAGAATCGAGAATGCGCAGCCTAGGGCTGCGCATTCTCGATTCTCACCTGCGTCCAGTCGGCGGCGATGATGCCCTGGGGCGTGAAGCTCAGCCCGTGTACCGTTGGGCGGATGAGGATGTTCACCTCGGGAGTGAACAGGGGCAGCCAGCCCACATCGCGCACCGCGATCTGCTCGGCTTTATTGTAGATCTTCAGCCGCTCGGCTGTGCGCGCCGGGTCGCTGATCTGGTCCGCCTCGCTGGTGAGCTGATCGAACTCGCTGCTCGACCAGTGCCCGTTGTTGTAGGGCGAGTCGCTCTGGAACTGGAGCGAGAGGAAGTTCTGTGGGTCAGGGTAGTCGGCACCCCAGATGCTCATATACATCTGTAAGCTTGTCTCGGGATTGGTCGGGTCAGTCACCATCGAGTCGAGGCGTGCGATGAACTCCTTGATCGGCAGCCCCTGGAGACTCACATCGATCCCGAGCGTGTCGCGCCAGTTGCGCTGGAGCGCCTGGGCCACCTTCTCGGTGTCTGTGTCGCGGCTGTAGGTCAGGGTGACAGGCGGCAGGCTCGACCCGGAGACATAGCCAGCCAGGCCAAGCGTCGAGCGCGCGCCGAGGGGGTCAAAGCTGAGCGTCGTGATCGGGAGGTTGGTGCCAAGGAATCCTGGCGGCAAGATGCGCTCTACCGGCGTGGCCTGATCGGAGAGCACCTGCCGCACGAGGCTGTCCTTATCGACGGCCTGGGCGAATGCCTGACGAACATAGACATTGTCGAAGGGCGGACGGCGATTGTTGAAGCCGATAAAGCGGAGCAGCGGCGCACTGGCCGAGCGCATGTCGGGGATGCCGCGCACATCAGCCACCCGCTCGGTCGGGATGCCGCCCTGAATGCTGCCCATAATATCCAGGTTGCCGGAGCGATAGCTAGTGAAGGCCGTCGCCGTATCGGGGAAGAAGAGCAACTCGATGGTGGCGACGCCGGGCGGGCCAGCCCAGTAGCTCGGGTTGCCCTCCAGCACCAGCTTCTCTCCGGCAAGGTGCTCCTTCACGCGGAACGGGCCGCTGCCGAAGGCGCTGTTGATCCAGTTGTCGCCAGCGGCCTCGATCTTACCCGGCGGCACCACAAAGGCCAGGGCATAGGTCAGCTGCGAGAGAAAGTAGCCTCGCGGAGAGTCCAGCATAATCTCCAGCGTGCGCGTATCGAGGGCGCGCACCCCGCTCAAGGTCGTCGCCGACCCATTACGCAGATCCTCGGCACCGACAATATACTTGAGGAACTCGAAGGCGAATGCCGTGCCCGTGTCGGGCGAGATCGTCCGCCGCAGGGCGTCCGCAAAGTCCTGGGCGGTGGCCGGTGTGCCGTCGCCATAGGCCAGGTTCTCGCGCAACGAGAAGGTGTACACCTTGCCGTCGGAGCTCGTCCTCCAGCTCTCAGCGCCGTCGCCGATCACCGCTAGGTCGGGGCCGAGCCGCACCAGGCCGCCAAAGATCAGGTTTACCGCGATGTTCGACTGGTAGTCGGCGAGGCGGGCCGGGTCAAGCCGGGCGATATCGTCCACACCCTCGATGCTCCAGCGCAAGGTGCCGCTCGGCGGGGCCGCGGGCGGCTGCGGGGCGGGGGCACATGCCGACAGAAGAAACCCGACGAGCAGTATCATCACGAGAGAGGCGCGTCGTTGAGAGTCTGTGATCATCATTATTGCAGATTGCAGATTGCAGATTGCAGATTGCGCGACATCTGCAATCTACAATCCGCAATCGCTAGGCGCTCAGGACAAACCCAAGGGCGCCAGCGAGATCTCGCAGTGAATCCTGGCAGGCGGCCACAGCGCGGCCCTCGGCGGCGGCGCGCACAATATTGCCTGCCATCATATGCAGCACCGCCAGGGCAGTCGGCGTGTTCAGGTCATCGGCCATGGCGGCGACAAACTCCGCGCGCGGCACCTCGGGGTGCAGCGGCGGGCCATCGCCGCCCGTCGCCTCAAGCGCGGCCCGCATAAGCTGGACAGACTCGCCGTGGAGGGCAACCTCAGTGCGGTTGTAGTCGAACTCCTCGCGGTAGTGCTGGCTCAGCAGGTACCAGCGCAGCGCGTCGGCGCTGTGCTCGCGCAGGGCGTCGCGGGCGAAGACCAGATTGCCCAGCGACTTGCTCATCTTCTCGCCGTCGAGCCAGACCAGGCCGGTGTGCATCCAGATCTGCACAAAGGGCCGCTTGCCCGTCACCGGCTCGGTCTGAGCGATCTCGCAGGGGTGATGCGGGAAGAGCAGGTCGGCCCCGCCGCCGTGGATGTCGATCTGGTCGCCGAGGTACTTCGTAGCCATCGCGCTGCACTCGATATGCCAGCCGGGGCGGCCCATGCCCCAGGGGCTCTCCCAGGTCGGGTCGCCGGGGTTGCCCGTCTGCCAGAGCACAAAGTCGAGCGGGTCGCGCTTATGCGGGTCGTCAGGGTTATTGCCGCGCTGATTGGCGGTGGCGAGCAGTTCATCATAGCCCATGCGGGCCATCTTGCCGAAGCCTGGGTCGGTGCGCACGCTGAAGTAGACATTGCCCTCGGCGATATAGGCGTGGCCAAGCTCGATCAGCCGCGCGATGATCGGGATGATCGCGCCGATCTCCTCGCTGGCGCGCGGGAAATAGGTCGGCATAAGAATATTGAGGCCGCGATAGTCCTCAAGGAGCTGGGCCGTCTGGCGCTCGGCCAGATCCTGCCAGCGCTCGCCGTCGCGGGCGGCCCGCTCGAACAGCGGGTCGTCGATGTCGGTCACATTCTGACAGTAGCGCACCTCGGCGCCCTGCCAGCGCAGGTAACGGATCAGCACATCGAAAACAAGGTAGGTGCGGGCGTGGCCCATATGTGTCGTATCGTAGGGGGTGACTCCGCACACATAGAGCGTAACCGGGCGATCTTTTGGAAGAACAAAGATATCCTTCTCGCGGGAGAGCGAGTTATAGAGGCGCATAGGGACTCCTGAGCAGTGCGTGCCCTGGCACGGCGGGATCTTGCGTAAGCAGCCTGAGCAACATCCGAATATATGACGTGACGCGACTCCTAATGCGTGATCCGTGAGACGTACATCACGTACCACGAGTCACGCATCACGGGTCACAAGGTCATTATATCGCGTCGCCAAAGCCTGTGCCCGTCACCGCGAACTGCGCCTCATAGGCTGCCGCGCTGATCGTGCGCCGGGTGACGAGGATCGTAATATCATCGTGGGGGTCGGCCCCATCGGTGAAGGCCAGCACCGAGTCGAGGATGCGCTGGACAATATCGGCAACGCTCAGGCGGTGGGGCATGCCGGAAACCAGTTCTTCCAGACGCTCAAAGCCATAGAGCTCGCTGGCGGGGTTATGCGCCTCGACAATCCCGTCGCTGAGGAAGATCATCGTATCGCCGGGCGCAAGGTCAACCTCAACATCGCAGTAGTTTGTGGGCAGAAGCGTGCCAATCGGCAGGCCGCTCACATCAACAAAGTGGCAGTCGATCCCGCCATCGGGGAGGGCGCGCACCAGTAATGGCGAGATCATACCGGCGTTCGCCATAGCCATGCTCTGGCGGGTAGGGTCATAGATCGCAATCATCAGCGCGGCGTTCATATGGTTCGCCTGAAGCTGCGCGTGTAGCGAATCGTGGATGGCGGCGAGCATCGCGCCGGGGTGTTCGAGCACGCGCGCCTGCGACTCCAGGGTCGAGCTTGTGAGCGCCATGAGCAGGGCGGCGGCCACTCCCTTGCCCGAGATATCGCCGATCGCCACGGCGGCGCGGCCGCCGGGCAGGGCCATATAGGTGTAGAAGTCGCCGCCCACCTCGCTCGCGGGCAGCGAGCGCGCGTGGACGGTGAGTACCTCGCTCTTCCATGGCGGGCTGCTGGGCATCAGGCCCATCTGGATATCGCGGGCGAGGATCAGGCCGTGGAGCAGACGCTCATTCTGATCGGCGATCTCGTGCAGGCTGCCCTGGAGCTGCTCGGCCATCTGGTTAAATGTGTCGGCAAGCTGGCCCAGCTCATCGCGGCTCTCGACGATAATCCGGTGCTCCAGCTGCCCGCCGCCCAGCTCGCGCGCGCCATCCGCCAGGGCGCGCACCGGGCGCACGATCTGCCGGGCCTGGTAGAGCGCCCAGGCGAGGGCCAGCAGCCCGACAAGCGCCACGACCGCTGTGAGCAGGAACACGCTGCGATAGACCTCAGTGAGAAATTCGGCGGAGGGCTCCTCGACAACCACCGACCAGCTCGACGGCGTCACCGGGCTCACAATTGATCGCGCGCCGACCATGCGCTCGCCATTGGCGCCGTGGTACTCGCCCACCGTGCTCTCGTTGGCAAAGAGGACGGCCATATCGTCGGCGGGGCTCCATCCAGACGAGGTCGAGGCGAGCATCAGGCTGCGACCGGCGTTGATCAGGAAGGAGATCTTGTTGCCGCCCTGGACGGCGAGCCGCAGGATCTGGTTGATGCGGGTGGCGCTCACCTCGGCGCTGAGGGCACCCACAAGGACACCACCGCTCTGGCTGCGGATGGGCAGCACCACCTGGAAGTAGGGAGTGCCATCATCGGCGCGCATGATCGAGGTGCGACCGCCCTGGCCCACCCCGAACGCCTGCTTGAGCAGATCCGCCTCGGAGGGAGCGATGGTATCGCCTCGGTCACGCAGCAGCGAGCTCACGGCGCTGGCAACCTGCGCGCCGCTCGTATCGACGATCACCAGGGCGCGCAGGTCGGGAGAGCTATTGACGAGACGGGCGGCAGTGGCGTCAAGATCAGGGCCGGGCATCTCGGGGTGCAGGTCTCGCGCGGCGCGCAGCAGCAGCTGCTCTAGGTCGTAGAGGAATGTGGAGACATTGCCAGCGATCTGGTCGGCGACAGCCTGCTGGCTAGCGTAGGCATTCCGCTGCTGCACCTGGAACAGCACCCCAATCAGCAGCGCGCCGACTAGCAGCAGCGGCAGCGTCGAGGAGATCAGGTAAGACCAGCGCAGCCATGTGGTGATGCTGGTGTTTCGACGACGCATCGAAGCATCGCTGGAGGGGAGGCTCCGGCTCGCTGGCTTAGCGTTTCCCTGGCGATCCATCACGGCCTACTCTGGATAGCGTGCCTCGTGCTGACAGCGCACACAATAGCCACAAATAACAGTGAGCGCTCATTATAGCACATGCCCCTTTTGGCAGGTGATGGGCCGCACTGAGCTAGTTCGCGTCAGGGCTTAGACTGGGGCACGCGATCTGCCACCGACGGATCGAGATCCAGCACCTGGTCCGACATCCAGCCCTCCAGACCATCGGCGGTGCGCACCGCGTACCACTCGCCCTGTCGCTCGCTGAGGGCGATGCTGGAGCCGACACGCACAACGGTAACGATGTCAAAACCTAGTCCGGGGCCGCTGCGCATGTTGGCATCGACAACGATCAGCGCACGGGGCAGATCGGGCGTGGGGGATACGGCGGGCGTGGCGGTGGGCGTGGCGGTGGGCAGCGGCGATGGGCTCGGCGTCACCGGCGTCACGCTAGGCAGGCGCTCAAGGGTGGGGAAGGGGGTGGGCCGAGGCGGCAGGGCAGCAGTCAGGTCGCCGCACGCCACAATGCCTAGCGCGGCGACCACCGCCACGGCAGCGAGGCAGCAGCGGCGCAGGGGGGGCGGCCAGAATCTCAGCATAGCTTGTGTGTAGCTCCATTCGTCTGTGCGGCGCGCTTCTTCAGCAGGCCCATGCTACGACACAGTATAGCAAGGTTTGGTACCCGCTGTCACAAAAAAACACCGATGGTGCCCGCGCATCATGCACGGGCACCATCGGTGCGATGCTGGTCGGGGCGAGAGGATTCGAACCTCCGACCTCCGCGACCCGAACGCGGCGCTCTACCAGGCTGAGCCACGCCCCGACTATGTACCTGAGCAGCAACGAATGGTGCCGAAGGTGGGACTCGAACCCACACGAGGTTGCCCTCAGCGGTTTTTGAGACCGCCGCGTCTGCCATTCCGCCACTCCGGCGTAACGTGCCGATTATAGCAGACGTATGCCGCAGCGTCAACCACGCAACCTTTGGCAACCCGGCGTGGTATAATCACAAGCGGCGAATGTGCCATGAAGCGAGATGCTACGGTGATCGCACCAGATCTGTTAACTCCGAATATAACCGTGCGCGGCGCAGCCGACACCTACACGGTACTCAACCTAATCGGCCGTGGTGGGATGGGTGCCGTCTATCGGGTGAAGCGCGCCAGCGACGGCACCGTCTGGGCGCTTAAAGAGATGCGCCCTCAGGGCGACCTCAACCCCGAGGAGCAGGACGATAACCGGCGGCTCTTTCTCCAAGAGGCCGCCCTTTTGCGCGCCCTCTCATTCCCGAACCTGCCCGTGGTGGCCGACCTCTTTGAGCACGATGGTCGGCCCACGATGGTCATGGAGTATGTCCCCGGAAAGACCCTTGAGGACCGCGTCCACGAGGCGAACGCCCCGCTCATGGAGCAGCAGGTGCTCGGCTACGGCATTCAGCTCTGCCGGGTGCTCCACTACCTCCACAGCTGCGACCCGCCGATTATCTACCGCGACCTCAAGCCATCCAATACGATGCTCACCCCCACGGGGGTGCTCAAGCTGATCGACTTTGGCGTGGCCCGCACCCACAAGAAGGGGAAGTCGAAGGATACGATCGCCATGGGGTCGGCCGGCTACGCCCCGCCCGAGCAGTATGGCAAGGGGCAGACGGACGCCCGCAGCGATGTGTACGCCCTCGGTGCCACCCTGCTGCACCTGCTCACCAACCTGCCCCCCGTGCCGCTCCAGACGCCGCAGCCCGGCTCGATCAGCAAGCTCAACCCGTCGGTGGATGCGCGCACCGAGGCGGTGCTGATTAAGGCTATGAGCCTCCAGCGCGAGCAGCGCTTCACCAGCTGCGCCGAGATGGAGCAGGCGCTCCATCGCTGTCTCGATACGCCCTATGTTGATCCGACCGCCCAGGCGGCCCCGCCCCCGGTGTCGGGAGGGCATGCACCGGCGACGCAGCAGCAACCAGCGCAACAGCCCCCGCCGCCCCCGCCGGTCGCCCCCGTTCGTCCGGTCGCCCCCGTCGAAGATGGGACGCCGTGCGCCCGCTGCGGGCGCATCAACAAGGGCCGCGCCCGCTTCTGCGCAGGCTGCGGGTCGCCCCTGGCCGATCCGCCCAAGCCGCGCCTGCATATCACCTCGCCCCATCGCAACTGGGATCTGCCTATCGACCGGCTCCCGGTGCGCATCGGCCGCCGCGACCCGCGCCAGAACCATTACCCCGAGCTGGATCTTGCCGAGCACGACCGGGGCATCGCCTCGCGCCACCACGCCACCATCCAGCGCGATGGCGACTTCTATACCATCACTGACCTCGGCAGTACCAACGGCACGATGCTCAATAACGCCCTCATTGTCCCTCGCGTGCCACAGCGCCTCAGCCAGGGCGACAGAATCAAGATCGGCGAGGTCGAGATTGAGTTTCGCTGGTCGTAGGGGGCGCAGCACGCTGCGCCCCTACGGCCCACGTATCTGATACCAAGAACATCCATATGATACCCAAGGTCCTTATCCTCCGCGCGCCCGGCATTAACCGCGATGCTGACGCCGCCCTGGCCTGCGAGCTCGCTGGTGCTACGCCCGAGCTCGTCCACGTCAACCGTGTCGCCGACGGCGCGGTGAAGCTGCGCGACTACGCCATGCTGATCATCCCCGGCGGATTCTCTTACGGCGACCATCTGGGCGCCGGGAAGCTGCTCGCCGTCGATCTGGCCCACCGCCTGGGCGATCAGTTGCGCGACTTTGTGGCCGATGGCCGCCCGGTGATCGGTATCTGTAACGGCTTCCAGGTGCTGGTGAAGGCCGGTGTCTTGCCGGGGAGCGACGGCCCGCCCGCCGTCACCCTCACCGATAACTGCTCGGGCCGCTTCGAGTGTCGCTGGGTGCGCCTTCAGGCCGACCCGCAGAGCCGCTGTATCTTCACCCGTGGCATCGAGCGCACCATCGAGGTGCCGGTGGCCCACGGCGAGGGCCGGATCGCCCTGGCCGACGACAGCGCCCTGGACGACCTGCGCGCCAGCGGCCAGGTGGCCCTGCGCTATGTCGGCGAGGGCGACGGGCCAGCAGCGTACCCGGCCAACCCGAATGGGTCGTATGATGACATCGCCGGGATCTGCAACGCCCAGGGCAACGTCCTGGGCCTGATGCCCCACCCCGAGAACGCCATCACGCCCCAGCAGCACCCGCGCTGGACCCGTGAGCCCTGGCGCAATGAGGGCGACGGGCTGGCGATCTTCCGCAACGCGGTGGCGTACGCGAAGACACTATGACACATTGTAGGGGCGCATCGCGATGCGCCCCTACGGGGGATACATATGGCCCTCTACCCGCCGTTTAGCCCGTTCCTGTTCCAGATCAACCTCTTCGGCCTACCGATCGCCGTACGCTGGTACGGCGTGATCATTATGTCGGGCGCCATGTTCGCCGCCTGGCTGGCCGCGCGCCGGGCGGTGGCCCGTGGGATCGACCCCGACCACGTCTGGAACCAGCTGATGCTCGGCCTGGTGATGGGCATCGCCGGCGCCCGGATCTACTATGTTGCCTTCGAGTGGGAGCGCTTCGCCGGCGACCCGATCAGCGCGTTTAACCTGACCACCGGCGGCCTGGCGGTTCACGGCTCGCTCGTCGGGGCCATCCTCGCGGCGGTGATCTACACGCGCTACGCCAAGCTGCGCTTCTGGCCGTGGGTGGACATGGTCGCGCCGGGCTTCCTGATCGCCCAGGGCATCGGTCGCTGGGGCAACTTCTTCAACCAGGAAGCATACGGCCGCCCGACCAGCCTGCCCTTCGGCGTGCGGATCGACGCCGACCGGCGGCTGCCGCCCTACACGGATATGCAGCAGTACCCCGCCGACACGCTCTTCCACGCTACCTTCCTCTATGAGTCGGTGTGGGATGTGACCGGCGGCCTGCTGCTGCTCTGGGCCGACAGGCGCTTCGGCTACGGCGCGCCCGCCGGGCGGCGCTGGCTGCGCCCCGGCGATGTCATCTTCCTCTACGGGATGATCTACTCGGCCGGGCGCTTCTGGATCGAGGGGCTGCGCACCGACAGCCTGTGCCTGAACGGCGTGGGCGGGGAGTGCCCCGGCTCGCTGCGGGTAGCCCAACTGGTGAGCCTGGCGCTGATCCTGGCCTGCGCCGTGGCGATAGCGATCAACCACCGCAAGCCCCTGTCACCCGAGCCCGAGCTGACCACTGAGGATAACGGCCAAGCGCTTCAGAGCTAGATCGAGACACATTCCTGGTGGGGATGCGGGGGCGGCGCAGCCGCCCCCGCGCCCTTTTATGTTGGGGTTGGGCGGCGTAGCCGCCCAACCCCAACATAAAGGAATCATCCCTCGATCCAGGCGCGCGCGTCGCGCAGGGCGTCGGGGCTGCCCAGCAGCATCAGCGTGTCGCCGAGGCGCAGGGTGGTGTCGCCGTGGGGCACAATCACTTCGCCGCCCCGGCGCACCCCGATGATCAGGGCGTTGCCGGGCAGTCGCAGGTGGCGCAGCGAGCGACCGTGCAGCGCGCCGTTCTGCAAGGGCAGGTCGGTCAATTCCACGCCATCCTCGCGGTTCTGGAGCATGTTGAAGGCGGCCGGGAAGTGCAGGGCACCCTCCATGGCCAGTGCGGTGGACAGGGCCGGCTGGATCACTCGCACGCCCAGATCCTCGAAGCTACTGACATAGGCCGGGTCGTCCACCCTGGAGATAATCGTCGGCACATGGAAGGTGTCGCGGGCGATGCGACAGGCGGACAGGCTCTGCTCATAGTGGGTCGAGAGCACCAGCACCGCGCGGCTCTTCGAGGCGCATGCCGCCTTGAGCACCGCCGGGTCATCGGGCGGGCCAGTCACCACCGGGTAGCCCTGCTGGCGCAGGTACTCAAGCTGGCCCTGGTCGAAGCCGACAAAGGTAACTGTCTCATCGGATCTGCGCAGGCGCCCGCCGAGCATCTGGGCCATCTGGTTGGTGCCGATGATGATCATGCCGCTGCGCCGCACCTCGACCGGCGGCGGCAGGATGCGCCCGAAGAGGATCGGCGAGAGCGTGCATGTGACCAGGGATACTAGGATGATCGCGGCGTTGGTGGCGGTGGTGATCAGGTTCAGGTTGAGCGCAATCGCCGAGGCGGCGATGATCAGCGAGAGGCGCGAGGAGAGCAGCGCCCCGGCGGCCAAGGTCTCGCGCCAGGGGAAGATCGTGCGCAGCAGCATGGCCGGGATCAGCTTCACCAGATAGGCCGCGACGATCAGCAGGGGCACCAGAAACAGGGCGGCAGGCGAGACCAGCAGCGCCCGCAGGTCGAAGTTTGCGCCGACCATAATGAAGAAGATCGGGATGAAGAACCCGTAGCCGATCGCGTCCAGCTTCTCGTGGAGCGCCGGGTCGCCCTGCGGCGTGCTGATGCTGATGATCGCCCCGGCGAAGAAGGCCCCCAGGATGACCTCAACGCCGAGGCCCTCGGCCAGCACAACCCAGGCGATCATCAGGGCGAAGGCGCCGCGCACCGGGATCTGGGCCGTGGCGTGCGAGAGCTCCGACCAGATCCGCTGTAGCCCCGGCACCTTGCTCGTCCACTGGCCCAGGCGGGTCGAGAAGACGAACAGCCCGAGCAGCAGCGAGAAGAGCAGGATGTCGAGGGTGAGCCCGCGGCTAAGGATGGCCACATCCAGGCTGAGCAGCAGCAGGGTGACGAAGTCGCTCACCATCGCCATGATCAGCAGGGTCTGCCCGTAGGGGCTGGCGGTGATGCCGCGCTCCTTGAGCACCGGCACAACGATGCCGAGCGAGGTGGTGCTGAGGATCAGCCCCATCAGCACGGCGTCGCGGGCCAGGCCCATGCGGGTGAAGAGGAACCCGCAGCCGATGGCGAGGGTCAGGGTGAGCAGAAAGGTGATCACCGCCAGGGGCAGCGGGCGCTGCCAGCGCGGGCGGCCATCGCCCGCGCTGTCCACGAACAGGGCGCTCGGGTTCACCTCCAGGCCCGAGAGGAACATCAGGAAGACAAAGCCGAACTGGGCCAGGAAGTCAAGCGTGGCCTGGGGCTGCACCAGGTTGAGCCCGCTCTTGCCGATGATGATGCCGGCCAGGATCTCGCCGACAACAATCGGCAGGCGCACCGGGCGGATACGGCTGACAACAACGGGGACGATGACGGCGAGCAGCGTGATCAGGAGGAGCGGGATGAAGAGCGAGGGGTGAGACATCGGCGCTGCCTTCTCGGTAGTGCGGGGTTTCGATGACAGACTCACCCGGATTCTATCATACCTAGTTGGCTACCAATTATGATGGCGATGCCGCTTCGCCACCCTGCGAATGCCCCCCTCTCCCAGGTTGCGGGAGAGGGGGGCAGAGGGATGCGCGCCGATAGTGCTACTTCCCATACCTCCACTCGTAGTAGTGCTGGCCGACGTTGCCCATCTCCACCTGGAAGGCCGCCGGGTTGGCCGGGTTATAGGTCAGCACACGGCGCTCGAAGACCTGGAAGAGGATCGGCACCTCCTTGCCGGCCACATTGGCCTTCACCCAGAAGGCGCCCGTCACCGGGTAGCCGAAGACGAACAGCGGGTCGTAGACCTGTCCCATCGTGTTGCGGCTGCCGTTGGAGATCAGGCCCTGCTGGTTCATATAGTCGATGAAGACCTTGGCCACGCCGTGGCCGTTCTCGCCCTGCACAAGGATAGTCTTCGGGTCGTTGACAAAGTCGTTAAAGCCGCTGATCGAGCCGTCGGTGTTCAGATAGCCGGTGGCCGGCTTGCCCAGGTCGTTGGGATTCACCGTGCCAGGGCTCTGGTAGAGCGGCAGCATGTCGGCGTAGGTCGGGAAGTTGCCGGGGTCGCCGATGGCGGAGATGCGCGCCGGCCCCTTGTAGTCAAAGCGGCTGTTGCCCACCTGCATGCGCCCGGTCATCATCTCGATCGGCAGCAGGCCGTTGGTCACATACCACTGGCTGTTCTGGTCGGCGGTCGGGTCATTGATCTCCATGCGGCTCTTGTCGAAGTACTGCACCGTGCGCTTGCTGTCAACGCCCTCGACATAATCCTCGCGCACAGTCTCGCTGATCGGGGCGGGGCCCCAGGTCCACGAGCGGTCGGTGAGCCCCTGGGCGACGGGCAGATCCTGACGGTTCCAGACGCGCTGGAAGGAGCTATTGCTGATCGCCGGGGCGGCTAGGAGCGGCTGGATGCTGATCAGGGCCGTGGCGGCCAGGGCGAGAGCGACGCCGATAAATCCCTTTTTCATGGTGATCCTCCATCTGCATGTCTGTTCCCCTCCTGGCCGACGCCGCGCTGGCGTCGGCTGGAAGAGGTATTACTACGGGGCGATTGCCCCGGACCCGCTGTGGGTCGTTTGATGAAACTATGGTACCGCTGCGCGGCCCAGATCACGATTGTACGGACGTTAAGTCGCGCTGAGGGATAAGCGAAAGGAGCCTGAGAAGATCTTCTGCGAAGATGAGCGGCGTATCAGGACAGTTAAAAGCAGGTAGACAAGGCTCAAAAGCCTGCGGATTGAGCCGCCGGGCGATACCGCCAAGATTAGCAAGGTGCGTGCCGGGCGACACATATACGGTACAATGAGGGCTGAGCAATTGAGGTGTTGGCCACGAGGCTAGAGAGCGAGGGGGCCGTGTCATCGCGAGCATTCCGGTTGATCTGGTTCGTTCTGATTACCGCGCTGATCGCCGCCTGCGGCCAGCCGCAGAGCGCCGCCACCGATGCCACTCCAGTCACCGAGGCGACAAGCGTCCCCGCCACTCCCTCGCCCGACAGCGGGAAGATCCTGCTGCGCGTCGGCACGGGCGACAGCGGGGATGGGCTCCAGCCACATAACGAGATCATCGCCCGCTTCGAGGCCGAGAACCCCGACATCCAGGTGCAGCTGGAGCCGGTCGGCAGCGGTGACTACTACCAGATCATCCGCGACCAGATCGCCTCTGGAAACCCGTCCGACTTGCTCCAGATCGGTGACGACGCCGTGCCCTCCTTCGTTGAGAGCGGGGCCTTCCTGCCGCTGGACGGGCTGATCGCAGGCGCGGAGTTCCCCCTCGACACCAGCATCTACCTACCGGGCGTGCTTGATCCGGGCAAGTGGGCCGGCAAGCAGTACTTGCTGCCCAAGGACTACACGCCCCTGGCCGTCTACTACAATAAGAAGATCTTCGACCGCTTCGGCGTGGCCTACCCGCAGGACGGCTGGACCTGGGAGGAGTTCCTGGCCACGGCGCAGGCTCTGACGAAGGACACCAACGGCGACGGGCAGACCGATATCTGGGGCGCGCAGCTGCCCGGGTCGTGGGCACCCAACTTCGAGTACTGGTCGGCCTCGGCGGGCGGGCAGCTGGTCAGCGCCGACGGGCTCGGCTTTATCGGCTACATGGACTCGCCGCAGAACACCGAGGCGCTCCAGTTCTACAGCGATCTCTACCACATGTACCATATCGCGCCGATCACCGAGAGCCTGAACCCCTTCGACCCGAACAACAACCAGTTCGCCAGCGGGGCCGCCGCGATGCTGCTCTTCGGGCGCTGGCCGCTGGCCAAGCTGCGCACAAACCCGGACATCGAACTGGGCGTGGTGGGGCTGCCCACCGACCGGCGGCGAGCGAACATCCTGCTCTGGGGCGGCTTCGGCATCTCGGCGCTCAGCCAGCACCAGGACGCTGCCTGGCGCTTCCTGCGCTTCTACGCCGGCGAGCCGGGCGCACAGGTCTGGAAGGACTGGGCGCTGCCCACGGTGCGCTCGGTGGCCGAGGCGGCGGGCATGACCGCAGACCCGATCGATGGGGTCTGGCTAAACGAGCTGAACTACCTAGCGCCCCGCGCCTATATCTCGATGCCGATCTGGCCGACGGCGGGCGAGCCGGCGGTGAGCAAGCTGCTCGACCGGGTGATCCGCGACCCGAACCTCGATATCTCGCTGGCGCTCTATGATGCGGCGCAGGATGCCCAGGGGGCGATGATTATTCAAAAATAAAGGCTTGGCCAGCGAAGCTAGCCAAGCCTTTATTTTGAGGAAGGGTGTGACTACGCAGGCTGCTTGCTCTCGGCGAGCAGCTGGCGCAGCACGTACTGCAGGATGCCGCCGTGGATGTAGTACTGGATCTCCTGGGGCGTGTCGATGCGCACCAGGGCCTTGAACTCGATTGACCCGGCGCGCACGGTCAGCTCACGGCCATCGGCGAAGCCGGAGGCCACCGCGTCGGCCAGCCCGATGATGTCGAAGGTCTCGGTGCCGGTCAGGCCCAGCCCCTCGGCGCTCTGGCCAGACAGAAACTGGAGCGGCAGGATGCCCATGCCGACCAAGTTCGAGCGGTGGATGCGCTCAAAGCTCTCGGCGATCACGGCCTTGACGCCCTGGAGGTACGGCCCCTTGGCGGCCCAGTCGCGCGAGGAGCCGTTGCCGTAGGCGGCGCCGGCCAGGATAATCAGCGGGGTGCCATCGGCCTTATAGCGCATGGCCGCGTCATAGAGCGACATGACCTCGCCGGTGGGCAGGTAGGGCGCGAAGCCGCCCTCGGTGCCGGGGGCCAGCTTGTTGCGCAGGCGCACGTTGGCGAAGGTGCCGCGCACCATCACCTCGTCGTTGCCCCGGCGCGAGCCATAGCTGTTGAAGTCCTTCGTCTCCACGCCGCGCTCGATCAGGTACCTTCCGGCGGGCGAGCTGGCCTTGATGCTGCCGGCCGGGCTGATGTGGTCGGTCGTGATGCTATCGCCCAGCACGGCCAGGACACGCGCGCCGCTGATCTCGGCCACCCGCGCTGGCGGCTCCTCGGCCATCGCGTCGAAGTAGGGCGGCCGCCGCACATAGGTGCTCTGCGCCTCCCATGCGAAGCGGTCGCCCTCGGGGATGGCGATGCCCTCCCACAGCTCGTCGCCTACAAAGACCGTGCTGTAGCTGCGCTGGTACATGTTCGACTGGATGGCGGCGGCGATGGTGTCGCGCACCTCGGCCTGGGTCGGCCAGATGTCGCGCAGATAGACCGGGCTGCCGTCCGCGCCCTCGCCGAGCGAGGCGCTGGCCAGATCGATGTCGATCCGCCCGGCCAGGGCGTAGGCCACCACCAGCGGCGGCGACATCAGATAGTTGGCCTTCACATCCTGCTGGACGCGGCCCTCGAAGTTGCGGTTGCCCGACAGCACCGAGGTGGCCACCAGATTGCCCTGCTCAATCGCCGCGCTAATCTCCGTCGCCAGCGGGCCAGAGTTGCCGATACAGGTGGTGCAGCCGTAGCCCACCGTGTTAAAGCGCAGCTGATTGAGGTAAGGCGTCAGGCCAGCCTTATCCAGGTACTCGGTGACAACCTTCGATCCAGGGGCCAGGCTGGTCTTCACCCATGGCTTGGTGTTCAGACCCTTCTCGACAGCCTTCTTGGCCACAAGGCCGGCGGCGACCATCACCGAGGGGTTGGATGTGTTGGTGCAGCTGGTGATCGCGGCGATCACCACCGAGCCGTGGTGCAGCGCGTAGTCGGTATCGGCCACGGCCACCGCGCCAGACTCCAGGTCGGCGAGCGGCTGCGGGGCGCTGGGGTTGAGGATCTGCGGGACGGCATCGTGGAAAGACTTGTTGACGCCGGTGAGCGGCACGCGGCCCTCGGGGCGCTTGGGGCCAGCCACACTCGGCTCAACCGTGGAGAGATCCAGCGCCAGCGTATCGGTGTACTCAGCCTCGGGGCTATTGGCGTCGTGGAACAGACCCTGGGCCTTCATATACGCCTCGACCAGCGCCACACGCTCGGCGGGGCGGCCGGAGAACTCCAGGTAGCGCAGCGTCTCGGCGTCCACCGGGAAGATGCCGCAGGTCGCGCCATACTCGGGGGCCATGTTGGCGATGGTCGCCCGGTCGGCCAGGGGCAGGGCGGCCAGGCCGGGGCCGAAGAACTCAACAAACTTGCCGACGACGCCCTTCTTGCGCAGCATCTGCGTGACGGTGAGCACCAAGTCGGTGGCGGTAGCGCCCTCGGGCAGCGAGCCAACGAGCTTAAAGCCAACCACCTGAGGGATGAGCATCGAGACAGGCTGGCCGAGCATAGCCGCCTCAGCCTCGATCCCGCCGACGCCCCAGCCGAGCACACCCAGGCCATTGATCATGGTCGTGTGGCTATCAGTGCCAACCAGGGTATCGGGGTACGCCTGAGCCGGGCCAGTGGCGCGCGGGTTCTCATCGGAGGTGAAGACCACGCGGGCCAGGTACTCCAGGTTCACCTGATGGACGATACCGTTGCCGGGGGGCACAACCTTAAAGTTCTGGAAGGCCGTCTGGCCCCAGCGCAGGAAGGCGTAGCGCTCCTGGTTGCGCTCGAACTCCAGGTCGCGGTTGATCAGCAGAGCCGCCTCGGAGCCGTAGGCATCGACCTGCACCGAGTGGTCGATCACCAGCTCGACCGGCTGGAGCGGGTTGATCAGGCCAGGGTCGCCACCCATCTCAGCCATCGCATCACGCATGGCGGCCAGGTCAACCACACAGGGCACGCCGGTGAAGTCCTGGAGGATGACGCGGGCGGGGGTGAAGGCGACCTCCTTATCGGGCACGGCCGCCGGCTGCCAGTTCGCCAGGGCCAGGACATCGGCGGCGGTGACGGTGCGGCCATTCTCGGTGCGCAGCAGGTTTTCGAGCAAAACCCTCAGCGAGAAAGGCAAGCGGCCAAGGTTAATGCCGCGCTGCTCCAGGGCATCAAGACGATAGATCTCATACTCATGATCGCCGACGCGGAGGGTGGAACGTGCGCCGAAGCTATTGGTCATACAGGTGTCTCCTCTGACGTCTATGAGGGGCGTCTTTGCTATATAGGAGGATAGTGAATGGCAGCACTGATTATAGCACGCAGGGATACAGCATCTGGATGACCAACGACCGACGACCGACAGCTGTCGGTCGTCGGTCGTCGCGGGGAGACATGCCGCCAGAGACGCGATCTAGCGCCGAGGGATAGCACGCCAGATAGCGTGGCCGACCGCAGCGAGTGCGCCGAGGGAGAGGATGGCCAGGCCGGCCATCTGATCGAAGGCGGCGGCCTGATCTGAGGGGAGGACGAGCCGGTAGATCGCGGCGTGGGTGCCGCAGGCGTAGGCGAGCAGAGCGGCGCTGATCAGCGTAGCCCGCTGCTGCGACCAGATGCTGGGCATGGCGGCGGAGAGGATAGCGCCGATCAGAAGCATGCCGACAGCGAGCCCGGCGAGCAGGCTGGTCATCATCTGCGCGCCAAGGAGGGAGAAGAGGGCCGCTCCCGGAAGCGCCCCGAGCAGCAGCAGTGCGGGGGCAACCTCGGAGCGGGCGATAGCGGCTTTGAGCTGGGAGATCTGTCGGCTGAAGCGATCCATGGGCCTGCCTTATAGAGTGTTGGGGGAGCATGTGTGCCACGCCGATCCTAGCACAGCGCAATTAAGGGGCCGTATCCGCCGGCCGCGAGAGAGTTGCCAAACTGGCCCGGCTTGGGTATAGTAAGCGGCATACGGGGCTGTAGCTCAGTTGGATAGAGCAGCGACCTTCTAAGTCGTTAGTCGCCCGTTCGAGTCGGGCCAGCCCCGCCAGCGTTGGGACGCGGCACCCGCACTGCGGGTGCCGCGTTTTTCTGTCCCGTAGACAAGGCTTCATGTGGCATGTGGCAGGGGTTGCGCAGTGGGATTGCCCGTGAGGTGATTGAAAAGGTGCGACCATTGATTGATAACCAGTCGAGAGCGCCCGCAGCCCAGGTCGTGACCACCCCGGATCTCGGGTCGATCTACCTCAACGCGCAGCCCTGGTCGCTGACGATCTCGGATAACATGCACACGACCTTCGTGTTCGACCGCGAGGGCCGCCCGGTGAGCTGCTTCCTCGGCGGCGGGAACTACCGCTTCGGGCTCTCGGGCGATGTCTTGCTCAAGGTCGCCGCCCCCCAGTCGCCTAAGCTCCGGCGGCGTCTGCCTGCCGAGGAGGCTGCCCGCCTGCGCGCCACCGTCCACGCCCATGTGGCCCGCATCGCGGCCGGGGTCGCCCACGCGCTGAGCGACGAGCTGCGCGGCTGGCTTGATCTGATCCTGGCCTGGGACGAGGCTCGCGCCCAGGCCGATCGGCAGCTGTTCCAGACGATCTACAAGCCGGTCAGCATTGTGCCGCCCGACCAGTACCGCGCCCTGGTGCTCCAGATGACCGAGGGCTGTAGCTGGAACCGCTGCACCTTCTGTAGCTTCTACCGCGACCGGCGCTTCCGGATCAAGTCGCCGTCTGATCTGCGGCAGCACATCCGGCAGATCAAGGCCATGCTCGGGCGCGGGATCGGGCTGCGGCGCTCGGTCTTTCTTGGCGATGCCAACGCCCTGATCGTGCCGCAGCCTCGGCTGCGCGAGCTGCTGGAGGTGGTGCGCGATGAGCTGCCCGGCCAGGATCTCTATGCCTTCCTGGATATCTTCGGTGCCGAGCAGAAGACGGCGGAGGAGTACGCCGAGCTGCGCGACTACGGGGTGCGGCGGGTCTACATCGGGCTGGAGAGTGGCGACGAGGCGGTGTTCGGCCTGCTCAACAAGCCCGGCTCGCCGCAGCAGTGCGTCGCGATGGTCGAGCGGATCAGGGCGGCGGGGGTTCAGGTCGGGGTGATCCTGCTCGCCGGGCCGGGCGGGGCCACCCTCGCCCGGCAGCATGTGGCGCAGTCGATCACGACGCTGGCGGCGATGGGCCTCGGCGCGGGCGACATGGTGTACATCTCGCCGCTGATCGTGCCGGACGACGGCGGCTATGCCGAGCGGGCGCGCGAGCTGCGCGTCGAGCCGCTCAGCCAGCCCGCCCTCGACGCCCAGCTCGTCGAGCTGCTGGCCGGGGCGCGGGCGGCGGTGGGGGGCGGGGCGCGCGTGGCGCTGTATCATATTGAGGAGTGGCTGTATTGAGCTTCCGGGAAGCTCACAGAAAGGAATAAACCGATGGATATGAACCTCCTCGCCTACCCATACGCCGCGCGGCGTGCGCCCCTGGTCGCCGCCAACGGCGTGGTCGCCACCAGCCACCCGTTGGCCTCGCAGGCCGGGCTGCGCGTGCTCCAGGATGGCGGCAACGCGATTGACGCGGCCCTGGCCGCCGCCGCCGCGCTGGCTGTGCTAGAGCCGCCCTCCAACGGGCTCGGCGGCGATGGCTTCGCCCTGATCTGGGATGGCGACCGCCTGCACGGCATCACTGGCTCGGGTCGCGCCCCCGCCGCCCTGAGCGTGGACGCCCTGGCCCGCGCCGGCCATAGCGCGCTGCCAACACACGGCTGGCTGCCGGTGACGGTGCCCGGCGTGGTGCGGCTCTGGGACGACATGCACGCCCGCTTCGGCTCGCTACCCCTGGAGCGGCTCTTCGCCCCGGCGATCGGCTACGCCGAGGATGGCGCGCCGGTGCCGCCCTCGGTAGCCGCGTCCTGGGCGCGCGGGGTGGCCCTGGCCCAGCAGCGCCCCGGCCCTGAGTTCGCTGGCTTCCTGGATACCTACGCCCCCGGCGGGCGCGCGCCCCGGCCCGGCGAGCGATTCCGCAGCCCCGGCCACGCCCGCAGCCTGCGCCTGATCGCCGCCCAGGGCGCCCGCGCCTTCTACGAGGGCGAGATCGCCCAGGCGATCGCCGCATTCGCCCAGGAGACCGGCGGCCTGATCAGCGCCGATGACCTGGCCGCCCACGCCAGTGAGTGGGTCGAGCCGATTGGCCTGGACTACCGGGGCTACACCGTCCACGAGATCCCGCCCAGCGGCCAGGGCATCGCCGCCCTGATGGCCCTCGGCGCGCTGGAGGAGTTCGACCTGTCCCGCCACCCGCGCGACTCGGACGCCAGCTACCACCTCCAGGTTGAGGCGATGAAGCTGGCCTTCGCCGACGCCTTCGCCTATGTGGGCGACCCGACGAAGGTAGAGGTGCCGGTGGCTGCGATGCTGAGCCGCGAGCGCCTGGCCGCCCGCGCCAAGCTTATCGGCGCGCGGGCAGGCGACTACGGCCCCGGCGAACTGCCGAGCGGCGGCACCGTCTACTTCTGCGCCGCCGACCGCGACGGGCGCATGGTCAGCATGATCCAGTCCACCTACATGGGCTTTGGCTCGGGCGTGGTCGTGCCGGGGTGGGGCATCTCGCTGCACAACCGGGGCTACGGCTTTGTGACGACGCCCGGCCACCCGAACTGCCTGGCCCCCGGCCGACGGCCCTTCCACACGATCATCCCCGGCTTCCTGACCAGGGGCGGCAAGCCGGTCGGCCCCTTCGGCGTGATGGGCGGCCACATGCAGCCCCAGGGCCACGCGCAGGTGATCGTCAACAGCCTGGACTACGGCATGCACCCGCAGGCCGCCCTCGACGCGCCGCGCTGGCGCTGGGAGAAGGACGAGACCCTGCGCCTGGAGCTGGAGACGCCGCGCCACATTGTCGAGGGGCTGGCCGCCCGTGGCCATAACGTCATTGTTGAGGCCGCCCCCGCCGACTTCGGCCGCGGCCAGATCATCTGGCGGCAGGGCGACGGCAGCTATGTGGCCGGCACCGAGATGCGCTGCGATGGGGTGGCTGTGGGATTCTGATAGTTGATGGTCGCCAGCAAAACTGGCGACCATCAACTATCAGAATCACGAGAGATCCCCAACAAGCCACTGGAACCCCGCTTGGTATACTGGAGGATGCAACTGCGATGCGTCCATATAGACTCGAAGGAGCGTCTATGTCCCGCGAGCCGGTAATGTCTACCCTGCTTGATCTGCTCGACAGCGGCGATGCAAGCCACCCCGCGCTGGTGGCCCCCGGCCGCCCCGACCTGAGCTACGCCGCGCTGCGGGCCAATGTGGCCGATCTGGCCGGCCAGCTTCAGGGCGCAGGGCTTGGCCGGGGCGACCGGGTCGCTATCGCGATGGGCAACGGCCCGGAGGTGGTGATCGCCTTTCTGGCCGCCGCCACCGCCGCCACCGCCGCGCCGCTCAACCCGAAGTACCGCGCCGACGAGTTCGCCTTCTACTACGAGGACACCCGCGCCAAGGCGCTGATCATCTTGCCCGGCACCCTCGACGCCGCCCGCGCCGCCATGCTCCCCGGCATGCAGCTGATCGAGGCCGCCGTCACCGCCGAGGGCTCGCTTGCCTTCGACATCGCGCACTGGCCCTTCGACATGCGCCGCGCGGCGCAGCCCGACGACGTGGCCATGATTCTGCACACCAGCGGCACCACCAGCCGGCCCAAGCGCGTACCCATCCGCCAGCGCAACCTGGCCACCTCGATCACCAACATCATCGAGACCTACCAGCTCGGCCCCGAGGATCGCGCCCTCTGCGTGATGCCACTCTTCCACATCCACGGTATCGTCGCCTCGATGCTGGGCACCCTGGCCTCGGGCGGCACCCTGATCTGCCCGCCCGGCTTCGACGCCATGCGCTTCTGGGGCTGGGTCGAGCAGTACAGGCCCACATGGTTCTCGGCGGTGCCGACCATGCACCAGATGCTGCTGGCCCGCGCCGAGCGCAACGCCGAGGTGATCGCGGCCAACCCCTTCAGGTTCATCAGATCGAGCAGCGCGCCGCTGCCGCCGGTGGTGATGGAGCGAATGGAGGCGACCTTCGGCGCACCGGTGCTGGAGAGCTACGGTATGACCGAGGCCAGCCACCAGATGACATCCAACCCGCTGCCGCCCGCCCCGCACAAGGCCGGCACCGTCGGCGTGGGCATCGGCGTGGACGTGGGGATCATGGACGACGCGGGCAGCCTGCTGCCCCAGGGGGCGCGCGGCGAGGTGGTGGTGCGCGGCGGCAGTGTGGTGGATGGCTACGAGAACAACCCCCAGGCCAACGCCGCCGCCTTCACCGACGGCTGGTTCCGCACCGGCGACCAGGGCTACCTCGATGAGGACGGCTACCTGGCGCTGACCGGGCGGCTTAAGGAGCTGATCAACCGGGGCGGCGAGAAGATCTCGCCCCTGGAGATCGACGATGTGCTGCTGCGTCACCCCGCCGTGGCCGAGGCCCTGTCCTTCGCCGTGCCGCACAAGACCCTCGGCGAGGACATTCACGCCGCCGTGGTGCTTAGGGCGGAGGCGTCCGAGAAGGAGCTGCGCGAGCACTGCGCGCGCTCCCTCGCCGACTTTAAGGTGCCGCGCCAGATCCACATCCTAGAGGCCCTTCCCCGTGGGGCCACCGGCAAGCTCCAGCGCATCACAATGGCCAAAACCCTCGGCATCGAGGCGTAGGGACGCAGCGCAATGCGTCCGCAGGGGGTGCCCATAGGAAGGGCACCCCAACGAGGAACCCACCATGCACGCATCGCCCACCGAAGAGCGCCGCCTGGCCCCCTATACCTGCTTCTCACGCGCCGAGTGGGCCAGGCTACGGAACGGGTCGCGTATGCCGCTGAGCGAGTCCCAGCTCCAGACGATGGTCAGCCTCAACGATAGCGTCTCGCTAGAAGATGTGGCCGACATCTACCTGCCTCTGGTGAGGCTCATCCAGCTCTACTACGAGTCGACCCAGCAGCTCTACCAGGCCACCAGCGCCTTTCTCGGCAGCCCCGCCGAGAAGATGCCCTATGTGATCGGCATCGCCGGCAGCGTGGCCGTAGGTAAGAGCAGCACCGCCCGTATCATCCAGGCGCTCCTGGCCAGCCGCTCCGTCGCCCCCAGGGTCGATCTCGTCACCACCGACGGGTTCCTCCACCCGAACCGGGTGCTCCAGGCGCGCGGGATCTTGCACCGTAAGGGCTTCCCCGAGAGCTATGACCGACGTCGGCTGCTCCAGTTCATGACCGATGTGAAGTCCGGCCACCCCCAGCTCTCCGCGCCGATCTACTCGCACCTGGTGTACGATATCGTGGACGATCAGATTCAGTTGGTGGATCAGCCCGACATCCTGATTGTGGAGGGGCTGAATGTGCTCCAGCGCGGCGGCCAGCCCAGCCGTCGCCTGCAGCTCTTTGTGTCGGACTTCTTCGACTTCTCGATCTATGTGGACGCCGACGAGAACCTGCTCCAGCAGTGGTACGTCGAGCGCTTCCTGAAGCTGCGCGAGACGGCGTTCCGCGACCCGCACTCCTACTTCCGGCGCTACAGCGAGCTGAGCGCCGAGGAGTCCGTGGCTGTGGCCCGGCGGATCTGGCGCGAGATCAACGGGGTCAACCTGAGGCATAATATTGAGCCGACCCGCGAGCGGGCCGACCTCATCTTGGAGAAGGGCCCCCGCCACACGCTGGAGCACGTTTACCTGAGGAAATTGTAGATTGCAAACCTGTCAGGTGTGGCCGATATGGAGCGGTAGCTCCATATCGGCCACACCTGACAGGTTTTAGGAGTCTGGCATGCGAATCGCAATCGTCGGCGCCGGGGCGATCGGCGGCTACCTGGGGGTGCGGCTGGCTCTGGCCGGCGCCGAGGTGACTCTGATCGCCCGTGGCGCCCACCTGGAGGCCATCCGGCGCGACGGGCTGGCGCTTGAGTACGCCGACGGACGCCGCGATGTGGCCCGCCCGGCTATGGCCACCGCCGATATGGCCTCCGCTGGCCCCCAGGACGCCGTGATCGTCGCGGTGAAGACCCAGGCATTGTCGGCCCTGGCCGCGCCCATGCGCGCCCTCTACGGCCCCGACACGTCCGTCGTCTTCGCCCAGAATGGTATCCCCTGGTGGTACTTCATGCGCCACGGCGGCCCCCACGAGGGTCGCCGGATCGAGTCGGTTGACCCCGGCGGACGCATCGCCGCCGAGATCGAGATCGCGCGCGTGATCGGCTGTGTGGTCTACCCGGCCGCCACCATTGAGCGCCCCGGCGTCATCCGCCACATCGAGGGCAACCGCTTCACCCTCGGCGAGCCCGACGGCAGCAAGAGCGAGCGCGTCCTTGCGCTTTCGGCGCTCTTCACCGCCGCCGGCCTCAAGGCCCCCGCCCGCCCCGACATCCGCAGCGAGATCTGGATCAAGCTCTGGGGAAACCTCTCGGTCAACCCGATCAGCGCGCTCGCCCGCGCCACTGTGGATGTGATCATCGCCGACCCCGGCGCGCGCGCCCTGGCCTCGGCGATGATGGCGGAGGCCCAGCAGGTGGCCGAGGCGCTCGGCATCCGCTTCCCGCTCACAATCGAGCGCCGCCTGAAGATGGCCGAGGATATCGGCGCCCATAGGACATCGATGCTCCAGGATGTCGAGGCCGGTAAGCCCACCGAGGTGGACGCCCTCGTCGGCGCGGTGGCCGAGCTGGGTCGCCTTGTTGGTGTGCCTACGCCCCACATTGATGCGATCTACGCGAGTATGAAGCTGCTTGATAGGGTGGTGTCTGGGGGGCTATGATTGCAGATTGTAGATTGCAGATTGCGACCAGATGTAGCCTGACGCATACTTGGAGTAGCTCTGCGAGACTGTAATCTGGCAATACCGCAGAAGGCACGCTGTCACCCTGAGCGAAGCGAAGGGTCCCGGTCGGGATTCTTCGCTTCGCTCAGAATGACAGGGAAATGCCACAGCGCTCCTTTTACGGTATTACGTAATCTGCAATCTGAAATCTGAAATCTGCAATCGTCTATGCGCAAAATCACCCTGATCGACCGGCTCCGCTACCGCTTCGACAACATCATGGCCAGGGGCACCATCGCCCTGATCGGCTGGCTGTTCGTCGCCTCGATCCTGCTCGTCGCGCTGGCCTCTGTGCTGCTCGTGGCCCTTGGCGAGCGCCCCGCCGGCCAGATCGATCCGCCCACCTTCGCCGAGATCGCCTGGATGAGCCTGCTGCGCACCCTCGACCCCGGCACGATGGGCGGCGACCAGGGGAGCCCGCTCTTCCTCGGGGTGATGCTCGCCGTCACCTCGGGCGGGATCTTCCTGGTCAGCACCCTGATCGGCGTGATCAATACCGGCCTCGACCGGCGGCTTGATGAGCTGCGCAAGGGCCGCTCGTTCGTGGTTGAGAATGGCCATATCGTCATCCTGGGCTGGTCCTCGCAGATCTTTACGGTCATCTCCGAGCTGGCTATGGCCAATGACCACGATAAGAACACCTGCGTGGTCATCCTCGCCGACCGCGACAAGGTGGAGATGGAGGACGAGATCCGCGCCCAGGTCGGTCGGCTCGCCCGCACCCGGATCGTCTGCCGCACCGGCAGCCCGATCAGCATGCACGACCTGGAGATCGTCAACCTGCACGCCGCCCGCGTGATCATCGCCCTCGCCCCCGAGGATGGCGACGCCGACTCGCAGGTGATCAAGAGCATCCTGGCGATCACCAACAACAGCCAGCGCCACGCCGCGCCCTACCATATTGTGGCTGAGCTGCGCGACCCGCGAAACCTGCGCGTGGCCCAGATGGTCGGTCGCGGCGAGGCTCAGTTCGTCCAGATCACCGACCTGATCTCGCGGATCATCGTGCAGACCAGCCGTAGCACCGGGCTCTCGGTGGTCTACCTGGAGCTGCTCGACTACGCGGGCAGCGAGATCTACTTCTGGCCCGACGAGAGCCTGGCGGGCCGCAGCTTCGGCGATGCTCTGATGGCCTTCGAGGACAGCGTGCTAATCGGCGTCTTCACCGCTGATAAAAAAGTGCTGCTGCGCCCGCCGATGGATCGGCTGATCGCGCCGGGCGACCAGCCGATCGTGATCGCCGAGGGCATCCGCTCGATCAAGATCTCAGCCCGCCCGGCCCCCGAGATCCCCGCCGCGCATATGGTGAGCCCGCAGCCGCGCCAGCGCGCCCCCGAGCGCACGCTCATCCTTGGGTGGAACGGCCACGGCCCGCTGGTCATCCACCGCCTGGAGGGCTATGTCGCCCCCGGCTCCCACGTCGATGTGGTGGCCAGCACACCCGCCGCCGCCCACGACATCGGCCGCTACTGCGCCGTGCTGAAGAACCAGACCGTCGCCTTCCAGGCGGACGACGCCACCGACCGCGATGTGCTCGACGCGCTCGACCTGCGCAGCTACGACCACGTCGTTGTGCTGAGCTACTCCGACACCCTCGACCCGCAGGCGGCCGACGCGCGCACCCTGATCACGCTGCTGCACCTGCGCGATATCGCCGACCGGCTGGATCACCCCTTCTCGATCGTCAGCGAGATGCTCGACATCCGCAACCGGGATCTGGCCCGCGTCACGCGGGTGGACGACTTTATTGTGAGCGACCGGCTGATGAGCCTGATGCTGGCCCAGATCGCCCAGAACCGCCACATGACCGAGATCTTCGGCGAGCTGTTCGACCCGACCGGATCGGAGATCCAGATGCGCCCGATCCGCGACTATGTGCGCACCGATGTGCCGCTGACCTTCTACACGCTCACGGCGGCGGCGCGGCGGCGCGGCGAGGTGGCGATCGGCTACTGGGTGCGTGAGGACGCCCAGCGCGATGAGAAGAACCACGGGGTCTACCTCAACCCGCCCAAGCCGCGCCAGATCGCCCTCACCGCCGCCGACCAGATCATTGTGCTCACCAGCGACCAGTGGGTGGACCCAGGCGAGCCAGATCTGCTATAAGGGTGCCGCCCCCGAGCCTACTCCACCACCACCCGGTAGATCGCCCCGCCAGCGTGGTCGGCCACATACAGCTCGCCCGCCTCATCCTCGCCGAAGCTGCTCGGGCTAACCCCCAGTTTCCCGATCAGCCGGTTTTCCCAGCCCGCGCCCTGGCGGCGGAGCGCCCACAGGTTGCCCGAGCAGTAATCGCTATACAGGTAGAGCCCAACCGCCTGCGGCAGCCGCTTCCCCCGGTACACATAGCCGCCAGTGATCGAGCAGCCGCCCTCTGCCGAGCTGTGCCGGTAGGTCGTCACCGGCAAGGTTAGCCCCGCCTGGTCGCAGCCCTGGGCGAGGAAGCAGTCTGTCCCCTCCATCGTGTTCCAGCCATAGTTCTCGCCGCCCGCGCTGGCCGCCGGCTGGACGTTCACCTCCTCCACGGCGTTCTGGCCCACATCGGCGATGTAGAGGTCGTCCGTCTCTCGGTCGAACGAGAAGCGCCAGGGGTTGCGCAGACCCCAGGCCCAGATCTCGGGCCGCGCGTCGCCCCGCCCCACAAATGGGTTGTCGGCGGGGATGCCGTAGGGCGGCGCGCCATCCACATCCAGGCGCAGGATCGTACCCAGCAGCGTGCCAAGGTTCTGCCCGTTGCCGTAGGTGTCCCCGCCGCCGCCGCCGTCGCCCAGCCCCACATACAGGTAGCCATCCGGCCCGAAGGCCAGCTGCCCGCCATTATGGTTCGCTGCCGGCTGCTGCTGAGCCAGCAGCACCTCGGCGCTATCCCGGTCGGCCAGGTCGGCGTTCGCCGAGACGTGGTAGCGGGCCACCACCGTGTCGCCGCGTAGGTCGGTATAGTCCACAAAGAAGCTGCCATTCTCGGCGTAGCGCGGATGGAAGGCCACGCTCAGCAGGCCCTGCTCGCTGCCAGAGACATCGACCAGATCGCTGATATCGAGGAAGGGCAGATCCGCGCGCGCCCCGTCGCGCACGACCCAGACCCGGCCGACCTGCTCGGCCACAAATAGCCTGCCGCTGCCATCGCCCGCCCCGGTTATGAAGGTCGGCCGGTTGAATCCGCCGAGCACCTCCTCAAGCCGAACCGACAGACTCCCAAGGTCGACGGGCGGCGCACCCGAACCCTGGATCATCGGGACAGCAATGGAAGCAGGCGTATCTGCGGCAACAGGCGCGGGCGCGGCAGGGGATGCCGAGGCGGGGGGCGCAGCGGCTTGTGTCGGCGTAACAGAAGCCTGCTGCAGATCGCGCGAACCGCAGGCCGTGAGCAAACCCATCGTCACAATAACAAAGAGCAATCTTCGCATGGGTCATCCCTCAAAGAATACGATACTGGCCGTGAGAAACGTACAGCCAGCATAGCATGATCGCCCCGGCGGCGCTGCGATAGAATGAGATCAAAGCTGGGGCTGTTGCAACGTCACCTCCTGGTGGGGGTGCGGGGGCGGCTTCGCCGCCCCCGCAGAATTTTTTGTTAGGTTTGGGCGGCTTCGCCGCCCAAACCTAACAAAAAACCGGGTCTGGGGCGAAGCCCCAGGACGTTGCAACAGCCCTGAGCGCCATGACAAGCGGGTATAATGCTGGCCGTGACAGTGGCGTCAATCGAGGAGATTATGATGGAAGCAAGAGTGTACAAGAACTTCATCGGCGGCGAGTTCGTCGATAGCAGCACGGGAAAGACCTTCGAGCGGCGCAACCCGGCCGACACCCGCGAGGTCGTGGGCGTCTTCCAGGACAGCGGCGTCGAGGATGTGAACGCGGCGGTGGCCGCCGCCAAGGCCGCCTACCCGGCCTGGAGCCAGGTTCCCGCGCCGAGGCGCGGTGAGATCCTGCTCAGGGCCGCCGAGATCATCCAGTCGCGCAAGGATCGCTATAGCCAGGACCTGACCCGCGAGATGGGTAAGCCGATCTTCGAGGCTGGCGGGGATATCGTCGAGGCGATCGGCATGGCCCAGTACGCGGGCAGCGAGGGCCGACGCATGCACGGCGTCACCACGCCCTCGGAGCTGCCCAACAAGTTCCAGATGAGCATCCGCCAGCCGATCGGCGTGGTCGGCCTGATCACCCCCTGGAACTTCCCCATGGCCATCGCCTCGTGGAAGATGCTGCCGGCCATCGTCTGCGGCAACACGGTGGTGATCAAGCCCGGCGAAGACGCCTCGGTCAGCACCTACAACCTGGTGGAGTGCCTTGTCGAGGCCGGGCTGCCGCCCGGCGTGGTCAATATCGTCACCGGCTACGGCCCCGGCGCCGGGCAGCCGCTAGTCGAGCACCCCGACGTGCCGGTGATCTCGTTCACGGGCAGCACCGACACCGGCCGGCTGGTCTACGAGCTGGCCGCCCGCCAGCTCAAGCGGGTCAGCCTAGAGATGGGCGGCAAGAACCCGCTGATCGTCATGCCCGACGCCGACCTGGATCTGGTGATGGATGGCGTGGTCTGGGCGGCCTTCGGCACCACCGGCCAGCGCTGCACGGCCACCAGCCGCCTGATCGTGCATAAGGACGTGGCTGGGCCGCTGGTCGAGCGGATCGTCGCGCGGGCGAAGAGCCTGCGCGTCGGCAACGGGCTGCTGGCCGAGACGGAGATGGGGCCGCTGGTGAACGAGAAGCAGATGAAGCGGGTGCTGGGCTACATCGAGCTTGGCCAGCAGGAGGGCGCCACCATGCGCTGCGGCGGCGGGCGGCTGACCGAGGGCGAGCTGGCCAATGGCCACTTTATCCAGCCGACGGTCTTCACCGGCGTGAGGCCGAGCATGCGCATCGCCCGCGAGGAGATCTTCGGGCCGGTGCTGAGCGTGATCGAGGTGGGCAGCCTGGATGAGGCGATCGCGGTGGCGAACGATGTGGCCTACGGGCTCTCGGCGTCGATCTACACCCGCGACATCAACGCAGCCATGCGGGCCATGCTGGCGATCCAGGCCGGCATCGTCTACATCAACGCGCCGACCATCGGCGCGGAGATCCACCTGCCCTTCGGCGGGGTGAAGGCCACCGGCAACGGCCACCGCGAGGCCGGGCCGACGATGATGGACGTGTTCAGCGAGTGGAAGAGCGTCTACATCGACTACAGCGGCAGCCTCCAGCGGGCGCAGATCGATAATGCCGATTAGGGGACAGCGGATAGGGGACAGGGGACAGGGCCGCTGCGCCTAGCAACTCGGTTCTGGGGAACAGAGAAACGCGGGCCGGGATCATCCCGGCCCGCGTTTCTCTGTTCCCTGTCCCCTGTCCCCTGTCCCCTTACGCCGACAGGCTGCCTGGCCCGTTGAGCTGACCAGCGTTCTGGTTCTGGCTGCCGCTGTCGCGGGTCATATCGATCGTCAGCGGCTTGACCCGGCCAAGCAGCTCGGCCAACTGCTCGCCGTCGAGCGACTCGAACTCCAGCAGGGCGTTGGCCATATCGTCGAGGACAGCCCGGTTGGTGATCAGGATCTGGAAGGCGTTCTCGTACGCCTGGGATGCGAGGCGGCGCACCTCGCCGTCGATCTGGATCGCCACCTCATCACCATAGTTGCGCTGCTCGCTGATCTCGCGGCCGAGGAAGATCATCTCCTCCTTCTCGCCGAAGACGATCGGGCCGAGCTGGTCGCTCATACCGTAGCGCGTGACCATGGAGCGGGCGGTGCGGGTGACGCTGACCAGGTCGCCCGATGCGCCAGTGGTGACCTCCTCGGGGCCGAAGACGATCTCCTCGGCGGCGCGCCCGCCAAGGGCGACGGTCATGTCGGCCTTGAAGTAGGCGATGCTCTGGAGGCCGAGGTTATCCTCGTCGGGCAGGAACAGGTTGTAGCCGCCAGCCCGGCCACGCGGGATGATCGTGACCTTCTGGAGCTTGTTGGCCCGCGGCATCGCGCCGGCGACGACGGCGTGTCCAGCCTCGTGGTAGGCCACCACCAGCTTCTTGCGGTCGCTCATCACGCGGGAGCGGCGCTCGGGGCCGCCGAGGGCCACGCGCTCGATCGAGTCCTGGAGCTCGGACATACCGATCTTCTTCTTCGAGCGGCGGGCGGCGAGGATCGCCGCCTCGTTCACGGCGTTCATCAGGTCGGCGCCAGAGAAGCCGGGGGTCAGGCGGGCGATCACCTCCATGTTCACATCATCGGAGAGCGGCTTGCCCTTCGAGTGAACCTTGAGGATATCGATGCGGCCGCGCACGTCGGGGGCGTCGAGCACCACCTGGCGGTCGAAGCGGCCGGGCCGGATGAGGGCCGGGTCGAGCACGTCGGGGCGGTTGGTGGCGGCGACCACGATCACGTTGGTGTTCGTGTCGAAGCCGTCCATCTCAACCAGGATCTGGTTCAGGGTCTGCTCGCGCTCATCGTGGGAGCCGCCGAGTCCAGCGCCGCGCTGGCGGCCGACGGCGTCGATCTCATCAATGAAGATGATGCAGGGCGCGTTGCGCTTCGCCTGGTCGAACAGGTCGCGCACGCGCGAGGCGCCGACGCCGACAAACATCTCGACAAACTCAGAGCCGGAGATGCTGAAGAAGGGCACGCCCGCCTCACCGGCCACAGCGCGCGAGAGCAGCGTCTTGCCGGTTCCGGGAGGGCCGACCATTAGGACGCCGCGCGGGATGCGGGCGCCGAGGGCGGCGAACTTATCGGGGAACTTCAGGAACTCGACCACCTCGCTGAGATCCTGCTTGGCCTCCTCCTGGCCGGCCACATCGGCGAAGGTGATCGTCGGCTTATCGCCGGCAAACATGCGCGCGCGGCTCTTGCCGAAGGACATGGCCTGGTTGTTACTACCCTGGGCCTGGCGCATAAAGAAGACGAAGAAGCCAATCAGCAGGATGGTCGGCAGCAGGATGGTGAAGATGCTCAGCAGCCCGCCCCATGCCGGAGCCGGGTTCACCGTCACCTTCAAGATCTGCTTGCCGTTATCGTCGGTCAGCGGCACGCCGTAGTCGGCAAGCAGCGTCATAATGCTGTCGCCCGACTCCAGGCGCGAACGGAACTGCGACTTGTCGTTGTAGGTGACGATGATCTGCTCATCGCCCGCCTGTGCCTTGATATCCTGGACATTGCCAGCCTTCGCCGCCGCGATCACCTCTGCGATGCCGATCTCGTTCGTCTGGCTCGATGTCTGGCCAAAGTACTGGAAGAACAGCGCCAGGGCGGCAACCAGAATGATCAGATAGACAAAGCTGTTCTTAAGCCAGCGATTATCACCCATATGCCCAATCTGCCTCTCTCAGGGGGCTGTCGCCCCGTAAACCTACATTCCGGTAAGCCAGCAACAATCTGATAACGTGTGCATTATATCACCTGCGATCTGGCCATTCAAGGGAACCAGATCACACCCGGAGTGTAATCTAGCTTACGTAGGGGCACAACGGAGGGGCGGCTCGCGAGCCGCCCCTCCTCGTCACGCCGGGAAATTCCCGATTAAGGTTGTTTGGCGCGGATGTCGCTAATGACCTGCTGGACGCCGTAGAAGGCCGGGCGGGGCGACCAGTCGGCGTTGAAGATGCTGAAGGAGCCCTGCTCGTTGTTCGGGTCCTTGCCGCTCTCGGCCTGGAGCACGGTGAAGTTCAGGTTCCAGAGGAACATGTTGCTCACCCAGGGGTAGTTGGCGTAGGTGTAGTTGATTGCGCCGACGATGTAGTCGCGCTGGGCCTCGTAGCTCACCTGGTTGCCAAACTCGTAGCCGGGGGTGCTATTGGGCGTGGCCCAGCCGTACTCGGTAATCCAGACCTGATGCTCGCCCATGCCAGCCTGCTCCATCACCCGGCGCTGGTTCTCGATGTGGCGGAAGTAGAACGAGGCGTCCTCCGTCCAGCCCTGGGCCTGGCTGGGGTTATCGGGCCAGAGGGTGTCGGGCGGGTTGGCCGAGCCGCCGGGGTGGAGCGCCTGGACATCGAAGTAGTCGCGGATCATGCCACCCTTGTACTCGTACATCGCCTTCAGGTAGGAGAGCGTGTCCATGGCGATGCTCGGGTCATTGGTGGCGGTGGAGGCGGGCGCGCCGGCAGCGACGATGATCTGCGGGTCGGCGGCCTTGATCGCGGTGTAGGCGGCGGCCATGATCTCGACGAAGTGGCCGGGGTCATCGGGGCTGATCTGGCCGCCGTTCTCGTAGGCCAGGTTCTGCTCGTTCCAGATCAGGATGGCCTGGACGCGCCCGCTGTAGCGCTGGGCCAAGGCACCGGCGAAGCGCGCCAGAGTCGCCGGATCATCGGGCAGGCCATCGCTGCCGTTGGCGGTGTGCCAGGTGGGCGAGCGGGTGATGTTGATCATCAGCAGCATGCCGGCAGCGTTTACGTCTGCCACGATGTTGTCGAGGTCGGCCCAGAAGTACTGGCCGCTGGCGTCCTCAATGTCGCGCCAGTGGATCTGCTGGCGGAACCAGGTGAAGCCTGCGGCGCGGGCGTTAGCCAGGGCCGTGCCCCGGTCGGTGTAGTAGAGGTGGCCCACCACGCCGAAGTTCAGCTTGGTGAGGGTGAGCGGGTAGGGCAGGCCGCCGGGGCCGTCGCGCACTGCGGGCGCAGGCGTGAGCGGGGCGGCGGCGGGCGCGAGGGTCGGCTCGGCAACAGGCGCCTCGGCGGCCGACTGGCTGATCTGGATCGGGCCGTCGTCCTGGCGCTGGACGATCACCTGGGCGGTGGGCAGGGCGGACGCGGGCATGGCCTCGCCCGATGGCCTCGCCCCGCAGGCGCTCAGCAGAGCGATGATGATCAGGCAGGCCAAGACAATGGCCAGGTTGTGCATCAGATTTATTCGGCGCATAGCAAACCTCGTCTGTGATGGTGATTCGGCTATCTACATAAGTAAACGCCGCGCCGGATCACAGGGGCGTGATCGATGCCTGACGAGGGCGTGATGGTGTGAGGCAGTACCGCAAAAGGAACGCTAAGTATTTACTTGTCATTCTGAGCGAAGCGAAGAATCCCGGCCGGGACCCTTCGCTTCGCTCAGGGTGACAGCGTTCCTTTTGCTCTACTGCGTGTTGAATATTGAGTGTGGCCCGGCACTCAGCACGCAGCACTGAATCTAGCGAACCACAAGCGGCAGGTAGGTCTTCAGGGGCTTGGGGATATTCTCTAGGCCGAAGACAGCCGTCAGCGCGCCACTCGCCCCGTCGATGCTCGCCGTCACATGGTAGGCACCGAGCACCCCGTTGGCCTGCGCTATCACCATGGCAACGCCGTTCTGATCGGTGATGGCAGTTTCGCCGCTCGGGAATGTCGCGCTCGCCCCGCTCGTCGGCGCGCTGAAGGTCACCGTCACGCCGGACAGACGCCCCCCCTGGTTGTCTGTCACCGTGGCCTTGAGCATGCTGGGGAATGTGGTGTTGACCACGGCGCGCTGTCCCGCGCCGCCGGATGCGGTGAGGGCTGCTGGCCCGGACATCGCGTGGTGGAAGTCGACATTTGTCGTGCCGAGTGATGCGCCGTCAGCCAATCTAAACTGGCCGTACCAGACATCGCCCATGGAGGATGCGGGTTCGTCTACATGCAGCGTCAGGCTTACCTCACCGCCAGCGCTTGATGTTGGTACATCCACGCTGAGGTTGCCAGCGTCGGCCTGCGGGATAATCGCCGTCAGCAGGGCGACCGGGTCAGTCGCGCCGCTACTTGATGCCTGATAGTTCTGGACCTCTAGGAAATAGGTGCCAGCGGTGGGGCTGTTCAGGCTACAGTACTCCTCAACCACTGCTGTAGCGCTCTGGCAGGCGAGTTTGTCGTTCGCGTCATAGACGAACAGATCGACATCCTGTGAGGTTGAGGACAGAACCTCGATCACCATGCGCGCTGTGTTCTCCGGAACGGTGAGCTCTATCGAGGTGTCGTAGGCGCGGTCTGCCAGGTTGAGGGTGTGCAGAGAGCCCTTCACCATGCCGGATGCCTGCATGCTCAGGCTCGTGTAGGGGATGGTGCTCAGAGAGAATGTGTCGGTGGCGACGCTGGTCTCAGAGGTGATGATGCGCGCCGTCGGCAGGTCGCTCGTCCGAGGGAGCGCCGCCACTGGGAAGCTTGCGTCGGGGGCCATGCCGCCGGAGGCCGTAAATGTGGCCCGGCCAAACACGTATGTATCAAAGGGCTGTGCGCTCACATCCATGGTGAAGGTGACCACCTGGGAGCCGGATGCCGGGATGGTGAAGCCCGATGGCGTCACAGTCAGCGCGGAAGTATCCGTCGATGCGCCCCATGTCACCGGGGTGTCTAGCGTATTATGCAAGGTGCGCACCCACGAGCATGTGAGCATACATGCCGGGTCGGCCATGCTCGGGGTGTTCAGTGCGCGCGGGTCGCCCCCGGCGTCAGGGTCGGCGGCGCTAAAGTTGGCGGATGTCTCATCGAGCACAAGTCCAGCGCGGGCGGCGAGATCCACACGCACGCGCCCGGCACCGCTGTCGAAGGGCGTCGATTTGGTAACGCCGTCCTCCTTCGTGATCGGCGCGAGGGCGGTGGTCATCAGCGCCGACTGGATCTGGCCCGGCGTCCATCCGGGGTGGAGCCCGGCCAGCAGGGCGGCTGCCCCAGCCACATGAGGCGCGGCCATCGAGGTGCCGCTGATTACAGCGTAGTCGGGCGCGCTGCCGCCGCTGTTGGCGTAGGCGGCGAACACATCGACGCCGGGGGCGGCAATGTCGGGCTTAAGGATACTGGCGTTGAGCCCCGCCGCTGGCCCGCGCGAGCTGAAATCGGCCATGATATCGCCGTAAGCATTATTGAAGATGCGCGAGGTGTCGCTGATGCTGCGGTTATGGGTGGCGGCGGCGACGCTCAGCAGCCACGGGCCCAGATGAGCCACTGTGCCAGACGTCGGGCCTCTGTTGCCCGCCGAGGTGCTCACGACGATCCCGGCCGCGCGCGCGGCGAGGAACGCCTGCTCGACCGAGTCGGTCCAGGGGTTTTCGCCACCGCTGATCGAGTAGCTGATCACATCGACCTGGTCGGCGACGGCCTGGTTCACGGCGGCGAGCAGGGCTGCGCTGGGGCAGCCGCTGCTATAGAGCCCACCGTTAAGATAGCCACAGGCATCGTAGGCGATGATGTTCGCGTGTGGGGCGACGCCCGAGATGCGCGGGAAATTGACCCCATCAAAGATGATATTCGTCAGCACATTGCCTGCGGCCGTGCTGGCCGTGTGCGAGCCGTGGCCGTCCTCATCGTTGGGGCTGGGCTCGCCGGTGTCGAAGTTCGAGACCGGCGCGGTCTGGCTAAAGGCCCACGCGCCGATCAGCTTGTTGTTACAGCTAATCGCCGGGTTGTAGCCCGAAAGGTTGCCATCGGCGCGCGAGGGCAGGTTGGTCGGGTCGCAGGCACCCTTATAGCTCCCCTGGCCGAGCGGGTTCAGGTGGCGGTAGCCGTCGCCGCCCACCTCGGTGAAGGAGGGGTGGGTGGTGTTAATGCCGGTGTCGATCATGCCGATGATCACGCCCTCGCCCTGGTAGCCGGCGATGTTCCCACGGGCCGCGCCATTGGGGTTGGCGGCGGTGATGAGGCTCACGGAGAGCCCGCCCGACAGGAGCAATGTTTTGTTTGCGGGTGAGAGCGCTACGCTGCCCGCGTAGGTGCCCGCCGGGCCGCTGGCCGTGAGGGTGCCCACGACGACGCCGTCGCTGGCGCGGCGGATCTGGGCGGCGGTGATGGTGGCGACGGGGCCGCTGATCTGCACAGTGTAGGATAGCTCGTCGCCAGCGAGGCTGAAGGTGCCTCGCCCGCTGAGGTCGCTGCTCACCGGGGGCGACATATTTTCGCCCAGGATCGTCGCCGCGTAGACCCCGCTCGCGCTGCCATCCCAGATCTGGCCCGCGCCGATCCAGCTCGGGCCAGCGTCTGTCGTCAGCTGATAGATCTGCTCCGGCTGCACCGAGAGGATGTCGGGCATGTCAGCGATCCGGCGGGCCTGCGCGGCGGTCAGCTCGACGGCCATGCCGTTGAAGGCCATATCGTAGACGTAAAGTACCTGCGGGCTGGCCCCGATCTGCTGCGTGATGGCGTCGAGGACACGCTGGCGCCGGGCGGAAAGGCTGGCCTGCTGGGCGCGCACGGGCTGGCTCTGTAGGTCGAGGGGACGGGCATCGTGGCCGTCCCCAGCATCGAGGTGCGCCCGGCCCGCGAAGACGGCGAGCGGCTCGCCGCGCAGCTCAACGATATAGCGTCCCACCTGAGGGGCGCTCGCCGCCTGGGCCGGCTGGAACACAAGGACAACGCATGCCACCATCAGCAGGGCGAGGATCGCAGATCGGGATGCGGACATAGACGGCCTCTCCTTCGGAAGCGGATGTGACGGGGGCAGAGGGCATGGGTCAGGGGGCAGGGGACGGTAGGGGCGCGTCGCGACGCGCCCCTACCCGCCCATGTTCACGTTAACCAAGGAAGAAGACGGCCACAGCGATCAGCGCGATCAGCAGGAGCGCGGCGGACACGGCGGCGAGGGCGAGACGCTCGGGGTTGAGCAGTGACCAGTCGCCGACCAGCTCGTTATCGAAGCCGACGAAGTAGAGCCGCTGGGTCTGCTCATCAAGCAGGAAGTCCATCTCGGTGATCGTCGCGCCCTGGATCTTCAGCTCGGCAGAGGAGAGGCGGGTGTCCTCGCCCGCCTCGGCGATCGAGGCGCGCAGCAGCTCGGCCAGCGGCGCCACGCTGTGCCAGCGGCCCTCGTAGGGCGTGATCGGCGCGCTGAAGACCGGCTCCAGCCGCCGCTTGATCGCCAGCTCCGGCAGGTCCTCAATATCATCACTGTTGTTCCACTCTTTGGCCCGGCGGGCGTAGGTGAAGACCTGCTCCTCGACGATGTTGCCGGTGCCCGCGCAGTTCTGGCACTTCGACTGGCCGTAGCCCCGGCAGGACGGACAGGTGACAGCGAGCTTCTCGTTCGTGACTGTGTTATTGGGGTTGCTCACCTTGTGCAGCTTCTCGACCATGCCCTTGCCCTGGCACTCTTTGCAGGGGATCTCGCTGGTGCCGCTACAGTCGGGGCATGTGATGACGCGGGTTGAGTTGGGCAGGACGAGCTCTCGGGGCTTCACCGTCTCGAAGGGGCCGGCGGCGGGCGGCTCGACGCCCCAGACATCGGGGATGATCTGGGCGGAGCTGCGGTCGTCGGGCTTCTGAGGGCGGGTGCGGCGCTGCGGGGCGCTGCGCGTCTCGTAGAGGGTGCGCAGCGCATAGAAGTAGACGTTGTAGCTGACGATCTGCTCAGGCTGGACGAGCTGGCCAAGGGCGCGGCGGCGGAAGAAGCCGTCGCGGCTCCAGCGGCTGAGCAGGCGGCGGATGACATCGCGGCGGTGCAGGTCGTCGGCTCGCTTGCGCGAGCGGGCGAGGAACTCTTTAAATGCCTCGTCGAGCTGGCTGCCGAGGGCCGTCTCCAGGGGGTTCTCCAGCCACTCGGCGCTGGCCTCCCAGCGCGACTCCTCCATGTCGTTTGTGGCGAGGTCGATCTGGGCGCGGAGGGCCTGGCGCAGGGCGGCGGCGGCGGCCCCGGCGCTGGGGAATCGGGCGGCGGGCTGGGCGGCCAGCATCCGCCGCACCACCCGGTCTGCCGGGGCGAGGCTGGGGTCACGCGAGGCCAGGCTAGGCACCTCGCCTCCGGGGGCGGGCGGCACCTCGCCGCTGAGCATATGGTAGGCCACGGCCCCAAGGCTGTAGACATCGAGGACGGCGCCCGCCTCGCCCTGCGAGAGGCGCTGCTCGGGGGCCGAGTAGGGCGTCAGGTAGTCGGCCTCATCGATCTTGCTCAGGTCGGGCGTGTCGGGGCTGGCGGCCAGGCTCAGGTTGGCCATGTAGGCCGCGCCCTGCGGGCTGACCAGGATGTTAGCCGGCTGCACATCGCGGTGGAAGACCTGCTCGGCGTGGAGGTAGTCGAGGGCTGTGGCCACCTGGGCGATCACCCGCACGGTGAGCATGGCGTCCTGCGGGCCATCGGCGAGCAGCGCGGCGAGGGGCCGCGCATCGATCTGCGGGGTCACTAAGTAATCGCCGTACTTATCATCGTGGCCAGCGTCGATCACCGGGAGCAGGCTGGGGTGGGCGAGGCGCGCGGCGAGGCGCCCGGCCAGCTGAAACCGGCTGGCCGAGATCCAGTCGTGGCGACGCAGGATGTGTACCTGCACGGGGCGGTCGAGGGTCATGTGGCTGGCCCGATAGACGGTCGCCAGCTCCTCCTGGCCCACGCGCTCGTGAAGGCGGTAGTTGCGCAGCTCGTAGGTGGCGCCATCGCCGGCGGGCTTCGGCTCGGGGCGGGCGCTGGCTTGCGGTGTGCTCATGCGTAAAGTATACACCGTCGGGCGGAATTGGAGATTGGAGGTTGCGCGCAACCTCCAATCTCCAATCACATCAGGCCGCCGCGAGCTGCTCCCACTGGGCGTACTTCTCGGCGAGCAGCCGCTCCAGTTCGGCGTACTGGGTGCCCAGGGCTGTGAGCTTCTTCACATCCTGCCCTGCGCTGGCCTTATCGAGGGCGCCGCGCAGCCTGCCGAGCTCCTGCTCCAGCATGGCGACCTCGGACTCTAGGGCGGCCAGGCGGCGCTTGCGCTGCTTATCTTCGTCCCGGGAGTCGGGAGTCGGGAGTCGGGAGTCGGAAGTCAGCGGCGCGGCACCGCCCGATTCTCGCTTCGTCGGCCCAGACTCTTGACTCCTGCCCCCCGACCCCTGACTCCTGCCCCCCGACTCCTGCGCCACAAACTCGCTGTAGTTGCCGATAAACTGGCGCATGCGGCCCTGCTCAACCGTCCAGATCTTGTCGGCTATGGCGTCGATGAAGTAGCGGTCGTGAGAGACAAAGAGGATGGAGCCGGGATACTCCTTGAGCACGCCCTCCAGCGCCTCGCGGGCGCCGATGTCGAGGTGGTTGGTGGGCTCATCGAGCACCAGCAGGTTGCCGGGCAGCAGCGTGAGCTGGGCCAGGGCCACCCGCGAGCGCTCGCCGCCGCTCAGGTCGCCCACCCGCTTGAACACATCGTCGCCGCTGAATAGGAAGCGCCCGAGCAGGTTGCGGGCCGCTGGCTCGCCCAGCCCTGGGCTGGCGCGGGTCAGCTCCTCTAGCACCGTAGCCTGCATATTCAGCATATCGTGGCCCTGGGCGTAGTAGCCGATCTGCACCTTGTGGCCGAGGCGCGGCGCGCCCTGGAGCGGGCTCAGCTCGTTGATCAGCGTGCGCAGCAGGGTAGTCTTGCCGCAGCCGTTGGGGCCGAGCAGGGCCACGCGCTCGCCGCGATGGATCTCCATGCCGTCGGCGCGCAGCAGCACGCGCGGCTCCGACTCGTGGCGGCGGTCGCCGGGGAAGCCGATCACCAGACCTTCGAGGGCCAGCACCAGCTCGCCGCTGCGCAGCTGGGTGTCGAGGAAGAGCCGCAGCTTGGCTTGCTCCTGCGGGCGGGCCACCAGGCTGTCGCGCTTGAGGCGATCAAGGCGCTTCTCGCGGCCCTTGGCCTCGCGGGCGCGCTGGCCAGCCTTGTAGCGCTGGATAAACTCCTCAGTCTTGGCAATAAACTCCTGCTGGGCGTTGAACTCCTTCAGGCGGCGCTCCAGGCGCTCGGCCTTCAGCTCCAGGTACTTGTTGTAGCCAGCGGGGTAGTCCTCCAGCACATTGAAGGCGATCTCCAGGGTGCGCTTCGTCACCCGGTCGAGGAAGTAGCGGTCGTGCGAGATCACGATCAGGGTGCCGTCCCAGCCGCGCAAGAAGATCTCCAGCCACTCCAGCGCCTGCATATCGAGGTGGTTGGTGGGCTCATCGAGCAGGAGCAGGTCGGGGTCAGAGAGCAGAGTGGCGGCGAGGGCGGCTCGGGTCTTCTGGCCGCCGGAGAACTGCGAGAGGCGCTGGCCGTGCTGCGACTCGTGGAAGCCGAGGCCGTGGAGGGTGCGCTTGATGCGCGGCTCGATCTCATAGCCGCCGCCGTGCTCAAAGTGCGACATCAGGTCGCCGTACTGCTCCATCGCCTCGGCCCAGCCGGGGGCGGCGGTGTCGGCGATCGTCGGCTCAAGGGCGGTGATCTCGGCCTGGAGCTCGGCGAGGTGGCTGAAGGCGGCCTCCATCTCCTGCCAGAGCGTGCGGTCGGCGGCGAAGTGCACCTCTTGGGCCAGGTAGGCCACGCGGGTGCCGCGCGCGGGCGCGATAACGCCGCCGTCGGCACTCTCCATCCCGGCGACGATCTTGAGCAGGGTGCTCTTACCGGCACCGTTGATGCCAACGAGGCCGATCTTGTCGCCCTTGGCCACCTGGAAGCTAACATCCTTAAAGATCAGCTCGGCCCCATAGTACTTTTTCAGCCCGCCAACGCTCAGCAAGGTCATAAGGGTACACCTACGTACAATTGCAGATTGTAGATTGCAGATTGCAGGTTATAGATTTTGCACAATACAAGCCATCATACCACGCGGGCGCGATCCGCTCGCCCCGTCGCATGATGGAGTAAAGATGGCGGGTGCCTTATCGCGGGCGGCTGAAGCCGCGCCACGGGGGCCTGCGGCCAGCCGCCCGCCTACGCGGGCGGCTCCGGCGTCGGCGCAGGCCGACGCCCGGCGCACCGCGCCCCGCCGGCGCGACTTCCAGTCGCCAGCCGAGGGCCTAGCGCAGCGCGGCCAGCGCCCGCTTCACGCTGTCGGCCGGGCTCACCTTCACCTCGGCCTGGGCGATCTTGCCCTCCTCGTCGATCACAAAGTGGCTGCGGATGATGCCCATGTACTTCTTCCCGTACATGCTCTTCTCGCCCCAGACGCCGTATGCCTCGGCCACCGCGTGATCGCTGTCCACCAGCAGGGTGAAGGGCAGGTTGAACTTAGCCCTGAACTTCTGGTGGGCCTGCTCGCCGTCGGGGCTGACGCCCAGGACCACCGCGTTCTGCTCCTCGACCTGCGGGTAGCTATCGCGGAAGCCACATGCCTGCGTCGTGCAGCCGGGGGTGTCGTCCTTCGGGTAGAAGTAGAGGATGACCTTCTTGCCTCGGAAGCTCGACAGGGTGACGGGCTCGCCGCCATCGCTCTTTAGGGTGAAGTCGGGCGCCTGCGCGCCGACGATCGGGGATTCGGCCATGGTTGATATACCTCTCCGGTTCTGTGTTCGGGTGCGCACATCCATTGTACCGGAGATTTGCCGCCCGAACCCGCTGACTGGGCGATCACGAGTCCGCAGGCGCATCCAGCACCTCGAAGCTCAGCACTGTCAGCGCGGACTCCTCGTCAAGGATCTGCGGGTCGTTGATAACGATCGACGTTGGGTAGCCGTAGGTCGGATCATACGTTATCCGCTTCCATCGATTGTCAATCTCGGTGTCACTGAGCACCGTGCGCACGTACTCAAAGAGACCGGGCACGCTGTAGTCGGTGTAGGTCGGATCGCTGTTACATATGCCAAAGTCAGCAAGCCCCGACTTGCAGGTGTGGCTCAGCGACACAATCTCGCCGTTGCGCACAGTCAGATCGAAGGTGCGCATGACCCAGTTCGAGCTATTGCTCACGCTGATCCGATAGCTGTCGATCCCTTGCTGCTTCCAGAGCCGCTCGGCCCGATTGAGTTGCTGGTTCGCCTCAAGCAGCAGCGCCACCCCGCCGACGGCAAGAATCAGGATCAGGCCGACGACGATACCGATCCGCGCCCGATATGAGATCTGCTTCACTGCTCGCTCCTCTTCGCTAATATGCTGTGCCAAAGCCCACTATCTTGCCCTATAACGCTGGCACAGCCACAGGAGTTCCGCGAACGCTGCGCCTGCCGCCCCGCCATTCCGACCTCCGATGTATTGCTGTTTTTACCAATATAAGGTATCCTTACCATCAGGAAACCTGACCAGACGCGCAAGAGATCAAAGAACCTATGCCAACGCCAGAAGACGAGGCAGCGCGGGCGCTGCTCGACACCATGCCCCTGCTCAACCGCACGGTCGCCGCGATCGTCCAGCGCGACACGCCCGACACCCTGACGATGTCGCAGTTTCGCGCTCTGGCCCACCTGAGCGGCGGCCCGCTGACCGTGAGCGATCTGGCGCGGCGTCGCCGGGTCAGCCTGGCCTCAATGGGCGAGCTGGTCCAGGCGCTCGTCGAGCGCGGGCTGGTTGAGCGGCGGCCCGACCTACAGGACCGGCGGCAGCAGCGGCTCTCGCTGAGCGATGAGGGCCGACGGCGGCACGAGGACGCCCACGCGCTGGCCCAGGCCCAGATCGCGGGCATCCTAGCCGAGCGCCTGAGCCCCGAGGAGCTGGCCGCCGTGTGCGCGGCCCTGCCGGCGCTCCAGCGCGCCCTGACCAGCGAGGATCGGGGGAATGTGGAGGGCCAGCGCCCCTCCGAGAAAAAACTCTTATCTTGAGTCTTGAATAGGATCAGCCATGCAAGCACCATCAAGCGACAGCGACGGATCGCCCCGGGCCACACAAGTGCGCCTCGTGCGCCTGCTGGGCGGATTCCGCGCCCTGCGCGTGCGCAACTACCGGCTCTACTGGTTCGGCCAGCTGGTCTCGATGACCGGCTCGTGGGTGCAGGTCACCGCCCAGGCGCTGCTCGTACTCCAGCTCACCAACTCGCCCCTCGCCATCGGCCTAGTGGCCACCTTCCAGTTCCTGCCGGTGATGCTGCTCTCGCTCTTCGGCGGCGTGATCGCCGATCGCGTGCCGCGCTACCGCATGATCCTGATCACCCAGACCATCGCCATGGCTCTGGCGACGATCTTCGGTTCGCTGGTCTTCTTCGGCCTCATCCAGCTCTGGCAGATCTACCTGCTGGCGATGATTCAGGGCGTGGTGAACGCGCTGGACACGCCGGTGCGCCAGGCGTTCGCCGTGGAGCTGGTGGGCCGCGAGGATCGGCCGAACGCCGTGGCCCTGAACTCGATCGTCTTCAACGGCTCGCGGATCATCGGCCCGGCGCTGGCCGGTCTGCTGATCGGCCCGCTGGGCATCGCCGCCATGCTCTACCTGAACGCGGCCAGCTTCCTGGCGGTGCTGCTGGGCCTGCTGCGCATGGACGTGAGCCAGATCGTGCAGGGGCCGCGCCGCCCGGCCCGCGTGTTCAGCGAGCTGCGCGAGGGGCTGGCCTACACATGGCGCACCCCCGAGATCCTGCTGGTGATGATCCTGATCGGGGCGATCGGCACCTTCGGCTACAACTTCAGCGTGACCCTGCCGCTGATCGGCGGGTTTGTCCTGCACACCGACCCGGCCAGCTACGGGATGCTGGGTGCCTTCCTCGGCCTCGGCTCGCTCGCGGCGGCTGTGGCCAACGCCTACATGGGCAGCTTCACGCCCCGGCGCATGATCATCGCCGCAGCGGCATTCAGCATCCTGCTTGGCTCCCTGGCCACCACCAGCACCTTCGCCGTGGCCGTGGCCCTGCTGTTCGCGCTCGGCTTCGCCGGGATCAGCTTCACCACGGCGGCCAACACGGTCATCCAGCTGCGCGTGCCCGACGACCTGCGCGGGCGGGTGAGCAGCCTCTACTTTATGCTCTTTGCGGGAAGCACGCCGATCGGCGGCCTGCTGATCGGCGGCGCGGCCAGCCTCTTCGGCGTGCCCAAGGCGCTGCTGCTCTGCGCCACGCTCTGCCTGATCGGCGTCGGCGCGGCCGTGGCCTACCAGCGCAGCATCTCGCATCTGCCGCAGGCCGGGCAGGCTCCTGCGTAGGTGGGGGGCGGGAGTCGGGAGTCGGGAGTCGGGGGTCGGGGGTTAGGCTCAATACTTTGCGAATAAGCGGTTCTCGCGCGGATCTCGCCCCCTCACCCCCAGCCCCTCTCCCTCAAGGGGAGAGGGGAGTATACCCCTTCCTGGTGAGGAATGCTCCCCCTCGCCCGCCGCAGCGGGAGAGGGGGCTGGGGGGTGAGGGCCAAAAGCCGCTCCAACGCCATGAATCGCCTTGTCACCCAAACGTTCTGTCCGCCCCTCTCCCTCAAGGGGAGAGGGGAGTATACCCCTTCCTGGTGAGGAAATGCTCCCCCTCTCCCGCTCAGGGAGAGGGGGCTGGGGGTGAGGGCTGTGCGGCAGCAGATTCCTTCCTCCCAACCCCCAACCCCTAACCCCCGACTCCCGACTCCCGACTCCCGACTCCTGACTTCCGATCTGGTATAATCCACATCACCCCATCCGCAATCTACAATCTGCCATCCGCAATCTACAACCCAGGAGCCCCGCCGTGACGACGAAGCCAGGACGCCGGCGCGTAACTCTCTTTGTCACCTGTATCGTCGACCAAGTCTACCCCGGGATCGGACAGGCCACCGCCGCCCTGCTGGAGTCGCAGGGGGTGGAGGTGCGTGTGCCGCGCGGGCTGACCTGCTGTGGCCAGATGGCCTTCAACGCCGGGTTTCGCGACGAGGCGTATGCGGTGGCCGGGCGCACGATTGAGGTGCTGCGCGGCTCAGACGATGTGGTGCTGCCCTCGGGCTCATGCGCCACGATGATCCGCCACCTCTACCCCGAGCTGTTCCAGCGCAGCCCCTACGCCGGCCCCACCGCCGACCTGATCTCGCGCACTTATGAGATCAGCGAGTACCTCGTGGATGTGCTGGGCGTGGCCGATGTGGGCGCCCGCTACAGCGGCAGCCTGGCCTACCACGACGCCTGCCACGGACTGCGCTTCCTCGGCCTTGGGCGCCAGGCCCGCACCCTGCTCGGCAGCGTCGCCGGAGCCGAGGTGAAGCCGCTGCCCGGCCACGACCAGTGCTGCGGCTTCGGCGGACTCTTCGCCGTCAAGCAGGGCGCGATCTCCGAGGCCATGCTCGACCAGAAGCTCGCTGGCATCGCCGAGGCTCAGGCCGACCTGATCGTCACCGGGGACGCCTCGTGCATGACCCAGATCGCCGGCGGGCTCAGCCGCAAGGGCAGCAAGACGAAGGCCCGCCACCTGGTTGAGGTTCTGGCGAATATGACGGATGCGCGCCAGTAGGGGCGCTCCCGCGTAGTCGCCCGCCCCCCGACGGCAGATTGAGAGGCACACCTCATGACCACACAGAGCATCTCCTTCTACGAGCGCGTCGACGGCGCGCTGCATGACGCCTCGCTCAAGACGGCACTGTCGCGCGCCACTGAGCGATTTATCGGCAACCGCGCCGGGGCCATCGGCGCCCTGAGCGATGAGGCGGCGCTGCGCGATACGGCCCGCGCCATCCGCGCCGGGGCGCTGTCCCGCCTCGATGAGCTGCTCGCCCAGCTCGCCACCAACGTCGAGTCCCGTGGCGGCACTGTCTGCTGGGCCAGCGACGGCGAGGAGGCCCGCACCTACATCGCCGAGCTGGCCAAGGCCCGTGGCGTCCGCTCGATCGTCAAGTCGAAGTCGATGGCCTCCGAGGAGATCCACCTCAACCACGCTCTGGAGGAGGCTGGCCTGGAGGTGGTTGAGACCGACCTCGGCGAGTATATCATCCAGCTCGCTGGCGAGACGCCCTCGCACATCATCGCCCCCTCCATCCACAAGACCCGCGAGCAGGTCAGCGAGCTGTTCCACCAGCACCTCGGCGTGCCGCTCACCGATGATATCCAGACTATGACCCAGACGGCGCGCACGGCCCTGCGCCAGCGCTTCCTGAAGGCCGACATGGGCATCAGCGGGGTGAACTTCGGCGTGGCCGACGAGGGCGCCGTGGTGATCGTGGAGAACGAGGGCAACGCCCGGCTCTCCACCACCGTCCCACGCATCCACGTGGCGATCATGGGCATCGAGCGGATCGTCGCCCGCATGGAGGACCTCGGGGTGATGCTCCAGGTGCTGGCCCGCTCGGCCACCGGCCAGAAGCTCAGCGTCTACACCAGCATGATCAGCGGCCCGGCCCGCTCCGGCGAGGAGGACGGCCCCGAGGAGTTCCACCTGGTGCTGCTCGACAATGGCCGCTCGAAGATCCTGGGCGGCGAGTACGCCGAGGCGCTGCTCTGTATCCGCTGCGGGGCATGCCTCAACGCCTGCCCGGTCTACCAGGCCATCGGCGGCCACGCCTACGGCGGGGTCTACTCTGGCCCGATCGGGGCCGTGCTCACCCCGCTGCTCCAGCCCGACCTGCCCGAGGCATACATGCTGCCCCAGGCCAGCTCGCTCTGCGGGGCATGCCAGGAGGTCTGCCCGGTGCGGATCGCCATCCCCGATATGCTGCTGCGCCTGCGCGCCGACGCGGTGAAGGCCGGCAAGGCCCACCCGGTCGAGAAGGCGGCGATGCGGGGCTATGTGATGACGATGAACAACCCGGCGGTCTACCGGGCCGGCGGGCGCGCGGCCAGGCTCGGCTCGCGCCTGATCGGTCGCAAGGGCCGCATCCGCCGCCTGCCGCCGCCGCTGAGCGGATGGACCCACGGGCGAGATTTCCCCACCCTTTCGGGCACCAGCTTTGGGGAGTGGTGGGAGGAGCGGGAGAAGAAGCGCAAGGAGGCAGCCCAGTGAGCCGCGATCAGATCCTCTCGAACCTGCGCACCAGCCTAGCCTCCAGCCGCTCGTGGCTGGCGGGCGAGGCCCAGGGCGCCAGCCACGACATCCCGCCCTACGTGCTTCCCCCCGCAGACAACCTGGCCGACCAGTTCACCGCCGAGCTGCGCAGCCTCTCCGGCCAGGTCTACCGGGTGGGCGACGACGCGGGGGCCGTTGGGCAGATCGGGGCCATCCTGGCCGAGAAGGGGGCCTCCCAGGTGATCGCCTGGGACATGAGGGAGATCGGGCTGGCCGGGCTGCCCCAGCTCCTCGCCGCGCGCGGCGTCGCCCTGGCCGCTACCGATATCCAGGGCGGCGGACGCCATGATCGCCTCCAGGAGCTGGAGCCAGCCAGCATCTGCATCTCCGGTGTCGAGGCCGGGATCGCCGAGAGCGGCAGCCTGCTGCTGCGCCACGGCCCCGGCCGCCCGCGCCTGGCCTCGCTCCTCGCGCCCTACCACATCGCCGTGCTGCGCTCCAGCCAGCTCGTGCGCGGCCTCGGCGACGCCCTCGCCCAGGCCCGCAGCCGCTACGGCGACGATATCTTCACCGCCACCAGTAACCTGACCCTGATCACCGGCCCCTCGCGCACCGCCGACATCGAGATGACCCTCTCCCTCGGCATCCACGGCCCCCAGGAGATCCACGTTGTGCTGATCGAGCAAGCTGCCGCCGCCCGATGATCACCCGCGCCGCCCGGCTTGTGCTGCGCCACCGCGCGGTGCTGCGCCGCCTGGTGCCCCTGCGCGGGCCGCTGCTGCTGCGGCTGCCTGAGTTCAGGCTCTACGTGCGGCTCGATGACTGGGTGATCGGCGCGCGGATCGCCCTGCGCCGGGCCTACGAGCCGCACGTGGCCCGCGAGTTCCACGCCCTGCTCCGCCCCGCCATGCGCGTGATCGACCTCGGCGCAAACATCGGCTACTACACCATGCTTGCCGCCGCCCACGTTGGCCCCGTCGGCAGCGTGGCCGCCTTCGAGCCCGACCTGGCCAACGGCGCCCTGCTCGCCCGCAGCGTGGCCGCCAACGGATTCCGCAACGTCACGCTCTTCCCCTGCGCCGCCGCGAGCGCGACCGCCGCCGTCAATCTGCTGCTCGACGACAGCAACGGGCGGCTGGTTGCCCCAGGCACCCCCGGCGCGCGACGGGCCCAGGCGGTCGCCCTCGATCAACTGCTCGGCCCGGCCCACCGGGTCGATCTGATCAAGATGGACATCGAGGGAGCCGAGGGCCTGGCCCTGGCCGGCATGCAGCGGATCATCGCCGCCAATCGGCCCACGATCATCAGCGAGTTTAGCCCCCCGGCCCTGCGCGCCGTCTCAAACATGGCACCCGCAGAGTTTCTGGCCCAGCTGCGCGCGCCCGGCTACGATCTCCTGGTGATCGACCGCGCGCGTGGGCTCAGCCCGCGCCCAGAGAGTGACGCCGAGGTGATTGCCCACTTCGCCGACAGCGCTTCCGAGCACCTCGATCTGCTCGCCCGCCCCAGGGCGCTGCGCTAGCCCCGAGTGGTACGACAAGAGGTCGGGCGCAGGCCCGACCTCTCGCCGTACGAAGAGAGACATAACGACTTCGTGCGCCTTTAGTTGCGCCGCACCGGCTGGTGCGCAAAATCGTCCGGGTCGATCATCCGGCCGAGCCATGCCGCAAACATCAGGGCGTGGATATAGCGCGGCTCGCTGATCTGCGCGGGCGGGCACGGGGCTGCGCCGAACCGCGTGTAGATCGGGGCATCGGCGCTGGGGTGGGTCGGGTCTTCTGTCAACCTCGGCGCTTGTTGGGGAAGCGTTTTGAGTGTCATCGTGCCACCTCCTTTGGTATGCCGCTGCTCACAAAAAACTGCTGTTCGCCTCATATCACGCTTATGGTACAGTGTCTTCAGACGGTACCCTAAGCATAGCATATCTTATATCACGTCGCTAGGGAGATCCCTTTCCCAGCGGTTCCGGTTCCACCCCCTATGATCACACGCACCCTGACCGCTCTGCTCGCCTTCGCCCTGCTCACCGGCGGCTGCGCGCCGACCGCCGCGCCCGCCAGCGCCTCCGCCGTGTCGTCGACCGAGGTGCCCGCCGCTGTGTCGCCGACCCAGGCGCCCGCCATCGCTGCCGCCAGGCCCACCGCCGCGCCCACGGCGTCGCCGTCGGCCACGCCTGAGCCGCCTGCCGAGCCAGCCCTGCCGCCCGAGGTGGCTGTCCAGGCTCCGGCGCTCATCCCCTCGGCAGAGGGCGACCTGGCCGGGGCGGGGGCGTGGGATCGCTACACTATCATCGCCGCCCTCAGCCCGGGCGAGCTCAGCGTGCGCGGCACCGTCACCCTCGACATGGTCAACCGCTACGGCGTTGATCTCGACCAGATCTACTTCCACCTCTACCCGAACCACCCCGACTTCGGCGGTCGGCTGGATGTGACCAGCGCAACGGTGAACGGCGCGCAGGTACACTCGGGCACCCAGCACGGCGACACGCTGCTGCACCTGGATCTGCCCGCGCCCCTGGCCCCCGGCGAGTCGGCCCGCGTGGTGCTCGGCTTCACCGCCAGGACGCCGCGCGGCGCCAGCGACGAGACCTTCGGCGCCTACAACTTCGAGGCCGGGGTCTGGTCGATGGCCAACTTCTACCCCATCCTGGCCCGCCACACCGCCGATATCGGCTGGGACACCCGTCCGATCGTGTCGCGCGGCGACTTTACGGTCTCCAGCGTGGCCCTCTACGATGTCACTATCGACGCGCCGAATGGCTGGGCGCTGCTAAGCACCGGCGTGACGATCAGCGACGGGCCGGTGAACGAGCAGGTGCATCGCCAGCGCTTCGTGAGCGGGCCGCAGCGCGAGTTCTACCTGGGCGCGCTGCAGGGCCTTGCCCAGGCCGAGGCCGTGGTCGATGGCACCCGCATCGTCTCCTACTACCAGGCGAAGAACCCCAGGGCCGGACAGGAGGGCCTCGCGGTGGCCGAGCGGTCACTGCGCGCCTTCAACCAGCGCTACGGCAGCTACCCCCTGGCAGAGCTAGAGGTCGTGCAGTCCGCCCTCACCCAGTTCCTCGGCATGGAGTACCCCGGCGTCGTCCTGATCGAGCAGAAGCTGTACACCGAGGGCGGGCGCGGCCTAGAGACCACCATCGCCCACGAGATCGCCCACCAGTGGTGGTACAGCCAGGTCGGCAACGACGCCCAGGGCGAGGCGTGGCTCGACGAGGGCCTGGCCAGCTACTCCCAGGTCGTCTACTATGAGGCGACCGGCGAGCCAGAGAAGGCCGCAGCCGAGCTGCAGTTCTTCCGCAACACCTTCCGCAACGCCCGCGCCGCAGGCCGCGACGCGCCGCTCTCTTCCTCGCCGGCCCAGCTCAGCGGCGGGCGCTACTACCCGGTGATCTACGCCAAGGGGCCGCTCTTCTTCCAGGCCCTGCGCGATCAGCTCGGCGAGCAGGGCTTCGACGCCTTCATCCACGCCTACTACAGCGCCTTCCGCTACCAGGACATCGTCGGCGACGACCTGCTGCGCGTGGCCCAGGACAGCTGCGGCTGCGACCTGACCCAGCTCTACGACGACTGGGTGCGCACGGCGGCACCTGTCGCCATCCCGTAAAACTGGCATGCCTGGAACATGGCAATACCGCAAAACCCGCCCTATCACGCAGATCGAAGCGAAGCGTTCCGGTCTCCCTATCGCCCGCCGAGACGCTTCGCTTCGTTACCGTTTGGCGTCACAGATCGCTTGTTGATGCGCTCGGCCTGTCCCCTGTCCCCTGTCCCCTAGAAGACAAATGGCAGCAGGCGCCAGGATCGCCGCATATAGGCCGCGTAGTCGGGGAAGGCGCGGGCCAGCATCCCCTCCTCGTAGCGCAGCTTCAGTATCAGGTCGGCCAGGAGCGCCGCCCAGAGCAGCCAGCGCCACCAGAGCGGCGCGGCCAGCACCAGGCCCAGGCAGGCGATCAGCAGGCTGCTGTACATCGGGTGGCGGATCAGCCGGTACGGCCCCGAGACGACCAGCCGCGCCCCGGCGCGCACATCTGGCAGCACCGAGAGCTGGCTCAGGCGCATCGCCAGCAGCCCCCACAGCCCCAGCAGCAGTCCACACACGACTAGCGCCAGCGGCCCCACGGCAGTCGGTAGCGGCCCGCTGAGCCCGATGAGGCCCAGGCACAGAAACTGCACTGTCACGAACAGGTACGACTTCCACGAGGCCATAGGTTGCTCTCCATATTCTGCACCGACGCCGGAACCGCCCGCGCAGGCGGGCGGCTGGCCGCAGTCCCCCGTGACGCGGCTTCAGCCGCCAGCGATGTTGCACGCCCTCCGCCCTCGCTTGACAACTCTCCTTGCCAGTGCGATAATCCCGCCTTGTTGAGACAATGTTTCATTTAGCGCAGGTAAGGAACCATGAGACACAGGTATTTGCTGCCCCTGCTCGCAATTGCGGCCCTGACCTTGGGCGCGTGCGGCCAGAAGACAACACAGCCCGCCGGCGACCTCCCGAGAATCGTGGCGAGCACCAGCATTGTAGCCGATGTGGTGCGCCAGGTTGGCGGCGACAAGATCGCCCTGAGCACCCTGGTGCCAGTCGGCGCAGATGTCCACAGCTTCGCGCCCGCACCCCAGGATGTGGTGACTGTCAGCGAGGCCCAGATTGTGTTCGTCAACGGCGCGGGCTTAGAGGCATTTCTAGAGCCGCTGCTGAAGAACGCCGGCGGCAGCGCCGAGATCGTCGAGCTGGCGAAGGACATCCCCTTGCGCGAGATGAGCGCGCAGGATCTGGCGACGGAGGATGATCACGCCGCCGAGGATGGCCAGGACCACGGCGGCAATGACCCGCACACATGGACAGACCCGAACAATGTCATATACTGGACTGCGGCGATCAGCGAGAGCCTGGGCCGGATAGATCCGGCCAACGCTGGATTCTACGCGGCCAACGCTAAGGCGTATAATACGAAGCTGAGCGAGCTGGACGCATGGATCACCCAGGAGTTCGCCACCATCCCGCCAGACCAGCGGCTGCTCGTCACCGACCACGCGGTCTTCGGCTATATGGCCGACCGCTACGGACTAACGCAGGTGGGCACGATCATTCCGGGGGGCAGCACAGGCGCCGAGGCATCGGCGCAGGATCTAGCCGTACTCCAGGATCAGATCCGCAGCCTGGGGGTGAAGGCGATCTTTGTCGGCAACGTGTCCAACCCGAGCCTGGCCGAGCAGCTGGCCCAGGACACCGGCGTGAAGCTCGTCACCGTCCTCACCGGGTCGCTCACCCCGCCCGATGGGCCGGGGGCTACCTACATCGACTACATGCGCTCCAACGTGAGCGCGATTGCGAGCGCGCTGCGCTAATATGATTAGAGTCTGACCAAAATCTGTAGGAAGTGGTTATTGCGGCGAGCGAAGCTCGCCGCAATAACCACAACTTCCCAGGATTTTTGGTCATACCCTACAATTCATCAGGGGAACCTATGGCGCTCCAACGAGCAATTGAACGACCCGATGTTGCGGCGGCGGCCGCCATAACTGCACCGGCCCTAGAGATCCGCGACATGAGCGTGGGCTACGGGGGCGGGCTGGCGCTGGAGGGCGTGAGCTGCGCCCTGCGCGAGGGCGAGCAGGTGGCAGTGGTGGGGCCGAACGGCGCAGGCAAGAGCAGTCTGTTCAAAGCGATCGTCGGGCTGCTGCGCCCGAGCGCGGGCAGCATCAGCTTCTGCGGGGCCGATCATGCCGCCCCTAGCGCCGTGGCCTATGTGCCGCAGCGCAGTCAGGTGGACTGGCGCTTCCCCGTGAATGTGGCCGACGTGGTGATGATGGGGCGCACCGGCAGGGTCGGCCTCTTCCGCCGCCCCGGCGCCCACGACCGCGCCCTGGTGGCCGATGCCCTGGAGCTGGTGCGCATGACGCCCCTGGCCCGCCGCCAGATCAGCGAGCTCTCGGGCGGCCAGCAGCAGCGGGTCTTCCTGGCCCGCGCCCTGGCCCAAGAGGCCAGCCTTCTGCTGATGGACGAGCCGCTCACCGGGCTGGATGCGCGCTCCCAGGATGAGATCTTCCAGATCATGGAGAACCTGCGCCCGCGCCGGGTGACGGTGCTCACCGCCCTGCACGACCTCCAGCTGGCCGCACGCCACTTCGACCGGGTGATGCTCCTGAACCGCCATCTGATCAGCTTCGGCTCGGCCGCCGAGGTGTTTACCCCGGCCCACCTGATGGACGCCTACGGCGGACATCTGCATCTCGCTGTGACCCGCGAGGGTATCCTCACCGTGGCCGATACGTGCTGCGGGGATGAATGACAACGTCGTAGGGACGCAGCGCGCTGCGTCCCTACACCGGACGGTATATGCTTGAATTCCTAACAGCACCCCTGGTCTACCCGTTTATGCAGCGCGGCCTGCTGGCCGCCGTGATGGTGGGTGTTGTCTGCGCGGTGGTGGGCACCTACGTGGTGCTGCGCGGCATGGCCTTCTTCGGCGACGCCCTCTCGCACACCATCCTGCCCGGGATCGCCGCCGGCTACCTGCTCAACGGCGGCGACCGGGGCGCGCTCTTCTGGTGGGCGCTGGTCACAGCCGTCGCGAGCTCGCTCGGTATCGGCGCGATCAGCCGGGGCGCTAAGCTGCGTGAGGACACCGCCATCGGCGTGGTCTTCGCTGGCATGTTCGCCCTCGGCATCGCCATGATCTCCACCGTGCGCAGCTACTCGGCCGACCTGACCCACTTTCTGTTCGGCGATGTCCTTGGCGTGGGCGACGGCGATCTGCTGCGCATCGGGATCTTCGGCGGCCTGATCCTGCTTACGGTGATCCTGCTCTACAAGGAGCTAATGCTGCTCTCGTTCGACAGCATCCTGGCCACCACCCTGCGCCTGCCGGTGCAGGCGCTGGAGTATCTGCTGCTCGTGCTGATCGCGGTGGCGGTGGTCGTCAGCATCCAGACGGTGGGCGTCTCGCTGATGCTGGCGGTGCTGGTGACCCCGGCGGCCACGGCGTCGCTGCTGACCCGTCGGCTCGGCCCGATGCTGGTGCTGGCCGCCGGGATGGCTGCGGCCTGCGGGGTGGTCGGGCTCTACATCTCATACTACCTGGGGGTGGCCTCGGGCGCGGCGATCGTGCTGACCTGCACGGCGCTCTTTCTGCTGACCTGGGCGGGCAGCTGGCTGCGGGGATCGCGGGCGAAATCGTAGGGGCGCATCGCGATGCGCCCCTACCTTGCGGTATTCGGGCTGACGCTGCTGAGCTGGGCGATCTGCTGGGCGCGGGCGCTGAACGAGGCGCTGGCCCGGTCGATGTAGGCGCGGGCCTCCTGGAAGCGCTGGGCCGCCCGGTTCGCGTTCGCCACGTTGTAGCCGCCGTAGAACTCTAGGATGGCGTCGAGGCCCTCGACCTCAAGCTCAAGGCCGCGTCGATAGTCGTCGTGGGCCTGCTGGAGAGTGCGCGGCGGGCGCAGCCGCCCTATATCATCGTGGGCCTGCTGCACAGTGGCCCGCAGGCGCTGGGTGGCGGCAACATAGCCCACCGAGCCGCCGGGCTGGCTCGTCGCGTTGCGGTAGGCCGTCGTCGCCTCGCGCAGGCCAGCGCGCAGCGGCTCCACCGCCCCCAGGTAGGAGATGGTCAGCCCCTCGACCACCGAGAGCGGCTCGGCCTCTAGGATGGGCTCGATCGTCGGCGTGGCCGGGGGTGCGCTCATCGCGGCGGCGGGCAGCTCGGCAACAACAGGAGTTGGCGCGGCGGGCTCAACCGCCAGGGCGATGGTGCGGTTCAGCGCGATCGCGAGGCCCACCGCGATCAGCGGGAAGAGCCAGAGCAGCAGACGCGCCCGGCTGATGTCACGCCGCCTGCTTCGCCACGAGACCCACCAGGACTCCTGCTGCTGGCTGGGGGCGGGCTCGGCGGCGAGCACCTCGGCGGGCTGGCTCAGTCCTGGGCTGGGCCGGGCGCCACCATCAAGCAGCTTGCGCTCCTCTAGAACATGCAGGCCGCGCTGGGCATGCTGATTAGCCGGGTTGATCCGCAGGGCCGACTGGAGGCAGAACGCCTGCTGTCGCGGGTCTTCCAGCACACCACTCAACCAGAGCCAAGCCCGCTCATTGTGCGGGTCGAGCTGAAGTGAGCGCGTGAGCAGCCCGGCGGCCACGCGCTTCTGCCCGCCCCGGGCGGCGGCCAGCCCGCGCTCGTAGAGCTGCTGGGCCTCGCTGCTATTGGCTTTGATGGCGGTCTCTGTAGTCATAACCTGGCGGTGGGGGTGCGGGGGCGGCGCAGCCGCCCCCGCAGTATTTTTATGTTGGTTGTGGGCGGCGAAGCCGCCCACAACCAACATAAACCGGGTCTGGGGCTACGCCCCAGTAACATAGCTAATGGTCCGGCAGCAGTGGGTTGATCGCCCGCTGGATGAGCGTCGGGTCCTCGACCATGTTCTGGCGCACCGTCTCCCAGTACTCGGGCTTCTCGTAGCCTAGCTGCCAGATCGCGATCCCGGCCAGGTCGAGATCCTGCACCGTCTTGATCTTCGAGGCCAGGCCGGTCTTCGTCATAAACCAGACCTGGCGGGTGCCCTGGGGTGAGCGGTAGGAGAAGTAGCTCTCCTCGACTCGCCCGTTGGCGTTGCTCTCCATAAAGTTGACAGTGGAGCCCTGCTCGTCGATGATCTCCTGGATGATACTCCAGGGCCGGGGCGTGGCCGACCCGTTCGGCGGCCAGTCGTAGCCGTAGAAGTGGATGCCGAGCAGCACCTTGGCCGGGTCCACCACACGACGAGCGTATGCTGTCACCGACTCGATCCAGTAGGCCGGGGCGACCGGGCCAGGCGACCCACCGCGCCAGTGGTAATCATACGTCATAATCCGCAGCTGATCGACGTGCTTCCCGATCTCGGCCCAGTCCTGGAAGCCGCCGAGGCCGCCGTAGTCGGTATCTTTGGCGTGGACGGCCACAGTGAGCAGCTTGCCGTTCTGATGCAGGGCGGCGGCGAGCTCGCGCATAAAGGCCGAGAAGTCATCGCGCAGCGAGCTATCCAGCGACTCGTAGTCGATATCAATGCCGTCATAGTTATGGGCCAGCACCTCGTCCACAATATTCTGGATGTGACGGGCGCGGCGCTGCGGGTCGCGCAGCACCGGGACGACAGCGCCCGGGTTGGATGTCACATTATGGATCGAGGGGAGGACCCGAACATTACTCTCGTGGGCCACCCGCACCAGCTCATCGTCGCGGTTGCCGTAGAGCCGCCCGCTCGAGTCGGTCGAGTACCAGAAAGGGCTCACGTCGTCGATGACATCTTTATTCGCCTCGAAGGACTCGCGGGCACCGCCGCTGAAGATGGGCGGCAGCCAGACGGCAATATAGCGACCGCTCTTCGGGTGGTAGCTCACCGGCTCCGTCTCCAGGTCGGTCGCAGTGGGCAGCGGGGTGGGTGGCACCGGCGTGGGCAGGATGATCAGCGGGGCCGCCGTGGCCTCGGCGGTCGGCGTGACAATCAGCACCTCCTGGGGGCTCGATGCCTGGGGAGCGGGGATGCTGCGGGCCATGATCAGGGTCTGAATGATCAGGGCACCGGCCACAATCACGGCGACCGTGTAGATCAGGCCGAGGGCGACAGTGCTAAACGAGGCGGAGCGGCGTATTCTCATTGGCGTCAGTAGGCCCCGAGCTCGCGCAGGCGCTCGTCGCTGATCCCGAAGACGTGGGCGATCTCGTGGAGCACCGTGCGGCGAACCTCGTCGCGCAGGGTGGCGGGGGAGCGGAAGTCGCGCTCCAGAGGTGCCTGAAAGATTATAATCGTGTCGGGCGGGGCCAGGGTGCCCCCGCCACGCTCGGTGAGCGGGACACCCTCGTACATGCCGTAGACCGACTGCCAGGGGCGCAGGTCGAGGGCGCGTCGCTGGGCGCGGCTGGGGCGTTGCTCAATGATGATGTCGACATTGGCGAGGTATGCCTGAAACCGGGCTGGCAGGCTCTCCAAGGCTTCGACGACGAGTTGCTCAAAGGCGGCGCTATCCATTGTGTCATTGCAGATTGTAGATTGCAGATTGCAGATTGCGCGGAGCCATCAGCTGCGCCTCACGACACAATCTAGCCTCCATTATACGTGTGCGCTCTTTGGGGTGTCAAGGGTTTCAGGGAGCCTGCGCCGCGTCTGGATCGACAGAGCCACATCCCGTGAGCCGAAAACACGCAACAACTACAGGCACTACCGCAGGATTCGCCCTGTGCGGCATCGCCCGGCGGCTTCAGGATGCGGTCGGCGAATCCCAACGCAGCGGCACCCTACGTTTTCCGGGTCGTCTTGTGTCGGAAAATTATGTCTCGTGCATCCTTGGACAGTAGGCGAAGTCGCCACCTCCATCCTCGAGCAGCGCGTGCAGGGGCTGCGCAGCTGCCGCCAGATCTATGTCGATCTGGTCATCCTTGAGGAGCGTATCGCCGGGCGCATGCCTCCAGTAGAGGGCATCCGGCTCGTCCGCGAGCCGCGCGACTCCTGAGCCCTCACCCCGCCCCCGCACAAATTTTTATTGGGTTTGGGCGGCTTTGCCGCCCAAACCCAATAAAAAACCGGGTCTGGGGCGAAGCCCCAGGACGTTGCAACAACCATGGCCGCCTAGAAGCTGACGGCGATCCAGCAGATGGCGTAGACCAGCAGCAGCACTGCGAGGATGATGCTGATCGGGTCGCGCTGCGTCACTTCCCAGGTACCTGGTGCCTCATCCTGGTAGCTGCGTAGGTAGGCCACCAGCAGGCCGAGGTGTGCCCCGATTAGAGCGCCGAGGGCAGTGTTGTTCTCCAGGATGCTTATCGCAATCCCGAGGCGGCTAAACCAGACATAGAGAATGGTCACCGCCGCTGAAAGAGCGCCACCGACGATGGCTCCACCGATGGCCCATATGAGTGTCGGGTGGAACACGCGAATCATAGCCCCTGAAACTCCATTGCGTTGCTGTAGGTGCATAGTGATGTGTTAGATAGTGTCGATTTGTCATATAAGGGGCTACCGGGCAATCCGCTGGATTGCTCGGTAGCCCCCTCTTGTGCGGACGCCGCCTGCAAGAGGGTGGCGTCGCGGCCTAGCCCTGAATAAACGCATAAGGGCCGCGCTTGGTTATGCGCGACCCTTACCGTAACCTAATGATTCCCTCACGAGCGCCTATCGACGCGGCGCAATGATCACCCATAATCCGCCGTGGGCGTAGTTGTGACCGTATGGTTGCTGCGCGCGCTCAGCCGGCCGCCCTACCGGCTACCACAGGCTATCGTATACTATCACCTGTATTATGCCGAGACACGGTTCATTGTCGGAGAGAGGATCACCTCATGCGCTTGCGCGCCCGCATCCGCTACACCACCATGTCGTTCTTCGCCTCGCCTATTGGCGCATGGATCATCCTCTATCTGTTCACGCCGATCGACCGGGTGCTGCTGCGCCTGAGCCGGGGGCGCCTCTCGACGGTGGCGGTGGTGGTGCCGAGCCTGGTGCTGATCAGCACCGGCGCGAAGAGCGGACTGCCCCGCGAGACGCCCCTGGTCTATCTCCCCGACGGCGTGCGGATCGTGCTGATCGCCTCGAACGGCGGCCAGCCGCACCACCCGGCCTGGTACCACAACCTGCGGGCGAACCCCGAGGCCCGCGTGGTGGTCGGCGGCCGCACGGGCAGCTACCGGGCGCACGAGGCTGCTGGTGTTGAGCGCGAGGAGCTCTGGCGGCGCGCTGTGGCCCTCTACCACGGCTACCACACCTACCAGGGCCGCACCGGCGGCCGCACGATCCCGGTGATGGTGCTGGAGCCTGTGGATTGAGCAAACTCACCTACCCTCTGTATAGCCACCATGCTATACTCTGAGCATGCTGATCCCAGGACGCACAAAACCACGCGCCCTCTCTAGCAAGCGGCCCGCCCCGCGCAGGCTGATCGCCTCCCCTCGCCAGCGGCTCTTCTGGACGCTCGGCAACCTGCTGATGTTCACCGGGGTCTACCTGCTGCTCTACGTCGGCGGGGTCTATGTGCAGATCGACTACCTGCGTACGGCGGCGCGCGGCGATAACGACCTGGAGGTTCCCCAGGCGATCATCCCGGCATCGCAGGCCATCCGTCGGCCGATGGCCGCCGGCGTCCCCAGGCCATCGCTTGCCCCGACTGCCGCCCCCGCCTTCAGCATCCCCCAGCTCAACAGCGCCGAGGGCCGGATCGCATCAGACCTGCCCAGTGACACTCAGCTCGCCCACATCTCCTCTGTTGAGCGTGTGGTGATCCCCAGCGTCGCCCTCGACGCAAAGGTGATCGAGGTCGGCTGGAGCACCCAGGAGATCGAAGGCAAGGCTGTCGCTGTCTGGGATGTGGCCGAGTACGTCATCGGCCAGCACCGCGGATCGGCCAACCCCGGCGAGGGTGGGAATGTGGTTCTCGCCGGTCATGTCGCCGGCAATGGCCACGTCTTCCGCGACCTCTTCTACGTCCACCCCGGCGAGAAGATCATCATCTACAGCGGCGGCCAAGAGTTTCTCTACGTCGTCCAGGATCGCCTGATCGTCGATGAGGACGGCGCGCCGCCCGCGCAGCGGGCCGAGAACGCGAAGCTGATCGCCCCCACCGACCACGAGCTGATCACGATGATCACCTGCTGGCCACCTAACGGCCGCGATAAGTTCACCCAGCGCGTGGTGGTGCGCGCCGTGCCCTTCAGCGCCACCCCGATCGACACCCCCGCCGATGCGCCCCTCGTCAACACCATCCGCTAGTCGCACTCTTTACATAAACAGTCAGGGGAGCGCATTGCGCTCCCCTGACTGTTTGCCCTACTTCGCAATACCGCAGAACGCACCCTGTGCGGCCTTCGACCCCCCTACTTCTTCAGCCGCTCGGCGTACTGCTTGCGGAACTTGGCCACCTTCGGCGCAACCACGAACTGACAGTAGGGCTGCCGCCCGTTGTTGGCGAAGTACTCCTGGTGGTAGTCCTCGGCCGGGTAGAAGGTGCCGGCCTCGGCCACTTCGGTGACGATCGTGCCCGGCCATGCATGGGCCGCGTTTAGCTCCGCGATCAGCTGCTGCGCCGTGGCTCGCTGGGCCTCGCTGTGGAAGAAGATCGCCGAGCGGTACTGCGTGCCCACGTCCGCCCCCTGCCGGTTCAGGGTCGTCGGGTCGTGCGCGCTGAAGAAGACCTCAAGCAGCTCGCGGAAGCTGACCTGGGCCGGGTCGAATGTCACCTGCACCACCTCGGCGTGGCCGGTGGTGCCATTGCAGACTGCCTTATAGCTCGGGTTGGCCACGTGGCCGCCGGCGTAGCCCGAGACCACGTCCGTCACCCCGGCCAGCTGGTCGAAGACGGCCTCTAGGCACCAGAAGCAGCCGCCGCCTAATGTGGCCACCTCGCGGATGGCAGAGGATGTGTCACTCATTGAGATCTGTTCCTTTCCCGACTCTCTTCACCGACACAGAAGGCGACTGGGCCGCCGCTGTGTCGTACCTGATCCCTCGTGCGATGGGACATGGCTGTAGTCCTCTCGGATGAGGGAATGTTACACGCCCTCTCTGCATCACAGGGCTGTTGCAACATTCTGGGGCTGCGCCCCAGACCTTGCTTTTTGTTGGGTTGGGGCGGCGAAGCCGCCCCCGCACCCCCACTGGGAGGTGATATTGCAACAGATCTCTCTGATCAGCCGCCGATGGACGGCGGGCGATCATCGGCTACCGGAAGCGTCACCTTAAGCTCCCCGGCGGCCCAGCGCACCACCAGGTGCAGGCGCGGGTTGTGGATGCGGCGGATAGCTGCGCGCAGCGTACACCAGCGGGCGCGCTCGATCTTCTCGGCCTTGCTCAGGCGCAGCTTGCCGCCTCGCAGCCGGAGCAGGTAGTAGTGAACCTGCTTAGTCTGCTCGCTCCCACCCTTCATAATCTGGTAGGTGAAGGTGTCTCCGGCGGCGATGATCTTCCCGCTCAGGCCGGTCTCCTCGCCGATCTCGCGGTGCAGGGCCGCATCCTCGCTCTCGCCCTGCTCGATCCGGCCCTTGGGGAGCGTCCAGAAGCCGTTACGCTTCTTGATAATCAAGATCTCAGGCTTGCCGTCGCGCCGCCGACGGTAGATCACCCCGCCGACGGCCAGGATCGGCGCGAATCCTGTCTGAATTACGTGTGTCGCCATGCGAGTCTGCCGCCCCATCTGTGACAACGCTGCCTTTCCCCTTCTGAACCCTTGGCTTCGGATCATTGTAGCAAATAGCGCAAGCGGCGGGGCGCTGGTGGTACACTTGTGCCCCGAGCGATGATTATGCCTCTGTCACATCCTGGCCGAGGACGAAAGAGCAATGCTATGGGACTCGATCTGCTTCCCTGGTGGGCCTTCGCGCTTCTGTCGGCGGTCTTCGCCGCATTCACGACGATCCTGGTGAAGCTTGGCGTGGAGCAGGTTAGCTCGACCTTGGCGACGGCCATCCGCACGGTGGTGGTGCTGGTGATGGCCTGGCTGATCGCGGCGGGGCGCGGCGAGGTGGCCGAGCTGGGGCGGATCAGCACGCGCACCTGGGTGGTGCTGGGGCTCTCGGGGGTGGCCACCGGCCTCTCTTGGCTCTGCTACTTCCGGGCGCTCCAGATCGGCCCGACGGCCTACGTCGCGGCGATCGACAAGAGCAGCGTGATCCTGATCGCCCTGCTCGCCTGGGTCATCCTGCGCGAGCCGACCGACTGGCGCGGCGCACTCGGCCTCGGCATGATCGCTGCGGGCACGCTGGTGCTGATTCGCTAGTGCCGTACCGCCCTCTCTGCCGCCCCGAGACTCGCCCTACTTCGCGGCGTAGGCGGCGTCGAGCAGCTCGACGATATAGCGCACCTGCACGTCCTCGCCACGGCGGCGCAGCTCGCCGGCCAGCTGCAAGGCGCAGCCAGGGTTAGCCGTGGCGATCACCTGCGCCCCGGTGGTCAGGGCGTTGCCCACCTTGCGGGAGCCCAGCGAGGCCGCCATCTCGGGCTGGGTGATGTTGTAGACCCCGGCGCTACCGCAGCAGAGTGAGCTCTCGGGCATCTCGCGCAGCTCCAGGCCAGGGATGGCGTTCAGCAGCGTGCGGGGCTGCGCGGTGATTCGCTGGGCGTGGGCTAGGTGGCATGGCTCCTGGTAGGTGACGCTTAGCTCTAGGCGTCCCAGGTCGGCGGTGTTCAGCTCGATCTCAGCCAGGAACTCGTGGACATCCTTGACCTTGCGCACAAACTCCTCGGCCCGCTCATGCCACTCCGGGTCGTCGTGGAGCAGGTGGCCGTACTCCTTCATCGTGCTGCCGCAGCCTGCGGCGTTCACGATGATCGCATCGACGCCGAGCCCCTCGAAGGCGGCGATATTCTGGCGGGCCAGATCGCGCCCGCCGTCGAGGTCGCCGCCGTGGGTGTGGAGCGCGCCGCAGCAGGTCTGGTCGGGCGGAAGGATCACCTCGCAGCCGTTCTTCTGGAGCACGCGGATGGTCGCCTCGTGAACCTGGCTGAATGCGGTGCTCATAATGCAGCCGGTGAGGATTGCCACGCTGTAGCGCGGCTCGGTGGGCAGGAGGCCGTCGCCGGGCGGGTAGATCTGGCCCATGGGCACGGTGACATCGCCGCTCAGCGGCGGCAGCAGGGTCTCGGTGTCGGCCATGCCGATCAGCTTGAGGATGCCGCTCTTGCGGGCGAACCACTGCGCGCCGCTCTTCTGGTAGAGGGCCATGCTCCCCGAGAAGGCCCGGAAGAGCCGCATATCTTTGAACAGCGCCCCGAAGACCGCGCCGCGCAGCGCGCGCTGCCAGAGGGGGCGTGCCGGGAGTCGGGAGTCGGGAGTCGGGAGTCGGGAGTCGGGAGTCGGGAGTTGGGAGTTGGGAGCCTGTTCAGCGGGCTTGATCTTCCCGTCTGCCCTGGCGTGCTCTAGCTGAACCCGGCTGGCCTCTAGGATGGTGCCGTACTGCACGCCCGAGGGGCAGGCCGCCTCGCAGGCCCGGCAGTTCAGACACTGGCCCATCTGCTCCTGAAAGACCTCGCTCTCCAGCCCGATCCGGCCCTCGTCCACGGCCTTCATCAGGTAGATCCGCCCGCGCGGCGACGACATCTCTAGCCCCGTCTCGCGGTAGGTTGGGCAGGACGATAGGCACAGCCCGCAGTGGACGCAGGTGTTGATGATGTCTGAGCTAGGGCGATCTTTGCCGCTGAACGGGATCAGCGGGATGCTGGCTGGCTGCTGCTCGGCTATGGTCACGAGAATGCTCCTCTAGAATTGCAGATTGTAGATTGCAGATTGGGCCGGGCCTAATCTGCGATCATACGATATATGCCCCGGGGTTCATCGTCCCGTAGGGGTCGAGCTCAACTTTGATCGCGCGCATCAGGGCGAGGGATGCGTGGGGCGCGCCCCAGGTCGGCGCACCGGCGAGCAGCTCGCCCGGCCCGGCGAGCAGGTGGGCGTGCCGCCAGCGGGCGATCAGGTCGCTGTAGAAGCCAGCCAGCCCGATCAGGTCGCCGCGCAGGCGCAGGTAGGCCACGCCGCTCAGGGCGCGCGCGCTGACGCTCAGGCTCAGCCCACGTTTCTTGGCCAGCTCCGTCGCCTGAGCCAGGGCCACTCTCAGCTCGGCGGGTATGCTGGCCAGGCGCACCAATGCCTCATCCGGCGCGGTTGCGCTGTCGGTCAGAGCGACCAGCGCGGCCCAGAAGCGCTCCTCCTCTGCGCCAGATAGCTCACGGGGCGCGGCTAGCCCACGTCTCTCGGCCAGATCGGCTAGCTCGCGGCGGTGGCGCTCCACGGCGGCGGGGTGGCCCTCGGCGCGGACAGCCAGATGGATGCCCTCACCCCCCCAGCCCCCCTCTCCCGCTGCGGCGGGCGAGGGGGGAGTCGACTCCCCTGGCAGGGTGTGAGGGCCGAAAATATACTCCACCGCCGTAGGCTGGAGCTTGCTGGCGGCGATGTCGTCGGCCAGGGCGAAGGCGTCGTCGCGGCCGGGGCACTCCACCAGCAGGGTTGAAGACACCTTCGGGCGCGGGAAGACCTTCAGGCTCACCGATGCGATCACGCCGAGGGTGCCCCGGCTGCCCACAAACAGCTTCACCAGGTCGTAGCCGGTGACGTTCTTGACCACCTGTGCGCCCAGCCGTGAGACGGTGCCGTCGGCCTCGACGACCGTCAGCGCCAGCACCCAGTCGCGCAGGGTGCCGTAGCCGAGGCGGCGCGGGCCGTCGGCGGCGGCGGCCACCAGCCCGCCAATCGTCGCATCCTCAGGGCGGGCCACGTCCAGCGGCAGGATCTGGCCGTGCTCAGCCAGGATGGCCCGCAGCTCGGCCAGGGTCATCCCGGCCTCCACCCCAATCGTCAGGTCGTCGGGCTCGTACTGGAGAGTCCTGTTGAGCCTTCTGGTGGAGATCTGGGGGTTGGGGGTTGGGGGTTGGAGGTTGGGATTCAGTGAGCCGGTGGGGGCAACGGGGGTGCGGGTGCGGTGGCAGGCGGCCACTTGTTGAGAGAGTTCCTCAATGCTAGTGGGGGGATGGCCCTCACCCCCCCAGCCCCCCTCTCCCGCTGCGGCGGGCGAGGGGGGAGTCTCTCTCCCCGCGCTGAGTCGCGCCCGGCGCGCGGCGGCCAGCGTCTGTGGGCAGACGTCGGAGGGGAAGATCTTGGCCGGGTTGAAGCGGTCGTCGGGGTTGAAGATCGTGTAGATCGCGGCCTGGAGCTGCATCTCGGCCGGGCTGAGCAGCAGCGGCAGGTAGTCGCGCTTCTCCACGCCGATGCCGTGCTCGCCGCTGATCACTCCGCCCTGCGCAATGCTCAGGTGCAGCACGCCGTGGGCGATGGCGTGCGCCCGCCGAACCTGATCGGGGTCGCGCGGGTTGTAGAGCACCAGCGGGTGCAGGTTGCCGTCGCCGGCGTGGAAGACGTTGCAGACCTCCATGCCGTGCTCGTGGCGCAGACGCTCGACGTGGGCCATCATCAGGGGCAGGCGGGTGCGCGGGACAACCGTATCGACCAGGTAGTAGGCCGGGGCCAGGCGACCGATAGCCGCCGCCACCGACTTGCGGGCCGTCCAGATGCGGGCCTGCTCGGTGGCGGTGCGGGCCGGGCGCAGGTCGAAGGCACCCTGGCCCCGGCAGATCTCTAGGATCTCGGCCATGATGAGGTCGAGCCCATCGGCCACGCCGTCCACCTCGACGATCAGCAGGGTGGTGCCCTCGGCCTCGGGCAGGCCAAGCCCGTAGGCCCCGTTGACCGCGCGGATGGCGTTGTGGTCCATCACCTCTAGCGAGGTCGGCAGCTCACCGGCGGCGATGATCTTGCTCACGGCCGAGCTGGCCGTCACGACGCTGGGGAAGAGCGCTAGCACCACGCGCACCGCCTCGGGCAGCGGGGTGAGCCGCACAATGGCCTGCGTCACCACGCCGAAGGTGCCCTCGCTGCCCACAATCAGCCCGGTCAGGTCGTATCCAGACGCCTCGGGCACGCCGTCGCCCGTCCAGACAAGCTCACCGTCGTCGTTAACGAACTCGACGGCCAGGATATGGTTGGTGGTGACGCCGTACTTGAGGCAGTGCGGGCCGCCGGCGTTGGTGCCCAGGTTGCCGCCGATGGTGGCGGCGCGCTGGGAGGAGGGGTCGGGCGCGAACTGCATGCCGAGCTGGGCGATGCGGGCGTTCAGATCGGCGTTGACCACCCCTGACTGGACGGTGGCCCGGCGCGACTCGGGCTCGATGGAGAGAATGCGATCCATGCGCGCGGTGCTGAGCAGGACGCCGCCGCGCAGCGGGATGGCCCCGCCAGCGATGCCGGTGCCTGCGCCCCTGGCGACCACGGGCAGCCCTGCAGACGCGGCGGCGCGCACCACCTCGGCGGTCTGGACGCTGTCGGTAGGCAGGGCCACCACCTGCGGCGCGTGCGAGACGATCATGCTCGCGTCGGCGTCGTAGGTGCGCAGGGCGTCGGGGGCGGACACCACGCCGCGCGGGCCGAGGGTGTGGCGGAGGTGGCTGATCAGGGTATCAATATCCATTGGTGCCAGGGAGGGGCGCGCCGCGACGCGCCCCTGCGATACATATCAAACCACATACCGCCCCGGGTTGAGGCGGTTCTCGGGGTCGAACTCCTGCTTGATCCTGCGCACCAGGCTCAGGTTCGGGATCTCGGTGCCCCAGATCGGCACCTCGGCCTTGAGCGCGGGCGGCCCAGCGAGCAGGGCCAGCTGTGTCCAGCGGCCCAGCAGGTCGGCGTGGAACTGGCGCTGTGCGCCCGCGTCATCGCCCCGGACGCGCAGGTAGGCTAGGCCGCTGAGCGCGCGGGCTGCAACCCGCATGCCTAGCCCGTGGCGCGCGGCCAGAGATTCGGCGTCGGCTAGGGCGCGCTCCAGGCTGGCGGGGAGACAGCTCAGGCGCAGCAGCAGCTCGTCACCATCCACCAGAGCAGACTGCGGCAGGTTGTTGATCGCCTCCCACACCGACTCGTGGGCCGCGTCGCGCATAACGGTGACACCGCTGGCGCCAGCCCGCTCGGCCATGGCCGACACATCACGCACATGACGCTCGACGGCGGCGGGCAAACCCTCGGCGCGGACAACCAGGAGGCTTCCCTCACCCCCCCAGCCCCCCTCTCCCCGAGCGGGAGAGGGGGGAGTCGACTCTCCTCTCCCGCTCAGGGAGAGAGGCTGGGGGTGAGGGCCAAATAGATACTCCACCGCCACCGGCACCAACTGGCTCTCGTGGATGGCGCGGGCGAGGGCGAAGGCGGCGGCCTGGCTCCCGAAGGCGCAGGCGATGGTGGCGGCGGCGCGCGCGCGCGGGATCAGCTTGAAGTTAGCCGAGACAATGATCGCCAGGCTGCCCAGGCTGCCCGTGTAGAGCTTCATCATATCGAAGCCGCTGACATTCTTCACCACCATGCCGCCGGCCTTGCTGGTGCGCCCGCTGGCCTCCACTACCTGCACGCCGATCAGCAGGTCGCGCGAGGTGCCGTAGCCAAGGCGGCGCGGGCCATCCATGGCCGTGGCCAGGATGCCGCCGATAGTCGAGCGGGCCGGGATGGGCACATCGAGCGGCAACATCTGGCCATTAGGGGCCAGCGTCTCATCGAGGTACTCCATGGTCATCCCGGCCTCCACCGAGATCGTCAGGTCATCTGGCTCGTAGGTGCGCACCCGATTGAGCCGGGTGGTCTGCACAACCAGAAAGTCACCGACGGGCGGGTGTCCCCATGGCTGCATCGTGCCGCCGCCGCGCGGCACCACGGCCACGCCTGCGGCGTAGGCGGTGGCAACCACATGCGCCAGCTCCTCGGCGCTGCCGGGGGCGACCACCAGGGCCGGGGTGCGGCCCTGCACGGCGTAGGCGGGATAGTCTGCCGGGCTTTCGATCACATATGACTCGCCGACGATCGACGTGATCTGGGAGAGAAGGGGTTTCATCGGTGTATTCCGTAGGGGCGCAGCGCGCTGCGCCCCTACCCATCATCATGACGATTTCAACTCGGCCCACGCGACCCCGGCCTTGCGCAGCGCGGCCAGCTCGCCGCAGCCGCGCCCCTTCGGGAACACCTTCCCAGGGTTGAACAGGTCGTGCGGGTCAAAGCTCTGGTGCAGGCCCGCCATCGCCGCCAGGTCGTCGGTGGAGAACAGCAGCGTCATATAGTCCTGCTTCTCGACGCCGATGCCGTGCTCGCCGCTGATCACCCCGCCCTGCTCGATGCTGACGTGCATCACGCTAGTGGCCGCCTCCAGGGCGCGCTGGTTCTGGCTCTTGTTGCGCCGGTCGAACAGGATGATCGGGTGCAGGTTGCCGTCGCCAGCGTGGAAGACATTGGCGATCGGCAGGTCGAACTCACGCGAGATCCGGCCGACCTGCTCCATCGTATAGGGCAGGCGGGTGCGCGGGACGACCGTATCGACCAGGTAGTAGGTGGGCGACAGGCGGCCCATCGCGCCGAAGGCGTTCTTGCGGGCGGCCCAGACCTGGTTCTGCTCGGCGAGGGTGCGGGCCGGGCGCACCTCAATCGCGCCGTTGCGCAGGCAGATGCCGGTCACATCGTGGAGCAGCTCGTCAAGCCCATCCTCGACGCCGTCCACCTCGATCAGCAGGGCGGCCCCGGCCGACTCGGGCAGGCCCAGCTTGTACATATCGTTCACGGCCTTGATCGCCAGGCGGTCCATAATCTCCAGGGCGGCCGGCAGCAGGCCGCTGGCGATCACCTGGGAGACCGCGCTGGAGGCCCCGGCGATATCGGGGAAGAGCGCCAGCACCACGCGGACGGCCTCGGGCAGGCGGGTGATCTTCAGCCAGGCGGCCGTCATCAGGCCGATGGTGCCCTCGCTGCCGGTGATCACGCCGGTGAGGTCGTAGCCGGGGGCGGCCGGGCTGCCATCGCCGCTCCAGATCACCGAGCCATCGGCCAGCACCATCTCCACGCCGTAGACGTGGCTGGCGGTGATGCCATACTTGAGGCAGTGCGGGCCGCCGCTGTTGTTGGCGATGTTCCCGCCGACGGTACACGCCTTCTGGGAAGACGGGTCGGGGGCGAACTGGTAGCCGTAGGGCTTGAGCTGCTGCGAGAGCTCGTAGTTAATTACGCCGGGCTGACAGAGCACCCGGCCGTTGCGGGTGTCCACCTCAAGCACCTTATCCATGCGCGCGGTGCTGATCACGATCCCGCCGAACATGGCCGTGGCCCCGCCGGAGAGACCTGTGCCAGCGCCACGCGGCACCACCGGGATGCCATAGCGGGCGGCCAGCTGCACCACGCCGCTCACCTGGGCTGTGCTGGTGGGCAGCACCACAACCTGCGGGTCGCCGGTGTCCATCACACAGCCGTCGGCATCGTAGGTCATCAGGGCGTGGGGGTCATCGACGACGCCGCGCGGGCCGACGATCCGCCGCAGCTCCTCGATGAGTTGGGTGCGCTCCATGGCACGGCTCCTTATTTGTGCGGGTGTTCCTTATTGTAGCACGAGAACGCGCCTGATCGCCCGCCCAGCCACACCCGCTGCTCTGGAGCTACGCGCCCTCCTCCCCCTGGACGAATCGCATCACGCGGTTCCTCCCGGCGTCCTTCGCGGCATGCAGGGCTATGTCAGCCCGCTCAATCAGCGCGTCAATCGTATCAGTGGAGGGCTGGGACTCTACCTCACACGCCGCGACGCCCTGGCTCACCGAGATAAAGAACGGCTGCTCGGCGATCGTCATTGGCCGAGTCTGGATCAGGTAGCAAATCCGATCTGCGATGTACACCGCGTCCTCTATGCGCGTATTCGGGAGCAGAATGACAAATTCCTCTCCGCCATAGCGTGCCAGAAGATCGGTCTCGCGGACACACTGGCGCACATAGTCGGCGAGGTTTTGCAGAACCTGATCGCCCACATCATGCCCATACTGATCATTGAACCGCTTGAAGTGGTCGATGTCGAGCAAGATCAGCGAGATCGGATGCTGGTAGCGGATCGCCTTCGCCACCTCCCTCTGGGCCAGATCGAAAAAGTAGCGCCGGTTATACAGATGAGTGAGCTCATCGCTGATGGCAAGCTGCTGTAGCTTGGCATTCATCGCTGCCAGCTCCTGCGTGTGTGCGGCGACCCGCGCCTCCAGCTCATCATTCAGCAGGGCGTTCTGGATCGAGATGGCGGCCTGGGCGGCAAAGTGCTCTAGGAGGCTCAGGCTCTCAGCGTCAAAAAGGTTGCCCTGCGAGTGATTCTCCAGATAGATCGCCCCCAGGATCTCGCCGCGTGCGATCAGCGGGGCGCACATCACCGAGCGGATCGGGAGATCAAGCGCGCTGCCCGTCTCAAGGCTGTTGATCGCATCGGCAGTGATGGATGCCTTGCCGGTGGCGATCACCTGATCGAAGGTAGCGCGGCTGATCTGGGTCTGGGGCATCTGGATATCATTCCCGCTCTTGTCACGCCCGGCCCGAACGTCAAGGCTGTCTCCGGCGAGCAGCGCAATATACCCGCACTCTGCGCCGACGAATCTGAGCGCCATAGATGTCGCAGCTCCGAGCAGCGGGTCGAGCTCCCGAGTCTCCGCCATCTGCCGACCGATCTCCAGTAACTGCTTGAGGCTTTCACTATCCACACGGCACCTCGATACTAGTATCTGCCCAGCGGGCCTTCCAGATCAATCCTACCACACCCTCCCCCACCCGTAGCGGTCGTTAGCGCCGCAGCAGCGTGCGGACGCCGATGCCGAGCAGCAGTGCGCCGACCCCGCCGAAGATCATGCCCATGAACGGCAGGATGCGGGCGCTGCCGCGCTGCGAGGCGATATAGGCTTCGCGCGTGCCGCCGAAGACCAGATCGGCCTGAAGCTCATTGCCCTCGGGGCCAGCCTGGATCACCCCAACCGCCAGCATCGGCGGGCCGACGACAAGGCCCGCGTAGCGCTTGGTGCCCTCGCCGGTGAGGCCATTCCAGAACAGGACGTTCCCCTCCTGCCAGCTCGCGTGCGGCGTGGAGATGCGGTAGCTGTCATTCCCGATCTGGGCGGTGCCCCCATCGAGATCAACCAGCAGCGGCGGGGTAACGCGCTCGTCCTCGCGCCAGTCCGCATCGCCGTCGCTATCGTTGCCGTGATACTCCTCGCGGGTGTAGGCCACAAAGTCGCGGAAGCGCGCCGGGTTGCGTGGGCTCAGGCTCCCCTCGATCAGCGCCGCCCGCCCGGAAGGGCTATCCTCAAAGGCGACCAGACTCAGCGGAGCCATGCCCTCGATCCGATCCGCCTCGGCGCTCGCATCGCGCGAGGCGAAGACCCCGAGAAACACCCCGACACCCAGGAAGACCACTCCCATCAGGCCGATCATAAGGAACTGAAGCAGGCGACCCGAGAAGCGTAAGAGTTGCATGATAGCGACAACCTTCCATCTCTACACGATTTGCCCCCAGCGCACAGATCAAGTAGGCTACTATAGAGCAGGAAATACAAAATGCAACATACAAAATGAAGGAAAGGGCAGCTGTGAACTGGTTTTATGCACAAGACATTCTGGGCTGGCTTGGACACGACCCAAACCGCACCTATATGCCCATCGTCGAGCTATGCGCCGCCCTGGGTCTGAGCGCCCCCAAGGAGGAGCGACGCCTGCGCGGCCACGCCGTGCTGGCCGCCGACGCGAGGCGCATGCCGGTCGAGACCGACACTGGCGATGTGCAGATGCTCTGTCTGCGCGTGGAGCTGCTGCCGCTCTGGCTGCTCACCCTAGACGCGAGCCAGGTGGGCGACCCGGCGGGCCGCGCGCGGCTGGAGCTGTTCCAGCGCGAGGCGGCCTCGACCCTCTGGCAGACGACACGGCCCCAGGGCTTCGACAGCGGCGACGTGCTGCTGCCGGGCCGCCACCAGCAGAGCCAGGCCGAGCAGGCGTATGTGGGCACCATGACCATGGCCACCCTGGCCCGCCACCAGATGATGATCGAGCGACAGCTCGACGGCGTTGGCGTCGAGGGTGACGACGAGGAGCAGGGCGCCGACCCCTGGGCGCGTCGGGCAGACACCATAGACGACCCCTCGGCCGCAAAGCTGGCCCAGACGGCGCGGCGGGTGGCCCACGCCCTGGCCGAGCGCACCCGCCGCAACGAGTACTTCGGCGTCTTCAGCGGGCTCTACCGCAACTTCGGCATCTCTTCATACCGCCGAATGCCTAGCGGCAGGCTCTTCGAGGCGCTGGAGTGGCTGGATCGCTGGTACGGCGATATGATGGGCGAGCCCGAGCCGCCGCCAGATATCTAGGAGTCAGGGATCAGGAGTCGGGAGTTGGGGCCGGGTCCGGCGAATCGCTCTCCTGATCCCTGACTCTCGACTCCTACCGCCGCCGGACATCTAGGAGTCAGGGATCAGGAGTCGGGAGTTGGGGCCGGGCCAGGCGCGGCGAATCGCTATGCGTCGCGCAGCGCCACCGACTCCTGACCCCTGACTCCCGACTCCCATCTCCTACCGTCCATACGACCGCGACACAATGCCGGGCGAGGTGCCGAGGGCCAGGTTATCGGAGTCGAGGCGGTGCAGAAGCTGGCCGCCGCCGCCGCGCATAAAGACATCCAGGCGGCCTGGGGCGAGCGATGTGACCGAGGGTGCCGAGGTGGCGGCTCCACCGAGGCCGAGCCAGTCGCCCCAGCCGAGGGGTGTCTGGGCGGGGGGGGCGGCCAGAGGCAGGCGGGCGGGGGCCAGTCCGAGCAGGGCCGACTCGGCGGCGCGGGCGGGCGAGGGCGCGGCGCTCGCGCCCAGGAACGCAAACAGCAGGGCGATGGTCGACAGTAGGGTAAGGCGGGGAATACAGAATCGCATTGTCTCATCCTCTCGCTACTGTAGGAGTTCGTAGATATTATAGCAAGCGATCTGGGATTGCAGATTGCAGATTGTAGATTGAGGCCCATGTGCAATTACCTGTGCGCCTTGTCCAATCTGCAATCTGCAATCTGCAATTTGTGAGGTTCTATGGATCTACCAAGCGAGTTGCGGGTGGGGATCGAGGCGGCGCTGCGCGGGGTGGGTCAGGCCGAGCTACGGGCGGCGGCGGCGGGCCTCTCGGATCGCTACCGGGCCGGGCACGGGGCCAGCGCCGGGCCGCCCGGCGGTGCGCGCTACGTGGCCAGCCCAGCCGCCGCGGCTGCCTACGCGGCCTACCGCATGCCCGCCACCTACGCGGCAGTCGCCGCCGCCATGGCTGCCATGGCCGCGCGCATGCCCGGCTGGGCGCCGCGCAGCCTGCTCGACGCCGGGGCCGGGCTGGGCGCGTCGCTCTGGGCGGCGGCAGAGGTATGGGACGACCTCGCCGCCGCCGAGCTGATCGAGTCCGCCCCGGCTATGCTGTCCCTGGGCAGGCAGCTCGCCGGGCGCGGCGGGAGTCCGGCCATGGCCGGCGCGGCGTGGCGGCAAGCCGATCTCACCGCGCCCTGGCGGGCCGAAAGGCACGACCTAGCCACGGCGGCCTATGTGCTGGGCGAGCTGCCCGAGGCGGCGCGCGGCGCCCTGGTCGATGCGCTCTGGGCGCACAGCGGGCACGCCCTGCTGCTGGTGGAGCCGGGAACACCGGCGGGCTGGGCTATCATCCGCGCCGCCCGCGAGCGGCTGCGCGCCGCCGGGGCCGCGATCATCGCGCCATGCCCGCACCAGGGCGCGTGCCCGCTGCCAGAGGGCGACTGGTGCCACTTCGCCCAGCGCATCGCGCGCAGCAAGATCCAGCGCGCCGCCAAGGGGGCCGAGCTGGGCTACGAGGATGAGAAGTTCGCCTATGTGGCTGTGGCCCGCGAGCCCGGCACGCCGATCAGCGCGCGGGTGCTGCGCCGTCCCGTCGCCCGCCCCGGTCGGATCGAGTTGGCCCTCTGTGCCCCCGACGGCCTCCGCACCGAAACCGTCACCCGCAGCAACCGCGAGCGCTGGCGGGAGGCCAGGGATGCGGAGTGGGGCGACGCCCTCCCCTGACGCCCCGCATCAGCGGCTCAGCGGCTCCAGCGGTCGGCTCGCCGGCAGGCTCACCGTGAAGCAGCTGCCCTTGCCGGGCGCGCTATCGACCGTGATGCTGCCGTGGTGCAGCGCGACGAGCTGCGCCACAAGTGCCAGCCCGAGGCCGGTGCCGTCATACTGGCGGGCGAGGCGACTGTCGAGCTGCCGAAAGGGCTGGAAGAGCAGATCCTGGTCGCTCGGCGAGATACCGATCCCCGTATCCCACACCGTAAGCTCTACGCCGTCATCAAGTCGGCGCGCCCGCAGGCCGATCATGCCGCTCTCGGGGGTGAACTTCACCGCGTTGCTCAGCAGGTTCAGCAAGATCTGACGGAGGCGCTGCGGGTCGCTCGATATCGTGCCCACGGATGGATCAACCTCCAGCTTCACGGCGACCCCCTTGCTCTCGGCGTGGGGCCGGATCATACGGATGCACTGGTTACAGACATCGCTCACCGACACCATATCGAAGGTGAACTCGAACTTACCAGCCTCCATCTTGGCCAGGTCGAGGACATCATTGATCAGGCCGAGCAGCTGGCGCCCGCTCTGGTCAACCGAGTCTAGGGCGCGCTTCTGCCGCTCGCCAAGCGGGCCGTAGATCTCCTCCTGGAGCAGCTCCACGCTGCCGAGGATGACATTAAGCGGTGTGCGCAGCTCGTGGCTGATGCTGGCCATGAAGGCGTCCTTCATCTGGTTCGCCTGGCGCAGCTGGTCGTTGGCTGCCGAGAGATCTTTGGTGCGCTCGACCACGCGCGCGGCCAGGCTCGTCCGCTCCTGCTCAAGCAGCAGCCGCTGCACTTCGGCGCGCTCCAGTGCCGTGTCGGTCAGCTGGCGGGCCAGGGCCATCCCGCCCACGAGCACAACGGAGAGGCCAATATTGAACGGGTCAGCATAGACCCCCGTCCAGCCCGCGCGGGCGAGCAGGCAGAGGTAGGTCGTGACGGTCGAGAGGATCACCCAGCGCCAGTCGGCGAGCACCAGGGCCAGCACCGGGGGTAGCAGCACAGCCACCGCAAACACCTGCGACACGTACGGCTCGGTGTGGATTAGACCGGTACCCAGGCTGACCCCAACCAGCACCATGTAGCGCGGCCACTGGTACCCGCGCCAGTAGAAACCGAGGGCGACGGCGAAGAGCAGAATAAAGATCAGTGCCCAGACCCGGTGGAAGGTAAGCTGAGGGGTAGACAGAAAGTAGAAGGCGAGAGCGGCCTCCATGATAACAAGTAGCGAGAGCAGGGTGAGCATAGCTCGGCGCGATAGGTACGACATAGCATATATTAGCTGCCGGGCATCAATGCCGATGCCCCACAGATGTTGATCTCTGTAACTGTATAAAGCAATACCGCAGAAGGAATGCTGTCACACATGTCACGCTGAGCGAAGCGAAGCGTCTCGGTGTCCCTATCGCCCGCCGGGACGCTTCGCTTCGCTCAGCGTGACATGGCGAGTTTTACGCTCCTGCGTATAAAGTATAGGCTCATTGTAGCCCGGTGCCGTTACCGCATCACCGTGCGGCCAGCCGCCCAGAACCCGGCGGCCAGCGCGCCAGCGCCCACGGCCAGCGGTGCCCAGAGCCGCCGCCGCGTATCGCCAAGCACCACCTTCGCCGTGTTGTAGCCGCTGGCGGCGAACACGCCGCCGCCGGGGTGGGTGCTCGCCCCCGTCAGGTAGAGCCCGCCCACCGGGGTGCGGTACCCGGCCAGCTCAGGCAGCGGGCGAAACATAAACATCTGGTCAAAGCTCATCTCCAGGTGCATCACATTGCCCCGGAGCAGCCCAATCCGCCGCTCCAGGTCCAGCGGCGTCTGGACAAAGCGGTCGATGATCTTGCCGCGCATATTCGGCGCGTAGCGGTAGAGCACCTCCAGCACCGAGTCGGCCGCCTCCTCGCGGAGGTCGTCCCACTGGCGGCCGCCGCTCAGCTCGTAGGGAAAGTACTGCGCCCAGAGGAAGACGGTGTGCTTGCCGGGCGGGGCCACGTCCGGGTCAATCGCCGAGAAGGTCATCGCGATCACCGCCGGGTCCTTGGCCGGGTTGCCCTGAAGGTAGTCCTCGTAGGCCCGGCGCACATGGCCCATGCTCGGGCTGAGCAGCTGGAGCCCGTGGTGGCTCTCGTGGGGCTGCCCTCCCGAGGGCGCGGCCAGGTAGTCGGGCAGCTCCTCGGCGGCGCAGCGCACCGTCATGCCGAAGCCGTTGCCGATGCGCAGGTGGCGCAGCCGGTGAACCATATCGCTCGGCAGGTGCTCGGGGCCAACCAGCTTGAGCATGGTGGTGAGCACATGGGCGTTCGAGATGACGATCGGCGCGCTGTACTTCTGGCCGTCCTCGGTCTCGATGCCCTGGACGCGCCCGCCCCTAATAATGATCCGGCGCACCGGCGCGTCGAGCACCACATCGCCGCCCATGCTCCTCAGGCTGCTGGCCATGGCCTGGGTGAGCATGCCGCTGCCGCCGCGCGGGTGCTTCGCCCCGCTGGTGTGCAGCATCGCGTGCCAGCCGAAGAAATCCCCCGCGCCGATCTCGTCCGGCGGCGGGCCACTCTGGGCGGCCAGCCAGGTCATCGCGGCGCGCATCGCCTCGCTCTCGAAGGTCTCGCTGATCAGCTGGGCGTAGCTAGAGAACAGCTTACGGCTCACCTCGGTGGCCCCGGCGATGCCGCCGGACATGCGCGGCACCACGGCGGCCACGCTGCCGAAGAGCCGCCCCGTAGAGGGCGGGTTAAGGAAGGCGCTAAACACCGCCTCGTTCAGCGGCGTCCAGTAGGCCAGGAACTGCCGGTACGCCTCGGCGTCGCGCGGGCAGACCGTGGCGATGCTGGCGATAGTCTTCTCAATGTCGCGGTAGAAGCTGATCGCGCCGCTGCCGTCGGGCAGCGGGTAGAAGGCGTAGGGGTCCATGTCGATATACTCCAGCCCGTGCTGCTCTAGCTGGAGGTCGCGCACCACCGGGGTGAGGTGGATCATAATATGCGCCGAGGAGCCGACGTCGATCTTGTAGCCGGGGATATCCTCCTCGGTGCAGACGGCGCCGCCGACGATCGACCGTCGCTCGACAACCAGCACGCGCATGCCGGCCTTGGCGAGGTAGCCGGCGCAGGTGAGCCCGTTGTGTCCGCCGCCAACGACGATCACATCGTAGTCTGTCTTCTGGGACATGAGTCTGCTTGCTTTCTGGTGGGGTGAGGACACGTACAGTTATAGTATACACAGTATGGTGCGCTATCGCGGCCAATCGGATGGGTAAGCCAGGGCTGTTGCAACGTCCTGGGGCTTCGCCCCAGACCCGGTTTTTGTTGGGTTTGGGCGGCGAAGCCTCCCATGGGATCACCGACTTGTCTATAAAGAATAAGCGGGCATGTATTGTGTGAACAATGTGTTATCTCCCAGAAGAGAAAGATCCCTGAGATATTCAGCCGCACAGCTTACCATAAGAGATCATGGCTGCACTTCCATAAGATATCTTCCCATCGTCGCCCATACATCCCTAACAACTCCCTCTACATCCTTGTGATTTCCTCGCAATATCCCCTCCTTTTCCAGCCATTCCTCTATCATTTCTTTGATTTTCCTCCTATAATTACTCTTGCAGTTAGCTGTAGGCGCATCTGCTCTCTTAGTATAAATGTTTTACAGACTTGGCTGTCGTACATATCTCACCCATCATGCCCCAACACCGCCAGGATGCGCTTGTTGGGCTATCCATGTATCGAAAGCCTACGTAGGTATGCCCAGTAAGCATCAAGCTCATATAACTATTCATCCGCATAGCGAACATATGCAGCCCGAGCTGGCCGACGGCCACTCTGGTCAAACCCATTCCTTCCGCTACCGACGCACGGCACGGTTTGCCCGCGTCAGAGCGGCTATGTTTGATTCCTGGCCTCACCGGAACCAAGCTCAGTATGGTGTGTCGGGTACCTCTGGTGATGATAGCTCGCGGCCAACGAAGCGCGCACTGATCGGGCCGATCAGCCAGCCGATCAGACGCTCCCGCCAGCCTCGAACAACACACCAGGCACCTACTGCGCTGCGGCTACGGTCGCCAAAGAAGAGAGAGACCGCTATGAAGCTACAGCGCGCGCGCCATTTTGTTGATCGTCCTTCTGTGACTGGCCTGATCGCCCAACGTCTCCACGACCTGTTGCATTCCCTCCCGGTCATCCAGTGCATCATAAACATCTACGGCGTTCCTGGGATCGGGAAGACAGCCCTGCTCGCTGAGATGCTGGCGACCCAGCAGCACGAAAAGCGCCTGATTAGCATCGGCTTTAGCGTCGACTGGCTTGGACAAGAGCTTCAGCCCGCGAAGGTTCGCTTCCTCAAATGCTTCATGGGATACGCGGCCGATCTGGCGAGCGATCTCGGTAATACGCTGGAGGAGCTCTCCGAGACAAGCGATGAGCCCATGATCAACCATGCGCTTCAGGCTCTGGTGGTCAGCCTGAACACACAAAACCGCCCGATCCTGCTCGTCCTCGACTCCTGGGAGAGCGTGCCCGAGGCGCTGTTCGCCTGGGTGGAGCGATCCTTGCTCCTGCCGCTCATGCGCGACGCGCACCTGCTCTGCATCCTGGGTAGCCAGGCGCCGCTGCGCTGGCGTCAGTTCGAAGTGCGCCGACGGGTCAAGGCCGAGCCGCTCACGGCCTTCGATATCGCAGCCACATCCGCGCAGATCAGCCAGAATGGCGATGTGGGGAAGGAGATCTATGCGATCACCTTTGGGCACCCGCTGGCAAACGAAGCGATCTACCGCGAGGTTGTGCAGCCCGGCGGATCAGCACCGGAGCTGCTCCAGATTGTCGAGCAGCGCCGCGCCGATTTGGCAGCGATGGTGGTGCGCAAGATCTACAACCGGGTGGAGGGCGGCGTCTCCGAAGAGCTTAGCCAGATCTTCCCTGTGATCGCGCTCTTTCGTGAGTTCGACATCCATACCCTGCGCACGGTCCTGCCGCAGTTCTACCCAGGGTTCAAAAACCGCAGCGACTCGGCGCTCCTGCTCTCGATCAAGCAGCTTCTCGACACACGGCTGCTTGAGTGGAGCGATCATAGCCGTGCCTACCAGCTCGACCAGACAATGCGTAAGATCTTCACTCGCGCACTGTCTCTCGATGATCCTGAGCACTATGCGCGGATCTGCGATGCGGCGATGAGCTACTACGAGCAGCTCATCCGCGAAGTGCCGGGGAATCGGAATATGTATATCGTGGAGTTTTTCTACCATTCCCTTTACAAAGGCGAACCTACTCTATATAATGAAAAAACCATCGAGGATCGTTTAAGGCAGATCATCCGCACCTACTACTACAGCCCAGATGGTCGCTACCGTGATGATGCGGAGTTGCATCAGCTGCGCGCGCGCTTCCTACAGGATACTGAACTGACGATGCTCCTGAGCAGCCGCAACCTCGAAAAGAACCTGTTTATCCGCCTCATCGACGAGGCCCTGGAAGCACCCCTGTTACACGGGAGCGACCGATGGCCCAACGTAGCTGCCCTGAAATAGTGATCGCGCCACAGCTCACCTTCCGCCCGCAGGAAGAGGTGAGTAGATGTTCGCCTGTGAACGCGCCGCCTGGATTGCCATTGTAGAGGTTTCCACATATCCCGTGGAGGCCTCTTTTTATGTCACACCACCAGGGGCCGACGCCTCGCCCCTGCCCCTTCCCCCCCTCCTTCCACGGGAGCCTCAAACGACGGAGAGACTCTATGCCGCCGGTTGAACTTCCCATCCGCACGAAGCAGATCTATGGGCGCGCCATCCTGCTTGATCAGCTAGACAAGGCCCTGGCCAGCCGAAGCGACCATCCCGCCCTCCTGTTGCTCACCGGCGACGGTGGCACGGGCAAGACACGCATCCTTGAGGCGCTCTTAGAGCGGCTGGAAGCACAGCAGCGCCTGTACCTGCCGATCTATGATTTTTATCATATCGACCGCTTTAAGGCCAGCGCGATTGAGGAGACGATTATCCGGCTGTTTAGCGCGCAGCGGCCCGCGACGGAGGCGATCTTCGCGCCGTACCGCGAGGCGCAGCGCCAGCTCGATAGCGCGCGGCAGAGCGGCCAGGCATTCGAGCAAGCGCAGGCGCATGTGCGCCAGGTATTTGTCGCCTGCTACAACGTGCTGGCCGAGGGCGAGGGCGAAAGGCCGGCCGTGCTCCTGTTCGACTCGGTCGAGCAGGCGGTCAACCTCTATGATGGTGCCGAGCAGCGCATGGCCCAGCGGGCGCCGACGGCAAACGGCGGCGGCGAGCACTGGCTCCAGGAGATGCTCCCACAGCTCCAGAACACAGTGGCGATCCTGTCGGGGCGCCCGCAGACGCTCTATGGGGAGCCGGTGGAGCTGTACGAGCGCATGCGGGGCCAGATGCCCACCCAGCACATCCCCATCGACGGGATGGATCGCGGGGCCGCCGACGACTTCGCGCGCGCCCTGCGCGAGAAGCTCCTCGACGTGCATCAGCCCGATATTCACGAGTTCACTGAGGCAGTCGACCTCGACGACGAGACCCTCCAGCTCTGGCATAGCATCTCGGGCGGCCTGCCTTTCTGGATCGCGATGCTCTTCACCTGCACGATGTTTGGCGTGACGCCGACCGAGGTCGACCAGATCCACGAGCAGATCCGGGCCGGGGAGTCGCCGACGCTGGACAGGCAGGCGCAGCAGCGGCTGCGCGACGCGACAATGCGCTCTTTCCTGAGCCAGATCGACGCCAATGATCACATCCTGATCCTCGCGCTCCAGTGGATGGCCACTATCCGCAAGGGCGCGTCGGACGCGATGCTGCAAACGATTGCCGAGGCCGAGGGCGTCCCTATCGACAACCCGACGACGCTGGCGGAGCGGCTGGGCCAGCTGCTGATCGTCAAGCGGCGGAGCGTGCCGCGCTACACCTTCGACGGCGTGGCTGGCGAGGAGACGCTGCTCTTCCTGCACGATGAGCTGTACCACTGGCTCGACAGCGATGTCTCGGGGGCTGTGCAGCTGCGCCCCGCCGTGAGCCGAGCGCTGATCGAGTGGTACGACCGCACGATCGACGCGGCCGAGACCGCCAGAATCGCCGCCGTGGAGCGTCTGCTGACGGTGGGGCCGGAGCACCCCGAGGCCGAGGCGCTTAACCATGCCCAGCAGGATCACGCCCGCCGCCGCGATATGCTGGTGCTCGACCGGCTGGGCTACTACTACCAGTTTGACCGCGAGCGCGGCGTGGCCGAGTACAACATGCAATCCTACGCGGCGATTGTCCGCCGCGAGATGGGCTACGGGGTGATGCTGCGCCAGGAGGCGCTGCGCAGCCACTACCGCCTCGACCGGGGGGTGCCCTTCGCCGTAGAGGTGGAGTGTGCCGCGCGCTGGCTGCTGCGGGCCACCTATTACGAAGATCCCGAGGGGCTGGGTTTACGCGACCGGCTGGGCTTCTACTGGGAGCATGAGGCCGGTGCCTCCGGCGCACACTATGCGCTGCTGCACCTGGCGGTGGCTGAGCTGCTGCTCAACCGCCGTCCAGAAGAACGCGAGGCAATCCAGCGTGAGCTGGCGGCCGCGCGGGCGATCATGGGGAGGTTTGAGACGACAAGTAACCCCACTAGTAATCAGTGGCGAAGGATGCTACAGTCTCGAATTCATAACGCCGCTGGGTATAGCTACCGCATGACCTATGACCTCTTCGATGCTACGGAGGAGTATCGCCAGGCTCTGGCGTACGGCACCGGAAGCCACCTAGCACTCGCGCAGCTGCGCGGCGAGACCCTCAACAATATCGCCTATGTCTACTCTGAGCAGGGCAATGTCGCCGAGGCCCGGCGCTTCGCTCTAGAGGGCCTTGACTCTCGACAGCGCTATGCCAGTGCCTATAACGTGGCGCTCAGCCTCAACACCCTGGCTCGAATCTCGATCCGGGCCGGCCAGTTCATCATGGCGCGTGAGTATGCCGAGCAGGCGCTCGAGATCTTTCGGCACTACCATAGCTCGCGCGGCATGAGCCTCTGCCTGCCGGTGCTGGCCGAGGCCAACCGCAAGCTGGCCGAGCAGCTCAGCTATATGATCAGCCGCCAGGAGCAGGCGTTCGAGACGGCCATGACGCTCTTTAAGGAGGCACATGAGCTGCTCGACAAGGCGGGCATCACCAGCGCCGAGCGTCGGCGCGAGGTGATCCAGGGCATTGGCTGCACCTACCGTAGCCACGGCCAGGCGCTGCATATCAGGGGGGTGGAGCCGGATCGCGCCGCTAGCTACTTTGCTGCGGCCCACGACTGGCTGGAGCGGGCGGTGAATCTGGCCATCGAGAAGCGGCAACCAGCGCTGATAGTGATGGACATCCACGAGGATCTGGCGACCATTCATGTGAACCAGGACGAGTATGATGAGCGGGTCGAGATTCATCTCCAGCGGGCCGAGGCGCTGGCCCCCGCCGAGTATCGCTTCGAGCGCATGATCGGGCTGCGCGGCACGCGCCGGCCAGTCTATGGGTTCTGGCGCGAGCTGGCCCAGTGCGAGATTCAGCGCATGATGCTTGGCTTCGGCTGCTACGACTATGGCATCTATACGCGGAACCGGGCGAGCGCCGAGCGCACCCTCATCCGCCGGGGCGACCCGTCCGACCTACAGGAGGCCGGCCGCCATCTGCTCCTCATGCTCGCCTACATCCTCCAGTATGCCCACTCATCGTCGTTGCTGGAGCGGGCGAACGCCCTAACTCTGCGCGAGCTACGCCGGAAGCGTACCGAGAAAGAGATCAAGCTGATCGCAACCGCGATCTATCAGGCGTCCCGCGACTACCGGCTGGAAGATAGCGAGGCGCGGCGGCTTGCCGAGCGGCTGATCGATCAGGCATTTAATGATCTAGAGGCAGATTCCATCGGCGAGATCTAATCGCTGGCCGTGGGGCCGACCAAACCAGCACCCACATCGTTGTGGCTGAGAGGAGTAGGGCATGGATGACCTCGACAGCCTGTTTTTTCCGCACCCCGGCGTTCTGATCGGGCGTGAGCGTGAGATCGACGCGGCGATAGCCGCGCTCGACGCTGTACCGTTCAGATCGCGTGTGCTCTACTTCTATGGCGAGGGTGGCGTAGGGAAGACATCCCTGCTCCACACGATCCAGACAATCGCCGGGGCCCGCTCCTTCCGCTGCACTGGGGTGATCGACCTCCAGGATGTGCGTTACAACCAGGCGATCATGTTGATGCGCGCTCTGCGCGACCGGCTGATCCAGGCGGGCATCGCGGAGCAGCGCTTCATCCCGTTCGACGAGGCGCTGCAAGCCTACCGAAATGTGATCGGGGCCGACGCCTCAGCTGAGAATGAGCACGCCCAGCGCATCGAACGGGCATTTCTGGGCTGCTATCGAGCGATTGCCGCAGAGCAGCCGATCATGATCGCGATCGACACCTTCGAGCGGATCGCGATCACTGCCACCGAGATCGAGCGGTTTAACTTCCGCGCGAACCGGCGGCTTGAGCAGTGGCTGGTTTACAGCCTGAAGCAGCTGCCGAACACGATCAGCATTATCGCCGGACGCAAGCGCGCTGTGCAGCTCAACCTGCTCAGCGAGGTGCTGGGCGATAAGCTGATCGCGCTTGAGATCGGGGCGCTAACTGCCGAGCAGAGCACGGCCTTTGTGCATAAGGCCGCGCCGGAGCTAGCCGCCTGGGGTGAGGTGCTCCATCGGGCGTCGAGCGGGCGGCCAATTGTGCTGCTGATCGCGATCGCCTGCGTGCGCGCCGGTATGCTCGACCCCGACGAACTGGTGGCCGAACAGGCTGGCTACCCCGATAATAGCGCGCGGCTGACCGAGGCGCTGCTGAAGCTGATCATTGACGAGATTGCGATCAAGCGCCCCGAGTGGGCCTACCTGCTCACCCGCGCGCTCTACCTGCGCAAGGGGCTCGATATCGGCCTGCTGCGTCGGCTGGCGGCGGGCGAGAGCCCGGAGGATCTAGATAGGATCACGCAGGCGTACACCAGCTTTGGCGATCTCCCGATCACCAAGTGGGTTGGCGAGCGGGTGATCAGCCTGCACGATGAGCTGTACGACCTGCTGTTCGACAAGCTCGGCCAGCTTAAGGACGCCCGCACATGGTACGAGGCGACCATCGCCTACCTAGACGAACAGATCGCCCGGCCCAATCAGCCTGGCGACAGGGGCGACCCGTATCATATGTCGCTGAAGCAGGGCATCCAGACTGAGCGGCTCTTCTACCGTATGTGCATCGACACCGACCCGCTGGCCGGCTACCAGGACTATCGCGAGGTTGCGGTGAGCGCGATCGGCAGTCACGCCCACGACTTCGACGCCATGCTGCGCAGCGAGCTGGCCCGCTTCTATGACGACCACACCGATTGGGGAGCCTACTACCGCAGCCAGCTGATGCGCAGCGGGCTGCGCTGGGAGCAGATCGTCTACGAGGAGCAGGTGCGCTGGGTCTACCGCTGTATCTCCAGCCATATCGAGGACGGGAATCGCTATGTGCGCGCTCTCCAGACGGCGGCTGCGATCCGCGCCGACTATGGAGCAATCATCGACAGCGACCCGCTGGCCCGCTGCGATCTGGTGGTGGCCGAGCTTGAGGTAAAGCTCTTCCACCCCGACTATGCCAACCGCGAAGATGAGGTTCAGCTTGGCTATCGCGAGATTGTGGCCGAGATGGAGAAACTGCTAGCGGTGGAGGCGCAGGCCGAGCAGCAGGGGAGCCTGCTGGCAACGAGCCGCCGCAAGCAGATTAGCTTGCTGCTTGGCTTGGCCTACACCAATTGGGGCTACCACTCACGGAACTGGCTGCACCTGCCTACGGCCATCGCACACTATAAGCGCGCCCTGGTCTACCAGCACACGCTAGGTGCCGAGATCGATCTCCAGCGCGCCCAGACACTGAACAACTGCGGGTATGCCCTGGCGATCCAGGGCGAGCTGGATCGCGGCCTGGCGTTCGTCGATGGGGCGCTGCGGATCTACCGGCGGCTGGAGGTGCTCCACAGCATCGGCACCAGCATGAACACGCGCGCGAGGATTCTGCTCCAGCTTGACCGGGCGCGCGAGGCGCTGGAGGAGGTGGGCGAGGCGCGCAAGATCTTCGTCGATGTGGACAGCAAGCGCTACCTGGCGCTGACATCCCAGAACGAGGGCAACATCCGCCGTCGAATCGCCTACAGCCAGCGGCGCGACCGGGCGCGCAGCGAGGCCGAGTACGAGCAAGCGATCATGCGCTATGAAGAGGCGCTGGCCTTGTTCGCCGGGCTCGGCAGCGGCGAGATCATCCGCAAGATCGAGTTTATCCAAAGCCTCGGTTGCGCCTACCGCAGTCGAGGGTTCGCCCGATTCCAGCGCAAGGAGCCCTGGCAGGACGATATGGATCAGGCCCGGCGCAACTTCCAGCGGGCGCTCGACCTCTGCCCTCCGGAGAAGTACACCGAGTGGCTGATCGTGCCGGCCCTGTTTGAAGATATCGGCGTGACCTACGCGAACGAGGAGAACTACGCTGAGGCGCAGCGCTACCTGGATCTGGCCCGCGCTGCGGTGCCGGAGATCTACCGCATCGACAATGGTATTGGCCTGAACGATACCCTGGAGACACGCGAGCAGAAGATCTACTGGCTGCGGCTGGGGCAGATCGAGCTTCAGTACGCCATATGCCGCTTTAGCGAGGGCAACTTAGCGAGCTGGGGGGCGCGGCTGGTGCGCGCCTACGCCTGTCTGCACGCCTACTCGCCGCAGGCGCCCCAGCTGCGGGTGCTGCGCTTTCTGGCCCGCCGCGACATGCGCGCCCTCAGCGATGTGAACACCCTTGAGGAGCAGCGCCAGGAGGCGTACTGGTCGGCGCGACGCCTGAACCTGACAGGTGAGCCGTTCGCTGCAATTGATCGCCTCTTCAAAGAGGTGATCGAAGATATTGAGCTTGGCATCCCGCCCGACGATCTGCTGTGAGACAAGGCTTCAGGAGGCGGGCTTTTCGCACTGGGAGGCCCTGCGCTCCGCCAATGTATAACAGGGTGCCGCTTGCGGTATTGTGTCTAAAGGCATGCTATCTATGATCGATGTTATCTGGGATCGCTCCGACAACAACCCACCCGACGGCGAAGGTCTATCACAACTAAATGACTGCCGAAGCATCGGCATCAACCACGACTGCCGCACGATGGCGCTTCAGGACTGCCGCACCTTCTGGCCAAGCGCCCGGCGGGCGATGCCGCCAGCGCAGACGCTGCGCCCGCACGCCCTGCTGCGCACCTTGCCGCTGGACGATCAGCATCAGGTGGCCTTTGTGCCATCGCTCAGTCAGGTCGCCGTGCTTAACCGGGAGGCGTGCCAGTTGCTGGAGCGGCTACCGCTCGGTGCGGGCGGCAGCGCCGAGGATCTGGAGGCAGTCGAACAGCTCTTCGGCCTGGGGCTGCTGACCGACGGCGACGACCGTATCCCGGCGCCGGGTGACCCCAATGTGCTGGTGGCGTGGCTGCATATGACTAACGCCTGCAACCTGCGCTGTAGCTACTGCTACATCCAGAAGAGCGGCGAGTCGATGAGCGCCGCCACGGCCCAGGCGGCCATCGACGCGGTGATCCGCTCGGCCCTGCGACACGGCTACTCCGAGATCGCGATCAAGTACGCTGGCGGCGAGGCCAGCCTGCACATGGATGTGGTGGAGCAGACGCAGCGCTATGCCCAGGCGCAGGCCGAGCTGCATGGGCTGACTCTCCACGCGGGGATGCTCAGCAACGGCACGGCCCTCACGCCGCGCAAGCTGGCCCGCATCGCCAGCCTGGGGCTGCGCCTGATGATCTCGCTCGACGGGCTGGCCGCCGACAACGATGCGAACCGGCCAAGCATCGGCGGGGCCGGTTCTTCCGGGGCCGCCATCGCCGGTATCGAGCGCGCCATCGCAGCCGGGGTCGTCCCCGATATCGCGATCACCGTCACCAGCGCCAGCGTCGATGGGCTTCCCGTGCTGGTTGCCTGGCTGCTTGACCGCGATCTGCCCTTCAGCATCAGCTTCTACCGCGACCATGGCCGCGCCGGTGAGGTCGACCACCTGCGCGCCGACGAGCAGCGCCTGATTGCGGGCATGCGCCGCGCCTACGCCGTGATCGCCCAGCGACCGCCCCGCTGGAGCCTCACCGGCGCGCTCCTCGACCGCGCCGACCTCTCGCAGGCCCACCGGCGCACCTGCGCGGTCGGCGAGAACTACCTTGTGATCGACCATCACGGCCAGGTCGCCACGTGCCAGATGGCCCTTGAGCAGCCGGTCGGCCACATCCGCGCAGACGACCCGCTCGGCCTGATCAGGCTCGACCAGGTTGGCGTGCGCAACCTCCCCGTTGAGGAAAAGGAGGGCTGCGGCACCTGCGACTGGCGGTACTGGTGCGCTGGAGGATGTGCTGTGGCGACCTACCGCGCAACCGGGCGCTATGATGTTCGCTCGCCGAACTGTAGCATCTACCAGAGCCTCTACCCGGATGTGCTGCGGCTTGAGGGGCTACGTCTGTTGCACTGGTATGGTGCGATGGCTGGCAAGGTGACGTTGCCCGGCGGCTGATGCCGCTGGGCGATACCGCACCGGGCGAGTTTTGCGGTATGACAAGGTTTGTGGATACGTTACCGTTTGCGGCGTTCGTAGTGGGCGCTGAAGCGCCCACTACGAACTGTCACGTAAAACCGGCCCCTCTGAAGCCTTGTCTTACCCGAAATCCCCTGACACCTTGCTCTCACATGTAACGGACAGGCCGAATGGCTTGACAACGTGCTGTAAAAATTTTATCATGGCCCCTATTATCTGCCACTGGCACCCAGACAAGATCTCAGCATAGGCTGCGGCTCATCTGCAATCTGCACGAGGGATCTCCCGAGGAAAGGGTTTATGTTCCGACTGAACCGTGTTGGCCTTCCCCTGTGCCCCCCCCGGCGGCCGCTCGCCGCCTTCATCATACTGTTGCTCGCCGCTATGATGTCTGCCTGCGCCGCCCCCGCGCCTATCCTCACCGGCACGGTGAAGGACGCCTACACCGGCACGCCGATCAGCGCGGCCAGCGTGCAGGTCGGCGAGACGACGGTGACAACTGACGCGAACGGGGTCTTCAAGACGCCGCGCTGGAATAAGACCGATACGCTGGCGGTGACGGCCCCTGACTATGAGCCGGTGGCCATGCCTCTGGAGGCGCAGCCGCAGATCGCCGAGAGCGGCACCCTGACGATCACGCTCGACACGGCCCTGCGCCCGAATACGCTGCGCGGCGTGCTCAGCGACACCTTCACCGGCAAGCCGCTGGCCGGGGCTGATCTGGCGATCACGCTCGATATGAGCACCACCCTGCGTGCCCAGAGCGCCGAGGATGGCAGCTATAGCTTTGCGGGAGTCCCCGAGCAGTTCAGCCTAGAGGTGAGCGCGCCCGACCACGCGCCCGTCACCGAGGAGCTTAGCCGCACCACGAGCTATAGCCTGGCCCTGCGCCCGAACGTGCTCGGCGGCCAGGTGACGGATCGCTTCAGCGGGAAGCCGGTGGCCGGGGCCACGGTGAAGGTTGGCTCGGCCCAGGCCACCACCGATGCTGAGGGGCGCTATCGGGTGACGGAGATTGCCGAGGGTGAGCAGACGCTAGAGATCGCCGCCGATGGCTACGCGCCGCTCTCTGAGGAGATCGGGAGCACCACCAGCCTGGACTCGGTGCTGCGCCCCGACACGCTGCGCGGCCGACTGATCGATAAAGGCACCGGCGAGCCGATCACCAACGCGACCCTGATCGCTACCGCCACCCTGCCCGGCAGCGATGTGGCCTATGTTCAGGTCAAGGGCAGCGCCGACGGCAGCTTCACCCTCAAGGGCATGCCCGAGCAGGGCTACCTCCAGGTGCTGTCGCCCGGCTACGCCAAGCAGGTGATCGAGATCAAACCCGGCAACCTGCCCAGCGAGATCGCCCTCGACCGCTTCGTCGTTAAGGCGCTCTACGTCACCGCCGCCGTCGCCAGTTCGTCCAAGGCGCTCCAGGAGTATATCGACCTGATCGACACCAGCGAGCTGAACACGATCATCATTGACATCAAGAGCGACCTGCGCGATGACCTGGGCATGGTCTACTACGACTCGCAGGTGCCGCTGGCCAAAGAGCTTGGCCTCTCGCGGGACTATATCGACATGCGGAGCCTGGTACAGGAGCTCAAGGCGAAGGGCATCTACACCATCGCGCGCGTGCAGCTCTTCTCGCACGATAACGTCCTGGCCGACGCTCGCCCCGACTGGGCGATCCATCTCAAGGAGACCGGCGAGGTCTATGCCGACTACCCCGGCCCCGGCATCCGCTACGCCTACCTCGACCCGACCAATCGCAATGTCTGGGACTACAACATCCAGCTGGGCGTCGAGGCGGCGATGATGGGCTTCGACGAGATCAACTACGACTACATCCGCTTCCCCGACTGGTACGGCGATAAGGCCAACTTCCGCGATACGCTGCAGTTCTCCGTGCCGATCGACCCAGTCGATAACCCGGACCTGATGTTCAACACGCTGACCGAGTTTATGCAGCAGGCCCATCGCGCGGTCAATGGAGTCGGGGCGTATATGTCGATCGACGTGTTCGGGCGGGTCGTGCTCGGCCCCTCGATGACGATCGCCCAGGATATCGGGCGCATGGGCGCCTACACCGACTACATCGCCCCGATGGTCTACCCCTCGCTCTGGTGGCCCGGTGCCTTCGGCCTGGACTCGCCGGTGGACGAGCCGGCCGCCGTGCTGAACGCCGCGAACGCTGCCGGGGTTGAGCAGATCCAGGATCAGTACGCCCGCCTGCGCCCCTGGCTCCAGGATCACACCGACCCCTGGGCCTACAAGGTGGTGCAGTACGGCCCCGTGCAGGTGCGCGCCCAGATCGACGCCACCGAGCAGTTCTCGCAGATCGACGGCTGGATGCTCTATGACTCGGCCAACGCCTACCGCGGGGCCTTCAGCGGAGCGGTGAAGGCGAAGAAGTAGGGGCACCCCGGCGTGGGTGCCCGCCCACGCTGGGGTGCCCCTACGGGATCCGGTATTGTGAAACAAGAAGGAAGCCCATGAGCCGAAGCGCAGCCCTCCCCCACGCCCTCGCCCTCGTGCTCGTCGCCGCCCTGCTCTCGGTCGCCGCGCCCGTCCGCGCGCAGCAGCCCCCGCAGGCGCGGGCGGAATCCTGGCAGATCAGCGATGTCACCGACTGGGAGGCTGGCGCGTCAAGTGGCCTGCTGATCACTAACAACGCTGGGGGCGAGCTGCGCCTCGCCGAGGACCAGGTTTCTGGCGCCTTCCTGTCAGCGCCCTTCGCCACGGCATTCCCCTTCAACGCGGCCGGGGCTGTCTGGCACGCCGACCTGATCCTGGGCACGGGGGTGCGGCTAGAGCTGCGCGCCCGCGCCACCCCACCGTCCACGGAGGGCAACCCCGATGATGGCTGGGGGGCATGGCAGCCCATGGAGAGCGGGGATGCCCGCTCGCAGGCCGACGACGGCGCCCTCGCCACGGCGGATGTGCTGGCCTTTCCCGCCGACAGCGCCTACCTCCAGCTGCGCGCCAGCCTGACCAGCCAGGTGGCCCGCGCCTCGGCGGTGCTCAGCCAGGTCACGGTGAGCTATCTCCAGACTGCGCAGGCCACGCCGATCCTGGCGGCCGGCCTGCCCCGCCGCCCGATCCTCTCTGGCAAGGAGACGCTGACCCAGCGCCCGGTGCTGATCGGTCGCAGCGACTGGAGCGGCGCGGTCGAGGCCGCCCAGCCCGCCCGCCGCGACCCGCAGGGCGTCATCATCCACCAGATCGCCGCCGACCCCACCAGTAGCAGCCTCGACCTGATGCGCGCCCTGCTGGCCTATCAGACCGGCGTGCTTGGCTGGGACGACCTGGCCTACCACTATGTGATCGACGCCGAGGGCAATCTCTACGAGGGCCGCCTTGGCGGGCCGACCTCCGATGTGGGCCGGCTCTCGGGCGGCGATGTGGCCATCCACATCGCGCTGATCGCCCCCGAGGGCGGCGCGCCCAGCACCGAGGCCCAGGGTACGCTGATCGGGCTGCTGGCCTGGCTCGGCCAGGCATACGCCATCGCGCCCGCCGGGCAGCACATGGTGCTGGTGGGCAGCGCGCGCGCCCAGCGCCCAAACATCGCCGCCCACAGCGAGGCCGACCCGGCCGCCGCCGACCCCGCGAAGGCCACGCTCGACCTGCTGCCGCAGATCCGCAGCCTCGCCGACCAGTCGACGGTGCGGGCGCGCTGGTACTTCGCCGAGGGGAACGTGGCCGACTACAGCGAGCGACTGAGCTTCTTCAACCCCACCGGCACCCAGGCCGACGCCAAGGTGACGCTCATCCTTGGCGGCGAGTCACCGCTGACCCGGATCGTCGGCGTGCCCGCCGGTGCGCGCAGCGACATGATTCTGAACGATGTGATCACGGACACCAGCTCGCTGCCCGCCATCGTCGAGTCGAGCGCGCCCATCCTGGCCGAGCGCAGCATGAACCTGACCACCGATGTGGATGGTGGCCCCGGTATCGATCGGCTCTCGCGGATCTGGTACTTCGCTGAGGGCTCGACCGAGGACACCAACCGCACCTACCTGATCCTCTTCAACCCACAGGCCGCCGCCGTGCCGGTGACGATCACCTATATGCGAGAGGATGGCACCCAGTTCGAGCAGAAGGTGCAGGTCAACGGGCGCGACCGGCTGGTGGTGGCGGTGAACGACGTGCTGCCGAACGCCAGCTTCGGCGCGCGGGTGATCGCGGCCCAGCCGATCGCCGTGGAGCGCACCATGCGCTTCGGCCTGCGCGAGACCGGGCTGCACACCGGGCGCGGCATCGACACGCTCTCGCGGCGCTGGCTCTTCGCCGAGGGCACCACCCAGAACGGCTTCCAGATGCGCCTGCTGGTGCTCAACCCCAACGACCAGCCGGCCAACACCGAGGCCGTGTTTATGGGGCCGGATGGCACCAGCGACGTGCGGCGCTACGCCATCCCGCCGCGCACCCAGCTGGTGATCAACGTCAATGATGTCGTTCCCAACCTCGGCGTCTCCACAGAGGTGACGTCCGACCGGCCGGTGGCCGTGGAGCGGGCCATGACCTTCAACGATGGGGCGGCGGGCTCGGTTGGCGCGGGCGCGCTGGCCCCCGGCTATCGCTGGGCCTTCGTGGACGGGCGCACCCGCGATGCGAGCTACTACCTGTGCGTGAGCAACCCCAACCCCGCGCCAGCAACCGTCACAGTAGATTTTGTGTTTAGCGACGGGGCCACGGCGCAGCAGCAGTTCCGCGTGCCGGCCGAGTCCCGCTACACCCTGGCCGTCCACGAGCTCTACCCCGACGAGCCTTCGGTGGCGGCGGTGGTGCGCGGCACCCAGCCGATCATCGCCGAGCGCTCGATCTACCCCGGCGGCGGCACGCGCGGCGGGGCGACGACGCTGGGCATCCCTCTACCTTAGCCGCCTGCCGGCAGGGGCGTGGGGGCGGCGCAGCCGCCCCCACATTTTTATGTGTATTGGGGTTGGGCAGCGAAGCTGCCCAACCCCAATACACATTTATCTCCTGAGCTTCGCGGCGAGCTGGGTGTAGAACTGGCTGCTGTGGCGCAGCCGCACGAAGGTGCAGACCTGAGAGCTGCGGCGCACCATCACCTCGTCGCCCTCACGCAGGGGCAGGTTGCCGCGCCCGTCGATCGCGATGCTGGCGTTGTCGCGGCTGCGCAGGGCGGTCGTCACCACCGCGCCCTCGTGGAGCACCATCGAGGGCACGTTTGTCAGGTGGGCGGCGATCGGCACGAGCACCAGCGCCCGCGAGCGCGGGTCGACGATCGGGCCGCCGGCCGCCATGGCGTAGGCCGTCGATCCGGTGGCGGTGGCGACGATCAGGCCGTCGGCCATGTAGGTGGTCAGGGGCGACCCGTCGATCGATACCTCGACGTTGATCACCCGGCTCACCTCGCGGCGCGAGATGACCACCTCGTTCAGGGCCACAAAGTCCAGCATGTGCTCGCCCTCGCGCCAGAGCGACGCGTCGATCAGGGAGCGCTCGTCGTGCCAGCCCCCGCCCTGGAGCAGCGTCTCAATGCCCTCATACAGCTCCGTCGGCCCGATCTCGGCCATAAAGCTGAGGTGCCCGAGGGCCACCGGCAGCACCGGCAAGCTGGTGGGGAAGGCCAGTCGGGCCGCCCGCAGCACGGTTCCGTCCCCGCCCATCGCCACCATCAGGTCGGCCTCATCCATCACGTCTGGGCAGTCGCGGCACTCCTGCGAGATCCCGCGCCAGACGGCGATCCCACGCGCCTGTAGCCATTCGGCAAGCTTTGTCGAGTGGCTGATCGATGCCTCAGAGAAAGGATTATAGATAATTGCGATACGTCTCATTACTGTGCTCCCTGTCCCCTGTCCCCTGTCCCCTGTCCCCTGTCTTAGGATGAAGAATACCATGGATCGCTGGCAGTGACAGAACAGAGAGGAGTGCTATAATGCGCCATCTTTGATCTGACCCAGGAGCATGTACCCCATGGATGAATTACGAGTGGCCTTTCTGAAGCGGCTGCTGAGTACCCCTAGCCCCTCGGGCGACGAAGCGGCGGCGGCGAAGGTCTGGCGCGACGAGGCGAAGGGCTTTGCTGATAAGGTCTACACCGATGTGCGCGGCAACAGCTACGCGCTGATCGAGGGGGCCGGGCCGCGCGTGCTGCTGGCTGGCCATATCGACGAGATCGGCCTGATGGTCAGCTATATCGACGAGAATGGTTTCCTCTCCTTCTCGGCGATTGGCGGGTGGGACGCTCAGGTGCTGGTGGGCCAGCGGGTGCGTCTGCTCGGCCACGCCGGCGAGGTGGTCGGCGTGATCGGCAAGAAGCCCATCCACCTGCTCAAGTCCGATGAGCGCGGCCAGGCCAGCACCATCGAGCGGATGTGGATCGATATCGGCGTTGATAGCCGCGACGAGGCTCTGGAGCGCGTGCGGGTCGGCTGCGTCGGCGTGATCGACGCGCCGCTCTACGAGATGCCCCACGGCCGCATCGTCAGCCGCTCGCTCGACAACCGCATCGGCGCCTTCACGGTGCTGGAGGCGCTGCGCCTGCTCAGCCAGGATCGTCCCACTGCCAGCGTGGCCGCCGTCGCCACCGCCCAGGAGGAGATTACCCTCGCCGGCGCGGCCACCGCCGCATTCAACTTCGACCCGCAGGTCGCCATCGTCGTGGACGTGACCTTCGCCACCGACCACCCCGAGTCGGACAAGCAGCAGTACGGCGATGTGAAGCTGGGCGGCGGGCCGGTGCTCTCGCGCGGCGCGGCCAATAGCCCGCTGGTCTACGCGCGCCTGGTGGATGTGGCCGAGCAGGCGGAGATCGCCTACAGCCTGCAGATCACCCCGCGCTACACCGGCACCGACGCCGACGCCATCCACAAGGCCCGTGGCGGTGTGGCCACCGGCGTGGTCGCCATCCCCAACCGCTACATGCACTCGCCAAATGAGATGGTCGCCCTGGCGGATGTGGAGGCCGCCGCGCGGCTGATCGCCGCCTTTGTGCGCAGCATCGCCAGCGCCGAGGAGTTCATCCCCGCGCCGTAGGGGCGCTGGATCAAAAGCTGCGGAAAACGCGAGCGGGCAGCGGGGCGAGCGACACGAAATTACCATTTCGTGTCGCTCGCCCCGCTGCCCGCTCGGTCGTCGGTCGTCGCCCACCCACATGGTCAAGAGCAAGTATTGCTGTTCTCAGGTATGATTAATATAACCCTGAGTTATTAATCCTCAACACTCAATGCTTATGACCAAAATGCTTATCCTCTTCGCCCACCCGGCCCTGGACAAATCACGCATCCACCGTCGGCTGATCCGCGCGGTGCCGGAGCTGTCCGGGATCACCGTACACGACCTGTACGACACCTACCCGGACTTCGACATCGACGTGGCCCGCGAGCAGGAGCTGCTGCTGTCCCACGACCTGATCATCCTCCAGCACCCCTTCTACTGGTACAGCACGCCAGCGATCATAAAGCAGTGGGAGGACCTGGTGCTTGAGCACGGCTGGGCCTACGGCGCGCAGGGCACGGCCCTGCGCGGCAAGCGGCTGCTCAGCCTGATCAGCACCGGCGGGCCGGCGGACGCCTACCGGCGCGATGGCTATAACCGTTTCACTATGCGTGACCTGCTGGCCCCGATTGAGCAGACGGCCTACCTCTGTGGGATGGAGTACCTGCCGCCCTATCTCATCCAGGGCACCCACCGCATGGATGAGGCAGAGATCGAGCGGGAGGTTGGTCGCTACCGCCAGCTGCTGAGCTTGCTCCACGCGGGCCGGATCGACCTGGAGGCCGCTCGGGGTCAGGCCAGCCTGAACCTGGCCCTGGATAAGCTGATCGGCCAGGAGGTGCCAGAGTGAGCAGCGAAAGCTTTCTCTTCCAGGCATTCATCTACCTGGCGGCGGCCGTGGTGGCCGTGCCGATCGCCAAACGCCTCGGCCTCGGGTCGGTGCTGGGCTACCTGCTGGCCGGCATCGCCATCGGCCCCTTTGGCCTGCGTCTGGTGGGCGCCGAGGGCCAGGACGTGATGCACTTCGCCGAGTTCGGCGTGGTGATGATGCTGTTTGTGGTGGGGCTGGAGCTTGAGCCGGCTCTGCTCTGGCGGCTGCGCGCGCCCATCCTCGGCCTGGGCGGCCTCCAGGTGCTGCTCACCGTGCTGGCCGTGGCCGGTGTGGCGCTGGCCCTCGGCATGAGCTGGCAGGTAGCCCTGGCTATCGGCATGATCCTGGCGCCATCCTCAACCGCCATCGTGCTCCAGTCGCTGGCCGAGAAGGGTGTGCTGAAGACCGAGGGCGGCCAGAGCTCCTTCGCCGTGCTGCTCTTCCAAGACATCGCAGTCATCCCGATGCTGGCCTTCTTCCCGCTGCTGGCCACCGCGCCCCACGCGGCCGAGGGCGACGCCGGCCACGCCGCCGAGGCGACGACGCTGGTGGGCGGGATGCCGGGCTGGGCGCAGACCCTGGCAGTCCTGGGGGCGGTGGCGGCGGTGATCCTGGCCGGGCGCTTCCTGGTGCGCCCTGCCCTGCGGGCGGTCGCCGCCGCCCGCCTGCGCGAGCTCTTCACCGCCGCCGCGCTGCTGCTGGTGATCGGCATCGCCCTGCTGATGACCGCCGTCGGACTGAGCCCGGCCCTGGGCACCTTTCTGGCTGGCGTGGTGCTGGCCAACAGCGAGTATCGCCACGAGCTAGAGAGCGACATCGACCCCTTCAAGGGGCTGCTGCTCGGCCTCTTCTTCATCGCCGTGGGCGCATCAGTGGACTTTGCGCTCATTCTGGCCCAGCCGCTGCTGATTGCTGGCCTCGTGCTGGCGATCATCGCCCTGAAGTTCGCCGTGCTCTTTGGCCTCTCGCGGGTCTTTAAGCTCAGCCTCGACCAGGGGCTGCTCTTCGCCTTCGCGCTGCCCCAGGTGGGCGAGTTCGCCTTTGTGCTCTGCTCCTTCGCCAACCAGCAGGGCGTGCTCGATACAGCCATCACCAGCCCGATCGTCGCCGCGGTGGCCATCTCCATGGCCCTCACCCCGCTGCTGCTGATCATCAACGAGCGCCTCGTGCAGCCGCGCTTCGGCACCCGCCAGGGCCAGCCCCGCGCGGACGACGCGATTGATGAGCAGTCGCCTGTGATCATCGCCGGGTTCGGCAGCTTCGGCTCAACCGTCGGCCGCATGCTGCGGGCCAACGGGGTCAGCGCCACCGTCCTCGACATCGACTCCGACCGGGTCGATCTGCTGCGCCGCATGGGCCTGAAGGTCTACTATGGGGACGCCTCGCGCTACGACCTGCTGGAGACGGCGGGGGCCGGCGAGGCCCGCGTGCTAGTGCTGGCCCTCGATAGCCCCGAGAAGACTCTGGAGCTTGTCCACACGGCGCGCACGCACTTCCCGCACCTGACGATCATCGCCCGCAGCTTCGACTGGCCCGACACCCACGCGCTCTACGCAGCCGGGGTGAGCCACGTCTACCGCGAGGACATCGACACCGCCGTGCGCAGTGGCGTGGATGTGATGCGCCTGCTGGGCGCGCACGGCTACACCACCCGGCGCGCGGCCCAGGCATTTCTGCGCCACGAGGAGGCGGCGCTGCGTGAGCTGACCGGCCCGAGCGGCGATAAGGCAGGCTACATCAGCATGGCCCGCGAGCGGATCGAGGCGCTGGAGCGGCAGATGCGAGCCGACCGCGAGTCGCCCGACCTTGAGCGGGACGCTGGTTGGGATGCCGATTCGCTCCGCGAGGAGGTGCGATCAATGCCCGCGCCTGCGACATAGGCTGTGGCATCACGGCCTCTCAGCTCTGGTACACTATCGCTGGTGCTGCATCGTGCAGACATCTCTTTTCAATGTGGGCATCAACCATGTCATCCAACCTCGACACACAGCTGGCGACATTCCGGGCGACGCATCGGACGGTGCGCTCTCGCTTTGCGGGCATCGAGTGGAGCTATATTGTCGGCGGGAGCGGGCCAGATACGCTGCTGCTGCTGCCTGGCGCCCCTGGGATCGCCGAGATGGCCTTCCCCTATATTGCGGCCTTTGAGCGGCACTGCCGCGTGATCGCCCCGAGCTACCCGGCCAATGTTGGCTCGCTCGTGCAGCTGCTCGACGGGCTCGACGGCCTGCTCGCGGCCGAGGCCGCCGACGGGCCGATCCACCTGATCGGGGCGTCCTACAGCGGTATGGTGGCGCAGTACCTCATCTGCCGCCATGCCGATCGGGTCGCCAGCCTGCTGATCGGCGACACTGGCGTGCCTCGGCCAGATCGGGCGCTGGCGTTACAGATAGCGATCACGGCGATCGCGCAGATGCCGCGACTGGGGCTTCATGCCACCCTCGCCGCCGTCCTGGCCTACGTGCTCAAGGGCGATACGACGAGCCACTCATTCTGGCAGCGCTACTTCAAGGGCGTGGTCGCCATGCTCACGGTGCCCGAGTTTGTGAACCGGGTGCGCGTGATGATCGATATGGATCGCCAGGGCCATCTGATCCGCCCGCCCGTCTGCTGGGGCGGGCCGACCCTGCTCCTGGAGACCGCCGCCGACCCGCTGTTCTCGTCCGCCGAGCGCGCGGGCCTGCGCGCGCGCTTCCCCCAGGCCGAGACTCATACCTTCCACAGCAGGGGCCATATCACCGCGCTCACCCGCTTCCCCGAGTACATCGCGGTGATGGAGGAGTTTCTCGCGCGGCACTGAATGTAGGGGCGGCGCTACAACAGCCCGGGGCTGTTGCAACGTCCTGGGGCTTTGCCCCAGACCTATTTTTTATTGGGTTTGGGCGGCGAAGCCGCCCCCGCACCCCCACCGGGAGGTGACGTTCCACCAGCTCGGCGATGTCCCTTCTTCCTTGCGTGGCGATGTATAATGACAAGACGGTAATGTGGAGGATGCGCCTGTCAGCCGCCTTCATCCGAATCTTGTGCATGGATAGGGTAAGTGCAACAGTAGCTCGTTAGCCAATCATGCTGCTCAGTGCTCTAAGAGCGCTGCCAGCGAGGGGCCCGTCATGAAAACACCGGAGAAACCCATCGTCCCCCTTCTCGGCGCACTGCTCGTCGCTGAAGACATGCTCACCCAGGAGCAGATCAATGCCGCCCTCCTGCTCCAGCAGCAGGATTATCCGGGCGACCGCTTGGGTGAGATCTTGGTGCGCTGCGGCTATGTCTCTCGGAGCGATCTTGAGCGAGTCTTGGGCCAGCAGCAAGAGCTGCGCGATTCGCTCATGACGATGCTCGATGCCTATACGCCATCACAGGCCGATCTTCGTGCCTTGGTGCTCAGCCACGGGCCGGAGCATGCGCTGTGTAGCTTCCTGGCGAATCGCGGCGTCGCTGTAGACGTGGTTTCTGCCCTGCACGCTGCCAAAGGCCAGCCTATGTATGATCTGCTCCTGATCGCCTCTGGGGCCGACGATCATCTGAGCACTGGCGTATCTGCTGCGGCGACCGTTGGCCTGCTTCCCCCTGGCACAACCGATTCGACGCTGTCTCCCTACACAATCGCGCTTGCGACCTGCTACATCGATCAGGCCCGCGCCAACCTCAAGCTGCGCCATTCAGTTGAGCAGATGAACCATAGCGATTTCGAGATGCGCACGGTCGCCACCGTGATCCGCAGCGTCACCAAGGCGAAGACCGCTCAGGACGCGATGCTGAAGCTGATGACGATCGTCCGCGATCTGATCTCAGTTGAAGCGGGGACCCTGTTTCGCCTCGACCCCTCTGATAATCGGCTCGTCTTCGAGGTGGTCCTCGGCCCCTTCCAGAATGAGCTGAGCCAGCGCCGGCTCTCGCTGGATCGCGGCATCGCTGGTTGGGTTGCCCGCAACGGTGAGTCGCTGCTGATCCCCGATGTGAGCCAGGACCCTCGTTTTGAGGTGACGTTTGATCGGCAGACGGGCTTTCATACACAGTCGATGCTCTGTGTTCCGCTCGTCGCCCTTGGCCAGGTTCGCGGCGTGCTCCAGCTGATCAACAAGATCGACGGCGCATTTACCGAGAACGATCTCTCACTGCTGCGGATCACTGCCGCCGTGGGCGGGATGCTGCTGCTCTTCGAGTCGCTCGCATCTGTGTCATCGCCAAGCTGGCTCGGCGATCTCTTCTAGCCGCTATGGGCAACCCAACGGCGCTGTATCTGCCGCTTCTTACACACGCCGACCCAGACGTACGTCGTCAGGTCGGCGTTATTCTGATTGCCACATATGGCGAGCGCGGCATCACCTACCTGCGCCGCATGCTTGATGACCCCGACCCCGAGATCTGTCATCAGGCCCGCGCCGCGCTGCTGTCACTCGCAGAGACGAGCGGTATTCACGTTGTGCTGGAGCCGTTTCGTGGCATCTACGTGCGTTGCCTGGGCGAGTTTCAGGTCTTTGTCCATGGCCGCGAGGTACTGCCGCAGGACTGGTCTCAGGCCGAGAGTGGGCGGGCCGGTGGGCGTAAGGTGCAAGGCATCTTTGCCTACCTTGTCCACTGTGGGCACCGAGGCACCGGTCGAGCCGAGCTGGCCGAGGCGGTCTGGGGCGACCACGTGAGCGCCGCGAGCTTCTCGCGCACCATCGGCGCCCTCCGCCAGATGCTCATACAGCTTGGCTCTCCCGAGTTTGCCCATGAGGCGCTTGTCGTCGATAGAGATCACTGCGCCCTGAGCCCCAGGATCTACATGTGCGACGCCGACCACTTCGAGCGCACCTATGATCTGGCCACCCAGCGCGAGGATCAGGCCGGCCTCGCGGCGGCGGCGGCGCTCTACCACCAGGTGATCGCCCTCTACGATGGCCCCTATATGCAGGCCATCCCGCGTGCGAGCGACTGGGGTGCCGAGCGGCGGACAATGATCTCCAACAGCTTTGTGATCGCCGCTGAGCGCCTGGCGAGCCACGCCTTGGAGCAGGGCAATGATCGTCAGTGCGTCCTGTTCTGTCGCAGGGCGCTAGAAGTAGACCCCGCAGCCGACGATGTGGTTGCCATGCTGCTCCAGGCATACGAGCGTCTCGGCCTGCGTATTGATCTCGAAGACACCTACCGGCGCTACCTCAAACACTCCGGTGTTGACCCTTGCTGCGAGCTGGATGATGCCGCTGTGGCTGCCTACACCGCCATGAGCGTATCTACCCGGCACGCCCCCTGATGCTCTCCCCAGGGCGTGGCAACAGCTCTGCTGTTGCCACCGACCGAAAGATAACCGAAACCTCCTCTTTATACTTGCTTTAGGAGTGTCGCGGATACCTAGCGACGCTATCGAGTTAGTTGGAGAGGAGCATTCTCATGAACCGCACCCACCTATCCACTGCGCTCTCCCTCTTCGCGGCTCTGGTGCTGCTCACCTGCACATCGCCCGCGACACCGAGAGTTGCCGCCTCTGCTGCCTATGTTGACCCCGCACTTGCTGCCCAGACAGTCGGCCAAGTTAGCGTTATCGTGAGCGGCAGCAATGCCGCCCAGGCCGTTGAGGCGATTGGCGGGACAGTGACCGATGACCTGTGGCTGATCGAAGCGGTGGCCGCTGATATTCCCGCTTCGGCGGTGAGCGCCTTGGCCTCCACCCCTGGGATCATCTCGGTAGTGCTAAACTACGGCGTCACATCCTCTGACTGGGATGGCTGGGTGACGGATCTTCCCCTCCCAAGCGAGTGGGACGGCCGCCCTGATGCGCAGTCCACCGCTGACCCGACGGTCTGGAATATTGTGAACCCGGTGCCTATCGACATCGGCGCAGATACACTGCACAGCACCTTGCTGCGCTCTGGCAAGCCGATCCGTGGCGACGGCGTGACGGTCGCCCTGGTCGACTCGGGCATCTACTTCGACAAGCAGGTGCGCGCCACCCTCGGGAAGGTCGTGGCGAAGCAGTTTGTCGGCCAGGCCGACTTTGTCGATAGCACCTGCGCCACCATCACCAAGCAGCACGGCAAGACGCAGCTGGTAGGCACCCAGGGCAATGGCTACTGCTGGCTGGGCCACACCGACACGAATGACGGCTACGGCCACGGCACCGCTGTCGCCAGCATCATCTGGAATAACTTCACCGATAGCAATACGGGCGTCACCCTCGGCGTCGCGCCGGCCGCCGACATCCTCAGCGTTCGCGTGCTCGGGGACGACGGCACGGGCACTTACGCGACAGTGATCAAGGGTATCCAGTATGTGGTGAAGAACCGCAATCGCTACGACGTGAAGGTGATGAACCTCTCGATCAGCGCACCCACGTCGGTTCCGTACTTCGTCGATCCGTTGAACCGGGCCGTCGAGCAGGCATGGTCGCGTGATATCGTTGTCATCGCGGCCGCCGGCAACAACGGCTCAGCCCCGGGCAGTATCACCGTGCCAGGGAACGACCCCTACGTGATCACGGTTGGTGCCGTCGATGAGCACCGCACGCCGGGCTACTGGGCTGACGACACGATCCCCAACTGGTCGGCGGCTGGCCCCACCGGCGATGGCTTCGTCAAGCCCGACATCCTCGCGCCTGGCGTGAACATCATCACCTTTATGTATAAGGACCCGACGGACCCGACGCAATCCCAGCAGATTGTGCAGATCCACCCGGATAACGCCGTTACCACGAGCCTGTTCCGGATGAGCGGCACGAGCATGTCGGCTGCTGTGGCCTCGGGTGTGGCCGCCCTGACCTTGCAGGCCAACCCCAAGCTCACGCCGGATCAGGTCAAGTACCGGCTGATGGCCTCGGCCCGCCCGGCGGTAGCCGGCGACCCGGCCGAGCTTGTCTACACGGTCTTCCGACAGGGCGCGGGGCGGATCTGGGCCCCCGACGCGGTTCTGGGCACGTTCAAGTCGAAGGCGGCCGCCAATGCTGGCATGGATATCAAGGCTGACCTTAAGCACGGCTTCCTGACGGATCGCGACCTGACCTACCACTACCAGGGGTTAGTCAAGATGGCGCAGAGCACTGACGCCACGGCCCAGCTGTACTACATCGGCTTCGCTGATGGTCGCTTCCTCAGCCTGGGTGCCTGGTCTGCCCCGGACGGCTGGCTGACGCAGGACGTGTTGGCGAGCCGCAAGATGGCCTGGGCGAGTGGCCTGATCCCAATGCCTGATGCGCAGATCATCTGGGCCGGTGGCACAATAACACTGCTTAGCCAGTCGGTTGAGTCGAGCCGCAAGATGGCCTGGGCGAGCAGCATGCTGCTGTGGGATGGTGAGGGCACGTGGCTGGATGGCCTGCTCAGTGGTCAGGCCGCCGCAAAGGTTGACCCGAGCCTCCGCGTGGTTTGGATGAGCGGTCTGAGCGACTGGTATGGTGGAATTACCTGGGCTGACGCATTGGTCGATTCGAGTCGGAAGATGGCCTGGGCATCGGCGATAGATCCGACGACGGACAGCATTATGACGACGAGCTGGGTGAACGTGCCGTAGGGGTGTCGTTGGGTGTGACGGACGGAGCAATAGCGCGGGGGATGGCCGATACATCGGCCATCCCCCGCGCTGTTTATGATGATGCGGGCGTTTCGAGGTTGGCGAGAGATGCACGGGCGCGGGCCAGGTCGAATCTGGCCCCGAGTTGCTCCAGATGGCTCACGGCCTCACTAAGCACTGCGTGGGCATCTTTAGCGATTCCGTGATCGATATAGAGCTGCCCGAGGGCGAGGAGCCCGAGCCCGAGCTGGTAGAAGTCACCCCTCTCTCGGCTGCTGGCGACAGCGGTGCGGAGGTGCTGCTCTGCCGCGATGGCCTTCCCCTGGAGCACCTCGATCTCGCTGATCGCCAGGAGGCACTCCGTCTCCTGATCCTGTAGACCAGTCTTCTGTGCCAAGCTGAGAGCCTCGGTGGCCTGGGCATACCCGCCGACTAGGTCGCCGCTACGAGCCTGCACAAGTGCCTGGAGCCAGAAGATCTGGATGGCTTCGTCCTCGCCCACGGCATTGATATGTGCGTGCGCCTCGTTGAGGTGTGCTCTTGCCGCAACAAGGTTTCCGCTGATTAGGTCAAGGTGGATCAACCCAATCGTGGCGTGGATGACAGCAAGCTCCTCGCCGACCTGTGCGCTCATCCGCCAGCTGCGCTCAAGGTCTGCCGCTGCCTGCACATGATCGCCCACCGCCATGCGGAGCTGTCCGAGATTGGCCAGGGTCAGCGCCTGGCCAGGCACATAGCCGATCTCATCGCGCAGGTGGAGGGTCTCCTCCAAGCTGGCGAGGGCTGCGGGCCACTTCCCCTGGGTGTAGTAGAGGCTGCCCAGGTTGTCGAGGGCGGTAGCGATCCCCGGCGTGTAGCCAATGCCACGGTAGATCGTCAGGCTACGCTCGACATAGTTAGCCGCCTCCGCAAGATGATCCTGCTGGTAGTAGACGCCGGCCAGCACTCGGAACAGGTTCGCCATGGTGATTGGGTCGGCCGAAGGCCCTGCGGCCTCGACCGCAGCGTCCGCGATCTCGCGGGCCTGGTCGAGCTGGCCCTCGCGGAACCTGATCCAGGCAAGCCGCTCCATCAACATCTGCCATGCCGCCAACATGCTGCGGAGGCCGTCTGCGCCTAGAAGGGCGATGCCGGTCTGGATGGCATCGGCTGCCGTATCGAGCTGGCCCTCGCGGGTACGTACGTCGGCCAGCTCTCCAAGGACAGCGACGCTACTCGCACGCCATGTGTCGTGCGACAAGCCGCCCACCAGCAATCGCTCGCGGGCCTCCTCTAGCACGTCGGCAGCCTCGGCGAAGCTGCCGAGGTACTTGAGGGCGCGGCCGAGCCCAATGCGTGCGCGGACAGCGTGCTCGCCGTGGCCCGCCGGATACTGCTCGATCAGGATGATTGCCTGCCGGTAGAGCTGCGCGGCTGTGGCGCTGGCGAAGCGCCGCTCGGCGTGATCAGCGGCCTCGATCTGATAGGGGATCGCCAGCTGGGGTGTGGCGCTCTCTGCGTACTGGTGCGCCAGCACATCGCTTCGCTCGTCGGGCTCCCAGCAGCTCTCGGCCACCACCGCCTCGGCGATCAGCGTGTGCAGCTGGCGGCGGTCGCGGCGCAGCATTGTCTCGTACACTGCATCTTGGGCGAGGGCGTTCTGAAGCGCGTAGCCCGGCTCCGCGCGCGCGACGTGGGTCACAAAGCTGCGATCTTCCAGCTCGTGCAGGCGCTCGCCTGTGAGCTGATCCGTGCCTCCGTCGAGCCGGGCCAGCAGCCGAAGGGGAGCCGCCCGCCCGATCGCCGCCATGCGCTGGAGGGTGAGCCGCAGATCAGCCGGCAGCCGGTCGAAGCGGGCTAAGATCAAGTCGCGCAGGTTGGGCGGCACGCTGCCAAGCAGATCGCCGACGTGCGGGGCGATCTCCCAGCCGCTTGCGCCGAGCGTGAGCCCGCCCTGCTCGATCAGCATACGGATGATCTCTTCGATATAGAAGGGGTTGCCTGTCGCTCGCTCGACGATCTGCGTGGCCAGGATCGAGTCGGAGCCGGGCGGGCGCTGGAGCAACTCGTCGATCAGAGCGAGCCCCTCTGTCTCGCTAAGGGCGCTCAGGTGAACCTCGCAGAGCATCGACTCTACATTGGCGATGAGGCTGCGCGCCAGATCGATCTCGGAGGCGCGCAAGATAAAGACCATGCCCAGGGGCGCATCGCGGGTCGTATCCATCACGTAGCGCAGCAGATCGCGCGAGGGCTCGTCGGCCCAGTGGAGGTCGTCGCAGATGAGTATCAGAGGTTCGGTGCGTGTCTCCGCGAGCAGGGCCAGGCGGAACGCGGTCTGTGTCTGGAGCTGGAGCATGCTCGGGTCAAGGGCGGCCAGGTGGGTTGTCTCGGGGTAGAGCTCGGCCTCGCCCATGGCGTGGCGCAGGTAGGGCAGAATGTCTGCCGGGGAGAGCTTATGGCGCTGGAGGAAGGCGATCTGACGCTCGTCGCGCACGGCGGGCGGGTCGGCTGGCCCGACCCCGATCAGCTCGCGCAGCACCTCGCCCGCCAGCCAGAGCGGCGTGTATCGTGTATGCGAGCGGCATGTCGCCTGAATGCAGCGCATGGGGAGATCGGCCAGCCTGTGGCGCAGCTCGACCACCAGGCGGCTCTTGCCAACGCCAGCCTCGCCGGAGATCAGGGCGACTCGCCGCCGCCGGTCGTCGCAGATGGCTCCAATATGTGATCGTAGCTGATCCAGGTCGGTGGCGCGACCGATCAGGGGCGCGTGCAGCCCGGCGATCCCACGGAGCGAGCCGGGCTGCGCGGCTGGCCCGAGCGGTCTGTAGGTCTGGAGTGGCTCGCTCACCCCTTTCACGCTCAGAGGCGGCATCGGCTGGAAGCTGAACAGCGGTGCGGTGCGGGCGTAGGTGCTGGCGCTTACCAGAACCGTCCCTGGCTCGGCGGCCTTCTCCAGGCGCGAGGCCAGGTTCACGCTATCGCCGAGCACCGTGTACTCTCCGTGGCGCTCGCCGCCGATCATGCCGGCCACCAGCGGCCCGCTGTTCAGCCCGATCCGCACCTGAAAGCTTGCGCCGCGCTCCTTAGCCAGCCGGGCGCGCAGGGGCGCTAGGGCCTGCTGCATCTCTAGCGCCGCACGCACCGCGCGCTCCGGGTCGTCCTCGTGGGCGATGGGAACCCCGAACAGCGCCATAAGGCCGTCGCCAGTGAACTTGTCGATGGTGCCATCGTAGTGATCGACGACCGTCGCCAGCAGGCGCATCGTCTCATCCATCCAGGTGAACACCTGCTCGCTGTCCATACTGTGTGATGCCGCAGTGAAGTTCGTCACATCGACGAACATCACGGTTGCCTCACGCTGCTCGCTGGAGGAGTCCGCGCCTATGGGCGCGTCGATCCGCACACCGCAATACCCGCAGTAGCGGTGGTCGTCTGGAATGTTTTCGCCACAGGATGGACATTGGCGCATGGTGTGCTCACTATAACACCGCGTGCTACGCCTGGAAATAGGCTGTCGGGAGTCGGGAGTCAGGAGTCGGGAGTCGGGAGAAGGCAACAGCGTTCCTTCTGCGGTATTGCCTTGTTCCTAATAAACGCGGCGATCAGCATGGCTGCGCATTGGGCATAGGGCGACGCTGAAGTATCACAGATCGTGCTCGCTCACGATATGAATTATCATCCCATTCCTTGTGTGGAGTGGTACAATAGCGCCGTTGTGCCAATGCTGTCACGACGATCAGACGATGACCAACTCAGTGACGAGGAGGCCCGTTCGCATGATTACCGAGGCGCTGAACCCCTTTGTGATTGCTCAGGAGCAGTTCGATATCGCCGCAGATCTGCTTCATCTCCCCGAGTCATTGCGCAGCCACCTGCGCGTCCCACAGCGCGAGCTGTGCGTGAACTTCCCGGTGAAGATGGACGACGGCAGCACCCGTGTCTATGCGGGCTACCGCATCCAGCACAACCTCTCGCGCGGGCCGACCAAGGGCGGCATCCGCTACCACCCGAGCGTGAGTCTGGACGAGGTGCGCGCCCTGGCGATGCTGATGACCTGGAAGTGTGGGGTGAGCGGCCTGCCCTACGGCGGGGCCAAGGGCGGCGTTGTGGTAGACCCGAAGACGCTCTCGGAGAGCGAGCTTGAGCGGCTTACCCGCCGCTACGCCAGCGAGATCAGCCTGGTGATTGGCCCCGAGAAGGACATCCCCGCGCCCGATGTGAACACGAACCCGCAGATTATGGCCTGGATCATGGATACAGTGTCGATGCATAAGGGCTACACGGTGCCGGCGGTGGTGACGGGCAAGCCGCTGAATATCGGCGGCTCCGAGGGCCGGAGCGATGCCACGGCACGCGGCGTGGTGTATGTGCTCTCAGAGGCGGCCCGCCACCTGAGCATGGATCTGGGCCGGGCCAGGGTGGCCGTGCAGGGCTTCGGCAATGCCGGTGCCAACACTGCGCGGATGCTCGCGGAGCTTGGGGCGACGGTGGTGGCGGTGAGCGATAGCCGTGGCGGCGTATACAACCCCGGTGGCTTGAATGTTGATGCCCTGCTTACGCACAAGCGTCTCTCTGGCAGCGTCGTGGGCTTCGCCGAGGCCGATCAGATCAGCAACGCCGAGCTGCTGGAGATCGACTGCGATGTGCTCGTACCGGCGGCCCTCGGCATTCAGATCAGCGAGGAGAACGCCCCTCGCATCCGGGCCCGCCTAATTGCCGAGGCTGCCAACGCCCCGATCACCCCCGCCGCCGACCGCATCCTCTACGACCAGGGGTGCTTTGTCCTGCCCGATGTGCTCGCTGGTGCCGGCGGGATCACGGTTAGCTACTTCGAGTGGGTGCAGGGCCTACAGGAGTTCTTCTGGACGGAGCGTGAGGTATACGCACAGCTGGAGCGGGTGATGACCCGCGCCTTCCAGAGTGTGCTGAGCCTGGCCCAGCAGAATTGTGTCCATATGCGCACCGCCGCCTATATACTCGCCGTCCAGCGCGTGGCCGACGCCGTGACGACCCGTGGGATCTACCCGTAGGGCGGCCCCGCATCACGCGCGCATGCCCAGAAGTGACGAATCTGTTACATATGGGGCCATGAATGGCACTGGATTACTATCTCACATGATATACACTATAGGTGAATGAAAAGTCGCTGACTACCAATAAAACTATGCAGAGTTTCAGCGCACGCTTCGAAGAGTTGCGCCAGAGCTACGTTATTCAGCTGGCCGAGAAGTCAGCCCAGATGGCTGGTGACTGGGAGAAGGTTGAGGCTGGTTCCGCAACCCCGACGCTCCTTGAGGATATCCAGCGGGTGGCGCACAACCTGGCGGGCACCGGGAGTACGTTCGGATTTCCTCAGGTGAGCAGCATCGCACACGCCATCGAGGTGGCTCTGCGGCAGCTGTCTGCGGGGGAGGGCGGCACCTCGCTGATCGCTGAGGTGCGCGATCTTGTGCGTGGCCTCCAGCAGATCTCGTCCGGCGGCCCTGAGCTGGTGCCTGTCGGCCCTGACACGTCGCCCCCCACCGTTGTGGCTATAACCTGCGTTAGCTTTCTCTTCACCGATGCCGACGAGGGCGAGTCTCTGGCTGCTCAGGTGGCCAACTTTGGCTACGAGACGAATGTCTTCACGCATATCGATGAGCTGCTTCCCGCTGTCCAGGACTCCCCTCCCGATGCCCTCGTGCTCGATATGGCCTTCCTTGAGCATGCCGAGCCGCGCGTCGCCATTGATCGGCTTCGCCACATGCGGGCCACGACGGTTCCGCTGATCGTGATCGCGCAGCGCAGCGACTTTGATGCACGCCTGCACGCTGTGCGCGCTGGGGGCGGGGCTTACTTTGTGCGACCGGTCGATATCGGCACGCTGATCGACCAGCTCGATCAGATCACCGAGCGCCAGCGCTCAGATCCCTACCGAGTCCTGATCGTGGATGACTCGCAGATCCTGGCGGACACCTACGCCACCTTCCTGCGTGTCGCTGGCATGCAGGTCACGGTGATCACCGACCCCACCGTCGTCAGTGGGATGCTTCATGATCTCCAGCCCGACCTGATCCTGATGGACATGTATATGCCGGGATGCGAGGGCCGTGAGCTGGCGGCTGTGCTTCGGCAGCAGCCCGAGCTGCATAGCATCCCGATCGTCTTCCTCTCTGCCGAGACGGATCGGCTTACGCAGCTCTCCGCGCTGCACGAGGGCGGCGACGACTTTCTCACAAAGCCGATTGACCCGGATCATCTGGTGGCTGCGGTGACGAGCCGCATCCGCCGCGCCCGGGTGATGCGCAGCCAGATGCTGCGCGATAGCCTGACCGGCCTGTTCAATCATAGCGTCACCGAGGACTTGCTGGCCCGCGAGATCTCGCGCGCCCACCGGAACAAGCGTCCATTCTCGATGGCCCTGCTCGACCTTGATCATTTTAAACAGGTGAATGACCGCTATGGCCACGCCGCTGGCGACCGAGTGCTCAAAAGCCTGGCGCGTATGCTCCAGCAGCGCATGCGCATGTCAGACCTGATCGGGCGCTACGGCGGCGAGGAGTTTGTGGTGCTCATGCCCGAGACCGACGGGCAGGACGCGCTCAATGTGATCGACTCGATCCGCGAGCGCTTCGCTCAGGTACACCACCGCGCCGGCGACACTGAGTTCATCGTCACGCTCTCTGGCGGTGTGGCGAGCCTCCAGTCGTTCGATGATGCTGCGGCTATGAGCGAGAGCGCCGATATTGCGCTCTACCAGGCCAAGAACCATGGGCGCAACCAGCTCGTGCTGGCCACCCGCAATCTGTTTCGCGATGATACGCTCCCTCAGGATGCCCCGCCCAGTGTGATCGACTCGGCCATGATCCTCGGGACGCAGGCGCGTGTGCTGATCGTCGATGATGACCCGTATGTGCGCGATCTGCTCAAGCACTGGCTTAGTTCGGCGAACTATGTGGTGGACAGCGCTTCGCTTGGGCACGAGGCGCTGTCTATGGTTTCGCAGATGAACCCGGATCTGGTGCTGCTTGATGTGCTGATGCCCGATGTCGATGGCCTGGAGGTGCTCGACAACCTGCGCGCCAGCGGCTGTGACGCGGCCATCGTTCTTACCACCGCCTACGGCTCTGAGCGCATCGCGGTGAACGCGATGCGCCGGGGTGCCGACGACTACTTGCGCAAGCCGATCATGGCTGAAGAGCTTCAGACGGTGCTGGAGCGCAATCTGGAGCGCCTGCGCCTGCGCCGTCAAAACAGCGCCCTCCAGCACGAGCTTGAGGAGCAGCGCCAGCAGCTTGAGGTTGAGCTGGCCCGTGCCGCCCGCGTCCAGAGCGACCTGCTGCCCCGCCAGATGCCGCGCCTGCCCGGCTTCACCCTGGCCGCCCGCTGCATCCCGGCTCGCCAGGTCGGCGGCGATTTCTACGACTGGCACAGCCCTGGCCCCGGCCTGCTCAATCTGACCTTTGGCGATGTGATGGGGAAGGGGATGCCCGCCGCCCTGCTGATGACGACGGTGCGCGCAGTGATGCGCTCGGTCGGTCGGCAGACGCCGCCGCTGGTGAATCTGCGCTACGCCCTCACCGCCCTCGACTCTGACCTGAACCACGCGCGGGCCTTCGTGACGATGTTCCACGCCCAGCTTGACCTTGTATCGCGGCGGCTCTCGTTCATTGATGCGGGCCACGGGCTTGTCTTTGTACGGCGGGCCGGCGGCAGCGTTGAGACGCTCAGCCCGCGCGGGGTGCCGCTCGGCGTGCCTTCCCGCGAGCCCTATGCCCAGGGCGAGGTGCAGCTTAACCCCGGCGACGCGCTCATCCTCTTTAGCGATGGCCTGCTCGACACATGGCCGGCCCTCGCCGATGACCACCTGATCCTGGCCGAGCTGCTCAGCGATGATGTGGAGGCCCCGGCGATGGTCGAGCGCATCCTTGCCCTGCCAGCCCTGGTCGGCTCGGTGATCGATGACCTGACGGTGGTGGCCCTGGCATGTAGCGCCACGTAAGGGCGGCTCACGAGCCGCCCCTACTCTGTGGTCAACGTCGGCAGCAGTACATAGCCCATGCCACGGCGGGTCTGGAGCAGGCCCGCCGCGTCGTCGTCTGCGCGCCGCAGGGCGCTGCGCAGCCCGCTGATCGCCTTGTCTAGCGACTCCGCATCCATGCCGGGGTCGTAGTCGCGGCCCCAGACGGCCTCGGCGCACTCCTCGCGGGTGCAGAGATTGCCCATGTGGCGGTAGAGGTGGGTGAGCAGGCGGAACTGGTTGGGCGGCAGGCTGAGCGGCAGGCTCCCGAGCAAGAAGGTCTGGGTGCGCTCGTCGAGACGCAGGCGGCTGGCCGTGACGACGGTGGGGTCGGGGTCGAGGAAGCGCAGCAGTTCACCGGCACTGCCCAGGCCGATCCCGTCGCGGTTACTGAGCATGTGCGGGGCGCCCAGCGGCTGGCCGTTGATAAACGTGCCGTTGGCGCTGCCCGCATCGTGCAGCAGGTAGCGCGGCCCCTCGCGGGTGACGCGGGCGTGGATGCGCGAGATGTTGTTACGCGGGATGACGATGTCGCACAGGGGCGATCTGCCCAGGCTGTGCTCGCGCCCGCTAAGCAGAAACTCCATCGGCGCGATGTCGTCGCTTAGGCTGATCAGCCGGGCAAACGGGATCTCGACATCTGTCATAGGCTGCGCTCCACGGTCAGGGTAGAGGGTACAGGGTACAGGTGTGGCCATCTTCTGCCTGTTTGTCCTTCAGTGTAACATAGGGTCGTACAGACTGAAACCTTGTCCCCTGTCCCCCAGGGCTGTTGCAACGTCACCTCCCGGTGGGGGTGCGGGGGCGGCTTCGCCGCCCCCGCAGTATTTTTTTGTTGGGTTTGGGCGGCGAAGCCGCCCAAACCCAACAAAAAACCGGGTCTGGGGCGAAGCCCCAGGACGTTGCAACAGCCCTACCCCGTCCCCCGTCCCCTGCCCCCTGTCCCTTGTTCCCGTGCTACAATAGCTCGTGGCACGGCGGTGACGAACGGCGAGGATCCCATCTATGCTTGAGCCCGGCTCGCTCGTGATCCAGCGCTATCAGATTGTCCGCCTGATCGGGCGCGGCGGCATGGGTGCCGTGTATGAGGCGGTCGACCAGCGCCTGCGCAACACGGTCGCCCTCAAGCAGATGATCGGCAGCTCGGCTGAGAACGCCGATGCCTTTCAGCACGAGGCCCAGCTTCTGGCCGCCCTGCGCCACCCGGCGCTGCCGAAGGTGATCGACTATTTTAGCGACGCCTCGGGGCGCTTCTTGGTGATGGAGTTTTTTAGCGGTGCCGACCTGGCTGCTCTCCAGGCCCGCCGTGGTGGCCCCTTCCCCCTGGTTGATGTGCTCGACTGGGCCGACCAGATCCTGGCCGCCCTGGAGTACCTGCACACCCGCACCCCGCCGGTGGTTCACCGCGATATTAAGCCGCAGAACCTGAAGCTTACCCCCGATGGCCAGGTGGTGCTGCTGGACTTTGGCCTGGCCCGTGGCGCCGATCAGGACACCAGCTTCTTCGGCTACACGCTGCAGTACGCGCCGCTTGAGCAGATCGACGCCAGCGGCACTGAGCCGCGCTCTGATCTCTACGCCCTGGCGGCCACGCTCTACCATATGCTCACCGACCGCGCGCCGGCCAACGCGCCGGTGCGCGCCGATGCCTTGCTGTCTGGTCGGCCCGACCCGCTGCGCCCGCTGAGCGAGCTGAGCCCTGAGGTTTCGCCGGAGCTCGGCGATGTGTTCGACCGCGCCCTGGCGATTGGCCGCGAGGCCCGCCCGCCCTCGGCATCCGCCATGCGCCAGGCTCTGCGCGACGCGGGCGCCCTGATCTCACGCACCTTTGTGGGCGACCCTGCGCTCGCGCCGCGCCGCGCCGCGCTGACGTCTGCCTTGCCCGCGCCTTCCCCTGACCGCCCGCTCAGCATCGGCTGGGAGCAGGTGCGCGATGCCGCTGGCCAGCAGTGCGATTTCGTCCTGCGTGAGCTTCAGGGTAGCTCGCGCCGCCTCGGCACCTACATCCCTGAGGCGTATGTCCCGCGTGCCGCTGAGGATGAGCTGGCCGCCTTTATGGATGGCCCGAGCGGCGCCCTGCTGCTGATCGGTGACTCGGGTGTGGGCAAGACCTCGCTGCTGGCCCGCTGGGCAAGCGAGCTGCGCGATTCCGGCGATGCTGTGCTGCTCTATCGCTGCGGCGGCTCGCTCGGCCCCGAGATCGATAAGGAGATCGCCCGCGACCTGGGCCGCGAGCTGCCTGAGCTGCTGCTGGGCGACCTGAGCCAGATCGCGCAGCTGGCAGCCGCCGCCCGCAGGCATCTGGTGATCATTTTCGACGCGATCAATGAGTACCGTAGCGGCGCCCAGGCTGGTCCCGAGGCGCTGCTGAAGCAGATCGATGGCCTGGTGGGCCGGGTGGCCAGCCCACATCTGCGGGTCGTGGTCAGCTGCAACAGCGCCACCTGGAGCCAGCTCGACCGCGCCGGGGCCACCCGGCTCTTCTGGGGCGCCTATCACTACGCCGCCGATGGCGAGCCGACCCTGCGGATTGACCCCTTCGCCCCCGCCGAGCTGGCCGCCGCCTATGAGCGCTACCGGCGCTTCTTCCAGCTCCAGACGCCGCTGGAGGGGCTGCCCCTGCACCTGCGCGAGCGCCTGCGCAAGCCGCTGCTCCTGCGCATGCTCGCCGAGTCCTACCGCGACGGCCCGGTGGTGGTGGCCTCGCGCGGGCTGAGCCTGGGGATCTTCCGGCGCTTCTTCGATGAGCGGGTGCGCCAGCGCCGCGAGCAGCTCTTTATTGAGGAGCTGGCCGGCGAGATGCTGCGCCTCGGCCAGGCCGCCGCGCCCATCCGCGACCTGGCCCGCAACGACCAGCTGCGCGACGACCTGCTCAGCGATGACCCTGACTCGGCCTACACGCGCCTGCTCGACGGCGGTGTGCTGACTGAGCTGAGCGGCGATCTGCTCTCCGGCGAGATGGTTGGCTTCACCTATGCCGAGGTGGGTGCCTATGTGCTGGCCCGCCACATCCTGCGCGAGGGCGTGGCCCGCGACGGGATCGGCGCGGTGATCGGCGGCCTGCTGTCCCGCGTGCGCAGCTTCCCGCTGGCCTGGGATGTGGCCCGCACCGCCATGTTGATCTACCGCCAGCCCGATGGCTTCGCCGAGCTGGCCCAGTCGCCCGATGTGGAGCAGCGCGAGCTGGTGGTGGAGAGCCTGGTGGAGCTGCACGCCGACGAGCCGGCTGCCGCCAACGAGCTGATCAAGCAGCTCTGCCAGCGCGACTCGGACGAGGCCAGGCGCACCGGCCTGAAGGCGGCCTACTATATCGGCCCGCGCGCCCGCGAGATCTTCCTCTGGGCCGCCGCTAAGGGCTCCCCCGCCCTGCGCCGGGTGGCCCGCGACGCGCTCTATCTGATCTGGCGCGGCGACCCCGACTTTACCTATGGGCTGCTTAAAGATCTGGTGGGTAAGGTTGGCCCCGGCGCCCTGCGCGACCTGCGCAATATCGTGGAGTTCTTCTTCGAGCTCTCGGTGGTGATCTATATCAACCACTGCGACCGGCAGGATGTGATCGACCGCACGGTGGATCTGTACTACGAGCTGGCTAAGCAGCGCCTGCATCTGGATATTATCAACACCGGGCTGTTTGGCAAGACGATTGAGGATCTGATCTTCCAGGCGGTGGCCAGCGCCTTCTCGCAGCCCATCCTCGACACGATTATGCTGGCCGAGGTGATGCCGGTGGACCAGTTCTTCGCCCTGCCGGTTGAGGATCGGGCGCTGCTGGTGCGCGCCGCGCCCCTGTTCGACCCGGCGACGCCCCTGGCTGAGCATATTGACATTATGGAGGAGCTGCTGCGCGGGGGGAATATCTTCTTCAACCTGGTTGGCTCGGCCCAGCTGGCCATCCACTCCGCCGGGAACTTCGCCGCTGCTGAGCCGCTGGTGCGCGGCCTCTTCGAGCGCCTGCCCGGCCCCGGCAGGCTCTGGGTGCTGCTCAGCTTCTCGGTGCTGATGCCGCACACCCCGCCAGCATGGGCACCCCTGATCGAGCAGCTCACCGAGCGTATGTTCGTCGAGCACCCGGATATTGTCTATGGCGAGGCGCCCGGCATCCTCGGCCAGCTCGATATCCTGCTGCTGCCGCTCGGCCTGGCCTACGGCAAGGTCGGCCAGACCATGCCGGCGATCGAGCTGCTGCTCCAGGACGGGCTGCTGCGCGGGGACGACCGTCAGATCGCGCGCTGTGTGGCCGGGCTGGCCGCCGTGGGCTTCTACCACCCCGAGCCGACCTTCCGCCTGCTCGGCGACCTGCTGGCCGGCCTTGAGCCGAACGCCTACCCGGAGAGCCTCGTCACCACGCTGGCGACCATCCGCACCCTGCACCTGGACGATGTGGACGTGTTTATGAACCAGGTCGGCCTGAGCGAGGATCTCCAGCGCCGGGTGGCCGCCGCCGCCGACACCGAGCTGGTGCGCCGCTTCATCTACTGGCTGGGCATGTTCAACCAGGTTGTCCACTCCTGCACCTACTACCCGAAGATCCGCCGCCAGATGGCCATGTCGGCCATGGATATGCTGGCCACGGCCCGCCAGCCCAGCGAGTTCATCGCCGCCTACACGGCCAACGTCTTCCGCATGCTGCGCGAGGCGGGCTTCCGGCTGAGCGAGTGGACGACGTGAGGGGCTACGCCCCAAACCTAGTTTTTATTGGGGTTGGGCGGCGAAGCCGCCCAACCCCAATAAAAAAACTATCGAGGGGGCGGCGCAGCCGCCCCCGCACCCCCACCGGGTGATAGCCTCCTATGCTCCTGGACATCTACAGGTTCTTCAGGTTCTCGGCCTTCGGGGCCACGGCGGTGCTGCCGCTGCTGGGGGCGGGCAGCGTGCGGCCGAAGCTGGGATGGCGTCGCACCCTTGGTATGCTCGGGGTGGCCGCCACCTTCCACGCCTTCGCCTATGTGCATAACGATGTGTGCGACCTGGAGATCGACCGCAGCCAGCCGCTGCGCGCCGATTACCCCCTGGTGCGCGGGGATGTCTCGCCGCAGGCGGCTATGGCGGTAGCTGTGGGGTGTGTGCCGCTGGCGTTTGCGGTTGATCGGTGGGCTGCTGATGATCGTCGTAGAGACGCCCCGCCGGGGCGTCTCTACCTTGCAGCGGCCTTCGCCCTGATGGCGACCTATAACCGTTGGGGCAAGGCGTGCCCTTTCCCGCCGCTGACGGACCTGGCGCAGGGGGCGGGCTGGGCGCTGCTGATCGCCTATGGCGCGGCGGCGGCCGGGCGACCGGCTGGGCGGCTGACCAGCGCGCTGATGGGCTATGAGCTGCTGCTGATCCTGATGGTGAACGGGGTGCATGGCGCGCTGCGCGACCTGGGGAATGATCAGGTCTGTGGGGCGCGCACAACGGCGATGATGCTGGGGGCTGCGGAGACGCCCGGCGGGCTGCGCATGCCGCCGGGGCTGCTGGCTTACGCGCTGACGCTCCAGGTGGCGCTGCTGGCCCTGCCGATGTGGGCCGCCGCAACCAACCTGGGCAGCTACCCCGCCGTGCCCGGCGGCGTGGCCGCCCTCGGGGTGAGCAGCATCGGCGGCCTGACGGTGGCCCTGCTGGCTGAGGCGGCGCGGGGCGGGGCCAGGCCCGCCGATGTGGGTATGCTCCACCTGATCCTGCTGCTCAGCGCGCCGGTGGCCCTGGTGACGCCCGGCCTCGGCCGACCGCTGCGCGCCGCCACCCTGCTCGCCCACACGCTGCCCCTGCTGGCCAACGGCATGACCTACGACGCGCTGCGGTGGGTGTCCACCCCGTGGGGGAGTGGGGGCGGCTCCGCCGCCCCCACAATTTAATTTCTTGTTGAATTTTGGCGGCGAAGCCGCCAAAATTCAACAAGAAATGAGGGTTTGGGGCATCAGCTCTGATCGCCGACACAGGTCGGCAGCCCCTCGCGGTAGCTGGGGTAGCGCGGCGTCACGCCCAGATCCTCGCGCATGCGCCGGTTGCTCATGCGGTGGGAGACCGCCGCCATATCGGCGAGGTCGGGCGGCAGGGGCGCGGGGCGGCCGCGCAGGCGGGCGAGGGTGCCCAGCGCCCAGACCAGGGCGCGGGCGACGGCGGGGGCCATGGTCGGCGGGGGCGGGCCGCCGAGCAGGCGGGCCAGCTCGCCGTAGAAGTCGCGGATCAGGGTCGGCTCGTCGTCGGCCAGGTTGTAGATCTGGCCGGGTCGGCCGCGCTCGGCCAGGGCGCGCAGCCCGGCCACCGTGTCGTCGATATGGATATAGCTGGCGTAGCCGTGGCCGCCGCCGATCAGCGGGAAGCGCCCGCGCCGCACCTGCTCGGTCATCAGGTTCCCGCTGCCCAGGCCGTAGACCCCGGCGATGCGGGCGATAACGACGGGCACGCCGACGCCCGCGTGGGTGCGCAGCAACAGCTGCTCGGCCTCGGCCTTGGCCCTGGCGTAGTGGAAGGCTGGCGCTGGCGGGGTCTCCTCGGTGAGCCAGGCGTCGCCGCTGGGGTAGAGCGCGCCGCTGCCAGCGAAGATTAGGGCGCGCACGCCGGGCATGCTGGCGCAGGCCACCGCCACCGCTCGCGCGCCCGCGACGTTCCCGCGCACAATCTCGGCGGGCGTGCCCAGGGCGGACCCGGCTAGGTGGTAGACCACCTCGACGCCGCGCAGGGCCGCGATCAGCGTGTTGGCATCGCCCACATCGGCGGCGATTGTCTCGACGCCGATGTCGGCCAGCTCGCCCAGCCGCGCCGCGTCGCGGTCGATGCCGCGCACGGCCAGGCCGTCGGCGCGCAGGGCGCGGGCCAGGTGTCGGCCGATGTAGCCGGCGCAGCCGGTGATCAGGATCATCGCTACATTCCTTGCACATAACCGGGTATGGATGCGGCCAAGTATAGCACCGGTTGAGACAGAGGAAGCTGGCATGTTGCGTGTATAGGCCGGAGGGAGGTGTCAATATTATAGGCACTCCGCATGTCATGGCGGACAGGGATGCCTCTAGATATGCTGTGATAATTCATTGTATTTAATATCAGTTTCTATTTACGAATTCGCTACGACACACAATTTTCTATGAAGTAAATGTAATAGTGATTACGATCTTTCGCTATACAATTGACCCAGGGAGAGCTTAACAGAAGCGTATACACGAGGCAGATACTGCCGCGATGAAAACCGGATCGGGGAGGCACATCGCGACGTGCCCCCCGATCTGGTTTTTGCGTAGTGTACGTTTTGGGCGACGACGATATGTGGTCTGGCACCCGAACAACACATTGGAACAGGAGTTGTCAATGACTATCCATCGCACCCTCAACACCGCAATACGCGCCCGCAGCATCCCATCCGCGATCATGCTGATCGCCCTGGCCCTGGCGCTCTTTAGCCTCTTCCCCATGCCCACGGCCCGCGCCGCCGGGGTGATCTATGTGCGGCCCGACGGCATCGGCAGCGGCACCTCGTGGCCCAAGGCATTCCCTAGCCTCTATGACGCCATGGCCCTCGCGGTCAGCGGCGACGAGATCTGGGTCGCGGCGGGCACCTACACCCCCGGCACCCTGCGCACCGACACCTTCCAGCTCAAGGACGGCGTGGCGATCTACGGCGGCTTCGCCGGGACGGAGACGCTGCGTGAGCAGCGCGACTGGGCGGCAAACGTCGTCACGCTCAGCGGCGACCTGAACGGAGACGATGGCGCGAACTTCGCCAACAACGCCGACAATAGCTACCACGTGGTCACTGGCGCTACTGGTGCAATCCTCGATGGCGTGACAATCAGCGGCGGCAACAACGCCGATGTCAATTCGAACTCTTGTGTGGCAACCAGGTGTGGTGGCGGTATGCTTAACAAGGCCAGCAGTCCGACACTGAGCAACGTTATCTTCAGCGGTAACAGTGCCACCCTTGGCGGCGGGATGTACAATGACTCTAGCAGCCCGACGCTAGCCAACGTCACCTTCAGTGACAACAGCGCCAGCTACGATGGCGGCGGGATGTACAACTGGAATAGCAGCAGCCCGACGCTGACTAATGTCATCTTCAGCGGTAACAGCGCCAGCTATGGCGGCGGGATGGCGAACGCCGGCGGCAACGTCAGCAGCCCGACGCTGACCAACGTCACCTTCAGCGGCAACAGCGCCAGCTATGGCGGCGGCATAGCTAATGGTGTCAATAGCAGCCCGGTGCTAACGAACGTCATCATCAGCGGCAACAGCGCCACCAATGGCGGCGGCGGGATGTATGGCTTCTCCAGTACCTGTAGCCCGGTGCTGACCAATGTCACCATCAGCGGTAACAGCGCCACCAATGGCGGCGGGATATTCAGCTGGTATGGCAGCAGCCCGGCGCTGAGCAACGTCACCATCAGTGGTAACAGCGCCACTAATGGCGGCGGTGTGTACAACGAGAACAGCAGCAATCCGCAGATCCGCAACAGCATCATCTGGGGTAATAATGGCAACGCCATCGTTGACAACAGCTCTACCCCAGTCGTCAGCTACAGCATTGTAGAGGGCGGCTACGTGGGCACGGGCAATATCGACGCCGCCCCGCTCTTTATGCCAGGCAACCTGCGCCTCCAGGCGGCCTCGCCGGCGATCAACGCAGGCATCAACACCGGCGTTGCCGCGACTGACCTCGCCGGCAACCCGCGCATCGTCGGCGGCACCGTTGACATGGGTGCCTACGAGGTGCAGGCCCCCTCGGTGATCAGCGTCGCCCGCGCCGGGGCCAGCCCGACCAACGCGGCCAGCGTCGACTTCACCGTCACCTTCAACATGCCGGTGAGCGGCGTGGACGCCAGCGACTTTACGCTGACCACGACTGGCGGACAGAGCGGCGCGACCATCAGCACCGTCAGCGGCAGCGGCACCACCTGGACAGTCCCGGTCAACTCAATGAATTCCGCCACCGGGACGATCCAGCTCAACTTGGTGGATAACGATACCATCGTCACCCTTGACACGGTGCCGGTGTCCTTGGGCGGGAACGAGGACGGCAGCTTTAGCGACGGCGCGGTCTACGATGTGGACCGGGTCGCGCCGAGCGTCGTTCTCAGCAGCACGGTACTTAACCCGACCAGCGCCAGCCCCATCCCGGTGACGGTGACGTTCAGCGAGGACGTGAGCGGCTTCGCTATTGGGGATATCGTGGCGGGGAACGCGACGGTGAGGAACTTCGCGGGCAGCGGGGCGAGCTACACCTTCGACCTGACCCCGGCGGCCAACGGCCCCGTGACGGCGGATATCGCCGCCGGGGTGGCGACCGACGCGGCGGGGAATAGCAACAGCGCCGCCAGCCAGTTCAGCCGGGTATACAACCCAGTCGCCCCGATCACCCGCATCTACCTGCCCCTCGTGATGGTGCCGACCCCACCGCTATCCCTGCCCGACCTGGTGGTCGAGCAGATCAGCACGGCGGGCGGGCAGCTCTCCGTGACCATCGCCAACCAGGGGGCTGCGGCCGCGACCGACGCCTTCTGGGTGGATCTGCTGATTGACCCGACCCGCGCCCCGGCGCAGGTCAACGACACCTGGGACGCGCTGGGCACGCGCGGGCTGGCCTGGGGCGTCCGCGCGCCGCTGGCCCCCGGCGCACGGATAACGCTCACCGTCGGCGACGCCTTCTACCGCGCCGACTACAGCAACCCCGGCGGCCCGATCAGCGTCGGCACCGTGCTCTACGCCCACGTGGACGCAGCGAATAGCACCAGCACCTACGGCGGCGTGCGGGAGAGCCACGAGCGCGACGGCGGCCCCTACAACAACATCCTCGGCCCGGTCACGGCCACGACGGCGGCCAGCCTGACGACGCTGGCTGGGGCCGCGCCCGCCGCGCCCGCCGCCGACCTGCCGCCGCGTTAGGATTGTAGATTGCAGATTGTAGATTGCAGATTTGGTGCAATCTGCAATCTGCAATTGAGCTGGCCTATCGCGCAATACTCAGGAGAACTTCTCCCATGCGAACATCCCTCTTCAGCCGAGTCCTGCTCGCCTGCGGCGCGGCCCTGATCCTCGCGGCCCTTACCCTCGCTCTGGCGAGCACGTCAGGGGCGGCCTATGCCCAGACCCTGCCGCCGCGCCCGACGGTTGCGCCGACGGCGGCGCCAAAAGACAACCCCAAGCCGACGGCGGTGGTGCCGGGGCGGATCACCGGCACGGTGATCGACCAGCGCACCGGGGCGCCCGCGCCGGGGGTGGCGGTGCGGGTGGGCGACGCCAGCCTGACTAGCGACGCCAGCGGCAACTACGATATCAACGGGCTGGCGCCGGGCAGCTACGCGGTGGCGCTCGTGCTGGCCGAGGGCCAGGGCGCGGCGGCCCAGGGCGAGCTAACTTTGGCCCTAGCGGCCGGGCAGACCGTGGTGCAGCACCTGTTCTTCACCAGCCCGGCCCCGGCTGTGGCTCCGGCAGAGCCCGCGCCGACACCTGCCCCAACGCCCGTCGCACTGCCCAACACCGGGGCGGGCGCGGATGCCTGGGCGCTGCCCCTGGCGCTGGGGGCGCTGCTGCTGGGCGCGGGGCTCGCCACCCGCCGCGCCGCCCGCTAGGCCCGGCACGCGCACACAACCGAAGCGGGCCTGGGGAGGGTTTCTCTCCCCAGGCCCGCTTCTGCTTGCCCATCCGGTGGGGGTGCGGGGGCGGCTTCGCCGCCCCCGCAGAATTTTTTGTTGGGTTTGGGCGGCACAAGCTAATATTCTTGTCATCGTAGCACCAGCATACAAGGCCTATGCGATCATTTGTGCGCTGGGAGGATCAGCGCCTGCGACATGCACAGGTTCCCTGCTTGACTTTCGCCTCAGTGGCTGATACGCTCTTATGGCAATACCGCAGAAGTAACGCTGTGAGGAATCCTGTCATTCTGAGCGAAGCGAAGAATCCCGGCCGGGACGCTTCGCTTCGCTCAGCGTGACATGTATGACAGCGCTACATCTGCTCTACTGCCTCTTATAGGATGTAGTTAGATTTCACCCCTCTCTCGCACCGTCCCGGAAGAGGCGATCTGGTACCTGCTTACAGAACATCGGCACCCTGCGCGACATAGGAAAGGTCACAGGGATGATGAACCTGCAAGAGTGGCTCCAGCACGTCGGGTTTCTTGGCAATCCGTTTGCGCTCAAGCAGGCCGATGATGAGGGCGAGCAGCTTAACGAATACTTCGTGGCTCACCCGTCCTATAGCGCGATCATCGATTCTACGATATACCGTAGTAGTGTTTTACATGCGCCGCGCGGTTCTGGCAAGAGTAGCATGCGCCGCATGTTTGAGCAGCATTGCCGACGCGACACCGTCGATCCCCGCCCCCTCGTGGTCAGCCTCACCGACTGGATGCCGATCACCGCGCATCACCGTGGTGTGACGACGACGATTATTTCGCCCGAGACTCACTTCAGCGAGCTTGCTAAACGGGTGGTGGTGGCGCTCGCCCAGGTTGAGCACATCCCTCAGCGCTACACAAGCCTAAGCCCCGACCTGCACGGGCTGATCGCCTGGCTGTGCTTCACCTATGGCGACTACCTGATCCCTGCTGAGCGGCGGAGGCTGGCGGGGTACGGCTGGCTGCCGGAGGGCTCTGATGTTAGCCCCTACGCGATCAACCGCATCCCGGTTGCCCGCCGCGTTCAGCTCCTCGCCGATCTCGTGGTTGCCCTCGGATTCCCTGGCTGCTATGTGCTGGTCGATGGCGTGGATGAGGTGCTCGACACGGCGGGTGACTGGGCGGCCGGTGCCAACCTGATCGAAGCCCTGCTGGCGAACCTGGCGATCATTGAGGCGCATCAGATTGCCTTCAAGTTCTTTCTCCCCTCCGAGGTCGTCCACGAGATCCAGGGGCGCGGGCGCCTGCGCAGCGACCGCATTCAGGTGCTGGCCGTCCGCTGGAGCGATGAGCTGCTGCGCGAGCTGCTGTCGCGTCGGCTCCAGGCATTCAGCAATGGCCTGATCACACGCCTGGCCCAGCGCAATGCGCCAGGCAATGTTGAGGACACCGACAGCCTGATCGTCCAGGCTGCGGGCGGCTCGCCACGCGCGCTGCTCAACCTCAGTGAGGCGCTCTTCCAGACCTGCGCCGATCACCCCGATGAGCATACGATGCTGATTATGTCTGCCCATCTGTCTGCCGCGATCACCTCCCACACCATGCTGTCGCCCCAGCCTCAGCCAGCGCAGGTCGCGGCAGTACCCGCCGAGCAGACCGAGGTGCCGCCGCTGTGTATCATGCCTGACGGCGAGATCCGCTTCGGCACGCGGCTGTTTGAGCGCTGGACCCAGATCACGCCGCTCCAGCGCCGCTTTCTCGATTACCTCTTCGCTAACCGTCACCGCCTCTGCTCACACAAAGAGGTGATCGAGCATGTCTGGGCCGCCGAGAAGAAGCCCGCTGACGAGGACTCGCTGCGCAAGCTCGTTGATCGGCTGACCCGGATCCTTGAGCCCGATCCGAAGAACCCGCAGTACTTTCAGAAGGTGCCTGGCTATATTCGCCTGATACATACGGTGGATTAAATGTCGGTGGATACCTACACGAAATATGAGCGCGGAATCGACCTGCTCAAGCAGCGGCTTGGGCCTGATCATGTGCGCTATAGCGAGTTGCTTGTATTCGAGCAGCGGCTGAGTGAGAACATCAACCGAGCCCGGCTCTATGGCAATACAGGTACGCTCGATCACGACCTTGCGCAGATCATTAAAGAGCTGAACAGCCTGGCAACGGAGCTTTTCACGCAGACCTTTAACGATCTGTGTGCAGATGCCATTCAGCCCCATGGGCAACTGCAATCTGCCCACGCCACCTACGCGCTCTCATCAGCGATTGTCGATCTCCTCACGCAGATCTGCACGACATCTGGATACCACATCATATTCGCCGAGGCTGGCTTTGGGAAGACAGCGCTCATGAGCTACCTCTCCCAGCGGCGCAGGCCGGAGACAGTGATCTACACCTTCACCCGAGTTCAGGGACGCAGATCGGTTGATATGGCCCTAGAGTCGCTGCGAGAGCAGCTGCGATCACGGGGCAACCTCACCTCGGCGCATAACTACTCTCTTGCAGAGCTGATCCAGAAGGTGCGCATCCAGCCGTGGTCGGTGGCGCGCCGACGTAATTGGCCACAGCTTCTGATCTTGCTCGATGGTCTCGATGAATGTGACCATAGCGAGCGAGTCCTGTTTCATGAGTTGCTCCCGGCTCAGATCCCGGATAATGTTGGCATCGTCGTTACGATGCGCCCGGTAGTGCATGAGGCGATCAACGCCCACTTTGATCGTATCCACCCCTTTCGTCAATCTGCCCGAATATACCATCTTCAACCGCTGAGCGTAGATGATATTCGTCGCATGCTGTTCGAGCAATACCATATCTATGCCGAGCCAACCCTCTGCAAGAAGATCGAAACGCTAAGCGCTGGACTGCCCGCTGCCGTGGTCTCGCTCTGTCGCTCGCTCGAAGAGGCGATGCGTATGGAACATGACCCGGACGATGTCCTCAAGCAGATCCCGCCGCTGGATAACTTTCACGACCTCTTCGACCATGAGCTCGACCAGATGGATTACCGCTGCACCTTTGAGCACGAAAAGCAGCTGCTACACAATATCCTCGCCACATTAGCCGTCGCGCGTCAGTCGCTCCAGCTAGAGCAACTGGCCGATGTGCTGGACGCCCCGCCGGTGTCAATTCAGGCTCTGGCCCAGCGGCTCGACCGCTTCCGCAGATATACAGGCGACGGCAGCCTGGCCTTTAGCCACCCGCAGTTTGCGGAGTACCTGCTGGATCGCGCCGACTGGCAGGTGACTCTCGCTACGATGCGTAAGCGCTGGGATGAATGGACTGCGAGCCAGACATCGACGCAGCCGCTCTCCACTGCGTTCGTCTCACGCCTCCTTTATCACCTTATGCCCTTGTTACGTGAGCATAGCAGGGTTAACTGCCTGGGATGGGGCGAGCTCTTCGAATCATCGATCCGATCACGAGAGGACTGGATCGCCGCGATCACCCAGGCGTGGAACACGGTCGAGCATGCCCTTACCCAGCCGCTCGAAGCTGCTCCCTCGGGGTGTCGCACGGAGGATGTGCTGGCCTACGCGTTGCTGATCACATCGTGGCCCCACGGGCGGCATGCGCTGCCGCCGCCTAGAGACCCGTCGCCGGATGAGGAGTACCGCATCCTGCTGACCGATCAGCTGCGGGACTCGACCGGATCGCCTGGGCCGGTGGAGACGCGGGATTTTGCTGCGCTCATGGGGTTGCTCGCTGGGGACGCGGATGGCAAGGGGCAGTCGCCTGAGGCATTTGTGCTCCTGGTGAGCGAGCTTGGGCAGTCATGGCTAAGGGCATCTGCGCATCCCCAGCGCGAGTTTGCCCAGATCCTGCGGCTGATCACCCAGTTTGCGCGCAGGCAGGCGACCGTCTCTCCGCTGCCGTCGCCACGGGCCAACGTGCTCGATGCCCTAAGCGCGCTCGCGCCGGCGATCCGCTACCACTTCCCCGACTCGGTCGAGCCGATCTGCTATCTGGTGGATACGATTATCGAGATCTTCCCCTGATGCGCGCACCTGTGTGCTCAGCAGGTCGTATGCTGCCCACGACAGATCACGCAGGGCTGTTGCAACATCCTGGGGCTTCGCCCCAGACCCGGTTTTTTATTGGGTTTGGGCGGCGAAGCCGCCCAAACCCAATAAAAAATTCTGCGGGGGCGACGAAGCCGTCCACTCCCCGCTGTGGCGTTATGCGGCACCCCGATCCGGCTTGTTCGGCTGATGGTGTCTATACTTCGCCATCGCCATCCCCCGCCGTAGCGTATCCTGACCAATCACTTCTTCCAGCACATCCTCAATGCTCGTCGTCGGCGCGGTGCTGCGGCTCAGCCCACGGATCTGGCTGCGGGCGATGGCCGCGACCACCTCCGCCGGGATCGGGTGATCGGGGTTGCTCATCAGCTCTTGCATATAGTTCAGGATGTCGCGCTGAAGGCCGATGTGGACGCTGCCCACCCGCTCCTGGTTTTCCGCTACCTCTAGGTCATACACACTGTTGTTGCGCGCCGCCCGCAGGACATCCGGTGCATCAATGTCAACGGTGAGCAGCTCGATACGATCCACGCTAATGCCCTTCTTTACCGCCTCGGTGCGCAGCTCATCCAGCAGGAGGGTGGCTACACGCTCGCGCTCGTTGCGCACGGTTGCGGCATCCCAGCCCTGGTGGTGAACCACCCTGCGCAACACCTCGGCCGTCTCCTCAGCGATAAATCCCGTTACGATGGTCTCCCAGTACTCCGGCTGGTCGAACCTAACCTGCTTCTCTAGCTGCGCGATATACTGGTGAGCGTGGGGGATGTTATAGAGCAGGAACCAGTTGCCGCCGTCGATGCTATAGTCGATGCTCAGCTCAATCGCGTGGATCTTCGTCGTGCGAGAGTCAACCTCCAGGTTGATCGTCTCGGGACGTATGGTACGGATCTTCGCTCCAGAGGCAGGGGTGCTCGGGCAGATATCGATCTCGGTGACATACACGTTCGTCTTGATCGGGCGCAAGGAGATGTTGGAGATGATCCGGCTGCCGAGCCAGGCGTGCGGCTTTCGGATGCGGGCTGGCCCACGGATCTGGCGCGGGCCAAAGATGGTGCTGATATTGACCTGATGCCCGTGGCGCACCAGAATGTGCTTGCTCCAGCTCCGTATCAGCCCCAGGCCGATCAGGATCATCGTGATCAGCGCCGCTGCGCCGCTGGCCAGCGGCGGCCAGCCGAACCAGGTGTTGGTGATAGCGATGCTGGCGACGCCGCTGCTGGTGACGGCAAGGCCGCCAAGGATGAAGCCGGCGATCCGCTCCGGCATTCGAGAGAGGATCAGGCCGCAGCCACCGAAAACCAGGCAACAGATGATCGCTACCGGGCTGGGCGATATGGCGATGATGGCGAGCAGTGAGACGATCATCACTGCCAAGAATTCTCCCCGATTCTTGTCGATGCTCACAGTAATCCTCCATAGCGCTACTGGCTCAGTGGCCGCTTGTATCGGGCGTGTCGGCCCCGGAGCAGGCCCGGGGCCGACGGCGAATGATTGGATATGCTTGTCTGTTTCTTCTCGCTAGCCCTCCTTTTCTTGTCTGACGACATTGGGTGTATGGTCGTTTTCACCTTCGCAACGACATCGTACGCGGCCTTGGCTGGCCGGGGAGGCTGGCCCCGGCGGATTGTTCATTGCCTTTACTCCTTTCAGTGGTGTATCTCGCTGTTATTTCGTCGCTTGCTGTGGGATAATTTTAGATCAACTGACAGGGATGACTCAAGGATGTGGGGCGGCTGTTCCGATGACATTGGTGGGTTTTCAGAGGGAAACCCGGTGGATGTCGAAGCACAGAGCTGTTCGGCTAACATCCCATTGCCCGGCGGCTGAAGCCGCGGGCTAGGGTCTGAGAAGCCCGCCTACGCGGGCTGGACGAGGCCGCGCAGGCATCGGATGTGGGCGAGCCATCTGCGCAGCATTTTTTTGTTGGGTTTGGGCGGCTTCGCCGCCCAAACCCAACAAAAAACCGGGTCTAGGGCGAAACCCCAGGATGTTGCAACAGCTCTGGCTATAGCAACGGCAGAACGAAGGGAGCAGCGATGAGTCAGGTAGTAGACTTCGAGCTCGTATTTGGACACGGTCAACAGAAGCGCTACACTGTCACCGCGCGCCTGTCGCCCGATGGCGGCACACCGGCGACGCTTGCCACTGACGAGATTGATATTGACCAGACTGCGCTGCTGAGCCTAACCTCGGATGCCCGCGCGTATGGGCGGGCGCTAACTGCGATGGTCTTTTCGGCACCAATGCAGAACGCCTGGCACCGCGCCATGGGCTACCGCAGCGCCTCCACCGCGCCACTGCACCTGCGGCTAAGCTGCGACCTTGCTAGCGAGAATCTTCAGGCGCTACGCTGGGAAACCCTCGTAGATCCGCGCGACTCATCCCGGCCACTGGCGCTCAGCACTGGGATCTGGCTGAGCCGCACGCTTGATGCCGATGACCCGGCACCGCCCGCTGGGCCTGCGAGCTCGGCAGTGGTGGCGCTTGTCGCTGCTCCCCGCGACTCTGCGAGGTTTAACCTTGCGCAGATTGATGTCGCCGGTCAGATCGATACGATTACCGCGTTCTGCGCTCACCGACCCACCACGATCCTCGCGCGTGAGCTTGGCTCGCGCAGCCCCACGCGCGCAAACCTTATGAGCGCACTGCGAGCGAGCCCGGGCTACGTCTATCTGGTAGCGCATGGGGTAGGTGTAAATGATGAGATTCACCTGTGGCTCGAAGACGACGCCGGGCTCGGCTACGCGCTGCCTGCATCGGAGCTTGTCCGCCAGGTGGCCGATCTGCGGCGACAGCCCGAGCTGATCGTGCTTATGGTTTGTCGCGGGGCTGGCCTGAGCCATAGCGACGGGTGGCTCAGCACCCTTGGGGCGCGCCTCATTCGCGCCGGGGTTCCAGCGGTGCTGGCAATGCAGGGCGATCTGTCGCTCGCCTCGGGCGACCGCCTCGGGCGGGCGCTCTTCAGCGAGCTCGATCAGCATTGCCCAATTGAGCAAGCTGTCGCTATCGCGAGGGGGGTGATCGCGAAGACTGATGAGTGGTGGCTGCCTGTCCTGTTCACCCGGAGCGGCCGCGCTGTGCAACGGCGCGGCACAACCGCTCCGCATAAAGAAGGTGCGGCGCGGGCATCGGGCATCCACGGGCTCGATTACGAGCGGGGCTTGCACGATCTGAAGAGGCGACTAAGCGCTGAGTCTATGGCCGAATACCTGACGCTAGAGGCCCGCCTGCGCGAGAATATTCGGCGGGAGCGCCTATTTGGCGGCACCGAGTCCATCCGAAGCGAGCGCGCAGAGATCATCTTTGCGCTGAATGAGCTTGCCCTGAGCTGCTGTCACATAAGCTTCAATGAAATGTGTACGCAGTAGTTCATTTTTTTGGTTGATCGATCTGAACCCTCGCAGTACCGCAAAAAACGTTTATGTGCGGGATGCACACCGCCGCGACGCGCCCCGGCGGGCGCTATCGCGCGCGCGGCGGAAGGCATCTGCGTTCATGGCGTAGCGTAATCCCCCTTGCAAGATCTGATACGTATGTCCGCAATACCGCGCGGCTTTAGCCGCCGGGCTCTTGTTTGACGAAGGCCGCCTGCGCGGCCTTCGCAGAACCGTAGCCCGCCCGTTTACGGGCCGGGCACGTGCAGGGTGACAGCGTTCCTTTTGCGCTACTGCCGTATGTCCTGAGATTGTAGCACGGGTGTGTAGGGGGCGGTCACGTGTCGCTACTTGCCAATCCGTGCGCTTGCGCGTATACTTTTGTACGTATCTTATATACTTCCAAAGAACAATACTATCCTTCCAGTCTGCCTTTTTGATGCCTGGAGCCTCGCGTATGGACAGCTTTACCTACACGTTTGCGGCCTTGCGCGGCGTGCAGGCTGGCCGCGAGTATTTTGTGGCCATGTGTCCGCTGCGTGTACTGCCCAGGCTGCTCCAGTTCGACAGCCAGGATCTGCCGCCCGAGATGCGCGCCCAGCGTGTGCTCAACCGGGCGCGTATCCCGGCGCTCACCCGCTATATCGTCGAGCACCCGCGCGACTATGTCTTCTCGGCGATCACTGCGTCGATTGATGGCCAGGTCATATTCTCCCCCGTCGGAGCGCAGGGCGCGCTGCGAAATGTCGGTCAGCTGACGGTGCCGCTCGCCGCACGCTTTATTGTCAACGACGGCCAGCACCGCCGCGCGGCGATTGAGGATGCGCTGCGCGAGCAGCCCGACCTCGGCGATGAGACGATCGCGGTGGTCTTTTTCCTCGACGCCGGGCTCAAGCGCAGCCAACAGCTCTTCGCCGACCTGAACACCCATGCGGTGCGGGCGAGCGCCTCGATCGGCATCCTCTACGACTTCCGCTCGCCCCTGGCCCAGGCCGCCCGCCGCGTCGCCGCCGAGGTTCCCGCCTTTAAGGGTATGACCGAGATGGAGCGATCATCCATCGCCAACCGCTCGCTCAAGCTCTTTACGCTCAGCGGGATCTACTACGCCACCGGCGCCCTGCTGCGTAAGCACGCCGAGGACGAGATCTCACCCCACGAAGAGCAGCTCGCCGTGGCCTTCTGGTCCGCCCTCTGCGATGTCATCCCCGAGTGGGGCGAGCGGATTATGCGCGCCACCTCAAGCCTAGAGCTGCGCCGCGACTACATCCACTTCCACAGCGTCACCCTGCACGCCCTCGGCATCGCCGGCGCCGACCTGGTCGCCACCTACCCGCGAACCTGGCGCGATCAGCTCGCCCGGCTGCGCCCGCTCGACTGGCGGCGCACCAATCAGCTCTGGGAGGGCCGGGCCATGGTTGGCGGGCAGCTCAGTAAGGCCCGCGCCCAGATCATCCGCACCGCCAGCGCGATCAAGCAGGCGCTCGCCCTGCCGCTCTCGCCCGAGGAGCTGCGCCTTGAGCAGCTGCCCGCCGACGATACCACGCCAGCTGATGATGATCTTCTGGAGGCCGAGCGATGACGATTGATCTCCCCGCGACCTACCGCGATATCCGCGAGGTGTATCTCTCGAACACCATGCCCTGGGTGATCGGCTACAGCGGCGGCAAGGACTCTACCGCCACGCTCCAGCTGGTCTGGCTCGCTCTGCGCGACCTGCCGCGCGATCAGCTGACCAAGCCGATCTTTGTGATCGCCACCGATACGCTGGTCGAGACGCCGCTGATCGTCGACCACGTGAACAATAACCTCGGCCAGATCGGCCGCGCCGCCCGCGAGGCTGGCCTTCCGCTGACCGTCCATCGCCTCACCCCCGAGGTGAATGATAGTTTCTGGGTGAACCTGCTTGGGCGCGGCTACCCGACCCCCCACAGCCGCTTTCGCTGGTGTACCGAGCGCATGAAGATTAAGCCGGCCGACTCTTTCATCCTCGGCACGGTGGCCAAGCACGGCGATGTCGTCCTCGTGCTCGGCCAGCGCCATAGCGAGAGCACGTCGCGCGCGCAGGTGATGGACGAGTATCGCATTACTGGCTCGCGCCTCTCGCGCCACTCGACCCTGCCACGCGCCTATGTCTACACGCCGATCGACACCTTCAGCACCGATGATGTCTGGAGCTACCTGCTGAGCGTCCCCTCGCCCTGGGGCGGCAATAACCGCGACCTGGCCTCGCTCTACCGTAGCGCGCAGTCGGGCGAGTGCCCGCTGGTGGTCGATCTCTCTACGCCCTCCTGCGGGAACAGCCGCTTCGGCTGCTGGGTCTGCACCGTGGTCGAGCGCGACCGCTCGATGGAGGCGCTGATCGATAACGGCGAGGAGTGGATGGCCCCGATGCTTGAGTTCCGCGACTTTCTGGCGGCCACCCAGCAGCCCGAGCGGCGCGCCGAGGTGCGCGACTACCGCCGCCGTGATGGGCAGGTTCACTACCGCAAGCGCGGCCAGGGCGAGCTGCTTATCCGTGGCCCCTATAAGCTGGAGTTTCGCCAGGATCTGCTGGCTCGCCTGCTTGATGTGCAGAACCAGGTGCGACGAGACGGCCCCGACCCGCAGTACGAGCTGATCAGCCCCGCTGAGCTCTACGCCATCCGCCGTCTCTGGCGGGCCGAGGCTCAGGACTGGGAAGACTCGGTCAAGCGGATCTATCGTGATGTTACGCACAGCGATCTGCCCTGGCCTGAGGACGATGGGGCGATCTTCGGCGAGGCCGAGCGCGCTCTGCTGGCCCAGATCTGCGCCGAGGAGGATCTGCCCGTCGGCCTGATGATCGCGCTGATCGAGAGCCAGCATCAGGCGACCGCTGGCCTCGGCGGGCGCGCCGCCACCCACGCCCGCATCGACGCGGCCCTCCACAGCGATTGGCGCAGCGAGGCAGATGTCGTCGCGTCTGTGGAACGCCACCACCAGCTCGTTGAGGCGCAGGCGAGCGGAATCAACAGGGCATAAAGGCAGTAGCGCATACGTAACGCTGTCACCCTGAGCGAAGCGAAGGGTCCCGGCCGGGATTCTTCGCTTCGCTCAGAATGACAGGACGCCTCACAGCGTTACTTCTGCGCTACTGCACATTAAAGGTCTCCCGTGTACTTCACTGAGTTTCGCCTGATCAATTTCGGCCTCTACCCTGGCGAGCATGTCATCGATGTTCGCCCCCCCGCCGATCAGGCCACCACCGACCGGCCGATCACGCTGATCGGCGGGAGAAATGGCGCAGGCAAGACAACCATCCTAGAGGCGGTGCGGCTCTGCCTGTATGGGTCGGTCGCCCTCGGCAAGGGGACAAAGCGCGCGGCCTACGAGCGCTACCTGCTCGGCCGCATCCACCGCCTGCCCGGTGCGCCGCAGGGGCTCGCCTTTGCTGGCGTCGGGGTCGGGTTTGTCCACACTGTCGGCGGCGCTGAACACACATTTAGCATGCGCCGCATGTGGCAGCGCCAGCGCAGCGGTGTAGCGGAGACGGTCGATGTCACCCGCGATGGCGCGCCCCTCCCCGCTCCGGAGCTGGCGATCTGGGAGCCGTTTCTCTACGACCTGCTGCCGCCGGGGCTGGCCGACCTCTTCTTCTTCGATGGTGAGAAGATCCAGGCGCTCGCCGATGACCCGGATTACACCGCCCTCGGCGAGGCCATCCGCTCGCTGCTCGGCCTTGACCTGCTCGACCGCCTGCGCGGTGATCTGGTTGCGTATCAGAACCGCCAGCGCCGATCTGGCAATGTTGGGCTCGACGCTCAGATCGCCGAGCTGAACGCGCGCCGCACCGTCCTCGATGCGGAGTTCGCCCTTGCCCACACCGAGGAGGCCCACCTGGCCAGCCTGATCGGCCAGGCTCAGTCCCAGGTTGAGGCCGCCGAACGCCAGCTCGCCAGCGAGGGCGGCGATATCGCTATCCGGCGCGACAACCTCAAGCAGCAGGCTGATAACCTGCGCGAGCGCATCCGCCGCTACGAGCGCGCCGTCGCCGAGCACGCCGCCGGTCTGCTGCCCTTTGCGATCATCCCGCAGCTCACCCTGGCGCTGAAGGATCGCCTTGAGCTTGACGAGCGCGTCGAGCAGTATATTCAGGTTTCCAGCACAGCCGATGAGTTCATTGAGCGGTTTGATCAGCAGCTTGATTATCAGAAAGACTGGATCGGCCCGATCAAGCTGAGCAACAAGGATCACGGGGTTCTGCGCAGAAGCCTCAAGCAACTGGCCCGCGAGATCCGCTCCAGCATGGTTCACGCGGATGATGTCGCCCTGGCCGCTGAGACGATCATCCACCCGCTGGAGAAAGACGAGCGGCGCGAGCTGATCCGCTGGCTCGACCAGGCCACCGGCGCGCTGCCGCAGCAGATCGGCCCGCTGGGAGATGATCTCCGCGCGGCGATGGATGAGCTTGCCACGGTGGAGTCCTCGCTTGACAGCCTTCCGGCTGAGGAGCATGTCCAGCCGCTCCTCCAGCAGCTCTCTGCCCTCCAGCGCGAGCTGGGCGCCCTGGAGGTGAGGCACAAGACGCAAGAGCTGCTTGTTGAGCAGATCCGCAAGCGCCGCGCCGCCCTCGACCACGAGGAGAAAGCCCTCTCGACCCGCCTGATGCGCGGCGACGACCCGAGCCAGCGCGTGCGCTTGGCTGGCCGCGCCCAGCAGGTGCTTGTGCGCTACGAGGAGGCGCTGCGCCAGCGCCGGCTCGGCGAGCTGGAGAATGCGATCGTCGAGTGCTTCAGCCGGCTCAGCCGCAAGGGCCGCTATATCCGGCGCATCGCTATCGACCCGGCCACCTTCGCCACCACGCTCTACAGCCAGAAGGGCGACGCCCTGCCCCGCGAGCAGCTCTCGGCCGGCGAGAAGCAGATCTACGCCGTCGCCGTCCTCTGGGCGCTGCGGCTGGTCTCCGGGCGCAGCCTGCCGATCATTATCGATACGCCCCTCGGTCGCCTCGACAGCGACCACCGCCGCCGCCTGGTACAGCACTACTTCCCCCACGCCAGCCACCAGGTCGTCCTGCTCTCTACCGACACCGAGATCGACGCCGCGCTCTACGCCGACCTGGCCCCGGCCATCGCCCGCACCTACCAGCTCACGTACCGCCCCGGCGAGGCCGGCAGCCAGGTGGAGCCGGGCTACTTCTGGCCGCAAGCCGAAGAAGAGCTGGCCCTATGAGCCTCACCCGCGTCCGCTTCTGCGCCGAGGCCGACACACGCCTGCGCCTGCTGCGGGCGCGCACCGGCCTCAGCGCCAACCTGCTCTGCCGTTTCGGGTTCAGCCTCTCGCTCGCCGAGCCGGGCGCGCCCGATCCCGCGCAGTACCCCGAGGACAGCCCGCGCGAGATCGAGCGCGGCACGCTCGTCGGCCGCTACGACGCCCTGATCATCGCCCTGCTGCGCCAGCGCTGCCTGGCCGACCAGCTGCCCACCTACGGCGACGCCTTCGACGCCCAGCTCCACGCCCATATGAACCGTGGCGTCCTGCTGCTCTACCAGCGCGCCAAGTCCCTGCCCGACCTCTGCGCGCTTGCGTCGGGGGAGGGGTAATCGGCAGGAGGCAGGAGGCAGGAGGCAGGTGTATACTACGTATAGGACGAGCGGCATATGCGGAGGAGGCGTGGGTTATGACGACGACACTCGAAGCAGCTTTTAGCGAGGCAGCAAAGCTTGCGCCTGAAGATCAAGAGCTGTTCGCCGCCTGGATCATCTCCGAGCTGAAGGCCGAGCATCGCTGGAATACGCTTTTTGCGAGGAGTGCCGATACCCTCAATGCGCTCGCAGATGAAGCTCTGCGCGAATTTCGGGCGGGCACAACGAAGCCGCTGGATGTAGACTGAAACCGCCGTGAAATCACGCACCACTGAGAGATTTCGCAGCGCTTTTGCTGATCTTCCCGAAGGCATCCAGCGTCAGGCCCGTGAGGCATATCGCCTATTTCAGGCCAGTCCGAGCCATCCGGGTCTGCGCTTTCGGCAAGTCCACCCGACGCGGCCTATCTATTCTGCTCGTATCAATCGCGACTACCGTGCCGTTGGTATACGGAGTGATGACACTATCGTCTGGTTCTGGATTGGCAATCACGACGAGTACGAGCGCCTGCTAGGCAGGGCCTGAGGTAGTCGCGAGGATAGCTATACGATGCCCGCCACGCCGATCTACATGGACCACCACGCCACCACGCCGGTTGAGCCGCGCGTGCTGGCGGCCATGCTGCCCTTCTTCACCGAGATCTTTGGCAACGCGGCCAGCAAGGACCACGAGTTCGGCTACCAGGCCAGCCATGCCGTCGAGCAGGCCCGCGCTCAGGTGGCGGCGCTGATCGGCGCCCGCCCCGACGAGATCATCTTCACCAGCGGGGCCACCGAGTCCGATAACCTGGCCCTCTTCGGGGTTGCCGAGCGCTACGCCGATAGGGGCGACCATATCATCACCTGCGTCACCGAGCATAAGGCGGTGCTTGATGCGGCGAAGCGCCTGGAGGCGCAGGGCAGGCGGGTGAGCTACCTGGGCGTTGACCAGTACGGCCAGATCGACCTGGACGAGCTGCGCGCGGCGATCACCCCGCAGACGGTGCTGATCTCGATCATGGCCGCCAACAACGAGATCGGTACGCTGGCCCCGCTGGCCGCGATCGGCCAGATCGCCCGCGACCACGGCGCGCTCTTCCATACCGACGCCACCCAGGCGGCGGGGTATGTGCCGCTCGACGTGCAGCAGATGCAGATCGACCTGCTCTCGCTCTCGGCGCACAAGATGTACGGCCCCAAGGGCGTCGGCGCGCTCTATGTGCGGCGCAGCGGCCCGCGCGTGCGCGTGGCCCCGCAGATCTACGGCGGCGGCCACGAGCGCGGCATGCGCTCGGGCACGCTGAACGTGCCGGGGATCGTCGGCCTCGGCGCGGCGGCGGAGATTGCCCGGCGCGAGATGAAGCAGCAGGCGGCCCAGCTGCGAGCACTGACCGAGCAGCTGTTCGCCGGCTTGCAGCAGCGCATCGCAGGGGTCGCGCTCAACGGCCACCCGCGCGAGCGCCTGCCGCACAACCTGAACATCTACATCCCCGGCGTCGAGAGCCGCGCCTTCATCGCTGGCCTCAAAGATCTCGCCGTGGCCACCGGCTCGGCCTGCACCAGCGCCTCGGTCGAGCCATCACATGTCATTATGGCATTGGGCTTCGGTGAGGAGCGCGCCCACTGCTCGCTGCGCTTCGGCCTGGGCCGCGCCAACGACGCCGCGCAGGTCGATGCCGCGATCGCGATCGTCGCCCGCCGCGCCGCCGAGCTGCGGGCGATGATCGCGGCGGCGTAGCGGGCATGATAGAATGAGGGCCGATACAGGAGCAATGCGCCGATGAGCGTGACGACCAGACAACAGTGGACGGCTGCCGAGGTGCTCGCCGAACTGGCGCGCAACCGCGCGCGGCTCCGGTCGCTGGGGGTGCGCTCGCTTGGCCTGTTTGGCTCGTACCGGCGCGGGACACCGCAGCTCAACAGCGATCTGGACTTCCTGACAGACCTGGAACACCCATCATTCGATGGCTATATGAACCTCAAGTTCTGGCTTGAAGACACCTTCGGCCTGCCGGTCGATCTGGTACTGGTTGATACGCTGAAGCCACGGCTACGCCCGGTTATCCTGAGCGAGGTTGTCTATGCCGAGGGACTATCGCCTGTATCTGGAGGATATCCTGGAGGCGATCACCAGGATCGAGCGGTACATCAGCGGGATTGATTTTGCTGCCTTCCAGTCCGATGAGATGCGCCGCCGGAATCTGTGAACTGATCTCCTCACGGTAGTCCCTGGCTCACATCATCCTTCCTGATCGGGGACTGGCGGCGGCACCACGGCTACAAGCTGCTGAAGCAGCTGTGGGATGTCACGCTGTACGGTCGTCCAGACAACATCAAGGCGTACGTCAAAATACTCATGAATCAGGCGGTTACGCATTCCCGCGATTAATCTCCAGGGAATCGCCGGATGCTGGGCCTGCGCTTCTGCAGATACGAGCCGTGCCGCTTCTCCCAAGACCTGAAACTCACGGATCACCGCGCTCTGGACGAGGTCGCTCGCCTGAAACTCGGCCTCGCCTAGCCCCTGCGTAAAGTGCACAATCTTCTGGAGGGCGAGCAGCATGTCGAGCAGCAGGGCCTCATCGCTCCGCATAGACAACCTCGGCTGAGTGCAAAATCGTCTGGCGCCGGAGATAGTTGGGGCTTTGCTCGATGGCCTTGCGGTCGATCAGATCGACAGGGCGACCAAACATCTGTTCAAGCTGGTCGCCCATGCGCGCCAGGTCGAACAGGCTGTAGCGCACCTCGTCGCGGAAGTCGACGAGGACATCAATATCGCTGGTGGGACGAAAGTCGCTGCGCAACACTGAGCCGAACAGGGCAAACTCGGTGATGCCCCATTGCTGGCAAAAAGCACGGATCGTGTCGATAGACTCGTGGATGATAGCTTTTGACGCAGCGCTCATAGCTCAACGCCTCCCTCGCCGCTGCGAACGTTGGATCCGCTATTATTGTAGCATAGGCGTCAGTAAGGTTGTTGTCGAGATTGTGCAGGCCGAAAACACGGGCGTCTAGGGCGACGTCGCGGTTCAGGAAACCTCCAGCTCATCCCGCGCAAGCTGATCGAGCGCGACGCCGAAGTAGTCGGCAATTTTGATCGCCAACTCAAGCGACGGGTGCTTGCGCCCACTCTCCAGATCACTGACGAACCCGTGCGACTTAAAGCCGAGCGCGTCGGCCATGTCGCGCATTGTCATACCCCGCTGCTGACGCAGAGTTCGTAATTTCTCTCCGAAGCGCTGCATAGATCCAATATCTTCAACATCACTCAGTGACGATACAACATCCATCAGGCGACCAGGTGTGCCGGTGGTTCAGCGCACGCCTGGATCAACAGAATGTATTGCTTGACATGCCCGATAAAGCATGATATATTTGCGCCTATAGACGCACAGACAGACAGAAAGGTTGAGCAGTATGAGCACGGTGCCACCCAAAGAACTTGTTCGCCTATGGAGCCAGGAGCAGATCACAGTTGAGATGGCAGTTGGCCACATTATGCAAAACCTTGCGAAGCTTCAGGATGCGATTGATGCCCAACGCCAGATGCTCCACGGTGCCCTGGAAGTCCAGCGGCAGATGCTGGCTGAGATTCAGGGGGATATAGATTCAACTAGAGGTCAGATTAAAGAACGGCGTAAGACTAGAATGCATATACCTTAAGAGCTTGTCGGATGAGTTCTTTCTGTCGCTTATCTACAGAATCTATTGTCCAATCAGGGAGATTAGATAATGCACGAGTCATTGAAATGTGGGATTTTCCGTATTCACCAGTCTTTGATAAGAATGGCTTGTTACCTAGGCTTGAGTTTTCAGGGCCAAGTATGGTGAGATTTCCTAGATCATGTCGATGCTCTACAAGATCTGGTATAGGGGTAGCCGCATTCTTAGGATAAATATGCTCAACTGTCACCTGATTAAGATCAAAGCATTTCGTTTGATCCTTCTTACGAGGATGGCCAGAAGCACCAGTATTTAACCACTCCTGATAATCCTCAAGGGTCGTCAAAAAGTGTTTGATAACCCGATTTTGCTGGGATGACTTCTCGGAATACCTGAGTTTAGCAGAAAGATTTGCTTCAAATACACCATCCTGCGCATTGGTTTGAGCTAGTATTTTGAGTTCGTTTTCCAGTTCATGAAAATCAAATATCCCTCCACGGATCTTGACTGCATACTTGTAGTATTTGTCAGCTAGAGGGCCAATATGTGCTCCAACCATCGTCACATAGCGAAAAGCAAATCTCTCAATCAAGCCAACGATATCCGCAAATACCTTTTCGTCGAGATGAAGAGTTGCTGCCATTAGGATCGGCAAACAGAGTTCATGTTTGAGAACTCGTATTAACCTAAATAATCGATCTTTATTCCATGTGGAAGCTGTAGGACTTTCGTATGGCCAATCACCATCTTTGATTTTTTCAAATAAATCACTTTCTATGCTCATGCTGGCCACTCGTTGCTCGATAACCAAAGCATCTTTGTGGCTCATAGGAGAAACAAAACTAAAAAATACCGCAACAAATTCGTCAAATACATTGCGCTTGGAAGCACGTTCTCCTTTATGAGAAGGATAATAACTTTCCAAAAAATGGTCGATATCCTGCCTTCGAGGAGCTAAAATACTATCCCAATGCTGCTGAGTGTTAGGCTGAAGATGATCGTAGCCCTCAAGTAGCTCCAAACTCCGTGCTCTTAATAAATCTCCGGTGCTTAAGGACTTACCTCGATCATTCAATGTAGTAAAAAGCTGATACGCTTCGTTCTTGTTGTCACTTGCTATATGTATAACATAGCAATCCTGTAGCAGGCAATTAAGAATTGTGAGAATTCTGTCAAGCTTCTTAGGGTAATCCAGATTGGTGTCTTTTAGAATACTATCGAATAATCTTTTTTGCAAAGTCGCATAAGCATATCGGAGTCTCTTATGAGACTCGCGCGTCGGTGTTGGCTTGTTTCCAAGCACAAGTTGCTCGTAGAAGTTCAGATCTGCTAGTGAGAGCCTAAGTCGTAAGCGATCTTGCCTAGCTTCGAGATCACGGTACTGAAAATAATCACGTCTTGTTTCACGCTCATATTCCTCAGCTTTGCTTTTAGTATCGGTGTCTTTTGATTTGTGAGTATCAGCGATGATATTTCCTAATGATTTGATAGTCAATGCAATAGACATCATAAATGTAGCAAGGCGCTGTTGTCCGTCAATGACCTCATAAAACTCCTTATTTATACTTACAATTCCACCAAAAAAATGCTTTTTTTCACTAGAAGGATTGTCTATTCGGTGAGTATAAAGTTTTAGGATGTCATTAATAAAGTCCTCAATTTCCTCATCTTCCCAGGCATAAGCACGCTGATATTTGGGAACAACAAAAGGCATCTTTTGGTACAGCAGTGTTGCAATAGACATCCTCTTCGCTTCCATAGATTTAACTCCTTCCTTTAGAGAATTGACACCAAATTCCACAACGGCCTACCAGCCTGGTCAAGCAGTTCAGCCTTCACATCGTGGATACCGACTCGGGCATACTCCTCGGCAATCGTCAGCACCTCGCCCTGGCTCATCAGCACCTCCACGTCGCCGGTGGTGGCGATGGCGATGGCCTTTAGCAGGGTGTAGTCGTTCTCGGTGAACACCTCTTTGCGGATGGAGTGCTTCGAGTGTCCGCTGGTGGCGCGGCGGTTGCCACGCCGGAAGCCGAGAGCTACGGCGAGCATGAAGACATCTTTGAGAGTTCGGAAAGGTGCCTGCTCGACATTGGAACCATCGGTCAACTCATGGTAGATCTCGATCACCGTCTCGTCAATAATAACACGATCACTGCGCAATGCACTACCCTCGCTCATACTGCCTCCTCTTCAATTGTTGTGCAGCTGGTGCGCGGGTCAAAGTTCAGGCGGTACTCAAAGCCGATCAGCGGCTCCAGGTTACTGCGGGCCTGGTCGCGTAGCTCCTCGTCGGTCACAAACAGCACCAGCTGGTCGGCGAGTGCCGGTAGGTGCTGGGTGATGTTGTTGCGGTGCTGCGAGGAGAGCCGCCCGAAGGGGGTGTCCATCACCAGGGGGGCCTCTTCTTCGCTCACCCGCGACATCGCAGTGATGAACGAGAGGCTCAGCACCTGGCGCTCACCGGCCGAGAGGTCGGGGCGGGCTGCTGTGCCGTAGCGGTCGATCACCTCAAGGTGGTAATCCTCGCCCAGGCGCACATCCTCGAAGTGCTCGCCCTTCCAGGCCAGCAGCTTGAAGATCTCTTTGGTCTTTGCCTCAATCTTTAGGCGCATGTCATCGGCGAAGCGCTCGTACATCTCGCCAATCGCGTTCGCCGAGCGCCGGGCCAGGTCGATCTTGGTCTGGAGCAGGTTCGCCTTCTGCTCCTCGGTCTTTGCGCGGGCGATGTCTTTCTCAAGCTGGGCGATCTCTTTTGTCAGCTTCTCCAGGTTGCCATTGATGCTGCCAATCTCCAGGTTGGCGGTATCAACATCGGCGGAGAAATCCTGGCGCTGGCGCTCCAGGCGGCTGATCTCGGCCACTGGCGACTTCTCTAGCTGGTGCCTGATGTCGCCAAGCTCGGCATCGAGCTGGTTGATCGCGCCAATCAGCTCTGTCCGCTGGCGCATCGCCGCGTCAATGTCCTGGCGCTGGCGAGTGACGCGCTCGGCGAAGGGGAGCAGTTTGGCGCTGGTGTTCAGCACATCATCTTCGAGCGAGCCGGGCAGGCTATGCTGTATCAGGTTGAGCAGACGCTGATGCTCAGGGCTGCCGTCGTCGATTGGGCGGCCACAGATACAGCGCATCTGTGCGATCAGATCCTGTACGAACTGCTGGCGGATGCTGCTGGGGATCTCGCCACGCTCGCGCTTCTCATCAAGGATCTGGAGCGCCCGGTCGACGGCGGGCTGGGCAATCGCAAAGTAGCTGCCCACCGCCAGATCGCGGATCTGGCCGATCTGTGCCTCAAGCTCGCCTCGCCGCTCACGGAGCGCCTGATCAAGCCGGTCGCGCTGTTGCTGAAGCTCGCGGGCGTTCTGCGACTCGCGCAGGGCGGTGTCGATATCAACAATCTTGCGGCGGGCCGACTCGATCGTGCGCAGCAACTCAGTCTTGCGCTCCTCGTCGCGCATGCGCTCTGCGCGAGCCTTTTCATCACGGTCAAGCAATCGAGCTAGCTCGCCGCTCGACACCTTGCGCAGCTCACGGCTGTACTCGTCGGCATTCCCTTCAAGATGTCGCTTGGCCCGCTCTAGGATTTCGAGCTTCAGCACCAGATAGATCGCGTTCTTGACATCCTTGCGCGACTCGGGCTTGGCAAACTCGTCGATCTTCTCGCCATCGAACAAGAAGTACATACGGACGTTCGGCGGCAACATAGAGTTGATAGTCAAGATTGGATTCTTGATCGTCTCGGTCTGACCATCGCCGCGTGTCCGCATCAGCGTGAAGTTATCCTTGGGGTCAAGCAAAACCCCGCCGCTCCGCTCACGCGAGCCACGCAGCGTACGGCGGGCCATATAGCGCTCGCCATCATGTAGAAAATGCAACTCAACCGCCGTCATCACCCGGTCGCCGGGCTGACTGCGGCTGATCAGCTCTTTGCTGATCAACTCACCAACATTCTCGACGATCTTGGTGTTATCAACCGCCTGGCCGTAGAGACACCAGTTGATCGCCAGGAAGAGCGAGGTCTTGCCTGCGCCATTCACGCCGTGGATCACCGTGACATTGCGCTGCGAGTCGCGGGCGAAGGTGAGGCGCTGCTTGCCGAAGTATTGGCGGAAGTTTTCGAGGACGATCCGGTCAAGCTTCATAGTCTATGCTCGTGAGGTGTGGGGCTTCTTCGTGATCCCAAGCTCTTGCTTTGCCACTTCCTCAATGATGTCGTCAATCTGGTCTTTGAGCCGGGGGCGATCCATCGTGATGTACTCCTGCTCAAGCTGGAGCACCTGATCGATGACCGACTGGATCGCCGGCTCGTAGCTGCTAAAAAGGTTGCGCAAACGTTCGCGGTGCATAGCTGTTCCTAAAAGTCTATGATGCCATAGAGCCGGGCCATATCCCACACGGCATCAAGAGCCAGGTGCTTATTCAGCGCGGGGTTGGCAAATTCCTTAATGCGCTGGAACTCATGGCGCATGATGCTGCGCTCCATATCAAAGGAAGTGCCCGCCTGATCACTGAAGGTTGGATTGGGGATCGCAACCAGATCGTGAAGGATGGCAAACTGCTTTCCAGGCGCTCGCCGCAAGACTCGCCCACGGCGCTGGATGAACTCGCGCGGATTACCGCTACTAGCAAGAAAGTATGCACTCTGAGTAGTAGGTACGTCAACCCCTTCATCGAGACATTTCATTGCCACAAGACCTTGAAGTTGACCACTACTGAACTCGGCTAAAAGCCGTTGCCGCGTGCGAGGTACCTCTTCTGCGGTGAAGCGATGGACACGTATGCCCTTCTCAATGCCGAGCAGGCGCAGTGCGGCATCGATCTGGCCGGGGGCACAGTAGAAGAGGGCATGGGCGACATCGTCGGGGTTCGTGATCAGCTGCGCCAGCTCAGTTAGTTTATTTTCGGCATTGTTCAGCAGATCGGCCCGCTTGATCAGCAACATACGTAGAGCTTCCTGCGCATCGGTGTCGTCGCGATGAGCTAGACGCGCAATCTTCGCTGAGAGATCGGCATAGCGCTCCATCTCCTCATCGGTGAGCTCCACCCGATGGGGGTAGTAGTAGTAGTTCGTCAGGCTGACCCCAATCGCCTGCTCTAGTGTGAAGGAGAAAACCGTCTCGCCAAAGTAGTCGCGCAGCGCTAGGGTTCCCGCATCATCAAACCAACGATCAGGTGTAGCCGAGAGCGCCAGCCGAAACGGCACATGGTCGGGATAGCTCTGGCGTTGTTGCTCGGCACCGAGGTGGTGTGCCTCATCGGCGATAAGCAGTGATGTACCTTGGAGACGATAGATCGTGCGCTGAAAGTCTTCACGGGCAAAAGTGCTGTGGGTGACGATCACTGAGATGCAGCGCCGATAGCCGCCGTTGTACTCCATGATCTGCTGGTTGAGCGGGTCGAGCCAGCGCGCCTTACTCTGATAGGCTAATATCGGCTCATAACCAAAGGATCGCGCCTCTTCCGCCCATTGATCAACAAGGTGCTGATACGGCACTGCAATAATCACGGCCAGCTGGCCCTCACGCTCGTAGAGGCGAGCAGAGGCGGCAAGCGAAGTGATCGTCTTGCCGGTTCCCGTCGCCATCTCCATGAGGCCACAACAACCGTGAGCAAACCAGGCATCAATTGCATCGATCTGGTAGTCGCGCAGCGTAACTGTCGGCGGCAATGTTGGGCGCGGCGCTCTATAACTCAGCCTCTCATCCTGAATTCGTTTGAGCGCTACCCACTCCGGCTCAGAGTAGGGCCGTGTATCCTCGCGCAGGCGGACAATCTGCTCGCGCACCGCAGCGGGAAGATCGAAGGCGCGCACATTTGGATCCTGGTTGTTCCACAAGCGATCGAAACGCTCGTCATCAGCCTTCACCAGCGGGGCAAACGCCGACTCCCAGGAGCGAAAAATCTTGATCGACTCGTAGTTACGCATCCCCTGGAGGCTGTCGTTATATGAGCCGTTAAAGCTCACCTGATCACCCGTAGCATCGGTGAACACGCCAAACTTATCATGGAAGTCGCCGCGCTCTAGCTTATTGCGTGGCAGGGCGAGCTTAAACGTCAAAATATCATCGGCCACCATCCAAGCAAGTGCGCTACGGGTCGCCCGATCAAGGGTGTCTGCAAGGTTCGCAATACTGCGCTCCAGAGCGACACGGATCACTACATCATCGCGGGCGGCATCGCCGAGCAGCAGCGCCTCCCAATCAGCTGGATCGAGGATCGGGCTCGTGACCCAGCGAGCGCGCCCGCCATGTGCTGCAAAAGCAGCCATGCCCTGAGCATTGATGCGTAGCCACGAGGAGGAGAAGAATCCGACGCCGCGATCATAGCGCGCGGCGCGGGCGAGGAGCGGGGTGAAGAAGGCACCGGCCAGATCGTGGCTGGAGGTGTCCATCATGGCTGGCAGGGGCAGCGTGCGAAACGAGGTCATCGGCGGGCTACCTGTCGTGTCGTGGGCGATGTCCGTAGTATAGCACCCCGCCTCGCATTGGCGGCCTATCACGGAGCTCTTTTTAATGACGAACGACGAACGACGAAGGCCGGGGCGTCATTGGTCGTTGGTCGTTCGTCATCGGAACCCGAAAGGTCAGTAGCGCAGAAGTCACCCTGTCACACTGAGTGCCCGGCCCGTAAACGGGCGGGCTACGGTTCGGCAAATGCCGCCTGCGCGGCCTCGGCCAGCCCGCGCAGGCGGGCTTCGCAGCCGCTAGCCCGCGGCTTCAGCCGCCGGGCGATGCCGCACAGGGCGACTTCTGCGGTATTGCGCCAAAGGCATTTCCCCCTCTGCCAAAGGCATTTCGCAATACCGCATAAGTGGCGCTGTGGGAGAGCTTGTCATTCTGAGCGAAGCGAAGAATCCCGGCCGGGACCCTTCGCTTCGCTCAGGGTGACAGCGTTACTTCTGCGGTATTGCGGCATTGGCCCCTCGGCCAAAGGCATTAGCCCCTCGGCCAAAGGCATTGGCCCCTCGGCCAAAGGCATTGGCCCCTCGGCCAAAGGCTTAGCCCCTCGGCCAAAGGCATTAGCCCCTCGGCCAAAGGCATTAGCCCCTCGGCCAAAGGCATTGGCCCCTCGGCCAAAGGCATTGGCCCCTCGGCCAAAGGCATTAGCCCCTCGGCCAAAGGCATTAGCCCCTCGGCCAAAGGCATTAGCCCCTCGGCCAAAGGCATTAGCCCCTCGGCCAAAAGGATTAGGGGACATGGAAATCTTTAAGCATCCCAGCGCGGATGACCGGTCACGCTGAGCGCAGCGAAGCGTCCCGACAGTAGTATGGGCTGCCGGGACGCTTCGCTGCGCTCAGCGTGACATAAGGCTGGGATACGTAAAAAAAACGTGAGGTGCAACGTAGTTACGCCTCACGCCTCACGCCTCACGCCTCATTTCTCACTTATTCTGCTGGCGGGTGACATCGAACAGCACCTTCTGCAGGCGCGAGCGCTCGATCATCGGCATCAGCATATTGGCGAAGGCGGCGACAGTCCTGCCATCCTCCTCGTTCCATACGCCTGCCTTCGGGCTGCCGATCACCACGACGCCCTGGGCCCGGCTGCGGCCAACCAGCGGCGCAGTGCAGATCGAGAGCGCCATCGGCAGACAGGTGTCACGGTCGCGGGCCTGGCGCATATCATCTATCTGCACGAGGCGCCCCTGGCTGAGCGCCGTCGCGCTCGGGCCGCTGTCGATCACGAACGACTGCTTGCTGCTGATCACATTGCCAGCCGTGCCGACCATCGTGTGGTGCGCGCTATCATCGCTCAGCGTGATGGCGACATCGGTGGCCCCAAAGATCGTGTGCAGCACCTGCGCGGCGTCGTTGAGCATCACGCCGAGGGGCTTGTTCTGCAGGCTGAGCTCGGCGAGCTTCTGCAAGGTGGTGATCTGCCGCCAGCGGCGCTGGCTGGTCAGCTTGACCGTATCAAGGGCACCGACGAGGTGGCCGCTGATGTCGGCGACGTGCCGACTCTGGCGATCAGGGTTGCGCTGCGTCACCGGCAGGTAGGAGTTCTCAAGTACCTGGGACATTAGCAGCGAGACCCGGTCGACCACCTGCTCATCGAACGACCAGATCCCGTCGAAGCGCCGCCCGCCGGTGATCGCATCGCGGCCCTCAACCTCCTGGGTCAGCAGGGTCGTCCAGAAGTCGGGCGTGTCCACCAGCAGAAACCACTCGCGGGCGAGCGGCGAGCTCGGGGGGATCTCGACAAACTCGATGCCTGGGATAGATGGCGGGCGGACGTCGGGGATGCCGAACACATACACCCGCCGACAGACTGCGCCGAGCCGACTGTAGCGCCGCAGCTGGCTCGGGAAGTACGAGAACCGCTCGAACCCGGCGTAGAAGTTGACGGGCAGCTGGTTGTCGATGATCTGGTTCTCAATCAGCTGACTGATCGAGTTCATCATTGACACCGTGTTGACTCCGCGCAGGTCCTTATATTGGTTGGCGATGGAGCGAAAGAGTGAGACGTTCATTGTGATGTTTCTCCGATGCGAGGTCTTCGTGTGGGTTGTGCAGGTCGGCTATGGCCAGTGCTTGCTGGCACGCTTCGCCTATGCGCCTGCCGATTGCTGCCCTATGTCCATCTATCCATTATGGCACAGTGGAGGCTGACATGACACACAAGATCTTCTTCAACCAGGGCTTCGCCGACGAGGGCCGGCTGGCCGGGCAGCTGGGGGCGATGTAGGTTACGGACGCTGTCGCGGGCAGCGACATTGCCGCTGAGGCAGCGTCCCCTACGATCTAATGCCCTCTATGGCGCTCCTTCGCCCTGGCAACTACGCGGGCAAAGCCCGCTCTGGCTCTCCCTGGAGAAACGCCCGCACCGCGCGGCAGAACGCCTTTGGCCGCTCGTCCATCGGGTTATGCATGGCGCCGGGGATCTCGACGTAGCTGGCGCCAGGGATGCGGGCGGCCAGGCGGCGCGAGAGCGGCGCGGGCACCAGCGCGTCGAGCTGGCCGCTGAGCACCAGGGTTGGCGTGACGATCTGGGCCAGGCGGTCGCTGCCCTGGCTGGCGAAGAGCGAGCGCAGCTGGCGGTGTAGACCATCGGCGTCGAAGGTGGCCAGGTAGGAGGCCCGGCGCGCCCAGGGCCGCAGCCAGCCACCGCCGTGATCATGGGGCACCCGCGCGCCAAGCGGGCTGAAGGCCCGGCCGAGCAGCTGGCTGACCCGCAGTGCCGGCCAGCCGACGTGGGGCTGTAGGTAGGTCTGGGCAAAGAACGGCATATCCTGCGAGTCTATGGCGGCGTCCACAAGAATCAGGCGGCGCAGCAGGTCGGGCCGGCGCATGGCCAGCTCGGCGGCCACGCAGCCGCCCATCGAGTGGCCGAAGAGGGCGATCTCGCGCAGGCCGAGCGAGTCGCAGAAGGCGGCGACCGCGTCAGCCAGCCCGCCAATCGTGTCGGCCCGGCCGATCGGCGAGCCCCCGTGGCCCGGGAAGTCCAGCGCAAAGCAGCGGTGGTCGCGCCCGAGGTCGGCCATGGCCATCCACCACAGCTCCTTGAAGGCGCCCCAGCCGTGCAGCAATAGCAGAACCGGCCCCGAGTCTCCGGCGCGCAGGTAGCTCATGTCCAGGCTCTCGTGTCGCTCCCGACGGATCGCGGCGGGCGGATCGCTTCGCTTGCGCATATGTGGCTAATCTCTGGTGAGTGGGTGGCTAGCCAAATTATATCATCGCCCGGCGGCTGAGGTCTTGGGCTCTCACAATGAAGGCTGCTGTCGCAGGGTTGCGGGTATTCCTTGTGCTATACATTGCAAAGAACTGACAAAAGGTGTACACTATATTCGCGCTACATTCCTGCGCAGACACTGCTAACAGGGCCCATCGAATTCTCTAATGCGGCGTGGTCGTTGAATGGCTTCATCCCACACCTGGAAAGGCTCCCCAATGCCCCTCCAGCTTACTATGTGTCGCCTGTGTGCCAGGAGCCGCCCAGATTTTCTGCGCGCGGTCGCTCAGCTTGTCGCGTCGTACCCCGGCGAGATAGATGTCGTCGAGCTAGAGTGCATGGCCGCATGCGACGACGTACCGGCCATTATGGTCGATACGTCCTACTACCCACAAGTCGTCCCCCAGGAGCTGATCCGGCTCGTCCAAGAGAGCCTCCACGTAGGCACTTCGTAGGGCAACGCTATAGCACTGAGCAGCATGCTTGAGCCACTGAGGCACTGAACCTGGTGGCTCGCTCCCTTCGGCAAGCTCAGGGCCGGTCGCTCGCGTCTTTCTATGACAGGCTCAATCCTTCTGCCCGCCTCTCTAGACATGTCATGTAGGGAGTCCTGTGCGGCAGAACCGACGACCGACCACCCGTGGTCAGTCGTCGGTTCTTCATACCTACAGCTGCCTTCCAAGAGGCTGAGCTATATCATACCCATGTAGCCCGATGATTTGTGGCGCACCAGCGCCCTGGCTGCCGGCAGGTAGGCAGTCGCGCGCCGGACATAGTCGCGCGCCGCGGGGTTCTGCTGGATGGCCTGCGGACTCATGATGCCCTGGTTGTGCCATGCCGCCAGGGTGCGCCAGCTCACGGGCACGCCATCCGCCGCCGCACGGTACAGCCCGCGCTCCAGATTCGCCGCCAGATACTCTACCGCCATATCATCCCGACTAATCTCCTGCGTGATCGCGGCGTACAGGTCGTCTTGCGAGGCGTAGGCGTCGAGGTCGATCTGGCTGCCCTCCACGCGCACAGGCACGCTTTCTACGCGCCCGCACGCGAGCGGCAGCTCGTGGCGCAGGATCTCCAGGGCCACCGAGGGGCGCAGGTTGGCCGGCCACACGCTGAAGTTGCCGCCCATGCGGCTCTCGTTCGCCCGCCGCTGGAGATCCTGGTAGAGCGGTGTTACCGCGCGCAGCGGCGCGATATCGTCCTCAAGCCAGCCGAAGTTCTCGTTGTAGAGAATCGTCACGATTACGGCGGCGAACTCTTGATTGCTCATACCAGAGAGGGCCGGGAGGTTGTGGCGATAGGCGGCGGCCAGGATCGTCGTCCGCAGCTGTAGCATACGCCGGGCCATATCGGGGCGGATGTAGGGATCGATGCTCGGACCGGGAGTACGGGCGAGGCTCTGGCGGCTCCCGTGGCGCAGGTTGATGGTTGGCAGCGCAGCGGGCTCAGTGGCCAGGGCTACCCCCTGGCGGAGGACGTATATCAGGATCAGCGCGAGCAGATAGATGCGCACCACGTAGGTTCGATAGGTCATTCTTTTCCCTTAGCGTTCGCTTATATTCGGAATCGGTTCGTGAAATTCCCCCACTGGCGGGTAAAAACCGGCTACCTGGAAGGCAATCTGCCCCACTTGGTGATGGATTGAGCCGAAACGCTTTACACATTCCGACATCGTGTATGACGAAGTGGGGAATGGAGCTCGATTTTAGCCAGTTTTTCGGGCGCAAGTGGGGAAAGAATTTCATTTAGCGCCCAAAAATTTAAGCGAACGGTAAGTTTCCCTCGTGAGATTGCAGATTGCAGATTGGGAGCAACCCAGGCGCGAATCTACCACAGCTGCCTTCAGCCGTACATCCGCACCAGGGCTGATCTCTGTAGTTGCAGTAGCGCAGAACTCACCCGGTCACCCTGAGAGCCCGGCCCGTAAACGGGCGGGCTACGGGGCGCGACTTCCAGTTGCCAGTCGGGGTCTGCTCAGGACGTTGCACCAGCCCTGCCAGCCCCCAACCTAGAACGGAAAAAAGATCGGCACGGCGACCACGCAGATCAGCAGCACGATCAGCTGGAGCGCCAGGCCGGCGCGGGCGTAGTCGGCGAAGCGGTAGCCGCCGGGCGAGAGGACGAGCGTGTTCACCGGGGTGGCTATCGGCGTGGCGAAGGCGGTGGATGCGGCGATGGCGGTGGCCACCAGCAGCGGCTCGGGGTGTACGCCGATGCGCGTGGCGGCCTCTAGGGCGATCGGGGCCAGCAGCACTGCCGTGGCTGTGTTCGAGATGAACTGGCTGAACAGGCTGGTGAGCACAAAGACCCCGGCCATCAGCGCGAGCGGCCCGGCGCCGCCCAGGGTTGTCGTCAGGGCCTCGGCGATCAGGGCCGCCCCGCCGGTCTTCTGGAGGGCCGTGGCCATCGGCAGCATCGCCGCGATCAGCACCAGGCTCTCCCAGCTCATGCGCCGGTAGACCTTGGCGATGGGCGCGCAGCCGCTGAGCACCATGGCCACGGCGGCGAGCAGGGCCGCCGTGACGGTGGGCAGCCAGCCGAGGGCCATGGCCACCAGCATGGCCAGCATAATCGCCACGGCGGCGGGCCAGCGCGGCGAGAGCTGCTCGCTGGCCCGCTCCTCAAGCTCGCGTGGCACTGAGGCCACCACGAAGTCGCCGAAGTGGCGCTGCTCCTGAATCACCGGCTCCAGCGCCTCGGCTGACCCAGCCACAAGCAGGGTGTCGCCGAAGCGCAGCGGCTCGTCGGCCAGGTCAACATCAAGCGGCTGGCCGAGGCGCTGGAAGCCCAGCACGGTGACGCCGAACTCGCGGCGGATGTTGGCGTCGGCGATCGAGCGGCCGATGAAGCGCGAGCGCGGGTTCAGGGCCACCTCAATGATGTGCAGGTCGGAGCTGATCATCTGGCCGCCGGGCGTCACCGGCAGCCGGTCGAGCCCCTGGTCGGCCACGAGATCGGCCACGCGGGCGGCGGGAGCCTGCACCTCGATCAGGTCGCCGACGGCCAGCCTGCTCTCGGCGATGGCCGGGCGCGATGGGCCGGGCGCGGGCCGGGCCGGGGGCCACGCCTGCACCGCCACCACGGTGGCCCCGTAGCGGGCGCGCAGGCCGCTCTCGGCAAGGCTGCGCCCGGCCAGGGGCGAGCCCTCGCGCACCCGCAGCCGCGAGATGCTGTCGGGCAATAGATATGCCGCCGACAGCTCGGCCAGCGAGATCTGCGAGCGGCCCGCGCCTGCGGCGGGGTCAACCCTGGCGGGCAGCAGCCGTCGGCTCGTCAGCGCCATAAAGGCCACGCCGGCCAGCAGGATGATCAGCCCGATCGGCGTGAGGCTGAAGAAGCCCAGGGACGGTCGCCCGGCGGCGATGAGGGCCTCGTTCACCACCAGATTCGGCGGTGTGCCGATCAGAGTCAGCATCCCGCCGATCAGGGCGGCGTAGGCCATGGGGATGAGCAGGCGCGAAGGGCTGAACCCGGCGCGGCGGGCTAGGCTGACCGCGATCGGCATCATGATCGCCACGGTGCCGGTGGAGCTGATGAATGCCGAAAGCGGTGCGACCACCAGCATCGTCACGATCAGGACGCGCAGCTCGCTGGTGCCTGCCACCCTGCCCAGCCAGCGGCCCATCGCGGCGGCCACGCCGGTCTGAAACAGCCCGTCGCCGACCACAAAGAGCGATGCGATCAGCATCACGGTGGAGTCGCCGAAGCCGGCGGCGGCCTCGGCGGGGGTGAGCAGCCCGGCCAGCAGCAGCGAGAGCAGGGCCAGCAGGGCGACCAGGTCGAGCCGTAGGCGGTCGCTGACGAACAGGGCGATGGTGGCGGCCAGGATGCCGAAGACAATGAGGATGTCAGTGGTCATTTATATGATCTCGGCGATACGGGCGGCCGCCGCCCGCATCAGCCCATCATCGCCCTCGCCCAGCCCGATCTCGGTAATCGCCCGGCCCGTGGCGGCAACCAGAGGCCAAGAGTCGGGGGTTGGGGGTTGGGGGTTGGGGGTTGGGGGTTGGGGGTTGGGGGGCCGGGCACCGACTCCCGAATCCTGACCACTGACCCCTGGTTCCCACAGCGGTCGCTCGCGGAGCCTGCGCAGGGCGGGCCAGCCGTAGAGCCGGGCGAGGAAGCGGGCATAGCCGAGCGCGGCGGCATCCAGCGAGTGCTCGGCGGCCACGAAGGCCCGCGCCCGCGCGCCGAGCGCGGCGGCCAGATCGGGCCTGCCCAGCAGCAGCCTACAGTAGGCCAGGATGAGGTCGCCCTCTGCGGCATCAGTGTCCACCTGGGCGGCCACGCCAGCGGGCAGCTCAGCGAAGGAGCCGATGGCGCTCACCAGAGTCGGCCGCCCGGCACCCAGCAGGCGCAGCAGACTGGCGCTCGTCTCGCCTGCGGTGGGGTGGCGCAGGTTCACGCAGATGTCGGCGGCGGCCACATAGTCCTCGAACTGCTCGCGCGGCACGTAGCCGGTGATGGTGACGTGCTCGGCCAGGCCCATGCGCCCGATCAGGCCGGGCAGGTCGTAGTTGGGCGAGACGCTGCCGACCAGGATGTAGCGCGCGTCGCGGCCGTCTTCGCGCAGCTGGCGCAGGGCGCGCAGGGCTGGCTCGACCCGCTTCCAGGCGTTGATATGGCCGAAGCTGGACAGGATGTCGGCGCCCTCAGGCAGCCCCAGGCGGGCGCGGGCCGCATCGCGCCCAACAGGTGCGGGCAGCGGCACGCCCATCGGCACCACGGCGGAGGGCAGATCGGGCCTGATCGCGGCGGCGCGATCAGCCACATAGCGGCTGTGGGTGATGATGCCGCGGGCGGCAGCCAGGGCCGGCTCGCAGCAGGGGAAGTCGAAGGCGGCGTCGGTGAATCGCGAGCGGATCATGAGCTGGGCCATGTGCGCGCCGGGCTCGCCGTAGCGCTCGGCCATAGCGCGCACATAGAGCTGCACATCGCGCTGGACGTTGGCCGCGTACCAGAGCATAAAGTGGTGCAGCACCAGCTCGTGCATCACGATCACGCCCGGCATACGCTGGGCGGCCCGCCAGATCCCTGCGTGGGCGGGGCTGTTGCCCATATGGTAGACGATGCCGTCGTAGCGGCGGCGGCGCAGCTCGCGGGGCAGCCGCCGCAGCGGCAGCACCTCCAAGTGCGCGGCCAGGTCGGGGTTCGTGGGCCGCAGCCCGTCCTCAACAAACAGCGTGATCTCGGCGTACTGCCCGAGGTAGGGCAGCAGCTCCTCGCTGTAATCCGAGATCCCCGACGGCGCGGGGTTGATCGGCGAGCAGTAGGCGATTCGTGGCGTGTGCATGGCGGCAATTCTACCAGGAGTCAGGGGTCAGGAGTCAGGAGTCAGGAGTCGGGAGTCGGGAGTCGGGAGTCGGGAGTCGGTGCCAAACGCACCGACTCCCGACTCCCGACTCCCGACTCCTGACCCCTGACTTGTACACTTTGCCCAATTGCACTTGACAGAACGTAGACAACCTTGTATCATTTACGTTAATACCTAACCGGCGTTTAATTTTCCTGCCCTGGCGCAAAGAGGCCCTGACGAGAGCTCAAAGACCTGAGTTCCCGTTCTTCATGCTAGGCGCGACTCACCGCCCGGTACTGTAACCTACGTCTCCCTCGTCCTCATAGGCCCGCGCCGGGCGTCCCACCGAAGAGCCCCGGCAAGCCCCCTACCGCGCTATGATGCGCACCGGGGGCATTTCGCTATCCGCCGCCGCAGCCTGCGGCACCCAACTGATGCGACAATGACGCTCGCCAACACCTCAGTGTCCTGAGGGCCCGGCGGGCGTTTGTCTATTTTTTTAGCCAGTTGTAAGGGTGACAGCGATGCAACTTCCTGAGCGAGATCTCCACGGCCTCTATGACCCCCGTTTTGAGCACGATGCCTGCGGGATCGGCTTTGTCGCCCAGATTAGCGGCGAGGCCGGCCACAGCACGCTGTCGATGGCCCTTGAGGCGCTCTGTAACCTAGAGCACCGTGGGGCGGTGGCCGATGACGCGAAGACGGGCGATGGGGCTGGCGTCTTGGTGCAGCTGCCGCGTGATCTGCTGCTGCGCGAGCTGGCGGCCCAGGGCCGCACGACTGCCCCGGATCGTCTCGCCCTCGGGATGTTCTTCTTCCCCCAGGACGCGGCCCAGCACGAGGCGGCCCGCGCGATTGCCGTCCAGGCAATCGAGTCACGCGGCTTCACCCTGCTGGCCTGGCGCGATGTGCCGGTGAGCCCCGACGCCCTCGGCGACCGCGCCCGCGAGGCGATGCCCCATATCTGTCAGGCGATCATCGAGCGGCCTCACGGCGGCCCGGCCACGATCTGTGAGCGCGGCCTCTTCCTGGCCCGCAAGCAGATGGAGGCGGCCTTCATCGACCAGGGCATCCCGGCCTATGTGCCCTCGCTCTCCTGCCACACGGTGGTCTATAAGGGCCTGCTGCTCGGCAGCCACCTGGCCGACTTCTATAACGATCTGTGCGACCCGGCCTTCGTCACGGCGCTCGCGGTCTACCACCAGCGCTACTCGACCAATACCTTCCCGACGTGGGAGCGCGCCCAGCCCTTCCGCATGCTCTCGCATAACGGCGAGATCAACACCGTCCAGGGCAACGCTAACTGGATGCGCGCTCGTGAGGCGGCCTTGGTGCTCCCCGAGGACTTCCTGCCCGGTAGCTCGGACGCCTCCGCCCTGCTTACGCCGGTGCTCGACCCTAGCGGCAGCGACTCGGCCCAGCTCGATAACGCCCTGGAGATGCTGGTCATCGCCGGGCGCGACATCCGCCACGCGATGACGATGCTGGTGCCCGAGGCGTGGGAGAAGATCCCCGACCTCAGCCCGGCCCTGCGCGCCTTCTACCAGTACCACGCCTGCTTAATGGAGCCATGGGACGGCCCGGCCGCCCTCACCTTCAGCGACGGCCGCGTGGTCGGCACCACCCTCGACCGCAATGGCCTGCGCCCGGCCCGCTATATCGTCACCGACGATGGCCTGGTGATCTCCGGCTCCGAGGTGGGCGCCGTCCAGGTAGATGATTCCCGCATCGTCCACAAGGGCAAGCTTGGCCCCGGCCAGATGATCGCCGTGGACACGGCCACCGGCCAGATCTACACCGATGAGGATATTAAGGCCAGCCTGGCCGCCAACCAGCCCTACGAGCGTTGGCTTGACCAGCACATGCAGAATATTGCAGATTGCAGATTGCAGATTGCAGAGGACGAGAGCAATCTGCAATCTGCAATCGACAATCTGCAATCCCTTCAGATGGCCTTCGGCTACACCTCTGAGGAGCTGAATGTGGTGCTGCGGCCGATGCTCAGCAGCGGCCACGAGCCCATCGGCTCGATGGGCGACGACACGCCCACCGCCGTGCTCTCGCAGCTGGAGCTGGGCCGCCCGCTCTTCCAGTTCTTCAAGCAGCGCTTCGCTGAGGTTACGAACCCGCCGATCGACTCACTCCGCGAGGATCTGGTGATGTCGCTCAGCGTGGCCGTCGGCATCCGCCGCAACATCCTCGCCGAGACGCCTGAGCACGCCCATCTGCTCCAGCTCACCTCGCCGATCCTCACCGACGCCCAGATGGCCGCCCTGCGCCGGGTGGACGACCCGCTGCTGCGCAGCGTGACGATCTCGGCGCTGATGCCGGTGCCGCCTGTAGGGGAGCATCGCGATGCGCCCCTCCGCGATGCCGTGGCCCGCCTCTGTCAGGATGCCGAGGCCGCTGTGCGCGGCGGCGCGGCCATCCTGATCATCAGCGACCGGGGCGTGGACGCTGACCACGCGCCCATCCCGTCGCTGCTGGCCGTCGGCGCGGTCCACCACCACCTCATCCGCACCGGCCTGCGCTCGCGGCATAGCCTGCTGGTCGAGACCGGCGAGATGCGCGAGGTGCATCACCTGGCCTGCCTGGCGGGCTACGGTGCCGAGGCGGTTAGCCCGTACCTGGCCCTGGCCAGCGCCCGCCAGATCGCCTTTGAGCGTAACGTGCTCAAGGAGCGCAAGCTCGACGGCATCGCCATGACCGACCCGTCTGACCCGCGCGCGCTCACCCTGGCCGACGAGGCCGAGCAGCACGTCATCCACGCCCTGGAGAAGGGCCTGCTGAAGACGATGTCGAAGATGGGCATCGCCGCGCTCGACAGCTACTGCGGCGCCCAGATCTTCGAGGCGCTCGGCCTCGACCAGGAGCTGGTGGATCAGTGCTTCGTCGGCACGCCCACCCGCGTCGGCGGCATCTCCTTCGCCAAGCTGGAGGCCGATGTGCTGGCCCGCCACGCCCGCGCCTTCCCCGCCGATGTGGAGGATGAGGAGCTGACTCTTCCCCACCCCGGCTTCTACAAGTTCAAGCGCGACGGCGAGAACCACGCCTTCAGCCCGCCGGTTGTCAACGCCCTGCATAAGGCTGTCCAGAGCCCGCAGGCCCTCAACGGCGACAGCCGCAGCGCCACGCCATCCGCCGAGGGCTACGCGACGTACCAGCGCTACGCTGAGCTGGTGAATGGCCGCGTGCCCACGGAGCCGCGCGACCTGCTGGATCTGCTGCCTGCTGGCGCGCCGGTGCCGCTCGATGAGGTCGAGTCGATTGAGGCGATTGTGGCCCGCTTCTCCACCGCCGCCATGAGCCTCGGCTCCACCAGCTCCGAGTCGCACGTCACGCTCTCGATCGCCATGAACCGCCTGGGCGGCATGTCGAACAGCGGCGAGGGCGGCGAGGACGCCGAGCGCTTCAAGGACGAGCGCAACAGCCGGATCAAGCAGGTGGCCTCCGGCCGCTTCGGCGTGACGCCGGCCTACCTGGCGAGCGCGACCGAGCTCCAGATCAAGATGGCCCAGGGCGCCAAGCCCGGCGAGGGCGGCCAGCTGCCCGGCCACAAGGTCAACGAGGAGATCGCCAAGATCCGCCACACGGTGCCCGGCGTGGCCCTGATCTCGCCGCCGCCCCACCACGATATCTACAGCATCGAGGATCTGGCCCAGCTGATCTACGACCTCAAGCAGGTCAACCCGAACGCCTTTGTCTCGGTGAAGCTGGTGTCCACCTCCGGGGTGGGCACGATCGCCGCCGGTGTGGCCAAGGGCTACGCCGATGTGATCCTGATCAGCGGCTACAATGGCGGCACCGGCGCCGCGCCGCTTAGCAGCATCAAGAATGTCGGCATCCCCTGGGAGCTCGGCCTCGCCGAGACCCAGCAGACCCTGGTGCTGAACGGGCTGCGCGAGCGGGTGCGCCTGCGCGCCGACGGCGGCATGAAGACCGGCCGCGACCTGGTGGTTGCCGCGATGCTCGGCGCGGACGAGTTCTCCTTTGGCACGGCGGCCCTGGTGGCCGAGGGCTGTATTATGGCCCGCGCCTGTCATAACAACACGTGTCCGGTGGGCATCGCCACCCAGCGCACCGACCTGCGGGCCAAGTTCCCCGGCAAGCCTGAGATGGTGATGTCCTTCTTCCGCTACCTGGCCCAGGAGGTGCGTGAGGTTCTGGCCTCGCTCGGCCTGCGCTCGCTCGATGAGGCGGTCGGTCGGGCCGACCTGCTGCGCCAGCGGGAGACGGGGTTTGTCGGCGCGGATCTGCTCGACCTGAGCCCGGTGCTCGGCGCGGCGCGGATGATCGAGGGCAACGCCATCCGCCACGGCGGCAAGGCCAACCGCCTGCCCGGCGGCGAGACCCTGCACGATAAGATCATCCAGGACACCAAGGGCGCGCTCTCGGCGCGCGGCCCGGTTCAGCTCAGCTACAGCATCCGCAATGGCGACCGCTCGGTGGGCGCGCGGCTCAGCGGGACGATCGGCCAGATCTATGGCGACAAGGGCCTGCCCACCGGCACGATCACGATCAGCTTCCAGGGCAGCGCTGGACAGAGCTTCGGCGTCTTCAACTCCCCCGGCGTGGCCCTGAACCTGATCGGCGAGGCCAACGACTATGTTGGCAAGGGCATGGCCGGCGGCATGATCACCATCGCCCCGCCCCAGAGCGCCCGCTTCGCCTGGCACGAGAACGTGATCGCTGGCAACACGCTGCTCTACGGGGCCACCGGCGGCGAGCTCTATGCCGCCGGCCAGGTGGGCGAGCGCTTCGCGGTGCGCAACTCGGGCGCCACCGCTGTGGTGGAGGGCGTGGGCGACCACGGCTGCGAGTATATGACCGGCGGCACGGTGGTGATCCTCGGGCACACGGGGCGCAACTTCGGGGCCGGCATGACTGGCGGCACGGCCTATATCCTCGATGAGGCGGGCACCCTGGCGCAGCGCTGTAACCCGCAGCTGATCGAGCTGCGGCCCCTGAGCGTCCGCGATGAGGCCCGCCTCCAGCAGCTTATCCGCCGCCACGCGGAGCTGACCGGCAGCCCGCGCGCCTCCGAGATCCTGGCCCGCTGGGACACCTACCGCAGCCTGTTCCGCACGGCGATGCCCCGCGAGGCGGTGGCGAAGATCGAGGCTGAGGCTGAGGGCACCGAGGAGGGGAAGACGGCCAAGCACGCGGCGTAAGCTCGCCATACGCACGAGCGAGAATGGGTGGGTGCCGGTAGGCACCCACCCATTCATTTGCCCACCCACGAAGCCAGCGCCGCCGCCGAGGGGCGTACCAGAGGCTATGTCCCGCACAAAAAAATGCGACCTGCCGCTTTGCCGCCCAGGAGATGCTGATTTTGGTCAATGAAATGGGTGCATAATGTGCTGGCCTGGTTCCATACTTGATCAGGCGATCTTTGCGCAAAAGTAGAGTGTTACGCTCAACGTCTCAGGCTGTGCAGGATAGCATGCTCAGGATTCTCCGACGCCCCAACTTAACCCGCAACCCGCAACACGCAATACTCATCCTTGCCCTGCTGCTCGGCCTGGGGCTGCGGATCGCCCTGTGGGGCAGGCTGCCGCGCCTGGGGATGATCGGCGATGAGGCGGAGTACCTGGCGGCCGCCGACTGGCTGGCCAATGGGCGGGGCTTCGCATGGCACTTGCAGTACCTCTGGACGCGCGCCCCGCTCTACCCGCTCTTCCTGGCCGCCCACCTGGCGATCTTCGGCAAGAGCCTGACGCCGATCTTTGTCAGCCAGACGATCTTGAGCCTGCTGAATGTGGCGCTGGTGTATGTCATCGCGGCTCTGGGGGTTGGGGGTTGGGGGTTGGGGACTGGGGGCCGGGGGCAGATGGCGAGAGCGCCGGGGATCGCGGCTATTTTGGCGGCGGTGTACTTGCCCTTCGCCAGCTACGGGCAGCTGCTGCTGAGCGAGACTCTGTTTACGACGCTGCTGCTGGGCGCGCTGGCGGCGCTGGGGGCATGGGCGCGGCGCGGCGGCTGGGCCTGGCTGGCCGGGGCTGGGGCGCTGCTGGGCCTGGCGACGCTGACTCGCGGGCTGA
>RYFE02000079.1 GCA_004138175.2 Chloroflexales bacterium ZM16-3 | reverse complement strand
TCCGGCCCGCCTCCCGAGTCCTGACCCCTGACTCCTCGGTAGAGCGCATACACCGCGCCCAGGCTAAACACCACAAAGGCCAGGTCGCTGGTGGCGTAGATCGTCAGCCGGAAGAACAGGTAGTTCGTCAGCACAAAGACCGCCGCCGTCAGGCCCACCCGCCGGTCCCAGATCCGCGTGCCGACCCGGTAGATCAGCCAGATCAGCAGCGCGTTAAAGATCAGGTTCGGGATCTTCGCCGCCCAGGCCGTGGCCCCGAAGAGCGCGAAGAAAGGCGCGATCCAGAGCGGCTGGAGCAGTGGCCAGGTCTCCTGCGGGCGGGTCAGACCATCATAGAGCCGGTAGAACTGGGTGACGTAATCGACCACCCAGCCCCGCCCGGCCACAAGATTGCGCGCCACCACCGCGTTGTCCGCGTAGTCGGCGTGGCCCACGTAGGGCAGTTGGGCGATGATCGTCGCCTCGTAGCCGAGCCAGATCGCGCTGAAGATGGCCAGCAGGATGACAGCCCCCCGCCGCGACCCTACCGCGCCGACGACCCTATCGGCCATGCGCGGCAGCCCCTCGCGCCCCAGCACCAGGCCCAGCGTGAGCAGGCCCGCGCCGAACAGGCTGTAGAGCAGCGAGTCGGGGAAGATCGCCCAGAACAGCGGCCCGCCCTGGCTGCCCAGCCAGCCCAGCGGCTGGGCCAGGCTGTAGGTGAACCAGAGCAGGGCCGCCGTCACCAGGCCGTAGCCCAGGCCGCGCCCAACCGTGTAGCGCCGCACCAGCGCCTGCGCCAGCGCCAGCAGCTCGCCCCGCCAGGCCGCCAGAAGCAGAACCGCCTGCGCCGCCAAGGCCACCAGCAGCGCCGCGCCCATCCACACCCGCAGAATCGCCAGGCCGATCCCCGCCACGCCCACACCTATCATCGTCAGGGCGTACACTGCCGATTGCGTGTTGCGTGTCCAGGATCTAGTTCTGCCCAGCGGTCGTCGCTCGCTCGCTGGAGTGGCCGTGGCCAGCAGCCGGGAGAGCAGCAGGGAGAGCAGCAGCGCGTTTGCGCAGAGCAGCAGCACCGCCCGCCACACCGGCGGGTAGACGGCGAGCAGGTCGGTGCGCGCGGGTGCGACGCTGACCTCGGCCAGGCGCAGCCCCTTCGGTCGCGGGTCGCCGCCAAAGCTGAGGGTGTCGGTGAAGGTCGCCGAGCTGCGCAGGTCGATCACCAGATCGCCGCCGAGCTGGGCGACGGCGGGAATGTGCAGGGAGTAGGTCTGCCAGCCCGCCCCCGGCGTAAACTCGCCGATCTGCACGCCGTCGGCAAAGACAGCTACAGCGGGCTGCCGAACCGCCGCCCCCACCACATCTGCGGGCCAGCCCTGGGCCGTCAGGGCAAGGTCAAGCGCCGCGCCCTCACCGACATTCGGTAGCGTAAGCCGGGCATGCTCACGCGTCCAGCGGCTGCGCCCCGTCGGCGAGTCCGGCGTCAAGTCATCGGCGTAAAAGTCACCCCGGATGATCGGCTCAGCGCCCAAGCCAGGGTCCGCCCCGAGGAAGAGCCTGTCGCCCAGCCAGCCCACTCGCACCCGACCAGACGGCGGAGCCTGATAGGCCATCACGCCGACGGCACACGCCAACACCAGCACCAGCAGCAGCGGTCGCAGCGCCGCGACGCCATCGCGCCAGGGGCGGATTGCGCTGTCCTGGCGCTGCACACTATTTGGCTGAAGGTCGGCCAATCCCATAGACACCATTTCGGGCGCGTCATAGTGCGCGCACACCGGCACATTATACCGCCAAACCCTCGCCCTCACCCCCAGCCCTGCGCTCGTCCGCACGCACGAGGTACATACGCCAACCCCGCTCATGCTATCACGCTGTCGGGGCGGAAGTTCGGTATATAATCTATGTGCGGCTCATAAGGTAAGCAAACGCGGCTGCTGACTATAACACCGAACCTCGTATTCTGTCATCCCTGAGTCTACGGCCATTCATTCAATATTTATCGTTTGGTCATACGGTTGAGTATGATGATAGAGGGTCGCCCAACTTATGGCGCCCTATCATAAGCTAAGGAGCACGAAACGTGAGAAACATCTGTGTCGTCGGCACTGGCTACGTCGGGCTCACCACCGGCGTCTGCTTTAGCGATCTAGGCAACACGGTGACATGCATTGAGATCAACCCAGAGAAGCTAGAGATGCTACGCAGCGGCAAGTCGCCGATCTACGAGCCCGGCCTGGTCGAGCTCCAGGAGCGCAACATGCGCTCCGGGCGCCTGCGCTTCACCGACGACTACACACTAGCAATGGCGGACGCGAGCCTGATCTTTATCACCGTGGGCACCCCCATGGGCGACAATGGCGCGGCAGACCTGAGCCAGGTGAAGGCGGCGGCGCGCAGCATCGGCCAGCACCTCACCCACAAGGCCGTGATCATCGACAAGAGCACCGTGCCGGTGGGCACCGGCGACATGGTGAGCACGATCATCGCCGAGCACGCCCGCCCCGACATCTCATTCGCCATCGTCTCGAACCCAGAGTTCCTGCGCGAGGGCAGCGCGGTGAGCGACTTCTTCAAGCCCGACCGGATCGTGCTCGGCTCAACCGACCACGCCGCCGCCGAGGAGGTGGCTGAGCTCCACGAGCCCTTGGGCGCACAGGTCATCATCACCGACCTGCGCACCGCCGAGATGATCAAATACGCATCGAACGCCTTCCTGGCCACCCGGATCAGCTTCATCAACGAGATCGCACAGATCTGCGAGAAGCTCGGCGCCGATGTGAAGGAGGTCGCCCGCGGGATGGGGGCCGACAAACGGATCGGGCCGCACTTCCTCGACGCCGGGATCGGCTACGGCGGCTCATGCTTCCCCAAGGACGTGCTGGCCCTGCACCATATGGCCGCCAGCGCGGGCTGCCACCCCCAGCTGCTCCAGGCGGTGATGGACATCAACCAGGACGCACGCAACCGCTTTGTGTCGAAGCTGGGCACGCTGCTCGGCGACCTGCGCGGTCGCGTGATCGGCGTGCTCGGCCTCTCGTTCAAGCCAAACACCGACGATATGCGTGAGGCGCCCAGCGTCGATATCATCAAGGCGCTCCAGGCCGGCGGCGCCCACGTGAAGGCATACGACCCGGTGGCGATCGAGCGGGCCAGCGACTTCATCCCCGAGGTGACCTTCTGCGCCACCGCATACGATGTGGCGAAGGAGGCCGACGCGATGCTGCTGATCACGGACTGGAACGAGTTCAAGCAGCTGAACTGGGAGAAGATCAAGAGCTTTATGCGCACGCCAATTGTGCTCGACGGGCGCAACCTCTACGACCCGGCCGAGATGCGTGCGCGCGGCTTCATCTACTGGGGCGTCGGACGCGGCAACCACCAGCCCACCCTGGCAGACAGCGATGGCGTGGTGGCCTGAAATCCTCCCAGGGCTGTGACAACGCTTTTATTGGGGGTGTGGCGGTTTCGCCGCCACACCCCCATTCTTGTTGCAAATATTTACGCGTTGTTTATGCGATTGCCGCGCCAAAAATCATATACTGTGTCATCCCTGTTTCTTGGCGAACACATAGGAGGAAACACAGTGGTTTCACGAATCCGCCTGCTCGCGTTGCTGCTCGTCGCGATCGTCTCGGTAAGCGCCTGCGGCGCCGCCGCGCCTGCCGCCGCACCCACCAGCGCCCCCGCCGCTCCCGCCGCAGAGCCGACCGCAGAACCCGCCGCCCCGGCCGCCGAGGCCACCGCAGAACCCGCCGCAGAGCCGACCGCAGAACCCGCCGCATCGGGCGAGACCCTACGCTACGCATTCGGCGGCGGCCCGGTCGGCGGCGTCTTCCAGGTCTATGCAGATGTTCTGTCGCTGATCATCAACGACAATGTGGCCAATGTTGATATCACCGCAGAGGGCACCGGCGGCTCGGCCGAGAACCTGCGCAGCGTCAACGCCGGCGACCGCCAGTTCGGCATCGTCTACTCGGGCGACGTGTCGCTGGGCAGCCAGGGCGTCCTCCCCGAGGACGCCACCAAGTACGAGAGCGTGATGCCGGTCGCCCCGCTGTACGGCGGCGTGGCCCACATGGTCGTCTCGGTGAAGAGCGGGATCAACTCCGTCGCCGACCTTGAGGGCAAGCGGGTCGCCCTGGGCAACGCGGGCTCGGGCGCGGCCCTCAGCGCCGAGCGCTACTTCAAGGCGCTGGGCCTCTACGACAAGATGCAGGTCGAGTTCCTGGGCTACTCGCAGGCCGCCGCCGCCATGGGCGACGGGCAGCTCGATGGCTTCTGGGTGCTGGCCGGCTTCCCCAACTCCTCGGTGACGGAGGCGTCCACCTTCACCGACATCAAGCTGCTCGACATCTACACCCCCGGCGTCGAGGGCGGCTTCTTCACGGAGTACCCCTTCTACTCGCAGCGCGCCCTCACCGGCGGCGCCTACCCCGGCAACGACGCCGACGTGCAGAGCTTCCAGGACACCGCCCTCTGGGTGGCCAACAAGGACGTGCCCGAGGATGTGGTCTACAACGCCCTGAAGGCGGTCTACATCGACGGCGGCCTCGACCGGCTGCTGGAGGCCCACCCCTCCGCCAAGGAGATGGGCCTGAGCGTGGGCGTCACCGGCATCGCCAACAAGCTGCACCCCGGCGCCGTGAAGTTCTGGGAGGAGCAGGGCGTCACCATCCCGGACGAGCTAAAGTAGGATAGGGGTTGGGGGTTGGGGGTTGGGGGTTGAACGACCCACGAACCCCCAACCCCCAACCCTTAGCAGCGACAAAGGAGTCAGCATGGCCAGCGAGCTAGAGAACCTCGACGCAGGAACGCCCGACGAGATCGACCAGGAGAAGCTCCGCGAGTACCTGGAGCAGGAGGAGCCGCCGACCCGCACGCTCAGCCGCTTCTGGGGCATGGCGGTGGCGGCGGCCTCCGTGGGCATGGCCGGGTTCTACATCTACACCGCCGGGACTCTCCCGGCGCCCGTCCAGTGGCAGCGCGGCATCTATGTGCTGCTGACCTACCTGCTGATCCTAACGCTCTACCCGCTGCTCGGGCGCAAGAGTCGGTTGCGACCGGCCGCGCGCGGCCTGGCCGGGCGTATGCCGCCGGCCCTGCGCGCGATCATCGCCCCCGAGAGCGGCCCCAGCCTGCTCGACTTCGTCCTCATGGCGGCCAGCGTGGTGGTGGTGGGCTACTACATCCTGAACTTCAAGGCCCTCCAGTTCCGCGCCGGTGCCTACACGCCCACCGACTTCTGGATCGGCGTGGTCGGCCTGATCGTCTCGCTTGAGGTGGCCCGCCGCGTGCTCGGCTGGCCGATGACGATCATTGGAGCCTTCTTCATCCTCTACCTACGCTTCGGGTTCATCCTCTACGACCTCCCGCTGATCGAGACCTTCGCCCACCGCGGCCAGCCCTGGCAGCGCGTGGCCACCATCCTCTTCTTTGACCAGGAGGGGGTCTTCGGGGTCATGGCGAACGTGCTGGTCAGCTACGTGATCTTATTCATCTTCTTCGGCGCGTTCCTGAGCAAGTCGGGCGCGAGCCGCTTCTTCATCGACCTGCCACTGGCGCTGGCCGGTCGCAGCACTGGCGGGCCGGCCAAGGTGGCGGTGATCTCCTCGGCCCTGTTTGGCTCGATCTCGGGCAGCGCGATCGCCAACACCGTCAGCACCGGCACCTTCACCATCCCGCTGATGAAGCGGGCCGGCTTCCGGCCCCACGTCGCCGGGGCGATCGAGCCATCGGCATCGATCGGCGGGGCCTTTATGCCCCCGGTGATGGGCGCTGGCGCCTTCCTGATGGCCGAGCTGACCAACATCCCCTACGCCACGATCGTGCTGATCTCGGTCTTCCCAGCCATCCTCTACTTCACCTCGGTGCTCACCATGGTTCACTTCGAGGCCAAGAAGTTCGGCCTTGAGGGGATCGAGACCGAGCACACCGCGCTACAGATCATCAGGAGCGAGTGGTACCTCTCGCTGCCGCTGCTGGTAGTCGTCGGCATGCTGATCGCCGGCTTCTCGCCGGGCTACTCCGCCTTCTGGTCGATCGTCTCCTGCATCCCGCTGATGTACATCATGCCCGACAACGCGGCCGACCTGCGCAACCCGGCGGCGCTGGGCGGCAGCGCGCTGGCCGCCTTCGGCCGCAGCACCGTGCGCGTGCTGCGCAGCATGGTCGAGGCGCTCCAGCAGGGCGTGCGCGACACCCTGGTGATCGGGGCCACCGTCGGCGTGATCGGCATGATCGTTGGCACGATCTACGCCACCGGCATTGGACAGCGCTTCGCCAAGATCATCGTCGACCTCAGCGGCGGCAACACCCTGGCCGCCATCATGCTGATCGGCCTGGCCTCGCTGCTGCTCGGCATGGGCGTGCCCGTCACCGCCGCCTACCTGATCACCGCCGTGATCACCGTGCCCGCCCTGACCGACCTCGGTGTGGCCGTGATCGCCGCCCACATGATCGTCTACTGGTTCAGCCAGGACAGCAACATCACCCCGCCCGTCTGCGTGGCCGCCTACGCCGGGGCCGCCATCGCCGGGGCCGACCCCTGGAAGACGGGGTGGACCGCCTTTAAGTTCGCAAAATTGCTGTATGTGATGCCTATCCTCTTCGCCTTCAGCCCGGCCATCCTGCTGATCGGCGAGACCGGCAGGCCGCTGGTGGATGTTGTCTGGTCGGAGGTGGCCCTGGCCTACTTCTCGGGCTTCCTGGGCACGGTGGCCTTCTCGGCGGTGTCGATGTTCTACCTGGTACGCAAGACGACCTGGTGGGAGTGGCTGCTGGCCGCCTTTGGCACAATCCTCTGCTTCTGGCCCAACCTGCCCACCGACCTGGCCGGGATCGCGATCGTGGCCGGGGTCTGGTTCTGGCAGCGCTACGATGTTAAGCGCCGGGGCGGCCAGTCGCTGCCGGCACAGCCCGCCTGAGGCAATTGCAGATTGTAGATTGCAGATTGCAGATTGGGCGCGACATCCTCGGATGTCGCGCCCAATCTGCATATGCGCGCACATCGGGGTATAATGATCCCAGGAGGTGCGCGATGCACGAGATGATCGACCAGATCGACGCATGGCTGGCCCGAGGCGAGGGGGTGGCCGTGGCCACGGTGGTGAAGACGATGGGCTCCTCGCCGCGCCTGGTCGGCGCTAAGATGATCGTCGCCTCGGGCGGCAGCATGGCCGGCTCGGTCAGCGGCGGCTGCATCGAGGGGGCCATCTTCGGTTTCTGCCAGGAGGCGCTCAAGACTGGCGAGGCCCGCCTGCTACACTTCGGCGTCGCCGACGAGATGGCCTGGGAGGTCGGCCTGGCCTGCGGCGGCGAGATCGATGTGTTTGTGGAGCCGCTTCGGTAATTGCAGATTGTAGATTGCAGATTGCAGGCCGCAATCTGCAATCTGCAATCTGCAATCTGCAATGCGCAATGCCAGAGCAGTACGACATCATCCGCGAGGCGATCCGGGCCGGCAGGCCGGTCGCCACGGCTACGATCATCGGGGGGGGCCAGCTTGGCGCGAAGCTGCTGATCTTCGCCGACGGCAGCGTGCGGGGCAGCCTGGGCGATGAGTCGCTTGAGCGGCGCGTCGTCGCCGACGCCTTGCCCATGCTGGCCCAGGCGATCACCCGCGCGGTCGAGTACGCCGACCTGGGCGCGATGGTCTTTGTGGAGAGCTTCGCCCCGCCGCCGACCCTGTTCATGGTCGGCGGGGTGCATATCTCGATCGCCCTCGGCGCGCTCGCCAAGGTGCTCGGCTTCCGCACCGTGGTGGTGGACGCCCGCTCGGCCTTCGCTACCGACGAGCGCTTCCCCCACGCCGACGAGCTTGTCATCGCCTGGCCCGACGAGGCGCTGGAGGGTCGGCTCGACGCCCGCAGCTGCGTGGCCGTGCTCACCCACGACCCCAAGCTCGACGACCCGGCCCTGCGCGTGGCCCTGGCCTCGCAGGCGAAGTACATCGGCGCGCTCGGCAGCACAAAGACCCACGCCAAGCGCCTGGAGCGCCTGCGCGACGAGGGCTTCGGCGAGGATCAGCTCGCCCGCATCCACGGCCCAATCGGCCTGCCCATCGGCGCAAAGACCCCCGCCGAGATCGCCCTGAGCATCCTGGCCGAGGTGGTCAAGGTCCAGCGCGGCAAATAGTTAGGAGCACCCCTATGAACCAACAGCTCGCAGAGTGGCTCCACGACGGGGCCGTGGCCCTCACCCAGGGAGACAAGCAGCGCGCACTCGACTTGCTAATGCGCGTTGTCACCGAGGACGAGGAGATCCCCGAGGCGTGGCTCTGGCTCAGCGGGGCCGTGGACGACCCCGAGGATCAGCGCACCGCCCTAGATAATGTCCTCGCCCTGGAGCCAGGCAACCCCCACGCCCTCCACGGAATCGCCGTCCTCGACGGCAAGGCGTAAAGCAATAACGCGAAAGGCTGTCGGCAAGCCGACAGCCTTTCGCGTTATTTTTCAGATTTGCGTCCGCGCAACTTCGGGACTTTCGCGACGTTCGCTTCTTTCACTTTCGCATCTTCCGCGCGGGTTTCCCGTCGCTCGTGCTCCAGAGGTCTCTCGCGGTCTAGCCCCACCCACACATTGTTCCGGCGCACAGTGTTTACACCGCGCACCTCAACCCCCGCCACCTCCGTGACATCCTCCTCATTCACCAGGACCAGCGTCGGCGTCGAGCTCGGCCAGCGGTTGCGGTAGGCACGGATCGCATCCGCGATCTTCATCGCCACCGTCAGCTTGGGATTGTCGTCGTACCACATCAGAAACGGTGCGCTCATAGCTCATCCTTAACTATCGCTCCAGGTGCCAGGTTCCGGCCCGCAGGTCCTGAAAGAGGGTGCGGCTCGTGCCGTCTGCGCAGAGTACCATAAAGTAGCGCCTCGGTGATCGCCCGCCCTTGTCGTGAACCGCCTCGATCCGGTAGACCCGGTGCAGGTCGCCCCGGTGCCGGAAGCGCCAGGGCGCGTAGCCGTAGCGCTGGCCGCAGACGGCGATCGGCTCGGCCCGCCCGCCTAGTGCCAGGTGCCGCAGCGGTGTGGCGGTCAGTGCGGTGCGCCTCCAGGGTAGCATCATCGCGGCCTCGTCTCTTATTTCTGTGCGGTTACTCTATAGGGGATCTGCACTCATTCTAGCAGAACAGATGTTCAATGTCAAGTCTATACAGCCTTGTCCGAGTGTGCTATGCTGAGTATAAAAGGTTAGGCGGCACAGCACGGAGGAGCCATGGAGCGCACAGAGTCACAGGTTGGCGGCAGCCGCGAGCAGCTGCGCCAGCAGTACCGCGAGCAGCTCAGCCAATACAAGAGCGCCAACGCCGAGCTCGCCGACATCTCCTGGACGCTCTCTGAGCTTGAGCAGCAGATCGGCACCCTAGAGGGCGAGCTGGCCGCCCACGATGACAAGCACCTCGCTCGTCGCATCCGCGACCTGCGGCGCTGGCGCAGCTCCCTTGAGGACTCCGTCCTCCGCCGCATGTACCGCGCCGAGGCGCTCTCTGCCGAGGTCGATCAGCTGCGCAGTGCCCTCAACCAGAAGTTGCCCGACCCGTAGGGGCGGCTCGCGAGCCGCCCGTCTCTCCCCCCAACCCCCAACCCCCAACCCCTACTCCAGCACCACATCCCCGCTGCGCCCGCCGCGCTTCTCAGCCAGCCGGATCTCGCCGATGCGCATGCCCCGATCCACCGCCTTACACATATCGTAGATCGTCAGCGCCGCCACACTCACCGCCGTCAGCGCCTCCATCTCCACCCCGGTCTGCCCGCGCGTGCGCACCGTCGCCTCGATCTCCAGCCCCTCGCCCGCCGCGTCGGGCGCGATCTGCACGCTCGCGTGGGTCAGCAGCAGGGTGTGGCAGAGCGGGATCAGCTCCGGCGTGCGCTTGGCCGCCATAATCCCGGCCACCCGCGCCACCGCCAGCACATCGCCCTTCGGCGCCGCGCCATCCACAATCATCCGCAGCGTCTCCGGGCGCATGGCCACCCGCCCGCGCGCCACCGCCTCGCGCTGCGTCTCGTCCTTCGCCCCCACATCCACCATATGCGCCCGCCCCTGCGCATCCAGGTGCGTCAAGCCCTCGCCCATCGCCATGCCCCTCTCTCTGTGATTGCTGATTGCTGATTGCTGATTGCTGATTGCAGGTTGGGCGTGTCGCCCCGCCGCAATGATACAATACTGTTAATCAGCCCCTGCCAATCTGCAATCTGCAATCTACAATCCCCGGAGGCCCCATGCACCCCTACGACCGCCACCGAGGCGCCCTGCTCGGACTCGCCGCCGGGGACGCCCTCGGCACCACCTTGGAGTTCACCGGCCCGCTCAACCCGTTCACGCCGCAGGTTACTAGCATTGTCGGCGGCGGCCCCTTCAGCCTGCCCGCCGGTAGCTGGACTGACGACACCAGCATGGCCCTCTGCCTCAGCCAGAGTCTCGTCGCCGTGGGCGGATTCGATGCCAAGGATCAGATCGAGCGCTATGTGCGCTGGTGGCAGCGCGGCGAGAACTCGGTCACTGGCAGCTGCTTCGATATCGGCAACGCCACCAGCGCCGCCCTCCAGCGCTACACGCGCACGGGCGACCCCTTCGCTGGCGACCCTAGCCCCAGCGCCGCCGGCAACGGCAGCCTGATGCGGCTCGCCCCCGTGGCCCTGGCCGCCGGTAGCGAGGGCGAGGCCGTCGAGTGGGCCGGTCTCCAGTCCCGCGTGACCCACGCCGCACCCGAGGCTGTCGACGCCTGCCGATTTTATGCCCGCCTGCTGCACCGCGCCCTCGCCGGTGACGATAAGGCCGCCCTGCTCGATCCATCCATGGCCGATGGACTCGACCTCGCCCCCGCCGTTGATGCGGTGGCAAGGGGCTCCTACCAGCGGACCATGCCGCCCGAGATCAAAGGCACCGGCTACGTTGTTCGCGCCCTGGAGGCCGCTCTCTGGGCCTTCCGCCAGGGCGACAGCTTCGAGAGCGGGGCCATCCTCGCCGTCAACCTCGGTCAGGACGCCGACACCACCGGGGCGATCTATGGTCAGATCGCCGGTGCCCACTACGGGATGCAGAGCATCCCCGATACATGGCGCGACACCGTCCTCTGGAGCGAGCAGATTATCGCCCTGGCCGATGATCTGGCCGCGCTCGGTGATCGGCGCGCTCACGCGTGAGCCTCTCTGAAGGTATCCTTCTATGAGCCCTTAGCTCAAGCGAGATGCCAGATCGCGGATAAAATCCTCGGACGAGCCCCAGTAGATATCAATATTTGAGTCGCCAAAGTATTTCTCCAGGTAGCTGCGGGCGCGCTCGGGCTTGATCGTGCGGCCATCCTCCAGGTCGATCTGGGCGGGTTACGTGGCTTAGCGAAATAGGGCGTAAACCCCAGGAGCTTTAGCCCTGGGATAGAAGCCCTTCATACGCTTTAGCGGCTTTAGCCCAAACGAGCACGGATTTGCTGTTTAGGCAGTGGCGTGCTATATTAAAGCTATGCGCAAAGCCTTCAAATACCGAATCTATCTCTCGAAAGGTCAACGGCGAATCCTTGAGCACCAGCTTGAGTTGAGCCGCTGGGTCTACAACGAGACGCTTGCCTATCGCAAGCAGGCGTATGAGAATGAGCAGCGCACGGCGAGCTGGTACGAGACAAAGCGGCAGCTTCCGGTCTGGAAGTTGACCCGACCCGACCTGAAACTCGTGCATAGTCAGGTACTCCAGAACGTCACGGAGCGGGTGGATCTCGCATTCAAAGCCTTCTTTCGTCGGGTGAAGGAAGGGGCTGAAGAAGTCGGTTTTCCGCGCTTCAAAGGCTTCGGTAGGTACGATTCGATCACGTATCCTCAGTATGGAAATGGTGTACGGCTGGAAGGTGAGCGGCTGATTGTGTCGAAGGTGGGCGCGGTTCAGGTCGTCTTGCACCGCCTGCTGGAAGGCACGCCCAAAACCGTGACGCTCACTCGGTCTCGTACCGGGAAATGCAATAGAGCATAAGTAACGCTGTCACCCTGAGC
>RYFE02000078.1 GCA_004138175.2 Chloroflexales bacterium ZM16-3 | reverse complement strand
GCCCACGGAGCGGCGGGCGCGCACCCAGGCCCAGCGCCGGGCCACCGATACGATCTTCGCCGAGCTACACGATCTGCTGGTCGCCCCGCTGGGCACCATGCCCCGCGCCGCGCCGCTCATCCTCGCCCCCGACGGGGCGCTGGCCGACCTGCCCTGGGCCGCCTTCGCTGACCGGAGCAGCCCAGCGACGCCCTACCTGGGTCAGCGGCACACCCTGAGCCTGGTGCCATCCTTGACGATCCTGGCGCTGGAGCGCCCGCCGGTCGCGACCGGCCCGCCGCTGGCCCTCGGCTGCGCCGACGCGGCCATTGCAGCGCAGGTGAATGCGGAGCTGGCCGCCTACGCGCGCATCTTCCCCACGGCGCGGGTGCTGCCGCATGCCCGCAATGCGGATCTGGCCGCCGCGCGCGGCGCGGCGCTGCTGCACATCAGCGCCCACGGGCGGCTTAACCCCCAGCAGCCGCTGCTCTCGGCGATCACCCTGGCCGACGGCCCACTGCTGCTGGCCGATGTGTTCAACCTGGATCTGACCGGCACCACGCTGGCGGTGCTGAGTGCCTGCGAGACCAGCGCCGTCGCCCCGCTGGGCGGGCTGGCGCTCGCGCTCTCTGGCTCGTTTCTGGCCGCCGGGGTCACGGCGGTGGTCGCCGGGCTCTGGCAGATCGACGCCGAGATAGCACGGCTCTTTGTCGCGGATTGCTATAGCGCGCTGCGGGACGGTGCCACGCTCACTACGGCCATCCAGCAGACGCAGGCCACCCTGCGCGACTCCGGCTACGATCACCCCTATTACTGGGCTGCGCTCCAGCCGCTGATGCGCACGGCGGATGTGCGGCTGGAGCCAGCACCCTAAAGAGGAGGTGGCAGCGCATCACCCACGGGAAGATTGCGGGAATGAGTTCTGGGTGCTATGGTATCTGAGAAATGAGCCGTATCCATCCATACAGTGCTCGGGTGATTGGCACAATCTACGCGGTCAGGAAAACCCATGCATGCAGTTACGCTAGAAGAAGCCAAGCGCGACCTGGAGCGGTTGCGCACCCAGGTACTCGATGATGCCGAGCCGACGATTGTGGTACTCGAAACCGGTCAGCAGGTGGTTGTGGTACCCCTTGACGAATATACCGCCTGGCAGGAAACGCGCTATCTGCTCTCCAACACCAGCAACGCCGCACATCTGCGGCAATCAATAACCGAGGCTCAGGCCGGAGACATCGTGGAGCAGGAGTTGCAGGTAAGCGTCGCCCCGGCCGACCTGTTGGCAGCGCGGTCGACGCTGACTGGCGAGTACCTGGCGGCATTCGTCGGTAGTCGTCCGAAGGCAGTTTCATTGCGCTGAGCGAGTCCGTAGCCCGGAGGGGTGAGCGGTCAACAAGCGAGAGTGTGCGCTATGAGCCTCAGTATACTGAGGCCCATAGCGCACACTCTCGGGTTGTGGTATTCCCCTAGCCAGGGATGATCGCCAGGGGGTAGAGGCTGCTACGCCGCCAGATGCCAATGATCTGGACGGGGCCGAAGCGGGCGGTGCCGCCAGGTGTGGCGGTGAGGCGCGCGCGCAGCTGCTCGTCGGTGATTGGGGCGGTCAGCTTGATCTGCTGCGCGCTCGGCTCGGGCACCCCGCCGCTGCCGAGCCGGTCGACCAGGAGGGCGGTGGTGGTGCCGCCGAGGAGCAGTTGGCCCGACAGGCGCACCGGCTGATTATCGTAGATGCCGCTGTTGGCGAGCAGCAGAGGGATGCTCAGCTCGCGCACGCCCAGGGGCTCCAGGAGCACCTCGGTGAGCTGGCGGGGGTAGGTGCCGCCCGGCCCATAGCTGCCCGGCGCGCTCAGCTGGCCCTGCGCACGGACGATCAGGTAGCGGGTGGCCCCAGCAGACTCGACGGGCGCGTCGGCGGGGAGGGGCGGCGGGGAGGGCAGCCAGATCGCGCCGAGCGCATCGAGCGGCGTGGGCGTGTCGCCATGGCTGAAGCTCAGCCCGCCAACCAGGGCCACCCCGGCATCGGTCATATAGAGGTAGCCGATCGTCCCGAAGCGCCCGGCCGGTCGGTCGGACAGCCCCTCGGCCACGGCGGGAATCGTCGGCTGGGGAAGCGGAGTAGCCGCGACACCGCCCGGCGAGGCGGCGCAGCCGGCGAGAGCAAATAGCAGCAAGAGCCAGACCAATGATCGCATGGGGCGCATTGTACCACCTCTGTGAGAGCCTCAGACAGCGGCCTGATAGGTTTTGAGAGCTTTTTTAGGGCTTTGGTAGGCGATCCCGTGCTACAATCGCCCGCAGACAAACCTGTTGCGCTTCCTGTCACGAGCGGAGGATAGTAAGAGATATTATGGGTACACAAAACTCCCGGCTGCAGGGCTTCTACCAGCTCAACCCATTTGAGCGGCTCCAGATGGTCAAGTCGTTCGACGGACTGGTCGATGAGGACCTGAAGTCGCTCCATGGTGGACACGGCGTACTCTCGATCGAGCGGGCCGACAAGATGATCGAGAATGTGGTCGGCACCTATAATCTGCCGCTAGGGATCGCGACAAACTTTCGGATCAATGGGCGCGACCACCTGATCCCCATGGTAGTTGAGGAGCCCTCAATTGTAGCGGGGGCCAGCTACGCGGCGCGCATGGTGCGGGCTGGCGGCGGCTTCACCGCAAGCACGAGCGACCCGCTGATGATCGGCCAGGTGCAGCTGGTGCATGTGGCCGCGCCGAGCAGCGCCCGCCACGATATTCTGGCCCGCAAGGGCGAGATCCTGCGCCTGGCCAACGCCCAGAGCCGCTCGCTGGTGGGCCTCGGCGGCGGCGCCCGCGACGTAGAGGTACACCTCTTCCCCACCAGCCCCATGGGCGCGATGCTGGTCACGCACCTGATTGTCGACTGCCGCGACGCGATGGGGGCCAACGCGATCAACAGCATGTGCGAGGCGATCGCCCCGCTGCTTGAGGAGATCACTGGCGGGCGGGCCTACCTGCGCATCCTCTCGAACCTGAGCGACCGCCGCCTGGCCCGCGCCCGCTGTGTGGTGCCGGTCTCGGCCCTGGAGCGCGACGGCATCTCGGGCGAGGACGTGGCAGAGGGCATTATGTGGGCCTATGCCTTTGCTGCTGTGGATCCCTACCGGGCCGCCACCCACAACAAGGGCATTCTCAACGGCGTGGATCCGGTGATCGTGGCCACGGGCAACGACTGGCGGGCGATCGAGGCAGGTGCCCACGCCTACGCCTCGCGCAGCGGCCAGTACACCTCGCTGAGTACCTGGGAGCGCGACGCGGAGGGCAATCTGGTGGGCACCCTGGAGATGCCCATGGCCGTCGGCATCGTGGGCGGGGCCACTAAGGTTCACCCGGCCGCCCAGGCCGCGCTCAAGCTGCTCCACGTCGGGTCGGCCAACGAACTGGCCCAGATCTGCGCCTGCGCTGGCCTGGCCTCGAACCTGGCCGCGATGCGCGCCCTGTCCACCGAGGGCATCCAGCAGGGACATATGGGCCTGCACGCCCGCCAGATCGCTATGGCCGCCGGAGCCCACGCCCATCAGATCGACGAGATTGCCCGGCGCATGGTCGAGGAGCGAAACATTAAGCCGGCCCGCGCCGAGGAGCTCGTGGCCGAGCTGCACCGTTGATGTAGAGCGCTGGCGCCATCGGAACCTTCCACAGCCCGACAGCGCCCACAGCCCGACAAGGGCGATATGTCGGGCTGTGGGCGCTGTCGGGCTGTCGTGTAAACAACAAGAGGGTTGAAGGAGTATTCGCAATGATGAAGCCGACTCGCCCGGTGGGACTGGTGGGCTACGGGGTGTACGTACCACGCTACCGGATCGCCGCGAAGGAGATCGCGCGGATCTGGACGGACGGGCAGGGCGGGGTGCCAGTGGACTCCAAGAGCGTGCCAGGGCCGGATGAAGACACGATCACGATGTCGATCGAGGCCGCCCGCAGCGCCCTGGCCCGCGCCGAACTGTCCGCCGATCAGCTCGGCGCGGTCTGGGTCGGCTCCGAGAGCCACCCCTACAGCGTCAAGCCCTCGGGCACGGTCGTGGCCGAGGCGCTGGGGGCGACGCCCTGGGTGAGCGCGGGCGACTGGGAGTTCGCCTGTAAGGCCGGCAGCGAGGCGTTCACCGCCGGCATGGCGATGGTCGGCAGCGGGATGGCGAACTATGTGCTGGCGATTGGAGCGGACACCGCCCAGAGCCGGCCCGGCGACGCCCTGGAGTACACCGCCTCGGCGGGCGCGGCGGCCCTGCTGGTCGGCCCGGCTGAAGAGTCGCTGGCGACCATTGAGGCAACCGTCTCGTTTGTCACGGACACGCCCGACTTCTTCCGCCGCGCCGAGCGGCCCTACCCAACGCACGGCAACCGCTTCACCGGCGAGCCGGCCTACTTCCGCACCATCCAGTCGGCAGCCCGCCGCCTGCTCGACGACCTCGGCCGCGCCCCTTCAGACTTCACCTACGCAGTATTCCACCAGCCCAACGCCAAATTCCCTCAGGCGGTGGCCAAGCGGCTGGGCTTCAGCGACGCCCAGATCGCGCCGGGCCTGCTCTCGCCCCAGATCGGCAACACCTACTCGGGCGCGGCCCTGTCTGGCCTCTGCGCCATCCTTGATGTGGCGCAGCCCGGCGACACGATCTTTATGACCTCCTACGGCAGCGGCGCCGGCTCCGACGCCTACAGCCTGACGGTGACTGACGCGATCCTGGAGCGCCGCGCCCGCGCCCCGCTCACCGAGGCATACCTCAAGCGGAAGGTGTTTGTGGACTATGCGGTGTACGCGAAGTGGCGCGGCAAGCTGGTGATGGGGTAGGCGGGGGGTTGGAGGTTGGGGGTTGGGGCTTGGGGGTCGCCACAGCTACAAAGAAGGTGGAAGTATAGTGAATAACGTCTATGTTGTCGGCGCGGGGGCCACGCCGGTTGCCGAGCACTACGAGCGCAGCCTGGCAGATCTGGCCAGCCAGGCGGTGCGTGCGGCCTTCGCGCAGGTGCCTGGCCTGGATACCCGGCGGGTCGGGGCGGTGTATGTCGCGAACGCCCTGGGCGAGATCATGGCGAGCCAGAGCCAGATGGGTGCCTACTTGGCAGCCGCAGTGGGCCTGTCCGGCGTCCCAGCGCTGCGGGTGGAGGCGGCCGGTGCCAGCGGTGGCGTCGCGCTGCACCAAGCGGCTCAGGCCGTGGCCTCGGGGGCCTGCGAGGTGGCGCTGGTGATTGGCGCGGAGAAGGTGACCGACCGGCTCGACGGTGCCCTGGAGGCGACCCTGGCGCTGGCCACCGACTCCGAGGCCGAGGCGCTCCAGGGCGTGACGCTCACGTCCCAGTGGGCGATGCTCATGCGCCGCTACATGCACGAGCACGGCTACGCGGCTGAGGCATTCGCGCCCTTTCCGGTGAACGCCCACGCCAATGCGGCCAAGAACCCGCAGGCGCTCTACCGCTTCGGCATCAGTGCAGACAAGTACCGCAAGGCTGGCCAGATCGCCTCGCCGCTGAATATGCTCGACTGCTCCAGCGTGGCCGATGGCGCGGCGGCGCTGATCATCGCCTCGGAGGGCATCGCCCGCGAACTGCCCGGCACCCGCGTGCGCCTGGCCGGCACGGCGATCGCCAGCGACACGCCGGCCCTCGGCGCGCGACGCGACCCGCTCGACCTGCTGGCCGCGCGGGCCAGCGCCCACGTCGCCCTCGGCCGCGCCCATCTGGGCCTCGGCGATGTGCATGTGCTTGAGCTGAGCGACCCCCACGGGATCGCGGCGGCCCTGGCGCTGGAGGCGATCGGCTTCTACGAGCGGGGTAGCGCGCCGCGCCACGCCGCCGATGGCGCTATCACCACTAGCGGCCGCACGCCCCTGGCCACTGCCGGTGGCTTCAAGGCCCGTGGCGATATCGCCGGGGCAAGCGGGGTCTACCAGGTGGTCGAGCTGCTCCGCCAGCTGCGCGGCGAGGCCGGCCCGACCCAGGTAGGCGACGCGCGCGTGGCGATGGCCCAGTGTCTGGGCGGCGTGGGAAGCACCGCTGCAACCAGCGTGCTTATCGGCGAGAGCTAAGACGACGTGGTGCGGAGAGGCAAGCCCTCTCCGCAGCGCGCTCTATCCGGCAGCTGGAACATGCGAATATAATCCTGTATGTGAGGAAGCGCAAGCGTAAAGTGTTTATGGCAGCGTTAGCTTTGTGTTAAGCATTGCCAGAGGGTCTTTACGTTTTACGATTTACCCAATACAATGAGGAAGCGTATCCGCCTCATACAAGGAGCCAGCATGTTTCAAGAAATGATCAACGGCAGCATCGCGGTGCTGAGCAAGCCGTCTGTCGCCACGTTCGAGGAGTACGAGAAGGATAACCTGACCTGGGCGCTGATCTACTCGGTGATCGCAGGCGTGATCAATGCGGTGCTGGCCGCGATCGGGTCGCAGATCAGCGGCACCGGCGCAAGCATGGGCACGGTGATCAGCAGCGGGATCTTCGGCACGATCATCGGCCTGCTGATCTCGTGGGGGATCACCTTCGGCCTGGGCCGGGCCTTCGGCGGAACCGGCACCTTTGGCGAGCTGGCATGGGACTTCTCCCTGTTCAGCGCTCCGCTGACCGTCGTCTTCGGCGTCCTAAACCTGATTCCCATCCTCGGCGGGATCGCAGCCCTCGTGCTGGTGATTTACAACTTCTACCTGTCCTACCTGGCCATCCAGTCCGGCATGAACCTGCCCAGCCAGAAGGCGCTCTACGTCATCCTGATCGAGGTCGCCATCGGTGTCGTCATTGTCGGCTGCATCGCGGTGTTCTTTGGCGCAATGTTCGCAATGATTATGTCCAACGGGGCCGGCCAGTAGCCTGCACAGCGGCGCGGCGGCCAACATCTAGAGGAGTCATATGGAAATCGCTCGACACTGGCGCGGCCGCGCCGCCCGCTACCGCCTTGAAGGACAGCGCAGCCGCAGCACCGGCGAGGTGCGCTTCCCGCCTCAGCCGCCCGCCCTCGGCGAGACAGATGAGACATGGGAGGCGTTCGCCCTGAGCGGGCGCGGCGAGATCTATAGCTTTAGCGTGATCCGCCAGGCTCCCGATGGCTATGAGGGGTTCGCGCCCTACCCGGTGGCCCTGGTGCGGCTCGCCGAGGGGCCGCTCGTCACGGCGCAGCTCACCGACTGCGCCGAAGACGACCTGGCGGTCGGCACCCCGGTCGAGATGGTCACCCGTAAGCTGGTCGATACCGGCGAGGATGGGGTGCTGGTCTACGGCTACAAGTTCCGGCCCACGCTCTGATGCGCTATAGCCAGTAGCCACTCGCCGATAAGGGAAGGCGTGAGATGTAAGGCGTGAGGCGTGACGATGTTACGCCTCACGCCTTATGCTGGTATGATGAAAAAGATTTCCTTCCCTATGGTATCGGCTATCAGCTACCGGCTTGTGTCTATGAATCTCACACAGAAGACCGCTCCGCTCGGCTGGATCTACGCGGTGGTGATAGCCGCCTGGCTCCTCGGACGGCTCCTGATCTTCGGTCGCTTCTGGTGGCTCGCCCTGGCCGATGATCTGGCACTGTTCCTCTTCCTCCCCCTTATGGTCTTCCTCCCCCTCGCCCTCATTCAGCGCCAGCGCCTGCTGCTGCTCGCCCTGATGCTGCCGAGCGCTGCCTTCGTCTGGCTTTTCGGCGACCTGCTTGTGCCAAGGCCCACGCCGACAGCAAGCCCTGACACGCAGCAGATCACGGTGATGAGCCTCAACAAGCTCTGGAGCAACACCGACACGAGTCGGCTGCTGTCGGCCATCGCCCAGGAGCGCCCCGATATGATCGGCCTCCAGGAGGTCACTCCCGCCGATATGGCGGCGCTGGGGCCTGCGCTCGTCAGCGACTACCCCTACAGCGCCTATCAGCGCCCACACGCGCCCGGCGATGCCCACGGATCCGCCCTGTTTAGCCGCTACCCGATCCAGCGTGTCGCCCTCGGGCGGCGGTCGAGCAACCCAGATCTGGTCGCCGACCTGCTCGTTCACGGGCGACCACTGACGGTGGTGGTGGCGCACCTGGCCCAGAGTAATGTGCTCAGGTACCCCTGGGGACAGCTAGGCGCGTACGCGAGCAAGATGTTCAGGCTACGACATGCGCAGGTGGGACAGCTGGAGCAGCAGGTGGCCGAGCGATCTGCCCCACTAGTGATCCTCTGCGACTGTAACATGAGCAGCACTAGCCAGCTGTATGCCCAGCTGGCCGATGTGGCCGATGACAGCTTCGCTGAGGTCGGCTGGGGTTTTGGCAATACGGCGAAGCTCGCATTCATCCCGCTGCCCCTGATGCGAATCGACTATGTCTGGCACTCCGACGATATCCAGGCGGTTAGCGCGCATGTTGGGGCTGATGCAGGCTCCGACCACCTGCCGGTGGTTGTGACTCTGCGGGTGCCATCGCAGGGGGCACCAACATGAGACCTGATCGCCACCGTACCAGAGCAATATATAATAGCAGTGCCAACATGCACGACGCGTGGGCAAAGAGGTCTTCTTTGGAAAGGCGCTACCTTGCCGGATCTCTGCATTTCAATACGCGCGAGCCAATATGAGAGGAGTACACATGGGCCTACCAGCAGATCTGCAGGTCAATACGGCGGATGCGCTGCGGGGGGTGGAGTACGATGGCCCGGCCTGGAGCGCAACGAGCGAGCAGCTGAATGTGAACCTGCTGCGCCTCGCCGATGGGGCATCCATACCTCAGCATGTTAACTATGAGGTGGATGTGTTTCTGGTCATCATCGAGGGGGCGTGTAAGCTGTTTGTGGATAACGAGATGACGGTGCTGCGGAGCGGTATGGCGGCGCTGATCCCCAGAGGGCACCTGCGCGCCCTGCGCTGTACGATGGGGCCGCTGGTCTATCTGAGCTGTCACCGCCGGAGGGACCCGCTGATGCCGACTATACCCATCAGGGTGCGGAATGGCGAGTAGCGCCCACGCTATCGACGGGGGAAGAGAAGGGGCTGCCAGCTTCGCTGGCAGCCCCTTCCCTTCCCCCGTCAATAGCGGTGAGCAGAGGGATTGAGCCTGTCAATTAGGAAGGCGCGAGCGCAGCGAGCCACCAGGTTCAGTGCCTCAGTGACTCAAGTATGCTGCTCAGTGCTATTGCTCCCCGCGTAGAGCTGGATCAGCCCCCAGCGCCCGCCGGTGTCCCACTGCGGGTCGCGGACGACGGCCTCGGCGATGCGTGCGGGGGCCAGGCCGGCGGCCACGTCGGACTTACAGGTGCGCAGGAGCAGCATGGGCGCTGGCAGGTAGGACAGGGCTGTGCCCAGCGGAGTGTCGTAGGGCCAGCGGCGGTCGCCCAGCCAGCGGCGGTAGTTTGCATCGCCCTTACTGACCAGCAGCCCCGAGGTCGCCAGGTCGGCGCGCAGATCGGCGGGCAGCTCCCAGCCCGGCAGGGGCGATGTCCAGTACCAGCCTGTGCGCAGCTCCAGCCGGCCATCAAGGAAGGCTGCGCCCAGTCGCCCGCCGATCATGGCCTCTGGCCCAGGGCGATTGGCTAGCCAGGCGACAGTTCCGCGCACATCGGTGATCAGTGCGTCAGACACAAAGGTCGGGTGGGGCTTGGCGTGCAGCACAACGCGCAGTCCGCAGGCGAGCAGCGCATCGGCCAGGATGAGGTCGTGGGCCAGCTCGGCCCCGGCATTGTCGAGGATGATGTCGGCCCGCGCCCCGCGCGCGGCCAGGGACTCGATGGCGTCCACGGCGACCGCGCTGTCGTCGGCCAGCAGGTGCGCGCCGCCAGGGCCGGGTCCTTCGCCAGCTGGCCAGATGCTCATGTCGGCCTGATTGCCCCACAGCGCGCCGAGGATGGCCGACTCTAGGGGGCCGCGCCCCTCCAGCGGGCCGCTGTCGAGCGCGGCGTGCTCCAGGCCGAGCCGCTTCTGGAGCGCGTAGGGATCGACCCCATAACTGGGGCCGGGCTGGAAATAGCCGGTGGCCTCCAGGATGCGCCGGTAGAAGTAGGTCTCGGCGAAGAACCAGGGCGGCTCCAGCCAGCTCTGGCCGAGGTATGGCGCGACATAGGAATCCCAGAGCGCCAGGTCGGGCGCGCCGGGGTCGCGCAGAGGGCGGATGGGCGCGTCAGGCAACTCGTCGGCCAGAGCGAGCACAGCCGCCGCCGCCGCAGGCGACAGCTCGTTCTCGGCGGGAACGCGCCGGGCGATCGCCGGCATACGCCGGGAGATCGTGTCGTGGGCGAAGGAGCCGATCTCGGCGCCGCGCAGGGGCGGCGGGGTGGGAGCGGGTGTGTCTGTCATGGCGGCGAGTGTAGCACAGGATGGGCGGCGGCGCGAGCCTGCCGCGCCCGGTGGCGGGGCTGCTCACCGGAAATAGGCCGCGATGGCGTCGGCGAAGCCATCGAAGGAGCTAAAATCCTTGGCCACGACGGCGGGCTCAAAGCCCATACGCCGGGCGTTGGCGGCGGTGTACGGGCCAAAGCAGCTGATCACACAGCGGCGGTAATCGTCCGGGGTATCGACCATGCCCAGAAAGCCGGCGACCTCAGCCGCGCTGCTGAAGGCGATGGCGTCGATCAGCCCCCGGCGGATCAGATCAAGCTCTGCCGTGTAGCGCGCCCGATCAAGCAGCCGGGTGTGGTAGGCTGGCACGCGGGTCACACGCATGCCAATCGCCTGGAGGTCGGCGACAAAGTTCGGGATGACATCCGGCTCGGGCGTGCCCTCCACCGCCGGTGCGGGCACGAGGATGGACTGGCCGGGCGTGGCGGTCAGCGTCGCGAGCTCGGCCACGATCCCGCGCGGGCTGGGCTCGCCCGGCACCAGATCGACCCGCAGGCCGAGCGACACCAGCCGCTCGGCGTCCCTGCCGATCGCAGCCAGCCGACAGTCGCTCAGCGCGGCGGCAGGCAGGCCGAGCTGATCACAGCGGTGCAGCAGCGCCTCGATCCCATTGCGGCTGGTGAAGGCGATCCAGTCGAAGCGCTCACGCCGCAGCAGGCAGCTATCGAGCTCGGCGTAGTCGGGGAGCAGCGCCGTCTCGATGGTGGGCATGAGCACGGGCAGCCCGCCGCGCGCCAGGAGGGACTCGGCGAAGCGCAGGGCGTAGTTGCGCGGGGCCGTCACCACCACACGTCGGCCAAAGAGCGGCTGCTGCTCGGATGGGGCGAGCAGGGTTGTATCTGCGTAGAGCATAGGGTTAAGATCTCAGCAGGATTGAACCTTGTCTACCGCTACGCGATCCCCGTGTCGGGGGCAAGGACATCGCGCAGGCCATCGCCCAGCAAGTTGAAGCCCATCACGCTCAGCGTGAAGGCCATTCCGGGGGCGAGCGCCAGCCACCACGCGCTGTCGAGGTAGTCGCGCCCAGAGGCGAGCAGGGCACCCCACTCGGGCAGCGGCGGCTGCGCGCCCAGGCCGATGAAGCTCAGGCCGCCAGCGGCCAGCAGCATGGTGCCGATACGCAGCGTGAGCAGCACGATCAGCGGCGAGGCCATGTTGGGCAGGATATGGCGCAGCAGGATGCGCGAGTGGTGGACGCCCACCGCCCGAGCGGCCTCCACATAGAGCGCGTGGCGGGCCGAGATCGTCCCGCTGCGGGCCAGCCGGTAGAACGAGGGGATGCCGACAACTCCTAGCGCCACCACCGTGGTGTTCAGCGAGGGGCCCATGCGGGCGACCAGCACGATGGCGAGCAGCAGGCCGGGGAAGGCCAGCCAGGCGTCCATCACCCGCGAGAGCACCTGCTCGCCCCAGCCGCGATGGTAGCCTGCGAGCATGCCCAGCCAGATCCCGGGCACCGCCGCCAGCAGCACCGAGAGCAGCGACATCTGGAGCGCGATCCGCGATCCGTAGAGCACCCGGCTGAACATGTCGCGCCCAAAGTGGTCGGTGCCGAAGGGGTGCGCCAGGCTGGGCGGCTGTAGGCGGATCGCCGACATGATCGTGTCTGGCGCGTAGGGCGTGAGCAGCGGCACCAGGGTCGCGGCGAGGATGAGCAGGGCCACCAGCCCGCCGCCCAGGATCAGGTTGAGCCGCAGCCGACGCCGACGCCGGCGGCCCGGCCCCCGGCGTTCGCTCGCCTGAATCGTATCTTGCTGAATGCGCTCTACCTGAAGTTCCATAGCTCTGCACCTGCTCCCCTG
>RYFE02000077.1 GCA_004138175.2 Chloroflexales bacterium ZM16-3 | reverse complement strand
CGGGTGTCCGTAGCACCACTGCCGTCGCCTCCAGCGGCGCGCCGCGCTGCTCCAGGTAGCCGCGCATACGCCAGGAGTCGGCGGCCACCGGCTGGACACGCACGACCACATGCGCGGCTAGCTCGGTCGAGACCAGCAGCGTGCCGCCGCGATCATCATCGCCGTCGCCCTTCGTGCCAAATGCGCCGACCGGCGGCGTGGCCAGGAAGAGCGCGGCGGCGCCGCGCGGCGCGCGGGCACCCTCCAGCAGGTAGGCCATACGCGCGCGCCCGGCCGCGCTGACCCGCAGGTACGCGGCGACCCGCAGCTGCTGGCGCGCGGTGGCCTGGCCAGCGGCAACATCGGCCAGATCCTGCGTATTGGGGATCGTTGTCTGCGGAGCCAGCGCGTGCAGCCGCTCATTGGCCCGCGTCAGCAGTGCCAGCTCCTGCTGAAGCTGGGGCGAGGCGGCAAGTGCCGCGACCACATGCGGCAGCTGCTCACCCTCCAGGTAAGCCTGGAGCACGCCATCTTCTATCACATCATCGGTGCTATCCACGGCAGCACCCCCTTAGAATTGCAGATTGCAGATTTGTTGTTTGCGCAAAGCATGGATACCATTTCTCTAGTCTATTGAGCTAGAATGACACCCTTTTTCCCACCCCCGATTTTCCCGGCTCCGAATTCCCTGACTCCTGACTCCTGATCCCCGACTCCCAACCATCACTCCGCAAACAGATCGCGCACCTCGGGTAGCGTGCTGAGGTAGCGGATCGTGCGCTCGACCGAGCGAAAGACCTGCTGCTTGGTGACATCCTGGCCCTGCTGGCCGAGTAGCTCGACCGTCGCATCCGGCGCGAGATGCAGACCAAAGCGGATGCGGAAGATCTCGCGGTCGAGCGGCTTGCGGATGCGCTCCAGCAGCCACTCGAAGCGCATCAGCCGCTCCAGCTCGGCCAGATCCGAGTGTGGGTCGGCGACAGCATCGCCAGACGTAGCCCGAACCTGCTCAAATGACAGCTCCGCGCGATCCGGCTCGGCGCGCAGCTGGTCGTAGGCTAGGTTCCGGCCGGTGATCTTGAGATATGCCTGATAGGCGACGAAGGGCCGGGGCGGCGGGGGCTTGATCTGGTAGGGACTCTCGCGGTTGCGCATCTTGACCACAATCTGGAGCAGCACATCCTGCGCCCAGTCGTCGATCCCGTCGCGCTGGCGCAGGGGGTAGTGGCGGCGCAGCAGCGGCGCGCTGACCTGGACAAGCACGCTGATCGCCGGGTCATCGTGGGCGGCGGCCCGACAGAGGATCGCATCGCAGCTTGCCGTATCGCGCTCGCCGCGCAGGCGAAAGCCCAGCAACTGCTGCTCACATGCGTCACAGAGGGCGTCCAGGGTTATTGGCTCAGAGGACATCGGCGACCTCACGCATCAGGTAGCGCAGCGGAGCATGATTGTAGCACGAGATCGGGTGGGAAAACCTCTGGCAGATACGCTTAGGAGGGAAGACCGAGGACAGATTGCCGTCCACGCCCCCAGGATCGCCAGTGGTCAGCTGACTGATCGGGGCATGTCGTAGCAGGAGTGACATACTCATGGTGTGTAAGCATCGCTGTCTTATATGCAAGCAATGCGCCGCGGGGAGTTCGCAGGCTGATTATTGCATGCGTCCCACACCTGCGTGTACGTGTCGGCGAGTAGGCTTGTTGTCATATATGTACCGAACTACCTAACACATGGTGCGATAGCAGTTATGCGTTTGGGAAATGGACATCCTTCATCACATCGGGCACGCTGACGTTGGCAGACCCATCTAAACATCCTTGCAATCAAGGGGAGTCATCATGAATGGTCATTCTATCATCCGAAATCTCTTCACCCTGGCAGCAGTGGCGATGCTACTTGTAACGCTGACGAGCCAAATTCCTGCCGTTGCTGCTGATCCGGGATCGGGTACGGGTTCCTTTTTGGTGCAGGATGACGGCTCTGTAACTGCTGTAATATCTACACAGTCAACTGATCTGATAATGTCTGTGAAACAAGCAGTTATAGATAATCTTGGTTCTCAGCCAGCCACTGATATTAGAGTGTCTGATATTCAGTATGTTGGCATCTGGGCCTTTGGGAATGCAGTGATTCCCGCGCCTCTAGACAGTAATACAAGCCCTAGGATGTTTCTCTTTCTCGCACAGAATCAGCAAAGCTGGGATATCGCACTCGAAGGGGATTCTCGTTTTTCAGAGTGGGTACAGTTGTCACCTAAAGGGTTGCTTGATGAACAAGCACGTCAAGTCCTTGGTGGAGTTAATGCTCTTCAGGGTGATGGTTCAGGTGATCTAAGCCTCCCATGGCCTACCGGTGAAACTTGGACGTTAACGGGAGGCCCACATATTGCTGTGGATGGAAGTGTTCTCAATGCCTTGGATTTCTCAGGTGGAACTGGTCAGGTACGTGCTGCCCGCGATGGTATTGCATACTATAGCGCATCTTGTCCGAACTATATATCCATCGTGCATGGTGGTGGTTGGAAGACGACGTATTACCATGCGATAAATATTGCTGTTGGGTATGGTCAATCAGTATCACGAGGTCAGTTTTTAGGGAATATATCTGCGCAAGCCGGATGTGGTGGTAGCGCAACTGGGCCGCATGTCCATTTTGCAACCTACTTCAACAATGTAGCTAAGGCGGTGCATGGATTAGATATTGGTGGCTGGACAGTTGAGAATGGTTCGGCAGCATACACTGGTTGTATGGTGCGAATCAGCGATGGTTCTCGACAATGCTCCTCTCAAGGCCAGATCTATAATGGTGGTTCTACCGGAAGCGGCTCTCCTGCGAACCAGCCCCCGAACAAACCCACACTCGTCGCACCCGCCGATGGCACCGCACTTGGCAGCAGCACCAGCGTAACCTTGGAGTGGAAAGACAACGGCGACCCCGACAATAAGCCGAACGATTACCGCGACTACTACATCGAGATCTATCGCGACAGTACGCTGTTCAACCAGAAGGGCTGGGTGAAGGACACTAGCTGGACGATCAGCAACTTGAGCACTGGCAACTACGATTGGCGCGTCAAGTCCGGTGATGGGGCAGTTGATAGCGGTTGGGTTGGGCCGTGGCACTTCACTGTCGGCGATGTTCCGCCAGAAGTGATTTGCGACAACCAGAGCGCCTGCTTTAGCAAGTACGAGTCGAGCGGCGTGGGCTCGTGGGGCTATGTGCAGCCTGGCACTGGCGATAGTAGCGCCGCCTACAGCCAGCACGCCTACTGGACTTATAACAGCCTGAATAGTGCGCTTGACTGGGGCAAGTGGCAGCCTAATCTGCCGCAGGCAGGCACGTACAACGTCTATGTTTGGTACCCGCACTACCCCGGTAGTGCGCCAGAAACCAACTCGGCTAGCTATCAGGTGCATCATGCCAATGGTGACACCAATGTCACTTGGAACCAGGCCACTAACCCGGGGGTGTGGAATAAGCTTGCCACGGTGAACTGCGCGGCGGGGACGGCGTGCTATGTGAAACTCACGGATTCGACACCAGAGGGCACCGGCACGCGCCGCGTCTGGTTCGATGCGGTGAAGTTTGTACAGGAGGTACCTGCCACCTTGCCCTACACCCTTAGCGGGCGCGTTACCACTACTGGCAGCGTGGGCATTGCCGGGGTCACGCTCACCGACGGCACACGCAGCACGACCACCGGCAGCGACGGCAGCTTCACCCTCAGCGGTGTCCCGGCGGGCACCTACACGCTCACCCCCACCAAGAGCGGCTACACCTTCGTCCCAGTCACACGTAGCGTTACTGTCAGCGGCAACCTCAGCGGCCAGGACTTCACTGGCACGCCGGTTGATACCGGCACCAGCCTGATCATCAAGGCCATCAGCCCCCGTGAAGGCAGCGGCAGCCAGCCCACCTCCGTCACCATCAGCGGCTCCGGCTTTACCACCTCCCCCGCCCCCACGGCCCAGCTCAGCGGCGCAGCCGGGAGCATAGCCCTGACCAATGTGTCCGCATCGAGCGCGACCAGCTTCACCGCCACCGTGCCCGCCAACCTCGCCCCCGGCAGCTACGACTTGATCGTCACTTCCAATGGGCACACGAGCACCCTCCCGAATGCCTTCACGGTGCTGGCGGTTGGCCTCCAGGTCTCTCAGGTCGCTCCCACCTCCGGCCTCAATGATCGCACTACCGATCTGCTCGTCCAGGGGCTCAACTTCGCCGATGGCGCGGTGGTGGCGCTCGGCAACACCATCCTCAACACCACCCGCGTCAACGTCACCACGCTGCTCGCCGTGGTGCCGGTCGGCCTCACCCCGGCCACCTACGACCTGACCGTCACCAACCTGGATGCGAGTCACGCCCAGCTGGCCACAGCCTACACCGTGCTGGACGCCACCAGCACCCTGAATAACGACCTGCTTAGCACCAACGATCAGCTCTGGCTCAATCCCGTCACCCCACGGGTGAACACGCCGGTGCAGCTCGGCCTCATCCTGCAACGCAGCGGTGGCAAGGCCGCGCTGGAAGGCGTGACCGTGGAGTTCCGCCGCGATGCGGTCGACGGCCCGCTGCTCGGGACATCCAGCGTGCCCTTCCTCGACCCGCGGGCGAGCAGTGAGAGCACCACCCCGATCAACGTCACCTTCCCCAGCGCCGGAACGGTCACGATCTTCGCGATCATCGACCCGCAGGACATAGTGGCCGAGGGCAACGAGGCCAACAATGTGGTCAGCCGCACCGTGGTGGTCGCGGCGTCGACAACCGACCTGACCATCCCGGCGGTGCAGGGGATCAGCATCAACGGCGGCAGTAACACCACGGTCACGGAGCAGGACGTGACGGTGGGCATTGAGGCGACCGACCCGGCCCCGAACAGCAGCGGGGTGCAGGCGGTGCATCTGATCGAGTATGTCTACAGCCAGGCGGCCCAGCGCTGGATAGCGGTGACGCAGTCGGGCTGGCTGCCCTACAGCCAGAGCCCCGCGAGCTACGGCTGGTCGCTGCTGCCGCTGTCGGGGATGCACTACGTGCAGGTGCGCGCCCGCGACGCGGCAAACAATGTCTCGATCGGCAATGCGCGCCAGCTGGTCAACTACGAGAGCAGCGCCGACCGGATCGGGCAGAACCAGACGCGGATCTACCGCTACAACGTGGCGGCGGGGCAGGTGTTCAGCGTGAACCTGGAGGTGCTGAGCGGGGACGCCGACCTGTACGTCTGGTCATCGCGCATTGATCAGTCGGCGCGGGTGAGCAACCAGGAGGGCAGCGCGAGTGAGCAGGTGGTGATCCCGGCGAGCGAGGTGGTGCCAGGGGTGTACCAGGTGGAGGTGTACGGCTACAGCGCGGCGGAATACCGGCTGAGCACCTCCAACGGGGCGACCCTGGCGAGCCTCCAGGCCGTGGTGGGCGGCGGCCTGGACGCCAGCAAGACGGTGCCAAGCGCACCGGTGGTGCCGGTGGCCAGCATACCCGACGAGCGGACGGGCAGCGTGCCCCCGGTGGAGCCGGCAAGCGGCTACAGGGTGTACCTCCCGCTCACCGTGCGCTAAGGTAAAAGGCGCGCATCTGCGGTGAGCATACCGCCGTGATGAAAACCGGATCTGAGGGGCGTGTCGCAACACGCCCCTCCAACCTGCCCTGAAGGGGTCTCTCTGTGTGATAAGGGATTGAGAGCCATGCGTCACTCTACTCATGCCACGTCCTCGCTCCGCTGGTATCTCCTGCTCGTTGGCTTGCTCTCAATCATCACGTTCTATGGCCGTAGCAATCCGGTCGTCTCTGCCCAGTCTGAACCCCCTGTCGGCCAGGAGACCCTCGATATCTGGCAGACGCTCGATTATGTGCAACTCAATTGGGAAGGTAAGACCGGCGCGGTTGGCTACCAGGTCTATCGGGCGATTAATCTGGACGGGTGGCAAAAGGCGACAATAGAGCCGCTATCTCTCAGTTCATTTGTCGATCTGCCATTGCCGGGGGCGCATGTCATTCGTTATAGAGTGACGTTCCTTGATCAACAGGGGGTAGAGTACGCTCTGACCACAACAGCGGAGATCGCATATCAGCCGCCAATGATGCAGCTACAGAGTAATACGGAGTTTGATCGAAATAACCTGATCGCCGATGCCGAGTTTCTGAGTGACACGAGTGTCACCGCAGATCAGGTGCAGGCGTTCTTCGAGGGAAAGAAAAACTTTCTGGCCGGATATCGATTGCCGGATAACCGCCTAGCGAGTCAGGCTATTGTCGAGGAGTCGCTTCTCAATCAGATCAATCCCATACAGATCCTGGCACGATTGCAGATGGAACAAGGCTTAATTTCGGCAACGGCACCAGCCCAAGGCCAGTTAGATTATGCGCTGGGCTATGGTTGCCCAGACACAGCGGCTTGTAGCCAGGAATATAAAGGCTTTGATCGGCAGGTTGTAGCGGCAACCCTGAACCTTCGCGCTTATGTCCAGGAAATTGATCAAGATGGACAAACCCGGTCGGGATGGGCACCTGACCGCAGCAAGCAAACAACAGATCCATTGAGCGTTACCCCGGCTAATCGTGCGACCGCTGCACTCTATACCTATACCCCTTGGGTCGGGCAGGGTGGTGGTGGTCGTGCTGGGGTTGGCGGCAACTACCTATTCTGGCAACTGTACTACGCTTACGCTCAGTCGCTTGATGTGTCTACCCCGATCAGCAACGGCTCGCTAGAGGTTGTCTGTGATGACCAGATGGCCTGCTTTAGTAAGTATGAGTCGAGCGGGGCGTGGGCCTCGGTGTCAAACACCAGCGCCTACACGCAGCATACCTACTGGACCTATAACAACCAGAATAGTGCGCTTGATTGGGGCAAGTGGCAGCCGAGTTTGCCGCAGGCTGGTATGTATGATGTATATGTCTGGTATCCGCAGGCAACCGACTCCACTCCAGCGACCGGATCTGCCACATATCAGGTCCATCACACCGATGGCGACACCAATATTTCCTGGAACCAGGCCACCAACCCTGGCGCGTGGAATAAGATTACGACGGTGAACTGCGCGGCGGGGACGGACTGCTACGTCAAGCTCACCGATGCGACATCGGAGCCCACCGGTTCGCACCGTGTCTGGCTCGATGCGGTGAAGTTTGTGCAGGTCGAGGTCGTCTGTGACGACCAGATGGCCTGCTTCAGCAAGTACGAGTCGAGCGGGGCGTGGGCCTCTATGCAGAGCAGCACCGCCTACAGCCAGCACACCTACTGGACCTATAACGGCCAGAATAGCTCAGTTGACTGGGGTAAGTGGCAGCCGAGTTTGCCGCAAGCTGGTATGTACGATGTGTATGTCTGGTACCCGAATGTGACTAATTCTATCCCGGCGACTGGCTCGGCTAGCTATCAGGTACATCACGCTGGTGGTGACATGAATATTCCTTGGAACCAGGCCACCAACCCTGGCGCGTGGAATAAGCTTGCCACGGTGAGCTGTGCGGCGGGGGTGGCCTGCTACGTCAAGCTCACCGATAGTTCACTGGAGAGCACTGAATCGCATCGGATCTGGCTTGATGCGGTGAAGTTTGTGCAGGTACCTATTAGCACACCGACCTACACCCTTAGCGGGCGCGTTACTACTACTGGCAGCGTGGGCCTCGCCGGAGCCACGCTCACCGACGGCACGCGCAGCACGACCACCGGCAACGATGGCAGCTTCACCCTCAGCGGTGTCCCGGCGGGCACCTACACGCTCACTCCCACCAAGAGCGGCTATACCTTCACCCCCGCCACCCGCAGCGCCACCGTCAGCGGCAACCTGAGCGGGCAGGACTTCACCGGCACGCCGGTTGATCCCGGCACCAGCCTGATCATCAAGGTCATCAGCCCCCGTGAAGGCAGCAGCAGCCAGCCCACGTCCGTCACCATCAGCGGCTCCGGCTTTACCACCTCCCCCGCCCCCACGGCTCAACTCAGCGGCGCAGCCGGGAGCATGGCCCTGACCAATGTGTCCGCGTCGAGCGCGACCAGCTTCACCGCCACCGTGCCCGCCAACCTCGCGCCCGGCAGCTACGACCTGATCGTCACCTCCAACGGGCATACCAGCACCCTGCCCAATGCCTTCACGGTGCTGAGCACTGACTTGCAGGTCTCCCAGATCACCCCCACCTCCGGCCTCAACGACCGCACCATCGATCTGCTCGTCCAGGGGCTCAACTTCGCCGATGGCGCGGTAGTGGTGCTTGGCAACACCATCCTCAATACCACCCGCGTCAACGCGACCACCCTGCTCGCCGTGGTGCCGGTCGGCCTCACCCCGGCCACCTACGACCTGACCGTCACCAACCTGGATGCGAGTCACGCCCAGCTGGCCACAGCCTACACCGTGCTGGACGCCACCAGCACCCTGAATAACGACCTGCTCAGCACCAACGACCAGCTCTGGCTCAATCCCGTCACCCCACGGGTGAACACGCCGGTGCAGCTCGGCCTCATCCTGCAACGCAGTGGTGGCAAAACCGCGCTGGAAGGCGTGAGCGTGGAGTTCCGCCGCGATGCGGTGGACGGCCCGCTGCTCGGGACATCCAGCGTGCCCTTCCTCGACCCACGGGCGAGCAGCGAGAGTACCACCCCGATCAACGTGACCTTCCCCAGCGCGGGGAGCGTCACGATCTTCGCCATCATCGACCCGCAGGACATAGTGGCCGAGGGCAATGAGACCAACAATGTGGTCAGTCGCACGGTGGTGGTCGCGGCGGCGACGACCGACCTGACCATCCCGGCGGTGCAGGGGATCAGCATCAACGGCGGCAGTAACACTACGGTCACGGAGCAGGACGTGACCGTGGACATCGAAGCGACCGACCCGGCCCCGAACAGCAGCGGGGTGGAGGCGGTGCATCTGATCGAGTATGTCTACAGCCAAGCGGCCCAGCGCTGGGTGTCAGTGAAGCAGTCGGGCTGGATGCCCTACAGTCAGAGCCCCGCGAGCTACGGCTGGTCGCTACTACCGCTGCCGGGGATGCACTACGTGCAGGTACGCGCCCGCGATGCGGCGAACAATGTCTCGATCGGCAATGCGCGGCAGTTGGTGAACTACGAGAGCAGTGCCGACCAGATCGGGCAGAACCAGACGCGGATCTACCGCTACAACGTGGCGGCGGGGCAGGCGTTTAGCGTGAACCTGGAGGTGCTGAGCGGGGACGCCGACCTGTACGTCTGGTCATCGCGCACTGACCAGTCGGCGCGGGTGAGCAACCAGGAGGGCAGCGCGAGTGAGCAGGTGGTGATCCCGGCGAGCGAGGTGGTGCCGGGAGTGTACCAGGTGGAGGTCTACGGCTACAGCGCGGCGGAGTACCGGCTGAGCACTTCCAACGGGGCGACCCTGACGAGCCTCCAGGCCGTGGCCGGCGGCGGCCTGGACGCCAGCAAGACGGTGCCGAGCGCCCCGGTGGTGCCGGTGGCGAGCATACCCGATGAGCGGACGGGCAGCGTGCCCCCGGCGGAGCCGGCAAGCAATTTCACCATGTACCTCCCGCTTGTTCGACGCTAGAACCAACATGCACATACGGAAGGGCTGCCTCGATTCGGCAGCCCTTCCTCGTGTGCAGGCCATTGTCCCCAAAGAGGAGACCACACCATGTGTAATCTACCCGTCTCACAATGGCGCTTAGGATCACGATCCTTTCGGCTCCTGGTGCTTCCTCTCTTCCTTCTTCTCCTCTCCACACCGTTAGTCAGTTGGGCCGCTTCGTCTCCTCGATCCCGTTCGCTTCAAGCTGTCCTCGCCGCTACCGAGGTGATCTGCGACAACCAGAGTGCCTGCTTCAGCAAGTACGAGTCGGGCGGCGCTGGCTCGTGGGGCTATGTGCAGCCTGGTACTGGGGATAGTAGCGCCGCCTACAGCCAGCACGCCTACTGGACCTATAACATCCTGAATAGTGCGATTGATTGGGGCTTGTGGCGGCCCAGCCTGCCTCAGGCTGGCTCCTACGATGTGTATGTCTGGTACCCGCACTACCCCGGTATTGTGCCTGAGACCAACTCGGCGCGCTATCAGATTCATCACGCCACCGGCGACCAGTATGTGACATGGAATCAGGCAATTAATTACGGTCAGTGGAACAAGATCGCATCAGTGAGCTGTGCTGCCGGGACGGCATGCTACGTGAAGCTCACCGATGCAACGTCCGAATCTACCAGCACACGCCGGGTCTGGTTTGATGCGGTCAGGTTTGTCTTGACGACCTATCCAGTGAGTGGTGTCGTGCGCGACGATAGTGGCACGGGCATGGCCGGGGCGACGGTCTCGGACGGGACGCGCAGCGCGACGACCGCCAGTGACGGCAGCTACACGCTGAGCAATGTCCCGATGGGGAACTATACGCTCACGCCTTCCAAGAGTGGCTACAGCTTCAGCCCCACGACGCGCAGCGTCACCGTCAGCGGCAACCTCAGCGGGCAGGACTTCACTGGCACGCTGATCACCTACAGCGTGGGCGGGCAGGTCACGCTCAACGGCAGCGGTTTTGCTGGGGTGGTGGTCTCGGACGGGACGCGCAGCACGACTACCGACAGCGCTGGCAACTACACCCTCAGTAACGTGCCCCCCGGCAGCTACACCCTCACCCCGACCAAGAGCGGCTACAGCTTCAGTCCCACCACCCGCAGTATTACCGTCAGCGGGAACAGCAGCGGACAGGATTTTACAGGCACCCTAATCACCTACACCGTGAGCGGGCAGGTGACGCTCAATGGCAGCGGGTTGGCTGGGGTGACGGTCTCGGACGGGACACGCAGCACCACCACCGACAGCGCTGGCAGCTATACGCTGAGCAACGTGCCCCCCGGCAGCTACACCCTCACCCCGACCAAGAGCGGCTACACCTTCAACCCCGCCACCCGAAGCGTCACCGTCAACGGCAACAATGTGAGTAGTCAAGACTTCAGTGCTATAAAAGTAGACTCCGGCGGCAGCGAGCTAGTCCAATCGGTCAGCCCCAGCGAAGGAGTCAACAGCCATACGACGCGCATCAGCGTGTATGGCAGCGGCTTTGCAACTTCGCCTGCGCCGACCGCACGCCTGAGCGGTAGTGCCGGTGTCTTTAGCCTGACTACAATCACACCGCAGAGCGCAACCAGCTTTGCCGCCACGGTGCCCGCCAACCTCCCGCCCGGCATCTATGATCTGATCGTTATGACGAACGGACACACTGGTGCCCTCGCAAACGCCTTCACCGTGTTAGCATCCAGTCCGCTCGTAACCAAAGCCACCCCCACCTCCGGCCTCAACGACCGCACGACGTATCTGTTCGTGTGGGGGCTGAACTTCGCCGATGGCGCAGTAGTGAAGCTCGGTAGCACGACCCTTAGCGCTACCCGCATCAACGGCACTGTGCTGCTGGCAACTGTGCCCTCCGGGTTGAATCCAAACACCTATGATCTGACGGTGATCAACCCTGACTCAACGCAGGCCCAGCTAACGACGGCCTACACTGTATTGGATGCCACCGGAACCCAATACGACGACCTGCTCAGCTCTGGCGACCAGATCTGGCTTAGCCCAACAACCCCGCGCGCAAATATGCCAGTGCAACTCGGTATCTTTGTGCAGCGCGATGGTGGAAGTACGACACTGGAAGATGTGATGGTCGAGTTTCGCCGGGATGCTATAAATGGCCCCCTGTTGGGAACAGCGACTGTGCCCTTCCTTGATTCACTCACCAGTAACGAGAGTACCAACCCGCTTGAAGTTACCTTCTCGACTGCTGGCGACGTTACGATCTATGCCATCATTGACCCTGAAGGTGTTGTCACCGAACGTAATACAGCTAACAATGTGGTCAGTCGCACCATCATAGTCGCGCCAGCAACGGCGGATCAAACCGTTCCGGTGATTCAGGCGATCAACATTAATGGCGACAGCAACACAAGTGTGACTACCCAAGATATTATGGTTGGCGTCGATGCGATTGACCCGCCGCCGAACGCCAGCGGGGTGGAGTCGGTGCATATCATTGAGTATGTCTACAACGATGGCGCACAGCGCTGGGTGCCGGTGGCAAAATCGGGCTGGATCCCTTACACGCAGACCCCTGACTACTACCGCTGGTCGCTGCTGCCGCTGCCAGGGATGCGCTATATGCAGGTGCGTGCCCGCGACGCGGCCAACAATATTTCAATCGGCAACGCCCGCCAGCTGATCAACTATGAAGTTGCCACGGATCATATTGCTCAAGATCAAACCCGCATCTACCGCTACAACGTGGCGACGGGGCAGGCGTTCAGCGTGAACCTGGAGGTACTGAGTGGCGACGCCGACCTGTACGTCTGGTCATCACGCACCGACCAGTCAGCGCGGGTGAGCAACCAGGAGGGCAGCGCGAGTGAGCAGGTGGTGATCCCGGCGAGCGAGGTGGTGCCAGGGGTCTACCAGGTGGAGGTCTATGGCTACAGCGCGGCGGAATACCGGCTGAGTACATCCAACGGGCTAACCCTGGCGAACGCGGGAGGTGGCCTCGCCGGAAGCAAGGCTGTGCCGAGCGCTCCAGTGGTGCCGGTCGCCGATATGCCGGACGAGCGAGCTGGCAGCGTGCCTCCGTCGGATTTGGCGGGTAACTACACGATATATCTCCCACTCATCGTGCGCTAATCCCAGCCCCTTTCTACAGCAGGGCCACCAGCAAGGCTAGTGGCCCTTGCCTATTTGTACGCTATTTGTTCTCAGTAACTGTGTCCATCTCGGGTATACCCTAACTAGGCGTCAGGAAGCTGGGGAATATACGTCAGGATAGGATTAGTTTTAGGTGTTATCTGACATTCTATAGGGCGGGTTATAGAGGTATTTCTGACACTTCAAGGGGTGGGATCATCCTAGCCTGCCAGAATTGGTTCTGAAGGGCAAGCTGGGAGATGGCGCAGCTAGCTGCTGCGATCAATCCGCAGGATGCACCCCATCTGGAGCGAGAGGG
>RYFE02000076.1 GCA_004138175.2 Chloroflexales bacterium ZM16-3 | reverse complement strand
CGAACTGCCATCGCTTGCCGACCTCATCACCCAACGCGCCCAGGAACTCAACCTTGGTGCCTCGTGGGCAACGCCTTGACCTCGCCCCCGATCATTGCGAGGATACACGCCGAAGCAGATGAAACAGCGGCTGATCGCCGAGATTGGCCAGCTTGGTGGTCTTGATAAAGCGGTGGATCGGATTGTCTCATCATTGCGCGATTGGGGGATTTTTGTTGATACCGGCGAGCGGTACACCTATAGCCCGCCTTCCCCTCGGATCGTAACTGACAATGCCGCGCTCCAGCTCTGGCTGCTCCAGGTCGTACTTACGGCACACCCAGCTGAGGAAATCTCCTTCGCCGATCTTATCCGCCTGCCAGAACTCTTCCCCTTCCACTTCACCGTGACCATCGATAACCTCCGCCAATCCCCTACCTTCGAGGTGCAGCGCCAAGGTGTTTCCTGGGACATGGTGCGACTCACTGATGAACACCAAAAGCCTCAGTCCATCAACCAGCTGTCGATGATGTAGCGCTCTGCGTTGATTGTGCAACCTCCCAGATAGCTCGACGTATGGGTGCTTAGGCACCTGTGTTGTGTATACGTTAGGGGAGGGGGACAAGCAGCGCGTCGCATGAGACCCCGAGCACATCCGCGAGCTGAACGATCCGCTCCAGCGAGGGCAGCTTCTCCCCGCGCTCGATCTTGGCAATCCCGCTCTGCCCCGCAGGGCCAAGTTGCTGCGCCAGAGCGGTCTGGGTGAGCCCGCGCTCCTGACGGAGTGTGCGCACCTGCTGGCCGAGCCGGGCAGCGTCAACGCCGGGCGCGCTGATGTCGCGCACCGACGCTGCGTGGATGTCCATAACGGGAACGGTATCGCGCAGGAGAGAATCTGTCGTGACGCCGAAGAGCACCGCAGCGCGAACCACAAGGTCGAGCGAGGGTCTATCTCTCCCTGACTCAAGGTTGGCGATATGGGAACGTGAGGTGAGACCGAGACGGTGGGCAAGTTCTTGCAGCGTCAGCCGCTGATCTTCTCGCAGCTGGCGTAGCTTTGCCCCGAAGTGCGCGGGCATTGATTCCCTGACAGGGGAACCTTGACAGATGAGAACGGGCGCGCTACAATGTTTGGTGTTGGGACTACAGCCCAATACCGAGACTCCGGGCTGTCCGGCGCTAGGCTCCCCAGTCGGGCGCCGGACACCCGCTCGGCGCGCATGCGCCACCTGCTGCGTATTGTAGCACGGCACTGGACGCAGGCGCGCACGGCTCGGAGGTCATCGCCGCTCCGCATCCCACCCACGCCCTCCGTGAGACCGTCTCGTCACCTCCCCACCGGGAGAGCGGGCCTCTTACCGAGGCGCAGCCGACGATCACCGAGGGCGTATCCATGCCTAGCCCGGTGTCAGTCAGGGATGCCCAGGAGCGGCCTTTGCTTCCCACCTCGCCTGCCTATGCGCGGGTGCTGCTCCGTGCCGGGAAAGCCCGGCGCGTGGCCCACCCCACGCTGTCGATTATCCAGCTCACCCAGCCGGTCGATCATCCCACCACGCCGCCCGTCGTACTCGCCGCGCAGCTCCACGGTGCGCACGCGGAGCTGCTGTTGGTCATGGAGCGCGCCGGGCTGCCCGTCATCCTCCATCGCCTCCTGCTCGACCTGTCGCTGAGCGCCACGCTCTGCCCTGACCCGGCGGACATCCCCGCCATCTTCAGCGGGGTACGCCGGGGGCTGGGGCGTCTGCTGCCGATCACCCACCTCGTCCTCCAGCGGGCCACCGGCCACACGGCGGTGCCCACCGTGGCGACCGGGGCTGGCGACGCCGCCCCCGTGATTGCCGCCCTGCCCGCGCTCCAGGCGCAGGCCGCCCGGCGCACGGCGCTGGTTGCGGTGTGGGTCGCGACGGCTCAGGCTGCTGCCGGCTCCCGCGTGCGGGCGGTCGGCGCGCGGAACTACGTCGTGCCCGAGCCCGTCGCCACGGTCGGTGCCGTCGTCCAGATCGCCCACGGCGCACGCACGGCCACCGGGCTGATCACCGCCTGCGCCGGGGAGTCGTGGACGGTGCAGACGCCCGTCGCGGTTCGCGACGATGGCATCTGCTGGCAGACCCAGGTTGTGCCCACCGCCGCGCTCACACGCATCTGGCAGCCGACCGAGGTCGCGCTTCTGCCGCTGGCGGAGGTGCAGGATGGCTGAGCCCACCGCCCGTGATGCCCACGCCCTCGTCACGTATCTCATCCAGGAGCTGGAGCGGCGGCTGGCGGGCCGCGACCAGCCGATCCTCTGGCGCACCGCGCCCGGCGATGTCTGCCACCTGGGCGTCCTGGTGCCGGGGGGCGACGCCAGCAGCCGCGACGGCAGCGGCGCTCCGGGTAGTCTGGACGCGCCGCCGGTGGCCGAGGCCGCCGCGCCCGTGGCGAAAAGTGATGCCGAGGGTGAGGATGACGCCGATTCCGACCCAGACGCAGCCCCAGCCGCCGACGACGTGCCGCTCTTTACCCGCCGGGCGGCGACCCGGCGCGACCCGACCACCCGTGGGCGCACCAGCCTCGGGCTTCAGCTCCTCGTCCAGCCGGATGCCGACGGGCGGGTCGTGCTGCGGATACGCCCGCGCTTTGCCCTCTATACCCGCCACTTCGCGCCTTGGGAGGTGCAGCGGCGAGAAATCGGCGACCCAGCGGCGCAGACCGATGCGCCGCCCCGGCGGGTCCGGCTGATCGATGAGTCGGTGCGGCGTGCCGTGCGTCCGGCGGGGGTGGTGATCACGCTGGATCGCGCCACCCTGCCCGCCCGGCTCAGCGATGGCGGTCAGGTGCAGGCCGCCCTCGATGCGACCCTGGCTGGTGCGGCGGATGAGCCGACGCGGCCCCTCTGGCGGCCCAGCCGGCGCATCGGCACCATCTCCGCCGCCGACCTTGATTCGCCCGACCTCCACCTGGCCTTCCTCGCCCGCCTCACCGCCCGCCCGCCTAGCCTGCTGCTGCGCGCCGACCTCGATGTGCGCCCGCGCCTGACGCCGAGCGGGGCCGTGCTCATCCACATCTTCCTGCGCAACACCACGCCAAACGACCCTTACGGCGACCCGTTCAACCTGCTCGTGGATAGCGCCCTGGAGGTGACGATCCGCCAGGGTACGCTGGTGCCGATTGAGCTGGTGCCCATCCCCGACGACTACCAGATTGACCGGGCCGTCTGGGCGCTCGGCCACGGCTGTAGCGCGGTGGTCGTCTCCAACCGGCGCACCGTGCGCACGGTCGCCCTGGCCCGCGTCTCGCAGCCGCGTATGGGCAGTCGGGCTGACCCGCCCGCCCGGCTGGCCGACCTCGCCGCCGACCCGCTGCCGGTGCTGGCCGACCTCGCCGCCGCGATGCGGGCCTACCACACCACCTGGGCCGCCGAGGTCGCGGCCTGGGTCGCGGCGGGGGTGGGGGCGCGCGACCCGGAGTCGTGGGCGCAGGAGCGGGTCGCCCGCGTGCGGGACCGCGATGCCTTCGCCGCCGAGGTCGCCCGCTTCGCCGAGGGGATCGCCGCCCTGGCGGCCAGCCCGCCGCTGATGACCGCCTTCCAGGCCATGCACCGGGTCATGATCCGCGCCGCCAACGGGCGCTACGACCGCTGGCGGCTGTTCCAGGTCGTTTTCCTGGTCAGCCAATTGCCCGCCCTGGCTGCACGCCCGCCACTGGCGGATTCCGCCAGTGGGCCGCCGGCAGAGTCCGTCACACGCCCGCCACTGGCGGATTCCGCCAGTGGGCCACCGGCAGAGTCGGCGGTGCTCGACCGGGCCGATGTGCTCTGGTTTCCCACCGGCGGCGGCAAGACCGAAGCCTACCTCAGCCTGATCGCCTGCGCGATTCTCTACGACCGCCTGCGCGGTAAGACCGGCGGCGTCACCGCCTGGCTGCGCTTCCCGCTGCGCATGTTGTCCGTGCAGCAGGTGCAGCGGGCCAGCACCGTAATCTGGGAGACCGAGCAGGAGCGGCTGGCGCTGGCGGCGACGACAGGCCGCCTGCTCGGCGACCCCATCGCCCTGGGCTACCTCGTCGGCAAGGAGCTGACCCCAAATACCCTGCGCGTCGGGGCAGCGCCCTGGCCGCTAGAGCTGATCGCCAGCGACCCCACCCTCCGCGAGAAAGTCCACCTCATCCGTCACTGCCCCGCCTGTCGGGCGCTGGGCAGCGTCGCGGTGGACGTGGACGTGTCGCTCGCGCGGATCATCCTGCGCTGCACGGCTTGTGGGGTTGTCCTCCCGGTGTACGTCAGCGACAGTGAGGTGCTGCGCTTCCTCCCCGCCCTGGTGATCGGCACCGTGGACAAAGTCGCCTCGATTGCCTACCGCGCCACCCTCGCCATGCTCTGGGCTGGCCCGGTCTGGCGCTGCTCGGAGCCGGGGCACGGCTACGGCGCGGGGCGCTGGTGCGGCGTGCCTGACTGTCCGACCAACCCGCAGGGCAAGCGCAAGCCCCGCAAGCGCAGCGCCGTCGCCCTAGCCGACCCCGCCCCTGCGCTGATCATCCAGGATGAACTCCATCTGATCGAGCAGGAGTTGGGGGCCTTCGCCGGCCACTATGAGACACTGGTGCGCGCCGAGGCGACTCATCACAGCGGCGCCCCGCCGAAGGTGCTGGCCGCCACCGCGACGATTGCCGGCTTCCACCACCAGGCTCGCCAGCTCTACGGCGTGCGCGATGCCATCCGCTTCCCTGGCCGCGACCGCCGCCTGGGCGAGACCTGCTACAGCACCACCGTGTGCGATGCCGAGGGACGGCCCCAGGCGGCTCGCATCCTGCTCGGCTTCCAGCCCGCGCATCTCACCTCGGTCGATGCCGCGATCCTGTGCGGCACACTGCTCCACGCGATCATCGCCGACCTCCACCGCAATCCTTACGCCGCAATTGCCGCCGCGAGTCTGCATGACGCCCACACCGCTGATGCGGTGCAAGATCTGCTGCACGCCTACGACACCAGCGTGACCTACGTCGGCACCAAGCACAGCGGCACGCGGATCTCCGAAGCCCTCGACCATCTGGCATCGGGCCGAGGCGGCAGCGAGGCCGCGCTGGCGGTGCGCTTGCTCACCAGCGATACGCCCTTCGGCGAGATCGCGGCCACCATCGACGACTTGGAGCAGGCTCCGCCCTGGGCCGACCCGGCCCACCTCGACGCGCTCGTCGCCACCTCGGTGATCAGCCACGGCGTCGATATCGCCCGCCTCAACCTGATGATCCTCGACTCGATGCCCGGCTCGATGGCCGAGTACATCCAGGCGTCCAGCCGGGTCGGGCGGCGACACCTCGGGCTGGTCATCGCCGTCCTCCCGCCGCAGTCGCTGCGGGCGACCTCGCTCTACCACCGCTGGCGCGAGATCCACGCCCACCTCGATCAGCTGATCACCCCGGTGGCGATCAACCGCTTCGCCCGCTCGACACTGGCGCGGACGTTCGCCGGGGTCATGCTCGGCGCGCTCTACAGCCGGGCGCTGCGCCAGGCGGGCATGGCCGACCTCGACACGGTGTATGCCCTGACCGGCCCGCTGGCCGATGCGACCGACGTGGCCGCTGTCACGGCGCTGGCGGCACAGGTCTATGGGCTGGGGACGGGGCGCTACCCCGCCAATCTGGAGCAGCAGGCCCGTCAGCAGATTGCCGAGCAGGCCGCGCTGTTTGTCGCCGCCCTGGCGCGTCTGCGCGCCACCCACCTACGCTACCTGCGCGAGGCGTTCAGCCCGGCCCCGATGGCCTCGCTGCGCGATGTCGATATCTCGCTGCCCTTTGAGGTCAGTCCCACCGCCAATGAGCGCGACCTGCGCTGGTTCCGTCGCGCATCCCGCGACGAGGAGGAGGCGTGATGAGCTTCACCCGTGCCCGCACCCAGGTGTTGAGCCGGCTGATGCCCGGTGCCCTGTTTGTGCATGACGACTATGGCATCTGCCAGGTCGTAGCCGTGGATCTGGACTCGACCGAGGTGGTCAACGACACGGCCTTGCTCGACGCGGTGCGCGAGTATGTGGGCCAGTGGGACGCACCACTGCGGGCAGGGTATGTGCTGAATCTGACCCTGGATCTGCGCCGGGTCTACGTCGTCGGCGTTCCCACACGGGTGCGCTTCATCCCCTACCCTGACCTGCTCCAGTGTGTCGGCTGCGGGCGGGTCGCGCCGCTGCGTCGGCTGCGCGGCGGCCCGCCAGGGGTCTGCCCGACCTGCGGCGCGGCGATGCGGCAGGTGCGGTTCATGGAGAGCCACGCCTGTGGCCGGCTGGAGCCGCTCACGGTGCCGACCTGCCCCATCCACGGCGCGGACGACTTGATGCTGGAGGCCACCGGGCGCTATCGGGCGCTGACCTGGCGCTGCCTTGCCTGCGGGAATGCCTTTCTGGCGACCGTGCAGAATCGCAGTTGTATGTGCGAAGTCACCAAGCGCAACACGCAGGATCGCTTCTTCTCGCGGCTGATGCGCGGCTCGATTGTCACCGATAGCGCGCTGCATCTCGTCCACACGGTGGCGTTTCTGAACCTGCCCAGCGACGCGGTGGATGCCATCCTGGCGGCCCCGGATGGGCGGCTGCTGGCGCTGGCGCGGAGCTGTGGGGCGCTGACGACGCCCGTGCTGGTGGCGCTGCACGCCACGACGGCCTTGGGGCCAACGCCGGTGATCGCGGATCTGCTCGCGGCGCTGCGCACCCAGGGCGTCAATGATACCCTGCTCGACGCGGCGATGGCCCAGGTGCAGGGGCAGCGCACGGTGATCACCACCGTCCTGGAGACGCTGGAGCAGATTTACGGGGTGCCCCGCGACGTGCTGCGGGGGCGGGTGCCGCGCCGGGTGGTGGAATTTGCGGCGCTGCTGGACAGTGGCGCGGCGCGGGCGCTGCCCATCGTGCGGGCCGAACTCGAAGCGGCGGGGGATACCGAAGGGGTGGTGGCGCTGGACGCTGGGGCCGTGCAGGTGCGCGGGTTTGGGCTGAGCGCGCTGTACACGCTCGACGCCTTCCCGCTGGCGATCACCGCCATCGGATTTAGTCGCCTCAGCCGCGCACCGAACATGTGTGCGTCATCCCCTTCGCGCTGCCGAACGAGCCACGGGTGCCGCTGTACGTGCTGGCAAACACGACCGAGGCGGTCTGCTTTCAGCTCGACCCGGCGCGCGTGCTGGGCTGGCTCGTGCAGCACGGGCTGGCCGAGACCCACGCGGGCGACGCGCTGGCGACGTGGGCCGCAATCCACACGGCGGTGCCGGGGCTGCTCCAGAACCGCTACCAGGCCGAGTACGACGCCCCGGCGGCGGTGGCGGTGCGGACGCTGCTACATACCGTCAGCCACACGCTGCTCCAGGCCATCGCGCTGAGCGGCTACGCGCCCGAGAGCGTGGGCGAGTTCCTGTTCCCCGAGACGCTGGCCGTCGTCCTGTACGCGAACCGATTCGCCGAGACGAAGATCGGCGGGCTGCTGACGCTGGTGGAGCGGAGCCTGGCGGCGTGGCTGTCGCAGGCGCGGAACATGGGGCGCACCTGCCTGCACGACCCGCTCTGTACCGACACCGGCGGGGCATGCGCGGCCTGCCTCCAGCGCGAACACGGCTGCGGCTATGGCAATCGCGAGCTGTCGCGAGCGGTGCTGTTTGGCGGGGAGACCGTGCTGGGCACCCAGCCCTGGACGGTGACCCGTGGCTTCTGGGAGGCGTGATGGACAATGACGCGGTGACGACTTGGGTGGCCATGCAGCTGCGCGCCTCGCCGCACACGTTGGCGGCGGTGAGTGCGGCGCTCTGGGGGCTGGTGGGACAGCCCGTGACGCTCAACGACCTCCAGTGGGCGCGTCGGCTGCTAGGCGACGACGCGCCACAGCGGCTCCGTGACGCCCTCCGGGTGACGGGCGTGCTGCACGGGACGCCGCCGGTGATCCAGCCCGCCGCCCTGGCAGCGCTGGTGGCGGCATGGACCAGTGAGCCGGAATGGCCAACCCTGGCCGTGACGCGGCCCCCCTGGCTGGCGACGACGCTCGCCGATCTCCCCACCACCCGTGACGTGATCACCTACCTGATAGCCACGGCGTCTGAGACGATCCGCATCACGGCCCCGTACCTCGACCCGGAGGGGATGGGCCTGCTGCTCGCGCCCCTTCGCGCCGCTGCCAGTCGCGGTGTGCAGGTCATGGTGGCGACGCACCACCTTGATGACCCACACCACCCGAATACCAGGGCGCTCGCGCTGCTGCGAGCAGAGCTCCCCCACCATTTCACCGCGATTCCCCTGCCGACGCAGGGTCACGGTGGCGACGGCGGCAGCGAGCCGCTGCGGGTTCACGCCAAGCTGATCCTCATCGATGCCCACACGGCGCTGATCGGCAGTGCCAATCTCACCAAGGCGGGGCTTATGGGAAACATCGAGGTGGGCATTGCGATCCAGGGTCCAGAGGTCGCATATGTCCGGCTGGTCTGGCAAATGATACTGGCGACCGCGTCCAGACCAGCACGCGGCTAAAGCGCCTGCGCTGATGCGGCTTTGACGTAGTGTGCTCCAAGGCTGAAAGACGGGAGGGGAGCATCACCTCGAAAGTAGTCAACATCTCGAAAGTGGTCAACGCGGCAAGGGGAGCGTTCGCTTGATAGAGTGTTCGCCAGTGCGCGATAACGCGCTGGAACGGCGATGCAGAGGAGTGCTGTCGGTATAGGGTAGTGGCTCAACTGCGAATGATCTGTCATTCCGCGCGCAGCGAGGAATCCCGGTCGGGACGCTTCGCTGCGCTTAGCGTGACATTCGGGCTTGAGCCACTACCCGGTATAGAATGTCTCGCTCGCGGCTGCGCTCCTGAGCGGCACGCTCCTGCTCGTCTACCGGCCAGTTCGCTATTCTGGAGTAGGGTGAGGTGGGGTGCGATACCAGCACCGCAGAAAATCGTCCTGGGCCGGCTGCTCCCGAGGCTGGATAGTGACGACAGCACTAATTCTGGTTGCGATCTAGTCTGCGGCGAAGCTCTGTAAGCCAAGTGTCGTTAACAGGTGATGCGAATTGCTGCCAACGACACAAGTAAAGAAATGTTATGGATAACCGAGAGACGTACTCTGTCCACTGATCGGAAAATACCCACTGGTATTTTTCGATGTCATGAGAGCCTAACTTGTTTCGTAATTTTTCGAGTGCATCATTAAAAGCATTTGTTGACCGTATCAAATGCCAATAGAGGTTGATTAACTCTAAACTCCCATGGCGAGTGGTGCTTATTCTTAGTACATCAGCAAATTTAATTCTGTCCGGTAGATCAATTTGGTCAACTGACCTTGCTGCGCCAACAAATGCTTTTATGTCTTCTTTCACTAGATAGCTACCATTGGCAGTAGTAGACTCTAACTGTTGAACAAAAGCATGTTGCGAATGAAAAGGAGGGTACATAACTGAGAACTGGTAAATAGGAGACCAAGACAACATAGTAGGGATATCAACTGCTTTAAGTCGAGTAACTGGAAAACGGATCCCTTGACCGAGATCGAGATCGAGATCATGAGTATTGTGAATTAAAGAGGCGATGACTTTCTCGCCCTCTTCTGTATCTATAAACCACAAATCTAACCAATCAAATATATCACTAAGCCATACTACACCCATGAATGGATGTTTTTGTTTATAGAGAAAATCATCTGTATCTTTTTTGACATTATATTTGTCAAATTTGCTTGTTAATGTATCCAGGCTAATATCAAGGGCAATACATATCGAAATAACGGTCTGAATTGTTGGTTGAATACGGTTGTTTTCGATGCGGCTAAGGTTTCCGCCATCGATACCGGCGTTCCTTGCTAAGGCATGCAGGGACCATCCTTGTTCTTGTCGTAACGTTGCAAGCCATGTCCCAAGTAGCGTGCCGTCAGATAGGCGCAGTTGATCCTTGTCAGTTTTCATAGATAGAGATCTCCCCAGGCTCTTGACACAGACGGCCCTCAATGATATTCTACCACCATCCAATTCTGTTGCGTGTTAATTTGTACAATAAATCAAGCACAGCACAAGCGCGCTAGCTGGATGTTCGCTTTGTTTGGTATCTATCCGTGTGAGCACGTTCCGAATTTCCTACATGTAGGATGTTCAGGGGTTCTCTGCTATGTTTATTGCCATTGTCATCAATGCCATACCGCGAACGCCCCGACATTTTACAGTCAACGATGCATCATTTGCTCATGCCGCTCTGCTCAGCGCTATTGCGAGAGTTGATGAGGCGGTTGACCAGGTACTCCACGACGCATCGCGTCACAAGGCTTTTAGTTGCGCGATTCTGCCGGGCGTTCAGCCGGTCGCCCGCATTCGGATCGTGTTGCACGACGTGCAGCACGAGGCACGCCTTCCGTTTTGTCAGACTCTGCTCACCGCCCTGAGCCAGTGTCAAACGTTGCGGCTAGGCAGTGTCATCTGTGAGTTACAGAATGTCGAAATCACACCATCGGAATGGTCTGGCGTGGCCAGTTGGACGGACCTACTGGATGATCCAGTCTCCAGCCGTATCGGTATGCGATTTTTAAGCCCCACTGCCATTATGAAAACCGACGGCTCAGGCCAACGGTACTCGTCCCTCTTTCCTGACCCAGGTGACATCTTTCTCGGGTTACAACGACGATGGATAGCTCTCGGTGGGCCAGCCCTATCCCCCAATCTCGCGGAGATCCTGAACGATGCAGGCTGCATCATTGCTCGTCACGCGTTGCAGACAACCGCATTCCAGGCGCCTGAGCGACTCCAGATTGGGTTCTGCGGATCAGTGACGTACCAGCTGCGCAACACCCAAACCGAGTTTATCCAGACGATGTGCGCCTTGGCGCGGTTTGCGCACTACACCGGCGTCGGCTACCAAACGACTCGCGGGATGGGGCTCGTACAGACCCATATCGAGCGATAACCATGGAATACTACTGCCGTAAAACTGGATTAGAGCCCCTTGATAGCGTACACGCAATCGGCCTCGGCATCCTGCTCTGGGGTGTCAGTGGCCACGCGGTAACGGTTGAGGATGGCGGTGTGTGCTACCGGGTCGCGATAGACACACCAATAACGCAATTTGACATGTCATCAGTCCTGGCACAACTGCTCCCGCTCACGACGCCAGCAGGACTAGACGCCGATACCTAATGTACCGAGCGAGCCACGTATGTGCTGGATGGCGCACTCACCTGGCTATTTACCTCTCCGGGTGTACGTGCCGTATCCGTGGCGTCGATACGCAAGAGAAGTTTTCACAATCCTAACATTGCAGAGGCGGCGATCAGCAAATGGTCGCGTCTGCGGAACAGAGTTCTGTCGCTTGCACAACGAATAGACAGGCGCTTGGGTCCGTCAGCGGATCGTCTGTTAGCCGGGTATGCTGCCGACGACCCTCAACCTGTTGCATTTGGACCAAGGCCATCAGGCGGGATAAGCATCCCGCTCGTGCTAGAGCCGGCCCTCGGGTACGCCTACCGCCACCCCCTTGCGGATGGGGCGGTCGCCGAGAAGGCGAACGTTGCGGTGCTTCAGCCACTTCTTGCGCCGATCCTCCTGCTGCTGGGCGGTATCTATTGCATGCGCAGCCAGGAGGTGGCTGGGCGCCTGGTGTATATCTATGGGCCAGTCGTCAGGCACGTGGCGATTGATGATCAGCCGATCATGCCATGCCTGGCCGCCACCGACGCATCCTCGGACGATGCGCTTATGGGCATGTGGCTTCAGGTGCAGCAGGACCGGCTCGCCCCCAGCGACACATGGTCGGGACTGACCTACCAGATTCTCCAAACGCAGGGTGCCCAGCAATCGTTCAGCCTGGACCGTGGCACCCTCAACATGCGCCACCTATCGCTATCGCCCTCCCAACGAGAACTTTGCCGACGTTGGGCCGGATGGCTAACGCTGCCACGTGCGCAGCGCCCTCCAGGAACCGATGATCTGATCAGCGCGGTCCTGCGGCAAGAGCCCAGTGCGCTCAGCGCACATGTCCGCATGTCGGCACTGGCGTGTCCAGGCACCAAGAAGCCGCAATGGCCCCTCTATACCGAGGACGAAATCCGCGAGGTTATCGTGATGAGTAATGCAACAGATCCCATGAGTACCACGCTGGTGGAGATTATGAATCATCCGCACGGAACGTACCGATTTGGTACTGCCCTCCGGGGGCTTGGCGAATACCAGCCCGCAGCGCAACGAGATCTGATCGCCGACCTGGACATCGTTCGCGAAGGTGATCAGTTCCTGCGTGTTCTCGCCCGTATCGCGGAAGCGTGTGCCGTATCGGCGGCAAAAAATCCTTTCGCCGTCGTGCCCAATGACGACGATCTGCGCGGGTTGCTGGTGGATGTGGATCGCCACGGCACACGCACGATTGCGGGGCTCATCATCATTCTTGCTGCACTGCGCTACCCATGGCGGGGGGATGCGTCATCCGAGCAGAGCGATACATCAGGCAACAAGAATGGGACGATCCCGAAACGTCGCCGTACCGAGGGTCGCGGCATGAAGCGAGGGCGGCGGTTCAATCGTTCCACCGGAGCCTGATGGGTCTATCGGGAATATGTGACCAGGATGTAGCGGAGGTGGTATGACAACACGGTGTATTCCTATCTATGACCTCAGCCTGAATCTCCGTGTCGGCTGGGAGGCCCACAGCCTCAGCAATATCGGGAGCAATGGCAGCAATCGGCTGCTGGGGCGGCGCATTGTGCGCGCCGATGGAATCGATGCCGATGCGGTGAGTGGGAATCTTTTGAAGCGAGTCCATGCAGGGCTCACCACAGAGTATGTACTGAGTCTCGGTGAGCCCCTCTGTGCGGCCTGTGCCGTACGGGATGGCCGACGCGCTGCGGGTCTATCGGCACTGGAACAAAACACGGGGCACCCAGTTATGCGGTGTGCCCTCTGTGACATCCATGGATATCTGGCGGTGAAACGTGCCGGTGAAGCAGCGAGCGAGACAGAGGAAACAGAGGATGTCGAGATCGGTGAGCGTACAGAGACCAGCGCTGAGGCGGCGACCAGCAAAGGGAAGGGGAAAAAGAGGGGGAAGTCCGAACCCGCTCAGCAGTCTGAGAACGACATGCAGACCCGACAATCCAAATCCTCGCTGGTTGAGTTCTCGGGCTCTTGCGCACTTTTGGTGATCCCGAACACCCTTTCGGTCGTCATACCCAGGTGGAACGAAACGACGACGAAGGGAGTTTCCCATGCTGATCGATGGGCTGCATGTGCTGACCAGTTTCCTCCTCCCGAGCC
>RYFE02000075.1 GCA_004138175.2 Chloroflexales bacterium ZM16-3 | reverse complement strand
GCTGGGCGACGCGAATCTTATGTTTAGCGCACCCCTCCCGCCAGGGGATTACTACGCGATGGCGGCGATGATCGCAGCCTGCTTACTGTAGATCCCAAAGACCAAAATCCCCGCCAGGGGATTACTACGCGCTAACGCCGATGGGCCGCGTCGTCCGCATGACCCCGATCCCAAAGACCAAAATCCCCGCCAGGGGATTACTACGCCGCGCACCGGCTGCGCGTCGGGCTGCGCAGCCGCGCGCGGATCCCAAAGACCAAAATCCCCGCCAGGGGATTACTACTGCGGCTCGCGGGGTCGCCTGATGAGAAGTGGCGGATGCATCCCAAAGACCAAAATCCCCGCCAGGGGATTACTACGCGGCGGGGCGGCCTTCCGCGCCGCCGTCGTCGCCCGCATCCCAAAGACCAAAATCCCCGCCAGGGGATTACTACCCGATGAACCAGTCCTCATCGATCTCAGGGCTGTCGGGATCCCAAAGACCAAAATCCCCGCCAGGGGATTACTACTCGTCAAGCCGAACAAAGACCACAGGATCGCCGGGGCGACATCCCAAAGACCAAAATCCCCGCCAGGGGATTACTACAAAGTATCGCGCCCGATATCTCTCGATACGCCAGCGTCGAATCCCAAAGACCAAAATCCCCGCCAGGGGATTACTACGCCCGCATATTCATCTGCCATAGCGACAGGCGTCACGGGCAAATCCCAAAGACCAAAATCCCCGCCAGGGGATTACTACTTACAAAGAGCCGAAGGCGTGACGTTGTCGAGGTGCCGATCCCAAAGACCAAAATCCCCGCCAGGGGATTACTACTCGGCAGGTCGGACACGCCTGCGCCGCGCATCTCGGCGGATCCCAAAGACCAAAATCCCCGCCAGGGGATTACTACAGCATCGCGCCCGCCGCCTTCATCGACTCCTACGCGATATCCCAAAGACCAAAATCCCCGCCAGGGGATTACTACCTGATGACCGACCGAGAGCAGGTGACGATCAACGACCTGGATCCCAAAGACCAAAATCCCCGCCAGGGGATTACTACCCACATCGATGCTTCGCCCGGCGGCCCTGGCCTTCAGCGATCCCAAAGACCAAAATCCCCGCCAGGGGATTACTACCCCGGGGTTGCGCGCCTCGACCGCTGCGAGCGCGCCGCCGAATCCCAAAGACCAAAATCCCCGCCAGGGGATTACTACCCATCCACACTATTATTAGTCCAGGCAAAAAGAGGAATAAAATCCCAAAGACCAAAATCCCCGCCAGGGGATTACTACCGCCATAGATGCGGCGCTGCTCCAGTGTCATCACGAGCGATCCCAAAGACCAAAATCCCCGCCAGGGGATTACTACCTTCTGGGTGGGGTAGCCCAGGCGCTCAGCGGCCATCGCATCCCAAAGACCAAAATCCCCGCCAGGGGATTACTACTTGACGCTATCCGGGCGCTCAAAGCGCAGCCGCTCGGCATCCCAAAGACCAAAATCCCCGCCAGGGGATTACTACAGCACGAGCAACTCGTTTGCCTGCGGAAGCGTGCATGGATCCCAAAGACCAAAATCCCCGCCAGGGGATTACTACGCGCGCCGCCGAGGATCAGAGCATCGCCGTGCGGCGCGAGATCCCAAAGACCAAAATCCCCGCCAGGGGATTACTACTGAGGCTGCTAACTGTGCTGGCGTTGAGGCTGAACATTGTATCCCAAAGACCAAAATCCCCGCCAGGGGATTACTACCGGTTGGGGCGGTTGACTTCGGGGGCGGTGAGGCTGAAATCCCAAAGACCAAAATCCCCGCCAGGGGATTACTACGCCAGCGCGACGCTTGCCAGGGTAGTCGCTGGCATATCAAACGATCCCAAAGACCAAAATCCCCGCCAGGGGATTACTACGAAACACAGGGTGTTTCGGGCCATTGGCAGGCTACAATCCCAAAGACCAAAATCCCCGCCAGGGGATTACTACCTGCTGACCGGCGCGCTGGCGAGCGCCCGGCAGCAATCCCAAAGACCAAAATCCCCGCCAGGGGATTACTACACATCGTGGCGGCGCTGTTGGTCTTAGGAAACTTTGCAATCCCAAAGACCAAAATCCCCGCCAGGGGATTACTACTTCCAGCCGCCTTAATTCGCCAACTATTATCGGCATTAGTGATCCCAAAGACCAAAATCCCCGCCAGGGGATTACTACCGCGCCAGGCCGTCGCCGTCTGCTCTGCTGTGAACGTGATCCCAAAGACCAAAATCCCCGCCAGGGGATTACTACACAAGCGACGCGCCGCATCGGAGCAGGCGCGGCAGCAGGCGAATCCCAAAGACCAAAATCCCCGCCAGGGGATTACTACGTGGTGACTGGCAGCCGAAGCAGATTTCGGCGTATATGCATCCCAAAGACCAAAATCCCCGCCAGGGGATTACTACCCCGCGCGCCGCTCGTGCTGTTCCTCGACGCCGACGACTGGATCCCAAAGACCAAAATCCCCGCCAGGGGATTACTACGCACGCAAATCTCAATGATAGGGCTGTCATTCATCGCGTATCCCAAAGACCAAAATCCCCGCCAGGGGATTACTACCCATAGCGCATAGCCACCGTCCCTATCCGCAACCCAGTCGAATCCCAAAGACCAAAATCCCCGCCAGGGGATTACTACGCACCGTCGCCAAGCCCCGCACCACCCCCGCCGAGCGATCCCAAAGACCAAAATCCCCGCCAGGGGATTACTACCTCCCTATCCTTGCGCATCTCCACCCCGGCGGGCGTCTCGCATCCCAAAGACCAAAATCCCCGCCAGGGGATTACTACCTAGCGCAGAAGATGCGCGGCGGGCGCGACAGGATGCAAAATCCCAAAGACCAAAATCCCCGCCAGGGGATTACTACGAAAGGTGCCATCCTCGAACAGTTCGACGCTGTAGTTGCATCCCAAAGACCAAAATCCCCGCCAGGGGATTACTACTTCGTATCGATCAATACCGCGCCAAGCGACGCCCCATCCCAAAGACCAAAATCCCCGCCAGGGGATTACTACTTGGCCCAGCGCAGGTCGGCGTTGCTCAGGTTGGCCATCCCAAAGACCAAAATCCCCGCCAGGGGATTACTACAAAGCTCAAGGCGTCCCAGGCCATCGCCGAAGCCATCGATCCCAAAGACCAAAATCCCCGCCAGGGGATTACTACATTGCTCAGGCTGTCGCCGCCGTAAATCATTCGCCCTTTTCCATCCCAAAGACCAAAATCCCCGCCAGGGGATTACTACCGTGGAGACGCCGAGCACGATGGGCTGGCCGATGGCCTCAAATCCCAAAGACCAAAATCCCCGCCAGGGGATTACTACTCGTGATCTGCGTGGCCGCGAGGCTCAGCGGGTCAGCGATATCCCAAAGACCAAAATCCCCGCCAGGGGATTACTACCGAGCGCGAGGCGCAGCACGCCGCGCTGCTGACGCGGCTCGATCCCAAAGACCAAAATCCCCGCCAGGGGATTACTACTCCCCTGTCCGTTCTCATCGAGTCCATCCCAGGTGGTATCCCAAAGACCAAAATCCCCGCCAGGGGATTACTACCTATCGTACTGCCAGATGCATCGCGTAGGCCTCACGCAATCCCAAAGACCAAAATCCCCGCCAGGGGATTACTACCGCTGGTCGTCGGCGCGTGCGCCGTGGCCTACGTGGCGGATCCCAAAGACCAAAATCCCCGCCAGGGGATTACTACCGCCCAGCACCTTGACCGACCCCGCCGGGGCGTAGAGATCCCAAAGACCAAAATCCCCGCCAGGGGATTACTACCGAGAATATGTTGCATCTCGCAAATGGCGGGTATGAGCGATCCCAAAGACCAAAATCCCCGCCAGGGGATTACTACCCTTCAGGTCGCTCCTCGTGCAAACCCGGCGTTACGATCCCAAAGACCAAAATCCCCGCCAGGGGATTACTACGCAGCGGGTACTCGTCCCACTCGCGCCCGTCGAGTAGGCGATCCCAAAGACCAAAATCCCCGCCAGGGGATTACTACGCACACACGACGGTCGCTTCGATCTCCGCTGTCAGGGCGATCCCAAAGACCAAAATCCCCGCCAGGGGATTACTACCGTCGCACAGGCGGCGCAGGGTCGTGGATATCGTGGTCGATCCCAAAGACCAAAATCCCCGCCAGGGGATTACTACCGAGTTGCCCGGCTCGCACCACTCGTGTACGGTGGCAATAAATCCCAAAGACCAAAATCCCCGCCAGGGGATTACTACCGTGGCCGGTGTTGAGGCGCTCCACATCGAAGCCCTGTTTATCCCAAAGACCAAAATCCCCGCCAGGGGATTACTACTGGGAACGCAGCAACGCCCGCCAGCGGCCACCGTGGCATCCCAAAGACCAAAATCCCCGCCAGGGGATTACTACTCAGTGTCGCGGGCGACACCCAACGCATACCGGATATGCGACGATCCCAAAGACCAAAATCCCCGCCAGGGGATTACTACCGCCCTCGACCGGGGCGATCAGCGCGAGCGAGTATGATCAGAATCCCAAAGACCAAAATCCCCGCCAGGGGATTACTACAGAGCATCATGCCGCCCCAGGGGATACGCCTCATCGCTGATCCCAAAGACCAAAATCCCCGCCAGGGGATTACTACCCAGCGTCGCGCCGTCGGCGCACATCAGCACGAACGAGATCCCAAAGACCAAAATCCCCGCCAGGGGATTACTACCGCGTTGGGCAGCGTCTCGCGCTCCACGCACGGCAGGCCGATCCCAAAGACCAAAATCCCCGCCAGGGGATTACTACCCCCACCATCACGATGTGACTGTTGTTGCCGCACGAGTTGATCCCAAAGACCAAAATCCCCGCCAGGGGATTACTACCGAGTCCTTGACCGCAGCAAAGAGCGCGGGCGTTGTGAATCCCAAAGACCAAAATCCCCGCCAGGGGATTACTACCTCAGGGCGATGTGCCGGGAGGCGGGCCTCTACTGGATCCCAAAGACCAAAATCCCCGCCAGGGGATTACTACAGAAGATTGATGCAGTGGCTAATCGCGGCCATTGTGACTCCGATCCCAAAGACCAAAATCCCCGCCAGGGGATTACTACGTGAGGATTACCGACCGCTTGCACAAGATACCCAGGTAGACATCCCAAAGACCAAAATCCCCGCCAGGGGATTACTACTTCAGCACCGCCGGATCTTCGAGGATCTCGCTGATCGATCCCAAAGACCAAAATCCCCGCCAGGGGATTACTACTAGCTTTACGGGCACGTTTCTGACTACTGGTGTATAGAATATATCCCAAAGACCAAAATCCCCGCCAGGGGATTACTACTCATCGAGCGCCCACTTATCTGGCGTGACGGCAGGCATGAATCCCAAAGACCAAAATCCCCGCCAGGGGATTACTACGAGGATGTCGATTTTGTACCACCTCTCGGTAGTGATCGTATCCCAAAGACCAAAATCCCCGCCAGGGGATTACTACCTCACCTCGCCTCGCCCGCTCTGCCACGTCCTGATCCCATCCCAAAGACCAAAATCCCCGCCAGGGGATTACTACACGGCTAACAGTGCCTCGATCTGCTGCCAGATGGTCACACGATCCCAAAGACCAAAATCCCCGCCAGGGGATTACTACGGTGCGTGAGAAGTTTATGTATAGTTTAGGCCCGCTGAGTGATCCCAAAGACCAAAATCCCCGCCAGGGGATTACTACCGTAGCTGGTGTAGTTCCCCGCATGGAGCGCCAAAATCCCAAAGACCAAAATCCCCGCCAGGGGATTACTACTGAGTGGTGATGGCGTGCGCCCGAAACACCCGCCAATGCCGCATCCCAAAGACCAAAATCCCCGCCAGGGGATTACTACGTTGGGGTTACATGTAATGAACAGGTCGTTCATTTTAAATCCCAAAGACCAAAATCCCCGCCAGGGGATTACTACTTGTCAGATGTCCAGATCGGGTAGAGCCGGCCGACTCCGATTAAATCCCAAAGACCAAAATCCCCGCCAGGGGATTACTACTGAGCGCCGCAGGCGTCACGAGCCATGGCTTCGCGCTCAAATCCCAAAGACCAAAATCCCCGCCAGGGGATTACTACGTGGCCGCCACGCTCACCACGCTGCTCGGCGTGGCTCATCCCAAAGACCAAAATCCCCGCCAGGGGATTACTACTCATAGCAGGCGGCCCTGATGCCTGGACCCAGCGTATCGTGGGCTGGATCCCAAAGACCAAAATCCCCGCCAGGGGATTACTACCGCCGACAAGCCGAGCTACGAGCAGAGCCACGATTAGATCCCAAAGACCAAAATCCCCGCCAGGGGATTACTACGCACATGCACGGCACAATTCATAGGACAGAAGCCTATGAATCCCAAAGACCAAAATCCCCGCCAGGGGATTACTACCGGGGGCGGGGGCGGGGGCGGGGGCGTCCCCGTCCGTCGTAGATCCCAAAGACCAAAATCCCCGCCAGGGGATTACTACACGAAGAACGCGATCCCATTATCGGCCATCAGTTTACGATCCCAAAGACCAAAATCCCCGCCAGGGGATTACTACCGCTTATCTCTTGCGACCGATTAAATTGACGCTTGCCACTATCCCAAAGACCAAAATCCCCGCCAGGGGATTACTACCGGCGGGTCGCTTCCGCCGTCGCTCCAGCCCTTCTCAAATCCCAAAGACCAAAATCCCCGCCAGGGGATTACTACCAGCAATCTCGGCCTGCACGAAGAAGACCCGACCTCTGAATCCCAAAGACCAAAATCCCCGCCAGGGGATTACTACACCGGCATACGGCGCGTTTGGGTCATTGTCAGAGGTGATCCCAAAGACCAAAATCCCCGCCAGGGGATTACTACCGGCCTTGCGAAGCGTGGCGAGGGGAGAGCGGGGCCGCATCCCAAAGACCAAAATCCCCGCCAGGGGATTACTACTTTGAGCGTTGTGAGGTTAAAGCGCGACTTTCGGGAGAACTGCATCCCAAAGACCAAAATCCCCGCCAGGGGATTACTACTCCTTGAATATGCCACGCACACATATAGCAAGCGGCGCACCATCCCAAAGACCAAAATCCCCGCCAGGGGATTACTACCGAACAGTGTACCCATATCATCACACGATACGCCCACACAATCCCAAAGACCAAAATCCCCGCCAGGGGATTACTACGCTGAAAATGTCACAATACCCAATGCCCCCAATACAAAATCCCAAAGACCAAAATCCCCGCCAGGGGATTACTACGGCGCTGACAAAAATACCCGCAAAATAGCGCCGGGTAAATCCCAAAGACCAAAATCCCCGCCAGGGGATTACTACCTGTGCTTTATGACAGTCTAGATCGGCCAAATGCAGATCAATCCCAAAGACCAAAATCCCCGCCAGGGGATTACTACTTAGTCCATACGCTTCCCGCTCCTGGCGCAGCATCTCACGGAATCCCAAAGACCAAAATCCCCGCCAGGGGATTACTACTTATACCGGCCAATAATAATCATACACAGGCTTTTCATTCCAATCCCAAAGACCAAAATCCCCGCCAGGGGATTACTACTCAAACATTCGCGCCATATCCGCCGCTTGTTCCAGGTTTACAAATCCCAAAGACCAAAATCCCCGCCAGGGGATTACTACCTTTAAAGCGGGAAATATTTTAGATCGCGCATACGGTTTAGATCCCAAAGACCAAAATCCCCGCCAGGGGATTACTACAGAAGGTCGCCTCGTCAGGCGTGGCGACGGGAGTTGCAGATCCCAAAGACCAAAATCCCCGCCAGGGGATTACTACCCGGTTCACCTCACTATACACACCGCAAGTGCGAATGTCACGATCCCAAAGACCAAAATCCCCGCCAGGGGATTACTACTCAAGTTTGGCTTTGTGATGCTGAGAATGTATAATGTGAAATAATCCCAAAGACCAAAATCCCCGCCAGGGGATTACTACCTTAGTTCAAACGGGGACTTAACAGCATTACGCATGAGATTAGATCCCAAAGACCAAAATCCCCGCCAGGGGATTACTACCTATAACGGGGCGCTCCTGCTCGCCACATGCCTCGAATCCCAAAGACCAAAATCCCCGCCAGGGGATTACTACCTTACCCGCTGATCCTCTTGCGGTACGCGCACTCGATACCGATCCCAAAGACCAAAATCCCCGCCAGGGGATTACTACGCGGCATTGGCAGCGCGCAGGCACCCGATACGCTCAATCCCAAAGACCAAAATCCCCGCCAGGGGATTACTACAGACACGTAGTGTCCCAGTCACAGACGGCGACGGCGATACTAATCCCAAAGACCAAAATCCCCGCCAGGGGATTACTACTCCCACGGGGACGCCATCGGGCGCGGTCGTCGAGGCGGCATCCCAAAGACCAAAATCCCCGCCAGGGGATTACTACCCGCTGCTCTTGAGCGCTTGCACCGTGTAGCGCAGCGTTGCGATCCCAAAGACCAAAATCCCCGCCAGGGGATTACTACCATCGCGGGCATTGCTTCATAGGGCGTCCTCGTCTGCCAGATCCCAAAGACCAAAATCCCCGCCAGGGGATTACTACTCCAGCTGCTCGGGCCGGGCCTTGATCGCCGTCGCCAGCATCCCAAAGACCAAAATCCCCGCCAGGGGATTACTACGCGGGGTCAATGCCCATCTCACGAGCCCGCTCTTTATCCCAAAGACCAAAATCCCCGCCAGGGGATTACTACTCCCGAGCAGCGTGTCGCCACGTCGCAGGATGTAGTTGAATCCCAAAGACCAAAATCCCCGCCAGGGGATTACTACCGCGGTGCGCCGACGGCTATTGGCTGAGGGGGATACAGCATCCCAAAGACCAAAATCCCCGCCAGGGGATTACTACGCGGCACGATACAGGTCGTTGACGATCTCCTTGCAGAATCGATCCCAAAGACCAAAATCCCCGCCAGGGGATTACTACGCCGACGGTGCGTAGTGCCTTCCAGCCTTCGTCGCGCAATCCCAAAGACCAAAATCCCCGCCAGGGGATTACTACCCGTAAGTAGATGCGTAATCATGTACTTCTTACGATACGTGCATCCCAAAGACCAAAATCCCCGCCAGGGGATTACTACTTGCGATTGATGGTCTTGCCAGCGTTCTTCATAGCCTTGCATCCCAAAGACCAAAATCCCCGCCAGGGGATTACTACTTGTCTTTGTTACGCGCGTCGCTCACGGCGTTGGCGATCTCATCCCAAAGACCAAAATCCCCGCCAGGGGATTACTACACCCTGGACGCTGTTCTCGACGTTCTGCCCCACGATGTAGATCCCAAAGACCAAAATCCCCGCCAGGGGATTACTACTGGGATGATTCCTTCTCCCACGCGATCTGGGCCTTGACTATCCCAAAGACCAAAATCCCCGCCAGGGGATTACTACCCACCGCCGCGTACTTCGCCGGCCTTGCACGAGATCAGGCGAAATCCCAAAGACCAAAATCCCCGCCAGGGGATTACTACCGCCTACCTGCCCTAGCCTCCTCCCGCGATTGCTGGAGTCATCCCAAAGACCAAAATCCCCGCCAGGGGATTACTACGCAAGCACACGCCGCAGCACTGCATCAGCAGGCTCTAGCACATCCCAAAGACCAAAATCCCCGCCAGGGGATTACTACGAGATGGCGTCGTAAAGTGGCGGGAAGTCGCCCAGCCATCATCCCAAAGACCAAAATCCCCGCCAGGGGATTACTACTCCGCCTGCTGAAGTAGCCACCAATGTCTGGCATGCAGATCATCCCAAAGACCAAAATCCCCGCCAGGGGATTACTACTCGACGCGGGTTACGATAAGATTTCCATCCTTCTCGGATCCCAAAGACCAAAATCCCCGCCAGGGGATTACTACAGTAGCCGGATACACTTACTAGCCATGCACGGCAGGCTAACAGCATCCCAAAGACCAAAATCCCCGCCAGGGGATTACTACGGAGTCATGTAGCCGTCAGGGAGAAAACTCACCGGAATGATCCGATCCCAAAGACCAAAATCCCCGCCAGGGGATTACTACGGCCGTGCAGGCCGTCCTGACGCCGTCCACCTCTACCAATCCCAAAGACCAAAATCCCCGCCAGGGGATTACTACTCGCCGAACTGGGAGTAGCGGCTCGTCACCCGCTCGGTCAGGCATCCCAAAGACCAAAATCCCCGCCAGGGGATTACTACATCTGGCGGAGCAGCTTGATTAGCTCCGGCTCGTACGCTGCCATCCCAAAGACCAAAATCCCCGCCAGGGGATTACTACGCGTGCAGGTCAGCGATGCCCACGATGGGGCCGTTGTCTAATCCCAAAGACCAAAATCCCCGCCAGGGGATTACTACCGGCGTATCTCGGCGCGGTACTGCGCCTCGGTCATCGTCGATCCCAAAGACCAAAATCCCCGCCAGGGGATTACTACCTCAGGTTCGTCTGCTAATGCTACTGCCGCTGTCATCTATCCCAAAGACCAAAATCCCCGCCAGGGGATTACTACCTGCTCGGAGGGGTTCTCGTCGGCCTCGACCAGCCGCTCCATATCCCAAAGACCAAAATCCCCGCCAGGGGATTACTACCGACGACCGTTCAGTACTTCATGATGTAGCTCCAGTCGTCTATCCCAAAGACCAAAATCCCCGCCAGGGGATTACTACTTGGATGAGTTGTTTTTGATAGGATAAACGGGAGCCACCCCTCCCGAAAAAGGATCGAGGAAACGGGGGCCACCGAACCCACGTTCTGCTCCTGTTGGGACAGCAGAAGCCGTCCTGAACAGAGCGGAGCAGGAGATGTTATCGGTGGAACATTGCGAAGCCATCCGGCGCGCCTACTATGTCGAGAAGAAGAGCGTCCGGCAGATCGCCCGCGAGCTGGGCTGCTCGCGCAAGACCGTGGACAAGGCCCTGGTCTCGGCTACGCCAGCGACCTACACCCGCACCGTGCCGTATACGTCGCCCAAACTTGGACCGTTCAAGCCGCGGATCGCCGAGTTGCTCGCCGAGCGTGAACGGCAGCCGCCCAAACAGCGCTACACCTCGGCCAAGCTCTATCAGATCCTGCGTGCGGAGGGCTACCAGGGCAGCGCGGCTCGCCTGCGCGGCTACCTGGGGTCGATCCACTGGCGTCAGCCCCGCCCACGCAGCTTCTTCCCGCTGGAGTTCGACCCCGGCCAGGATGCCCAGGTCGACTGGGGCGAGGCCATCGCCATCATCGCCGGCGAACGGGTCACCGTCCAGCTCTTCGTCCTGCGCCTCTGCTTCTCGCATTACACCTTTGCGATGGCCTTTCCGACCCAGCGCCAGGAAGCCTTCTTCGACGGCCATGTCCACGCCTTCCGCTTCATCGGTGGCGTGCCGCATCGGATCAGCTACGACAATCTGACCACGGCCGTGCGCACGGTGCTCACCGGCCACACCCGCATCGAGCAGACCGCCTTCATCACCTTTCGCAGCCACTACCTCTTTGCCTCGCACTTCTGCACGGTGGGCGAAGGCCATGAGAAGGGCCAGGTCGAGCACGGCGTCGGCTATGTCCGCCGCAACTTCCTGGTGCCCATTCCGGAGGTCGACTCCTTCGCCACCCTCAACGCCCATCTGTTGGCCGCGTGCGAATCTGATCGTGCGCGCACCGTGCATGGCGAGGCGGAGGCCATCGCGACCCTCTGGCAGCAGGAGCTGCCGCTGCTCCGCGCGCACCCGGCCCACGATCTGCCCTGCTGTGTGACGGTTCAAGCCACCCGCACGCCCTACAGCCAGGTCATCTTCGAGACCAATCGCTCCTCCGTGCCTGTCGACCAGGGCGGCCGCCTGCTCACCGTGCGGGCCTACCCCTTCCAGCTTGAGGTGCTTGACCGTGACCAGGTGCTGGCGCGCCATCCCCGCAGCTATGGACGTGAGCAGGATCTGTTCGACCCGCTGCACTACCTGCCGTTGCTCACCCAGCGCCCCGGTGCATTCGCGCACGCCACGCCCATCCGGCGCTGGCGGGAGACCTGGCCGGACTGCTATACCACGCTGCTGGAGCGGCTGCGCCAGCGTGACGGCGATGGGCCAGGGCTGCGCACCTTCATCGCGGTGCTCCAGCTGCATCAGCAGTATGCGGCCCCGCTGATTGCCCAGGCCATCACGGAGGCGCTGGCCTTGGGGGTGCTCCACGTGGATGGCATCCGTCTCTGTCTGCACCAGCTCCAGGAACCGGAGACCCCGCCGCCAAGCCTGGATCTGGCACACCAACCGGATCTCGCCCAGGTTGGCACGCAGCCGCTCACGCTTGATCGCTACGACCAATTACGCACCGGAGGCATGTAACATGGAACACCCCACCCCGCTCGACGTGGCCTTACAGCAGCTGCGGCTGCCGGTCTTTGGGCAGTTCTACGCCCGGCTCGCCCAGGAGGCCCAGGCCACCCCGCTCAGCTACGAGGGCTACCTCCAGGCCCTGGCCGAGCAGGAACTGGCCTATCGCCACCGGCAGCGCCAGCAGCAGTACCTCAAGCTGGCCCGCTTTCCCGTGCGCAAGGAGTTGGCCGACTTCGACTTCCGGCTCGTGCCGAGCCTGAACCAGGCGCGCGTGCTCACCCTGGCCGAGGGACACTATATCCGCCCAGCCGAACCCATCCTGATGGTTGGCCACCCTGGCTTGGGGAAAAGCCATCTCGCCACGGCGCTCGGCGTGGCCGCGTGTCAGCAGGGGCGGCGGGTGCGCTTCTCCAACGCGGCAGGCCTGGTCAATGAGCTGCTGGCCGCCCAGGAGACACACCGGGTGCCGCAGCTGATCGCCACGGCGCTCAAGCAGCAGGTGATCATCCTCGATGAGCTGGGCTTCATCCCCTTTTCCGAGCGAGGTGCCCAGCTGATCTTCCAGTTCTGTAGCGCGCTGCATGAGCGGGTGGCGCTGATCGTGACCACGAACCTCCGTTTTGCCGACTGGACGCAGGTCTTCGGCAACCCGAGTCTGACCGCCGCGCTGCTCGACCGCCTGACCGCGCGCGCGCACATCCTCGAATTCGTCGGCGACTCGTATCGCCTGCGGCAGCAGCCGGCGCGGCGCCCCACCGAACCGTCGGTGGCCGAGCGGGCGACCGCGCTGGGGGCCGAGGCCGCGGACACGGAGCCAGCAGCCGGCGCGCCTGACTAACGGTGGCCCCCGTTTCCATGATCAGATGGCCCCCGTTTCCGTGATCACCCCATCCCGCGACCAAGAGCAGATGGCCCCCGTTTCCCCGATCAAATGGCTCCCAATCCTATTGACAAAAACAATAGTTTACAGACACAACTGAAAGAACCTGTTCCAAAAGGGAGAAATGCAGATAGGCGCTAATAGTTTACAGACACAACCGAAAGAACCCGTTTCAAAAGGGAGCAATGCAGATAGGCGTCAATAGTTTACAGACACAGCCGAAAGAACCCGTTTCAAAAGGGAGAAGTGCAGATAGGCGTTCATAGCTTACAGACACAACCGAAAGAGCTTGTCCCAATAACGCAAAACACACATAAGCGTCAGTGGTTTACGTGCGAAAGCGAGCTATCCTATCCCAAT
>RYFE02000074.1 GCA_004138175.2 Chloroflexales bacterium ZM16-3 | reverse complement strand
CAGGCCCCCGTGACGCGGCTTCAGCCGCCAGCGACGTTACAACACTAGGGCGCTCCAGGCAGATGCGGCCACAGTGGTATACTATCTCAAATGTCGACCGTCAATGATCTGCGGGATATCCCGCTTCTCGCCAGCCTGGATCTGCCGACGCTGGCCGATACCGCCCGCCGCGTGCGCCACTGTAGCTTTCGCCCCGGTCAGCATATTCTGATCGAGGGCGAGCAAGCGCCGGGGCTTTTCTTTGTGCTCAGCGGAAAGGTGCGCCTCTCGCGCACCGCCGCCGACGGGCGCGAGCAGGTGCTGGCCATGATCGGCCCCGGCGAGCCCTTCGACACGGTGCCGCTCTTCGACGGCGGGCCGAACCCGAGCAGCGCCCGCGCCATGAGCCCGGTCGCCTGCCTGCTGCTCTCCCGCGAGGATCTGCTGGCCCTGATCAGCCGTCACCCCGGCCTGGCCCTCTCGATGCTCGGCTCGATGGCTGGCCAGCTGCGCGAGCTGGTCGGCCTGGTCGAGGATCTCGCCTTTCGCACCGTGCGCGCCCGCCTGGCCCGGCAGCTGCTCGCCGAGGCCGCCGAGGGCACTGCCGACATCACCCAGCAGGAGCTCGCCGAGCGCGCGGGCACCGTGCGCGAGATCGCAGGCCGCGTCCTCCGCCGCCTGGCCGAAGATGGTCTCGTGCGCCTTGAGCGTGGTCGCGTGATCGTGCTTAACCCAACTGGCCTCGCCCATGTGATCGAAGAGTAAGATTTCTTAACTCTTGCCACGTATGCCTAGAACCGGATAAGTTTTGGGACTTTAGTCGTAGACGAAAAAGTTAAACGATAGTAATCTGTGACCGAACCACGGCGGGATGGAACCGCCTACTGTGAGAGATTTATGAAGGAGCGTTGTCATGACCTATGTGATCGTCGAGCCCTGCATTGGTACGAAGGATGCCGCCTGCGTAGCGGTCTGCCCGGTAGATTGCATCTACGAGGGCGATGACATGTACTACATCAACCCTGACGAGTGCATCGACTGCGGTGCCTGCGAGCCCGAGTGCCCGGTCGAGGCGATCTTCGCCGATGATGCCGTACCCGCGCAGTGGACCAGCTTCACCGAGAAGAACAAAGCCTTCTTCGGGGCGTAAGACAAGACGGCAGGCGGCAGGGGTTGCGCATTAGGCGCCTTGCCCTATGCCAAACTGAGATCTTGCCTCGTTCGATGAACCGCGTAGAGACGCCCCACCGGGGCGTCTCTACTGTATCCCCATGTAATCCTCTGGCGTGTCCATGTCTGTCGTCACCGCCGGGTCGTCCACCGCGATCTGGGCAACCTCAGCAGCGTGGCGGGCGAGCACATCCCGTGCCCCCACATCCCCCTTCAGCGTCCGCAGCTCCTCGAAAAGCCCATGCGCCAGCAGCACCGGGTTCCCGCGCCGCCCCCTGTAGCTGGGTATAAGCGCCAGCGCCTGCGGGTTCGTACCGTAGCCCGCGATGATCTGGTCGATCAGGGCTGGCGTAACCAGGGGCTGATCGACAAGCAGCACCATGGCGGCCCGCGCCGTGCCCGGCAGCGCGCTCAGCCCAGCTCGCAGCGAGCTGGCCTGTCCGCTGGCGTAATCCGGGTTCTCCACGATCAGCACCGGGCCGTCGAGGCCGACCAGGGCCGCGCGCACCGCGTTCGCCGCTGCGCCGATCACGATCACCAGCCCGGTCATCTGGCTCGCCAGCGCCTGCTCGGCCACATGGCGCACCAGCGGCCTGCCGCCCCACTCAAGCAGCTGCTTCGGCTTCCCCATGCGCGACGATGTGCCCGCCGCCAGCAAGATTCCGTAGGCCATATGTGTTGTTTCCAGACCAGTAATCGCTCTTTGCCCATATCACAGGGCGGCCAGGATCGCCTGTGCCAGGGCAGTATCCTGCTCGGGCAGCACTGTGCGCAGGTCGAAGATCAGGCGGCCGTCGGTGAGGCGTGCGACCACAGCCGGGTCGCCCAGGCGCAGCCGTCGGCTCAGCCCATCGCTGCCGGGGGTGATAGAGACCCCCGCGCTCGGCAGGGTCTCGCCGGGCAGCGAGCCGCCGCCCACGGCGCTCGCGCAGCTCGTCACCGCCGCCTGGGTGCCCGCGAGCGACAGTCGGCCCGCCAGGAGCTCGGCCCGCGCCCGCAGCCCCTCTAGGGGCGCGGCGATCATCCGCCAGACTGGGATCTCGTCGGCGGCCCGTCCGCCCAGGTAGCTCAGCAGGGTAGCCTCCATGCCAGCGATTGTCGTCTTATCCACCCGCAGGGCGCGGGCCAGGGGGTGGCGCTTCAGCCGCTCCACCAGCTCGCGCCTGCCCACGATCATGCCCGCCTGCGGCCCGCCCAGCAGCTTGTCGCCGCTAAATGTCACCAGGTCGGCCCCGGCGGCCACGCTCTCCTGCACCGTCGGCTCGGCGGTCAGCCCGTAGGGTGCTGTAGCAAGCAGTGTGCCGCTGCCCAGATCATCCAGCACCGGCACGCCGCGCGCGTGGCCAAGCTCGGCCAGCTCGGCCAGGCTCGTCTCGTGGACGAAGCCCATCAGGCGGAAGTTGCTGGTGTGGACGCGCAGCAGCAGGGCGGTGCGCTCAGAGATCGCCGCCGCGTAGTCGCGCGCATAGGTGCGGTTGGTGGTGCCAACCTCCACCAGATCCGCGCCGCTCTGGCGCAGCACATCGGGGATGCGGAATCCTCCGCCGATCTCCACGGCCTGCCCGCGCGAGATGATCACCTCGCGGCCGAGGGCCAGCCCGCTCAGGGCCAGGTAGACTGCGGCGGCGTTATTGTTTACTGCCATCGCCGCCTCGGCGCCGGTCAGCCGTCGCAGCAGAGACTCAAGATGCGTGCTGCGGCTGCCGCGCTCGCCCGCCTCCAGGTCGTACTCTAGGTTCGAGTAGCCCGCGCCCACCCGCGCCATCGCCTCCAGGGCGCCCGCGCTCAGCGGCGCCCGGCCCAGGTTCGTCTGGATGATCACGCCGCTGGCGTTGATCACCGGCAGCAGGCTGGGCCTCAGCTCGCGGGCCAGACGCGCTGCGACTCGGCCGACGAGCAGTTCGAGCGGCGTCCCTTCAGGCAGGGCAACCACCGCCTGGATCTCATTGCGCAGCAGGTCGATCTCGGCGCGGGCGGCGGCGCGCAGCAGATCATGGGGCGCGTCAGCATTCCGCTCGCGCAGAGCGGTTAGCAGCCTATCGACGCTGGGCAGGTCGCGGAGCGTGTGCATACACTATCCTTGTCGTGGGGCTGCACGGTGCGCACTCTAGCCCCTCTCCATCAGTGGGAAAGGGGGGATTCCACACCAGGATTCCGCTCAGCGAGGCGGGGCTGGGAGGTGAGGGGGGCTTCGCTCATGTCGCCCCGGCTAGGCCGGGTCAGGTCGAACACCGCCCGCAGCATCGCCTCATACGAGGGGCTCAGCTCGCGCTTGCGGCGGCCCATCACCGTGCGGGCCACGCTGATCATATTGTCGATGCGGTACTCGCGGAAGATCTCGCCGCCCCAGGTGAAGGGCGGGATGGTCTTCGGCGCGGTGTGTGTCCCAAAGATATTGCTGGCCGTGCCGATCACCGTGCCGCCGTTCAGGTGCAGCCCGATCCCCATCTTCACATGGTCGGCCAGGAAGCAGCCGAGCTTGATCATGCCGCTCTCCACCTGGCCGATGCCCTCCAGAACCACCCGCACGCTGCCGTAGTTATTCTTCAGGTCGGAGTTTGTTGTCATCGCCCCGATGTTGACCCACTCGCCCAGCCAGGAGTGGCCGAGGAAGCCATCGTGGTGCTTGTTCGAGTAGCCCTGGATGATGCTGGCCTCCACCTCACCGCCGATCCGGCAGACCGGGCCGATGCTCGTCTCGCCACGGATGCGGGCGCTGGCGATCAGTGCGCCCGCGCCGATGTAGGCCGGCCCCTGGATGAAGCTAAACGGCTCGATGTGGGCGCCCCCCTCGATGAAGATCGGGCCGTCGCGGGCGTCTAGCACAATCGGCCCGTCGAGCCGCGCCCCCGGCCCGACGAAGACGTGCTCGCCACGCAGCGTCACGCTCGGGTCGTCACCGGCGTAGGCGGGCAGCCGCGCGCTGAGCAGGGGCAGGTCGCGGATGATCTGCTCGCCCGACTGGGCGATCAGGTCCCAGGGGTAGACGATGCGGGCCGGGGCGTCGGTGCCGCTAAGCTCAACCACGTGGGCGAAGCGGATCAGCTCGTCGCGGGCGTCGTCGGCCTGCTGGTCGCGCAGGTAGTAGAGCACCGCGCTGGCGAGGGCCGGGGTCAGCCGGGCGCCGATCAGGTCGCCGTCGGCCAGGTAGACCGTGTTGATCGGCTCGGCGATCAGCCTCGGCAGCCAGGCCAGGTCGAGGCAGCGGCCATTGACTAGGACAGTCGGCTCGCCGGTGTACATGGCCGAGAGGCCGCCGGGCGGGCCGAAGTGGCCCATCAGGTGGCGGCGGGCCAGGCCGAGCGACTCGCCCATGCCGGCCACGAGGGCGGCCCGCTCGCGCACGCTGTAGGCTCCGCAGCGCAGCTCGAAGGCCGGCCGGGCCTGGGCGATCGTGGCGAGGCTTCGCCAGCGCTCATCCTCAAAGACGATTAGGGTCATATGCCGGTGGGGTGTGGGGCGGCTGCGCCGCCCCACATTCTTTTTTTGGTGGGGTTGGGCGGCTGCGCCGCCCAACCCCACCAAAGAGCGGGTAAGGGCGCAGCCCTACGTTCTTCGCAGCAGTTCAAGCACTGTGGCGGTGAGCTTATCGCCGTCGTGGCGGAGGACGCGCACCGCCCGGCTCTGGTTGGGGTTCTCAAGGGTGGCCGTATACTGGATCACCGACGAGGCTAGGTCAGCCTCGATCACCATACTGCCCTCGATCACGAGCCGCCGCTGGCCGTCGCGGTCGCCGGGCAGCACGGCCGTCTCCTCATACTCATCGGGCGAGAGGTAGACGGGCGACTGATGGGCGGCGGCGTAGAGCCGGTGGATATCCGACTCGATCCGCTGGGCGTTCACCAGCACATAGTCCGGGGCGAATCCGGCGTAGCGTTTGATCGTGCGGATGTGGTCGGCCACACTGAAGCCGGTGGTGCGGCCGGGCTCGGTCATCAGATTGCAGATATAGAGCTTGCGCGCGCTGCTCTTGCCCACCGCCTCGCGGAAGGAGTCGATCAGCATATTGGGCAGCACGCTCTCGAACAGGCTCCCCGGCCCAAGGATGATCGCGTCAGCATCGCGGATGGCGTCGGCCACCAGCCGAGGCAGGGGCGTGCTTCCGCCAGCTGGGTCGCTCAGGTAGAGCTGGCTGACGTGATGCTCGGCGATCTGCGGGTTGATGGCAAGGTGGCGCACATCGAACTGGGTGCCATCATCAAGCTCGGCCATCACATTGAGCGGCACAGGCGCAGGCACCACATAATAGACGTTCTGGAAGTTAAACAGGCCGGCGGCCCGGTAGTAGTACTCCACCGGGTCCTGGGCGGGCACGATACAGGTCATGCGCTCGACGTGGTCGCCCAACCCTGCCAGAACTAGCATGCCGGCGCCGCCAGAGAGCACCACCACCTGGGGCGGTCGGCCTGCCCGGCGAAACCCCATCACCAGCTCGCCGTCAGGGCTCGCCGTCGTATCGCCCATGGGCAGCACCATACGCCCGCTGAGCTGCCAGAGCCCGTAGCCGAGTGCGGCGAGGCCGATGGTGATCAGCAGGGCGTCGCGCCAGGCGAGCGGCGCAAGCTGGATGCCGAGCAGCGACACGAGGCCGATGCAGATCAGCGCGACCCCGGCGAACATCACGATGAGCGGAAGGGCGAGGCTGTTCAGCCGCGAGAGATGCCCGGAGATAGTGCGCATGGTGTTCTCTGGCTACTTGAGCTGATCGCGCTGTGCGTCGATCAGCGAGCGCAGGCTGCCACCGCTGCGGGCGACCATCTCGGCCACCAGGAGGCCGGCGAGCAGCGCGTCGGGGTATGCGGCGATCCGTCCGATGCTAACCTCGCCATCGGCGCTGGCCCCGAGCAGCAGGTTCGGTCGCTCCTGATCAAGCAGCTCAGAGATGCGGGCCTCTGGGTCGGTCGTCAGATCGGCCTTCACCCCAGTCGCCTCCTCCCAGGCGGCCATGCGAATTCCGGCCAGGAGTGACTCGGCGGCGGGCGCGGGCGCAACCAGCAGCCCCTTATGTCGGTGCTGGCGGGCGAGGTAGCCGCCCAGCAGCAGCGCCAGCTCGGTCGGGTCGAGCTGCTCACCGCTCTTGTCGATCACCGCGAGCGCCGTTCCATCGGCCGAGAAGGCCAGGCCGAGGTGCGAGTCGCTCTCGCGCACCAGCTTCTTCAGCCGGGTCAGCCCAGACACGGCCGGGTGCGGCGTCATCTTGCCAAAGAGCGGGTCGGGCTCGCGGTTGATCTCGATCGCCCGCGTCTGCCCGCCCTCGCCGAGCAGGGCCGGCACAACCCCGGCGGTCGTGCCGTTCATCGGGTCCACAAAGATAGTGAGCGAGACCCGGCGGATCAGATCAATATCGACCGCGCCGCGCAGCCACTCCAGGTAGTCGGCGCGCAGGTCGGGCTGGTCGGTGGGGGCGGGGGCGCTGTCGATCAGCGGGGCGAAGGGCTGCTGCGCCTGGTCGCCGACGCTGGCGAGGGTAATCCCGGGGGCGGGGGCGATCAGGGCCAAGCCATTATAGTAGTAGGGGCGCTTGCGCGCCGTCACCACCAGGGCGCAGTCAGCGGTCTTCCGGTCGAGGGCGTAGTAGATCGCCGGGAGCGGCGTGGGGGCGACGGCCAGGCGCGACTTCACCCCACGGGCGTTCAGGTCGGCGTTGAGCGCGCGGGCGAAGAGGTTGCCCATAAAGCGCGTGTCATAGGCCACCAGGCAGACCCAGCCGCGCCCGGCCAGGCCATCCGCGATCATCGCGCCGCGCCGCCGCACCTGATCGAGGGTAAAATCGGCTGCGTAGACAGCCTCCCATGTGTGGGCGAGAAGGCGGTGGCGAGGGTTCATAGGCGGTTACGGAACTCCTCTACCGCAGACATCATCAGGTCACGGATCGCGCGGGCGCGCTCCATGGTCTCGGCCTCGAAGCGGGTGGTGATCGCCGGCTCGGTGTTTGATGCCCGCACCAGCCCCCAGCCATCGCCGAAGTCCACCCGCACCCCGTCCACATCGAACACCGGGTATGTCCCCGCGAAGCGCTCGCGCAGATAGTCGATGACACGGAACTTCTGGTCCTCGGCGAAGGGGATGCGGCCCTCGTCAATCGAGGGCAGGTCGGGGTAGGGGGCGAGCGCCTCGCGCAGGGTTGTGCCCATCTTCGCCAGGGCGAAGAGCAGGTGCGCGCCGGCGAAGGTGCCGTCGTCGTAGTAGTGGCCGGGGTAGGTGGCGAAGGTGTGGCCGCTCAGCTCGCCGCCGAGCACCGCGTCCAGCTCGCGCATCTTCGCCGAGATGCTGGAGTAGCCGGTCTTCCACATCACCGGGGTGCCGCCGAGGGCGGAGATGGCCTTCGGCAGCACGGCGCTACACTTCACGTCGAAGATCACGTAGCCCTTGCGCAGGCCGAGCAGGTAGGTGGCCAGGGCGATCAGGTAGCGGTCGGCGAAGACGATCTGGCCCTCGCTATCCACCACGCCCAGCCGGTCGCCGTCGCCATCCAGCCCGATCCCGATGTCGGCCCCGTGCTCGCGCACCGCCGCGATCAGGTGCTGGAGGTTCTCGGGCTTCAGCGGGTCGGGGTGGTGGTTGGGGAAGGTGCCGTCCGGCTCGATGAAGAGCGGCACCACATCCAGGCCGAGCGCCTCGTAGGTGCGCATGCCGATCGGCCCGCCCACGCCGTTCCCGCCGTCGAGCACGACCTTCGGGCGTCGCCCTTCAAACGGGAGCAGCCGACAGACCGACGCCACATAGGCGTCGCTCACATCGGCCTGCGCGAGCGACCCGCTGCCCTGGGCGAAGGCACCGGCGAGGGCCACCTGGCCCACCTCCTGCACATCCTCGCTAGACAGCGGCTCGCTGCCGAAGGTCGGCTGCGAGCGGCGCAGCTTCAGGCCGTTGTACGCGGGAGGGTTGTGGCTGGCCGAGACAATCGCGCCCGCGTCGAGGCCGAGATGCTCGACGGCGAAGTACATCACCGGCGTGGGCACCTGGCCGATATCCACCACATCCATGCCGGTGGAGCGCAGGCCAGCGATCAGCGCCGCCTGAAACCTCGGCGAGCTCAGGCGCGCGTCGCGCCCAACCGCAATGCTACGTCGGCCCTGGCCCAAAAAGATCGTGCCCACAGCCTGGCCCAGCCGCGAATAGATCGGCTCGTCCAGGTCAACATCGACAACGCCGCGAATATCATAGGCACGGAAGATCGTCGGGTTTAGCGCCAGGGCCATCGCCATCTCCTCAGTACAGGGCTACGGAGAGATGTGGACTCACCGGCGCGCTGCCTGGATCTGAGCGCGCTAGGCCCACGTAATACATATGCTCTGTTGATCAGGGCTCATGGCATGCGTCTTGTGCAACATCTCTAGTGTGTCGCATCGCGCACCATTAATAAGGTGGAGATAGTACGACATCGATCCTAGCGTAAAGGGTCGGATCCGTCAAGGTTCTTTACAAACCCCCTGAACTCTCGTATAATCGTAATCACCAATGGTTTCAATATGCAGGCGACGCAGTCTGCGACCAGCGGTACGACTGAGAGTTTTGCTCTCAGTTCTTCTTTTTGTATCGCCCTGGGAGCAGAGCCACCCCCTGGCTCTCCCATGCTGTAGCTCCCTCAGGCGACCCACAGCAGAAGGTATCGAGACGATGATAGACAAGCCAGCATACCTGACTCGTGATGGGCGTGCCAAACTTGAGGCAGAGCTTGAGCTACTTTCAACCGTCGAGCGCAAGCAGGTCGCCGAGCGCATCGCGGCAGCGAAGGAGCTTGGCGATATCTCAGAGAGCGGCGAGTATGAGGACGCCAAGAAGTCGCAGTCGCTCCTAGAGGGGCGTATCCGCGACATCAAGCATATCCTCTCGCGGGCCGAGCTGATCGACGAGGACAGCCACGGCAACGGTGAGGTGCGAGTCGGCTCCTCGGTGACGGTGCGCCTTGAGGAGGATGGTGAGGAGGAGACCTGGACGATCGTGGGCAGCGCCGAGGCTAACCCGCGCCAGGGCCGCATCTCGAACGAGTCGCCAATCGGCGCCGCACTTCTGGGGAAACGCGCCCGCCACAAGGTCACGGTACAAACCCCTTCGGGCGTGATGAAGCTGACCATTCTGAAGGTGAAGTAGCCACACTTCTCTTCGCTCAACAATGGCCCCGCTCCCCGCAAGGGAAGCGGGGCCTTTTGCGTCTGGGCAAGGTTTCAGAGTACGTTACCGTTTGGTGACGTGCATGGCTCGCTGATGCGGCGGCACCGACTCCCGACTCCCGATCCCCGACTCCTGGGGCCTTGTCATGGGGTGAAGTGCATCGTCGCGGCGATGGTATAATAGCGAAGCAGAACAGCCTGCGGCGCGCAGCGTCGCACAGGATAGGGCACCATGGAGCTGAATGATCTACAGGCCCAGCGCCAGGCCAAGCTAGAGCGGCTGCGCGCGGCTGGCCTGAACCCATACCCGACGAGCAGCGCGCGTACCCACGGTATCGCATCCGCGCTTGAGCAGTTCGACACCCTGGCCGCAGATGAGGCGGGGCTGACCCTCGCCGGTCGTATTATCGGCGCTCGCCGCGTCATGGGCAAGATCGCCTTCGCCCATATCGAGGACGGCACCGGCAGCATCCAGCTCTGGATCAGCCGCGCCGAGATCGGCGACGAGCTGTTCGCCCGCTTTCGCGATGACCTCGACACCTTCGATATCATCGAGGTGGAGGGCGTGCTGCGCCTGACCCAGAAGGGCGAGCGCTCGATCTTCGTGCGCGCAATCCGTGTGCTGGCCAAGACGATCAACCCGCCCCCCGAGAAGTGGGCCGGCCTGAGCGATGTGGAGGAGCGCCACCGCCAGCGCTACCTCGACCTGATCGTCAACAGCGAGCGCCGCGAGGTCTTCCGCGCCCGCGCCCGCGCCGTCAGCACGATGCGCCGCGTGCTCGACGAGCGCGGCTTTGTTGAGGTCGAGACGCCGGTGCTCCAGCCGATCTACGGCGGCGCCGCCGCGCGGCCCTTCACCACCCATCACAACCAGCTCGGCCAGGGCCTCTACCTGCGCATCGCCACCGAGCTCTACCTCAAGCGCCTGATCGTCGCCGGATTCCCCGGCGTCTATGAGATCGGCAAGGACTTTCGGAACGAGGGGGTGGACCGCAGCCACAACCCCGAGTTCACCATGATGGAGTGCTACCAGGCATACGCCGACTATAGCGATATGATGCGCCTGGTCGAGGATCTCCTGCGCGAGATGTCCGTCGCCGTCACCGGCTCGACGCTGGTGCCCTACCAGGGACACGAGCTCGACTTCGGGTGCGACTGGGCGCGCATCCCGATGGCCGAGGCGATCACCGAGCGCACCGGCATCGATATCGCCAGCCTCACCGAGATCGACGCCCTCCACAGCGCCATCGCCGACGCAGGCATCAAGGTTGAGCGCAAGGGCACCTGGGGCAAGCAGGTCGATGAGCTGTTCAGCGAGTTCGTCCAGCCCCTGCTTGTCCAGCCCACCTTCATTATCGACTACCCGGTGGAGATCTCGCCCCTGGCCAAGCGCAAGCCCGGCCAGCCCGCCTTCACCGAGCGCTTTGAGGCATTTGTCGCCGGGATGGAGCTTGGCAACGCCTTCAGCGAGCTGAACGACCCGTTTGACCAGGAGCAGCGCTTCCTCGACCAGCTGAAGGCGTTCGACGCAGGCGACGACGAGGCTCACCAGATGGACGCCGACTATATCAACGCGCTGATGTACGGCCTGCCGCCCACTGGCGGCCTCGGCCTCGGCATCGACCGGATCGCCATGCTGCTCACCGACCAGCCCACGATCCGCGAGGTGATCCTCTTCCCGCATATGCGGCAGCGGGAGTAGTGTTGAATGCTGAATGCTGAATGCTGAATGCTGAATGCTGATATAGAGGGGCTGGAGAAGTGGCTGCGCGAGAGCATCGTGCGGCAATAGAGGCGAGAGAGCATGAGTAGAGTGCTGATCAATGGGGTTGACGGGGTGCTGGGTGCCCGCGTGGCCCGCCGACTGAGCCATGAGGACGACGTTACCGTGATCGGCCTGGCCCGCTGCGAGCCGCCGGCACCCGTCGGCAACGCTGAGTGGCTCGTCGCTCGACTCAACGGCCTTCAGCTTGTGGAGTTGCTTCAGGCCGAGCAGATCGATACGGTGATCCATCTGGCCTTCGCCGGGGCCGACGCGCCCGCCCCAGGCCACGAGGCCGCCGTGCAGCAGAATGTCCTCGGTACGATGGAGCTGCTCGGCGCCTGTGTGAAGGCTGGCGTGCAGCAGGTGGTGGTCCGCAGCCACACCGGAGTCTACGGGGCAGGCCCGCTCAACCCGACCATGATCAGCGAGGGGCGGCCCGTCGCACGCAAGGGTCTGAGCGGCCTCCTGCGCGATCTGGCCGAGGTCGAGGTGTTCGTCGCCGAGTTCGCCGCCCAGCACCCCGAGCTGCGCATCGCCACCCTGCGCATGGCGCACCTGGTCGGCGGCTGGTCACCCCTGATCGAGTACTTCACCCAGCCCGGCCCGCGCACGATCATCGGGTTCGACCCGAGCCTCCAGCTGCTGCACATCGACGACGCCGTGGAGGCGTTTGTGCTGGCCGCCCGCGCGCCCTGCTCAGGGGCATTCAACCTCGCCGCCGATGATGCGGTCTGCATCTCGCAGGCCATCCGCCTGGCCGGGCAGCAGCCCATGCCGACCTTGGAGGGGCTCATCGTGCCGTCGGCCACAATGGGCGACCGCACCCGGCTGCGGCCCTGGCCGCTCGATATAGCCTTCCTTCGCCACGGCTGCATCGTCGACACGAAGCGAGCAAAAGAAGATCTGGGCTGGTCGCCCGTCCACAGCGCGATCGATTCGCTCCAATCCGTGCGGCAGAACGGGCAGACCCACGACGATCTGGCCTCCTCCGAGGCCGCCCTGCACGCATTTCTCAGCCGAAGGAGGTAGCCTGTGTCAGAGTCAATCGAGATCGAGGTGGGCGGGCAGCCCGAGGAGGGTGACGCCGCTGCCGCCGAGGCGGCCAAGCCCCGCACGCGCAAGCGCGCCGCCGCCGCGCCGGCCGACCCTGCTGCCAAGGCCGCCCCGAAGAAGCCGCGCGCCAGCAAGCCGCGCGCCAGCAAGCCGCCCGCCGCAGCCGAGGCCGCAGCGCCCGATCCCGCGCCCGATCCCGCGCCTGCCCCCGACGAAGCATTCGATGTGCGCATTGGCGGGCAGCCCGCGCCGTCGCCCGCGCCCACGGCAGCGTTCTGGGGCACCCAGGCCAGCGATAGCCTCTACGAGGTTGAGGTCGAGGTGCGGAACCGGGCTGGCCAGCAGGATGGCCAGGCCGCCGCTATGGGCGATATCGCCGCCGGCGCGATCAAGCTGATCGGCGACAACCTCCGCCGGATGACTGAGGAGCAGATCGGCAAGGTGAACGAGCTCCTTGGCAACGCCGACCTGCGCGACTACCTCGACCCCGACTTCTGGAAGGGCATCGGCATGGTGCTCCAGTACCAGATCCAGGAGCAGGTGACCTTCGTGCAGCGCCGCCTGCGCGGCGACTACAGCGTGGACGCTTTCGGCATGGACTACGATATGATCGAGATGGTGCGGCCATTCATGGCCTTTATGTACCAGACCTGGTGGCGTGTGAAGTCCTATGGCCTTGAGCACGTCCCCGCCGAAGGCCGCGCCATGCTGGTGTCGAACCATAGCGGCGTGCTGCCCTGGGACGGCGCGATGATCACGACGGCTGTCTCTTCCGAGCACCCGGTGCGGCCCGACCGGGTGGTGCGCAGCCTGCACCTGCACTGGTTCAGCACGCTGCCCTTCATCGCGCCTGCCCTCGCGGCCACCGGCCAGGTGCCGGGCCTGCCCGAGAACGCCGTGCGCCTGCTGGAGAACGACGAGCTTGTCTGCGTGTTCCCCGAGGGTCTCAAGGGCGTCGGCAAGCTCTACAAAGATCGCTACAAGCTGGCCCGCTTCGGGCGTGGCGGCTTCGTGCAGGCCGCCCTGCGCACCAGCGCCCCGATCATCCCGGTGGCCGTGGTGGGGGCCGAAGAGATCCACCCGATGCTCTACAACGCCGAGTCCTTCGCCAAGCTGCTCGGCTTCCCCTACTTCCCGCTGACGCCGACCTTCCCCTGGCTTGGCCTGCTCGGCACGATCCCGCTGCCCACCCGCTGGAGCATCACCTTCTGCCCGCCGATCTCCACCGAGGAGTATGGCCCGCGCGCCGCAGACGACCCGTTGACCGTGCTCTCCCTGGCCGAGCGGGTGCGCGACACGATCCAGGAGACGATCGACGCCCGCCTCGCCGAGCGCACCTCGATCTTCTAGGGGATGGGGGTTGGGGGTTGGGGGTTGGGGGTTAGGTTGTAGCAACACCCCAATACGTTTCGGGGCAATACCGCAGAAGTAACCCTGTGAAGTGTTCTGT
>RYFE02000073.1 GCA_004138175.2 Chloroflexales bacterium ZM16-3 | reverse complement strand
CCGACTCCCGACTCCCGACTCCCGACCCCCGACTCCCAGCCCCCAACCCCTTCACCCCACGCAGCGCCCGCGCCAGATCGCCCGTGTCGGCGAAGCGGTCTGCGGGGGACTTGGCCAGACAGCGCAGGATGATCGCCTCAAGCTCGGCGGGCATGGCGGGGACGAGGGCGCGGGGGGGCACCGGCTGGCTGTAGACGTGGCCGACGACGGCGTCGTCGAGGGTGCGCGCGGAGTAGGGGGCGCAGCCGGTGACGAGCTCGTAGAGGATGGCCCCGAGGGCGTACTGGTCGCCCTGGGCGTCGGCCTCCAGGCCCCGGCAGCGCTCGGGGGTGAGCGCGTAGATCAGCGAGTCGGCCCAGGGGCCAGACTCGACGCTGTAGTCGAGCAGCAGCCATGCTAGGCCGAAGTCGCTGATCGTCAGGGTGTAGCCGCCGTCGTCGCGCCGGGCGAGGAGCATGTCCTCGGGCGAGAGGCTGCCGTGGACGAAGCCCTGCCCGTGGGCGAAGGCCAGGCCCTCGGCGATCTGGGCGGCCAGGTCGATGGCCAGGGGCAGGTCGTCGCCCAGGCCGCCGCGCCTGCCGAGCAGCTGGCGCAGGGTGCCGTCGGGCTGCCAGGGCAGGGCGATGAAACAGATATCGCCAGCCTCATCGATCTGGGAGGCGTGGGCGATATGGGGGTGCGCCAGGGCGGAGAGGAACATGGCCTGCTGGCGCAGCGCGGCGCGGAAGCCGGGCATGGCGCAGAGCTCGGCGTGGACGAGCTTGAGCAGCCAGGGGGTGCCGTCCTCGCGGCCCGTGGCCCGGTAGATGTCGCCGGTCTCGGTGCGGCCCAGCAGCTCCTCTAGCCGGTAGGGGCCGAGGGTGGAGCCGAGTAGGATGGTGCTGTCGGGCGCTTGGGTCATGCGGTCTCTGGGGGCTTTGGATCACGAAAGACGCGAGACGTGGCGGAAGACATCGACGCGAACAAGGTCGTTAGAGAACTCTTACCTAAGACACACCAGAGGGCGCGCATCACAGGAGTCGTTACCAACACGAGCCGGACGCTAAACCCTAATCACCCTACCGCGCTCCCAACATAGACGGACAGGAAAAGGTGGCAGTGACTTACAGCTGTTACCAGCAGAAAAGACTGTCACTAAGGGTGCAAACGGTAGCAGGTGGTTCAGGAGTGCTAACAACTGTCATTCCACCGCTCCCTACCGTTATATAGTACTTACCAGGATTCAGGTAATAGGGGTCGATCTCAACATATGCTTGACCATTTATGATAGATGGCTGATAAGGCCAATAGTTCCAAGTAGAGACTATATTATTACTAGCAGTATACATGTTTACCCACAGCGAGCCATTATAACTAGTATCCAATGGATAAGTTGTAGGATCAACTCCTATTTGGAGATAAACCTGAACAGAGAATGTACACCATCCGCTGTTATACCACTTATAATCACATGTTAGCGGATTCTCGAATCTAATTTCACGTTTAATATCAGTAATTTTTATATATTGGGTAAGTTGATACTGCTGGACACCACTTACATACACATCTATAGTGTCATTTTGGGTTACAGTGGTATCTGTAGCGTAATCGAATTTAAAATCAGGAAAGTAAACTGTTCCAAGAGTAGGCGAAATTATTCCTGTGTATAAAGAAGAACGAAGCAGCGTACCAGTTGATATTATTTGTGTCAATTGTAAAGACACAGAGGCAGGCAGGTTCAAAGATGTTGGGTTACCATATTGATCTACGGCTTGCAGTGTCACTACAGGATCAACTGTTATAGTTAATATAGGTGTGGACACTGACCAACTAGTTGGTGGCTTTTGAACAAAAGTCATACGATTATACGTGGTACTTGCAATCTTAAAGGTGTTACTAGTCGGATTCCAGAGATTACCCACTTTACCAATCGATGCCTGCAACTTGTAATCACCTACTTTTTCGATATACAGTGAGCCAAACGTCGCCAGGCCATTCACTGTAGGCCCAATGGCAGGCAGAGGGTTACCGCTAGGGTTGACAAATGGCGTAGTCGAGCCTAGTACGGGAACAACATTGAGAGTAATTGTTGTGGTTGGAAGGGTGGATAATTTCAATGAATCATGTACATAATTACCATATTGATCCTGAATTTGAACAGTAACAGGACTGCCGAAATACAGACCAGCAGTATAGGTATACCCCTGCACTGGTTGAGTAACGAAAGCGAGGTGATCAGGAACATTCGTATTAACGGTTATCTCTGGACTATCTACAGATAAGGTCGTTGATGTAACTGTACCTGTTGCTGTCAAGATGTACGGAGAACCACCGAGAGGTGTTGCTCTGGTGATAATGGTGGTAAATTTAATCTGACCACCAACAAAATTCAATGGCGTGGTTGGAGGGATGATAATAGGCTTGGCAGGAGCGTCTGTAGGGGCAGGTGTTAAGACTAGATCTCCTGCTCCTGTGTAACTTTTAACAAGATTATCGTACTTATCCCTCGCTTCTACATCAACGCCAAATAAAGTGCCCGCATCTATTATCTTACGACTTATTGCATCAGTTACAACCCTGGTAAATGAAAGATGATCTACATCTGCGTAATTAATACTAAATTTATTACTATTTACAAATAATACACCACTATCCGCCTTGAGTACATAGAGTTCATCAGGAGGGGTTTTATCACGATCAGTGGCCTTATTAATTGAAAGACCACTAAAAGTTGCATAATTTCCATTGGCGTTTACAGTCAAACCGATGGTTGTGGTTAGCGTGGCAGAGACAGTTCCAGTATTGGGGGCAATACTGAGGGTTATCGGATCAGTAAAGTTGGGGACATGATTGTTATATACATCTTGAGCTTCAACCGTAACCTCGAAAGGGCTCCCAGCCGTGTAGGAGGTAGCCGGCTGCGCCCAAAACGCCAGATGGTCAGGCTTGCCAGCTGTAATTGAAAAAGGAGGGCTGTTTTCAGAATCGAACACTCCAGCCAGCGTGTCGCCATTCGTGCTTATCACTACCGGTTTAAGCGTGTAATTCGTATTCGTTTTCGTCACCACCACAGTAAACGAGACTTCACCAGTAGTGATCACATTCGTGGAGCCGCTCGCCGGTTCACCCCATATCAGGTATGACTGTGCGTTATTACCCAATGTCAGTGAGATACCTACCGTCCCACGATACCAGGGCACCACGGTACCAAACCGATCAACAACCTGGACGGTGACGGTGAACTGCTCGGTGGCCGCGAAGCTGAGCGGGTTCTTCACCGGCGGCGTAAAGACAACCTTCAGATGGTCAGGCTTCGTTAGCCCAACAATAAACTCAGGGCTAGTCGCGGTGAGCTCTCCATTGCTGCCGCACGATATCTGAAAGCGATAATTTCCCTTTACATTAATAGTAACATCATCTGTCGCCAGCAGATCAAGCACACCATTTTGCATGTTTCGATCAGGTATAGCTTTGTTGAGTATAGCGCTAGAGCTAATCACAGAAGTGCCTGAAAGCACCTGCGTGGAGCAGCGCAGATTGAAATTTGTATCTATGTTACCTGTTAGATCTTGGGCGTTCACAGTATATGTTATAGGCGATCCCGCAGCAAAATATGCTGACGTACTCTGAGTTGGGAAGGTAAAGACAAGCTGGTTGGCCGTAACCCTGAACGCGGGGCTCAGGGCGCTCAGATCGCCGGAGTGTGCCTGCAGTTGGTAAGTGCCAATCTTGTTAATGCTCAGACCCTCGAACACAGCGCTGCCCAGGGTCGGGGTATTCGAGGGGATAGCATCGGGGCTCAGCAGCGCCCCGGTCCCGCTATACTCCAGGGTCAGCGATATCTGGGTGCTAAAGCTGGTATCGACCGTGTTGAAATCATCGGTGGCATACACCGTGGTGCTCAGTGTGGACGCGCCGGCGGGGATATCATTTGGTGGCGGAATAAACTTCAGCTTGCTCGCCAGGACACTAAACTTGCCACTCACGCCGCTTGCCGCCCCACTTGTGGCAATGAGTGTGTAGTCGCGACCGATCCGGTCGATGGTCAAAGTCGTCGACGAGGCTTGTCCACCAGACGTAGACAGCAAGACCTGGGTGCTGTTATTAATCTTGGCGTTGTCATTAACGCCAGGCGCAATCTTGAGAATGATCGGATTGGCGTGAGACTGGACCCAGTTATTATTCTGGTCGTACACACGCATCTGCACCTCTGAGAGCTTACTTCCAGCGCGTGCATCTTGAGGCGATTTGAGGAACTTGATCGTACTCGCGGGACCTGGATCAATCGTAAAAGGGTCGCTAGAGACATTATTCAAAGAGTCAACTGATGCAAGCAGTTTATAATTGCTACCCGCGCAATCAATGCGCAGATCGGGGAAGGTGGCCTTCCCACCTACGAATCGAGCAAAGGACGTACCCGAAAGAACAGCACTACGTGCATTGCCATTCACATCAGGCAGGCACTTATCGTCGATAATCTTAATGATCACCACACCGGTGTAGGTCGTGATCAGCGCACCCGCACTCTGCACCTGTATCTCGGGTGCCGGGCTCAGGGCATTTCCTGCTACAGTGGTATTCGGATTAACAGCAAACACCAGAGATGAAGAGGCAGGAAGAGGTGGATTTGTGGGGGTAGTAACAGCTACAGTGCCGGTCGTCGTAACCGGCGTAACCGTCTCACTGGTGCTGGTCGGCGTGATGGTCGGGGCGGGGGTGTAGGTCGGGTAGGGCGTGTAGGTGGGCTGCTGCGCGCCAGCCTGCTGCGCGCCAGCCTGCTGCGCGCCAGCCTGTTGCGCCGCGGCCTGCTGCGCGGCGGCCTGCACGGCGGCCTGCACGGCGGCCTGCTGCGCGGCGGCAGCCTGCTGCGCGGCGACCTGCTGCGCGGCCGCCGTCTGGGCGGACTGGGCATTATTCAGCGCCGCGATCAGCGCCTGCATAGTCGGGTTCGACTGCGACTGGGCGTCGGCGACTGCGTTGGCAATCTCCGTCTTATGAAGGTCGACCTGGTTGGCGAGGGCGATGGCCGTCTGGGTACCCTGGAGCGCCTGGTCAATGCTCAGGTCGCCGCTGACAGCGGCATCGAGCGCCATGTCGGTGGCCTGCGTAGTGCCTGCCTGGCTGGCGGAGGCGACCTGCGAGTCGCGGCCGAGCCACCAGATCAGGCCGGCGGCGGAGGCGATCAGGGCGACTATGCCGAGCGCGATGGCGGGCAGCAGCCAGATCGGGAAGGGGCGCTGCTGGGTGATCTGGGCGGTGGCGAGGAGCGGCGTGCCGACGCCGGGCTGGGCGCGCACGCTGAAGTTATAGTTCTGGGTGCGGCCGGTGGGGTTCTCGCGGGCCTGCACGCCGAGGCGCACGGTGGCGGTGGCCCCCGGCTCTAGGGTGACGCGGCTCTGGTCGAGCTGGTAGTCGAGCGATGGCTCGTCGTCGCCGACGCGCAGGGTGAAGCTGTCGGGCTGGTTGCCGCTGTTCTCGATCACCAGAATGTAGGTGGCGGTGCCGAGGCCGCGGACGACCCGCTTGCGCGGGCGCACGTCGAGATCGCTGCCGGAGAAGGGCAGCACCGTCCAGCGGGCGCTGACCGAGCTGAGCTCGGACGGGTTGTTCTGCGAGCGGGCGCGCAGGGTGACGGCGTACTCGCTGGCCCGGCTGTCTGGCTCACGCGGGGCGAGCACCTGGATGGGCAGGCTGAGCGGGGTGCCGGGCTGGACAGTCACGGCGGCATCGGGCAGGCGCACCCACTCGGAGGGGATGCCCTCGACCGAGAGGGTGGCGCTGTCGGGCGCGGCACCGTTATTGGTCAGCGTGGCGACAATCACCGAGGGCTGGCCAGGCGTCAGCTCCAGGGTCTCGCGTCCACCGGCGATACTCAGCACAAGCGAGCTGTGGACAACGCCAGAGGAGACGGCGGTGGTAGAGGTGCTGGCGCCACGCGGCTCGGTGAGGCGCAGGCGAAACGGCCCGACGCGGAGGGATGCGCCGGGGGCCATGGGCGTCTCGGCGTGCGGGGCGAGGCGCTGCTCGTTGAGCATGGTGCCGGTGCGCCCGCCGAGATCCGTCACCGTAACCCGCGCGCCGTCGCGGGCGACACGCAGGTGGTAGCGGCTGACCCCCTCGGCCTCCAGCACGAGCTGGTTGCCGGGGGCCTGGCCGATGGTGAGCACGGGGTCAGTCAGATCGAGGCTGCGGAGCGTCTCGCCCTGGGGGCCAAGGATATCGAGGCGCAGCGGGCTCGCGCCATCGGGCGCGAACTGGTCGCCATCGAGATCGTGTTCGAGGGCAGAGAACGAAGTCATCGCATCACCTCAACATCACTGAGCCACTGAGACCATTTCAGATTGCAGATTTTGGATTGCAGATTGCCGGGTACTGCGTTCCAAACATATATAGTGTCCTATTGGGCCAAATCTGCAATCTGCAATCTACAATCTGCAATCTTGTCTTATGGCAAGACATCTAAGATATAGCCCACATGTGCCGGCTTATGGCTCTGGATGAGCAACTCAAGCGCCTGTCGGTCAACCGGGTGGGACGGCGGGACCGTCACACGGACGCGCATGACAAAGCTCTGGCCGGGCTCGTCGAGGATCTCGGGGGTGAGGCCAGTGGAAAGCTCGATCATGCGCGAGAGGCCAAAGCGAGTGCCGCGCCAGCGCATCAGGTCCATAGCCTCGGTGAGGATGGCGCGCTGGCGGGCCTCGGGCCAGAGGCGGTCGACGGGCATGTCGAGCCATCCGGCGAGCCAGGGCAGCATGGACGCCGGGCAAGTGCGCGGGTCAAAGTACATCATCATAAAGCTCTGGCGCTGCTCCAGGGGCTCCCAGACCGCCTCGATGATCGTCAGGAAGCGCCCGAGGAAGTCGCTATCCTGGTAGATGGCGGGCAAGTCGGCGAGGTAGCGGCTGAGCGGGCCGACGGGCCGGGGCGCGGGCTGGGTGGGGCGCGGCTCGGCGAGCAGGCGGGGCGGGGCTACGGGCAGGGCCGCGCCGGGGCCGGCGGCGGGCGCGGCGGGCGCGGCATCCTCGTCCGGGGCCATCTCGTAGTAGGTGATCTCGAAGGGGCCAATGCGGAAGGAGGCACCGCCGGGCAGCAGCTGGGGCTGGTTGGGCAGCAGGCGCGTCTCGCCGATGAAGGTGCCAGTCTGGCTGCCGAGGTCGGTGAGCACAGCGCGGCCATCCTCAAAGCGCAGCTCGGCGTGACGCCGGGCGATCAGCGGGTGGGGCAGCGACAGCCCGTTGTCGGGGGTGCGCCCAATGCTGAGCACATCCCGCGCGAGGGGGGCGCGCTGAACCAGCTGGCCCTGGAAGCGGACAACAAGCTGTGGCGAATCTGCGCTCATAGCGCCTTCCTTGATCGCGGGTATTTGGTATGGGGACGAAATGTTGGTAGCTCTATCATACAGCGTTTGGCGAGTAATGGGAAGGATTCAGAGGTCGGGAGTCGGGATCCCGCCCCCCAACCCCTAACTCCCGACCCCTGAATCACTGCCCGACCTCCACACGGTGCTGGTAGGAGCAGACGAGCGCCTGGGGCGGCACGTCGAGGCGACCGAGGACGGGCTGGCCGCCGGCGGTGCGGCCGGGCTCGCGCACATGGACCTGCACCTCGTCGACGAACTCCACATTCGGCACGCGCTGGAGCAGGGCGAAGATCTCTGAGACGTGCAGGTCGCGCCCGAAGGGCCAGCCCTTGCCCTCGGAGCCGCCGATGAAGGGGTTGAGGTAGCGGTAGAGCGCCTCGGAGGCCAGGCGCTGCACCTCGGCCTCAAGCAGGGCGTCGCTACGCGGGCGGACGCGCAGGCGCACCTGGCAGGAGAGCCAGACATACTGCGGCGAGCGCACATCCATGCGGCTGCCAATCAGGCAGCGCTCGGACAGGTAGCTTTGTACCGCGCCGATGATCTCGGCCGAGGGGTTGAGCTGCTCGGGCACGATCTGGCCGGCCACCTGGTCGATCTCGGGGAGGACAAGCACCTGCACCTGGCCGGGCGGGATGGCGTCTGGCCCGCCGGGCTGATCGGCGGGGGCCAGGCAGCAGGCCCGGGCCACGCCGCGCACCTGGGTGGCCAGGTACTCGTAGTCGTCGGCGGTGACGGCGCGCATACGGGTGCGCAGCACCTGGGGCACGCGCATGCGGGCGTCATCGAGGCTCTGGGCGTTGGCCCCGCCGGTGGCCGTGATCCGGTTCGTCACCCTGGCCACGTAGGGGATGCTGCTCTTGAGCACCGAGAGCGCGCCCTTTGGCACATTCCCAAGCACGCCGCCGCCGTGCTGGTAGCGGCTAAAGGCCAGCTCGCTGTCTTTGACCGGCACCTTGCCGAAGCGGTAGACAGTGCCGTCGGGCTGGAGCAGGGCCGGGCCGAGGGTAATCATCCCGTCCAGGCTGTCGAGGGTGTAGTGGGTGCTGGCCGCCCCCGAGTCGGCAAAGTCATCGACCTCCTCCCAGACCTCAGGCTGCTCGCCGGGCGCGGTGATCAGCATGTGGTCGCGGGAGGGTTCGCGGGCAAGCACCGGGGTGTTGATCAGGGTGAACTGCTGGCCGGGGGTGCCGTCGCTGCGGCCGATGCGCTCGTTGATCACGCTGACAGCGTGGCGGGCGGGCGCGGTGCCGCCACGGGTCTCAATCTGGAGCCCGCTCAGCTCGGGCGAGACGCGGTAGGAGTTCGCTCCGCCCTGGGCCTCGGTGAGCCGGCAGCGCAGCCAGAAGGCCGAGATGCCCTGGAGATCATCGGCGGCCATCGGCGGGATATGCAGGATGATCTCGCCGTTCTGGTTAAAGCCGCCGGTGCCGTCGTACTCCACCTCGCAGTTGGCCCAGCGCCCAGACATAGCACCCTGCCAGACCTGCCACTGAAGCGGGGGGTTGGTCGGGTCCACGCCAGCGCCGCCGGCCGTCTCGCAGCTGACCACCAGGGCCAGAATGTGGTGGCTGTGGTCACGCTCCATGGCGAGATAGAAGGCGTCGCCGGGGGCGAGCTGGGGCGGGAAGAGGGCGATACTGCGGCCAGGCAAGTTCATCTGGCGCATGTCGTGGGTGATCCATGCGGCGCTGCGGGCGCCGGGGCGGGTGAGCGCCCCAGCGATCAGCGGCGGGCGCAGGGTCAGGTCAACCTCGGTGGTGAAGATAATCGCCGGGCTGGTCTCGGTACGCACCGTAGCCACCTCGGTATCGGCGGGGATGAGCAGATCGTGGGGCTGAGGTGCCGAGAGGTAGAAGGTGACGGGGGCCTGGGCTGCGCGGGGCGGGGCCAGGCGCATGCCGAGCAGGCCGAGGAACTGGAGGTAGAGCTTCTCGGGCACCTGGTTGGTGCGGTAGATCAGCATCTCGGTCATCCAGGCGAAGAGCTCAATCAGAGTCACACCTGGGTCGCTGACATTATGGTCGGTCCACTCCGGGCAATACTGCGGGATCATGCGCTTCGCCTGATCCACAATATCCTGGAAGCGGCGATCATCAAGGTTAATCGTAGGCAGCGGCACAGCTTAGTCCTCTCCCGGAATGCGGTAGAAGGGAAACACGAGCGAGCGGCGGTCGTGGGTAGCCTTGATCTCGTAGTCGATCGTGATCAGCAGCCGCTCGGGCAGCTCGGGGTCGGGGCCGACGAGGATGGAGCGGATGCGGATGCGCGGCTCCCACATAGTGAGCGCCTCGCGGACATAGTACTCGGCCAGGCCCCAGGTGGTGGCGTCGTTGGGCGCGAAGACCAGGTCGTGGATCTGGCAGCCGAAGGTCGGGCGCATCACGCGCTGGCCCTTGGGGGTGAGCAGGATGATGCGGATGGCCTGCTCGATATCGTTGCCGCCACGGGCGAGGGCGAAGCGTCCGCGGGCGTCCACGCCCACGGGGAAGGCCAGCCCTGCGCCGACGAAGTCCGGGTCTGTCACATCGTACTCCTAAGGGCTGCCGCCCTAAAACCTGTATTATTTTGTGCCCAGCAGGCATATGCTGCACTGATTATGCTGCGGCGCGGCTATGCCGCGCCGCAGCATAATCAGTCTTTTTTTGTGGGAGAGCTTCGCTCTGCCACACCCTCATTACCCGCCGATCATCACATTGCCCACGGCGACCACGTTGCCCACCGGCATGTCGGTGGGATCGTTACAGGTCATTGCCGTATCGCCCATGCGCGCGGCGGGCTTCTTGTTGATCATCACGGTGGCGCTGCCCTTGATGATTGTGCCCTTGTTGGTGGGCGGCTTCTGGAAGGGGCCGCCCTGGGGGATGTGCGGCGGCGTGTTGTCGGCAGTGCTGCCAAGGGTGGCCGCCGGCATGCCGCCGATCTTCACGTTGGCGCTCAGGTTGCCGCTGATCATCCCGTTGAAGGGGTGGGGCAGCGGCGTGGGCACCGGCGGGCCCGGCGGGGCTGGTATCATCACAATATGGATGTCCACCGCGACGATCTGGTCGCCCTGCTTGGCGGCTGGCTGGCCCATTGTTTCTATTCCTTGATTGCAGATTGCAGATTGCAGATTGCAGATTGCACGCGACATTGACGTGTACGCCCCAACCCCCAACCCCCAAACCTCAACCCCCAACCTCCACTTAATTCAGGTTAATCATCGATCCCTGCACCGTCACAATCGCGGTACTCTCCAGCTTGGCCCCGCCCATACCATTCACCTCGGCGTTGCCGGTGGCCTTCAGCGAGAGGTTGCCGGTGGCCTCCATCGAGATATCGCCCTGGGCCTTGAAGGCGGCGTTGCCGGTCACGTCCATGCTCAGGTTGCCCTTGGTGGTCAGTGAGATATCGCCGGCGGTCTCGATCGTCAGCGAGTCGTCCTGGGCCTTCAGGACGATCTTGTTGCCCTTCTTGTCGATGATGCTGATCCCGCCGTCGGCGTCGCTATCGTCGAGCATGATGTAGTGGCCGGTGCGCGAGTAGATCACGCGCTGGTTAACCTTGCCGTCGCCACTGACCATCTTGCCCTTGTCGCCGGGAGCCTTGTCCACACCGTTCCAGAGGATGCCGAGCACAAAGGGCACGTTGATGTCGCCCTGGCCGAAGCCCACCAGCACCTCATCGTTGATCTCGGGGAGAAAAAGCATGCCGCGCCCGCCGCCAGCATTGCTTGAGGAGATGCGCGCCCAGTCGGTGGACATCTCAGCGCTAGTCTTCTCATCGAGCAGCAGGGGCAGCTTGAGCTTGACCCGCCCGAGGTGATCAGGGTCCTTGTTATCGGTGACAATGCCGATCGTCAGGCCGCCGAGAGGCTGGGGCGGCGGCTCGGCGGGGGCGAGCATGCCCAGCACCGAGGCGGCATTCAGCCCAGTGATGCTGAAATCGGTGGTGTAGACCCCAGCATCGAGGCGGTGGGTGGCGCTAGTGACAAAGTAGGTGCCGCTGAAGCGCGTCCCGACCCCCGCCACATTCACCTTAACCCCGGCCTTGATCGTCGGCTCGCCCATAACGGAACCCTCGGCCTCGATAAAGCGGCTGATCTGGGTATCGGTGAGCGCCTGGGCCATGCGCTTGGCCTGGTCCTGGTTCTGGATGGCCAGGTCTGCCGTGCGCCCGGTGGGCTTCAGGTTGAAGTAATCTTTGGCGGTGAGCCCAACCTGGGGCGGGATCTCGCTCTTATGCGACTCGCCGACAACAGGCTGCTTCTGCTTAGGGTCCCAGCCGCGCACGAAGGTCTTATCGACATAGCCAGTCGCGCTGAGGCGGGGGCGAAACTCGATGATGTTATCGCCCAGGCTGAGGTTGGCGCTGACCTCGCCAGCGGGAGCCTTAAAGCAGAGCTTCTGGCCATCGGCGTAGAGCAGGAATCCGTTGGCGGCCGCGCGGCGCTGCAAGGTCGCCAGGCTCGTCTCGTTAGCCTGGATGAAGTAGAGGTGCTGGCCGGGGGTCGCGTCGGACTGGGCGCTCATGCCGACATCCCCAGCGCAGGTTGTAACAATATCGCTATCGCTCACCTGGGTGAAGGCGCGGGCGTGGGTGCCTCGGGCCAGGCGGTGGAGCCGGTCGAAGGCGCGCACGATCAGCCGCTGGCCCGTGTAGCTCATATCGGCCTCAATCTCGACAATCTCGCCATCGAACAGCTGCTTGCCATTCTGGATACTGATCTTCACCGGCTGCCCCGGCACAAGAGACGAGCTATCGGCCCACTCAAGCTGCGCGTCGAGCAGCACAATCGTCGCAACGCTGGGCAGGTGCAAGCTTGTCTCCACCAAGATCTGCTCGACCTCAGCGTGATTGGCAAGAGCCTGTCCGCCGATCTCGATCACCGGGTTGACCAGCAGGGTGTCATCAGTCATTGGGGATCACCAGCACCTTCCCGAGGGGCAGCCGACGCACATTGGCGAGGCGGTTGGCCTGAGCGATGCGCCGCCACTTGGTCGAGTCGCCATACTCCTTAAAGGCGATCCATGCCAGCGTGTCGCCGGAGTTCACCGTCCAGAGCCGCTCGCCGCCCTCGCCCCCAGAGGTGGGATTCTGGGCCGGCAGGTCGGCGGGGTCCTTGCTCTGCTGAAAGGAGACATCGAGGGTGGCGCGCACAGGGGTGCCGCTGCCAAGGAAGAGCGTGAAGCGCTGGGTGATGGAGGTGATCACGGCGTCGAAGGTCCAGGACTGACCCCACTGGAAGCGCACGCGGGGCGGGCGCGACTTCTGTGTCTTGGCGTCCTTGAGCGAGGGATCGACCAGCATAAGGTTCCAGATCGCCTCGGTGTGCTCGCTGCGCACGTCCGTCCCCTTGTCGTAAGTATCGAAGAAGAGCTGCATCTGGAGGGTGGCGGGCATGCCACGGCTGAACTCCAGCTGGGGCATATTATGGCCAGCGCCAGCGCCCTGAACCCACTCATTCTGCTTGGTATAGGTGTAGGCGTTAGGGTTGAACATGCACTCGATGCGCTCGCCGCTGTCGAGGTTGATGATCAGCGCCTTGGCCAGGTTTGTCTGCTGCATTAGCACCCTCCTAAAACACTGAGGCACTAAATCACTGAATCACTGACGTTGTGACGCTCAGCCGCGTCGGCGAGCTTCGGCGGCCAGACGCCGCTTGAGTACGGCGTAGATCTGGCGGGCCAGATCATCAAGGTCGGGGGCAAGAGTGGAATCGGGCGGCGCAGACTCGGTCTCAGATGCGGCGATTGGGTTGGCCGTCAGATTCCGGCTCGTCTCGGCACGCCATACTCCTGTTTCAGGAGTCGGGGGTTGGGAGTTGGGAGTCGGAGGCCGGGGACCGGAAGTCGGGGGCCGGACTCTGGGAACCGGACTCTGGGATCTGGGATCTGGGATCTGGGATCTGGGATCTGGGGGCCGGACTCCAAGGGCCGGACTCCGGGGGGCAATCTCTTGCTGCGACGTAACTGCCTCCTGACCCCTGACCCCTGACCCCTGACCCCCTGACCCCTCACCCCTCACCCCTAACTCCTGATCAAACCAATCCGGCAATGGCTCCCAGGGTGCGGGTAGCCCGCCCCAGGGGTTTGGAGTGTCAGGCGTCGGCGATCGGGGGGCCGTCGGCGGAGCCGGTGGCGGTGGCGGCGGGGCCGCAGGGGTATCCTGGGCCAGCCGGTTATGGGCAGCGGCGGTAACGGCACGCTCGGTGGACAGCGCGATCTGCTCTTCGTCGGTAGGCATACCGGGTGCAGCGCGGGTGGAGCCAACGATTGGCGGCACGAAGCGCGCCGTGCGGGCGCGGGCGACGTGGGCCAGTTCGTGCGCGATCAGGCCGATAGTCTCCGGCGTCTCCTCAGTATGCCCCGCCGACAATGCAATCGTATCGCCCATTGCCACCGCATCAGCGCCATAGGAATCGGCAACTTGAGCAGCCACTGGGCCACGGAAGATGCGGGCCTGAGTCGGGTCGAAGCCGATTAGAGGGCGGAGGAAGCGACGGGTAGACTCGCGCAGCGGGGAGTGTTGAGTGTTGAGTGTTGAGTGTTGAGTGTTGAATGTCGGGTATGCCACAGGAGGAGATGGAAGAAGTTTTGAAGCCGGGGCAATAACACTCGCAACCTCCAACCCCTGCTCTCGTGGATGATCGACGAGCGATGCTCCCGCTGTTGCAGGGGCGTTCGCCGCCGGGGCTGGTGCGGGATCGGCCAACAGATTCGCTACTGCTGCCGAAGTGACCGCTGCCGTATCCGCCGCTGACGCAGGTGCCACTTGCGCAGGTGCCGAAGTGACCGGGGCTACTTCCGCAGCTGCCGCAACCGTCGGTGCCGTTTCAGGTGACGCGACCGGGGCTACTTCCGCAGCTGCCGCAACCGTCGGCGCTGCTTCCGCCGAGCGCGTAGGTGTTGAAGTGACCGCTGCCACATCCGCCACTGGCGCAGATGGAGACACGACCGGTGCCGTATCCGTCGCTGGTGCGGGGGATGAAACGACCGGCGCAGCATCCGGTAGCGGCGCAGGTGCCGAAACGACCGGTGCCGCTTCCGCCGCTGGCGCAGGTGCCGAAGCGACCGGCGCAGCATCAGGTGGCGGCGCTGGTGCCGAAACGACCGGCGTAGCATCAGGTGGCGGCGCTGGTGCCGAAGCGACCGCTGCCACATCCGCAGCTGGCGCAGGTGCCGAAGTGACCGGG
>RYFE02000072.1 GCA_004138175.2 Chloroflexales bacterium ZM16-3 | reverse complement strand
GGAGTCGGGAGTCGGGAGTCGGGAGTCGGGTCCGGAACGCCAACCTCCGACTCCTGACCAAGAGTCGGAGCCGGAACACCGACTCCCGACTCCTGATGCCCGACTCCTGAGTCACCAACTCCCGACTCCTGAGTCCCGACTCCTGAGTCAACGATCTCCGGCTGCACGCAGCGCAGGGCGAGGGCGTAGCGGGCGCAGGCCAGGGCCAGGTCGATCGCGGCCAGGGTCTCCACGGCGGCGACGATCTGCGCCGACGCGGCGCCCACCCGGTCGGAGAGGGCGGCCAGAATGCGCTGGACCTCCTCCTCCTCGGCGGACTGCATCTCGCGCCAGCGGTTGTTCAGCTCCACCACGGCCATCGGCTCGATGTAGAGCGTGGCCCCGCTGCTGGACTGGTCGTGGACGAGGCCGCGCACATCTTTGCGGTGGCTAGCCTTCACCGGCACGACGTAGCGCCCGTTGCGCACGGTGATGATCGGCTCTTGGAGCGCGCCGGAGTAGGACGAGGAGGAGACCATATTCTGGAGCTTCTCCTGGAGCCGGCTGAAGGCGATGCGGATCTCGCGGCGCAGGCGGCCGAGCTCGGCGCTGGCGCTGTCCATCACCGCGCCGTCGTCGCCGATGGTGCGCAGGATCTCCTCCTCGATCTGGGGCAGGGCGGGCAGAAACCCAGCCTGCTCGATCATGCGCGGGAACAGCGCGGCCTCCAGCTTGAGCAGGCGCGTGCGCAGCGAGCGTGAGGAGGCCAGGGTGGCGGCGACCTCGATAAAGGTCTGGCCGTCGAGCACCCCGCCGCGGGCGGCGTGGCGGGCGGCCCGGCGCACATCGCGGGCGCCGCCCACCGTCACATCGGCGTACTCATCGAGCAGAGCGCGGGACTCGCCGGTGAGCGCTTGGCGCTGGCGCACCTCGACGATGTCGGTTGAGGGCAGCAACGCCAGGGCCAGCTCGCGTGAGGCCGAGAAGGCCGTGTGGTGGGCAAGCTGCTCGCGGATCTTTGGGAACTCAAGGGTGTGAAGGGTCTGATCTGCAATCGCCATAGAATTATTGGCAATACCGCAGAAGGAACGCTGTCACCCTGAGCGAAGCGAAGGGTCCCGGCCGGGATTCTTCGCTTCGCTCAGAATGACAAGATGTTCCATAGCACCACTTCTGCGGTATTGCAATTATTATCAATAAAAAATAAAGAGGGGGCGGCGCCAGGCGCTCGCCCCCTCAAAACCATAGCACGGCCCGCGCCGCAGCACATCCATCGGCAGGACGAGATCACTGCGCCAGGAAGATCAGCCGGGCACCCTCGGGCAGCACTGGGTCGAGGATGCTGTAGGTCAGCGTCAGCAGATCCCCGGCGAAGTAGCGCAGCAGGAATGAGTTCGCCACCGCGCCGCCCAGGGTGCGCATCACCGGGAAGTCGATCGAGCTGCCGCCACGGGCGATCATCAGGTTGTAGAGCAGCGCGGCGAAGGTGCCGATGAAGAAGACCCCCAGGAGCATGCCGAGCACCACGCCGCCGATGTGGTCAAGGTACACGAGGCCGCCGGGCAGGCGCGCGTAGCGGAAGGTGTAGAGCCCTGCGGCGGCGAGCAGCAGGAAGCCAAAGAAGAACACTATGGCGAAGCCGACGTACTGGCCGACGAAGCGCTGCGTGCTGAAGTGGCTCACCAGCCACTCGCCCATCGCTGTGTAGTAGAGGCTCGCCAGCACCAGGCTCAGGTAGAGGGCTAAGATCAGCACCGCTAACCGGATCATGCCCTGGAAGAAGCCGACGGCCAGGCTGCCGATAAAGAGCAGAATAAAAAGAATATCGATGAAGTTCACGCGGGCCTCCGAGCAACGAAGCGATCCCCCACGGATCCGGGCGCCTGAAGATTATAGCACAGCGGGCAGGTCTCACCCCGATATCAGTCTAAAGATAGTTGACACAAAGTAAAGAAGCGCTAGGATCTGCTCTATGCAGTCACGGAGGACTACTCGCCTCCGGCTTTTTTATGCACCGCCGCGCAAGCACGCGGCAAGGAACGCTATGGGCATCGCCTCCACCGTGCGCCAGAAAGCGCACAAGAACGCGGACCTTCCCGCCGCCCAGTCTACCGATGACGGCCCCCTCCACCCCTCCGAGGTGCGCCGCGCTCTGCGCCTCTCAATCTGGGAGGGTGCGGTCGCCACGATCCACATCAGCATTACCGGCGCGATTGGTGGCAGTGTTTTCCTGACCGGCTTCGCCCTGCTGTTAGGGGCCAACAGTTTCCAGCTCGGCCTGCTCGGCGCGCTACCCTTTATCGGTCAGCTCTTCCAGTTTGTGGGGGCCTACCTTGAGGAGCTCGCAGGCAACCGGCGGCGGCTGGTGCTCAGCGCGGCCCTGGCCGGGCGCCTGACCTGGGCGCTGCTCCTGGCCCTGCCCTTTATGAGCTTCCTCGGCGGCGCGCAGCTCGCCGTCTTCTTCATCGGCCTGGCCTGCTCCTACGCGCTGAACGGCATCGCTGGCAACGCCTGGCTGAGCTGGATGAGCGACCTGGTGCCCTCCCGCCAGCGCGGCAGCTACTTCGGCGCGCGCAACACGGTCGCGGCGGTGGCGGCCATGGCCAGCACCTTCTTGGCTGGCTACGCCCTCGACGGCGCCCGCGCCCAGGGCCACGAGTTCGTCGGCTACGCGATCATCTTCGGCGTGGCGGTGCTGGCCGCGCTCGGCTCGGCGGCCCTGATCTCGCGCCAGGCCGAGCCGCCAATCAAGCCCAAGGCCAGCGTGAACCTGGCCGATATGATCAGCGGCCCCTTGCGTGATCAAGCCTTCCGCAGCTTTGTGATCGCCAATGTGGGCTGGGCGATCGCCATCGGCGTGGCCTCGCCCTTCTTCAACGCCTATGGGCTGAGCACGCTCAACCTCAGCTTCTCGGCGCTGGCCCTCCAGGCGATCGTCACCAGCGCCGTGTCGCTGGTCTTCGGGCCGCTGATGGGCCGCCTGCAGGACACCTACGGCCATAAGCGGGTGCTGGTGGCCTGCGTCATCGGCACGCTGCCGCTGCCCTGGGGCTGGGTGCTCTCCACGCCAACAAATATCATCCCGCTCTGGCTGACCTCGATCCTCTCGGGGGTGTTCTGGCCAGGGATCACGCAGGGCATGGTTAATGTGCTGATGGACCGCGCCCCGGCGGGCTACAAGGGCGCGGCGATGGCCTCGTTCAGCGCGATCACCGGCGCGGGCACCCTGGTGGCCGGCCTGATCGGCGGCGTCCTGGCGACCCTGCTGATCGACGCCCAGGTCGCCATCGGCCCCTTCCAGATCGTCGGCCTGGCCTTCCTCTTTGTGCTGAGCAGCGCCATGCGCGTCGTCATGGTCGGGGTGTTCTGGAAGACCCTGTGACTCAGTGGCTCAGCGGTTCTGCTCACTGATGATCTGCACCCGGTTGGAGTGGAAGGCGCTGCCGCCGCCCAGGTCGGCGATTGTGTCGGGGGTGGTCCAGTTCACATTGCGCCCGTCGGGCGAGCGGCTGGCCCAGTGGCCCTTGGGGGCCACCGCCACGCCGGGGGGCACGTCGGCGGTGACGACGGCGCGCAGGCGGCACCAGCCCCGGGCGCTCTCCACCCGCACCTGGTCGCCGTCGGCGATGCCGCGAGCCGCCGCATCCTCGGGGTTGATCTCAACGAAGGGCGTGCCCTCCCTGGCCAGCAGGCTCGGCTGGTTGGCGAAGCTGCTCGACACGAAGTGGTGCGAGGCGGCGGAGAGCAGGGTGAGGGCTGAGGGCTGAGGGCTGAGGGCTGAGATCTCGTCTTCCTCAAGCTCGGCGACGGGGATGTGGTCGGGCAGGGGATCGACGCCGTGGGAGGCCATGGCCGGGCAGAGCAGCTCGACCTTGCCCGAGGGTGTGGGGAAGCGTCCCCCGGCGAAGGGCGTGTAGTCGTCGTCGCTGAAGTGCAGCGGCACCGTCCCCTCATCGCGCAGCCGCTCGAAGGTGATGCCCTGGAGCTGCGGGTTGGCCGACAGGCTGGCCTCGATGATCGCCTTGATCGCATCCTCGGCGCTCTCCTGGAGCCATGGCTCGCTATAGCCCATGGCGGCGGCCAGGGCGCGCATGGTGTCCCAGTTGCTGCGGCACTCGCCGAGCGGCGCGATGGCCTGCTGGTTGTACTGGAGGTTGCGCTGGCCGTAGGCGGTGTGGAGGTCGGACTGCTCTAGCTGGGTGGTGGCCGGCAGCACAATATCGGCGTAGCGCGCGGTGTCGCTCATAAACTGCTCGTGGACGACGGTGAACAGATCCTCGCGCATGAGCCCCTGGATGATCAGGCCAGCGTTGGGCGCGGAGGCCACCGGGTTGGCCCCGTAGACGAACAGCGACATGATCGGCGGGTCGGCGGCCTCGCCCATCAGCGCGGCGCCGATGCGGTTCATGTTCACCGTGCGCGGCGTGGGCGGGCACGCGCTGGCGTGGCCGAGCGCCTCGGCGTCCCAGCGGATGTAGCCGCTGGTGCTGTAGCTGAGGCCGCCGCCGGGCACGCCGTACTGGCCGACGAGGGCCGGCAGGCAGCAGAGGGCGCGCACCGCCTGGCCGCCGTTGGCGTGGCGCTGCATGCCGTCGGCGAACTTAAGCAGGGATGGCTTGGTGGCGGCGTAGCGGCGGGCCAGGCCGATGATCGTCTCGGCGGAGACGCCGGTGATCTGCTCCACCCGCTCGGGCGGGTACTGCGCCGCGCGCCCGCGCAGCTCGCGCCAGCCCTGGCTGTGGGCCTCAAGCCACGGCTCGTCGTGCAGACCCTCGGCGAAGATCACATGCATCAGGCCGAGGGCCAGAGCCGCGTCGGTGGCCGGGCGGGGCTGGATATGCTCGTCGGCCGAGCGGGCGGTCAGGGTGCGCCGGGGGTCCACCACCACCACGTAGGCGCCCAACTTCTGGGCCTGGCGCAGCAGCGGCATGAAGTGCGGGCCAGAGCTGGCCGGGTTGTTGCCCCAGATGATCACCAGCCTGCTCTTGAGCACGTCGGCTGGGTCGGGGCCGTGGCGCGCGCCGAGGGTGGCCCCCACCGCCACGTGGGACGCCGAGCAGCAGATGGTGCGGTCGAGCCCGCTGGCCCCCATCCTGCTCCAGAGCCGCTCGTCGCAGACGCGCATCTGGACGAGGCCGAGGGTGCCGCTGTAGGAGTACGGCAGGATGGCGGCCGCGCCGTGCTCGGCGATGAGCGTCTTCCAGCGCCCGGCGATAGTGGCCAGCGCCTCGTCCCAGGAGATACGCTCCCACTGGCCCGCGCCCTTCAGGCCGACCCGGCGCAGCGGGTGGAGCAGGCGGTCGGGGCTGTAGACCCGCTCCAGGTAGGGGCGCACCTTGGCGCAGAGCCAGCCCTGCGTGTAGGGGTGCGCGCGGTCGGCGTAGAAGGCCACGGCGCGCCCGTCGCGCACCTCGGTGATCGTGGCGCAGGTGTCGGGGCAGTCGTGCGGGCATGCGCCCCGGATGAGGTCGGTGGTTGTCGTCATACATCCCCCATACTATAGTTCACCCGCTCATCCAGCGGCACATACCCGACGCGGGCGTAGGCCGCCTGGGCGCCGGCGTCGGCTGCGGAGAGCCAGGCCACATGGCCGCCGCGTGAGAAGAAGGCGTCGGTGAGGGCTGCGCTGAGGGCGGAGGCCACCCCGCGCCGCCGACACTCGGCCCTGGTGGCCACGCCGACCAGCTCGGCCACGTCGGTGCCATCGGGGAGGAGCTCACCAGCCCCAGCGAGCACGCCATTGAGCGCGGCCAGCGCCATCAGGCTGGCCCCGGCGCGCAGCCGGGCGCGCTGCCGTAGCAGGCGTCCGGCGTCCGGCGCGCTGCCGAACTCGCCGAAGGACTCGGCCTGGATGTGCCAGATCGCCAGGAAGTCGGCGTCGGGCGAGCCGGCGTCCAGCAGGCGCGCCGTAACACCGGGGATCGCCGGGTGGCGCAGGTCGGCCAATCTACAGACCATCATCGGCTGGCGCTCCTGGAGGGTCAGGCCGGCGGACTCCAGGAGCGCAGGCAGCTCGGGCCAGGGGGCGGCGTTGAACTCGAAGCGCGGGCGGCGGCCGCGTGAGCGGAAGTGGGCCTTCAGCTGCTCCAGGGCGGCCATAGCGGCGGGAAGGTCGTCCACCGGCTCGACCGGCACGGCGTAGTTGAGCCAGATCAGGTCGGTGCCCAGGTCGATCAGGGCCTCGAAGGGGCCAAAGCGGGCCACCTCGCGGCCGCAGGCCGCCGCCGCCCTGGCCGACTCCTCGCAGCGCCGCGAGAGGGCGATCATCTGGTCGGTCATCGTGTGACTCCATCTGTGGTGCGGCGACTTGTCGCGCCGGAGATCCGTCGATTGTCTCTGGCAGCTCGGGCGGGCTGATCATACCATGGGATCACTATGGCAGAACTTCAGATAAGCACACACGCGCCGGGCCGGGCCGCCCAGGTGCGGGCCGGCTTCGTGGCCATGATGCCGCTGTGGCTGGGGGCTGCGCCCTTCGGCGTGATCTACGCCGTGAGCGCCCTGGCCGCCGGCCTCAGCCCTGCTCAGACAGTGGCCATGTCGCTGCTGGTCTTCGCCGGGGCCTCACAGTTCACGGCGGTAGGCATGTTCGCCGCCGCCGCCGCACCGGTCACCATCGTCGTCACCACCCTGATCGTCAACGCGCGCCACCTGCTGCTGGCCGCCTCGCTGTCACCCTACCTGCGCCGCTCGGGCCTGTGGGCGCGCCTCGGCCTGGCCGCCCAGCTCACCGATGAGTCTTACGCAATCGGCGTGCGCGAGTTCCTCGGCGGGCGAGGCAGCGCCGCCTACCAGTTCGGTGCCAACATCAGCATGTACTTCGTCTGGCAGTGCAGCACCCTGGCCGGCGTGCTGCTCGGCCGCGTCTTGCCCGACCCGGCGGCCTACGGGCTCGACCTGGTCTTCCCGCTGACCTTTATTGGCCTGCTGGTACCTCTGCTGCGCAAGCGGGACAGCCAGGTCGTCGCGGGTGTGGCGGCGGCGCTCACGCTGCTGGGCGCGCTGTGGCTGCCGGGGAGCTGGTATATCCTGCTGGCCGGGGTGGTCGCCAGCGCGGTGGGTGCGCTGCTGCGTAGGAGGGGCGAGGCATGATGATCTGGCTAACCATTCTGGGCATGGCCGTGGTGACGCTGCTCGTGCGGGAGATCCCGCTGCTGACGATGCGCGGTGAGCTGCCGATCTGGCTGGGGCGCTGGCTGGGCTACGTGCCGGTGGCCGTCTTTACCGCCCTGGCGCTCAGGCCGATTGCGGTGAGCGCGGGCGACGCGCCGCATCTGATGGCCGGCGCGCCCCTGCTGGCCGGCCTGGTCGGCGGCCTCGTGGCCTGGCGCACCGGCAACACCCTGGCCACCATCGCGGCGGGCATGGCCGCCTACTGGGCAATTCGAATGCTGAGTTGAGAATATTGAATGTTGAATTGAGCAGCGAAGCCGCTCAATTCAACATTCAGCATTCAACCTTCAACATTCTCGATCCGTATAATGATCCGCTTGTTACTGGCACCCTTGCTGCGGGTCTTCACCAGGGACACGCGGCCCACCTCGGCGGTGCTGGCCACGTGGGTACCCCCGTCGGCCTGGAGGTCCAGCCCGACGATGTTGACCGTGCGCACCTCGCTGATGCCTTCGGGCAGCAGGCTGATCTTGGTGCGGATGAGGTCGGGGATCTGGAACGCCTCCTCGCGCGGCAGGATCTTCACCTCGATCGGCCGGTTGGCGGCGATCTCCTCGTTCACCTTTGCCACGATCTCCTGGGCCAGCTCGTTGGAGAAGCCGGGCAGTTCGAAGTCGAGGCGGCCCTCGTCGGTGTCCATATTGCCGCCGGTGACGGGGGCCTGGTAGTCGCGCCAGATCACGCCGCAGAGCAGGTGCAGGGCGGTGTGCGTGCGCATGAGCTTGTAGCGGCGATCCCAGTCGATCTCGCCGTGGACAATATCGTCAACCGCAGGCGCGCTCGCGCCCTGGAGCGTGTGCCAGATCAGGTCGCCGGCCCGGCGCACCCCGGTGACGCGCCAGCTCCGCCCGCCCTGCGTGATCTGGCCGCCATCGTGGGGCTGGCCGCCGCTGGTGGCATAGAACGCAGTCTGGTCCAGGGCCGCATCATCGCCCTCGACGGCGACCACACGGGCGTCAAACGCGCGCAGGTAGGCGTCGGTATGGTATAGCAGGGTCGTCATCGCGTGCTCCTTCATCCTCGGGGTTCTCCCCCGATTGTACCACTCGCGGCGGCCCGCCGATGCTGGTATGATGCGGATGCAGATTGAGAATTCTGCTGGTCAGTACCCCACGGCTAAAGGAGATTGCTGGAAAATGTGGGCTGTCGTGGTACGATTCAAGGAGTACACCTGCTTCAGCCGCCGGGCAACGCCACACAGCGCGACTTTTGCGGCATTGCGTAAGGAGCTATCGACACTATGAGTCAAACAGAGCAGATGCCAAGCCTCGAAGAATTCCTTGCTGCGCCGGTCGAATTTGTGGCCAACGTTATGCCGGAGACCGTCATCTTCGCCGTCGGGGGCACCCGGCGGAGCGCGGCCCTCGTCGGGATCTCCGCGCAGAACGACGAGTACGCCAGCAGCTCGCGAGTACGCATGATCTCCTGTATCGACCAGTTCTTTAGGTTAGGCACCCGTCACCTCTTCACCAGCATGCTTCGACCGGGGCAACTCGATGAGACTGGCCGCTACCGCGAGCGCATCCTCAGCTGGCTCGACTGGGGACTCGCCGGACCCGAGGCCCTAGAGGACTACCGACGCCACGGGTGGCGCGTTCGCCTTTGCGGTGCCGAGGGCATACCCGAGTTGCGCGGGGCTGTTGATCGGCTGGAATCCGCAACACCTCCCTCCTGGAATCACACCCTCTGGCTCTATGTGGCACCCGCACCAGGTACCCTCTGGGAGCAGATGATCGCCGCCGCCCAGTCCGCCCAGATCTACAGCCAGACCGATCTCATCCGCACGATGTTTGGAGAGGACATCCCTTCAGCTGGGATCTATATCGGGTTCGGCAAACCAATCTTCACCCACGATATTATCCCCTTGGCCTTGCTCGGTGAAGCTCAGTGCTACTGGACACAGCGGCCCGGCTATGAGATCGATGAGGACATGGTACGCCGCATTGTGTATGATGCAGTCTATCGGCGCCGCACATGGCGTGAGGACAAGTCTAAGCGCTACGACGGCATCGAGGCTACCCGTGATCTTTGGGAGAGCCGACATGTGATTGGTATTGGACACCGGGTGGGAGGGTTTTGGTATCCTGCCAGTGTTCAAGATAAGGAACTATGAGAGTATCACAGCGACAAGTTGTACTCGCACTGCTCACTATTTTCACTATTGGCGCACTTTTTTCGCTGATCTACGAGCTTATTGTCTCCAGTAATAGTAGTAATCTCATGTTTATCGGCTCAAGCGTGGGCATGCTGATACTGGCAGGTCTGCTGATTGCCTACTGGCGGGGCTGGTCGCATGCACGCTATGTCGCACTGATCCTGATTACATTGCTGATCGGATTGACGGCTGACGGTGTCTACCTAACCGAGGAGTTCACGCTGGCCGCATTCCTGCCGCCGGTGCTGGCTCTGATCGTTGCCGGTCCGCTCTGGGTGGTCGGCAGCGCCATAGGTGTGCTGGCGATTCTGATCGTGCGCGCCGGAGGCCAAGGGATCTACATCGACCCGTTCGCGCTCCTGCTCTATAGCATGACAGTTGGCGGCATGCTGCTCGCCCGGATGGTCACCAATACCGCGCAGCTCGATGCGGAGGAGAGCGCTGCGCAGGTACGCCAGTCCCTCGCGCACAGCGAGATGCAGGCCAATGAGCTTGCCCAGAAGGCAGGGGAGCTGGAGGAGCAAAATGCCCAGCAGCGTCGGCTGCTTGATCTGGTGACGACCCTGGAGACGCCGGCCGTCTCGTTGGCCGATGGGGTGCTGCTCGCCCCCGTCGTCGGCCACCTCGATAGCCGACGTGCCGGAGATCTGACCCGCCGCCTGCTGAATGAGGTCAGCGCCCAGCACGCCCGCATGGTGATCCTCGATATCGCCGGGGTGCCGACAGTCGATACGGCCGTGGCCCAGTCCATCCTGCGAACCATCCAGTCGGTGCGCCTGCTCGGCTGCGAGGTGACGGTCACCGGGATCTCGGCCTCGGTGGCGGCGACGATGACCCAGCTCGGGATCAATATGGCCGGGGTGAAGACGGCCCGCACGCCGCAGGAGGTGCTGCGCACCGATCTCCTGATTACCGCCCCCCCGCGGCAGAACTAGCTGATCTGGCCCATTCTGGAGCTTCGCCCCACGTGCATTAAGCTTAGGGCTGCCGCCTAAAAACCAGCGTTACTGTAGCCAAAATGGCCAGCGAAGCTGGCCATTTTGGCTACAGTAACAAGGAATTCTGGGGGCGAAGCCGCAGGACGTTGCGGCAGCTCTACATGGAAGTGCGGGTGCCGCAGCTTGGGCAGAACATGGCGGAGGAAGGCATCTGGAAGCCGCAGCTCGCACACGCCTTCTGGCCAGAAGTGGGAGGGGCAGCCATCGGCGGGCTGACGGGCGGGGCATCGTAGGAGATTGGCACCGACTGTGATGGTGCCGATCCTGCCGGCGTCAGCGGCTCCTCAAACACATCATTCTGCGCGACCTTCAGCTCCTCCTCCTTGACAACCAGCGTCGCCCGCAGCTGATCGACGGCGGAGGCAAGCTCGCTGATCGAGGGCGCGCTGATCTGCCCCGCGCGCTGGAGGTCGTAGGCCCGCTGACCCAACTCCATCAGCTTCACATCAACCTGACGCCGGAACTCGTTCACCTCGCCCTGAAGGCGCGTCGTCTTCTGAAACTTATCGGCCTCAAACTTTGCCCGATCAACACCCTGCGTGAGGGTCTTGCTGATCTGATCGAGAAAACCCATGGGGAACCTCCTTCGAAGCTGCACACCTGCCGACGGTTACGACGACGAGAAAGGGCCACAGGATGCAGCAGTCATTGTAGCACATTCACCCTACGACAGCCTGTCGTTAGTCATCCCGCAGATCACTACAGAAGTACTATGGACGTGAGTGGCCACGTTCCGTACTATGGTAAGGGCAGGCGCGACCTAGCATCTACTCCGAAAGGGATCCTGCCGTGACCCAGATTCTCCCCCCTAAGCCCATCAGCCACGATGCCGCCGCGCAGCTCATCGCCATGCTTGAGACGCGGCGCTCTGAGCTGCCCTTCGCCGATGAAGAACTGGCCCGGCACCGGGCGCTCCGCAACGCCCTCGAAGAGCAGATTATATGCGGCGAGCAGGCGCTGGCCGCCTGGCGGCAGGCGCTCGCGCAGCGCTGGCAGGCCGAGGTGATCGGCCAGCGCACCTACATCGCCGTCCAGCGCCGGATCTCCAACTGCTTCGGCCACGACGCCCTGTACCTTCAGCTCGTCGCCCCATCACAGCCGGCCAGCGCGCTGACTGCCAGCAACCTGCTGGCCGACATGCGTCGGCTGGAGGCATCGCTTGCGCTGCTCCGCCCTCGCCCGCCCTTCGCCGAGGAGAGCCTGTTGCAGATGCGCGAAGCGGGCGACCGCTTGGCCGCCGCGATTGAGTGGAGCGAGCACTGCGAGGCTGAGCGACGCCGGGTGATGATCGAGCAGCGCCTCGCCACAAACCTCTACGAGCGCGTCTGCCAGAAGACTCGCCGTCTGGTGGCCGCCCACATGCGGGGCGATCTGGCCGCGTGAGCGGGTGCCTGTGGCCCTAGAAAACCTCATAAATGTCACAGAAACGCGCCAGCCTCGCTGGCGCGTTTCTGTGACATTTATGAGCTGTTTACACCAGCGCCGACTGGCTCGCCAGTCCGTCGCGTAGCGCCATCACGCGGGCGGTGTTGCCGCGCTCCTCGCCGAGGGTGATTAGCTGATGCTTCTTCTGGGCCAGCTCGGCGCAGGCCGTGTAGAAGCGCCGGGCCACCCGACCCCGCGCGCGCGCCGAGAGCTGCGCGCGAACTGAGCAGGCCGTGCGGTACTGCTCGGCGCTGATCACTCCCAGATCTACCTCCTCGCGCAGGTAGGTGCGCATCCAGCGCCGCTCGCGGAAGATCGCCCAGAGCACGAGGCTAAACGCCACCGCCCAGCCTGTCCAGTCGACCAGCAGGGTGGCCAGCAGGCCGCCGAGCCCGAGGCTGGAGCCGAGGATGGTGGCCATGCCGTTGTGCAGGGCGTGCAGGGAGACGGCGACGCACCAGCCAAGCACCGGCGCGATGACCTTGATCATCCAGCCGCGCTGAAGCCGCGCCACGGCCAGGCCGATCCCGATGAACGAGGTGTAGACGGCGTGGCCCCAGCCGCCTAGCAGCACCCGTAGCACAAAGAGCACCGCCAGGCCGGAGGCCCCATCGCTGGCGTAGCCCTGGAAGTAGAGGTAAAGTACGTTCTCGGTGGCGGCGAAGCCGAGGGCGGTGATCGCCGCGTAGACGATCCCGTCGAGCACCGAGTCGAACTCGTGGGGAAAGATTAGCACGATCAGCAGCACCGCCGCGCCCTTCAGGCTCTCCTCGACCAGCGGGGCAAACAGGGTGGTGCCGGTGATCTCGGCCAGGGCCGCGTCGCCGGTGATCATCTTCAGGCTGATCTCAAGCACGCTGGTGGCGATGATCGCGCCGATGGTGGCCACGATGGCGCCCCACAGAAAGGCGCCGACGAGCAGATGCAGCGGCTCCTTCTCGAAGCGGTCGAGCCAGTAGACGATTGACGCGTAGAGCAGGGCCGGGCCGAAGCTCAGGGCAACCACCAGGGCAAAGACCATCACAAGACTCCCTTCGTACTCGGCACCGCCCCATCGAGGCGCGGGTCAAGGTGGGTTGCGGCATCGAAGGCGCGGCCAAATGCCTTAAAGATCGCCTCGACCTTGTGGTGGTCGTTGCGTCCGTAGAGTACCTGGGCGTGGAGGTTCAGCCTCCCGTGGGTGGCGACGCTCTCTAGCAGGTGGAAGATCAGGTCGGTGCCAAGCTGCCCGACCCTGGGAGTCACAAAGTCGGCCTGAACGACACAGTAGGGCCGACCGCCCAAATCCACCGCCACCATGGCCAGAGCCTCGTCCATGGGCACGAAGCTGTGGGCGGTGCGGACGATCCCACGACGCTCGCCGAGGGCCTCGTCGATGGCCCGGCCGAGGCAGATGCAGGTGTCTTCGGCGGTGTGATGCTCGTCGATGTGCAGGTCGCCCTGCGCCCGCACCTCCAGGTCGAACAGGCCATGCCTGGCCCAAAGGGTCAGCATATGGTCGAGGAATCCGACGCCGGTGTGTACCTCAGCCTTACCAGCGCCGTCGATGCGCAGGCTGAGGTTGATCGCGGTCTCGCCGGTGGTGCGGCTGATTGTCGCTGTGCGTTCCATAATCCTATGGCTGAGGGCTGAGGGCTGAAGGCTGAGCTTCAGCCCTCAGCCCTCAGCCTCAGCCTTTCGATTCTGGCTCCGCTCGCTAGAGAACCCGTCGGGATAGCGGCGGCGCAGCTTCTCGATATTCTGGGCCATCACCTCGCCCATGCCCACACCGAGGGCGTCGCAGGCGAGAGCGGCGTACCAGAGCACATCGCCGAGCTCCTTGCGTAGCTCGGCCTCGTCCAGCGTATGGCCGTGAAACTCGGCCTTCTTCAGGGTATCGGCGAACTCGCCGGCCTCGCCGCACAGGCCGAGGGCGGCGTTGAGCAGGCGCTCACGGCGCTCGCGGCCAGGGGCCTCGGTGCGCAGTGCCAGGGACTGATACTCGTCGGCGTCCATATCCCCCTATCTCTTTTGTAGGTTCGCGCGGCGAAGCCGCGCGAACCTACAAAAAAATTCTTGGGGAGGCGAAGCCTCCTCAAACCCTACCGCATCACCGGCGGCGCGTAGTCCACCCGTGGGTGGTAGATGCTCTGTAGGCTGGTCACAAATGCCTGCTTAATCAGCGACAGCTCGCGCATCGTCAGGGGCGACTCGTCGAGCTCGCCCTCGCGGACGCGGGCGTTGATGATCGACTGAACGAGGTCGTCGAGGGTTTGCGCGCCGTTGCTCGCCCCGTTGGCGGGTGTGTCGCCGTGGGCACCGGCGGCCAGCAGCTTACCGTTCTGGGCCTTGGAGCGCACCGTGGCCTCCACCGAGTCGGCCAGCATAAGGATGCCCTGCTCGCGAGTGTGCGGGCGCGGGCCGGGGTAGCGGAAGTCACGCTCATCAACCGTATCTTGCAGCTGAAGCGCCTCCTGGTAGAAATGGCGGATGAGGCCGGTGCCGTGGTGCGAGGAGATAAAGTCGATGATCTGCTGGGGCAGGCCGGCGGCCCTCGCCATCTTCACACCCTCGCGGACATGGTCCACAATGATCTGGGCGCTCGTCTGCGGGTCAAGGTCGTTATGTACGTTCTCGCGGCCCATCTGGTTATCGGTGAAGAAGTAGGGCCGGATGGTCTTGCCGATATCGTGGTAGTAGGCGGCGACGCGCAGGAGCAGTGCGTCGGCGCTGATCGCCTCGGCGGCGGCCTCGGCCAGGTTGCCCACGGCGACGCTATGGTAATAGGTGCCGGGGGCCTCGCGGATGAGCTTGCGCAGCAGCGGGCGCGAGGGGTGCGCCAGCTCCATAAGCTGGAGCGGCGTCACCTGGCCAGCGGCCCGGCTGACGAGATTGAACACACCGAGGGAGAGGCAGGGCCATCGCATCTAATTCCTCATTCCAATCACCT
>RYFE02000071.1 GCA_004138175.2 Chloroflexales bacterium ZM16-3 | reverse complement strand
CCCCCCACGCATACTGTAGTGTGCTACCTTGGAGGATGCATCCTCTGCGCCCCAACACACCCTCCGTGGCATAGTTCTTGCGATGCCTACATCTGCTGTCTTTTCTGCCGGTGCCCGCCACAGGGCGGCCCGCAAGAAGGAATAGACTATGACGAACACTGCATTTGCCAGCGCGCCGCCGGCGGATTCAATAATTCTCTACCTGAACGAGATTGGCGACGAGCCACTGCTAACCTTCGACCAGGAGCAGGAGCTGGCCAGCGCAATAGAGGCCGGGCGCGATTCGGCGCGCCGGCTGGCCGACGAGCACCCGCTCACCCCGGCCGAGTGCTGGCGCCTGGAGCAGCTGGTGGGCGCAGGGGTCACCGCCCGCGCCCAGCTGATTAACTCCAACCTGCGCCTGGTGGTCAGCATCGCCCGCCGCTACCAGGGCCACGGCCTTAGCCTGCTCGACCTCATCCAGGAGGGCAGCCTCGGCCTGATGCGCGCCGTCGATAAGTTCGACCCGAGCCGCGGCCTGAAGTTCAGCACCTACGCCACCTATTGGATCCGCCAGAGCGTCGGCCGGTCTATCGCCGACCACGGACGCACCGTGCGCCTGCCCGTCCACCTCGGCGAGCGGCTCTCGCGGCTGGCCCGCGCCCGCCAGCGCCTCACCCAGAGCCTCGACCGCGACCCGACGCCCGAGGAGGTGGCCATCGAGCTCGGCATCACCCCCGAGCAGGTGACGCGCGCCGAGCAGGCCGCCCTTACCCCGGCCTCGCTCGATGAGACCCACACCGACGATGGCACCGGAGCCCTCGCCGAGGTGATCGCCGACCCGCTGGAGCTGACGCCCCTGGAGCAGGTGGCCCACGCTCTTCTGCGCGACGACTTGGGCGAGGCGATGTCGCATCTGACCACCCGCGAGCGGCATATCTTGAGCCTGCGCTACGGCCTGGAGGGCGAGAGCGCCCTGACCCTGGAGCAGATCGGGCAGCGCCTCAGCCTCACCCGCGAGCGCGTTCGCCAGCTAGAGAGCGAGGCGCTTAAGAAGCTGCGCGACCCACACCTCGGCAGGCGGCTCCACGGGTACTTCGACGAGGGATGATCTCACCTCCCGGTGGGGGTGTGGGGGCGGCTTCGCCGCCCCCACGATTTTTTATTGTTGGGTTTGGGCGGCTTCGCCGCCCAAACCCAACAATAAGCAGGTCTGGGACGCAGCCCCAGAGGATTAAGCGCTGGCCCTGATGCTACGGCATCAGGGCCAGCGCCTTCTCGGCCCGCTCGCGCCAGGCCGAGGCCGGGGCCATATCGGCGGCGCGGATCAGCTCGCGGCGGGCGCGATCCTGCTGGCCTAGCGCGGCCAGGGATGCGCCCAGGTAGTAGGCGCTCTCGGCATCACCGCCGCTGTCAACGGCGTGCTGCGCCGATGCGGCGGCCTTGTCGACCTGCCCGCAGTAGTACTGGTGGGCCGCCAGGGTCGTCCACGCCACGCTGTCGTCGGGGAGGGCGGCGACCGCCGCCTCAGCGAGGGGCAGCCCGCCCGCGCACAGGTCATAGGCGGTGGCCAGGTGAAACTGCGCGCCAAGCAGGGCGGCACGCCCACGCCGCCGGGGGTCGCCGGACTGCGCGATGGCGAGGCTGTACTCCTGGCTGGCCTGTGGGTACTCGTGGCGGGCAGCCTGCCAGCTGGCCAAGGCCAGATGGATATCGGGGGTGCCCGGGATCAGCCGTGCCAGCACATCGATCTGGGCGAGCGCCGCATCGCTCGCATCGGTCGAGAGATAGGCCAGGGCCAGCAGCATCCGCGCCTGTGGGTCGTCGGGCCGGTTCTTTACAATCTGCTCAAGCTGGGCCAGCCCAGTCGTGCGGTCGCCGGACATCCAGCGGGCGTACGCCGCATAGACGGCAGCGGCGCGGGCGGAGGGGCTCTCTGGCCGCACCTGGGCAAACTGGATCTCGGCCAGATCATACAGTCCCTGGCTCAGGTAGATCTGTCCGAGCCGCTGTGGGCGGCTCTCTGCATCAGCTGTCAGTGCGGCGGCGAGCTCGGCCCGCCAACCCGTATCGGCTGGGAGCAGCGGGGCCAGCAGCGGCTCAGCGATCATATCCGCGCCCGGCGCGGCCCGGCCGATAGCGGCAATCGCGGCGGCGGGGTCGCGGGCGGCCCGCAGCAGGGCAAGGCGGTAGGCGGCTAGGTCGGCCCAGCCCTCTCGCAGGGGATCGCCGAGGGCGGCAACATAGCCGGCCTCGGCGGCGACATAGTCGCCCTTGCGGAGCGCGAGCTCTGCCGCCAGGGCGCGGGCGGGGCCACGGTAGGCGCATGCATCAGGGCTGCGGCAGTCATCGGCGAGCGCCCAGGTTCGTAGGGCTAGATCCGCGCTCCCACCGTCGGCGAGCACCTGCCCCAGATAGATGAGGGCGACCTGGTAGTCGGCGGGTCGCAGGCCGCCCTGCATGGCGGTGCGCAGGGCGCGCTCAGCCGGGCCGTGCTCGCCACGGATGGCCCGCACCATGCCCAGGCGCAGCGCTGCCTCGGGCAGCTCGCGCGGGTCAATCTGCTGGTAGGCCCGCAAAGCCGCGTAGTAGCTGCCATCGAGGAAAAGCCGGTCGGCCGCGCGCAGGGCGTCGCGCGGGCCGGGCCGCAGGATGAGCGCCCCGGCGCCGACGACCAGCGCCAGCAGCAGCACCCAGGCCAGAAGCTGCTTGATGCGAGGCATCAACATCCTTTGAGGGCTGTGCCCTCAAACCCACTTTTTGTGTGCCCAGCAGGCACATGCTGCACTGATTGTGGGAGAGCTTCGCTCTCCCACACCCTCACCATGCACGGTGTTGTTGCCGCCCCCACACCCCCACCGACAGGTGAACTAGCGCTCCCCACGCGGCCAGAAGGCCCAGATCGCGGCGGCGACCGCGCCCCACCATGCCCGGCTAGACTCCTTCTCCAAGCCGCGTGTGCGCAGCTGCACCCCGCCGATGAACAGGCTCGCCGCAAACACGCTGCCGGCAAGGCGATCATTTGCGCGCTCAACCCGGCGCATCCCGCGCTCCAGGCGGCTGGTGTCCGCGCGGGTCTTGAGCTCGCCGTTATTCGCCGCGTCGTAGTAGTCCTCCATCTGACGCGGCAGCCGCAGCAGGATCTGGCCCAGATCAACAAGCTCCTTCTGGGCCCGATCGACCCAGTTGCCCTCCTGCTGCTCGCGATCCATCATCATACGGGCGAATGGGCGCAGCTCCTCGAAGAGGTTAATGTCGGGGCAGATCTCCGTGGCCAGCCCGCCCACCATGCTCAGGGCGCGGCCCAGGTAGAGCAGATCCTGCGGGATCTGGAAGGGCAGATCGTAGATGATCTCGCGCGTCTCATCGAAGATCACATCCACATCCAGGTTCGTCATCTCGCGCATCGTGCGGTTGTACGAGATGCGCATCAGCGACTGCATCGCCCGCACGATCAGGCGGCGATCCGCGCCGGGCAGGATCATGTTCATCTTGTCGAGCGAGTCGACGATCCGCTCGGCGTCGTTGGTGGCCATGCCGATCACGCCGGTGCGCATGCTTTCCATTATCTGCGGCGACAGGTGGCCCACCATCCCGAAGTCCACAAAGATCAGCGTGAAGGGCGTCCCCTTGGAGGCCGCTTCATGCAGCTGCGAGTCGGGCAGGGTGTGGGAGATCCACGCGCCGCTGGCCAGATCCTCCTCAGTGACGTGACCATTGTGGTACACAGCCATGGGCCGCTCCGACTCGACCCGCACAAACAGATTGCCAGGGTGCGGATCGGCGTGGAACAGCCCGTCCACATAGAACTGCTTCAGGTAGGTGTTGCTCAGCCGCGCGGCCAGCTCAAGGCGGCTCACCCCCAGGCTATCGAGGGTGCTCAGGTCGTTGATCTTCACCCCGCTGATGCGCTCCATCACCAGGACGCGCCGGGTGGTCAGCTCAGGCACCGTCTCGGGGATATACACCCCAGGGGCGTCAGCGAAGTTAGCGCGGAAGCAGGCGGCGTTCTTCGCCTCGCCCACATAGTCCAGCTCCTGGAGGAGCACCCGGCCAAACTCGGCCAGCAGGGCGTCCATATCCGCGCGGCGACGGATGGGCGGGTAGTTTTTGATCAGGCGCACCACCCACGTCACCGCGCTGAGATCGACCTCGATGATCTTATCGATATAGGGCCGCTGCACCTTCACCGCAACCTCGCGACCGTCCTTGAGCACGGCGAAGTGTACCTGTCCAAGGGATGCCGCGGCCACCGCATGGGCATCGAAGCTCTCAAAGATCTCTGAGGGCAGCGCGCCCAGCTCCTCCAGGATCACCTCCAGCACATGGCCGGGCGGCGCGGGCGGCACCTCATCTTGCAGGCCGGCCAGCTCGCGGCGCACCTCCTGGGGCACAATATCGGCGCGCGATGAGAGAAACTGGCCGAGCTTGATCTGCATGCCGCCAAGCTCTAGGGCCATTATGCGGAAGCCACGGGCGATCTGCGTCCAGCGCCGCATCTGGGTGCGCCGCACATACCAGCGCGTCAGGATAAAGCGCGGCAGGAAGATGTCCCACACATAGATATGGGCGACCACGCCGAGAAAAAATAGCGAGACCCGCAGGAAGCGCTCGCGTGGGCGAAACCGTGGCGCAACGCTCGGCTGCGGCGTCGGTATTGGGGAGGGCGGGGCAGCTTCTATCGGCTGTAGATTCAAAGATTCGGGCATAATTCCGCCATAGTATCGTATTCCTTACCTGTAGGATTATACCAAAGATCCCCCGGCCGCGCCGGGTAGCTCCGCCCGCACAAGCCACGATGGAGCAGAAAGTAAACCTCTAGACCGATAGCAGGGCGCGTTTGGCGCGATACCATAATTGTGCGAGTTGTCGCATACTTACCGCAGCCCCGATGGGCGCGAATGAAATACGGACTACGTTTAGGCGCAGCATGCTGCGCCCACCAGCACCACACCATGGCAATCGATAGCGTTCGACTCCTCACCGATAGCGCGGTCCAGATCTGGCGGGGGCTCAGCCGCTACAGCAGCATCGAGTCGCTCACCGCCAGCGACTGCTTCGAGGATTGGATCACGACCACATCTCCGAGTGTCGCGCTCGACCGCGCCGAGGAGCAGTCCCTCCGCCGCGAGTACCGCCGCCTGACAACCCTCATCGAAGAGATTGAGACTCTTGTCCGCTCCCGCTCCCGCGCACTCGACCTCGTCCGCTCCCGCATTGATGAGGACGCCCTCTGCTCGTAGGGGTTGGGGGTTGGGGGTTGGGGCGCGCTCGCTTTTGCGAGCGCGCCCCTTCGTGTCATTGGCGATCTCCCCCGCACGGTTGACGTGCATCTTTCTGGTAAGTACAATGACCAAGCATAAACAAACGCCCCATCAAGCGAAACGGCTTTATCAATGTTTGAGTCTCTCTCAGATCGGCTTCAGACGGTCTTTCAAAAATTAGGCAGCAAGGGCAAGCTCGACGAAGATGATGTCCGCGAGGGCATGAAGCAGGTGCGCCTGGCGCTGCTTGAGGCCGACGTGAACTTCAAAGTGGTCAAAGAGTTCGTCGCCAAGGTGACGGAGCAGGCTATCGGCGAAGAGGTCACCAAGAGCCTGACCCCGCACCAGCAGGTGGTGAAGATCGTCCACCAGGAACTGATCAACCTGCTCGGCAACGACAACGTGCCGCTCCAGGAGTCGCGCCCCGGCCCGACGGTGATTATGCTCGTCGGCCTCCAGGGCACCGGCAAGACGACGCTCTCGGCCAAGCTGGCCCTAAACCTGCGCAAGAAGGGCCGCCGGGTGCTCTTGGCCGCCTGCGACATCTACCGCCCCGCCGCGATCACGCAGCTCGAGTCGCTCGGCAAGCAGCTGGGCATCACGGTCTACAGCGAGCCGGGCAGCACCAGCCCGCCCGATATCGCCGCGCACGCCGTTGAGCTGGCCAAAAAAGAGCTCTATAACACGGTGATCGTGGACACCGCCGGCCGCCTCCAGATCGATGATCTGCTGATGCAGGAGCTTGAGCAGATCGACGCCCTCGTCCACCCGGTCGAGCGTCTGCTGGTGGTAGATGCGATGACCGGCCAGGAGGCGGTGCGCGTCGCCGAGACCTTCAACCAGCGGGTGAACATCACCGGCCTGGTGATGACCAAGATGGACGGCGACGCCCGTGGCGGCGCGGCCCTCTCGGTGCGCTCCGTCACCGGCGTGCCAATCAAGTTCATCTCTAGCGGCGAGAAGGTCGATGGCAACACCCTGGAGGCGTTCTACCCCGACCGGCTGGCCTCGCGCATCCTCGGCATGGGCGATGTGCTCTCGCTGATCGAGAAGGCCGAGGAGATCTACGACGCCGAAGATGCTAAGCGCATGGAGAAGCGCCTGCGCAAAGGCCAGTTCGACTTCGAGGACTTCCTCAACGCCATGCAGCAGATGCGCAAGCTCGGGCCGCTCCAGCAGATCATCGGCATGATCCCGGGGCTCAGCCAGCTCGCCCGCAACGAGGAGCTGGTCAGCGAGAAGCAGCTCAAGCAGGTCGAGGCGATCATCTTCTCGATGACCGTCCACGAGCGCCGTAACCCCGAGCTGATCAAGGGCAGCCGCCGCGAGCGGATCGCCCTCGGCAGCGGCACCTCCATCCAAGAGGTCAGCCAGCTCACCAAGCAGTTCCAGCAGATGCAGCGTATGATGAAGCAGATGGCCGGCGGCGGCAAGGGCGGCGGCAAGGGCGGCAAGGGCCGCGGCCGTGGCGGCAAGGGCGGCGGCGGCGGCCAGATCGACCCGCGCGACCTGATGCGTATGCTGAAGTAGGCGATTCGCAGAATCGTCAAGATATGGTAAGATAGCCCGGTTAAGCGCCGGCGAGCAGCTGGCGCGAGCAGCGTGTAACGCAACAAGATTCCGCCTATCTTATTCTGGAGGCAGCTTAAACCCATGGTTAAGATTCGTCTTCGCCGCACTGGCAAGACCAAGCAGCCCAGCTACCGCCTCGTCGTGGCTGACTCACGTTCGCCGCGCGATGGCCGGTTTATCGAGATCATCGGCCACTACAGCCCGATCCGCATCCCCAAGGTGCTTGAGGTCAACGCCGAGCGCGCCCGCTACTGGCTTGGAGTCGGCGCCCAGCCCAGCGATGTCGTGGTCAGCCTGCTGAAGAAGCAGAATATCCTCGATGGCGACGGCAAGGTCATCGCGGCATCCGTCGAGGCATAGCGCAGATGAAGGGTGAGGCATGAGGGACACATACAACAACAACGCGGATCAGGAGTCGCCAGAACTCCCCCTCAAGCCCGACACTTCTGAGCCAAGGCGTGACATGAAAGATCTGCTCGACTATATCGCGCGGAGCCTCGTGGATACCCCCGAGGCGGTGCAGATCAAAGAGCGCGTCGGTCGCTTCACCGTGACCTACGAGCTCTCGGTCGCCTCCGATGAGACCGGCAAGGTGATCGGGCGCAGCGGGCGGGTGGCCAAGGCGATCCGCGACCTGATGGGCGTCGCCGCCGCACGCCAGAATAAGCGCGTCCACATCGATATTGAGTAATTATGGATGGCAGACGTAGGGGCGCGCTGCGGCGCGCCCCTACGTCTGTTTTATGAATCTCTATGACCGCAGATACCCCCGAGGACATGCTCCTCATCGGCGTGATCGCTGGCCCCTTTGGTATTAAGGGCCTGGTGAAGATGAAGTCGTTCACTGACCAGCCCGAGTACCTGCGCCGCCGCCTGCGCCAGATCTTTGTCGGCAAGAAGCTGACGCCCTATACGCTCACGAAGCTCCACGAGCATAAGCCCGGCGTGCTTCTGCTCACCCTGGACGGCATCGCGACGCGCGAGGCCGTCGATGAGCTGCGCGGCTCCGATGTCTTCATCCGCCGCACAGACGCCGCGCCCCTCGGCAGTGATGAGTACTACATCCACGACCTGATTGGGCTGCAGGCGTCCACCGTCGATGGGCAGGATCTCGGCACCGTGCGCGAGGTGATCGAGACGGGCGTCCACGAGGTGCTGGTGGTTACGCGGCCCGGCCAGAGCGACGCGCTCATCCCCCTCGTCCGCGAGTTCATCGCCGAGCTCGATATCCCCGGCCGCCGCGTCGTCGTCCGACCGATCGAGGGGCTGCTCTGATAGCCGATAGCCGATAGCCAATAGCCAATAGCCGAACGACCAATGACGAGGCGTCATTGGTCGTTCGTCGTTCGTCGCTCGTCAGAAGCCATTCACCGCAATACCGCAGAAGTAACCCTGTGAAGTGTTCTGTCATTCTGAGCGCAGCGAAGAATCCCGGCCGGGACGCTTCGCTGCGCTCAGCGTGACATGGGTGACATGGGTGACAGGGTTACTTCTGCGGTATTGCCATTCACCCCATGTCAATGCGGAATCTTGCCCCTTTTGGGTTAACGAAACTTCCCTTGACTCGCCTTTGTGCAAGGCGTATAATGCCCGCATCCCTTAACACCCCTTAACCTTTGGATAAAGGAGTTCGCTATGGGGGCAAAAATCAACAATTACGATAGTAGCTCGTAGGGGCGGCGCAGGCTATAGTCTGCTGCCGCCCCTTTTGCTTTCCGTCCATGTACGACGACATCACTGGACGAGGTAGTTCAGAACTTACGTAGGAGGTGTCCCATGCACTCAGATCTGATCGGAAAGATCGAGAAGGCCCGCCGCTACGCCGAGGAGCCGGAGCGGATCAAGTTCAGCGGCATCAAGGCGCACTTCAACGGCGGCAATAGCGAGCATGAGATCGAGCTGAAGGATGGCCAGTGGAGCTGCACCTGCTCGTTCTCGCGTAGCTGGGGCACCTGCGCCCATATTATGGCGATGCAGCGCATCCTGACCCCGATGCTCACCGAAGAGGCGCTCCACGACAGCAATATGCACCTGCAGGATGAGTCTGTACAGGTTTGACGAGAGCGGATCACTCGGCGATACTGGCGGCGCGCTGACGCCGCCGACTATCCGGGGGCGTGGCGATTGCCACGCCCCCCTTCTTTATCTATCGCCATGACATCTGTGATCGCCCACCGGGGCGCCTCCGCCTACGCGCCCGAGAATACGATCGCCGCCTTCGACCTGGCCCGCCGCCAGGGCGCCGATATGATCGAGCTGGATGTGCAGCCCACCGCCGACGGGGCGCTGGCGATCTTCCACGATGACACGACCGAGCGCTGGGACGGCCATGATCGCCCTGTGGCATCGTGTACCCTGGCCGACCTCCAGGCGCTCGATATCGGCGGCGAGCGGGTGACGACCCTGGAGGAGACGCTGGCCTTCGCCCGCGAGACGGGCATGGCGCTCAATGTTGAGCTGAAGACGGCCGGCGTCGGGGCGCGCTGCGCCGCGCTGCTGCGCCAGTTTGGCCTGGTCGAGCAGACGGTGGTCTCCTCTTTCGTCCACACAGCCCTGCGCGAGCTGGCCGCCGCCGACCCGGCGGTGCGCCTCGGCTACCTGATGGGCACGCGCAGCTACCGCCCCGACATCCGCGCCCGCGAGCTGTGGCCCTTTCTCGCCCTCCGGTCGGTGCACGCCGCCGCCTGGCACCCCTCCCGCGAGCTGCCCGCCCTGCTGCCGATCATCCCCCTGGTGCGCCGCGCCGGCTACGCGGTGAATGTCTGGACGGTGGACGACCCGGATCTGATGCGCCGACTGGCCGCCGCCGGGGCATCCGGCATCATCACCAACAGGCCCGATGTGGCCAGGGATGCGCTGTCCCGGTGACAGCTTCGCCTGGCGGCTGGCACGGCGCGTGCTACTGTAGTAACAGGTGACAACTGCGGCGGTTATCACTAGGGGCGCACAAGACGCCAGATGTACCACACGCCGCCCCCCATATGCCCCTGCTACCCCACGGCTGTCGTGATGACAGCCGTTTCTTCTTGCCCTGGCCAGGGAGGCCCTGGCTCTAATAGCCTTCGAATGTGGGACGGTTCCAATCCCGCTCATGTGAAGTTAGCGTGCAAAGGTGAGCGTATGTTCGCATTATCGTAATTAGGGTAAACGACGCATTTGGCTTTACAAAGCCTAGAAAGACCATTAGCTCTTTCGGGTTTGCACGCTAACTTCACATGAGCGTCATTCTGTTATCCTCCGTATCCGATCGCGGCGCAACTAGACATCAAGGACCAGACGAATGCCATCGTCCAATTGATCCAACGTCTTTGTGGTGATGCGACCCACGTAGGCATCGAGAATTGTCTTGTCCAGCGTGATAAGTTGCGACACGTTGATCACGGAGTCGCGTGGCAATCCCGACTCTCCTGCGGCAAGGAAGACATTCCCAGGTGCCGTCGCGAGCCGTAGATTGCTGGTGATCGCCGCGACAATGACGGTGGCGATCCGGCTGGTGGTAAAGGCATCGGCTTGGACGATCACCACGGGACGGTGATAGCCTGCGCTTGAACCGTTGGAATCGGGCAGGTCGGCCCACCAAATATCACCGCGATGCATTACCAGTCTTCCTTCGCCACGACCTGGGCTTGCGCGCGGATCACGCCAGGGTCAAGAGTCGACTCTTCCTCGGTATAAATCTGGTTGAGCGTCTCGGTGATGTCGTGTGCCTGATATGCCTGTAAGTAGGTCTGTAGCGCACGGGCAAACAACTCGCTTCGTGACAGCCCATGCGCCTGCGCGAACTGTTCTGCTGCATGGAAGAGCGGATCGGGAAGGGAAATTGCGGTTTTCATGTGGTTAGTATAACCTTTGTTATACCCTGTGTCGAGCGATGGGAAAGAACGAAAGAACGACGACATATGGCTGTCCGGCATGGGCGTTACGGGTTGGCGGTTGCCCAACGCAGCAGCGCCGCAGCAGCGTGTGGGCGAAGGCCCACAGCAGCACAAAGGCGCGCAGCCGATACGCGATGCTATCCCGATCACCCATGGGGCATGCGACGGCGGCGATGACTGCGGGGTGGATGAAGCGCTGTCGGTCGAGGTGGCTCAGCCTTACAGGAGCGTATTAGTCGTCGTGCGCTCCAATTTCCATCACCGAGCCAGGGAGCATCAAGGGCAGCGCTTGTTGCACCTGTGGCATTAATGGCTGAAGCGTGGGAAGACGGTTATCGCGCGCGACTAAGACGATGATACGATAGCGGATCATGCTCAGATCCTGCTGGTAGCGTAAATTCTGATCCGATGTCAGAAACACATCCACGGAATCATTCATCAGGCGCAGGAGTTCCCCATTTTTCTTACTCGACCATCCGCGCTCTTGAACGGTCGTTACCTCGTGTCCATCAAGGCTATATTTCAGCTTTCGCGGCAGACATTCGTCAAGCAGCACGCGCATCATTCATCTCCAGGACAAGCGCTTCTAGGCGGGCTAAAATCGTATCAACTTGCTCGCGGCTGACCGACGGGAAATCGTCCAAAAAGTCCGTAATCGTGTCGCCTGCCCGTACATAATCGAGCAGATTTTTGACCGGTACTCGCGTGCCGACAAAGACCGGGGTTCCACTCAAAATATCTGGAGATTGTACGATGAGGATCGCCATCTTCGGTGTCATCACGCACCTCCTGTGTCGTGCCCTCTGGCGAACATTTCTGATGAAAGTATAGCATGGCAACGCCCTACGCTGCGCCCCCCGCCCGCCCAACCACCTCGGAGTGGCGTGACGGCAGTCGGGTGTAGCGTGCGGGGAGGAAGTGGAACAGCCAGCGCAGCAGCGCCTGCCACGCGCCCGTCGCATCGAAGCCCGGCGTCGCCGCACACGGCAGCCGCGCCAGCTCGTCGCGCACCGCGCCGAAGCGCTGGGCGCGGGCGAGGAGATCATGAGGACGCTACCACCGCATAGCATACGACCTTGTCATAGTGTCTCTGATATGTGCCCGATCCCAGGTATTATCCAGTGGCAAAGTCTGTGTACGGACGTTTATAGGGAGGTTGAAATCCCAGGACAATATCTGTCTTGGGCACACCTTGTGCGACAAAGCGATTGGCGACCCCCTCTTCTGTTCCATCCTGTTGAATCCAGATCTTCCCATCACGAATGTCGATATGGAGTAAGGTGCCATGAATACGTTGATGCTTATTCCAGCCAACGGTCAGGAGTTGATAATGATCATGCAGGTGATCGATGACAATCTCAACCTCGACCTCACCATATGATGGCTTATAGGCGCTATATTCACGCAAAATCTGCTCGATATACGTGCGGTATTGTGCTAGTTTATCCATTGGATGATCTCCTGAGCTTGTGCATCATAAATAATGCGCTTCAGTTGATACCTGTCCGCCGCCAGTTGTGCAAACGGAAGTGCAAAAAAAGTGGTATGGGTATCAAGGGGCACCGCTAAATACAACTGACGCGTCGGGTCTTCCGTCTCAAGTGCGAGGCGATAGTTTAAAAATTGCCCGAGCGCTCCATGAAAATCCGACACAAGCGATGGCCCGAGAAAGCTTTTGATTTCTACGGCAATCTGTTGTCCCTCTTTCTCCGCAGCGATGAGTTTTTCTGCGCCGAGATCAATATAAAAATCGACACCGCCAAATTGGACGACTAACGGGTCGTCCGTAATATGCCATCCTTCTTTGCGAAGCGCCGCTTTCACCGCGTTATGAAACAGATCTTTTGCTGCCATCGCCCTATTTCCATCCGTACTTAGCGCGTAAGCCGTACACTATTATAGCGCGTGCGGGCGTATTGTGCAGATAGGTTGTTCGACATAATGATGTAGATTAGGCGAATGCTTTTGTTAGCGCGAATAACTGCTGGGTTAACCTGGGAGCGCGGGCGGCTCGCCCGCAAGGATCTCGGCGGGCGAGCCGCCCGCGCTCCCAGCGCCATTAAGGACTTGACCCAGGGCTTATTCGCGCTAACATGCTTTTCGGCTATAGCAACGCCCTACCCTGTGCCCCCCCCGCCCGCCCGACCACCTCGGCGTGGCGTGACGGCAGTCGGGTGTAGCGCACGGGCAGAAAGTGGAACAGCCAGCGCATGAGCGTCTGCCACGCCAGGGTCGCGTCGAAGCCCGGCGTCGCCGCGCACGGCAGCCGCGCCAGCACGTCGCGCACCGCGCCGAAGCGCTGGGTGCGGATGCGTAAACCTGTCAGGTGCGGCCCCTGATGCACCAGGATGCGGTCATTTCATCGCTGGCCGCACCTGACAGGTTTCACCACAAAGCAGCACAAAGGCGCGCAGCCGATACGCGATGCTGTCCCGGTCGCCCGTGGGGCCTGCGACGGCACGGAACACGATTATGAGGACTCTTTAAGAGGATTTTTGATGCGTAACTGATTATTAACAATGAGGCTGTCGTGCATGTCTTCTGAGTAGAGGATAGTCGCTCCACTTTCAAGGGCGCTGGCGACAATGGTGCTGTCCCAAAAGGAAAGGCTATACGTGGTGCGCAGGCGTGACGCATTCAGTAAAAGGTCTTCCGTAAAGGTGTGTATCTGATATTTACGATACATGGTACGAACGAGACGTTGTATGGTGTCTTCTGTGGCATGATATTTACGCAGAAGGTTATTTGTTATTTCGTTGACCACTTGTGTACTCAGGGAGATCGCCCGTTCATGACGAATAAGCGCTCGTGCGCGCTGTGTTTTTGTCTTGTCTTGCGCATCAACGAATGCGTATATCCAAATATTCGTGTCGATAAAGACGACCTGGGGGTTATTTGACTCGGTCATAGATCTCATCTCGTGTCAATGGTGTTGCATCGGCTACGTTCAGCGGATGTTGCATCAGGTATTCTATCATGTCGATATCATCATCTCCATCATCAGTGATAATAATGACGCGTACACGACCATGAATGCGACCACGATATTCTGATGGCACGGTAATTGCACCCTTGTCTATCATCGTTTCAAATTCGATCTGGCTCATCAGCTCCTCCTGATCAGTTCTGCTGAATGAAACAAGTGTATCATAGCTGCGATTGGTGGGCAAGACAAGGTTCAAACCTGCTTGACCGTCTGCCCGACAGCCCGACACCTCAACAGCCCGACATAGCCCTCTGGAGAGCTGTCGGGCTGTTGAGCCAGCGGCACGCTGAAATGCCTCTTATGAAAACTACCCTGCGCCCCCCGCCCGCCCGACCACCTCGGCGTGGCGTGACGGCAGTCGGGTGGAGCGCGCGGGCAGAAAATGGAGCAGCCAGCCGCATCAGCGCCTGCCACGCGCCCGTCGCGTCGAAGCCCGGCGTCGCCGCGCACGGCAGCCGCGCCAGCTCGTCGCGCGCCGCGCCGAGGCGCTGGGGGCGGATGCGTAAACCTGTCAGGTGCGGCCCCTGATGCACCAGGGTGCGGTCATTTCATCGCTGGCCGCACCTGACAGGTTTCAGCCCGCGATGCTGCCCCGGTCGCCCGTGGGGCCTGCGACGGCGGCGATGATTATGACGCTTTCTGACGCGGAATAAGATCAATCAGGCTGCGTAAGGCACGATTGACCGTTTCTGAGTCAGGAAAATAGGCTTGTACGTCAGGATCAAGCGCAATCACCCCTTTGGGAAGCGTAAAATCACGCTCCTCGGTTGTTCCATCGAGCTTATGAACGGTCACGGTATAGCCGTGCCGCATGGCTTTTGCATGTTTTCCGCGCACACCTTTCGAGAAGTCGTATTCTGGAAGCATATCATCATCATGCGGTGTGGGATGTGTCTCAGTGCTCATACAATCTCCGTTCTGACCCAGTAGCCTGTCGTGCGCTGATGATACGAATGTGATCCGTACGCTCCGTGTAGACGACGACAAGAAGGCGATTACTTATCGAAAGTCCAATATCAATATAGCGATCCTCATCCTATGTGACGCGGATCTGCCCGGGCACGATTCGTTATGAATTTACACTGTACTATAGATATGCTGAATCTGTGGCAAAAGCGTCGGAATATCCTCCGTTACCGTTTTCCATACGACTCGGAGATCGACCCCGGTATACTGGTGGATCAGCTTGTCACGCATACCCGCCATAGCTTTCCAGGGGATCTGTGGGTGCGCGGAACGGAGCGTATCGGGGAGACATTTCGTTGCTTCACCGATAATTTCGAGCGCACGAATAACCGCAAAGATGGTTTTCTCGTCCTGTTGAAACTGTACTTCGCTGAAGTCTTCGATAAAGCGACCTATTTTCTCCATTGCGTCGATAATATCAGTGAGGTAATCGCTATGTGAACGCTCTGATGTCATAGAGATCGCACCTCAGCACGAATACGTGCGCCTATTGCCGGTTTTAATGCACTCTCCATGACTAAATCAACACGCACGCCTAATATATCAGAAAGGTATTGCTCCAGTGAAATATACTTTAACAAGCCAGGAGTACTACGAAATGAAACGAGGATATCAATATCGCTATTGGCATGTTGTTCGTTTCGCACATATGACCCAAAGACGCCAAGTCGTTCTATATCATATTCTTCACGAAGCTGTGGCAAGATGTTCTGTAATTGCTGAATAATGGGCTCAATCGGTGGCGGTTGGTGTATAATGTTTGTCATGGCAACCCTCGTATGGTTTGATTCTTATAGGATAGCGCACAGAAACATGAAGAGTATACCATGCCCTATTGGCTTACGGTAGTTGATGATCGAGTCGCGCCTGCTCTTGCATAACGGGCGCTGGATCGAGCAACCTTCTGGTTGTGGCAGCGATACTTTGACCGCCCAATATCGCAATGTGTGGCGCAAGAAATGATGAGGGGTCTACTGGCGGCTTCAGGGCGTCGGTCATGAGCGTGCGCAGAAACTGCCCGAGGTAGTCGCTGACAGCGGATTGATAGACGCCGCCAGATATATCGTGTTCGTGCCGCCCTCAACCCGTAACGCCGATCACGACAACGTTGTACATCGTGTCTGTCGAATGAAGAACACCTGAGCGACGTATGCTATAATTCGCACATAAACAGCCCACAACCGGTAAGGTGAGGTGAAGTATGACGACCACGGCCCATCGCTACATTGTGCGTGACTCGGACATCTTGCAGGGTGAACCGATTATTGTGCATACGCGCACCCCGATTCGCGCAATTGTGGAGCTTTGGCGGCAAGGGATGGCACCCGAAATGATGCCCCAGTCCCTCCCGCATCTCACGCTCGCCCAGATTTTTGATGCGTTGAGTTACTATAGCGATAACCAGGACGAGATCAACCACTATATCGAACGGAACCGTATTCCGGATGATTTGATTGACCCCCTGGTGCAGGGCCATCGCATCTAATTCCTCATTCCAATCACCT
>RYFE02000070.1 GCA_004138175.2 Chloroflexales bacterium ZM16-3 | reverse complement strand
CTCGGCGTACAGCTCCTCCAGCTGGCGCTCGTGGGCGGCCTTGAGCTCGGTCACGGAGTCGCGCTTCTCGAAGACATCGGCCAGGCCCTTGATCGCAGCCAGCTTCCATTCCCGCAGCACGGTCGCGGCCACGCCATGCTCGGAGGCGAGCTGGCCAAGGGTCTTGGTTTCCTTCAGGAGATCGAGCACGACCTGGGCCTTGAAGCTGGCAGTGTAAGATTTTTTCATGGGCTCATTCTACCGGGCCCTGGCCTCCTGAGTGTGCAGATTCTTGGGTCCACTATAAAGGCCAGCAACCGCGCCCGCATCTCGGCGGCCAGCTGGGTTCGCCCCGCCGGATCGGCGGCGACGGACTCGATGGCCAGGCCCATCTCCAGGAACAAGCCATGCAACTGCTGATGAAAGCGGGCTTCGTCCGAGTCAGGCGGGCGTCCTTTGGCCAGGTCATGGGAGTCACGCAACAGGTGTGCCCAGCATTTGGCCTTTTCCACGTCCAGGGGACTATAGGCACGGAAGAAGTCGCTGATCACGACCCCAGCAAAGTCGGCTCCCAGCAGCGCCTTCGGCACCTTGCTGCCCCGGCTCCGGCTGATCACGTACAGGGCGACCACATCGTTGACAAACACCCACAGCCAGTGGTTGGTGCCATTGATCCGCCAGCCCGTCTCATCGACGTGCATGGCGGCCTGCTGGCGCATCAGTTCAATCAAGCGGGCATAGGCGGGGCCAAAAAGGTGCGCCACCTCAGCGACCATGGTCGGCAGTTCGCCGACACGCACCTGGAGCCCAAAATAGGTCGCCAATTCGCGCTGGATCTTGCCATAGCTCAGCCCCATCGCGACCTTCTGATAGACCACAAACAGCAGGATATGCCATCCCAGGCGATGCCGGGGCAATGCCGCCGTCACCGGAGCTTCATGATAGGTGCGACACTGGGGGCACCAGCGGCGCTCAATCTCGTACTGCGTGACCATGGTCGGGCGACGGATGACGATGTCCTCAACCTGCCGGGTACGGATCACGCCTTGACCGGTAAAGGCCGTGCCACAGTCCGGACAGCTGTCACCGGCAACGATCCGTTCGGTCTGATCGATGCGGGTTGGGCGCGGTCGGCTGGTGCCAGGATGACCCGGCGCACGACCACGTGGTTTGGGGGAATGGTCGGTGGGACGCGGGCGGCGCGATTGGAAGGGCGCGCGTTTGAGCATGGTGACTTCCTGCTGTGCCGTGTGGCGTGCGTCCTCGACCGCCTCCAGGAGGTCGTAGGCGGCGACCAATTGGGCCTGAAGTTGCCCCCGCTCCGCCAGCAACTCCTGCACCATCGCCTCCAGGTGCTGGATGCGCGTCTGCGCGACGGCTAGTTCCTCCCGCAGCGCGGCATCTCCCACGGGGTCAGCTGTATGAGTAGGTGCATGTGATCGTGCTGAGAGTCCGGTATGCATGCTGGTAAGGATAGCGCATGCGTATCAGATCAACGTTAGACCAGTGCTCCCAATCTGTTAGCGTGGCGCGTTGCTCACAAAGCTAAAGTGTTACCACTTTCCTATGAGTAGTCGTATTCTACTTGTGTCCCTTGCGGGATGCTGTCGCTGGTGAGGTCTAACTCATCTTTACTTCCCGGCAGCGCGCGGCTCCAGCACGTCGTGTTGGTGCGGCGTACAAGTGTCACGATTGCCCTTCCGTCGGCTGGGCAGCGCACGGTAGGGGCAGTCTCGCAACTCGACCGCATGGTTAGACAAGCATCGGTCTGCGAGCCAATTGCCTCATGTTATCTCGCTCGATGGCTTCCTGATGCGGTATTTTTCAGGGTTGCAACTGCCTCTATCAGTGCTAGGGCACTGGAGGCAACGCGGCTCTAGATCATCACAAAGACGAAATCAAGTTGCAACTGCCTCTATCAGTGCTAGGGCACTGGAGGGTCGATGTCGTGGTGCCAGAGCTCGATCTTCTTCCTTGGGTTGCAACTGCCTCTGTCAGTGCTAGGGCACTGGAAGCCCCTGCCGCAGCGCTGATATCAAATCCTTTAGGCTAGTTGCAACTGCCTCTGTCAGTGCTAGGGCACTGGAGGTGCTCGGACAGCGCAATGATGCGTGGCCCGAGCAGGAGGTTGCAACTGCCTCTGTCAGTGCTAGGGCACTGGAGGCTCTCGGAGCGCCAGAGCGGCGGGTTCCGAGAGGGGTTGCAGCTGACTCCGTCGTAGGAAGTCTGGTATCCGAGGCACGTCAAGGATGGCGTGCATCCCTCGGGCAGCCACTTGTCGAAGATCGCGGCCCGCCCGCCCGGTCGCAGCACGCGGGCGACCTCGCGGGCACAAGCAATCGGGTCGGGCACCACGGCCAGCACCAGGTGGAGCAGCGCCACATCGAAGGCTGCGCCCGGGAGTGCCAGCTGCTGCCCATTCATCACCGCCGCACGGAGCGGTCGCCCGATGGCCGCAGCGCGGGCCAGCGTGCGACGCACCATCGCGGGCGTCAAATCGATAGCGGTCACAGCGACACCGGCGGGCAGCAGCGGCAGATCCAGCCCCGTGCTGCAGCCGAGGATGAGCACCCGCTCGCCAGCGCGCAGATCCAGCGCCAGGATCGCCTGCCGTCGGCCCGCCTGAAATGGGACGGCGACTAGGTCATAGACCGGCGCGTAGGCGCGGTAGCGTATCCGGTTCCATCCGAGGGTGTTGATCCCCCGACGCGAGTGCGCTGACGCCTCGTGCGTACTTGCCGATGGTGCGGAATTAAATGGCTATGACCGCCCCATCGGCTGCGCGCGCAGGTAGCTGCGCAGCACCTGCCAGCGCGGGCCATCGTAGCGATCGGCAACGGGAGTGGGCTCGGGGCCGCCGCGCTTGCGGGCGGAGCATTTGAGGATCAGGAGGCGCATCACGATCACTTGAGAGAACCCCTAACCCCCAACCCCCAGACTCAGAATGATCCCAGCCCGCCCTCGGCTGGCATGACAAGCCGGAAACAGCTATACTATACGAGCTAGGCGCCCCAATTATCTTAAGACAGCGTGGAGGTGCGCGTGCTAACGCCCGAAGAACTGCCGATCAGCGATGAGAGCATAAGCCGACGCGAGTACGAGCTGCTACATCGCGAACTCGCGGAAGCGCACGTTCAGAACCGCAGCCTGCGACGCCAGCTTGAGAAGGCCCTCGCGGCTGTCACCGAGTCACAGCGCGCCCACGCGAAGATGGTGGCCACGCTAACTGAGACCATGCGTGAGAACACGATCCTTACCAATGATCGTGATATCTGGCGTACCCGTGCGCAGCGGCTAGATGCCGGTCTCTCCGCCGACCCATATACCGAGCAGCTACCAGCCGATGTCAGCACGCTCGCCGGTCAGCTCAGCGAGGACGAGGTGAACGCCATCCGCAAAGCGATGGCCCGCCTGCACCACCCTGATGTCGGCGGGGACCCCGAGCGCATGAAGGCGTGGAACGCGGCCCTGGATCGGCTGAATCGCTAACCTTTGTGGGTGGGTGCCACAGCGGCAGATGCGCTTGTCCCTCCCCTGCTCACCCGCTACCCTATTCCTCGCCCAGATCAGCCTGCAGCCCAGCCTGAAGCTTCGCAAGGAGCCCGTAGAGGCTCTCCTGCTCATCGGTTGAGAGGCAAGACATTCGCCGCTCGACGGACGCGCTATGCAGCGCGATGGCCGTGCTACGCACCAGATCTCCCTTTGGAGTGAGCAGCAGCCGCTGCGCCCGGCGGTCAAGCGGATCCGGCGTGCGGATCACCAGCCCATTAGACTCGAGCCGGTCGATCAGGCGGGTGATCGTGCTCTTCACACACAGCAACTCCCCACTCACGTCCGTTAGCCTGCGACCGTCCTGGATGTTGAGCTGCTGGAGCACCGCAAACTCAAGTGGTGTAAGCTGCGTCGCGCCCAGCGCGCGGCGGTCGCCGTCATCGAGGAGGACATAGATTTCGTGAATGAGGCGGTGTTGTATATATGCAAGTGCCTGCGTGTTTATTGTCATGAGGTGTAAAACAGAGTTACTGGCAACTATTGGGATGGTTCAAAAGGCTGTGAAAAGGCTGTGAAGTCGCGGACGTTATTTGCAGACGGGCGCTCCTGCGGTAGGATCGGTGTACAAACAGCCGACAACTAAGGAACGCCCGATGGCGAACAGAGTAATCCCGGTCGAGACCAAAGTCAAGGTGATGCAGGAGTGCCTGCGGCTGGTCGATGTCGAGGATGTCGCCGCCCGCCGCGGCGTCAGCCCCGGTCGATCTATGGGTGGTATCCCAAGGGCTGGCAAGTCTATACCCAAGCAGATCGGCCCCGCAAGGCCGACATGACGAAGCGCCCCGGTGGCGGAGCGCTTCCTCCTGACTCTGATTAGTCCCTACGGTGTATCGGTCTCCGGAGTTCGAGCTACAGCCTGAGGTAGGCGAAAGTATGGGCGCGGCGGAACCCGCACGTCTCGTAGAGGCCGATGGCCGGGGCGTTGGTGGTGTCCACCTCGATACGGATCGCATTCTGCCCATCGGCAAGTAGCATGGCGACAGCATGGAGCAGCATGCGCTGACCAACGCCCCGCCCATGGAGCTCGGGCATCACGCCGAACGTCGTGACGTAGGCCCAGCCGTCATCCATAACGAGGCGCAGGATGCCTGCTGGACGACCGGAGAGCTCGCCCAGCAGAAAGCGGTGCGAGCGGCTGACGATCCGTTCGGCCACAAAGCGCTCCACCATCGCCGGTGGGTCGCCGAATGCGGCGACCAGCACTGCGACGATCCCCGGCGCATCGGTGCCGATGGCCGGGCGGATGTGCAGCCCGGCCATCGGCACCGGTGTCGGCGGTATGGCCGAAAGGTCGAGATTCATGCGGTGCTCAGCGAAGCTCAGCTGCGCGCCCAGAGACTTGGCGAACGCCCGGCCCGAGCCCGCCGCCATATCGGCGACAAACAGTGCCGCGCCGAAACCCTGGGCTGCGGCGCGGTCGCGGGCCTCCATCGCCAGCGCTCGGCCAACCCCGCGCCGACGGCGTGGCGGGTCGACGCACAGGCAGATCTCGGCCTCGGAACCATAGCGTATCTGGGCCACCCCGACCAGATCGCCATCAAGGTGGGCAAGGATCAGTCTGGTGGTCGCGCCAACCTCGGGAGAGATAGGCAGATCCAGCCCCTCGACGGCATTACAGCGCGCCACCAGGGCGTGGATCGCCTCAACGGTTCTATCATCCAGCGACTCAGGGATATGGATAGAGATGCCCACAAAGCTCCTTTGAGGGATTGCCGACAGCAGATCTTGAACAGCAAATTGCCGCGCGTCACCAGTGACGCGCGGCAATCTGAAATCTGCAATCTACAACCGTCTAACCGTCTAGGCGTGAACGTGCTCGTGCTCCTCAGCGTACTTCTCGCGGGGGTGCTCGACCGGGCGGGCCATGCGGCGCATGCGGGCGTCGATCTGGGCGAGCATCTCATCGGGCTCGACCGACGCGGCGAGGCATGCCTCGCGGAGTTGGAGCTGGCTAGTCGTATCAATATGGTGCTCGCGCAGGAGCTCGCGGGCGCCGGAGAGTTTGCGGACAACCTGGTTGACGTTGCTGGTTTCGTAGCTGCCGTTGCGCATGATAACCTCCAAAAATAAGCGAACAACATTGTTGATGCACCTCGGTGGCTGGGTGTGTTCCCGCCGCCGGTGCCGTCGTCATTGACGGTCACGCACAATTATCTTAGCAGATTAATTGTACGAAATCAACAAGTCGAAGGCTTGTTTGATTGTATATATTGCACAAATACGGCACCTCACATCCCAACCCCCAACCCCCAACCCCCAAGCGCTAATCGATCCTGGCGTAGCCCGGCAAGGTCAGGAACTCCACAAACTCATCGCTGGTGGTGATCTCATCGAAGAGCTCGGCGGCCTCCTCGTACTTGCCGTCGTCATAGGCAGCGCCGAGGATCTCGCGCACCTTCTGTAGCTCCTCGGGGAGCATAGCGCGGAACATCTCCACCGTCACCTTGCGGCCATCGTCGAGCACACCCTTGGGGCTGCGGATCCACTGCCAGATCTGGGCGCGCGAGATCTCGGCGGTGGCGGCATCCTCCATCAGGTTGAAGACGGGCACGCAGCCGTTGCCTGCCAGCCAGGAGCCCAGGTACTGGATGCCGATGTTGATATTCAGGCGCAGGCCGTTCTCCGTGATCGGCCCCTCGGGGCCGAAGGTGATCAGGTCGGCGGCGCTCACCTGCACATCGTCGCGGGCGCGGTCGATCTGGTTCGGCGTCGGCATATGCTTGTCGAACGCCTCAAGCGCCACCGGCACCAGGCCGGGGTGCGCCACCCAGGTGCCATCGTGCCCATCGCTGGCCTCGCGCTCCTTGTCGGCGCGCACCTTCGCCATGGCCGCATCGTTGGCCGCCGGATCGCCCTTGATCGGGATCTGCGCCGCCATACCGCCCATCGCGTGGGCCTTGCGGTGGTGGCATGTCTTGATCGCCAGCAGCGAGTAGGAGCGCATAAAGTGCGTCGTCATCGTCACCAGCGCCCGGTCGGCCAGCACGAAGTCGGCGTTATTGCGGAACTTCTTAATGCAGGAGAAGATGTAGTCCCAGCGGCCACAGTTCAGCCCGGCTGAGTGCTGGCGCAGCTCGTAGAGGATCTCGTCCATCTCGAAGGCACCCAGGATGGTCTCGATCAGCACGGTCGCCTTGATCGTGCCCTGTGGCAGGGCCAGGGCCTCCTGAGTTGCCACAAAGATCTCATTCCAGAGGCGGGCCTCCAGGTGGCTCTCCAGCTTCGGCAGGTAGAAGTAGGGGCCGCCCTGGATCTTGATCGCCTGGCGGGCGTTGTGGAACATATACAGGGCAAAGTCGAAGACGCCGCCGGAGACCGGCTCGCCGTCCACGAGGACGTGCTTCTCGTCCAGGTGCCAGCCGCGCGGGCGCACAAACAGCACCGCCGGGTTCTCCTTCAGCGCGTACTGCTTGCCCTCGGGCGAGGTGAAGGAGATCGTGCGGGCCAGGGCGTCGCGCAGGTTAATCTGGCCCTGGATCGTATTCTCCCAGGTCGGGGTGGTGGAGTCCTCAAAATCGGCCATGAACACCTTGGCCCCAGAGTTCAGGGCGTTGATGATCATCTTGCGGTCGACCGGGCCAGTGATCTCGGTGCGGCGGTCATTAAGCTGCTCGGGGAAAGGCGCAATCGTCCAGTCGTCGGCCCGCAGGTCGGCCGTCTCGGGCAGAAAATCGGGCAGCCTGCCTGCGTCGATCTCGGTCTGGCGCACCTGGCGGCGCTCCAGCAGCTCAATGCGGTGCCAGTTAAAGCGGCGGTGCAGCGCGGCGACCAGATCGAGGGCTCTGGGGGTGAGGATCTCGGCGAACTCGGGGGTGATCGCCCCGCTGATGGTCACGCCGTCGGGGAGTTTCAGATCAGCCATTGATCGTGTCCTTTCGTATTTTCCACATAGTGGAAAGATATTCCACTCTCATTATACCTGAAAATAGGGGTTAGGGGTTAGGGGTTAGGGGCTGGGGGTTAGCACGTCGTGCCCAACCCCCAACTCCCAGCCCCCAACCCCTAACCCCTAACCCCTAATGAAACTGCTCCGCCTCGGTCGAGCCAGCCAGCGCCGTGGTCGAGCTCATGCCGCCCGAGATCACCATGCTCACCTCGTCGAAGTAGCCGGTGCCAACCTCGCGCTGATGCTTGGTGGCGGTGTAGCCATTCGCCTCAGCGGCAAACTCAGCCTGCTGCAGCTCGGAGTACGCGGCCATACCCCGGTCACGGTAGCCGTGAGCCAGCTGGAACATGCTGTAGTTGAGCGAGTGAAAGCCAGCCAGCGTGACAAACTGGAACTTGTAGCCCATCTCGCCAATGGCAACCTGGAAGCGGGCGATGTCCGCATCGCTGAGCTTCTTCTTCCAGTTGAACGAGGGCGAGCAGTTATAGGCCAGCATCTTGTCGGGGAACTTGGCGTGGATGGCGTCGGCGAAACGCTGAGCCTCCTCCAGGTTCGGCTCGGCCGTCTCACACCAGACCAGATCGGCGACCTGGGCGTAGGACAGGCCGCGCGAGATCGCCTGATCGATGCCAGCGTTGACATAGTAGAAGCCCTCGGGCGAGCGCTGGCCGGTGAGGAAGGAGTGGTCGCGCTCATCAATATCGCTGGTAATCAGGGTGGCGGCGTTAGCATCGGTGCGAGCGATGATCAGGGTGGGCACGCCGAGCACATCGGCGGCGAGGCGGGCGGAGACCAGGTTGCGCACGGCCTGCTGGGTAGGCAGCAGCACCTTGCCGCCCATGTGGCCGCACTTCTTTTCGGAGGCCAGCTGGTCCTCAAAGTGGACGCCGGCGGCCCCGGCCTCGATCATCGCCTTCGTCAGCTCGAAGACATTCAGCGGGCCGCCGAAGCCAGCCTCGCCGTCGGCGATAATCGGGGCGAGCCAGTAGGTGTCGCCCGTGCCCTCGGAGTGCTGAATCTGGTCGGCGCGCTGGAGGGCCTGGTTGATCCGCTTGACCACCATAGGCACGCTGTTGGCCGGGTAGAGGCTCTGGTCGGGGTACATCTGACCGGCCAGGTTGGCGTCGGCGGCCACCTGCCAGCCCGAGAGGTAGATCGCCTTGAGGCCAGCCTTCACCTGCTGCACGGCCTGGTTGCCGGTGAGGGCGCCCAGCGTATTCACAAAGGGCTCAGTGTTGAGCAGGCTCCACATGCGCTCGGAGCCCAGGCGGGCCAGGGTCTGCTCGACCACCACAGAGCCGCGCAGGCGATACACATCTTCAGGACTATAGAGGCGCTCAACCCCGCTGAAGCGGGGGCTATTCCAGCTCTCGGCGATCTGGGCTATCTGCTGCTCGCGGGACATAAACCTGTTCCTTTCACGATCTTCTTGGTGCTGGCGACGGAATGGCAGACCGTAGGATCTGGCCGGGGATCAGGATTATCCGGGGAGCCGGAGTCTCCGCTGACATCGGCTGACACATGAGGTTCTGCCCAGGTATTGCACAGGACGAATAGCAGCAGTATACGAATGAGTAGTTACATGCTGGTTACAGATTTCACACACTAGGGGACAGGAGTCGGGGGACAGGAGTCGGGAGTCGGGGCCGCTCACCTCGACTCCCGACTCCCGACTCCTGTCCCCTGTCCCCTAGCCTCACTCCCAGTTCCGCTCATAGTTCAGCTTGAGCTTATTAAGGATGGCCTGCTCTAGGTCTATGTCAAGTAGATAGGCGAGCTGAAAGAGATAGTTCGCCACATCAGCGAGCTCACCGGCGAGGGCGGCGGTATCCTTCGGCTGGTCAGCGAACTGGAAGTGCTCCAGGATCTCGGCGGCCTCAACGGCGACCGAGATCGCGATGTTACGCGGGGTCTGCGGGTACGTGCTTGCCTCATCGTACCAGCCCTTATCGGTCACGAATGTGTTGATCACATCGGTGAGCTGCCTGATATCCATCACACCTCCTCCGCTAGATTGCTTCCCGCACCAATGGTACAATACTTGCAGCATTAGGGTGCGCCGAAGCATACCCCGAGCCACAAAGGAGCAGCAATGCTAAGCATCGACCAGATCATCGCCCATATGGAGCGTGAGATCGCGCAGGACCGGCTGGAGGGGCGCCGCGACGAGTTGCGGCAGATCCAGTACGCCGCCGGCATGCTCATGCGCGCAGCCGAGGGCGCGGGCGACAAAGACAGCGCCCGGCGCTTCCGTCTGGTGGCCTCCCAGTCCGCCAACCTGCAGGAAGAGATGGGGGATTAATGTTGAATGTTGAATGTTGAGTGCTGAATGTCGGCATTCAACATTCAACATTCAACATTCAACATTAATATGAGTCTACCCGTCACCCTCGCAGATATTCAGGCGGCGCGGCGCACCCTGCGCGACATCATCATCGCCACGCCGCTGCTGCCCGCCGCACGCCTCTCATCAGAGCTCGGCGCAAACATCTGGTACAAGGCCGAGAACACCCAACACAGCGGCTCGTTCAAGATCCGCGGGGCCTACAACACAATCATGCACCTGAGCGAGGCCGAGCGGGCCTGCGGGGTAATCGCGCCCTCAGCGGGGAACCACGCCCAGGGCGTGGCCATGGCCGCCCAGCTCACCGGCGTGCGGGCCACCATCGTCATGCCCGAGCGCGCCCCGCTAACCAAGGTCGTCGCCACGCGCCGGCTGGGCGCCGAGGTGATCCTGCACGGGGCCAGCTTCGACGACGCCGTGACCCACGCCCGCCAACTCCAGCAGGAGCGCGGGCTGACCTACCTGCACGCCTTCGACCACCCCCGCGTGATCGCAGGCCAGGGCACGATCGGCCTGGAGCTGGCCGAGGCGCTGCCGGGAATCAACCTGCTGGTTGTCCCGATCGGCGGCGGCGGATTAATCGGCGGGATCGCCATCGCCATCAAAGCACTCTGCCCCGACGTGCGGATTGTCGGCGTACAGGCCGCCGGCTGCGCCCCGGTACCCGCCTCGCTCGCGGCTGGCCAGCCCATCACCTCCAGCGCAGCCAACACCATCGCCGACGGCATTGCCGTCAAGCGGCCGGGCGAGCTGACCCTGCCGATCATCCGCGAGCTGGTAGACGATGTCGTGACCGTCGAGGAGGACGAGATCGTCCTCGCAATTGCCCACGTACTTCAGAACAGCCGGCTGGTGGTAGAGGGCGCGGGGGCCGCCGGCGTGGCCGCCCTCATGGCAAGCAAAGTCGGGCTTCGCCCCGGCGAGACGGCGGCGACCATCCTGTGCGGCGGGAATATCGACGCGACCCTGCTCGCCAGAGTGATCCAGACAGCGATGGTCCACGAGGGGCGCTACCTGCTGCTACGCACCATTGTCGAGGACTGGCCGGGCAACCTAGCCCGCCTGATCAGCACCGTCGCCGCCGCCGGGGCGAACATCGTCGAAGTATTCCACCGGCGAGCCGAGTGGCATCTGCCCGTCACCAAAGTAGGCGTCGAGCTGGTGCTGGAGGTGCGCGGCGAGGAGCATGCACAGGCCGTGATCGCCCGCATGGGCGAAGCGGGATACTCGTGCCAGCGGGGCGTGGCCGAATTTTAAATGTTGAATGTTGAATATCAAGCATTCAGCATTCAGCATTCAGCATTCAACATTATGTTCCAACGTCTGCGCCAATTTCGCGGGGTCGAGTTCCAGCTACTGATCACCGTGCTACTCTTCTTCGGGGCGGGCTACCTGTTGGTAGTAATAGCGACACAGCAGCGAGAGTTTGTGGCCACCGTGCCAGGGGTGCTCAGCATCCTCTGGCCCTCAGCGCTGCCGCTGCTGCTGTTCATCGGCATCTCGGTGGGGCTAAGCTTCCTCAGCCCCAACGCCGACCAAGTGCTGCTGCCGCTGGTGGCCTTGCTGGCTGGTTTCAGCCTCATGCTGACCTCGCGGCTCGACCCGAGCCTGACAGAGCTCTACGGCGACACCTACGCCGGCGTGGCGGCCAAGCAGTCGCTCTGGGTGACGATCGGCGTGGGCGTGCTGGCCCTAATGCTATTCGTGCCCTGGGACAGGCTCTTCATCCAGTGGCTGCGGCTCTCGCTAATCGATTTTCTCGATCATTACCGCTACATCTGGCTCGCCGCCGGCATGCTGCTGATCTTCGCCACCTTTGTGTTCGGGGTAGATCCAAACGGCAGCGGAGTGAAGGTCTGGTTCAACTTCGGAGCCTTCCTCTTCCAGCCCTCAGAGCTGCTCAAGATCATCCTGGTGATCTTCATGGCCTCGTACCTGAACGAGCACCGCGAGGTCGTATCATCGGGGTACAGGCTCGGCCCGCTAACCCTGCCGCCGCTGCCCTACCTGGTGCCGATCATTGGCATGTGGGGGCTGGCGATGGCGACGATCGTTTTCCAGCGCGACCTGGGCGCGGCGCTGCTGCTGTTCGGGGTATTCTTGGCGATGCTCTACACGGCCACGGGCCGAGCACTGTACGTGCTAGCGGCAGTGCTGGCCTTCGGCGTAGGCGCCTATGTGCTCTACACAATCCTGCCGGTGGTATCGCTGCGCGTAGAGATCTGGCTCGATCCGTGGGCGGTGGCGCAGGGCTACGGCTACCAGATCGTGCAGGGCATCTACGCCCTTGCCTCGGGGCAGATCTTCGGGGCGGGGCTGGGGCGGGGCGTGCCAGCGATCGTGCCGGCCATCCACACCGACTTCATCTTCACGGCAATCGGCGAGGAGATGGGGCTGGCCGGCACCCTGGCGGTGCTGATCGCCTACGTGCTGCTGATCTTTCGCGGCTTCCACATCGCCCTATCCATCCGCGGGCGCTTCCGCGGCTTCGAGCAGCTGCTAGCCGTCGGCCTAACGACAATCATCGCCGTGCAGACGATCATCATCATCGGCGGGAACCTGCGGCTCATCCCGCTCACCGGCATCACGCTGCCCTTCATCTCCTACGGCGGCTCCTCCATCCTGATCAACTTCCTGATCATCGGCCTGCTAATGCGGATCTCGGCGGCGACGAAGCGGGGGTAGATTTCTTGTGTGTGCCCATAGCCTTTCACTTGCACCCGCGTAGCCTTTCACTTGCACCCGCGTAGCCTTTCACTTGCACTGGTGCAGTTTTGCAGCGAATTCGTTACCTTCTGGTTAAGGAATGACGGTTCCTCGACCACCGAAAAGCCGGTGCAAGTTTTCGCCACACAGCTGAGGCGACGCGCTAGGAGCCACAGAGAGGGCCGGCGAGACACCTCGTCGGCCCTTTTCTCGTCTTCTAGATTCGCGGGGCGCTCAAGCTCACTCAGCAAGCCGACTACTTCCGGCTGGTCGCCTATCGCGATAGGTTCCGTCTCTTCGGCGCAACTCCTGCGCCTTCGCCTCGCAGAGGATCTCCCCATCCAGATAAACCCAGGCGGTCGACTCACTGTACAGCGAGAGGCGGAGCGTGACCGGTGTATTCGGGAACAGTGCAAGCAGGTCGTCAGCGTAGTGCAGGCCATCGTGCTCAACTTGGCCGTGCGCGTCAGTCACCGCTTGATATGCAGGAAGGAGCAATCGCAGCGCCGGCATCTGCCATGCAGGGTCGCGATTATACCCAATCAGCCCTGCATACGCACGCCGCCGTTGCTTTGCCTCACGGCGTGGGCCATAGCCATGTTGCGTGCTGAGATAGGTATCGAATGTCAAGGCGAGTTGCTGGGGCGTGTACAGAGCTGCTTGCACCTGCTGCCATGCCATTTCAATCTCGGCGAGCAGAGGATGGCGATTTGTCGTTGCGGCCAGTTCCAGATCGAGGGTCTGGCAGATGGCTCGCACCTCATCTGATACCTCGCTGACTACTTCTATGCGTCGCGGGATATCCCATCGCAATCCGGCCGCACCATCTTGATCTGGTGTCCGTTGCCCAATCAGGGCGTCATAAAGTACCAGCGTATGCGCTATCGCATCGAATGAATGTCTCATAAGACGGTAGGACAACACATGCGTTGTTTCACAATCCAACACGACGACCATGGAGGGCGCGACGACCGCACCGTCTGCGACGACAAGCCGCGCAGCAAGTTGGATGTGTGCAATCTGCCACGCCCCTTCGGTGTTCCGAAAACTCACCTCGACCTCATTGCGATGAATCCCATCAAGGTACAAGGCAATGGCCCATACGGCCTCAGGCTCCAGGTGCGGCACATCAGCCCGATTGGCCATCGCGTTTAGCATGTGCGTGAGCGTTGTAATGCTTCGTCCCAGCCGATCAACGTAGAGGCGCTCGATGGCTTGGTAGATGCTCAGCGTGACTCCTCGGAAGATCCGCTCGATTTCTGCGGGATGGAGAAGGTAAACGGATGGCCCGTAAAGTCGCTTCAGCTGTTGCAACTGCGCAATGTCAGCGGCAAGCGATGGAGGAGGAGGGAGAGAACCTCTGTCAGCTGTGTTTAAGGCGGCGAAGAAGATCTGTTGACACGTCTCTTGCTGAAGGTGCGCGTTGAGTACGCTCCGGCTTAGAAATGGATTGTTCACTACGTCCGCTTCTTCCTGTTAGGACGCGACTTCCGCTTGGCGTCTTGTCGACGATTGGACTCATCTTCGTGCGCACCAGGGCGCTCCTCTTCGTCTTCGGTTACATTATTCTCATCGTCATCCTCATCGTCATCCGTGAGGATTTTCTTTAGGGCTTCCTCTATGTGTTTTTGGGTGATGCTCTTTTCCTCATCGATAAGTACAATACGGCTTGCGAGATTTAAAACTTTCCGTACCCTCCGTAGAACTGGTCGGGTGCGCTCCCATAAAAACGTTCCCATCGCGCGATCACTGTCGTTTGAGGCATCATATATCCACCTAGGAAGAACCACCTTGGGCAGAAAAACATCAAGAAATTCATCAGTATCAAGTACTTCGAACGGCACCCCAAATGCTACCCGATCTTTGAATTTTCTATGTAGCCGTATAATCTTTAAGATATTTGGTAGTCCTACCAGCACCATCGGTCTGTGCGTTTCATCAACAAGAGCGCGCAAGCACTCGAAGGTTTCCTCATCGAGTCGATCTGCCTCATCAAAGATGAACATGGAAATATCATGACCTTGAATAGCATCGATGACCTCATCAACAATATCAGAATACTCACGCCCTCGTGGGCTCTCCCCAAGCGCATGAAGAATCTGCTTGACGAGACCTTTTGGTGTTGCACGATGCTTAACCACTACTGTTATAACCTGAGGCAAGCCTGTAACTGTCCGAGCGCTGATGCTATCGATAAAACCACGGATGGCAAAGGTCTTGCCTAGCCCAGATTTTCCATAGACGGGCACGATAAGCGCATCATCAGCCTTGGGATCATATTGATTGCGCAGGCTAAGCGCCAGTTTCATCGAGCGCCAAAATCGCTTGACACTTGATGTTTCGATCACTGGCTGTCGTTGCGGTGTGTCGCCTGGGTTAGTACTGGGTACCGCTACTGATAGAATCCACATCAGCACAATAACGAAGTTGTGAAGCATCGTGATGGTTCCTTATGGTTGTCGCCTAGCGACCTCCGTGGGCTATAAACCTGTCACCTGTGTTTGGGTGCATTCCCAAGCTGGGAACAGCTCCTGATCACAGCGACAGGTTTATAGCCTCAAGAGGAGTGCTAGAGCTTTTCACATACGCTTAATCGTCAGGTAGGTGTACGCTAAACGCTGGTCGGCCCTTGAGCTTGAAAAAATGAGCGGATCGGAGGACAATCTTCGGAGCTTTGAGCCGAAGGAGGTGTGCCATCGATCCGCAGACGACATTCTGTCCGAATATGGACTGCCCTGCAAGAGGGCAGATCGGCGAAGGGAATATCACCATCCATAGCTAGAAGCTTAGCGTTCGCTTATATTCGGAATCGGTTCGTGAAATTTTTAGCCAGTTTTTCGGGCGCAAGTGGGGAAAGAATTCCATTTAGCGCCCAAAAATTTAAGCGAACGGTAAGAGAAGCGTCAATGTTACTGGTTCAAGGTCTGCAAGAAAGCCTTCAGTGCCCGATCTGGGACCGTGTTCTACCGTCAGCGCACGGACGAGGAGACAATCACCCGTGTCGTGACCCTGGTCGGCCTTGGCTGTCCGATCCCGGCGATTGAGGTGGCCTATGGCTTCCAAGCGCAGACCGTGCGGGAGTGGGTGGAGGTGAGTGGAACCCATGCCGAAGCCGTCCATCACGCCGAGGTGGTACAGCCACGCGATCTGGTGCAGGTGCAAGCTGATGAGATTCAGGTCAAGACCCAAGCGGGCGTGGTGTGGATGGCGATGGCGATGATGGTCAGCACCCGGCTGTGGCTGGGCGGTGCGGTCAGCGCCCATCGGGATCGCGATCTGATTGGACGTCTGGTCGCTATCGTGGCTGCCTGCGCGCAGTGGGGGCCACTGCTGTTCGTCACCGATGGCTTGAGCACCTATATTGATGTGGTTCGGAAAGCCTTTCGGACGCGCCAAACTGGTACGGGCGGGCGGCCTCGGTTGGTCGGATGGCCCGACCTGGCCATTGCCCAGGTCGTCAAGCAGTATGCGGGGCGCGCGGTCACGGGCACGGTGCATCGCCTGGTGCATGGCACCGTGCAGACCTTCCTGACCCTGCTCTGGAGTACGCCGGGCTGTCAGGTGCGCAACACGGCGTATATCGAGCGGCTCAATGGCACCTTCCGCTCGTGTCTGGCCGCGTTGGGCCGCCGCACGCGCCGGTCGGCCCGTCGGGTCGCCACGGTCGTGAGCGGGATGTATTTGGTCGGCACGATCTCCAACTTCTGTACCGCACATAGCAGCCTCACCACGGAATATCGGCGTCGGCAGACCCCAGCGATGGCGGCTGGGATCACCGACCATATCTGGACGGTCAGCGAGTTGTTGCACTATCGGGTCCCCCCGCCCCGCTGGGTGCCGCCCGTCGCCGTGGACGACCTTCGAAGGCGATTCTGGCCCTCATTGACCGCTGGTGTCCCGACCACCGTTTAGCATAGACCTACCAATCGTCACCCATGCGATCAAGAAAGTCAGGCTTACGATTACCCTGCCTCTTATGTCCCCGTTTATCTGGAGCTTGGGGAGGGCGTTGCTGATCGGCGGATGGGTTATCTCCTGAGGCTGCACTCTGATCCTGAGCAGCGTTGTTTTCAGGCGTAGGAGCAGAAGACTGCTCAGGAGGCTTCTGCGTGGTCTGCTGGGATTGCTCATCATGAGCAATCTGTTTGTCCACCTTTCGCAGAGCGCGGCGTGCCTCTGAGATATGGCCACGATACCCTCGGCGCTGGCGGCTTTGAGCCCTGGCAACATCATGGCCTGAAACCTGTTCCCCCTTAGAAGAGTCATAGGCGAATGCCGTGCAGACCCATCGGCCTTTATGAAACACCTCGATCTCGTCAGGTCCTTTGTCATACGGTGCGGCGCGAACGCGCACATCTTCGCCAACAAGTTCACCCAAGGAATCGTGCCAATACTTTCGCCGATGGTGCTTAATACCCCATTTCCCGACCGTGTGCGTCTGTGCATCCTTCAGAAACACATCGAGCCGCCGTGGGTCGATGCGCTCGGCGAAACAGTATGGGTGTGACTGAAACCTGTAGATGGCCGAGAGTGTTTTCGGTGCTTAGCGACTTTGTCGCGTCCTAATGCGGTAAAGCGAGCGTCTATGCCCTGCCATCTGCGGGGTCGAAACGCGGAAGGGAGAAGATGTTGAGGGTTCGTCCATCCTGCGGGATAATCGGGGTTATCAACAAGCCG
>RYFE02000007.1 GCA_004138175.2 Chloroflexales bacterium ZM16-3 | reverse complement strand
TGAGCACGGCTGGCGTGCTGAGCTTCACCCCCGCCGCCAACGCCTCCGGCAGCGCCATCGTCAGCATCTCGCTCCAGGACAACGGCGGCACCGCCAACGGCGGCGTCGACAGCCTCGCCACCCAGACCTTCACCATCACCGTGACTGCGGTCAACGACGCGCCCATCATCGATGCCAACGGCGTGCTGCCACCCGACATCGACGGCACAGCCACCTACAGCGAGGCAATCGGCGGGCCGCAGCCTATCACCACCGCCAACCTGATCGTGAGCGACCAGGAGAATAACAACATCACTAGTGTGGTGGTGACGCTAGGCGGTGCGACGGCCACCGAGTCGCTTGCAGTTGACCCAACCAGCCTGCCGACGAGCTTTACACAGACCTATACCGCTGGCACCCTGACCATCAGCGGCCCGACGGCGGCCGCGCCGACAGCTATCGAGGCGATGCTCCAGACCCTGACCTACGACAACACCTCGAAGAACCCCGGCACCTCGCGCACGGTAAGCATCGTGGCGACGGACGATGGCACACCGACAGCCGCCACCAGCGACCCGGCGACGCAGATTGCGATCACGATCACCACGGTGGACGACCCGCCCAGCATCGACCCAATCATCTACCCAGACGACGTCCTGACCGTGCCCGAGGGCGGCAGCAACAACATCACCACCCACGAACTAAGCGCCAGCGACCCGGACACGGCACCTGCGAATCTCGTCTTTACCGTGACCACGCTTCCGGTGAACGGCCAACTGCTGAAGAACGGCACAGCGCTAGCGCTGAACGGAACCTTCACCCAGGCCGATATTGCTGTCGGCCTACTCAGCTACACCCACAACGGCAGCGAAACCACGAGCGACAGCTTCACCTTCAATCTGAGCGACGGCACCACGACGATCAGCGGGCGATTCGACATTATCGTCACGCCGGTGAACAACGCCCCAGTGATCACCCTGACTAGCGGAGCGACGCCCTATCTCATGGGCGACCCGCCGGTTGTGATCGACAGCGGGGCGACAGTGAGCGACAGCGACTCGCTGGACTTTAATACCGGGCAGCTAAGCGTGGCCCTGACGGGCGGCAGCACAGGTGATCGGCTCTCGGTGCTAAACGAGGGGAGTGGTGTCGGCCAGATCGGCGTCAGTGGCACGTCAGTCTTATTCGGCAGCACAGTAATCGGCACTATCATAAGTGACGGATCCTACCCCACGTCGCTCGTGATCACCTTTAACAGCAGCGCAACACCGGCCGTAGCGCAGGCGCTCGCACGCGCTATCACCTTCAGCAACCTATCGGCATCGCCAACATCTGGCTCGCGCGCGGCGACATTCACCGTGAGCGATGGCGACGGACTCACCAGCGCCCCCGCCAGCAAGCAGATCACGATCAATCAGCCGCCCGTCGCCGTCGATGACACCGTGAATGTCACTATCAACAGCATCGCACAGGCCATCGACGTGCTCGCAAACGACAGCGACCCGGAGGACGACACCCTGACAGTTACAGCCGTGACGCAGGGCAGCCACGGCACCGTCGCAGTAGGCGCGGGCGGGGCAAATGTCACCTACACCCCAGACGCCAACTACATCGGTGCTGACAGCTTCACCTACACCATAAGCGACGGCCATGGCGGCAGCGCGACCGCCACCGTGCGAGTAACGGTACACAAAGCGATGATGTTCCTTCCGTTTGTCACAAAGCCAGCATATGCTGATCTGAAGGGCAGCATTAGCGTGAACCCGGCGAGCCCGGAGGCCGGCAAGCAGGTGCGCATTGAGGTGACGGTGACAAACCAGGGCGATGCGCCGGCCAGCAACTTCTGGGTCGACTTCTACATCAACCCAAGCCAGGTGCCAGAGGTAAACGACCCATGGAATGAGGTCTGCGGGGTCAATCCGTGCTTCGGCCTGGCATGGTACTACACGGGTACACTCGCGCCTGGGCAAAGCATTGTGTTCAACAGCGCCCCGCAGAGCGCTGGCAACCCGAACGGCTATAAGACCGATGCCAGCAACTGGCTAGGCTACTTTGCGAACGGCACCCAGAAGCTCTATGCGATCGTCGATAGCTGGAACCGCAATACGAGCAACACCGCTCGCAACCCGAACGGCGCGATCTACGAGCGCGATGAAACAAACAATCGCGCAGAGCAGGACATCATCGTGACGTTAGGCACGCTGCCATCGATGATGCAGAATCAGACCACCAACGCGATACTCCCTCGCAACTGACGGCGACATGCAGCGATACGCTGGTGGTTGTGTCCATACGAGGGGCGCACCCACCAGCATCCTGACCATTACGGAAGGAACGTCCTATGCGAAGACAAATGAGCAGCTTTGCCCTGATGGTCTGCGGAATCATTGCGATGGTTGGCGGCTTCACAATGCTGCCATCACCCGCTGCGGTATCGGCGCAGCCGCAGCAACCATCACCCCGCCCCACGCTTCAGCCAACACCCGACCTCAGACATCGAGACAACAAGCCAACAGCCGTCATACCAGGTCGGCTGACCGGGACGATCATTGATTTGCGCACCGGATCACCGGCATCGGGTGTCGCCGTCGTCGTCGACGGACAGACGGTCTACAGCGATGCAAACGGAAACTATGACATCTGGCTTTCCTCAGGGTACTACCAGCTTGAGCTACAGCCGACCAGCAGCCAGGGAACCGCGATCCAGCCAGCCCAAGAAGTCGCCATAGGCTCCGGCGATACGGTGGTGATCCACCTGTTCTTTACGAGCCCCGCCCCCACAGAGGAGGCACAACTGATCGTCCCACCAGTCGCTGAACCGACCCCGACGGTCGCACCGCTGGTGGTAGACTTGCCGATCCTGCCGGATACATCGGTAGCGCACACGTCGGCTGCACAGCCCCTGGCCGACAGCCCAAGCGCGCCAGCGAACCTGCCAAACACGGCTGCAACCCTAGGCATGGGGTCGCCCGGCACCTGGATTCTGTTTGGCGCACTGCTGCTTGGCCTTGGCCTAGTGATCCAGCTCGCTCCCCGCCCGCGCCGTCGGCGGATCGGCGTTCGGCACACCAAACCTACCCCCTCGCGCAGAGAGGCTCCTCTCACCACACACCGCGCAGATAGCGATGAGAGTGTCCTGTCCGACCTGCTTAACCGCGACCTGTAGCCACCAAAAATCTGATGATTTGCGGCCACACAGAAGCGGGCCAGCCAAGATATGGCTGGCCCGCTTCTGTGTGGCCGTGCTCAACCCCTCATTTCGCGCCATCTCGCAATCACCAGCGAACGGTCACGAGCGTGCCCATGGGTGCCCATGCGTAGAGCCATGCGGCCTGGGAGAGACCTACGTTGATGCAGCCGTGGCTCAGGCGCGCCCCGGTGCCGAAGCGGTTGTGCCAGTAGGTGCCGTGGATCGCTACCCCGCCCACGATATACATCACGTTGGGCACGTTGGGCACCCGGTAGTACTCGCCGCCCAGGGTGCCTTCCATCGTCTGTGAGCGCAGCTTGGCATAGACGGCGAAGGTGCCCACCGGGGTGTTGAAGCCGTCGCGCCCGGTGGACACCGGCGCGTCGTACACTCTCGCGTCGCCCTCGTAGGCGTAGAGCCACTGGTCGCTCAGGTCGACAATGATATACTTGCCGCCCCGGGCTACGGGTGCGGCGGGCTTTGCGGCGGGCTTTGCCGTAGGCGCGGGCGCAGCGGCGGGCTTTGCGGTGGCCGCCGCTGGAGCGGTGGGCGCAGGAGGAGCAGTCGGTTCGGGCAGGGGCTGGCCGTCATCGCCAACAGGCGGGGCTCCCAGAGGGTCGGCAGGCGCGGTGGCGACGCCGCGCAGCCGGGCCAGATCCCGACCGAGCGCGCTGATCTGTACCGCCTGAGATGATTCGGCGGACAGCGGGCGATACTCTAGGCGGGCGCGCTCGAAGTACTGCACCTGGAGCAACTCTGGGCCGACATATTCCCAGGCCGGCTCACTGATCGGGAAACCGAAGACATCCAAGCCCCCGTTGCCATCCCAGAAGGATCGGAACGGCTCACCGAGGCTGTGGCCGGTCTCTGTAAAGAGGCGCAGGCCGGGCTGGTCGGCCATGCCTGCGGGCGTGGCAAAGCTGCGGAACAGGGCCGCGCTGTACTCGGCACCGAGCCGACCGCGCACGATGGCGTTATCGTACTCGGGGTGCAACTCCAGCCGACCGGAGGCGAAGTACTGCACCGTCAGCGCGCCGTCGGCGAAGGGCTCGCTGATCGGAGGGCCGAGGGTGAGCGAGCCGTTGCTTGCCCGCCAGTAGCCCAGGAAGCCCTGGTCATCGCTCAGACGGTGGCCGGTCGAGACGAAGAATAGGGCCGCGCTATCCGCGCGGATGCCCTGCGGCATTGCCCACACCCCGGCCAGCAGCCCCAGGATCAGACTGGACAGGCATGCCTGAATAAAACGGCGTGATGGCCGCAAGCTCATGGTGCCCCCCTCTGTATGTTACTACGTCTGCATAGTCGATTATAGCGGCGAGCCATGGGCTGTCAAGCATTATAGAAGAGGCCAGACCATGGAGATGGCATCCTCTTTCGTTGTTTCTCGACACTTCATCTCATCCTGTAGATCGATATCAAGCTCTCGAACAGGCCAGAAGGTAGCCTATCCACCAACCCCTATCCCTCAAGTAGCGCGGGAGGGTGGGTTATGGTAGCATGGTCATTGGAATAACATAGAAGGAGATCTCGATGACCACCCAGGATCTACGTGGCGATCTAGAGGCCCTGCGCACCCGCTTCGAGTCTATCCGGGGGCATCTTTGACCTGGCTCATAAGCAGGAGCAGATAGCGGCCCTGGAGGAGCGCTCGGGCGAGCCCGACCTCTGGGATGACCCGCGGGCCGCACAGGGTGTGTTGCAACAGCTCACCCGCCTCAAGGAGGAGGTTGAGCAGTGGACGAGCCTGGACGCCCGGCTCTCCGGCCTGGACGAGCTGATCGAGCTGGCCGAGGACGAGGACGACGAGTCGCTCTATGGCGAGCTCGTCACCGAGCTGCGCAGCGCACAGAAAGAGCTTGAGCGACGCGAGCTGGCCCTGCTGCTGAGCGGTCGCTACGACGACCGCGACGCATTCGTGACCATCCAGGCAGGCATGGGCGGCACCGACGCCCAGGACTGGGCCGAGATGATGCTGCGCATGTACACGCGCTGGGCCGAGGCCCGCGGCTACACGGTGAACCTGGTGGACCAGAGCGACGGCGATGAGGCCGGGATCAAGAGCGCCACCTTCGAGCTGCGCGGCCGCTACGCCTACGGCAACATCCGTGCCGAGTCCGGTGTCCACCGCCTGATCCGGCTCTCGCCCTTCAACGCGGCCCACACCCGCCAGACATCCTTCGCCCGCATCGAGGTGGTGCCCGAGGTAGACGACGCCCCCGAGGTGACGATCACGCCCGACGACCTGCGCATCGATGTCTTCCGCAGCGGTGGCAAAGGCGGCCAGGGTGTGAACACCACAGACTCAGCGGTGCGCCTGACCCACCTGCCCACGGGGCTCGTCGTCACCTGCCAGAACGAGCGCTCACAGATCCAGAACCGCGAGACGGCCCTGCGCGTGCTGCGCGGCCGCCTGCTAGAGCGCGAGCTTCAGCGCCAGGTTGAGGAGCGATCCCGCCTGCGCGGCGAGTACCGCGACGCCGCCTTCGGCAGCCAGATGCGCACCTACTACCTGCACCCCTCGACCCTGGTGAAGGACCACCGCACCGACCACGAGACGAGCAATGTCCAGGCAGTGCTCGATGGTCAGATCGACCCCTTCATTGAGGCGTATCTCCGTTGGAGCGTGAGTCAATGACACAGTTGATCGCATGTTGGCGCGCAGGAGGGACGCAGCGCGCTGCGTCCCTCCTACGCGCTGGCGCACTCATCCTGATCGTCCTCGCCGCGCTGCTGGCTGCGCCAGCCTACGCCCGTCAGGGCGGTTCGATGAGCGTGACAACGAGCGAGGCACGGCCCGACTTCGCCAACCAGATCGTCTTCTCGCTGAGCGCCGAAAGCAGCGCCGCAGATATCAGCCAGATACAGCTGCTCTACGGGGCCACCCGCAACGACGCCCTCACCATCGTCGATCTGCCGGTGTCGGCGGGGCGCAGCGTATCCCTAGAGCACACGCTAGACACCCAGGTCTACTACTACCCGCCCGGCACCGATATGACCTACCGCTGGGTGATCCGCGACACTAACGGGAATACACTGGAGAGCGAGCCGCAGCACTTTGTCTATGCCGACGAGCGCTTCAACTGGAGCGAGCGCACTGTGCGCAATGTGACCATCTACTGGTACGAGGGCGGCGACGCCTTTGGCGACGACCTGGCCGGAGCGGTGGATCGGGCGCTCAGCAGCCTCCAGTCCGAGCTGGGGGCAGAGCTCTCGCAGCCAGTGCGGATCTATATCTATGCGACGAACGGCGATATGCGCTCGGCGCTCCAGGCCAACTCTGCGGAGTGGATCGGCGGACAGGCCAACCCGACCCTGGGCGTGATCGTGGCGGCAATCGCTGCCGGCGACGACGCGGAGGTGCGGAGGATCATCCCGCACGAGCTTTCGCACCAGGTGCTGCACCAGGCGATTGAGAACCCCTACGGCGGCGCGCCGCCCTGGTTCGACGAGGGTCTAGCGGTGCATAACCAGGAGGTTCGCGACAGCGATTTCGACCAACTGGTGACGCAGGCCGCCACCGAGAACCGGCTGATCCCGCTTGAGGCGCTGTCCTCTAGCTTCCCGGCCGACCCGAACCAGGCGCTGCTCTCCTATGCCCAGAGCCGCGATATGGTCGAGTATATTCTGAACACCTACGGCGAGGCGAAGCTTCAGAAGCTGACGGATGCCTTCGCCAACGCCACGCCGGTAGATGTGGCGGTGCAGGAGGCGCTCGACCGCACGGTGGACGAGCTCGACGCCGAGTGGCGCAAGGGGCTGCCGCAGCCCTCTGGCCCCGCGCCGGATCTGGCGGGGCCGCAGGTGGCCCCCGCCAATCGCTTCAGTGACCCGCCAGTGCTGCCCGATGGCATGGCCCCCGTTGGCGGCCCAGCGCCGAACCAACCCTTCGAGCAGCGCCCGTCGGGGTTTATCGGCTGGCTGGAGAGCCTGCCGGCCTGGGCAACCCTGAGCGCCGCCGTCATCTTCTGCATGAGCGGGGTGCTCATCCTCGGCGCGGTGCTGCTGGTGACACTGCGACTGGTTGGCGTGGATAAGCATCACTGAGGCACTGAGGCACTGAATCACTGAGGCACTGAATCACTGAATCACTGAGGCACTGAGGGAGCATCGTTCAGTGGCTCATCATCTCAGTGGCTCAGTGATGCGAGGGGAGGGGATGTGGAGACAAAGTTTACGCCCTGGCGGATGACCTACATCAAGCGCGGGGATTCTCCAGGGCAGGGCGGGTGCGTCTTCTGTGCGATGACGGGGGCCCCCCGCGAGCACGATACCGAGAACTTGGTTCTCTACCGGGGCGAGCGCTGCCTGGTAGTGATGAACCTCTACCCCTACAATACAGCGCACCTGATGGTGGTGCCCTACGCCCACACAGCTGACCTGCCCGGGCTCGACGATGCGACGGCAGATGAGCTATTCGCGCTCACCCGGCGCTGTGTGCGAATCCTGGGCGATGTCTACCAGCCCCACGGCTTTAACCTGGGCATGAACCTGGGCAGCATCGCTGGGGCCGGGATCGCCGAGCACCTCCATATGCACATTGTGCCGCGCTGGAGCGGCGACACGAACTTTATGCCGATCGTGGGCGGGACCAAGCTCATCCCCGAGGATCTCGAAGCGACCTACGAGCGTCTGAGTCCGACCTTTGCCACACTGTGAATAGCTGCAACTGCATATGACGAAGGGCGGGAGGGACGCAGCGTGCTGCGTTCCTCCCGCCCCTCGTCTGGATCAGCTAACAAGTGCGAGGTCAGGTCAGCATAATATCGATCATCTCGATCAGACGATCAACCTCGAAGGGCTTCTGCAAGATCACCGCCCCCTCGGCCTCAAGGTCGGCGAACCAGGGCTTGCGGTTGAGGGCCGTCATAATAATGATCGATATCCCGTCGTCCTGGAGCCGCTCCTTCAGGTGATGGAACGTCTCAACTCCATCCATGTTCGGCATCATAATGTCGCTGATCACGAGGTTGGGGGAGATCTTCTCCAGGATCTGAAGACCCTCCTGGCCATCGCGCGCCAGGATCACATCGTACCCGGCGTTGCGCAGCGCATATTCAAGCACTGTCTGTAGCGCCAGGTCATCGTCCATAATAAAGATAGTGCCCTTGGATTGCGTCATATGCCACCCTTCTGCACGGGCCTGGCGTGGCCTGGCATTGGCTACGCTGCTTTTACTCTGTAGTTCTGGCCTCGGATAACGCCTGTTATTATACCAGAGGATGTTGAACGCTTTGCACAAAGGCGCTGCGCCCGAGGCGGCGGAGGCTTCTATGCTATAATCGCGCCGATGCAACGCTCGCGCGCACAAGTCGCCCTGGTCTTTCTGTCCGCCATGCTGCCGCGGGTGATTGGCCTGCGTGACTTCCTCACCACCGACGAGGCATACCACTGGATTGTACGCACCGAGCGCTTTGCCGCCGCGATCAGCGAGGGGCGCTGGGCCGACACGATCCTCACCGGGCACCCCGGCGTGACGCTGATGTGGCTCGGCGGGCTGGGGCTACAGCTTGAGCGGGCCGCCCTCGGCACGGGCCTGATCGGCCCGCAAGATCAGCTCGGCCACCTGGCCTGGCTGCGGCTCGGGCCGGTATTTGCCCACGCCCTGCTCATCTCGTTTGGCTACCTGCTGCTGCGCCGCCTGCTGCCGCCCTATGCGCTGATCGCCGCCCTGCTCTGGGCGACCTCACCCTTCCTGGTGGCCCACGGGCGCCTGCTGCACCTCGACGCGCTGCTGGCCGACCTCTGCACGCTCACGGTGCTGTCGGCCTTGATCGCATGCCGCGCCGCCCGCCCGCTGCCCTGGATTGTCCTCTCTGGCCTGCTCTGCGGTATGGCCCTGCTCACCAAGGGGCCGGCCCTGATTGTGCTGCCGTTTGTCGGGCTGACCTTCTTTGTAGAGACGCCCCGGCGGGGCGTCTCCCAGCGGGGCGTGTCCCGCCGGTTCGCCTGGGCGGTTCCGCGCTATCTGCTCTGGCTGGGCGTGGCTGGGCTGGTGGCGATGGCCCTCTGGCCTGCGCTGTGGGCTGCGCCAGGGCAGGCGCTGGGCAGCTATCTGGATGAGATCGTGGGCAATGGCGGGCGGGCCAATGGCGACGGGCAGTTTTTCCTGGGGAGCAGCAACGCCGACCCAGGGCCGCTCTTCTATCCGCTGGCCGGGATCTACCGGCTCACGCCACTGGAGAGCCTGGGCTTACTGCTGCTGCCCCTGGCCCTGTGGCGGCAGCCCGACAGCGAGTTGCGGACGAACGCATTAGCCCTGGCCGCCTTCGCCCTCTTCTGGGCGCTGGTGATGACGACCGGGCCGAAGAAATTTGACCGCTATATCCTGCCGGCATGGCCAGCGATCATGGCCCTCTCGGCGATCGGGCTGGGCGCGCTCTTCGAGGCCATAAGGCAAAAGGCAAAAGGTAAAAGGCAAAACCAGCGCGGTTTTTATCTTTTGCCTTTTGCCTTTTGCCTTTGTTTCCAGGGTCTCACCCTAGCCTGGTACCACCCCTACGAGCTGAGCTACTATAACCCGCTGCTGGGCGGGGGGCGGGTCGCGCAGAACCTGTTTCTGATCGGCTGGGGCGAGGGGATGGATCAGGTGGGGGCGTGGCTGAGCGCCCGGCCCGACATTGGCGATGGCCAGGTGCTCTCGGCGCTGCCGCCCACGCTACAGCCCTTTGTTCCGGTGCCGGTGCAGCCGGTGAGCGCCCTCGACAGCACGCCCGCCAACTACGCGGTGGCCTACCGCGAGTCGATCCAGCGTGAGGCCGACCCGGCACGCTACGGGCGCATCCAGACCACCGCGCCGCTGGGCACGGTGACGATTCACGGCATCGACTACGCCTGGATCTACCAACTGCCGAAGCCCTTTGCCACGCCGCTCCCGGCCCGCTTCGGCGAGGGGCTGCGCCTGCGCGGCTACACCCTGGCCCAGGAGCCATCCCGCCTGATCATCACACCCTCGTGGGATGTGGCCGGGCCGGTGGGCGGCGACAAGATGCTCTTCCTGCATATCTACAACCTGGGCGGCGAGCGCGTGGCGGGCATCGACGTATCGCCAGGCGGGGGGAGCTACCCTCCCACCAGCCAGTGGCAGCCGGGCCAGCAGATCGCGGTGCCGCTGCCAATCGGCCTGCCCGCCGGTCTGCCGCTTGGCACCTATCGGATCACGCTCGGCATCTATGACCCAGTCGGCGGGGCGCGGCTCCCCCTAGCCGAGGGGCCGCCCGCCAGCCCAGCGATGGCCGGGGGCGACGCGCTGCTCCTGGGCGAAGTGACTCTCGGCACCCCTGTGTCTTCCGGAAACCTTGAAGGCGGAAGATAAACGGAGAACACAATGACATCCCGCCCGCCGCGCCGCACCACAAATATTCTGCTGCTGGCCTTGCGCTTCCTCGTCAGCGGCGGCCTGCTGACCTACCTGATCTGGAAGGCCGACCCGGCCAGTATTTGGGCCGCATGGCAGCAGGCCGACCTGCGCCTGCTCGCCCTGGCCGCCTTTATTCAGCTGCTCTGCATCGCGATCAGCGCGGTGAAGTGGGGCGTCCTGCTGCGCGCCCACAACCAGCAGCAGCCCTACCGCTGGCTGCTGGGGATCTACCTTGTGGGCCAGTTTACCAATAACTTCCTGCCCACCTCGGTGGGCGGCGACGCCATCCGCATTGTGCAGCTCGGGCGGCGGATCGGCAGCTACGCCCAGTCGAGCGCATCGGTGTTTATGGAGCGGCTCACCGGCTTCCTGGCCCTCAGCCTGATCGCCAATGTCGCCCTGCTGATCACCTCGACCGATCTGTTTGGCGCGCGGCTGGTGAACGAGCCGACCCTGACCCTGCTAGCCTTCGGCTTCTCCCTGGTCGCTGTGGTCGCCGTGGCCGCCTCGTTCTCGGCGCCGTGGCTGCTGCGCCGCTTCCACAGCTACCTGCCGAAGGCCGCCCGCAAGCCGCTCCAGAGCATCGCCGAGTCGCTAGGGATCTACGCCGCAGACCGTGGGGCGATGCTCAAGGCGATGGGGCTCTCGCTGCTCTTTCACACGCTCTGGATCAGCATGCACTATGTCTGCGGGCTGGCCTTACATATCCAGGCCCCCCTGCTGATCTACACGCTAATGGTGCCCCTGACCGATATTCTCGGCCTGGCGCCGATCTTCTTCAACAACCTGGGTGCCCGCGACCTGGTGTTTACGCTCTACCTGAGCCAGATCGGCATCCTGAGCGGCACCGCCCTGGCCCTGGCCTTCACCGCCTTCAGCGTGCGCCTGACGGTCAGCTCGCTTGGCGGCCTGGTGCTGCTCTTCGGCGGGGTCAGTATGCGCGGCGCCACCCGCGAGGGGGGCGATGGCGCCAGCGCGTAGCGCTAGCGCACGTGGCCGCCCAGGGCTGATCGCCGCGCGTAGGCGAGAGCCATGGCGACGGCGCAGGCCAGCACAATCAGCGCCGCAGCCGCGAGCGCCCTCTCCGGGCCGCCCGCAGAGAGCCCCTCCAGGATCGAGCCAGTGCCGATGTAGGCGGGGATCTCCCAGCTCGGCAGGAGGCTGCGGGTGAGGAAGAACTCGCCCGGCGACAGCGCGCCGATACCCAGCGGTGTGCGGTCTGGGAGGTAGCGAAAATCGTAGCGAATCATCTGCATGAGCATCCACAGGCTCATCGCGAGCGCGCTAAACACCACCAGGATGCGTTGGCCTGCAGCCAGGAGCCGCTCATAGATCAGGGCTAGGCCGAGCGCGCACCAGGGCACCAGCGAGGTGAGGCGGCGCAAGCCAAACGCCCCGCTGCCGTGCCAGTCGCTGATGATCGAATTGTAGAAGATGTACGCGCCGAACGAGAGCATCAGCCCCGCCACCATCCAGCGGTCGCGACGCCAGAGGAGCGCAAGGCCGCAGACGCCGATGAACATGGCTGGAGTCCAGATCAGCAGGCCATAGGGGGCGAACAGTAGCTCAATCAGATGTGACTGCAGCACAACAGAGGGCGTGGAGTCGGGCTTGATCAGCGGGCTGCCGTAGATCACATCCCAGGCGAGCATCTGCGGGGCGAAGCTCAGGGTGGCCGCCAGCCCCGCCAGCGCCAGCCGGGAGGCGCGCGCCGCCAACCGCCGCCAGTCGCCCGACCGCCAGTCCGCCAGGGCGTAGCGCAGCAGGGTGATCAGCGGCAGGATCAGCAGCACCGCGCAGGCCCAGTAGATGAGCAGCATCAGCCCTGTGACGAGGCCGAGCACCACCCAGCGCGACGGGAGATCCTCCTCCTCCAGGCGCACCCAGGCGAGGAGGAAGAGCGCGGTGGCTGCGGCGCTCAGCGCATGGGCGAAGCTGCCCAGGCGCATACTGTAGTACCAGAGCGTTGAGCCGAGAAAGGTCGTAAGCACCGCCATGCCTGCCGCACCGGGCGAGGCCCAGCGTCGGCATGCCCGATAGGTCGCCAGCATAAAGATCAGCGCTGAGAGCGCAGTGGTCATCGTCGCGGCGAAGCTGTAGGGGAGTGAGAACCCATCGGCGAGCCATGGCGTGTCCAGGGTACGCAGCGCAGCGTGGGCCAGGCCGTAGAGCGGCATCCAGATCAGCGCCGGCCCGATCGACCAGGGGTTCACAGCCAGCCCGGTGACGCTGCTGAGCGGCCACGGGTTGCCCCCCCACAGGGTATTATACTCATTGGCAAAGCTCAGGTCGCCATCGACAACCATCGAGCGCACATAGGCGAAGTAGCCATTCCCATCGCTATAGATCGCCGGCGAGAAGGTGAGTAGCGCGATGGTCGCGAAGGCGAGGATCAGCCATGTCTGCGCGCGGAGATCGCTCGCCGCGAAGATGTGGGGAATCCATGCCATAAGGCGCACGATAAGCCACGCGGCCAGCAGGACGACGACGGGATGCCAGAAGAGCGAGGCGAGCAGCAACAGCGACGCCCCCGTGATCTGACTGAGGGTGACCAGCGCAAGGGCGGTGACGACGAGCGCGCCGATGACAGCCAAGCGCCGACCGGGCCTGCCTAGCGCCAGGGCCAACAGCAGCAGCGCAAGCGGAAGCTGGGGGAAGGCAAGAATCTCGCCGAGCCCCCCGCCCAGCGGCGACTCTGCCACCTCGGCCAGCCGAGCCCGCCAGAGCACCACCCCTAACGCGCGAGGGTCGGCGACCGGGTAGCGCGGGCTGCGTATGATGACCACCGTGTCGCCCAGCGCGCGCGCCGGAAGCAGCAGCCGGTAGCGGCGGATCGCGGTGGAGACCGGCAGCGGGCCGACCGACCAATCACCAATCGTCAGCGTGACCGTCTGGCTGTGCGCCGGGTCGGGCACCGACATCCAGAGGCTCAAAGTGGCATCGCCCGAGGGCGGCGGCGCCCAGAAGCGCAAGCTGGCCCGCTCCGGCATCGACCAACGAAACGGCCGTCCGCCGAGGTAGTCGCTGTGCTCGCGACCGTAGAAGCCGCGCACCAGATCGCCGTCGTCAGGGCCGCCGATCTGAGTCTCCTGAGCACGGCGCGCCTCGTGCTGCCACAGCGCCAGCGCGCCGGCGACCGACACGGCCACGAGGACAAAGAAGATCAGCCCGACCACTGGCGACCGCCCCAGCCTGCGCAGCGCACGTACAACCATGACATCATCCACAATGCGGCCCACCCGACAGACCGACGGCGGGGTATAGTATAGTCGATCTGTATGGGCGAGCCGCAGTCGCCCTGCCGCCCTTTTTGCAGCCATACAACCATACCGATAGAGTTTGTTATAATACCCTTTAGAATTGTGCGGCCCGCCGAGCGGCCCGCCGGAGAGGAATATGTATGACCAAGCCCATTGTGGCTCTGGTCGGCCGGCCCAATGTGGGCAAGTCGACCTTTTTTAACCGCCTGATCGGCGAGCGCCGGGCGATCGTTGAGGATATGCCGGGAACCACGCGCGACCGGATCTATGGCGAGACATTCTGGAATGGCCGCGAGTTTACGGTCGTCGACACCGCTGGCCTGCTATTTGGCGGCGAGGATCCTTCGCTGCCTATGGCCGAGATCAGCCGGCGCACCCGTGAGCAGGCCCGCCTGGCGATCGATGAGGCCGATGGCGTGATCTTCATCGTTGATGGCCGCGAGGGCATGACCGCCGCCGACAACGACGTGGCCGACATTCTACGCACCACCTCCAAGCCGGTGGTGCTGGCCGTGAATAAGTGCGACAGCGTCGAGCGAAACCTGGACGCGGTCGAGTTCTACGCGCTCAACCTGAGCGACCCCATCGCCATGAGCGCCTTCCACAGCCTGGGCACGGGCGATGTGCTGGACCGCATGGTCGAGGCATTCGAGCCGAACGAGATCGAGGAGCAGCCCGAGCACCACCTGAACATTGCGATTGTCGGGCGGCCGAACGTCGGCAAGTCCTCGCTGCTGAACAAGCTGCTCGGCGAGGAGCGCAGCGTGGTGAGCGCAGTCCCCGGCACCACCCGCGATAGCATCGACACTGAGATCACCTACTACGGCCAGCGGGTGACGCTGATCGACACGGCGGGCGTCCGCCGCTCGGGGCGGATCGAGCAGGGTATCGAGAAGTACTCGGTGATGCGCACCCTGCGGGCGATCGAGCGCTGCGATGTGGCCCTGCTGCTGATCGACGCCGAGGAAGGCATCACCGCGCAGGATACCCACATCGCCGGGATGGTGCTGGACGCCAACAAGGGCATCGCCATCCTGGTGAATAAGTGGGACGCCGTCGAGAAGGATAACGCCACCTATGGCGCGTTCGAGGAGCAGGTACGCGAGGCGTTCAAGTTCATCGACTACGCGCCCATCCTGTTCATCTCGGCGCTGAACGGCCAGCGCGTGAGCCGGGTGATCCAGCTGGCCCAGGAGATCTACGACCAGCGCCAGAAGCGCGTGCCCACCGGCGAGCTGAACGCCTTCCTGCGCCAGGCCGTGCTCGACCAGCCGCCGATGTCGGTGCGCAAGGGCGCCCACCTGCGGCTCTACTACGCCGTCCAGCCCCAGATCGAGCCGCCCGTCTTCCTCTTCTTCGCCAACGACGGCGAGCTGGTTCACTGGTCGTACAAGCGCTACCTGGAGAACCGCCTGCGCGAGCGCTACGGCTTCGGCGGCACCCCGATTGTGATCGTCTTTCGCTCACGCGAGAATGAGCGCGATAAGCCGAAGAAGCGCGGCGATGGCGAGACGACCCGCAAGCCGGCGAAGCACGGCAGCGTCAAGGGCTAATACCGTGGGGCAACGGCGCAGCGAAGCTGCGCCGTTGCCCCACGGTATATTTTTATGGTAGTCACCGAGTGGGTCTACGGCTGGGATGCGACCCTCGGCATCGTCTCGGTCTGGGCGAACCGCGAGGGCCGGGCGGTGGTCTGGTGGCGCGAGGGCGGCCGCCTGCTGCGCAAGGTGGGCGGCCTTCCACCACTGGCTGCTGGCTGCTGGCCGCCCACCTTGCGCAGCAGCGCCCGCTCGGCGCAGTAATCGAGATTGTGTCTCATGTACGTGTAAAGCGCAAATCACCTTGACATCCTATGGTATCATAGGTGCCGGGCATCGCACGCCCGTTCGCTCACCGCAGAGTCTCCCCGCATCGCAGCCACGCCCCTGGATGTTCAGGACACGCACGACTTCCCGTAATATTAACGCTACGCCGCCGCCATGAGACGCGCCGACCTATCGGCTACCGGCTGCCGTGTAGTAGATACTGGAGCGCGACTGCATGCCCGCAATCTGGCCCGGAAGACCCTACCCGCTCGGCGCAAGCTGGGATGGCAAGGGCGTTAACTTCGCGATCTTCTCCGCCCACGCCACCAGCGTCGAGCTCTGCCTCTTCGATAGCCCAGAGGCCACCCGCGAGTCGGTTCGCTTCACCCTGCCCGACCGCGACGAGGATGTCTGGCACGGCTATGTGCCCAGCCTCGGCCCCGGCCAGCTCTATGGCTACCGGGTCTACGGGCCGTATAGCCCGCAGCAGGGCCACCGCTTCAACCCGCACAAGCTGCTGATCGACCCCTACGCCCGCGCCCTCAGCGGCGCGATCCAGTGGGACAAGGCGATGTACGGCTACCGGGTGGATAGCCCCTACACCGACCTGACGATCGGCAAGCGCGATAGCGCGCCCTATATGCCCCGCTCAGTGGTGATCGACCCGCGCTTCGACTGGGGCGACGACGCGCCACCAGCCACGCCCCTGCGCGAGAGTGTGATCTACGAGCTGCATGTGAAGGGCTTCACCCAGCAGCACCCCGAGGTGCCCCTGCCCCTGCGCGGCTCCTACGCCGGGCTGGCCAGCGAGCCGTCGATCGCCTACCTCAGGCAGCTTGGCGTCACCGCCGTGGAGCTGCTGCCCATCCAGCAGTTTGTCAACGACCAGTACCTGAGCGACAAGGGCCTGAGCAACTACTGGGGCTACCAGACGATCAACTTCTTCAGCCCCGACGCCCGCTATGCCAGCAGTGGCACGCTCGGCGAGCAGGTGGCCGAGTTTAAGCAGATGGTCAAGCATCTGCACGCCGCCGGGATCGAGGTCATCCTCGACGTGGTCTACAACCACACCGGCGAGGGCAACCAGCTCGGCCCGACCCTGAGCTTCCGCGGGGTGGATAACGCCTCGTACTACCGCCTGGTGCCAGAGAACAAGCGCTACTACATGGACTACACCGGCACCGGCAATAGCCTGAACACGGTCAACCCGCGCGCCCTCCAGCTGGTGGTCGACTCGCTGCGCTACTGGGTGATGGAGATGCACGTCGATGGATTCCGCTTCGACCTGACCCGCACCCTGGTGCGCGGCACGCATGAGGCCGACCGGATCAGCGCCTTCTTCGATATTATCAAGCAGGACCCGGTGCTCGCCCAGGTCAAGCTGATCGCCGAGCCCTGGGATGTCGGCCCCGACGGCTACTGGGTCGGCCGCTTCCCCGCACCCTGGGCCGAGTGGAACGGCAAGTACCGCGACAACATCCGCTCGTTCTGGAAGGGCAACATGGGCCAGGCCGCCGAGTTCGCCTCGCGATTTATGGGCTCGTCCGACCTCTTCAAGCACAATGGGCGCCGCCCGAGCCACAGCATCAATTTCATCACCGCCCACGATGGCTTCACCATGCGCGACCTGGTGAGCTACAACGAGAAGCATAACGAGGATAACGGCGAGGGCAACCGCGACGGCGATAACCATAATAACTCGTGGAACTGCGGGGTGGAGGGGCCGACCGACGACCCCGAGATCCGCGAGATACGGCTGCGCCAGATCCGCAACCTGCTTGCTACCCTGCTGCTCTCGCAGGGCACGCCGATGCTGCTGGCCGGCGACGAGCGCGGGCGCACCCAGCAGGGCAATAATAACGCCTACTGCCAGGACAACCCGATCTCCTGGCTCGACTGGTCGCCCAACGCCGAGGCCGAGGGTCTGCTCTCCTTCACCCGCATGCTGATCGCGCTGCGCAAGTCCCACCCCATCCTGCGCCGACGCGGTTTCTTCACCGGCAGGCTCAGCCCCGGCGGCGCCGAGTATGATGTGGAGTGGCTCAGCCCCGACGGCCAGGAGGTTGACCCGAGCCTCTGGAATAGCCCTGACCTGCGCTGTATCGGGCTGCTGCTCAACGGCAAGGTGATGCGCGAGACCGATGAGCAGGGCCACCCGGTGCGCGACGATGTCCTGCTGGCGCTCTTCAACGCAGGCCACGAGCCGGTGCCCTTCATCCTGCCCGACTGGCCCGATGACCCGGTCTGGGAGGTGCTGATCGACACGGCCGACCCCGAGGGCAACGGCGAGCGGGCTCCCTCCAGCGAGATCTACGAGCTACAGCCGCGCTCGCTCGTGCTGCTGCGCGAACAGTCTGGGGGGCGGGCACCCGCGCCGCCAGCAACGCCGCCCGCCAGTATATCTCCAGCCAAGCCGTAAGGGCGTAGCAGCAGGATCGGCTCCGGCGCGGCCGCGCCGGAGCCGATGCTGCTGCTACGCCCCGACTCCGCGCCCCTACACCAGCGTCGCGAAGTAGTCATCAACCGTCTCGGCCCGGCGGATCAGCCGCGCCACGCCGCCCTGCTCTAGCAGGAGCTCGGCCGAGCGCAGCTTCCCGTTGTAGTTGAAGCCCATGGCGTGGCCGTGCGCGCCCGCGTCGTGGATGATCAGCAGGTCGCCCACGGATAGCGCGGGCAGCGCCCGGCCAACCGCGAACTTATCGTTATTCTCGCAGAGCGAGCCGGTCACATCGTAGGTGGTGTCGGCCGGAGCGTTCTCTTTGCCCACGACCGAGATGTGATGGTAAGCGCCATACATGCCCGGCCGCATCAGGTTGGCCATGCTCGCGTCGGTGCCCGCGTAGGAGCGGTAGGTCGCCTTCATATGGCGCACCGTGGTGATCAGGTAGCCGTGGGGGCCGGTGATCACCCGCCCGCACTCCATGGCCAGGGCCGGCGGTTGGCCCGCCGCGCCGAACGTGACTTCGTAGGCCGCCCGCACCCCCTCCCCAACCGCCGCCAGGTTCACCGGGCGATCCTCGGGCCGGTAGGGGATGCCGATCCCGCCGCCCAGATTGATCAGCTCGAAGGTTATGTCGAGCTGCTGGCTAATCACAGCGGCCAGGTCGAAGAGCATGCGCGCCGTGGCCACAAAGTAGCCAGGGTCGAGCTCGTTCGAGGCCAGCATGGTATGGATGCCGAACCGCCGGATGCCGCGCTCGCGCGCGGCCGCATAGCCGGCGAAGAGCTGCTCGCGGGTGCAGCCAAACTTGGCCTCCTCGGGGCGGCCAATGATCGGGTTGCCCTCGCGCAGCGGGCCGGGGTTGTAGCGGAACGAGATCAGCTCGGGCAGCCCGGCGTGCCGCCCCAGGTAGTCTAGGTGGCCGACATCATCCAGGTTGATCACGGCCCCCAGGCGGCGAGCCGCGACAAACTCCTCGGCGGGAGTGTCGTTCGAGCTGAACATGATCGCCTTGCCGACGATCCCGGCCCGCTCAGCCAGCAGCAGCTCGGGCAGCGAGCTACAGTCGGCCCCGCAGCCCTCCTCGGCCAGAATCTTGAGGATATGCGGGTTGGGCGTGGCCTTCACCGCGAAGTAGTTGCGAAACTGCGGCGCCCAGGCGAAGGCCGCCGACAGATCGCGCGCCGCCCGCCGGATGCCCGCCTCGTCGTAGAGGTAGAGCGGCGTCGGGTGCTGGGCGACGATCTCGCGCAGCTGCTCGGCGGTGATCGGGAGTCGCTTCTCTGACATACGGGTTCTTTCAGTGGGGGCTGGGGGTTGGGGGTTGGGGGTTGAATGAACGACGAAGTCCGAGGCGTGATTGGTCATTGGTCATTGGTCATTTGGTCGTTCGTCATTGGTCGTTGGTCATTCTAGCGGCGCAGCTTCACGATCTCGCGGGCGATCGCGCCGACCAGCGCCAGCTCGCGGGCGTCGGGAGCGGCGCGCATAAGCAGGGCGCGCAGGGCGCGCTCGGTCGCCGCGCCGTCGCCGGACTTGTGAAAGCCGATGGCGCGCAGGGCCGCGCCGACCAGCTCCATGGCCCGATCAAGATCTGCGGCGGGCGCGGCAACGCGGGCTTGTGGCGGCGGGGGTGCGCCCAGCGCAGCCTGGCGCAGCTCGTAGAGCGTGAGCAGGGCGGCCTGGGCCAGGTTCAGCGAAGGGTAGTCCGGGTCGCAAGGCAGGCTGAGCAGGGCGTGGCAGCGGTCGAGCGCAGCCGTATCGAGGCCGTTATCCTCGGGGCCGAAGAGCATGGCCACCGGGCCGGAGGCGGCGCGGGCCAGCAGCTCGCCCGCCAGGGCGGCCACATCGGCGCGCGGCGCGCGACCGCCGTGGGGCCGGGCGCTCGTGCCGACCACATAGTGCATGTCGGCCAGGGCCGATGCCAGGTCGGGAAAGACCTCCATCGCGGTGGTGACATCCTCGCTGCGGTGGGCGATCCCGCCGATATCGGCCATGTCGAAGGGGGCCGGATCGACCAGGCGCAGCCGGGCAAAGCCCATATTCTTCATCGCCCGCACCACCGCCCCGATGTTGCGCACGTCGCGCGGGCGGTGGAGGACGATCACAATGTTGTGGAGCATATCAATTTAAGTTTAGGGCTGCCGCCCTAAAAACCAGCGTTGTTTTGGCCAAAATGGTCAGCTTCGCTGACCATTTTGGCCAAAACAACAAGAAATTCTGGGAGGCCGGGGGCTTACCTTGATGCATATGGGGCTTCGGCCCTACATCATTATTCATTTCATTATGTAATAGGTCGCACGCTTCTCGCCGACGCGCAGCAACATCCCGCGATCCACGAGGTCAACCAAGTCGCGGCGGATAGTCTCGGCGCTCACGTCGGGGTGAAGCTCCTGGAGGTCACGGTTCGTGATGCGGCGCTGCGCGGCGAGGAAGATCAGGGCGGCGATCTGGCGCTCATTGAGACCCTGGCGCGCCCACTCGCGGGTATCGAGCCCCTCGGGGCCGAGGCCCTCGGTCGGCTGGCCATGGAGCGTCACCAGGAAGCCTGCCGCCGTCTCACGGAACTGCGGCGGCGGCAGGTCGGCGTCATCCATCTGGCGCAGCATACGGTCGATCCCGTAGCCAAGCCGCTCGATCAGGCCGAGGTCGGCCAGCACCTGGACCAGGCTCTCATTACGCGAGAAGCGCTCGGCGACGATATTCTCCAGGGTGACGTGGCCGGGCAGGCGGCCAGGCGAGTAGCACTCCAGTCGGTCGGCGAACAGACCGATCCGCACGCCCTCACCGCGCACGCTGTAGTCGCGGTGGGCAACGGCGTTCACCAGAGCCTCGCGCACGGCGCCGGGCGGGAACTGCGTCCAGTCCTGGCGCTCCAGGCCGACCATGCGGCTGCCCTTGCGCATATGCTCCATCAGCCAGCGCTCGGCCCGGCGCACCGCCTCGGGCAGGGTGTCGCGCACGTCCTCGCGCTCGAACACATCGCCCATATCGCGCCCCCGGTAGTGGACGAGCGTGATCTCGGCCTGGGGGTAGCGCTCCTCCACACTGCGGGCGAAGAGCAGCAGGCCGGCGTTGGTCGGCGTTAGGGGTTGGGAGTTGGGGGCTAGGGGTTGGGCATCTACCCCCCAACCCCCAACCCCTAGCCCCCGGACGACACAGCCTCGCCGCAGCAGGAAGGCCATGGGGTCGGACTCGGCCTCGGGGCCAACCCGGCGGGCGTAGGCGTTGACCTTGTGCGGATCAAGCTCGTCGGCTATGGCCCCGCCGGGCGCGCCGCGCTCCCAGCTCACGTCGCCGCGCTCGACCAGCAGGCGGCGCAGGGCGTCGGGGGCAAGGGGCTGGTTAGTGCCGCCCTCGCGGCGCAGGTACTTGCCGTGCAGGCTGTAGACCTGCGAGAGCCCGGCGGGCACGCTGGCCAGCAGCAGCGCGGCCTCGCCGTGGCGAACGAGGCGCGGCAGGGGCAGGATGAGCGGCGGCGTGCAGGCCAGGGCCGCCTCTAGCAGCAGCTCGCGGGCCGCGACGACATCGGCCAGGCCCTCGGCCTTCGCCCTGGCCCGCCCCGAGACACCCAGCAGCAGCTCGCCGCCCTGCGCGTTGGCGAAGGACACCAGCGTCTCAGCAATATCGTCCAGCCGACTCTTCTCGCGGGCGAAGGCCAACTTCTCCCCCTCGGGCAACGCCAGCAGCGCGGCGATCTCCTCTGGCTCCATCCCTCTCCCTCGGCAATATGAACGGATGTTTTGTAGTATAGCAGATCTCGACGATCAAGAAACCTGTCAACTGCCGCCCGGCAGGGCTGTTGCAACGTCCTGGGGCTTCGCCGCCCAAACCCAACAAAAAAATTGGAAAGACAAGGTTCGTAGCAACTTGACAGTTCATAGTGAACGTAGCACCGCATCTCGTCCGGCTGAAAATCATGGTCGAGGGCTTTGGTCGGCACGCGGCTCTTGCCGCCACGGGCAAAAGCACCAATGTTCACCGGTGCTTTGGCGTCCATCGAGGCTGTTCTGCGGGGCTACCTCATGGATTATGCAGGCGAGATTTGACTCCCGCCCGCCCTGCTCCTATCATGAGAGACACCCCGCGTAGAAGCCAATCTGATCAACCGCGCCGATGCGGACCCGGAGAACTTCATGCTATCGACGATGATGCACACGCCGCTAACCCTGAGCCACCTGCTGGAGCGGGCTGGCAAGCTCTTCCCCAAAAGCGAGATTGTCACGCGCATGCCGGACAAGTCGCTCCACCGCTACACCTACGCCGACTTCTACCGCCGCTCGCGCGCCCTCGCCGAGGCCCTTCAGAGGGCCGGACTTCAGCCCGGCGACCGGGTGGCAACCTTGAGCTGGAACACCTACGCCCACCTGGAGGCATACTTCGGCATCCCGGTGGTTGGCGGCGTGCTCCACACGCTCAACCTGCGCCTACACCCCACCGATATCGCCTATATCATCAACCACGCCGAGGATCGATTCCTGATCTTGGACGATGTGCTGCTCAAGCTCTATGAAGCGATCAAGAACCATATCAAGGTTGAGAAGGTGATCGTCGTGCCGCTGACCGGCCAGCCCGTGCCCGAGGGTCTCACCAGCTACGAGGATTTCCTGGACACCGCGACGGGCGACTTCTCCTACCCCGATCTGCCCGAGGACGCGCCTATGGGTATGTGCTACACATCGGGCACCACCGGCAGGCCCAAGGGCGTGGTCTACTCGCACCGCTCCACCATCCTGCACTCGCTCGGCTCGGCCCTGCCCGATATGCTCAATCTTTCGCAGCGCGATGTGCTGACCCCGGTGGTGCCCATGTTCCATGTGAACGCCTGGGGGCTGCCCTTCACCGGTGTGATGGTCGGCTGCAAGCTGGCCATGCCTGGCCCCTACCTCGACGCCGTAAACCTGCTCGATCTCTACGAGTCTGAGCAGGTGACGAAGACGGCTGGCGTGCCCACGATCTGGATGGGCGTACTCCAGGCGCTCCAGAAGGAGCCGGATCGCTGGAAGCTCTTGCCCATGGAGATGGTCGTAGGCGGCGCGGCCGCGCCCGAGGCGATGATCCGCGCCTTCGACACGTTCAACCTCAAGGTGCTCCACGCCTGGGGCATGACAGAGATGAGCCCGCTGGGCACGGTCTCGCGGGTAAGGGACGACCTCGCTGATGTTGATGCCGACACCCTCTATGCGCTGCGTGCCTGCCAAGGGACCTCCGTGCCGCTGGTGGATATCCGGGCGATGAATGAGAACGGAGAGGCGCCATGGGATGGCGAGACGATGGGTGAGCTGGAGGTGCGCGGCCCCTGGGTGGCCGCGAGCTACTTCAAGCTGGAGAGCGAGCGCGATAAGTGGAGCGCCGATGGCTGGTTCCGCACCGGCGATGTGGTGACGATCAGCCCCGACGGCTATGTGAAGATCACTGACCGCACGAAGGATCTGATCAAGTCCGGCGGCGAGTGGATCAGCTCGCTGGATCTAGAGAACGCCCTGATGGGCCACCCCGCCGTGCGCGAGGCCGCCGTGATCGCGGTGGCCCACCCGCGCTGGGACGAGCGCCCCCTGGCGGCGATCGTGCTCAAGGAGGGGGCTAGCGTGACAAGCCAGGAGCTGCACGACTATCTGGCGCCCCTGGTGGCGAAGTTCTGGCTGCCCGATGCCTTCGTCTTCGTGGACGAGATCCCGCGCACCTCCACCGGCAAGTTCCTCAAGGCCCATCTGCGCGATCAGTTCAAGGACTGGAGCTGGGAGTAATTTCTGGTGGTGTCCCTCAACATCACCAGGTGGGTCAAAGCAACTGGCCCACCGCCCGATTCGTCGTCCTGACACTGCACCCAATCTACCGGGCGGCGGCTCTGGCCGCCGCCTTCCTGCTGAAGGGCTGCTCGCGCGAGGATCTGCTACGAACGCTGCGCGGGCTGGCGTAGCGACCACGCGCCTGCAGCCGCGTCCCAGAACCACGTCGCCCGCCGGATCTGCGGCGTGTCGGTCGCGTTCGCCTGGAGCGAGAAGGCGAAGGGCACCAGGTCGGCCACTAGCTCGCCGCCGATGAGGCGCAGCTTGCGCGCCCGCTCCTGGGGCGTGGCCCCGGCCTCGGTCAGGTCGAGCAGGGTGGTGGCCGGGCCGAGCGCTCGGCCCTGAGAATCGAGCGGCAGGGCAAGCACCTCGGGGCTGCGGGCCAGCCCGGCGTAGAGCGTGTAGCCCGCGCCCTGGCGCACCAGCAGCACGCCCATCACATCCCTGCCCTCCAGCACCACCGTCTGCCCGCCGTCTGGTAGATGGACGGCCACCACCCCGCCGCGCTCCTCGGTCGGCATCGAGCCGAGCACCGACCCGGCATAGAGCGTCTCCAGATCGCAGGCGTAGAACAGGCCGAGCATGCCGAAGGGGTTACGCGCGCTAGCCGCGCCCGGCAGGGTTACGAAGGGCCGCATCTCGCCGGTGGCCGTATCCGCCCGCCAGATCGTCGCCGCCCCGTCTAGCGGGTTATCGGCCAGCGAGAGGCGCGGGGTCGGCGCGGCGTACACATTGCCCTGGCGGTCGTAGGCGATCGCGCCCAGGTAGCCAGCGTCGTCCCAGGTCGGATGCTGGTAGGCCGGCGCCTCGCCCGTAGCGGCGCGCAGGGCCAGTCCCATCTCGCGCCCATCGGTGGCCAGTGCCACATCGGGAGACTCGGCCACCGAAGCGACGAACTGCGGCGTGGAGCGGCAGCCGTCAACCGCCTCGGGGGGAGCGGTGGCGGGCGCGGGCGCAGACCGCCCTAGGGCCACGGCAATCCCGACCGCCAGCGCCACCAGCGCCACCAGCCCCAGGGCCACCGGCAGGATGCCCGGCGCGCCCGCCTGCGCCGAGCGCTTTCGTCGCTTCGCCATCCATGCCCCCGAACGCACGAACCGGATCAGGTGACGAGTAGGGGCGGCTCGCGAGCCGCCCCTACGACATCCCGCCCCTACGACATCCGCTCGGACCGGCCCTCCACCGCAAGCGGGGTCGTCAGGGCCAGCAGCACCGGGCAGAACCGGGCGATATCGGCCTGGATCGCGGCGACATCCGCATCGAGGACATCGCCGGAGAAGCGCAGGGTGTAGGCCAGGTTCGTAGGGTAGACGATGGCGTCATCCGCCACGGCGAGCGTGCCCCGGTAGTCGAGCTGGCCGGTCACCTCAACCTCAAACTGCTCGAAGGCCACGCCCCGGTCGGCGGCGATAACCATAGCCGAGTGGGCAAGGCAACTGGCGAGCGCGCCGAGCAGCAACTCGGGGGCGCTGGGGCCAAGGCCGTAGCCGCCCAGAGCCGCACCCGCATCGGTGACGACCATATGATCACGGATGCGCACCGGGCGTAGGCCGGTGCCCGCCGCCACCGTGACGGAGGCGCGCAGCGGGGCCGGCGCGGCGTCGGACGCGCGCAGCTGCTCGCGGTAGGCATCGACCAGATCGCGCTTACGATCCAGGTACTCAGGGAGCGACCAGGTAGCAGGCATAGGGGTTCTCCTCAACAGCGGGAAGATGGCAGCTATTATGTGTCGTCGTAACCTGATCTGTCAAGCAATATCTTCGCCAAAAATGACTGCGAACGAAAATGGCTTCTGTGGTGCCGTTGGGTTGTTCAAAGGCACACAACGGAGGAACCACAAAAGGCATGGGAACCATGCTACCACTGCTCCACTGCCTGTCCGACGTCACCACGATGATGAGGTGCTCACTGGATAATTGGCGAAGGTATTGCAATAGGAAGGGGCAAGGGCAGCGAGCCACCAAGTTCAGTGACTCAGTGACTCAAGCATACTGCTCAGTGCTCTAGGAGGGCACCATCTTGGCACCCAGCCACTCCCGGATCGCCGCGACGACCTGATCGGGGCGCTCGACCATGGGCATGTGTCCGGCACCGCTGATGCTGGCGAGCTGGGCACCCGCGAGCCCGGCGTGCAGCTCGGCGCTTAGCTTTGGCGGAACCATGCGATCCTCGGTGCCGGTGATCACCAGGGCAGGTAGGCGTAGCTCGGCGAGGCGCGGCCTGATATCGAAGCCGTCGCAGGCGATAAAGTCATCCCGGAAGACCAGCGGGTCGCAGCGACGATACTCGGCGGCCCCGGCGGCGCGCAGCTCGGCGGGGGCGTCAGCGGCGTAGAGCATGCCCACCATCTGGTCAATGGCGTCCTCGGGGTCGCCGACGAGCCCTTCGATCAGGGAGGGCAGCACGCGCAGGCGGGCGCTGGAGCCAGCGAGGATGAGGCCGGTGACGCGACTGGGGCGCTCTGTGGCGGCGGTGAGCGTGATCGCCCCGCCCATCGAGTGGCCAGCCAGCACTGCCCGCTCTAGCTCCAGGGCGTCCATCAGGGCGAATATAAACTCGGCATAACCAGGGATGGATGCATGGCCGGGCGGGTCGGAGCGCCCGTGGCCAGGAAGATCGACCGCGTAAACGCGGGCGATGTCGTCGAGGCCGCCGAGCAGGTGGCCCCAGTGGCTGTGGCTGCCCCCGGCCCCATGAATGCAGAGGATGGCCGGGCCGGCGTTCCCTCGCGCTGCGTAGAAGGCTCGCCCAACGGCGGTGTCGATTGTCGGCATGGGTGCCTTTCCTGGTAGGATGACGATGGAGGGCAAGCTCTCCATAATCTCCCCTACCCCATCAGCTCATCGGCGGCGGCCGCCAGATCGAAATCCTTCTCGCTGATGCCTCCGGCGTCGTGGGTGGTCAGGGCCAGGGTGACTTTGTTATAGCGGATGTCGATGTCGGGGTGGTGTCCGGCAGACTCGGCCAGGAAACCGACGTTGACGACAAAGGCGATCGCGGCGGGGAAGCTGGGCAGCTTGTAGGTCTTGATGATCAGATCGCCCTGGCGTGCCCACCCAACCAGATCCTCTAGCTTCTCCTCAATCTCGTCATCGCTGATCGTGCTCATTGCCTGCTCCTCATTGATGGTGGTGTTTCCCTTGGCGTAGTATAGCCTGTGGCGCGGGCGTGGGTCAAACCGAGGCTGCCTTGCCCTGAGCAGCGGCCCAGTGGCTCGCTCATACTGTTCAGCGCTCTCAGAAGTGGAATAATGCTTCCACTTTTTATTGGACTATGCTATACTTGCGCCGGTACAAAGGCAGGGGGGCGAGCGAGGAGCGCGGGGATGGCAGAGGAAGCGGCAGCGGGCGCGCGGCGCGAGCGGCGGGATGTGCAGCGAAATATGGAGCGGGTGCTTCAGGCGGCCCAGGAGCTCTTCGCCGAGCGCGGCCCCGACGTGAAGATGGAGGAGGTTGCGCGGCGGGCAGGCGTTGGCGTAGGCACGATCTACCGGCGATTCCCGAGCAAAGATCTGCTCTTCGCCGCTGTGAGCGAGGCGGCATGCCAGGACACGCGCCACTGTCTATTTCAGGCCGCAGACCACGCCCACGACCCGCTGGAGAAGCTGCGGGCGATCATCCTGGTGCAGTACCGCCAGAGCGTCCGCCAGGCAGCCCTGATCGACCTGCGCCCCGACCCCGCCGATGCCCCGGCCGACCTCGACCACCCGGGGCTCTACGCCTCGCTCCACGATCTGCTCGCCCATGTGATCGCCTCTGGCCAGCGCCAGGGCAGCATCCGCAGCGGCGACCCGCTTATGCTCGCCGCGATCTGCCTAGCGCTGCTCAGCCCGCACACGGTGCAGAACCTCAGCCGTCTCGTGGATGATGATGTGGACGCCGCCGCCGACCATGTTATCCGCTTCCTGTCGGCGGGGCTGGCTGTGTAGGTTGGGAGTCAGGAGTCGGGAGTCGGGAGTCGGGGGCCGCGCATCGGAACCAATATGGGAGTCAGGAGTCGGGAGTCGGGAGTCGGGGGCCGCGCATCGGAACCAATATGGGAGCGCACCAGCAAGCTGGCGCGCTCCCTTGTTGTTCCCGACTCCTGACCCCTGACTCCTGACTCCTAACTCCCGACTCCCAGCCTACCGCAGCTCGTAGGTGATCTGCACCTGGGCGCTGTAGCTCTGCTCGCCGGCCTGGACGGGGACAGCCGCGGCGGCACCGACGGCGCGGTCCATCATCGGCATGGGCACCACCGGGCTGGAGCCGACGTTCTCGCTGATCACGAGCACCTGGCCGATGGTGGCACCGGCCTGCCCGGCCAGCTGCTCGGCGCGGGCCTTGGCGTCGGCCACGGCCTTGTCGCGGGCCTGGGCCAGGGTGGCGGCCGGATCGGCCACGCTGAAGCTCACGCCGTAGATGCGGTTCGCGCCCGCCTTGACGACCTGGTCGAGCAGATCCCCGGCCTGGGCCAGGTCGCGGATGGTCACGCTCACCTGGTTGCTCACGGTGTAGCCCGTCACTTCGCGGCCATCGTTGCCATAGGTCGGGTAGATGTTAAACCCGCTGGTCTGGATATCCTTCTCGGCCACGCCGAGCGCCTTGATCTGCTCGATGATCGCGTTGGCCTGAGCAGAGTTCTGGGACAGGGCCTCCTGGGTGGTGGGGGCCGTGGTCTCAACGCCGATCTGGACGCTGGCGGTGTCGGGCGTGACCTTCACCTCGCCGTTGCCAACGACGGTGATCTGGCGCATACCGCCCACGCCGCTGGCCTGGGCCTCGGCGGGGCTGGGGCGGCTGATCAGGGCCGTGCCGATCGCGCCGAGGGCCAGCACGGCAATCATCAGGGCACCGGCGAGGACGCCGATAAGGGTGGGGTTACGGTTCTCCATGGTTGTCACCTTCGCTCCTGCTAGAGCGGGCCGACGGCCCGCGTGTCGTTTGTGTTACGCGCTCATGACGAACGGGCCGGGGAGAAGGTTCCCCGGCCCGCTCGTCATGAGCGCACATCGATAGATTCCAGCAGGAGCGACGATCAGGCCATGTGCCGGGCCGGGCTGCTCGCCAGCGGCTCAGAGGTGCCGAGGGCGTAGGTGGCACTTGCTGGGCTGGCTGGGAGGATGACCCAGCAGGCGACCAGGACGGCGAACAGGGTCATTGCGATGATCATCTCCATGAGAGTGCTCCTTGCTCAATGGCTCAGTGGCTCAGTGACTCAGTGTTAGATCTGGTAGGCGCTCTCGCCGTGCTGCGAGGCGTCGAGTCCGCGGGCCTCTTCCTCGGGAGAGACGCGGATACCAATGGTGATATTGACGATTGACAGCAGCACCCAGGTGATCACGGCCGAGTAGATGGCCACCACGGCCACCGCGATGATCTGCGTGACGAGCTGGCCGGGGTTGCCGTAGAGCAGACCATCGGCACCGGCCGGGTTGATCGTCTTCGTGGCGAAGATGCCGGTGGCGATCGCGCCGACGATCCCACCGACACCGTGGACGCCGAACACATCGAGGGCGTCGTCCACGCGCCCACGCACGAACATCTCAACCGCGAAGAAGCAGGACAGGCCAACCATAAAGCCGATGATGATCGCAGCCATCGGGGTGACGAAGCCGGCTGCGGGGGTGATGCCGACTAGCCCGGCCACCGCCCCCGCCGATGCGCCCAGCACGCTCGGTCGGCGGTGGCGCACCCAGCTCGCCGTCATCCAGGTGATCGCGCCCATTGCCGCCGCCAGGTGCGTGTTTACAAAGGCGGAGACCGCCAGGGTGCCGATGCCTAGCGCGCTACCGGCGTTGAAGCCGAACCAGCCGAACCACAGCATACCGGTGCCCAGGATGCTCAAGGTGGCGTTGTGCGGCTCCATCGGCTCGCTGCCGTAGCCCACGCGCTTGCCGAGCGCGAGCGCGCACACCAGCGCCGAGACGCCCGAGGTGATGTGGACAACCGTGCCGCCAGCGAAGTCCAGCGCGCCCAGATTGCGGATCCAACCGCCCACGCCCCAGACCCAGTGGGCCACCGGCACATAGACCAGCAGCAGCCAGAGCAGCGAGAAGATCACGAACGCCTTAAAGCGCTTGCGCTCGGCGAATGCGCCCGAGATCAGGGCCGGTGTGATCACGGCGAACATCATCTGGTAGACCATAAATGCCTGGTGCGGAATGGTCGCCGCGTAGTCGGGGTTGGGCTCAAGCCCCACGCCGTTCAGGCCAGCCCAGCTCAGCCCGCCGATCACGCCCCCGATGGTGGGGCTAAACGCCAGGCTGTAGCCCACCAGCGCCCAGATCACGCTCACAAAGCCCAGCATGAAGAAGCTGTGCATAATCGTCGAGAGGGCGTTCTTCTGGCGGACAAGGCCGCCGTAGAACAGCCCGAGGGCCGGGGTCATCAGCATTACCAGCGCGCTCGAAACGAGTATCCACGCCGTGTCGGCCCCATTGATCGCGTCCAATCCTCAGCTCCTTCATCGAGTGCAGCAATGCACAAAAAAATCCCCGACAACACCAGTTGTTGTCAGGGCTTCGCCGCCAGGGCATCTATAGATGGTCGTCCCGATCCTCTCAGGTACGTGCGGCCCCATTACCGCGCGTTCCTGGCGCAACTATCTAATATGGCAATACCGCAGAAGTAACCCTGTGAAGTGTTCTGTCATTCTGAGCGCAGCGAAGAATCCCGGCCGGGACGCTTCGCTGCGCTCAGCGTGACATGGGTGACAGGGTTACTTCTGCGGTATTGCCTAATATGGCAATACCGCAGAAGTAACCCTGTGAGGCGTCCTGTCATTCTGAGCGCAGCGAAGAATCCCGGCCGGGACCCTTCGCTTCGCTCAGGGTGACAGCGTTACTTATGCTCTATTGCCTAATATGGTATGTGTGTAATAAACAACAGTATAGGAGGGAAGCCACAAGCAGCAATTAGGCAATGCGCACAACGATCTTTGGTAGACACATGGACACATGATCCAAATAGATAGCCGATAGCCGAGAATGCGGCTATCGGCTATCGGCTATCGGCTATCGGCTATCGGCTACAGCTTCTCGGCGACCGACTTGAGCTGGGTGTAGAGCCGCAGGTAGTCGGGGCCGCCCGCCTTGCTATCGGTGCCCGACATGTTGAAGCCGCCGAAGGGGTGGACGCCCACGATGGCGCCGGTACACTTGCGGTTCAGGTAGAGGTTGCCGACGTGGAACTCCTCGCGGGCGCGCTCCAGGCGCTCCACGTCGCGTGAGAAGAGCGCACCGGTCAGGCCGTACTCGGTGTCGTTGGCGATCGCCAGGGCCTCGTCGAAGTCCTTGGCCTTGATCACCGCCAGCACCGGCCCGAAGATCTCCTCCTGGGCGATGCGCGCCTGCGGGCTGACGTCGGCGAACACGGTGGGGTTGATGAAGTAGCCGCCATCCTTGATCAGCTCGTGGTCGACCACCTCGCCGCCCACCACCAGCCGACCCTCATCCTGGCCGATGGCGATGTAGCTGCTGATGCTGTCGAAGGCGCGCTTGTCGATCACCGCGCCCACGTTCGCCTCGGGCTGGGCCGGGTTGCCCAGCCGCAGCTGGGCCGCCTTCTCGACCACCCGCTTGAGCACGGCGTCGTAGACCGACTCGACGATGATCGCCCGCGAGCAGGCGCTGCACTTCTGGCCCTGAAAGCCGAAGGCCCCGGCCACGATCCCGTCAGCCGCCGCGTCCAGGTCGGCCGTCTCGTCCACCACGGTCGCGTCCTTGCCGCCCATCTCCAAGATAGTGCGCTTGAGCCAGTTCTGGCCTGGGTGACGCACGGCGGCGCGGCCGAGCACGCGCAGGCCGACGCCCTTCGATCCGGTGAAGCCGATGAAGCGCACCTTCGGGTGATCGACCAGGTAATCGCCCAGCACATCGTCGTCGCCCATCACCAGGTTGACCACGCCGGGCGGCAGGCCGGCGGCCTCTAGGATCTCCACCAGGCGCACGGACATCACCGGGGCGCGCGGCGAGGGCTTGAGCACCACCGTGTTGCCGGCCACGATCGGGGCCACAGCGAGGGTGGTGGCGATGGCCAGGGGAAAGTTCCAGGGCGGGATGGCCACGCCGGGGCCGAGCGGGATGGCGCGCAGCTGGAGGTACTCGCCGGGGTTGTGGGTAAGCGGCTGGTCCTTGCCCTGGAGATCAAGGGCCTGGCGGGCGTAGTACTCGCAGAAATCGATCGCCTCAGCCACATCGGCGTCGGCCTCGACCCAGCTCTTGCCCACCTCGTAGATCATCCAGGCAGCCAGCTCCTCCTTGTTGCGGCGCATGATCGCGGCGGCGCGCAGGATCACCTGGGCGCGGGCCTCCACCGGCACCTTCTTCCAGGTCTGGAAGGCGGTCTCGGCGGCCAGCACAGCCTGGTTGGCCAGCTCCTGGTCGGCCTTGGAGACATAGCCGACCACCTTCTTGGGCTCGCAGGGATTGATCGAGGCCAGCTTCTCCTCGCGCATAATATGCTCGCCGCCGATCACCAGCGGGTAGCTCGCGCCGAACTGGCCAGACACATGGCGCAGGGCGCGCTGCATGGCGGAGCGGCGATCCGAGCTGGAGAAGTCGCCGAACGGCTCGTCACGGTATGGGGGCAACATCATCGTCTCCCTTCGTTGAATTGCAGATTGCAGACTGTAGATTGCAGATTGCAGATTAAGTAGTGGATCTATCTCGAATGTCACCCTGAGCCAAGCGAAGGGTCCCGAACGGGATTCCTCGCTTCGCTCGGAATGACCACCATTCCACATTGGGCCACTACCGCAGATTGCAGATTGCAGATTGCAGATCGCAGATTGCAGCTAAGTCCGATCAATCTAAAATCTACAATCTGCAATCAAAAATCACCCTACTCCCCGTAGCCCTGCGGATGCGTGCGATGCCACTCCCAGGCGCTGCGCATGATCGACTCGATATCGGGGTAGAGCGGGCTCCAGCCGAGATCGCGGCGGATCGACTCGGATGAGGCCACCAGGGTGGCCGGGTCGCCAGCGCGGCGCGGGCCGATCACATGCGGGATGGGGTGCCCCGTCACCTTGCGGGCTGTCTCCAGCACCTCCATCACGCTGAAGCCGCTGCCGTTGCCCAGGTTGTACTTGCACGAGCCGAGCCGGTCGAGCGACTCCATGGCTAGGATGTGGGCCTGGGCCAGATCGACGACGTGGACATAGTCGCGCACGCAGGTTCCGTCGGGGGTGGGGTAGTCGTCGCCGAAGATTGTGATCTGCTGGCGCTGGCCGAGGGCCACCTGGAGGATCAGCGGGATCAGGTGTGTCTCGGGGTCGTGGTCCTCGCCGCGCTCGGGGGTGTCGCCGCTGGCATTAAAGTAGCGCAGACAGGCGTACTTCAGCCCGTAGATCCGCTCGAACCAGTGGAGCATACGCTCGATGAAGAACTTCGACTCGCCATAGGGCGAGCCAGGGACGATCCGCTCGTGCTCGTCGATCGGCATCTTCGCCGGGTCATCGAAGAGGTTTGCCGTGGATGAGAGGATGAAGCGGCGCACGCCGGCAGCGACGGCGACCTCCAGCAAGTTGGCCGCGTTCACCAGATTATCGCGCAGGTAGAGCAGGGGCTGCTGCATGCTCTCGCCGACTAGCGTGTAGGAGGCGAAGTGCATGATCCCGTCGATGCCGGGGTGCTCGGCGAAGAGGCGGGCCACATCCTCGCGGCGAGACAGGTCGCCCTGGACAAAGGCGGCCCCTGCGGGGACGGCCTGGCGGTGGCCCTGATAGAGGTTATCGAAGACGACGACCTGGTGCCCGGCGGCGAGAAGCTCGGCAGCGGTGGCGCTGCCGATATAGCCGGCGCCGCCGGTGACGAGGATTTTCACAGTGAATCCTTTCATACAATCGCAGATTGCAGGTTGTCGCTGACAATCTGCAATCTGCAATAGCGCCTACGCCTCTGTCGGCTCCTCGCCCGAATCTATGGGAGGCTCCTCAGGCTGATCGGGCTCGGACTCAACAAGCGGCTCACTACTAGGGGCCGGAACCGGCGCGTTTGTGATCGGCGCGCCGACTGCGAAGAGCGCCTGGATGTGGGTGCGACCGAGGCAGACGAATTTGCGTGAGAGGGCCGCTCCGCCGTGGAGCGGGAAGATGGAGACATTGCTCAGCGGGATGAAGTCGTCGCTCATCTCGCTCAGCATCGCCACAAGCTCCATATCAGTGCGCTTGTAGAAGTCGGCGCGCATGGCGAAGGCCGGCGTAAAGAACATCATCGGCTGCGTGTCGCGCAGGGGGGCGGGGGCGACGAAGTCGGGCGGTGCCGTTGGCTCCTCGATCACGGCGACCAGCAGGGCGCTGGTGAGATCGACCAGCAGCTGGGGCACCCGCTGGCTCTGCTGGGGCTTCCAGATCGGGGCGACGCTAGCGTCGCGCAGGGTGACAAAGCGGTGCAGCCGACTGTTGATCGCATCGCTCACCCGCCGATAGAGCGGCAGATCGTAGCTGCCGACGATTAGCAGGGCGTCGGTGAAGACCTCTATCTTGAAGCTGAAGGTTTCGCTCATGTGGATGTTGAAAGTTGAAGGTTGAAGGTTGCATGCCGCACGGCGCGACATGCAACCTTCAACCTTCAACTTTCACAATTTCGCTAGAGTTTCCCAGAATCCGGGGTAGGACACAGATGCCGACTCCGGGTCGGCGATGGTCGTCTCGCCAGAGGCGACGAGGGAGGCGATGGCCCATGCCATTGCCAGGCGGTGGTCGTGGTGGCTTTGGAGGGCCGCGCCACGCAGGGCCGGGCCGCCGAGGCCGATCAGGCCCATTCCATCGCTTGTTGGCTCGACCTTGACGCCGAGGGCGGCGAGGCCATCGGCCACCGTGGCGATGCGGTCTGTCTCTTTAGCCCGCAACTCCTGGGCGTCCTGCACCAGGGTCTCACCCTCAGCGCAGGCGGCGGCGACGGCGAGGATCGGAATCTCATCGATCAGGCGCGGGACAAGGTCGCCGCCGATGACCGTGCCGCGCAGCTGAGAGGATCGCACGGTGACATCGCCAACTGGCTCGCTGCCATCGTTGCGCCGGTTAGTGATCTCGATATTGGCACCCATCGCGCGGAGGACATCGAGGGCGCCGGTGCGGGTAGGGTTGAGACAGATCCCCGGCGTGGTCAGCTCGGCGTCGGGGTGGATGGCGGCGGCGACCCACCAAAACGCGGCGCTGGACGGGTCGCCCGGCACGCGCAGCGAGAGCGCGTAGGGCAGGACAGGGTGGGTCGGCGGGTGCAGCGTGATCTGATCGGCTGTAATCTGGAGGTCGATACCCATCGCGATCAGCATGCGCTCGGTGTGGTCGCGCGAGTCGATCCGCCCGCCGAGGGTGAGCGGGCCGCTTCCGCCGAGGGCGGACAGGAGGAGGGCCGACTTAACCTGAGCCGATGCGACGGGGAGGACATACTCGCCGCCGCGCAACTCGGCGCCGCGCAGGGCCAGGGGTGCCCGGTCGCCCGCCAGGCGGCCATCGATCTGAGCACCGAGGGCGCGCAGAGGCGCGACGATGCGGCGCTGGGGGCGCGAGCGAAGGGAGGCGTCGCCGGTGAGCACGCTAAAGATCGGCGTGCCAGCGAGCAGGCCAGCGAGCAGGCGCAGGGTGGTGCCCGAGTTGCCGCAGTCGAGGACATCGACGGGCTCGCGCAGGCCGCGTAGGCCGACGCCATGCACATGCACCTCGCCCCCCTCCTGGGAGACCTCCACGCCGAGGGCGCGGACACAGGAGATCGTGCTGAGGCAATCGGCACCAGTGAGGAAGTTCGTGATCCGGGCGCTGCCCTCGGCCACGGCGTTGAAGATCACCGCGCGGTGCGAGATCGACTTATCGCCGGGCACTTCGACGGTGCCGCGCAGGCGGGCGGGGGCGGTGAGCTTGACGTGTGACATTGTAGGTTGCAGATTGCAGATTGCAGAATCTGCAATCTGCAATCTAAACTAATCAGGCGTCGGGGGATGTGATCAGCTTGTAGCCGAAGCCGCGCTGGGTGACGAGGTAACGCGGGGTGGCCGGGTCGGGCTCAATGCGCTGGCGCAGCCGGTAGACCAGGGCGTCGATCGCGTTATAGTCGAACACCTCGTAGTCCCACACATCGCGGGCGATCTCATCCTTGCTGATCACCTGGCCGCGGCGGGAGTAGAGCATCTCAAGGAGCTGAAACTCCTTGACCGTGAGGGATGGGTCGAGAACCTGGCCGCGAATAAAGACCTCTTTGGTGCGGCTATCAACCCGAAGCTCCTCACGCACAGCCCGCAGCAGCTCTGGCGGGAGCACACCCTTCACCGTCGCCTCGGGGTCTTGAAAGATGATCACCGTATCGGCGATAATCACCTGATCCTGGTTGTGCAGCACCTGAGCGCCGGACAGGCGCTCCCCGTTTACAAATGTGCCGTTCGTACTCTCCAGATCGTGAATAGCAAACCCGTCGCCGTCGCGCTCGAAGCGGGCGTGACGGCGCGAGGCCAGCGGGTGATCGATCACAATATCGTTCGCGCTGTCACGCCCGACCGAGATCGCCTCACGATCCCACTCAAGCTCGCGGAACTGGCCATCCTGGCTTTTCACCATGAGTTTTGGAGCAGGCGCGGACTGCATCTGGCAAACCTCCACCACAGCTTTGAAACACGGTTTGCGTTGTGGTACAATCGCGGCGGTTTGCCTGATTATACCATCTGGGAGATGAAAATACCACGTTGGCGCACGGTGACGCCAGAGGTGATCATCCTCTGTCTCAGGTAGACGTTAGGGCCGCGCCGATTGTTCCAGCTATCTTGCCCGAATCTCAGGAGTCCACGCTGTGACCAACTTACTCGGACGTCGGCTGGGCCGTTACGAGATCCGCGCCGAGCTGGGCCGAGGGGGCATGGCGCGGGTTTACCGCGCCGTCGATACACTGCTTAAGCGCCCAGTTGCGATCAAGGTGTTGGCCGCGCAGCTCAGTATGGACCCTGAGTTCGTGCAGCGCTTCGAGCGCGAGGCCCGCACCGCCGCTGGCCTACGCCACCCCAACATCGTGACCATCTACGATGTGGGTGAGCAGGATGGGCTGCACTATATCGCGATGGAGTTCATCGACGGTCGGACCCTGCACAGTATCCTCAATGAGCAGGCCACTCTCGGCCTTGGCTACGCGGTCAGCATCCTCGACCCGGTGGCCCACGCCCTCGACTTCGCCCACGCGCAGGGGGCCGTCCACCGCGATGTGAAGCCCCATAATATCATGGTCGATACGACGGGCCGGGTGATGCTGACCGACTTTGGCATCGCCCAAACGCCCGACGCCGATAGCGAGCGGCTAACCCGCACCGGCGTCTTCATGGGCACGCCCGAGTATATCTCGCCCGAGCAGGCTGAGGCCCGGCGTGTGGATGGGCGCAGCGACCTCTACTCGCTGGGTGTGGTGGCCTACGAGATCGTCACTGGGCGCGTGCCTTTCTCGGGGGCTACCCCGCAGCTGATCGTCGCCCACGCTCAGCTCTCGCCGCCGCCGCCCACCAGCGTGCTGGCCTACCTGCCTGGCGAGCTTGATCTGGTGCTGGCCCAGGCGCTCGCCAAGCGCCCGGAGAGCCGCTACCCGAGCGGGGTCGAGCTCGTCGAGGCGCTGCGCGAGGTGGCCCGCCGCTACGACACGCCTATCGCCAGCCGCGATCAGATCGCGGCGCTGGTGGCGGCCCCGCTGTCGAGCGGCCTGCCGCCTACGCCGCCACCGCCACCGCGCCCCCAGCCGGCACCCCTCCCACCCGCAGCCTCCCGCCCGGTCGCCCCGCGCCCCCAACCCGTATCCGAGGCTATCCAGCCAAGCGCCCGCCAGCTGGCCAGGGAGAACCACGCGCCCGCAGGGAGCCAGGCCGCGAACCCTAGCACGCCAGCGATGCTGCTGATCGGCGGCGTGCTGGTAGTGCTGACTCTGCTGTTGCTCTTCACTGTGGCCCAGGGGATGGCTCGCGGCGGCACGCCCACCGCTGCGCCCACGGCCAGCCTGCCCAGCCCGACCATCGCGCTACCGCCGAGCGAGACCCTGGCCCCGCCCAGCGACACCCCGGTGCCCAGCGAGACCCCGCCGTCCCCCAGCGACACCCCCGCTCCTCCTAAACCGACAATTGTGCCGCCGCCGTCGCCGGTGCCAGTACCGCCCTCGCTCGTACCGGTTCCGCCAAGCGAGACCCCGACGCCAAGCGAGACCCTGGCCCCGCCCAGCGACACCCCGACGCCGAGCGAGACCCTGGCCCCGCCCAGCGACACCCCGATACTCAGCGATACCCCGATACTCAGCGATACCCCGATACTCAGCGATACCCCGATACTCAGCGATACCCCGATACTCAGCGATACCTCAACGATCATCGGATCGCCGGTGGCGGAGACACCGTACCCGTAGCGCAGTACTGCAAGAACCGAACGACTGGATCGTGGCGAAACCGACCGCACACAATCTGCAATCTGCAATTAAGGAGAAGGCGTGTTTGTCTCCTTCTTGATCATCGCCCACGCGCCGTACCTGCGGCGCGCCGGGCGACAGCCCACAGGCGAGGAGCCCCTGCACGAGCTGATCGCTCAGGGGCTTATTCCACTGCTCGATCTGCTCGGCGACCTCCAGACCACCGGGCTACAGCCGCGTGTGGCTGCGGCATGCTCGCCGCTGCTGGTGGAGCAGCTGGCCGACCCGGTGGTGCAGAAGCACTTTATGCTCTGGATGGACGAGCGGCTGGAGCGTCGCAACGAAGATCTGCGGCTCTTTGATGAGGAGGAGAACCGCCATGGAAGCTACCTGGCCCGCTTCTACCTAGAGTGGAGCCACCAGGCTCTGCGCAGCTTCACCAACCGCTACAACCGCAACCTGGCCCAGCGCCTGCGCGAGCTTGTGGTCGCGCGGGTGATCGAGCCCCTGGCTGGCGCTGCCACCCATGCCTACCTGCCGCTGCTGGGGCGCGAGGAGTCAGTGCGCGCCCAGATCGAGCACGGTGTGCTGCATACGGCGCGAACGCTGGGCCGACCCGAGGGTATGTGGCTGCCCGGCGACGGCTGGCGGCCCGGCATCGAGGGGGCGATCAGCGATGTCGGGGTGCGTTATGTTGTGGTTGACCCGAGCAGCTTCCCGCCCGATGTAGAGCCTGGGCCGGTTCTGGTCGAGGGCCGCCGGCTGGCCGCCATCACCCCCGACGAGTCGCTCGCCCAGCATATTTGGACGCCTGAGCTAGGCTATGTCGGCGACCCGCTCTACCGCGACCCGAGCGACCCGGGCGGATACCATGCGATTGGCATGAGCGCGCCACAGCCCTACGACCCCTACCACGCCCTGCGCCGCGCCCAGGAGCACGCCAGCCACTTTGTAAGCATGCTTGTGGCCGAGAGTGAGCGTCGCGCGCCCGGCGATCTGGTGCTGGTTCCGCTAGACGCAGCCCTGATCGGGACGACGTGGTTTGAGGGGCCGACCTGGCTCCAGGCTGTGCTGACGCTCTGCGCCACCCACCCGGCGCTAACCCTGACCACGCCGGGAGAGTACCTGCGGGCGCAGCGGCCCCGGCAGCGAGTGAGCCTACGGGGCGGGTCGTGGGGAGAGGATGGGCACAGCATATGGCAGGGGCCGGAGACAGAGGGGTACTGGCGGGCAATCCACGCCGCCGAAGAGACGATGGTGCATGCGGCGGACGAGTTCCCGAGCGCCGAGGCCGACCAGGAGCGGGCGCTGAACCAAGCCGCCCGCGAGCTGATGCTGGCCCAGACGAGCGACTGGCCCGAGGCGCTGGTAGCCACCGGCTTGGCGACAGAGCAGCACGAGCGCTGGCAGATCTATCTTGATCGCTTCGACCAGCTGATCGCAATAGCCCGCATGGATCACATTGGCCCGACCGACCGCTTCTTGCTGGATCAACTTGAGGAGCTGGACGGGCCGTTCCCTAACCTCAACTACCGCATCTTTGCGCCATGACTACGAATGGGCCACGAATAAACGAATGGCACCTATGCCATTCGTTTATTCGTGGCCCATTGCTGATTAGAACAGCGTATTGGCCAGCTTGCGGCGGTGGGCCGGCACCAGCGGGTCCTCGTCGCCGAGGGCGGCGAACAGCCCGAGCAGCGCCTTGCGCGCGCCATCGTCGTGGAAGGCCCGGTCGCGAGCGATAATCGCCAGCAGCTCGCTCATGGCCCCAGAGTAGGCACCGCTCCGCGCGAGGCCGGCGGCCTGCCGGTAGCGCTCCGCCGAGTTGCCCTCGGCGGGCTGGTCGGCGGCGGCCAGGAAGTCGGCCAGGGGCAGCATGGCCTGGGCGCGGGCGTAGAATGGCGTGCCCGCCGGAACCTGCCGCAGCGCCTCCAGCCCCTCGGACTCGCCCTCAAGCGTCAGCAGGCGCCCAAGGCTGAACAGCGCCCCCTCATTCTGCGGGTCCTCGCCGAGGAGTAGCCGGTAGCGCGCGGCCGCGCCCTGCGGGTCGCTCGTCTCCATGGCCTGGGCGGCCTCCAGCAGCGAGCCGCCCTTCTGCGGGAGGAATCGCTTGAGCCAGGTCTTCACCTGCGGCTCGGGCAGCGCGCCGACGAACTCATCGACGATCTTGCCGTTGTGAACCGCCTTGACGGCCGGGATGCTTTGGACCTGGAAGCTTCCGGCGAGGCGCTGGTTCTCGTCCACATTCACCTTGGCGAGCACCCACTCGCCCTTCGCCTCGCTGGCCAGTCGCTCTAGGGTTGGCCCCAGCGTACGGCACGGCCCGCACCAGGGTGCCCAGAAGTCGATCACCACGGGGACATCTTTCGAGCGGGCCATCACCTCTTGCTCAAAGTTGGCCTCATCTACCTCGATCACAGTCGGCTGCCGCTGGGTTGTCGGCTTCTGATTTACTTCGCTCAGCATTGTTGATTCCTCTTGCCTGCCCGGCCCGTACACGGGCGGGCTATTTGTTTGCAAAGGCCGCCTACGCGGCCTCGACCCTAGCCCGCGGCTTCCAGCCTCCGGGCGATTGTGGAGAAACGCATCAGAACGATCTCTACAATACCTCATTTTTGATGCCTGATAGCTCGCATCCGTTACCTGTCCCCTGTCCCCTTCAAGTCTAGCAGATCTCACCCCGCCCTGCCGATGCGCCGTAGCTCCTGGCGCATAAGCCCCGCGTAGACGACGGCCAGGATGACCGAGAAGGCGAACCACTGGAGCGCGTAGCTCAGGTGCGGCCCCTCGTCGAGCTTACGCGGGTCGGCAGGCAGGGGCAGGCGCGGCCCGGCGGCAGAGGGCAACTGCTCGATATAGACCGGCAGCAGCGGGGCGTCGATCTGGGCCTGCATCTTGCCGATGTCCACCCGCAGCCAGGCGTCGATACGGGTCTCGCCCGGCATGGCCAGGTCCATCGAGGCCAGCAGCGCGTCGGGCCGGGACTGGCCGATCAGCGCGACGCCCTCGACCGTCACCTCGCGGTCGATCGCGAAGGCCCCGCGCGCCTCGGGGGCTGCCTGCCCGGCAGGCAGCCAGCCGCGATCCACGATCACCGCCACATCGCCGCCGCTCAGCTGGAGCGGGGTCAGCAGGTGAACGCCGTCCACGCCGCTGTCGGACTTCTGGCCGCGCAGGATGACGCTCTGCGCATTCAGGTAGGTGCCGCTGGCCCGCACCCGCCGCCCCACAAGGGCGAGGCCCGCGTCGGGGTCGCCGCTGAGCGCGACCGGGCTCTGGTCGAGCACGGCCTGCCGCGCGGCATTGGCGGCCCGCCGCTGCCCGAGCCGATCAAGCTGCCAGATGCCCAGGCCGATCATGGTGATGAAGATCAGCAGCGCGAAGGCGTGGCGGATAAGCCAGCTGGGGCGCAGGAGGGGGTGTTTCATATGCGTGTTGAGACATGGTTCGTAGCAGCTTTACCGTTTGCCGCCGGGCAGCCCTCACCCCAGCCCTCTCCCAAAGGGAGAGGGAGCCCGAACTCCCCTCTCCCTTTGGGAGAGGGGCAGGGGGTGAGGGCATTGCGAGATTGTAAAGTAAAACTGGCCATCCTGAAACCTTGTCTGAGTGTTGAATGCTGAGTGATGGGGGCGGCAACCCCCAACCCCCAACCTCCAACCCCCAACCCCCAATCGCCCTACGACCCGGCGGCCACCAGCGAGCGCTCGATCAGAGTGATGAAGGGCGCGGGCACCAGGCCGATCAGCAGGGTGGCGGCCACGGCGACCCAGATATCGACACCTACCCCACGGCTCACCTCAGTTGTCGGCACGCCTTCGGGCGACTCCTGCATGAACATGCGGGAGATGAGGCGCAGGTAGAAGAAGGCCGACGCCGCGCTGCTGATCACGCCGATCAGGGCCAGCCAGCCCAGCCCGCCCGACCAGGCGGCGCTGAAGACGTAGAGCTTGCCCATGAACCCGGCCGTCGGCGGGACGCCGGCCAGCGAGAACATGAACACGGCCATGGCCACGGCCAGCAGCGGCTTGCGTCGGCCAAGTCCGGCGTAGGAGTCTAGGCTCCAGGCCAGCTCGCCGTGCTGCTCTAGGGCCACCAGCACCGCGAAGGCGCCCAGGTTGGTCAGGGCGTAGGACAGCAGGTAGAAGAGAAACGCCTCGGTGCCGCGCGTCTGCGTAGAGGCCACGATCACGCCGAGCAGGAGGTAGCCGGCGTGGCTGATGCTTGAGTAGGCCAGCATGCGCTTCATATTGCGCTGGGCGATCGCCCCCAGGCTGCCCAGCAGCATCGTCAGGGCGGCCAGCGTGGCCAGCAGCGGCAGCCAGATCGGCTGGAGCGACGGCAGGGCCTGGGTGAGGATGCGCAGCAGGGCGGCCAGCGCCGCACCCTTGGTGCCCACGCTCATAAAGGCCGCCACCGGCGTCGGCGACCCCTCGTAGACATCCGGCGTCCACATGTGGAAGGGCACCAGGGCCACCTTAAAGCCTAAGGCGACCAGCACGAGGCCCGACCCGGCCAGCAGCAGGGTCTGGTCAACGGCCACCAGCGTCTGCCGCCCGAGGTACGCGGCGATCCCGGCCAGGCTAAGCGTGCCGGTGGCCCCGTAGATCAGGGCGATCCCGTAGACGAAGAACCCGGCGGCGAAGGCGCCAAGCACCAGGTACTTCATCGCCGCCTCCTCGGAGGTGACGCGCGGGTAGGCGAAGCCGGTCAGGATGTAGAGCGTCAACGAGAGCAGCTCGATGCCCAGGAAGATCACGATCAGGTTCGCTCCCTGGGCCAGCAGAATCATCGCGCCCACGGCGAACAGCACCAGCGGGTAGAACTCGCCCTGCTCGATCCCCTGGCGCTGGAGGTAGCCCAGCGACATCAGCACGCTCAGCGCGCCGACCATCAGGAAGATCCAGGTCAGCGTCAGGGCGTAGCGGTCGAGCATGAGCATTCCGCCGAAGGTGCTGAGACCCTGCTCGCTCGCGCCCCACAGGGGCAGCCCGGCCAGCCCGGCCACCGCCATGCCGATGATCGCCAGGTAGCCGGTCAGCTTCTTGTTGCCCTCCGGGATGGCGAAGACATCCACCAGCAGCAGGACGGCAGCCCAGCCGAAGATGATCAGCATCGGCGCGAGCAGGGATAGGTTTACGGCGGGCATATCAATAGGTTGCATGAAACTCTCGCAGCGTCAGGATTGCAGATTGTAGATTGCAGATTGCAGATTGTGCAATCTGCAATCTGCAATCTACAATTACCTAAGCACCATATAGCCCAGCACAAGCACCACGCCGACGGTGAAGACCAGGGCGTAGGTGCGCACATAGCCGTTCTGGACTCGGCGCACCCCGCTGGCCCCCCACGTGAAGAGGCCGGCCACGCCGCCCACCAGCCCGTCCACGCCCTGCGGGTCGAACACGCGCGAGAAGAAGCTGGCCAGCCACTTAAACCCGGCCACCACCGTGCGCCCGTAGAAGCTGTCGATATACCAGCCCGCCTCCATGCCATCCCAGATATCGCCGCTGTAGTGGTAGAGCGGGTCCTCTTTGCCGGGCACCACCTTGCTCGCGTGGCTCGTATAGAACCACCAGCCCAGGTAGCTCATGGCGATGGCGCCGGCGGTGGCGAAGCTCGCCAGCACCAGGTTGATCGCGCTCGGTGCCTCGTGCAGCACCGGGCTGAGCCAGCTGTTCAGCAGGCCAAGCCCGGCGAAGGGCAGGTTGATCGCCCCGGCGATCAGCGCGCCCACGGCCAGCACCACCAGCGGCAGCGTCATCACCTGGCCGCTCTCGTGCGGGTGAACCGCCGGGTCGCGCGGGTTCCCGTAGAAGATCAGAGACACCTGGCGGCCCATGTAGAAGGCGGTGAGCAGCGAGGAGAGGAACAGCAAGATGAAGACCGACAGATTGCCGCCCGCCGAGACCCCGCCCAGGATCTCGTCCTTGCTCCAGAAGCCTGCCAGCGGCACGATGCCGGCCAGCGCGCCCGCGCCGATGATGTAGGTCCAGAAGGTGGTCGGCATCTTCTCGCGCAGCCCGCCAAGGCGTCGCATATCCTGAACATCGCGGGTGCCGTGGATCACCGAGCCTGCGCCCAGGAAGAGCAGCGCCTTGAACACGCCGTGGGTGAGCAGGTGGAAGATCGCGGCCACATAGGCCCCGGCGCCGCAGGCCGCCACCATAAAGCCGAGCTGCGAGATCGTTGAGTAGGCCAGCACCCGCTTGATGTCCCACTGGGCCACGGCGGCCGTCGCGCCGATGAGCGCCGTCAGCGCGCCCGCCCAGAGCACCCAGCTCTGCGTGGCCTGCGAGGCCATAAAGATCGTCTCGGCGCGGGCCATCAGGTAGACCCCGCCCGTGACCATGGTGGCCGCGTGGATGAGCGCCGACACCGGGGTGGGGCCTGCCATCGCGTCGGGCAGCCAGACGAAGAGCGGGATCTGGGCCGACTTGCCGGTGGCCCCGACCAGCAGCAGGAAGGCGATCCCGGTGACGAGCAGCACCGGCTGCCAGCTCGGCCCGAAGCTACGCCCGGCCAGCTCGCCGACCCGCTCCAGGAATCCGGCCTGGGCCTGGCCGCCCGCCGCCACCTCGTAGAAGTTCAGCGTGCCGAAGTTATCGTAGATCGCCAGCATGGCCAGGATGAAGGCGGCGTCGCCGATCCGGTTGACCACAAACGCCTTCACCGCCGCCTCGCCGGCCGTCTTGCGCTCGAACCAGTGGCCGATCAGCAGGAACGAACAGAGGCCGACGCCCTCCCATCCCAGGAAAAGTAGCAGCATATTGTTCGCCATCACCAGCACGAGCATCATGGTGATGAACAGGTTCAGGTAGGCGAAGTAGCGCACCACGCGGGCGTCGCCGCGCATATAGCCGATTGAGTAGACGTGGATGATCCCGCCCACCCCGGTGATCAGCAGCGCCATCACGGCGGTCAGCGGGTCGAGCATAATGCCGAAGGGCACCTGGAAGGCTCCCGCGCTGATCCACTGCCAGGCCACCGAGCTGACCCGGCGGGCGTCCTCGGGCATGCCGCCCAGGGTGACAGTGGCGGCCACAGTAGCCAGAAACGAGCCAACCACCATAGCGCTGGCGATCAGGCCAGACTGGCGCTCGTCGCGCACCAGGAACACATTGAGCAGGAAGCCGACCAGCGGCAGGGCCGGGATCAGCCAGATCAGATACTGCATCGCTTCACCCTTTAAGGGTACTCACCTCATCCACATCGGCGGTGCCTTTGCTGCGAAAGATCGCCACCAGCACCGCTAGGCCAACGGCCACCTCGGCGGCGGCCACCGTGATCACGAAGAAGACGATCACCTGGCCCTCGACAGTGAGGCGCTGGCGGGCGAAGGCCACCAGCGCCAGGTTGGCCGCGTTGAGCATCAGCTCGACCGACATAAACACCACCATCGCGTTGCGCCGGATGAGCACGCCCAGCACGCCCATGGTGAACAGGGCCGCGCTGAGCAGGACATAGTAGATCGTAGGAACCATGGCTACAGCTTCCTCCCACGCTGGTTGAGCACCACCACGCCGATCACCGCCACCAGCAGGATGACCCCGGTGATCTCGAAGGGCAGCAGGTAGTCGGTGAAGAGCAGCTTGCCGAGCTGGGAGGGCTCGCCAAAGCCCAGCGCCTGCGCGCTGTCGGGCACGGCTGCGGATGGGGTGCGCAGGGCCACCACGCCGGCCACCGCCAGCAGGGCCAAGCCCAGCGCCATCGCTAGCGGGCGCGACCAGGCCAGCCGGTCGGGCGTGGCATTCTCGACCTGCTCGGCACCCAGCAGCATCACCACAAATAGGAACAGCACCATGATCGCGCCGGCGTAAACTGTGAGCTGGATGGTGAACAGGAAGGGCGATTGGAGCAGCAGGAACAGCACGGCGATCGCGCCGAAGTTCATCAGCAGAAACAGGGCGCTATGTACCGCATTGCGCGAGATAAGCATGGCCCCCGCGCCGATCAGGGCGATCGCCCCGGTGATGATGAAGAGAATAAGATCCATAGCGTCTTCCATTGCAGATTGCCGATTGCCGATTTAAATCTGCAATCGGCAATCTACAATTACAAATCAATCTGCGCGGGCGGGCTAGGGCGGCGGTTCAGCTGCTGGAGCAGCGGCGGGATCTCGCCGTGGCCCTGATCCTTCGGCACCAGCAGCATATCCTTGGTGTAGATCGATGCCTTGCGGTCGTAGAACGAGATCTCGTACTGGTGCTCAAGGACGATTGCGTTCGTCGGGCAGGCGTCCTCGCAGTAGCCGCAGAAGATGCAGCGCAGCAGGTTGATCTCGTAGGTGGCGGCGTAGCGCTCGCCGGGCGAGGTTGGCTGCGCCGGGTCGTTCTCGGCCGGCACCACCAGGATCGCGTCGGCGGGGCAGGCGGCCGCGCAGAGCGAGCAGCCGATGCAGCGCTCCTGGCCGTTTGCGAAGCGCTTCAGCTCGTGACGCCCACGGAAGCGCTCGCGCACCGGGCGCTTCACCTCTGGGTACTGCACCGTCACCGGCTGGCGGAACAGGTAGCGCAGGGTTGTCCGCAATCCCTTAAACAGTTTACCGAGCATAAGAGTTATCCTTTGGCGGTATCGCCTTTACCCGCTGCCCCCTCACCCCCAGCCCCTCTCCCTCAAGGGGAGAGGGGAGTATTGCGCTTCCTGACGAGGAATGCCCCCCCTCTCCCGTTCAGGGAGAGGGGGCTGGGGGGTGAGGGTTTCGATACTAGCTAATCCCCCGAGACCCGCGCCGCCTTCACGATCCCGGCGGGCCTAGCCGAGCGGCTCAGCCCGGCCGCCACGCCCATGGTGATCAGGCCGACCCCGCAGAGCACCACCGAGGCCACCGCCTGACCCGGCACCAGCACAAAGACCACGGCGGTATAGACAATGTTCAGCAGGCCGAGCGGCAGCAGCCACTTCCAGCCGAAAGTCATCAGCCGGTCGTAGCGCATGCGCGGCCAGGATGCGCGCACCCAGACTGAGAGGAATAGGAAGAAGAGCACTTTCAGCAAGAAGGCGGCCAGCGAGACGATGCCCATCACCAGGGCGCCGACCACCGGGCCAGCCAGCTCGGTCATCCCCCTGCCGAGCGTCTCCAGGCCGGGGAATCGCCAGCCGCCGAAGAAGAAGGTCACGGCGATGGCGCTGACCGCGATCAGCTTGATGTACTCGGCCATAAAGAAGAGGGCGAACTTCATCGAGCCGTACTCGGTGGTGTAGCCGCCAGCCAGCTCCTGCTCGGCCTCCACCAGGTCGAAGGGCGCGCGCACCACCTCAGCCGTCGAGGCCACCAGGAAGAGCGAAAAGCCCAGGATCTGCGGCACCACGCCCCAGAGGCCGCCCTGCTGGAGCACGATCAGGCGCGTGCTGAAGGTGCCGTAGGTCATCACCACGCTGAGCACCGCGCAGCCCAGGGCCAGCTCGTAGGAGATCAGCTGGGCCGACGAGCGGATGCTGCCGAGCATCGAGTACTTGCTGTTGCTGGCCCAGCCCGCCAGGGTGATCCCGTACACGCCGATGCTGGTGATCGCCAGCAGGTAGAGCACGCCCACATCGATGTCGGCGATCTGGAGGATATTGTGCAGGCCAGCCCCGCTCTGGTTGAAGCAGGCCGCGTAGTCCCAGTTGATATTCAGGCAGCCGAAGGGGATCACCGCCCAGATGATCAGCGCCGGGATCACCGCCATCGCCGGGGCCACCAGGTAGACCCACTTGTCGGCGCGCGAGGGCACGATGTCCTCTTTGAAGAACAGCTTCACGGCGTCGGCGATCGGCTGGAGGAAGCCGTTCGGCCCGGCCCGGTTCGGCCCGACGCGGTTCTGGAGGCGGGCCAGCACCCGCCGCTCGAACAGCGTCAGGTAGGCGAAGCCGCCCGTCACCGCCAGGGTAATCACGAAGCATTGGATGACCAGAATGAGCAGGTCCATATGTTTCCCGTTGTAGCGACGCCCCGGCGGGGCGTCTAAGACGCCCCACCGGGGCGTCTCTACGTTACAATCATCACATACGTGCGCGGGCCGGTCTGCACGGCGGCCAGGTCGGCGTCGGGCAGGTTGGCCGGGACGAGCACGACGCCCTGGGGGAGGTCGGCCACGACGCGGGCGGGCAGGCTAAGCTCACCGGCGGAGGAGACCAGGCGCAGCATATCGCCAGCGCGGATGTTCTGGCGCGCGGCGTCATCCTGGCTCAGCGCCACATAGGCGGCTGGCACGTGGGCCGCCAGCTTGCCGCCGCGCAGCAGCGGGTCGCCGTCGTAGGCCAGGGGCTGGGCCAGCAGCAGCAGCGGGCGCTCGGCGGTGGCGGCTGTGGCCGGCGCGGGGCGCGGGGCCAGGCTGAAGGCCGTCTTCGTCGCCTGCTCGGCCAGCGACGGGCACTGGATGCCGACGCCCTCGCTGTTCTCGTAGTTCGTGCCGTCGTAGTAGATCGCCTCGTTCGCCTGGCGGCCCCAGGTTCCGCCGCTGCCGGTGGCGGCCAGGGCCGCGTAGGTGATCCCGGCGTAGCCCGGCACGCGCGCGGCGATCTCGGCGGCCAGATCCCCGGCGGTCAGGTAGTCCCAGCGCGAAGCATCGGCCACCGCCACCGCGACATCCTTAGCGCCCTTCGCAGACTTCGCGCCCTTCGCGTTCGCGTCCCTCGCCGATCTCGCATCTTTTGTGATCGTCATCTCGGCCAGCGCCTGGCCCACGCCCTGGACGATCTTCCAGTCGGGGCGGCTCTCGCCGACCGGGTGGGCGGCCTGGCGCGAGCGCTGGACGCGCCGCTCGGCGTTGGTGTAGGTTCCCTCGCGCTCGGCCACGCTGGCCGCCGGCAGCACCACATCGGCCAGCTGCGCCGTCGCGCTGAGGAACATATCCTGCACCACCACAAACTCGGCGGCATCGATGGCGGCGCGGGCGGCGGGCAGGCTGGCGGCCGGGTCGAGCCCGGCGATCCAGAGGGCGCGCAGGTGGTGCCCGCTGGCGGCGGGCCACATCTCGCGCGCGCCCAGGCCGCGGCTGGCCGAAACGGCATAGCCGGGGCGCGCGTCCGGGCGCAACCCCATATCCAGCGCGCCCCGGCTGTTGCCGCCGGGCAGCAGGGCGATCAGCCCGCTGTTGGCCCTGCCGGCTTTGCCGGCGAGCATGGCCAGCGCGGCCAGATCCTGGGTCAGCGCCGGGCCGACCGAGCGGGCCTCGGCCCCGTAGACGATGATTCCGTGGTCGGCCTCCAGGAACGCCTTCGCCGTGGCCCGCAGATCCTGCTCGCTCACCCCGCAGGCGGCGGACGCATCGGCCAGGCTCAGCTTGTTGAGCATCGCGCGCAGCTCGTCCAGCCCGCTGTTGCGCACCGCCAGCCGTGTGGTGCCCGTCGCCTCATAGACCGCCTTGAGCAATCCGCGCACAAACATCAGCTCGCCGCCAGCCCGGTAGCGCAGCCGACTGGTCGCCGAGCGCTCCAGCTTGGTCGGGCGCAGCCCGGCCACCATCAGCGCGCCGCCGCGCTGGGCGATCCCGCGCAGGCGCAGCATATAGACAGGAGCCTCCTCCTCGGGGTCGGCCCCCACCACCAGCACCGCCGCGCCCTTGCCAAGCTCCATCAGGTTGGTGCCTCGGCCCACGCCCAGCGTGCCGCCCAGGTCATCGGCGGCGGTTTCGCCAGGCGCGCCGATGCTGTGGTCGAGGTTGTTGCTGCCCAGCTGCTCGCGGAAGAGCTTCTGGAAGGCGTAGAGATCCTCATTGCTCAGGCGGGGCGAGGCCAGCCCGCCGATCGCCGCGCCGCCAGCCTTCGCCTGAATGGCCGCCAGCTTCCCGGCCACCAGCGCGGTCGCCTCGGCCCAGCTCGCTGGCTCCAGCCTGCCGCCCCGGCGGACAAGCGGCGTGGTCAGGCGCTCGGCGCTCTCGATAAAGCGGTGCCCAAAGCGGCCCTTGTCGCAGATCCAGATATCATTTACCGCCGCGTTCTCGCGCGGCATCACCCGCATGAGCTTATCGTGGCGCATGTCCAGGCTGATGTTGCAGCCCACCGGGCAGAGCGTGCAGACCACCGGCTTGCTCTGTAGCTCCCAGACCCGCGCCTTAAAGCGGAAGTCGCTGCTAGTCAGCGCGCCCACCGGACAGATATCGGTGGTGTTGCCCGAGAACTTGCTGTCGAAGGGCGGGTCGCTCTTCGAGATAATCATCCAGTTGCGGCCCCGGTTATCGAAGCCGAGCACCTGGTCATCGGCCACCTCGTCCTGGAAGCGCACGCAGCGCGCGCAGAGGATGCAGCGCTCGCGGTCGAGGTAGATCAGATCGCCCAGGGCCACCGGCTTCTCAAAGTGAACCTTATCGTTATAGTCGAAGCGCGAGACACCCGGCCCCCAGCCCATCGTCAGGTTCTGCAACGGGCACTCGCCGCCCTTATCGCACACCGGGCAGTCGAGCGGGTGCGAGGTGAGCAGGAACTCCAGCACGCCGCGCTGGGCGGCCTTCACCTCGTCAGTCACCGTCTTCACCACCATGCCCTCGCTCACCGGCGTGGTGCAGCCGGTCTGGAGCTTCGGCATCATGGCGATCACCGGCCTGCCATCCTCGCCCAGCACCACCTGGCGGGTGGACGGGTCGATCCGGGGCGTGCCGACCTGCACCAGACACATGCGGCACATACCGGCCGGCTTGAGGCGCGGGTGGTAGCAGAAGACCGGGATCGCGGTGTTGACCACGCGCGCCGCATCGACAATATTTGTCCCGGCGGGCACCGTGACCGTCACGCCGTCGACAGTAAGGGTTATATCGGGCATATCGTCATTCCATATCCTCGTAGGGGCGCATCGTGATGCGCCCCTACCGAACCACCATCTCTTCAAACTCCTGCGGGAAGATCCTCAGCGCGCTCTTGATCGGCATCACCGCGCTCTCGCCGAGCAGGCAGAAGCAGTTGCCCGCCATCTGCGTGTAGATGCTGTGCAGCGTCTTGATGTCATCCTCGCTGCCGTGGCCCTCCTCGGCCAGGCGGTGCAGCACCTTGACCAGCCAGTGGGTGCCCTCGCGGCAGGGCGTACACTTGCCGCAGCTCTCGTGCTTAAAGAACTCGTCCATCTTGTAGGCCAGGTGCGGCGCCTTCACCGTGTCATTCAGCACGATCACCGCGCCCGAGCCGAGCATCGACCCGGCCGCCGCCACGCCTTCGTAGTCCATCGTTACGTCAAGCTGCGCGCCAGTCAGCCAGGGGGCCGATGCGCCGCCGGGGATGACGATCTTCACCGGGCGGTCATCCTTCATGCCGCCGCCGTACTCGTCGCTATAGATCAGCTCGCGCAGCGGCAGGCCGAAGGGGATCTCGTAGTTGCCGGGCCGGTTGACGTGGCCAGAGAGCGAGAAGCACTTGGTGCCGGGGCTCTTCTCGGTGCCGAACGTGCGGTACCAGGACACGCCCTTCTCCAGGATGCGCGGTACGTTGGTCAGCGTCTCGACATTATTGATGATCGTCGGCTTGCCATACAGCCCGGCCACGGCGGGAAAGGGCGGCTTGAGCCGGGGCTGGCCGATCTTACCCTCCAGCGACTCCATCAGCGCCGTCTCCTCGCCGCAGATGTAGGCCCCCGCGCCCCGGTGGACCACCACATCCAGGTCGAAGCCGCTGCCGAGGATATTCTTGCCCAGAAAGCCGGCCGCATACGCCTGAGATACCGCCCGCTCCAGGGTGACGGCGGCGGCGGCGAACTCGCCCCGCGCGTAGATGAAGGCTGTGTGCGCCTCGACCGCGTAGGCCGAGATCGCCACGCCCTCGATCATCTGGTGCGGGTTCCTGTCGATGATCTGGTGATTATTGAAGGTGCCGGGCTCGCTCTCATCGCAGTTGCAGAGCAGGTAGCGCGGGAAGACGCCCTTGGGCAGGAAGCCCCACTTCACCCCGGTGGGGAAGCCCGCGCCGCCGCGCCCGCGCAGCCCCGACTCGCGCACGATCTGCACCACATCGGCCGGCGTCTTCTCGGTGAGCGCGCTGCGGTAGGCCGCATAGCCGCCGTGCTTCAGGTAGACGCCGAAGTCACCGATGTCGGGGATGTCCAGCTCCCGCATCACAACATGCTCTGTCAGGGCCATGAGTTGCTCCCAATCTAGAATTGCAGATTGCAGATTGCAGATTGCGCCAGAACTACAGGGGCGAGCGATCGCCAGCCTGAGCGGGCTTCTCCTCGGATGGCTCCGCAGGCGGCTCCTGCTGGGCGGCGTGTGCCGGGATGGCATCGCCGCCTGTCACCGTCTCAGGCTTAGGCATCTCGCCGGCGGGCGAGCCGTCGGGCGCGAGCTGGGTGGGCGATGCCTCCTCAGCCTGGGCCTGGGCCTCTTCAGCGACCGACGCGACCTCCTCAGCGACCGACGCGACCTCTTCAGCCACCAGCGCGACCTCCTCAGCGACCAGCGCGACCTCCTCAGCCACCGGCGCAGCGGGCGCGGCCACGGTCTCCGCCGGGCGCTCGATCTGTACGAGGGCACCATCGGGGCCGAAGGCGTAGTCCTCGGCGAAGCGCCCGGAGACCCCGCGCTGCTTGGCCTCGGCGACGCGGGAGCGCAGGCTGTCCAGCAGCGCGCCGACCCGCGCGGGCGTCACTTCGTACACATAGTCGAGGTTGGCCTGGAGCACCGGGGCGCGGTTGCAGGCGGCCAGGCACTTCACCCGCTGGAGCGTGAACAGGCCGTCGCCGGTCGTCTGCTCCTCGACAATGCCCAGCGTATCCTTCAGCGCCGTGATCAGCTCCTCCGCGCCCAGGTAGCAGCAGGGCACATCGTCGCAGACCTGGAGCACCCACGCGCCCATCGGCTTGTTGTAGAAGAGCGTGTAGAAGCCCACCACCTCGTAGACATCGGTGTGGGGCATGTCGAGGATGGTCGCCACCTCGCGGATCGCCTTGTCCGTCAGGTGGCCGTAGCTATCCTGGGCGATATAGAGCAGCGGCAGCACCGCGCTGCGCTTGCTGGCGTAGCGACCGAGGATGGCCTCGATCTCGGATGTGTGCGTATCTAGCAGCATATGCCTATCTCAGATCATCCCAGCACCGTAGGGACGCAGCGCGCTGCGTCCCTACGGTGCAATTTACCGATCCACTTCTCCCAGCACCGGGTCGAGGCTGGCGGTCAGGGCGATCAGGTCGGCCACCAGGCGGCCCCTGGCCATATGGGCCAGCCCCTGGAGGTTCACAAACGACGGCGCGCGAAAGTGGACGCGCCAGGGCTTCGGGCTGCCGTCGCTCACCAAGTAGCAGCCCAGGGCGCCGCGCGGCGACTCGACGCTCACATACACATCGCCGCGCGGCGGCTTGTAGCCCTCAGTCCACAGCTTAAAGTGGTGGATGAGCGACTCCATGCTGTGCGTGATCTCCTCCTTCGGCGGCGGGGCCACCTTGCGGTCGTCGGTCATGATCGGGCCGGGGCCAAGCTCGCCCAGGCGCTGCCATGCCTGGCGGGCGATCTTCAGGCTCTCGCGCATCTCGGCCATGCGCACCTGGTAGCGGTCGAAGGTGTCGCCATTGCGGCCGAGGGGCACATCGAAGGTGTAGGTCTCGTATCCCGAGTAGGGCGTCATCGTGCGCACGTCGTAGTTGACGCCGGAGGCGCGCAGGTTTGCCCCGCTCAGGCCATAGGCCACGGCGGCCTCGGCGTCGATCACGCCCACATCGACGGTGCGCTCCAGCCAGAGCGGGTTATTCGTCAGCAGATCCTCATACTCGTCGATGCGCGGGCCGAGGCTCTCGATACAGGCCGCCGCCGTGGGCAAGAAGTCGGCCGGCAGCGGGTAGGCCAGGCCGCCCACCCGAAAGTAGCTCGTCATCATGCGCGCGCCAGATACCATCTCGAACAGGTCAAGGATCTGCTCGCGCTCGCGGAAGGCGTAGAGGAAGACGCTCATCGCCGCCAGGTCGAGGGCGTGGGTGGCCAGCCAGACCAGGTGCGACGAGACGCGCTGGAGCTCAGTGAGCATCACCCGCACAACCTGGGCGCGCTCGGGCACCTCCACCTGCATCAGCTTCTCAATCGCCAGAGCGTAGCAAAGGTTATTGGAGAGCGGCGCAAGGTAGTCCATCCGGTCGGTGAGCACCACCGCCTTCTGGTAGGTCTTGCTCTCCATCGTCTTCTCAATGCCGGTGTGCAGGAAGCCAATATCCGGGGCGACATTCAGCACCGTCTCGCCATCGAGCTCCAGCACAAGGCGCAGGACACCGTGGGTGCTCGGGTGGTGCGGCCCCATATTCAGCACCATCGTATCGGTCTTGCCCGCCAGCGCCGGCCCGGTGATCTCCTGAGGCGCGGGGACGTGGAATGTCTGGGCCATTGGGCGTATCCCAATCGTATGGTCGTGTAGGGGCGCGTCGCGACGCGCCCCTACACGACCGATATCATTTCTTGGCAAACGGCTTATGTGCGTAGATGCGATCCTGGTTGAAGGTGAAGGCCACCTCCTCATCGCCGAGCGGGTGATCCTTGCGCAGCGGGTGGCCGACCCAGTCGTCGGGCATGAGGATGCGCGAGAGGGCCGGGTGGCCGTCGAAGACGATCCCCAGCAAGTCGTATGCCTCGCGCTCGTGGTAGTTCGCCGTAGGCCAGACGCCGGTGAGCGAGGGCACGCGCGGGTCGTCCTCGGGAGCGCCGACCTTCAGGCAGATTCGCTGTCCAGATGCCAGCGACAGCACGTTGTAGACCACCTCAAAGCGCGGCTCGCGCCCGAGGTAGTCCACCCCGCAGAGATTCTCCAGGTAGTTGAACCCGAGGTCGGGGTCATCGCGCAGCAGGCGGGCCAGATCGAGCAGATCCTCGCGCCGCACCGTCACGCGCAGGTCGCCACGGAACTCGTCGGCGGCGAGGGTGGCCTGCGGCAGGCGGGCGCGGAGAATGTCAAGGATATATGTATTATCCATAATGCCTCGGTACGGACGCAGCGCGCTGCGTCCCTACTTCACCTGCACAAGCGGCTGCTGGAGAACAATCGCGTCCTCCTTCTTGCCCGTAATCTTCTCGCGCCGCACCTTCGCGTGGAGCATCATGATGCCATCGATCAGCGCCTCGGGGCGGGGCGGGCATCCGGCGAAATAGACATCGACCGGCACCACCTCATCGACGCCCTGGACGATCGCGTAGTTGTTAAAGACCCCGCCGCAGGCCGCGCAGTCGCCCATGGCGATCACCCACTTCGGGTCAGGCATCTGGTCGTAGAGCCGGCGCAGCACCGGGGCCATCTTGCGGCTGACCCGCCCGGCGACGATCATCAGGTCGGCCTGGCGGGGCGAGGCGCGGTTCAGCTCCATGCCGAAGCGCGAGAGATCGTAGTTGGCGCCCTGGGCGCTCATCATCTCGATCGCACAGCAGGCCAGGCCGAAGAGCAGCGGCCACATCGCGTTGGTGCGGCCCCAGTTCACCATCGCCTCAAGCGAGGTGGTGACGACCCCCATGTCGCCGGCCTTCTCCTCTATTCCCATCGCAGAGCCCCTTTCTTCCACTCATAGACGAAGCCGACCAGCAGAAAGAGAAAAAAGACACCCATTGCCAGCAGCCCCGGCACACCCAGCGCGCGGAAGACCAGCGCGAAGGGGAAGAAGAAGACCACCTCGATATCAAAGACGATAAAGAGCATCGCCACAATATAGAACTTCACCGGGATGCGCCGGATCGCCGCGCCGATCGGCTCCATGCCCGACTCGTAGGGGGCCAGCTTGCGCGCGGTGTCTCTCTTCGGGCCGAGGATGGAGGAGAAGGAGATCACGAAGACCGCGATGAACAGCGCGATGAGGAACATCACCAGGATCGGGGCAAACGTGGCAAGCATAGTTAGCCTTTCCGTGGCGAACGAAGGTACGGCGCACAGCGTACAGGCGACGCGCATCAGCAGGCGGCACCTGAGGCCAGACGGCAAAGCACCTACAAGCCTTATCTATAGAGAGGAGCGCGATGGTGTGGTTGTAGCAGGGTTGGGGTCGGCGCTCGTGCTGGGTCGGGGCAATGACGGAAGTAACACGAAATTCGTGTGTACAGGAATTATACCCACAATCTAGCTTGTGTCAACGCGCACTAATAAAGGAAAATCCCTTTGCAAAGCCTTGTGAAGAGAATTGCATTATTCTCGGATAGGGCTCAGGCGCGGCGGAGCCGCGTATCCGCAATCGCCATAGGGCGCAGCCCAGACAGTAATGTGAGCTATAATGGCGGCTATCCCTACGGGTTTCATAACATTATGAAGGAGAGCACATATGCCTGGCATCACCGTCCCGGAAGGCGGGAAGATCACGATCAGCAGCAACGGGAAGCTTATTGTGCCGGACAACCCGATCCTGCCTTTTGTTGAGGGCGACGGCACCGGGCGCGATATCTGGCGTGCGAGCGTGCGGGTCTTCGACGCCGCTGTCGAGAAGGCATATGGCGGCAAGCGCAAGATCAGCTGGTACGAGGTGCTCGCCGGCGAGAAGGCATTCACCGAGACCGGCAACTGGCTCCCCGACGAGACGGTGGCGGCGTTCAGGGAGTACCTGGTCGGCATCAAAGGCCCGCTCACCACGCCGATCGGCGGCGGCATCCGCTCGCTCAACGTGGCCCTGCGCCAGATGCTCGACCTCTATGTCTGCCTGCGCCCGGTGCGCCACTTCCCCGGCGTCCCCTCGCCCGTCAAGCGCCCCGACAAGGTCGATATGGTGATCTTCCGCGAGAACACCGAGGACATCTACGCGGGCATTGAGTACCCCGCCGGCACCCCGGAGGCCCAGTCGGTGCTCGACTTTATGAGCGCAACCTTCCCGAAGGACTTCACCAAGGTGCGATTCGGCACCGCCGCGAAGACCGACGAGTTCCTCAGCCTGATCGGCCAGCCCCCCGAGGGCAAGGTCGATGTGGGCATAGGCATCAAGGCAGTGAGCCGGCTCGGCACCGAGCGCCTGGTGGGCGCGGCCATCCAGTACGCGATCACCTTCAATCGCAAGAGCCTGACCCTGGTGCATAAGGGGAACATCATGAAGTTCACCGAGGGCGCCTTCCGCGACTGGGGCTACGAGTATGCGGAGCGCGCCTTCGGCGACCACGTCTACACATGGGCGCAGTGGGAGCGCACCAAGGCGAGCCGGGGCGAGGCGGCGGCCAACGCCGAGCAGAAGGATGCGCTGGCCGCAGGCAAGATCCTGGTTAAGGACGCCATCGCCGACATCACCCTCCAGCAGGTGCTCACCCGCCCCGAGGAGTTCGATGTGATCGCCACCCTCAACCTGAACGGCGACTACCTGAGCGACGCCCTGGCCGCCCAGGTCGGCGGGATCGGCATCGCCCCCGGCGGCAACATCAACTATGTCACCGGCCACGCGATCTTCGAGGCCACCCACGGCACCGCCCCCAAGTACGCCGACCTCGACAAGGTCAACCCTGGCTCGGTCATCCTCTCCGGCGATATGATGCTGCGCTACATGGGCTGGGTCGAGGCCGCCGACCTGATCATCGCCGCCCTGGGCAAGACGATCACCGATAAGGTCGTCACCTACGACTTCGCCCGCCAGATGGGCAACGCCACCGAGGTGAAGACATCGCAGTTCGCCGACGCGATGATCGCCAATATGGACGCCATCCTCGCCGGCGGCGCACATGCCGACGCGTCCGCCACGGTGAGCCCCGAGCTGCTCAAGCGGGCCGAGGGCCGGGTCTACCCGCGCGGCACCGTCGGCGCGGTGATGACCCGCACCGTGGTGGCGGTGCCCGGCGAGTCGTCGCTCCACGAGGTCTCGCAGCACATGCAGGCCCGTGGCATCCACTCGGTGATCGTCAAGCCCGACGCCAGCGGCAACTGGGGCATCATGACCATGCGCGACATCATGAAGAAGGTGGCGGTGATCGGCAGCGCGATCAACGGGATAGCGGTGGACGAGATCACGACCCGGCCGCTGATCACCTCTACGCCAGACCTGACCGTTGCCGCGTGCGCACAGCTGATGCTGGACAACAACATCCGCCGCGTGGTGATCGCCGAGGCGGGCGAGCCGATCGGCATCATCAGCGACACCGATATCTTCCACTTCATCGTCGAGCAGAAGTAGGGCGGGCCAACGTGCCCGCCCCGGGCGGGTAGCCACATGGCAACGTCCTGGGGCTTCGCCCCAGACCCGGTTCTTTGTTGGGTTTGGGCGGCTTCGCCGCCCAAACCCAACAAAATAATTCTGCGGGGGCGGCGGAGCCGCCCCCGCACCCCCACCGATGGAGCTGCCCCTACTTGCGCGCCATACACCGCTGTGCTACAATGCGCGGCGCTGAGGCGACGTAGCAAAGTGGTAATGCAGCGGTCTGCAAAACCGCCATTCGCCGGTTCGATTCCGGCCGTCGCCTCCATCTCACGCCGAAGGGCCGGGGGGAGCCCGCAGTCACTGCGGCCCTCCCCGGCCCTTCGGTTTTCCTATGCGCCACAGAGGTTCTTGCCCATATGCGCATTCTCTTCGCCCTGACCTACTACCGCCCCTATACCAGCGGGCTGACGATCTATGTCGAGCGGCTAGCCACCGCCCTGGCCCGCCGAGGCCACAGCATCACCGTGCTCACCTCGCAGTACGACCCCAGCCTGCCCCGCCACGAGCTGATGGACGGGGTGCGGGTGGTGCGCGCCCCGGTGGCCGCCCGCGTCTCCAAGGGCGTGATCATGCCCACCTTCGGCCTGCTGGCCAACGTCCTCTCGCTCCAGCACGACGCGATGAGCCTGCACCTGCCGCAGTTCGACGCGCCTGGCCTGGCCCTGCGCGGCCGCCTGCTTCGCCAGCCCGTGGTGCTCACCTACCATAGCGACCTCCAGCTGCCCCCCGGCCTGATGAACCGGGTCGCCAACCGCGTCGTCGATACGGCCAATGTGGCAGCTGGCACCCTGGCGACCCGCATCGTCGCCTACACCCAGGATTTCGCCGACCACTCGCCCTTCCTGCGGCGCTTCCGCGACAAGATCGTCGTCATCCCGCCCCCGGTCGAGGTGGCCGCAGCCAGCACCGAGAACATTACAAGCTTCCGCGAGCGCTATAACCTGCGCGGCCCGGTGATCGGCATGGCCGCCCGCCTCGCCGCCGAAAAGGGCGTCGAGGTGCTGCTCAACGCCCTGCCACGCATCCTAGAAGCCTACCCGAACGCCCGCGTGCTCTTCGCCGGCCCCTACGAGAACGTCCTTGGCGAGGAGGCGTACGCCCGCCACCTGGCCCCGCTCTTCGAGCGCTTCCGCAACCACTGGACCTTTGTGGGCACCCTCGGGCCGACCGATATGGCCACCTTCTTCCCGAACCTCGACCTGATCGTCGTGCCCTCGCTCAACTCCACCGAGACCTTCGGGCTCGTCCAGGTTGAGGCGATGCTCTGTGGCACGCCCTCGATCGCCAGCGCCCTGCCCGGCGTCCGCCAGCCCGTGCTCCAGACGGGCATGGGCCAGGTGGTGCCCATCGGCGACAGCAGCGCGCTCGCCACAGCCATCCTCGACATCCTCGGCGACCGCGACCGCTACGTGCGCCCGCGCGCAGAGGTGGCGCTGAAGTTCAGCACCGAGAAGACGGCCGAGATGTATGAGCGGCTATTTGAAGATCTCCGATACACAAAGGTAAAAGGCAAAAAGTAAAAGTATCACTTCTACCTTTTACCGCAATACCGCAGAAGTAACCCTGTCACCCATGTCACCCTGAGCGAAGCGAAGGGTCCCGGCCGGGATTCTTCGCTGCGCTCAGAATGACAGAACGCAGTAGAGCAAAAGGAACGCTGTCACCCTGAGCGAAGCGAAGGGTCCCGGCCGGGATTCTTCGCTGCGCTCAGAATGACAAGTAAATACCACAGCGTTCCTTTTGCGGTACTGCGACAGAACACTTCACAGGGTTACTTCTGCGGTATTACCTTTTACCGCAATAGAGCAAAAGGAACGCTGTCACCCTGAGCGAAGCGAAGGGTCCCGGCCGGGATTCTTCGCTGCGCTCAGAATGACAGGACACCTCACAGGGTTACTTCTGCGGTATTACCTTTTACGCAGTAGAGCAAAAGGAACGCTGTCACCCTGAGCGAAGCGAAGGGTCCCGGCCGGGATTCTTCGCTTCGCTCAGAATGACAAGTAAATACCACAGCGTTCCTTTTGCGGTACTGCCCTTTTACCTTTTCAACACGCTCAGCCCGCAGGACTGAACCGCCCGCTTTGCGCTCCCTCTCACCATCTCGTTAGCTATGCGCGAGCCGCTGGAGCTGGGGCAGGTCCATCAGCGAGATCACCTCATCCTCAATGCGGATCATCCCGGCCTCGCGCAGCTCACCGATCGCCTTTGTCACCGTCTCGCGGTAGGAGCCGATCATATCGGCGAGGTGCTGGTGGGTGTAGCGCACCACGCTCGGCGGGATATCGCTCGCTACCGGGCCGGGGCCGACACCGGCCAGGTTGAGCAGGACGCTGGCGAGGCGCTGCGGCACGCTCTTAAAGGCGATGTCGGCCAGCTTATTCTCCATGGCCCGCAGCCGCTGGCCCATCAGCTCCATCAGCGCCAGCGCCACCTGGGGGTGGCGCTCAAGGATCTGGCGCAGCGTGTCGCCTCCGATCACGCCGATCACGCACTCGGCCATCGACTCGGCGAAGGTGTCATGAACCCGCTGGCCCACCAGGATCATCTCGCCAAAGATCGTCGGCGGCTCCAGCACCATCAGGGTCAGCGCGCGGCCCTCGGGCGAGAGCTTGTAGACGCGGACGCGGCCAGAGCGCATCACAAAGAGCCGTTCGCCAACCTCGTTCGGCGAGTGGAAGACCTGCCCGCCAGGGTAGACGTTGTAGACGATCAGACGCTCGACCTCGGCGCGCTGCCGGGGCTCAAGCGAGCGGAAGATGTCGCCCGTGTCGGCGGAACTTGATGAAGAGGCCGGGTTGTCGCTCATGATCCTGAGTGCTGAATGCTGAATGTTGAATTCAACATTCCACAATACGAGTGCCGCCGCCAGAGAACCCGGCCAGGTTGGTGATCCGCGCCGAGGCGGCCCCGGCGTCGAGGGCGTCAAGGGCGGCCCGCACCTTCGGCACCATCCCGCCGCTGATCTCGCCCGATGTGATCGCCGCCGCCACCTCGCCCCGCCCGAGCTGTGCGGCAACCTGCCCGCCCAGGATCACGCCCGGCACATTGCTCACAAAGAGCAGCTCGGCCCCGGCGAAGGCCCCGGCGATAGCCTGGGCCACCTGGTCGGCGTTCACGTTATAGCTCAGGCCGTCGGCGTCGCCACGGGCCACCGGCGCGAAGACCGGCAGCCAGCCCAGGCCGAGCATCGCCATGATCGCCTCGGTGTCCACGCGGGTGATCAGGCCGACCCGCCCGAGATCAACCCCACCTGGACGCTGCGGCTCACAGCCCAGCAGCCCCAGGTCAAGCCCGCTCAGGCCCAGCGCGCGGGTGCCCGCGTCCACCAGCCGCCCGACAACCCGCTTGTTGATCGTCCCGCAGACCACGCGCTGCATGATCGCCATAGCCTCGGGCGAGGTGACACGCAGGCCGCCGACAAACTCGCTGTGGACGCCGTAGTGATCCAGGGCGGATGTGATCTCCTTGCCGCCGCCGTGGACAAGTACCATCGGCCGGTCGAAGCCCGCCACCGCCGCGCTCAGCCCATCCAGGAAGGCCGGGTCGTCCAGCTCATTCCCGCCAACCTTCACCACCGTGATCTTCTTCATGCCGCCTCCGGCGGGGGCATGGGGGTGGAAATCCACCCCCATAAACAAAAAAAAGGCAATACCGCATAAGTGGCGCTGTGGGAGAGCTTGTCATTCTGAGCGAAGCGAAGAATCCCGGCCGGGACCCCTTCGCTTCGCTCAGGGTGACAGCGTTACTTCTGCGGTATTGCAAAAAAAGAGACCCGGGGCTACGCCCCAGATTACAACTCAGCGTCAATGTGATCAGCATAGCCTAAGCTATCCGATCCTGCAAACGCGGCGATCCGCTCGGCCAGGTCGGCACCATCGCGCTCGGCCAGGCGACGCCGATAGAGCAGAACCATCCAGATCGGCAGCGGCGGCAGCGTCAGGGTCAGGCCGGCGAGCACGGCCGCCGCGCTCAGCCCCTGGGCGATGGGCGAATCGTAGCCGATCAGGAAGAGTAGCGGCAGCGGCACGAGCACGCCGATCGCCAGGGTTACGCTCATGGCCAGGGTGCCGAAGATCAGGCTGGCGCAAAGATAGACCAGCAGGTTGCCCCCAAAGCGGTAGAAGGTCATGTCGATGCTGCGCCGCAGCGCCTCGCCCATGCGCAGCCTGCCCTGCACAAAGGGCTGTAGGCTGAAGAGCAGGCTGCCGTAGGTCGCCCCGCTTATCACCAGGCTCAGCCCGTAGAGCAATACAAAGGCGATAAGCATCATCGTTACGAGGATACCGACCATCGCCGCGCCGACCGCCCCGCTCCCCTGGAAGGCGCTGGCGATCCCGCCGATTGTCGCGCCGATCATTATGTAGAGCGGGCAGAAGCAGAACATGCTGATCATCGAGATCACGATATTGACCACGAACAAGAAGATGCCGCCGTAGCAGCCCATGCCCAGCAGGCGCAGCGGGCCGATCGCCAGAGCATCGCGCATGGCGACGGGGCGGCCCTCCAGCGAGGCCGTCGTAGCCCGGCTGATCGCGCCCATCAGGTAGATGCCTATCGGCAGGGCCATGAACAAGACGCCGTAGAAGGCCAGGATTCCCCACGTCGAGACGAGCAGCTGCGGGCTGCGCAGGGCCAGCAAGACAGTGATGATCACTGGCACCGCTCCGAGGGCGGCGATAAGGGCCAGGCGCGGGAACTCGCGCCGGTAGAGGTGCAGCCCATCGTCAAGCAGATCCAGAATAGGCTGAATAGTGTTTCGCATAACGCCTGTCCCCTGTCCCCTGTCCCCTCAGCTTACAGCTTATCGCCCTCGGCGATGATCTTCAGGATCTCGGCCTCGCCCACCTCGGGGCGGGCCATACGGGCCAGCAGACCGCGCAGGGCGGCGGCATCGATCTGACGGGCGGAGGCCAATGCCTCAACAAAGGCATCATCGTCCAGGCTGGGGCTGACCCCGTAGGGCCGGGCCAGGCGACGCTTGAGGGCCGTGCGGTAGTGGGCCAGCAGGTAGCCGCTCTTCCGGCCCCGGCGCAGCAGCCCAGCCATACTCTCCAGATACTCGGCGCTGCTGCGGCGGGCCGTCTCCTCGCGCAGGGGCGCGGGCCGGCCGAAGCGGCGGCCGCTCAGCACCACATAGGCGGCGCCCACCATGCCGGCGTAGATCACCGCCCAGCCCCATGGGCTGCCCAGTAGCAGCCCGCCCAGCGATGGCTCGCGCACAAACCCGTGGTGGTACTCGTCGAAGATCAGGCGGCCGCCAGTGGGCGCCCGGCGCAGCAGGCCGAGAACCAGGGCCGCGCTGCCCGCGTCGGCCAGGCCAGCGTTGGTGAATGGGCGCAGGGCCGTGCTCAGGTAGATGTAGCCCGCGCCGCGCTGCACGCCCACCAGCACCGGCGCGCTCGCCGCCCCGACGATCCGCGCCGCATCGGCGGGGAGAACCTCGAACACCATACCCGTCTGCGTCGTAATCATATCGGCGGATGCCACTGGCTGCGCGAGCTCCGCCCGCGCGATCACACCGCCGGGTGCGGCCGCAAGGGACACATCAAGCGCGCGGAGCAATGCCGTGGAGCTACCGAATCGCCGGTTGTCGGCGACAACCAGCGTGCCGCCCGCCTCAACCCAGCGCAGCACGACATCGACATCGGCCGGGGCGTAGCTCTCCGCCGGGGCCAGCACAAAGAGTAGATCTGCCCCCGCATCCAGTGCGAAATCGCGGTACTCCAGGCGCTCCACACCATAGCCAAGCTCACCCAGCCAGCGGTAGAGCGCCAGGGTGCCGCCAGCGCTGCTCGCATGCGACGTGGCCCCGTGGTCCTCAGTGCTGTCGGTGGACGCGAGGGCGAGGAAGGCGGCCAGGGCCAGAAAGAGCGCCCCGACGATCAGGATGTCGCGCCGCACGGGGAGGGTGTTCAAGGGAGAGTTCCCCTCCCTTGAATACCCTCCCCGTGCGGCTCGCGCAGGGCCGCGACCTGGCCCTCATAGGCGGCGAATCCCGCCGCATCCAGGGGAGTGTGGCCGTACCAGACCCGGTCGAAGGTCTCGACCACTGGGCGCAGGCGCTCGCGCAGCGCGGGGTCATCGCCCAGGCGGTCGAGGTACTCGCGGTTCGTCAGGGCGCGGTCGTAGCGCAGCCTGCCGTGCTCATCGAGCCAGAGCAGCGATGAGAGGTAGAGCATGCGCGCGGCGCGGCGGTAGTCGCCCGCCCTGGCCATGTCGCTCGCGTGCTGAGTCGCTGTGGCCGCGCTCATACCCGCCTCGGGGTCGTCATCCCGCAGGCGGGCCGCTGGGGCGAGGGCGCTGCGCAGGCCGCGCAGCCACACCACCAGCACCGCCCCCACGATCAGCAGCCCAATGATGGCCATAGCCCACGAGAGGCCGCCGCCGCTCTTCGCGGCAGCCCGGCTGACCGGCTCGAAGAGGCGGCCAAGCAGATCGCCCAGCCACTGAAAGAATCGGTCGAGCCAGCTTAGCTCGCGGATCTGCTCGGCCTGGCTAACGGTAAAGGGCGGTCGGGAGAGGATGTCGCGCAGGCGCTCCTCAGCATCGGCGGGCGGCGGGCCAGACGAGTAGGAGAGCGCGTCGATCAGCGCGCCGAGGCGGGCGGTGATCGAGGGGAGGTCGGGGCTAGGCGTATCCAGCGCCTCAGCGAGCCAACGGTTATCGGCGGGGGCGCTCCCGCCGCCAGGCAGGGCCACGCTGCGCACAGCAGTCAGGGAGGGGGCCACCTGATCAAGGCCAATCCGGTCACGCCGCTCGGCGGCGGCGTGGGCCTCACGGAGCAGCCGCAGATAGCCGTCCAGATCGATCGGCTGGGCGTGCGCAGTGACCGCGCCCGCCAGGGCCAAGAGCAGGGCCGCGATCAAAATGGTGAGGCGATGTGGCATGATTGCAATCCGGCCCAGACCTGTCAGGTGGGGGCACCAGAACCGTCTAGGAGGCCGAGGCAGACACCGGCCCCCACCTGACAGGTCTTTTCAGACAGTGCCTCAGTGCCTCAGCGCCTCAGTGCCTCAGTGCCTCAGTGCCTCAGCACCTCAGTGCCTCAGTGCCTCAGCGCCTCAGTGCCTCAGCGCCTCAGTGCCTCAGTGCCTCAGTGCTGCTACTTTAGGCGATCAACCTCGGCCCGCACCTTACGGGCCGCCTTCAGCGCCTTCTGCTCGCCCATAAGGTCGATGCTAAACACACGTCGGCGCTGCTTCCCGTCTTCGTACCACGTCACCTGATAGATCGGCTTGCCTGCTTTCGAGGTGCGCGAAATGCCGATGATGCCGGTGTTCGAGTACGCGATGCCGATCATCTGCCGTTTGGTGTGCGGCTTGCCAACCTCGCGCTCGATCTGGTCGCGCCACTCGACAGCGGCGGCCAGCGAGCCGAGCCGATCACCGTAGGCCGCATCAGCGAAATATTTGGTGTAGGTCTTCTTCGCCCAGGTGACGCGCACCAGATAGCCGGGCCGGTGCTTGGGCCCCATCTCGATCCGGGTCAAGTTCTTATACTTCGTGGTGCGCGGCTGCAGGCGCGGGGGGACATAGCGCCGGACCCGTTTGGCACCTGCTGTGGGCTGGCCATCAGTCGGCGCGTCTGGCACGGGGGCAGGCGCTTGATCGGCGGGCGCGCCCAGGGCATCATCAGGCATGGGGAGGGCCGGATCATCAAGAAAATCGGCCGGGTCATCAAGCTCGGGCAGCACCGCCACCGCATCGCGCGGCCGCCAGAGCGCCCAGACCGGCCCGCTACTACGGGGGCGGTCGCCCTCAGGCGAGGGCAGCGGGATGCCGGTGGCCTCCCACTGGACATAGCCCTCCGGCCAGCGGGACAGGTCTCCGCGCAGCTCATCCCCGTCGGGGCCGTAGTCCTCTAAAACATACACCGTGCCGTTGCGCCGACGTTCTAGCCTCATCTCCACGCATCTCCATCGTCAAACCATGTAGCGCAATACCGCAGAAGGCACGCTGTCACCCTACGTGTACCCGGCCCGTAAACGGGCGGGCCACGGTCTGCGAAGCCCGCCTGCGCGGGCTGGCCGAGGCCGCGCAGGCGGCCTTTGCCGAGCCGTAGCCCGCGGTTTCAGCCGCCGGGCGACACCGCACAGCGTGCCTTCTGCGATATTGCCATGTGGCCTTCCTAACAATATAGTACCATACCCCTGACATGATCTTGCAGCGCGATACAGGCTGAATTCTGCACCCTGGTGCAGAGTTCAGCCCGTGCCGCCCGTGCCTAACAAAGCAGATCAGACAAGCGCAGCCAGAGCCAGGAAGACCACCACCGTCCCCGCCACAATGCCAACCGCCCACCAGCGCGCCGTAGCCTGGGCGCGCCCCTCGGCGGGCAGCGCCTGATCGTCGGCTACCGCAAAGTTGCCGAGCATAATGCTGATGATCGTGAAGGCCACCAGGGCTAGGAACGGGATCTTGACAAAGCTCAGCGGGCCAGTCAGGAGCGGGGTGAGGTAATCGACGCTGCACGGCACCACTCCGCTACACGGCGACGGCTCGATAATCTTCATCACCTCAAGGTAGTGATAGGTCGAGACACCCATGCCGGCCAGCGAGAGCGGCAGGGCGTACCAGTGCATCCCCCGGTCCCGCCGCAGGATCCCCACCGTCAGAATAAGCGTCAGCGGATACATCAGGATGCGCTGGTACCAGCAGAGCTGGCAGGGCAGCCAGTTCAACACCTCACTAAAGAAGAGGCTGCCGCAGGTGGCGATCATCGCCGCCAGCAGCGCAATATGTCGGCACGACGCCGTCAATAGCCCGACAAACCCACCCGCCTGCGCCTGCTCTTCGTCCCCTGCAAAGGGCAGCTTCTCGATCTGAGCCATAGCCTATCCTTAAGTTTTTCACGTGACATCTTCGGCATTCTACCATCCCTGCGGGTTATGGCGAAAGGCCCAGTAGCATGATCGTATTGTGAAGACGGACGACCGACCACTGCTTTCACAGTGGTCGGTCGTCCGTCTTCGGCCCCAGCATGACATGTGTGACTCAGTGGCTCAGCGGCTCGCTCATTACGCTCAGTGATCTACCGGAACGGCGGTGATGCAAGCACCCCGCCCGAGCCCAGGTTCCATGCCTTGTTCGGCCCGCGCTCCAGGGAGAAGGGCGTGCTCGGCCCGAGGTTGCGGTCGTAGATATCGGCGTAGTTGCCAACCAGGCTGACGATCTGGTAGGCAAAGTCATTGGCCAGGCCCAGCTTCTCGCCAAAGTCACCCTCCAGACCAAGCAGCCGCCGCACCCGAGGGTCGCTGCTGCTGGCCTTCATCTGCTCCACATTCGCCTGATCAACCCGCACCTCCTCAGCGTACATCGTCGCAAAGACCGCCCAGGTCACCACATCGCGCCACTGCTCGTCGCCCTCGATAAAGGCAGGCCCCAGCGGCTCACGCGAGATGCGGTCGCCCAGGATCGCGTGGTCCGCCGGGTTTGTCAGCGTCTGCCGCTTCGAGACAAGCTGCGAGCTATCGCTCGTCACTGCGTCGCAAAGCCCCTGGTCGTAGGCGGGGTAGAGCTGGTTCTCATCATCGTAGAGGATGGATTCGAAGGCGACCCCTCGGGCGGAGAAGTCGTCGTTCAGGTTCTGCTCGCTGGTGGTGCCGCGGGCCACGCAGATCTTCTTGCCCGCGAGGTCGTTGAGCGTCGTGATCTTATCGGCCACACGCACCATAAAGCTCTGCCCGTCGTGGAAGGTCGTCGGGCCGAAGGCGAGCTGGGACACATCGCGCCCAAGAGTCCAGGTGGTGTTGCGGAAGAGCACATCGACCGCCCCACTGCGCACAGCCTCGAATCGCTCGTTCTGCCCCGAGGTGGTCAGGGCGACGAACTCTACCGCGTTGGCGTCGCTAAAGATCGCCGCCGCCACAGCCCGACAGAAATCAACATCGAAGCCGCTCCATCGTCCGCGCACATTGTCGTAGAACCCGAAGCCGGGCAGGTCGGCGTTTGTCCCGCAGATCAGCTTGCCGCGCGCCTTCACGCGCTCAAGCAGCCCGCCCACCGCCGGAGCCGGCGTCGATGTGCCATCCGGCACTTGCGGAGTGACGACATCGGGTGCGGGCACCGGCGTCTCAGGAATAATTGGCGAGGCGATCAGTCCCGTAGGCTGGCCGCGCGGGTCGGGGGTGGCAGTCACGATCACAATCACCGGCTGCGATGTTGGCTGCTGGCCCAAGGGCACGCTGCACCCGGCCAGCAGCACGCTCAGCAGGGCGATGCTGATTAGCCCGGCGAGCCGTTGCGGCGCACGAGCCAGAGTAGAAAGTCGGATCACAAGGCTCTCCTCTACATGCTATAGATGCCATCGTCGACGTGACCGGGGACGCCTAGCGCTCGGAACATGTGCTTGGACGGGCTCAGCTCGCCCTTCCTCCTCAAGATACTGAGCGCGACAGGCAAGATTGGCCAGTAGACCCGTATTCAATACAGCCCGTACGCCAGAGATCACACGTCCTATGCTAAAATAGCTCTTGAGCCATTATACAGCGCCCGGCATCTACGGGAAGGAGACCCCATGCAACGCCGCATGGTTCGCACCGTGGCGATTATCGCGACCGCCCTCCTGGCTCTGGCCACCCTCAGCGCAGGCACTCCCGCCCGTGCGCAGGAGAGCACCCGCTGCTTCCCCGAGACCGGCCAGTGTGTCGCTGGTCGCATCCTCGACTACTGGACGCACAACGGTGGCCTTGCCGTCTTTGGCTATCCGATCAGTGAGCAGCGCACCGAGACAGTCGAGGGCAGTTGGAGCGGCCCGATCCAGTGGTTCGAGCGCGACCGCCTGGAGGATCACGCCAACCAGGGTCTGGGAGTTCTCGCGGGTCGCCTCGGCGCGCGCGCGCTGGAGCTACAGGCCCGGCCATGGCAGGGTCTGCCCCTCCCCGCCGAGCGCCTCATCGGCTGCCGCTCCTTCCCCGAGACCGGCCACACCATCTGCGGCGCGTTTCTGCGCTTCTGGGAGCGCAACGGCGGCCTTGAACGCTTCGGCTACCCGATCAGCGAGCCCGGTGTCGAGACGATTGAGACCTGGACAGGAAGCGTCCAGTACTTCGAGCGACGGCGGATGGAGCACCACACGGAGCTGGCCGGGACGCCCTACGAGGTGCTGCTCGGCCTCCTCGGGCGCGTTGCCCTGGCCGCGCAGAATATTCCTGCTTGCGCCAGCGCGCCCGGCGCCGTCGCCTTCGGCCTTGAGCCGCGCATCAGTGATGTGCGCTTCCGCAGCGCCCTGATCTGCCCGGCCCAGAGCTATGTTGGCGTGCCCGCCGCGTTCCAGCCCTTCCAGGGCGGCCATATGATCTGGATCGACCTCGGAGCCAATGGCCGATCCATTATTGTCACCAGGAGGGCCGGGCGACCGGCGCCAGACCCAACCTACTTCATCACCCCTGACACCTACCAAGAGGGTGAGGTGCTCATCCCCGCTGGCGATGCCCCGCCCGGCATGTACGTCCCCGTAGGCGGCTTCGGCAAAATCTGGCGCGGCAGAACCGGCCAGGGCCAGTGGATCGGGTACGGCACGGCACCCGAGCGGGCCGAGTCGGCCAACGTGCAGTTCTTCGGCGGCGGCGGCTTCATCATCCACCTGCGTGAGACCGACCAGGTCTGGGTGTTTGGGCCACACGCCACCTACTGGGAGCACCGCTGAGCGAGCGCATAGTGAACATCGCTGCGCTTCGTCACCCCGTCGGCGACTCATCGGAGGGCTCCGCGATCTGTGCCTGCTCGCGCGCGGACTCAGCGCCCTGGAGGATCTGCGCCCACACCGCAGCGGCCCGCAGCTGGTCGGCGACCGAGGGTCCGCGGCGACGCGGGGCAGCTATGCAGCAGATACGGCGCATGGTCGGTGCGGATGCCGATGATTCGTCAACGGGCGTGGCGGTGGGTGTGTCATCACACATGATTCGGAGGCGCTCCTTCGCTTGGGTCTGGCATCAGAACGTGCAGATATAGGGAGATCGTAACAGATCCCCGTCAATCAGTCTAGCACAGTGCGCCAGAAGGTCAGAGCATGTGCAACGTCGCTGGCGGCTGAAGCCGCGTCGCGGGGGCCTGAGGCCAGCCGCCCGCCTGCGCGGGCGGTTCTGGCGTCGGCGCAGGCCGACGCCCGGCGCAACGCGCCCCGCCGACGCGACTTTTAGTCGCCAGCCGTGGGGCGCTCAGGACTTTGCACATGCCCCGCGCCAGAAGGTCATTGCCAGTGGGATTTGACCAACGAGGGCGCTCCCACAACAAACTGCCCGCCTCGGTTGAGGCGGGCAGCGGTATGTAAGGGGCCGGTTTAGGGGCGTTGTGAAGTCAGGCCGTGACGCCGACTTTGCTAACAGCTGCCGTCGCGACGCTATGGCCGGTGGACTTCTCATCCGGCGAGCCGGGGAGGACGATCCACGAGGCCACGATGGCGATAAACAGGATGAGTGCGATGAGAAGTTCCATAATATTGCTCCTGTGCCACCGCGCCGTTGTTATCGAGCGAGATGACGAAGTGATATCGTACACTCAAGACACTACGAAGTATAGGGCACACTGAGCGTAGACACTACAGGCATGGAATCCAATCATACACCATCCCAAGTTGGATGTTTTGTACAAAGCCCCAGGCTGGACACATCGCTGCCCTAGCCGCAATACGTAGGAAACACCCGTCAGCTGGCCGCCTACTCTCCCTGAAGGATCTCGGGGATCAGTCTGCTGGGAAGCGTTAGCGGGCCGAGGACGTTATGCTGCTGGAGCAGGTTGTGGCGGATCTGGGCCATCTCGATCATGTGGCCGCGCTCGTGGTCTACCACCCAGTTGCCCTGGTGGGTGAGGGGGATGGTGCCGTAGATCTCGTGGTAGCCAGTGCGGTGCCAGGCCGCCGGGGTGAGTCCGCGGAGAAGGTTCAGGGTCTGCTGGCGGCTCGCCTGAAAGGCGTCAAGCAGCTCGCTGATCGACTGGACGTTATAAGATGCGGCGCTATCCAGGGTCGGCGGGTGGCCCTTGGGCAGGCGGGGGCTCTGGGTCTCTAGGATGAGCCATGCCCGCTCGCGAAAGACGATATCCATGTCAGAGAGGTGGCCGATCAGCTCCTTGAGCGAGTGGCCATAAACCTGATGTCTGAGCTGCTCATCGTTGAGCCCCTCAACGAGCGCGCGCAGGGTCGTCGGCGTCTGCTCAATCTTCTTAAAGAGACTGTTTGGCCCCAGGGTGCCCATCGCCTCTGCCGCGCGGAAGAGCAGGAAGCCCTCTTGCACCGTGCCGCAGACAGAGCATTCGGCGGGCGGAGTGCCCTCAACCAGCTCGCCGCAACTCCCGCAGACTCCCAGGTCGCCGATCTCCTCGGATGTGAGGTCGCGACCCTCAGCCAGCGCGCGGGCCGCGCGGCTCATCAGGTCACGCGAGAGCGGGGTGGTGCCGGTGACGGGGCCGGTGGCGACGGCTACCGGCTCCAGGCCATCGAGGGCGCGACCGATATTCTCAGCGGTGGTGCCAACTTCGCCAAGCGACTCAAGTGCCAGCTCGGCGCGCACCCGCTTCACGGCGCTGGACGCCTCAAAGAATCGGGCGATATTATAGCGGCGCTCGCGACGGGCTCGCAGCGCCCACACGTGATAGGCCGTATAGCCCAGGCTCATACTACAGAGCAGACGGCGGTTCCCATCCTGGTCAATCGTCATGCGTGGACACCTCCCTCATTGGCGTGCTGATGCTGGACGAGCTCGATCAGAACGCCCTGGGCGCCGGCCTTAGGGTGGACAAAGGCCACCAGGGTGTTATGGATGCCGGGCCGGGCCTCGCGGTCGATCAGCGGGACACCACGGGCGCGCAACTCAGCGAGGGCGGCAGCGACATCATCAACGCGGTAGGCGATATGATGGATACCAGGCCCCTTCTCACGCAAAAACCGGGCAAAGCTAGCCTCTTCTGAGGTTGGGGCGATCAGCTCAAGGAGGGTCTCACCCAGGCGGGCGACGGCGATATCGGCATGGCGCTCGGGCAGGGAGATGCGCTCCCAAGCGTCAAGGCCGAATGCCTGGCGGTAGTGATCAACTGCTGCGTCCACGTCTGCCACGACAAAGCCGATATGGTCTACGACCGTAAACATAAAGCGAGCCTCCGGAGCTATCGGATATCATACCTATATCCATTATACTGCTATCCCGCTCCTGCGTAACGCTTCTGCAAGGTTGCGCCTTTGACACACCCGCACAACACGCTACAATGAGAGCCGTACAACGATTGCAGATTGCAGATTGCAGATTGGGCGCAGCGTGCTCCCGTGTGACCTATACGCTGGGCTACGCCCAAATGGGTGCCTGATTCTGCACTATGACATTAAGCTCCGACCAATCAGCGCAGGCGCTCGCCGCCCTCGGCGCGGCGGCGCGCCTGCTTTATGGCGATGATCCGCTGCATGTACGCTTGCATGGGTTTTTCGATCTGCTCCGCGAGACAGTCCACCACCGTGACGCCCGGCTCACCTGCTGGCTCCAGTCGGCGCGCCCAGGGAGCGCCCGCCAGCAGTTCTACTCGGCCGATGCCTGGCCCTACCCCTGGGACGATGGGCTGACCCGCACCGTGGCGCGCGAGGGGGTGATCTCGCGGCGGGTGATCGGCCTGGGCGGCGACGGCGCGGGCGGCGGGCTGCTGCCGGCGGTGCGGGCGGCCTATCTGGGCGCGCCAATCCTGTGGGGCGGCCGGCTCTGGGGCGTCCTTGAACTGCGGACGGATCACGCCGATGGGCTGCGGGCAGCCGCTGATGACCTGATCGCTGGCCTGATGCCCCTGCTGGCCGCCGCCATCGCCGAGGAGGGCAGGCATCAGTTGAGCCTCCCCTCGGGCGAGCGGGCCAGCGACACCCCAACCGGGCTGACCCTGAGCGCCCCCGATAAACAGCGGCTTGCGGCCCTGAACAGCAGCCTCGATGAGGCGATTGACCTGCACGAGCTGCTGAGCCTGCTGCTGCACCGCGCCCTTGAGGCGAGCGGTGCCGAGGCGGGCGCGGTGGCCCTGGTGGATCACGAGCAGCGCGAGCTGGTGCTGCACACCTTCGAGGGCTTCGCTGAGGATATTGACGTGGGGCTGCAGAGCGGGCCACGCCAGCGCTGGAGCCTAGAGACGGGCCTGGGCGGTCAGGCCGCCCAGGGCCGACGGGCGCTGCTGGTGCGCGATGTGACCGTCGAGCCGGGGATGTCGGGCGCGGGCGCCGGGTTTCGCGCCGAGCTGGCCGCGCCGATCCTGATCGGCGACCGTGCCGAGGCTGTGATCATCCTTGGCAGCCCGCGCTCAGACGCCTTCGGCGAGGATGAGCTGTCGTTTGTGCGGGCGCTGTGTGCGCGGGCCACACAGCCGCTCAGCCGCGCCATGCATTACCAGGAGGCCATCGAGGGCGCGCTCTACCTTGGCCAGGTGTTCAGCAGCCTGCCAACTGGCCTTGCCCTGATCGACATCAACGGCAGGGTGCTGCGCTCCAACCCGTCCTGGGAGGCGCTCTGGGGCCTGCACGGCCGCGCCCGCCGCGAGAGCTTCCACATCTCGCTCGACCTGATCGCGCACCTGCTGCCACGCCTATCCGAGCCCCTGGGCCTGACTGAGTTCTGTGACCGCGTGCTACGCTCACCCTCGCAGGATCTGATGACGACGATCCACCTGCTGAAACCGAACCAGGAGCTTGAGGTGCGCTCGGTGCCGACGCGCGATAGCAATGATCGGATCACCGGACGGCTCTGGGCGGTGAGCGATGTGACCCGCGAGCGCGAGTCGGATCGCCTGAAGAGCGAGTTTGTGTCGATCGTCTCACACGAGCTGCGCACGCCGCTAACATCGATCCTTGGCTACACCGAGCTGCTGATGAGCCGCGACTTTGCGCCGGAGGAGCGCCAGCAGTTTATCAGCACGGTTTATACCGAGGCAGAGCGGCTCTCGCAGCTAGTTGAGGATCTGCTCGGTATGTCGCGCATCGAGGCAGGCAAAGTCAAGCTGAACCGCTGGGTGATGTCGCTGACAAACATCGCTTACGAGCTGACCAAGCAGCTGAACACCTCGCTGATGAACCACCGCCTGCTCATTGACATCCAGAGTGAGCTCCCGCCGGTCTACGCGGATCGCGACAAGGTGAAGCAGATCATCTTCAACCTGCTGACGAACGCGATCAAGTATAGCCCCGGTGGCGGCGAGATCCAGCTGCGCATCCACGAGGCCCGTCCGCGCGATCTACCGGTCAATCACCCGGAGGGACGCTGGGTAGTGGTGTCGGTGCGCGACCAAGGCATCGGCATTGCCCCGGAGGATCTGCCGCAAATCTGGGAGCGCTTCTATCGGGTGGATAACACCAACACGCGGCGGATCGGCGGCACCGGGCTGGGCCTGAGCATCACCCGCGCGCTGGTGGAGATGCACGGCGGCCAGATCAATGTTGAGAGTGTGCTGGGCCGGGGCAGCCGCTTCTTCTTCACCCTGCCGGTGGCGAATGAGCTGGCGCGGAGATAATGCAACATGCAGTGCTGTGGCAAACCGACAGGCGGGGGTTTGGGGGTGGCTTCGCCACCCCCAAAGATTTTTTGTCGGGGTTTTGGCGGCTTCGCCGCCAAAACCCCGACAAAAGCAGGGTCTGGGGCGCAGCCCCAGGACGTTGCAACAGCCCTAATGCAATATGCAAAATCGTCCAATTTTGCATATTGCATGTGTTACATTCACACCCCCCAGGTGGGTTCTGCGCCCTCAACCTGGTAGGCGTAGGCCATGCGGCGCGTGTTCCACGCTAGGCCGATCTGGCCGCTGGGGGTGAGGACGATGCAGCCGCCGCTGCCGCCGGGGACCTTGCGAGAGAGGGTGCGGATGGCGGCTTCGGCGGACGACTGGGGGGCGAATCCGCGCTCGATCAGCTCGATGGCGCGGCGGGCCAGGGCGACGCGGACGATTGACTCGCCCCATCCGGTGCAGACCACCGCGCCGATCTGCGAGTCGGCGTAGAGCCCGCAGCCGACCATTGGCGTGTCGCCGATGCGACCGGGCAGCTTGAAGGGCGTGCCGCCGGTGGAGTTGGCGGCCACCAAGTTGCCGGTGTGGTCGAGGGCGATCACACCAACCGTATCGTGGCCGCCGACAGCGGCGGCGATGCTCGTGGAATCGGTGGTGGAATCGGTGGTGGAATCGGGGTGCTGCGGCTCATCGACCTGGTCGTGTCGCTGGGCCGTCTGCCCAGCCTTCCACCTTTCCCAGAGGGCGCGCTCACGATCAACGATCAGCTCGCTGTTCTCAATCAGAGGGATGCCCTGGGCGACGGCGAACTGCTCGGCGCCCTCGGCCACCAGCATCGTGGCCGGGCCGACAAGCACCTTGCGCGCGAGCGAGATTGGGTTGCGGATATGCTGGAGGTTAGCGGCGGCACCGTAGCGCAGGCTGCGCCCATCCATAACGGCGGCGTCAAGCTCAACAGTCCCGGCCGAGGTAAGCACTGAGCCAGTGCCAGCATCGAAGATCGGGTCATCCTCCATCAGGCACACCGCCGCCTCACAGGCGTCGAGCGCAGAGGCACCACGGCTCAGTAGATCCCACCCTGCTATCATAGCGGCACGGCAGCCGGCCTGGTGCAGCTCGACCTGATCGTCGGGGATGTCCCACGCGCCACCGTGAACAATAAGGGCAATTGGCATAGGTCGTGGCTCCGTGGTTAATACAGTGAGATAAGATGTAGTACTCTACCATAATCGGTAGTTGGTCGCAAGGATAGTGCTATGCTTCTGATTATTACGCCGAATCCGGCGCTGGATCGCACGATGGTGTTCCCCGGCCTGCGCCTGGGGGCGGTGCAGCGCACAGATGACGTTGTGGTGGCGGCTGGGGGCAAGGGGCTGAATGTGGCCCGCGCGGCGCGCACCCTCGGGCAGCCCGCGCTGCTCTGCGCGCCGCTCGGCGGGCTCACCGGCGATCTGGTGGCCCGCCTGGCCGAGTCCGAGGGGCTGGCGGGCCGCTGGAGCCACCATACGGCGGGCGAGACGCGCACCTGCGTGCTGCTGGTGGACCCCGCAGGCGGCGATGCGACGGCACTGAACGAGTCAGGGCCGGTGTTTTCTGCCACCGACTGGGGCACCTTCGGGGCGACGGCCCTGTCTGCCGCGTCCGGCGCACAGCTCTGCCTGGTGTCGGGGAGCCTACCGCGCGGGGTGGCGGCGGCGCGGCTGGGCGAGCTGCTGGGTGCCCTTGGAGCGGCGGGCCAGCAGGTGATCGTAGACACGAGCGGAGCACCGCTGGGGGCTGCCCTAGCGGTGCGGCCCTACGGGGTGAAGGTGAACGGCGCAGAGCTGGGGGCGGCCCTCGGGCGAGGCGAACTGGCCGATGTGGCGGGGGCTGCGGCGGCCCTGGCCGAGTTGCGGGCCGGCGGCGTGACGCTGGCGGTCGTCTCGCTTGGCGCGCTAGGGGCGGTGGCCGCCGATGATACGGGAGCATGGTGGGCCTGCCCGCCACCAATCAATCTGGTAAGCAGCGTGGGCAGCGGCGACTCGCTGCTGGCCGGGCTCTCCACTGGACTGCTGCGCGGGCTACCGCTGCCCGAGGCGCTGCGCCTGGGGGTGGCATGCGGCAGCGCCGACGCGCTCACCATCGGCGGCGGGAAGATCGACATGGCTGATGTCGAGCGGCTGGCGACGGGGGCGCGGGTGGAGCGGGTGGGGTAGGGGCGCGTCGCGACGCGCCCCTACCCCGCGCCGAGGAGTCGGGCGAGGGTCTGAGCCTGGTCGGCGTTAAGGTAGCAGGCGCGCTGGCCAGATGGCGCGTAGAGGCTGAGGTCGCCGCCCGCGCCGAGGATGAGCTGCTTGTCGCCGAGGCTGCGGATGCGCTTCTGGGCCACGGCGAGCAGCTCGCGCAGCTCGGCCACCTCTGCCGCGCCCAGGCGGGCCACCTCGCGACCGCGCACCACATGGAAGAAGGAGAGGGCTGGCTCGCCCTCGGGGCGGTAGCTCACTTCATACTCGGCGATCTGCTCGATCTGCATATATTTTCTCGGCAATTATGTAGGGGCGGCTCGCGAGCCGCCCCCTACGGCGACTCGGGCTGTTCGCGGACGGCGACGATCACCTGCCAGAGGCTCTGCTCGCCGAAGGGCACCGGGGGCAGGATGGCATCGCCGAAGATGCTGAGCGGGCGCAGGCCAGCCCCGGCGAGCAGCGCCGTGAGCTCGGGGAATCCGTAGAGCCGGATGCGGTCGCCGGGGTGGGTCACATCAAGACCCTGGGCGGCGTCGAGGTAGCGGTAGCCAATATGGAGGGCCGCGCCGCGCGGGTCGAAGCGGGCCTCGCGCAGCACATAGCCGGCACCAACCTGGTACCAGCCGTTGCGGAACTCACGCAGGTACGCCTCGATCTGGTAGGGGTTGATGCACTGGAGCAGCAGGCGCCCGCCGGGGGCGAGGGCGCGGGCGGCCCCGGCCAGCACCGCTTTATTGGTGGCGTCGTCGAAGAAGCCGAGGCTGCTGTTCATCACCAGCACCACATCGAAGCGAGCCTCGTAGCTCAGGGCGCGCATGTCGCCCTGGATGAAGCTGACGCTCAGGCCGCGCTCAGCGGCGCGCTCGCGGGCGTGGGCCAGCACGGGCGCTGCCGCGTCCAGGCCGACCACGGTGAGCCCACGGCTGGCCAGCTCAATGCTGTGACGCCCGCCCCCGCAGGCCAGGTCGAGGATCGTCTCGACGCCGCGCAGGCTGAGCGCCTCGGCCAGAAAGTCCACCTCGCGGCGAGTCAGATCCTCGGCGTAATCGTGGTAGTGGGCGAACTCGTGGATCTGGAGCAGCTCCTCCCACCAGTCGCGTATCGCTTCGCTCATAGAAACATCCCGATAGGGAGAGTTCACGAGAGGGCTTCGCCCTCTCGTGAACTCTCCCTATAAATCCACCTGTCTCGGCATGATCGGCAGCTCATCGACCCGCAGGCTGGGCGGGAGCGTGCAGACCCAGAGCAGCGCCTGGGCGACATCCTCAGTGGTGATCATCTGGCGGCGGAATGCCTCGGCGGGGTTGAGCGGGTGGATGTCGGCGTTGATCAGCCCGGAGTAGACGGTGGTGACAAAGATGTTGTGAGGCCGCAGCTCCTGAGCCATCGACTGGGAGAGTCCGGCGAGGGCGAACTTGGCGGCGCAGAAGGGGCCGATGTTGGCCACGCCAACCTTGCCCACCCGCGATCCGAGGTTGATGATGGTGCCGCTGCGCTGACGCTTCATAGCGGGCACCACCGCCCGCGCCGTGTAGAACACCCCGCTAAGGTTGGTGTCGAGCACCCCGCGCCACTCGGCGTCGCTGAACGACTCGATGGGCGAGACCTTCATCACCCCGCCGGCACAGTTGAGCAGGATGTCGATCCTCCCGAGCAGGCCCAGGGTCTGGTCGACGAGCCGCTGCACCTGCGCCGAGTCGGTCACATCGGTGGGGATGCTAAAACCCTGATGTCCCTCGGTGGCGATCTCGGCTACCAGATGATCCAGTCGATCGCGGCGGCGGGCGGCGGCGATCACGGTGGCACCCTCGCGGGCGAACAGGCGCGCGGTCGCGTAGCCGACGCCGCTTGACGCCCCGGTGATGATAGCGACTCGTCCTTTGAGCTTCATGGGGTTCCCGCTAGAGGAAATGCCGAATGCTGAATGCGCGCACGTGGCCAAGGATCGGGCGCATTACAGGTTGACCTGGTGCCACGCATTCTGTTGCGCCAAATCTGCAATCTGCAATCTTGTCTCTGGATTATAGTGCCGAAGCATTTGCGCCGCAAATGCTTCGGCACTACACTGGTGGCATGAACTATCGCTACCTGATCATGCTCTGCGCCCTGCTGGCCGCCTGCGGCGCCCCGGCGGCCGCGATATCGCCGACGGCGACAGCCGCCCCGACGGCGACAGCCGCCCCGACGGCGACAGCCGCCCCGACGGCGACAGCCGCCCCGACAGAGACGCCGGCCCCGACGGCGACGACCGCGCCGACAGAGACGCCGACCCCGACAGCGACGACCGCGCCGACAGAGACGCCGACCCCGACGGCGACGACCGCGCCGACAGAGACGCCGACCCCGACGGCGACGACCGCGCCGATAGCTGCCACCCTGCGCGCACCAGTGCGGCTGGTGATCGCTGAGATCGGCCTGGATCGCCCGCTCGTTTCGGTGGGCCTCGACAGCCAGCGCGTGCCGATCGTGCCGAACCACGATGTGGGCTGGTACAACCTGAGCGCGCGCCCCGGCGAGGGCGAGAATATCGTGCTCTGGGGCCACGTGCTACGCTTCCGGTCGCGGCCCGATCTCCCCGCGCCCTTCGCCCGCCTCAAGGAGCTGGCACCGGGCGCCGAGATCATCCTCTACAACGCGGCCGGTGCCGCCCGCCGCTACGTGGTGACCCGCCAGGTCCAGGTGACGCCCGACCAGGTCGAGTTCATCCTGCCCCAGGGCCGCGAGCTGCTGACGCTGGTCTCCTGTATCGGCGACAAGGTGGTGGTGGATAGCAGCGTGGAGATGACCCACCGGTTGATCACGATCGCCGAGCCGGTCGGGGATTGAAAATCGTGATAAATACCTCAAATATTCTCGCAGCGTTGTGTTTTCAACGCTTGTGGCATGACACTCCCATGCTATATCGTGAGAGGAGTAACTTCACCCTCTTTCGCCATACATGTTGCCCTGAGGATGACCATGGTGCTCAAGCTGACCCCCCGGTTAATCCTGCTCTTTGCGATCTTCGCCGTGCTACTGCTGGGCGGCCTCGGCGGGCTGGTCTATGCCAGCGCGCGGGCCTCGCTGCAAGACGCCATCGAGGCGGATCTGTACTCGACCGCCCTTGAGAAGCGCGCCGCGCTCGATAGCTGGATCGCCGACCGGCGGGCCGATCTGGAGAGCCTGAGCCGATCGCCGGCGGTGCTTGCGAATGCCGAGATGCTCTATGCGGCGGGCGCACCTGTCGCCGCGCACGACCGCCTCGTCGCTGAGATCCAGGCCCGCGCCGGCGTGAACCTGCCCTTTCTGCGCCTGTTTGTGCTAAACCCCGACACCGGTCGCATCATAGCCTCGACGAACCCAACCGATGAGGGGAAGTATCGCGATCAGTTGCCCTATTTCCTCAATGGCCGCAGCGGGCTCTATATTCAGAGCGCCCAGTACCTCGTCGAGGAGCAGCGGGCGATGATGGTCATCTCGATACCGCTGCGCGGGGCCGATGGCCCGCTGATCGGGGTGCTCGCCGGCGAGCTGAACATTGATGATCTGACCATGATCATGCAGCGGCACCCCGGCCTGCGTGACAGCGAAGACTCCTTCCTGCTCAACTCGGCGAGCCTCTTTGTGACGCAGCCCCTGCTGATCGCCGACCCGGCCGTGCTGAAGTGGGGGATCCAGACCGAGCCGAGCAGGCGCTGCCTTGCCGGTGGAACCGGCACCATCCTTGCGAACGACTACCTCGGCATCCCATCAATTGTCCACTACGAATGGCTGGCGGATCGGCAGCTCTGCCTGATCGTCAAGGTCTATCAGCGCGATGCGTTTGCGCCGTCGGACGCCCTCGGCTGGCAGATGCTGGGCATTGGCGCGATGATGATGGGGCTTGGCATGATCATGGCGATCGTGCTGGCCCGCACGATCACCGGCCCGATCCTCACGCTCCAGGCGGGGGTCGCCCGCTTCACCGCCGGTGAGCGCGACCTGCGCCTGCCCGACTCGGCTGACGACGAGGTTGGTGCCCTGGCCCGCAGCTTCAACCAGCTTGTCACGACCCTATCTGCGCAAGAGGCGGAGTTGACACGCTATGCCGCCGGGCTAGCGCAGCTGGTTGATGTGCGCACCGAGGATCTGCGGGTGAGCGAGGAGCGCTTCCGCAGCCTGGTGGAGACCACGAGCGACTGGGTCTGGGAGACCGACGCCGAGCATCGCTACACCTACGCCGGGCCGCGCGTCCGCACGCTCCTCGGCATCGAGCCGGCCGACCTGATCAGCCGCTATACATGGTCGATCATGGAGCCAGAGTATGCGGCGTCGTTCCAGTCCTGGGACGCGGGGTCGCTCACGGCGCAGGTGCAGTCACTCTCCTTCGAGTTCGCGGCATCGCACGGCGACGGTGGCCATATCTTTCTGGAGCGGCGCTACGCCCCGTTCTACGGCCCCGGCGGCGCTATCGCCGGATTCCGCGGCATCGACCGAGACATCACCGAGCGCCGGCAGGTTGCGGATGCCCTGCACCGCTCGCGCCAGATGCTCCAGGTGGTGCTCGACAGCATCCCCCAGCGGGTCTTCTGGAAGGACAGCGCGCTGCGCTACTTCGGCTGTAACGCGCCCTTCGCGGCCGATGTCGGGCTGCTCGATGCGGCGCAGATCGTGGGGAAGATCGACTCCGACCTGGCCTGGCGCAATGGCATCCAGTGGGATGGCGGCGCGGATCAGCAGGTGATCGCCCTGGCCACGCCCCGGCTGAATGTGGAGGAGCAGCGGATGGGCGACGGCGGCACCCTGTGCTGGCTGCGCACCAGCCGCGTCCCCCTGCGCGACCAGGTCGGCGATGTGGTTGGCCTGCTCGGGGTCTACGACGATATTACGGCCCAGAAGCTGTCTGAGATCGAGTTTCAGACGGTGCTGAGCACCTCGGCGGACGGATTCTGGATCAATGATGCCGAGGCCCGGTTCGAGTTTGTGAACGAGGCCTACTGCCAGATGACCGGCTACAGCCGTGAGGAGCTGCTGGGAGGGATGCGGGTCGCTGATATTGAGGCCCTCGATAATGAGCAGATGATCGCCGCGCGCCTGCGCTCGCTGATGGCGGTCGGCCACGACCGCTTCGAGAGCCGCCACCGGCGCAAAGACGGCAGCTCCTTCGATGTCGAGATCAGCGTAAACTACCTGCCCCAGCCGCGACCGCGCTTCTTTCTCTTTGCCCGCGATATCACCGAGCGTAAGCGCATCGCCGAAGAGCTTCAGATGCGCACTGAGAACCTGGCCCGCTCCAACGCCGAGCTTGAGCAGTTCGCCTACGTCGCCTCACACGATCTCCAAGAGCCGCTGCGCATGGTATCTAGCTACACCCAGCTGCTGGCCCGGCGCTACCGAGGGAAGCTCGACAGCGACGCCGACGAGTTCATCGGTTACGCCGTAGACGGCGCGACGCGTATGCAGAAGCTGATCAATGATCTGCTGGCCTACTCACGGGTGGGCACGCGGGGCAAGCCATTCACCTCGGTTGATTGTCAGGCTATACTTGATCAGACACTGGCAAACCTGGCGCTGGCCATTGAGGAGAGCGGCGCTGTAGTGACCCACAGCGAGCTGCCGACGCTTTTAGGCGACGCGACGCAGCTCTCTCAGCTCTTCCAGAACCTGATCGGCAACGCCCTGAAGTTTCGCGGTGCGGATTCGCCGCTCATACACGTGGCCGCCGAGCGGCGCGATGGGGAGTGGCACTTCTCGGTGCATGATAACGGGATCGGCATCGAGTCGGCCTACTTTGAGCGAATCTTCGTCATCTTCCAGCGCCTGCATACGCGCGACGAGTACCCCGGCACCGGAATCGGGCTGGCGATCTGCAAGAAGATCGTCAGCCGCCATGGTGGCCAGATCTGGATCGAGTCGAACCCTGGCGAGGGGACAACCTTCTTCTTCACCCTCGCCGCAGACAGAGGATAGGTAATAGGGAGTGAAAGGTGATGAACCAGGTGCCAATTGACATCTTGCTCGTAGAGGACAACCCCGGCGATGTGCGGCTGACGCAGGAGGCGCTGCGCGATGCGAAGGTGAGCACCAGAATGTACGTGGCCATCGACGGTGTCCAGGCCATGGCCTTCCTGCGCCACGAGGGGGTGTACGCCGATGTGCCGCGCCCCGACTTGATCCTGCTCGACCTGAACCTGCCAAAGATGAGCGGTCGGGAGGTGCTGGCCGAGATCAAGGGCAATGTCGAGTTTCGGCGCATCCCCGTGGTGATCCTGACGACCTCGCAGGCCGAGCAAGATATTTTCGAGACCTATAACCTCCACGCGAACGCCTATGTGACGAAGCCGGTCGACCTAGACCAGTTTGCCAAGGTGGTGAAATCGATCGAGGATTTCTGGTTCGAGATCGTGCGCCTGCCAAATGGCACCCCTTGAGCGTCGCTTCACTAGGCATGGTACCTGTATGGATACTGAACTTCTCCACATTCTACTCGTAGAAGATAATCCCGGCGACGCACGGCTGATCCGCGAACTATTGATCGGTAGCGCGGATGGAGTCTATCGGCTCGATATGGTTACGCGGTTATCCGATGCTGTTGACCGGCTGACCCAGAGCAACTTCGCCGCTATCTTGCTCGACCTCACGCTGCCCGATAGCGCAGGCATTGACACTGTTCTGCGGATCAATGCTGTCGCCACTGCCCCTGTGATCGTGCTGACCGGCATGGATGATGGCGATATCGCCCTTAGCGCAGTGCGGGCGGGGGCGCAGGACTATCTGATCAAGGGTGAGGTGACGGAATCGCTGCTGTTACGAGCGATCCACTACGCGATCGAGCGCCAGCGCAGCATGATCGAGGCGAACCTATCCAATGCTGTCTTTAGCTCTATCTCCGAGGGGATCCTGATCACCGATGTCAATGGGCAGATTGTGGCGATCAACCCGGCGGTGACTCATATCACCGGCTACGACGAGGCGGAGATGCTGGGCAACAACCCGCGCATGCTCCAGTCGGGGCGTCACGACCCGCTGTTCTATCAGGCGCTATGGGCATCTCTGCTCACTGACGGCCACTGGAAGGGCGAGATCTGGAACCGCCGCAAGTCGGGCGAGATCTTCCCGGAGTGGCTGACAATCAATGCGGTGCGCAACAGCGCGGGCCACGTCACCCACTACGTCGGCGTGATGATGGACATCACCCAGCAGAAGCAGGCTGAGGATCGGCTCTTCTTTCGGGCCACCCACGATGCGCTGACCGGGCTGCCGAACCGCGATCACTTCCATGGGCGTCTGACCCACTCATTGGCCCGAAGTCAGCGTGACGACACGCGGCTGGCGGTGCTGATGATCGACCTGAACGACTTTAAGCAGATCAACGATACGCTCGGCCACCGCAGCGGGGATGTCGCGCTCCAGGTGACTGCGCAGCGCCTGCTCAAGAGCGTGCGGAAGACGGATCTGGTTGCCCGGCTTGGCGGCGACGAGTTTGTGATTATCCTTGAGGATATAGAAGACAACCAGATCTGTATCCGTATCGCTGAGACGATCACCCTAGCTCTTGCCGAGCCGATCATACTCGACGGCCAGCCCAGGCAGATCAGCGCCAGCATCGGCATCAGCCTGTGCCCGGAAGATGGCTGCATTGGCGACATACTTATCGAGTGCGCCGATGAGGCGATGTATCGCGCAAAGCAAGCCGGACTGGGATACGCCTTCTTCATGCCTACTCGCTGAGCCGGTACCCAACCCCCCACTCAGTCTGGAGAATGTCGGCGTCGGGGTCAACCTCGGCGATCTTGGCGCGCAGGCGGCGGATGTGGACATCGACCGTGCGCGCGTCGAGGTAGTCTTCCTGGCCCCAGACCTGGCGGAGCAGCGCGTCGCGGCTGAAGACCTGGCCGGGGCTGCGGGCGAGGAAGGCGAGCAGCTCAAACTCGCGGGGGCGCAAGTCGAGGGCTGTGCCCTGGAAGGTGGCGCGGCGGCGGGGCTGGTCGATCTCTAGGCGGCGGGTGGCGGTGGCGGATGTTGGGGAGGGAGCGGCGAGGCGGGCGCGCAGGGCGGCCACCTCGGCAGATCGCCGCAGGAGGGCACGGGCGCGGACGGCAAGCTCGCGCACCGAGAAGGGCTTGACGACATAGTCGTCAGCGCCAAGCTCAAGGCCGACCACGCGGTCGATCTCGTCGCCGCGAGCGGTGAGCAGGATCACCGGCATCTCCTGGCCGCGCTCGCGCAGGCGGCGCAGCACCTCGAAGCCATCGATGCCAGGCAGGCCGACGTCGAGCAGGAGCAGGTCGGGCGGGCGCTCGGCGATAGCGGCGATAGCGGCCTCGCCGCTGCCGACCGACTGTACGGCAAGCCCCTCGCGCTCCAGGCGCTCACGGACAGCGGCCACGATCATTGGCTCATCATCGACTATAAGGATGCGCTGCATGTGAGTGTTGAGTGTTGAGTGACACTCAACATTATGAAGACCGTCGCCCAAGCTCTCCGGCCTGCCAGCGAATGTTGCCGCGCAGGAGCAGGTTCGATGAGCGCAGCTTGTAGGAGAGATCCGAGGCCATGTTGCGCATAACCTTGTAGCCGATGCGCGGGTTCTTATCGCAGAGCGAGGCGAATTCACGCTCTTTGATCACCAGGAAGACACACGGGTCTACGCAGGTGACGGTAGCGGAGCGGGTGGCCCCACCGAGCAGCACCATCTCGCCGAAGCTCTGGCCGCCGTAGAGCATATTGATCGTGTTGGGGGTCATCGTGCCCTGCGATGAGCGGGTGATCAGCGAGACGCGCACGCAGCCTTCCATAATAATGATCAGCTCATCGCCGTCATCGCCCTCGTTAAACACCGCCTGGTTTGCACCCATCTTCTGGACGCGGCACAGGCTGGCGATCTGGAGAGTCTCTTCATCTGTGAGGCCGCCGAAGACTTCTACCCGGCGCAGGTGCTCTACGATGTTGACGCTCATATATTCTATTCCTTGTGTTTCTGACAGGGAGGTACAGTATATCATAGTCGTCTAGCGCCGCTAGATGATGGTGTTATCTGGGTCTGGCAGCACCTTGACAGCGGCCTGTCTCGAATTTATACTCCGAACATAGATATTTATTGAATGACTAGGCGGGGTATATGGAATACACCACGACCTCTCTGCGGACAGCGATTCGGCGGCCCTGGCGACCACGGGCGATCCCGCACCTCGGACTACTGCTGGTCAGCCTGCCGATGCTCGCCTTCCTGTTGCTGCCCATCCTGGCCATGATCACCCGCGTCGATCCAGCCGCGCTCATGGCCAACATCACCAGTCCAGAGGTTGGACAGGCGATTGGGCTAAGCATCACGACGACTGCGTGCAGCACGGCGCTGGGGCTGGTGCTTGGCACGCCGCTGGCCTACCTGCTGGCCCGGCGGCACTTTCGCGGGCGCAGCCTGCTCGACACCCTGGTCGAACTGCCGATGGTGCTGCCCCCATCGGTCGCCGGTATCGCTCTGCTGATCGCCTTCGGGCGGCGAGGCATGGTCGGCACCTGGCTGAACGAGGCGGGAGTCACCCTCGCCTTCACAACCATGGCGGTGGTGCTGGCGCAGACCTTCGTATCCGCGCCGTTCTACATCAAAACTGCGGTGGCCGGATTCGCTGGCGTGGATCGCGAGATCGAGCAGGCCGCTGAGATCGATGGCGCGTCGCCGCATCAGGTGTTCGCCTGGATCACCCTGCCACTAGCCTGGCCGGTGCTCCTGGGCGGGCTGGTGATGAGCTGGGCGCGCGCCCTTGGCGAGTTCGGCGCCACCATCATCTTCGCGGGCAATTTCCCCGGGCGCACGCAGACAATGCCGCTGGCGATCTACCTCGGCTTTGAGGTTGACCTGGATCTGGCGCTGACCATGGCGCTGATCTTGCTCGCTGTCTCCTTCTTCGTGCTGTGGCTTGTTAAGGCGATCCTGCGGCAGCGCGTCGATGCACCATCGTCTAGTTGACAGGATGCTGAAGGAATGTCATACTATACTCATTCTTTGAGTACTTACATATTGACCTAACTGTCCTGACCCTCCTCGGCAATGATGCTGCTGCCACTGCTGCCATTCCGCGTGACGACCCTACGTACCGCGCCGCCCCGCCCAACACACCCGTGTTGGCAACGGGCGTGAGCGTGGCTGGCTTTATCTTTTGTCGCTGGAGGTTTTCATGAAACGCTCGCCGATTGTCCCGCTCATGCTCCTGCTCACGCTGCTGCTCGCCGCCTGTGGCGGCGCGCCCGCCGCCCAGCCGCCCGCCGCGACAGATGCCCCGCCCGCCGCCGAAACCACCGCGCCGACAGATGCCCCGCCTGCCACTGAGCCCACCGCCACCCCCGCTCCTGTGGTCGAAATGACGCTGAACGTCTTCGCCGCCGCCTCGCTGACCGACGCCTTCAAGGCGCTCGCTCCCGGCTTCGAGGCCGCCCACCCCGGCGTGACGGTCGTCTACAACTTCGCAGGCTCGCAGCAGCTCGCAACCCAGCTTGGCGAGGGCGCCCCGGCTGACGTGTTCGCCTCGGCCAACCGCAAGCAGATGGATGCGGCCATCGCCAGCGCGCGGGTGACGGGCGGCAGCGAGCAGACCTTTGTGCGCAACCAGCTGGTGGTGATCACCCCCGGCAATAACCCCGCCGACATCACCACGCTCCAGGATCTCACAAAGCCCGGCCTCAAGCTGATCCTGGCCGATAAGGCCGTGCCAGTGGGCCAGTACGCCCTCGACTTTCTGGCCAAGGCCAGCGCGCTGCCGGAGTACACCGAGACATACAGCTCGACCGTGCTGTCTAATGTTGTCTCCTATGAGAATAATGTGCGCGTGGTGCTGACCAAGGTGTCCCTGGGAGAAGGCGACGCGGGGATCGTCTACACCACCGACGCCGCGCTCGAATCCGACAAGCTCAAGCTGATCGCCATCCCCGAAGAGATCAACACGATCGCCACCTACCCGATCGCGCCGGTCGCCGACAGCGCCGCGCCCGAGCTGGCCCAGGCATTTGTCGACTATGTGCTCAGCCCCGAGGGCCAGCAGATGTTGGCACAATATGGCTTTATCCCGGTCACAAGCAGTAATTGAAGCAAGGAGGATCGCAATGCGTCTAAGCGCACGAAACCAGCTGGCGGGGATGATTCAGTCGATCAAAGAGGGCGTGGTCACCGCCGAGGTGGTGGTGAAGCTGAATGGCGGCGAGGAGATCGTGTCGGTGATCACGGTCGAGTCGGTTCACGGCCTCGGCCTGAAGGTTGGCGACAAGGTGCGGGCGATCATCAAGTCGACCGAGGTGCTGATCGCCACTGAGGAGTAGCTGCGTGATGGGTGATGCGTGATGCGGATCACGCATCACCCTCTCCACGAAGCTGATTGGCGCAGGTGGCGAGCCAGGCGAGGATAGTTTCGATCTGGCTGATGCGGAACTGCTGCACCAGATGGGCGTAATCCTGATCCGCCTCGTGCGGCTGATCCTGGGCGCGCATGCCGACCAGCCAGCTCTGGCACGCCTCCTGCTGGCGGGCGATCAGCGTCCGGGCGGCGGCGCTGCCTTCCTGCTGCGCAAAGTAGAGCTTGGCCGGGAACTCCAGCTGAAAGTCGCGCCCGTGGGGCACCGGGCTGGCGATCCAGGTATCAAAGGCCGCATCCCCCGTCGCGGTCAGCCGAAAGACCTTGCGTGGCGGTCGCGTCCCCTGGACCTCAACCTCGCTGGTGAGGTAGCCATCCTGCTCTAGGCGCATCAGCTCGGCGTAGACCTGGCTCTGCTTCCAGCCCCAGGACAGCCCTAGCTCCTCGGTGGCGCGCAGGCGCTGGGCGATCTCGTAGCCGTGGAGCGGCTGCTGGCGCACAAAGCCGAGCAGCCCGTACTCGATTGTGAGGGGCGCCTTGACCATGGGCATAGGCTGGCTCCTGCTGCTGGACGCTGGCGCAGCGCGTCAGGCGATCCGTGCTTATTCGTCGCTCAAAGTATGATCGGGCGTGGCGGTCTTGTCAATTGCGCTGCCAGGGCATGTGCAAAGTCAGCGGGCGAGTAAACTCGCACCAACGGGGCCTGCGGCCGACCGCCCACCTTCGTGGGCGGTTCCAGCGTCGGCGCAGGCCGACGCCCGGCGCGCAGCGCCCCGTTGGCGCGACTTCCAGTCGCCAGCCGGGGGGCCATGGATTTTGCACATGCCCTGATCGCGCTGCCGCCCTATGTTGACAGCGCGGCGCAGGCGTTTGATAATCTCGCTCAATAAATTAGTATGTGCGCTTCGACAAGGTTTCAGGTTGCTTTACCGTTTGGTGTCGCGTATGGCACGGTGATGCGCGAACCCTGACTCCTGACTCCCGACCCCTGATGCCTTATCTTCACACCCAGTCACCCTGGAGCACCAATGAGCCCTCGTCACCAAGCGCCGCTAACGATTGAGCACGCCCTGCTGGGCTTCATAAGCCAGCAGCCCATGCACGCCTACGCGGCCTACCAGCAGCTCATCGCCCCCGACGCCCTGGGCAAGATCTGGCAGCTCAAGCTGAGCCACTTCTACGCCCTGGCGAGCAAGCTTGAGCAGGCCGGCTATCTGGTGACGACTCTGGAGCCGCAGGGCGCCCGCCCGCCTCGCAAGGTGCTGCATGTGACAGAGGCCGGTGCCGCCGCCTTTGCCAACTGGCTCGCCACGCCCGTGGACGACCCGGCGCAGCTGCGGCTCGACTTTCTGGCCCGGCTCTACTTCGCGGAGCGCGCCGGGCCTGCCGCCGTGCGCTCGCTGCTCGCGGCCCAGCGCGCAGCGGGCAGGGCATGGCGCGATGCGATACGCGCACAGCTCTCTGGCAGGGCAGGCCAGCCCGACGCCGGGCTCTTCCTCCAGCTGCGTATTCGCCAGCTGGAGAGCTTCCTGGCCTGGCTCGACCGCACGCTCGCCGCGCCGCCCGAGACCAGCGCGGTCTCCTTCAGCATCGCGATGATCGCCGACTGCTCCCAGCCCGATCTGGCCGCCAACTTTGTGGACGCAGTGCGCGGGCCTGCGGGTCAGGCGGCGCTGCTCAACGCTGGCTTCTACCCGACCGTCGCGGCCTTCCTTGAGAGCGCGCCGCTCGATGAGCCTGCGCCGGTGAAGACGAGCAAGCGCACCCTGACCGTCTTTGCGGCCGCCTCGCTCACCGGCCCCTTCCACGCAATTGGGGCCGACTTCTGCGCGGCGCACCCCGGCGCGGCGGTGCGCTTCGTCTTTGATGGCTCCTACGCCCTGGCCGCACGGCTCAGCCGTGGTGAAACGGCAGATATCTTCGCGCCCGCCCATCGTCAGGCGATGGATCTGGCCGTGCGCGCCGGGCGGGTCTGGCGCGAGAGCGTGTACGCCTTCGCCTCAAACCAGATCGCGGTGGTGGCGCTGCGCAGCAACCCGGCGCGGATCACGCGGCTCGATGACCTGGCCCGGCCGGGGATCAGGCTGGCCCTTGGCTCGGAGGCGACCGCGATCGGCCAGTATACGCAAGAGTTTCTCGCTCAGGTTGAGGGCCGGGGCTTCTTTGGAACCCAGGGGAAGGACGCCGTGCTGCATAACGTCGTGCGCTATGGCGAGAGCATCACCGAGGTGCTGGAGTCCGTCACCTGCGGCGAGGCGGACGCCGCAATCGTCTTTGCCTCCGACGGGCGTCAGGCCGACGGCGATATGTATGTGCCGATCGCGCTGCCAATCCTGGGGCGATTGTAGAAGATCATCTGACGCAGATGATGTGGCGCAGGTTCGCCGAGCCATGGCGGCTCACGGCACAGCGCGGTGATCCCGGAGTGAGTGGATAGTTCGGTGCAGGGCGCGCGGCTTCGGGGCTGGGTGCATGCCTGCCGGTGACTCTGTGTGCGCCGATCCGTGCCAGGGCGACGCGCTATGATCATCGCGGGCGAGCACATGGCGCTGAGCGGCTGCGTGTCGCTGCACCAGCGAAGGAGATCGACTCGTGCTCGGCGATAAGGAGACGGCCATCGGCCAGTATGCGCTGGGGGTGCTTGATCGGGCGGCCAGCGACCCCACCTTTGCCCCCGGCTATAAAGACGCTGTGCTCACCAACACTGTCTCATACGAGGCGAGCGTGCGCGCCGCGCTGGCCAAAGTGACGCTGGGCGAGGCCGATGCCTCCATTGTCTACGCCTCGGATGTGACCGGGACAACTGTGGGTAAGGTGCAGATCATCGATCTGCCAGAGGGGTTCACCACGATGGCGAAGTTCTATGTTGCCGAGATCGACGACAGCGCCAAGGCCGATCTGGCCCAGCTGTTTGTGGCGTATCTTCAGACACCCGAGGCTCAGGCCATCCTGGCGCAGTACGGCTTTATGTCAACGAAGTAACGAATCACCGTACGTGTGGGTGTGGGTATGTGGATGCCGCCGCCCGGCGACTGAAGTCGCGGGCTCTCGGTTGACGAAGGCCGCCTACGCGGCCTCCGGTAGGCCGCGCAGGCGGCCTTCGTAGACGAGAGCCCGCCCGTTTACGGGCCGGGCACGTGGCTTTGCAATAGCCCTGGGGACAAGCCCCTCCCAATGCAGTAGTAGGATGAATCTGATGCACACCCTAAACGGGGCTACGCTCCCGTGCTGTTTGAGCGACGACGAGATCGCGCGGCTGATCCGTGAGGACGTGCCTTACTTGGATCTGACCACCTATGCGCTGGGGATTGGCGATGCGCCGGGGCGGATCACCTTCGCCGCGCGCCACCCCACGGTGATCGCGGGGACTGAGGAGGCTGGCCGTCTGCTCGCACAGTGCGGCGCAACGGTGACAATGTCTACACGCAGCGGGTGCCGAGTCGAGACGGGAGATGTGGTGCTGGTGGCAGATGGCCCGGCGCAGGCGCTGCACCGGGGCTGGAAGGTCGCGCTCAATCTGCTAGAGTATGGCTCGGGCATCGCAACCCGCGCGCGCGAGCTGGTCGATGCCGCCCGTCAGGTACAGCCGAGCGTCACTGTTGCGACGACGCGCAAGGTCTTTCCTGGCACCAAGGCGCTGGCGGTGAAGGGCATCCTGGCCGGAGGCGCGGTTCCGCATCGCATGGGCCTCTCGGAGACGATCCTGATCTTCCCTCAGCACCGGGCATTTCTGGGCGGGCTCGACGGCCTGTGCCAGGCGCTGCGCACGCTCAAGCAGAGCGGGCGGGAGCATAAGCTGGGCGTTGAGGTCGAGCGGCTCGATGACGCGGTGGCGGTGGCCGAGGCCGGGGCGGATCTGATCCAGTTCGACAAGCTGCCCGTGGATGAACTTCGCCAGGCGGTGCAGGTGCTCCGGCCACGGTTTCCCGCGCTGACCCTTGTGGCGGCCGGCGGCCTCACCGGCGCGAATATCCGGGCATTTGCCGAAACGGGGGTGGATGTGCTTGTCACCACCTGGCCCTATTTCGGGACACCGGCGGATATCCGGGCGACTCTGAGCAGCGCGGTGTAGGATGTTGGGGGTTGGGGTTGGGGGTTGGGGGTTGGGGGTTGGGGGTTGAGGGTTGGGGGTTGAATCATGCATCCTTACCCCCGACCTCCGGTTCAGATCATCAGCAGGGCGAGGCTGAGGATGACGAGCAGGGTGAGGGCGGCGACGAGGGCGATGCTTTCTCGCATAGATTTACGGCTGACTCTGGGGCGCATGTAGGGCCGCAGGTCAACGTCGAGCAGGTCGCTGTAGCTGCGCAGGGCCGCCCGCAGATCGGGCCGGGGGACGTAGCTGAACTGCTCTTGCTCGATGGCCTGAAGGAACTCCCAGCGCACGCCGCAAGCATGGCTGGCGTCGTGCAGGCTCAGCCCCCGATCATGGCGGGCTGCGCTGAGCTGTGCGCCGAGCCGGGGCCGGGAGGGGATGGGCTGCGGTGTGGCCATATCCTGGCGGGCGGGCGGAGCGGGGCGTGGGCGGGCGGGCCTGAGCGTCGGCGTGTGCCCGGAGCGGCGCAGCACCGCCTCGACGCGGGCAATCAGCTGCGGCGCGCTGAATGGCTTGCCGATGTAGTCGTCGGCACCGATAGTCAGGCCGGCGACCATATCCTCGTCGGCGTGCTTGGCCGTGAGCATGATCACGGGCACCTGCGAGAAGGTGCGGATCTCGCGGCACAGGTCGTAGCCGCTGATCTCGGGCATCATTACGTCGAGCAGGACGAGGTCGGGCTGGGCATAGGCGAAGCGGGCGAGGGCCTCGCTGGCGCTCTGGTATGCCTCTACGGTGTACCCGGCGTCGCCAAGCTGGTAGCGCAGCAGCTGGCCGATCAGCGGCTCGTCATCGATCACCATAATGCTGGCTGTCATTGGAGTACTCCTGGTGCGATTGCCGATTGTAGATTGCAGATTGCAGATTGGGCGCAGCACATTCAGGCACGAGCCATCGCCTATCACAGTTTTGAGCGGCCATCGTTCTCTGCGCGATGAAGGGCGAGGTTGAGGATGATCTCGGCGGCCCAGTGACGCACCTCGGCGGGGGTCTCGTCGCCTTGGACGAGGGTGGCGAGGGCGGCGAGGGCCGCCACGCTGGCCGCGCCGGGGGTGGCGACGAGCTGGCCGAGCGCCAGAACGCAGTGGCGGCGCAGCAGCGGCGGCCCGTCGGTGCCGAGAGCCTCCAGCAGCATCCGGGCGGCCTCGGGGCGGTCGCTTCGCCCTAGCCCACGGGCCACGCAGAGGCGCAGCTGCGGCGGCTCGTCGGCGCGCTTGAGGATCGCGCCCACGAGGCTTAGGGTTGGGTGATCGGCCATGAGGCGCTCCAGGGCGGCGAGGCGCAGGGCCAGGGGCGCGCTTATATCGGACACTGGAGCAAACAGCTGTGGGTCGCCGGGGGCGATCTTCGCCAGGATCTGGTGCGCCCTGATGCGGAGGGGCGGGATGGGCGAGTCGATGTGGCTGCGCAGCAGCGGCAGGTGGGCTGGCCCATCGAGCCGCAGCAGGGCGGCGATGGCGGCGAGGCGCACGCCCGGCGCGGCGGTGGCCGCCTGGCTGATCCGCACGAGCAGCGGCGCGGCGCTCTGGTCGCCTAGCTCGCCGATGGCGTCGATGGCGCAGACGGCATGCTCGGCGCGCTCGCTCTGGGCGGTGCGGAGCAGCAGCGGCAGGATCGTGCGCTCGCCCGCGCCAGCGAGCGCGCTGCCGATGGCGGCGGCGAGATCTGGCAGGCCGCCCTCGGCCCGCGCGATCTGGTGTAGGGTGTGGCGAGTCTCGTCGGACAGAGGGGGCGGCAGGGCTGCTACAGCGGCGGCGCGCAGCGGCGCGGGGGCGTCGCCCGCGCTGATGATGGCACGCAGGGCGGTGTCAGCTTCGTCTCCGCCGAGCTGACCCAGAGCGGCGACGGCCAGCGTCCGTATGTGGAGGTCGGCATCTGAGCGCGCGCTGATCTGCCGGAGTGCCGGTATAGCCCGCTGATCGCCAAGCTCGCCCAGGGTCGTCACGAGCTTGCCCTGAGTGAACGGGTCGTCGCCGCCGGAGTTGAGTCGTTCGAGCGCCCATCTGGCAATGGTGGGGTTCCGCCCGAGCTGGTCGAGGGCTGCCCAGCGCAGCGATGGGGTGCCTTCCGGGCTGTCGAGGATGGCCTCTAGCTCGGCGGCGACTTCCGCGCCGGCGGCGCGGGCCAGGGCGCCCAGCAGGCCAGCGGCTGGCTGCGGCCCCGGCACATGGAGCAGCGCATGCCTGATCCGCGAGCAGAGATCAGCGGCGAGGTCGGGGCGCTGCTCGGCGATGGCGGCCAGTGCGTCGGCTGCGGCCAGAGCTGTCTGCGCGGCCTGCCTGATCCCTAGCTCATCCAGGCTGCTTGGCTGATCTTCCTCCGTCTCGCCGGTCGCCAGGCTGTCGATGAGGACGGCGCGGGTGTTCGGGTCGAGTGGAATCGTCGACCAGCGCTCAGCCGGGGTATGGGTGAGCGCTGACACGGCGGCGAGCCAACCAGCGCGCAGGGAGGTCGGACGCCTGGAGCCAAGCAGGGTGCTTAGGGCCGGGATGGCCGCCGTGACGCCGAGCGCGCCGAGGGATGTGGCGATCTGGACGGTTAGCGCTGCGTCGGGTTCGGGCCGGGCGAGGGCGTCGATCAGGGTGGCGACGGCGCTCTCTCGGCCGCCGGGGGTGCGGGCGAGGGCGGCGAGGGCGGCGGCGGATGCCCGACGCAGGATGGGCGGGCCGTCGCCGAGGAGGGTGTGGCGCAGGTGGGGTGCGACTGCGACATCGCCGTGCTCGCCAAGCAGGATAGCGGCTACCGCGCGCAGCAGCTCGGGTATGCGGGCGGCACTGAGGAAGCGCAGCAGCAGGGGCGCGCTGTCGGGGCGGGTCGCGAGCAGGCGCAGCGCCCCGATGCGCAGGGCGACACCGGCTCGCTCGGCCAGGGCGTAGCGGGCGATCAGCCCGGTCGCCTCGCGCTGCGGGAGCTGTGCGGCGGCGGCCAGAAGCTCGATGCGCGCCGCATCGTCGTGCTCGGCGGCGGCTATGGCCGCGCCGAGCAGCCGCAGGGCCTCGTCGGCGGGGAGGCTGGCGAGGGCGGCTAGGGCTGAGTGGCGCAGGGCGGGGCTGGGGTCGGCGAGGGTGCGCTGGAGCAGCGGGGCGCTCTCGACGCGGGTGGGCACGCTGGACAGGGCCAGGGCGCGCAGCTCATCTGCGCATGGTGGGTCGTCGAGCAGGGCGGCGCATGTGGCGGCCTTGCGGCCCTCGCCGCCGAGGCCAGCGATGATGGCGTCTAGGCCGGGGCGCAGGGCGGCCCCGAGCAGCTCGTTGCGCAGGCTGGGTGCGGCTATGGCGATGATGTGGGCGCGGGCGGCGCGGGCGATCTCGTCGGCGACGGCAGGCATGTCTGCGAGCGCGGCGGGCTGCTCTGGCTGACCGGCTAGGAGGTCGGCTGCGGCCCAGCGCAGCGCCTCGTCGGCGTCCGGGCGGTCGATGATCATAAGGAGCAGATCGGCCAGCGGGTGGCCTGGTTGGCGTTCCGCCAGAAGACAGAGGGCGCGGGTCGCTCGCTCCTGGTCGCCGGACGCTACGGCCGCGAACATGTCCGGCAGCCCCGGCGCGATGAGCGGCCAGAGATCCTGGTAATCGCTCGTATTCAGCAGCTCAATGAGGCGCAGCCCCTGGTCGGGCGCGTCGGCGGGCCGCTCGCGGAGGCAGGCGGCCAGGCCGCGCAGGGCGCTCGGGCTAGGGTCGCCGTCGCCCCAGAGCAGCCTGAGGACAGGGCGTGGGTCGCCGAGCAGACCGGCGGCGAGGGGAGCCACGGCGGCGATCTCGTGGGCGGGCAGGGCGGCGAGGGCGGCGAGATCCTGGCCGCCGGCGAGGCTGCGGGCCAGGCGGTAGTGGCGCAGGGCCACCCGACCGATGCTGATGCGCCGGTCGGCGGCGTCGAGCAGGGGGTGGGCCAAGGCGTATGCCTGCTCGTAGAGCTGGGATCGCGAGTCGGGGATTCCAGCGATCGGGTAGATCAGGGCCAGGAGCAGCAGATCGCTGACGCTGTGGCGCAGGGCGGCGAGGGGCTCACGGCGCAGGGCAGCGAGGATGGGGCTGACATCGTGGCCGGGGAGCAGACGGACGAGCCAGATCGCCAGCTCGTCGTCGTCTGGCGCGGCGAGGTTGATGCTGGTCAGGCCGGGCCACTCCTCACCGGGGGGCAGGCTGATCACCAGGCGGGCGACGGGCCATGCGGCGGCGGTGATCGCGTAGCTGCGCCAGATGGCGCGGCGGTCGGCCGGGAGATCCTCCCAGTCGTCGAGGAGCAGGAGCATGGGGCGGCCGCCCTCGGCGTGGGTGGCTGGTAGGCCGGCGCGGTGGATGGCCCCGGCGACCACGGCGCGCGGGCTGAGGTTGGGCACGTCGGCGACGGCGAGGCTGATAGCGATGACAGATCCGCCCGCGCCAGAGGAGGCCCAGCGGGCCTGGATCTGGAGCAGGGCGAGGCTGCGCCCCGAGCCGGGCAGGCCGCAGAGGGCGATGCCGCCCCGGCTGGCCAGGATGGCGTCGGGGTCGGGAATAGGCGCGGTGGCGAGCGGGATATCGAGCAGGCCAGGCAGTAGGCGAACTGCGGGCTCTTCGTGGATCTGGCGCTGGGCATCGGAGCGCACGCGGCGGGCGGTGCGCCCGCCGTGGAAGAACGCGAGCGAGCTGGGTGTAAGCATCGGCGGCACCTTTCACGTGGAGCGGGCACATCGCTATAGTGAACGCCATGGGGGAGGGGGATCTAAGGGGCGCAGATTACATCGGGGTGACAGAGGGGTGAGGGTTGAGTAAGGCTGCCTGATTTTGCATAACGAAACAGAAGCGTTTACGCGGGGATAATGTCCTCGCGTAAACACTCGTCCTTGCACACTTATACCGCGCCGCGCTATACTTCTGGTTAGAATGAAGCATAGCGCGGAGCGGTATGGCCGATCTTCTCAGCTCGCTGGTAATCTCCGGCAAAGTGCTGCCTAACCGCATCGTGATGGCCCCGTCTCATAGCGGGTTCGCCTCTGTTGATGGCTTTGTCGGCGCTGAGCTGGTGGACTACTACGCCCGGCGCGCCCAGGGCGGGGTCGGGCTGATCCTCAGCGAGCCGCTGCTTGTGGCCCCGCCGCCCCCCGGCGAGGGCGAGGTTCACATCGGCATCTACGCCGACGCCTTTGTGCCCGGCCTGCGCCGCCTGACTCAGGCCACCCGCGCGCATGGCGCGCGGGTGCTGCTCTGCCTGGAGTCATACGCCCCGTCCGAGTCGCTCGACACAGCCGGGCTGCTGGCCGTGCGCGATAGCTTTGTCCTGGCGGCATGGCGCGCGTTCTGCGCCGGGGCCGATGGGGTGATGCTCTCATCTGCCGATGGCGGCCTGCTGCACACGCTTGTCTCGCCGGCCCGCAACCGACGACTCGACGCCTACGGCGGCGAGATAGCCGGGCGGCTGCGCTTCCCCCTGGAGGTGATCGAGACCGTGCGGGCATGGATGGGGTCGCGGCTGATCATCGGCTTCCGCCTAGCCGCCGAGGAGTTCTCGCCCGGCGGCATGGGCCTCCAGGACGCGCGCATGATCGCCAGGCGCGTCACCTCGGCCGGCGTGCGCCTGCTCGACGTGACGGTGACAGCCGATGATGCGACCACCCTGGCCCGCTTCCCCGGCTGGGCCGTGCCCCTGGTCAACGGCGTCAAGCGGGTCACGCCCGATGTGCCGGTGATCTGCTTTGGCCTCCACGGCGATCACCGCCTAGCCGACAGCGTCATCCGCGACGGCAGCGTTGATCTGGTGTCCATCGACCACACGCTGCGCAACGACCCTGACTGGCCTCTGCGGGCGGGCGAGATTTTGGGATAAGAGTCGGGAGTCAGGGGTCGGGAGTCGGGAGTCGGGGGTCAGAACTGTAGGCTCTTCCCGACTCCCGACTCCCGACCCCTGACTCCCAACTCCCAACTCCCGACTCCCGACTCCCAACTCCTATACCCTAGTTCGAGGCTGGGGCAGCCGTGCGCCGATGCCGGTAAAGATGCGGCGAACGAGGTCGGCGCGCAGGGCGCGCTCGTCCTCGGGCGAGGGCAGGTCAAGTCGGCGATGGCGGTAGCGCTCGGCCTGGTAGGCCGCCGCGATCTGCGTGATCGTCGCGCGGTGCTGGGGCAGGTCGCGGGCGAGGCGGGCGGCGTACTCCAGGGGCGTGCTGTGGGGGGGCTGGCCGCCGCCGCCCCAGTTGGCCAGCAGCTCCATGCCCGCGTAGGCCGCCGAGATGCGGCTCAGGCCGCGCAGCTCGTAGCGCCAGCGGGCGTAAATCGCCAGGGCCGCCAGGGCCAGCGCCCCCAGGATGCCCCCGAAGATCGCCAAGGTCGGCCCAGAGTTGCGGGTGGGCGGCGGGGTGCGCAGAGGAACGGGGCGCTGGTCGATCTGGTCGAGCCCATCGTCGAGGTTCTCATCGCGGCCTGGGTCGGGCGCGGGACCAGAGATCTGCGGGCCGAGTTCGCCCGTATCATTGCCGAATGCCGCCGTGAGTGGGCGGATCGGCGGCGCGGTGTAGCTGGCCGGGGTCGGCTCAAAGCGCTCCCAGCCGAAGCCGGGGAAGTAGACCTCGGGCCAGCTGTGGGCGACATCCTCGCGCACCTCGTAGATCCCGCGCTCGACGTTGAAGGTTCCTCCGGCGTAGCCCTGCACCCAGCGGGCTGGCACCCCCAGCGAGCGCAGCATCATCACCATCGACGAAGCGTAGTAGTCGCAGTAGCCCTCGCGCTGGGTGAAGAGAAACCAGTCCACCGGCTCAGCCCCAACGGGCGGCGCGGGGATGGACTCGTTATAGCGGAAGGTGCGCAGGTATTCCTGGATGGCGACAGCCTCGTCGTAGGGCGTGCGCGCCCCGGCGTCGGCCACGATCTGGGCGGCGCGCTCGCGGGTGCGGGCAGTGATGCTGTCGGGCAGCTGGATGTAGCGCTCACGCACCCAGGGCGGGTAGTCGGTGCTGGCGGCGCGCAGGCTCTGCACATCGGCCTGCGAGACGAGTGCGGTGACGGTGTAGATTGTGTTGGCGCGCAGGCTGGCCTGCGTGGCGATCAGGGCGGTATCGTCATAGTTCGGCGTAGACTGAGTGCCAGCGCGCAGGTAGTTGTGCTCGACCAGAGTTGGCAGCGAGACCGCGCTCGCAGTGCCGCCGACAAACACCAGGCCATCGCTGCGATCCTGGGCCAGCGTGAAGGTCTCCGTCACCACATAGCGCCGGACGGTGTCACCGATAGGGATGGGCACATTGGGCTCAAAGGGCGTGCGGGCCTGCTCGGGGGTGCTTGCGCCGAGGGCGGCGCGGGCCTGCTCGCCGGTGGTGTTCTGCCAGCTGCCGTCGCTGTACTTATCGAAGGCCACCGCCCGCCAGTAGTCGAAGGCCGTGGAGCGGACAGACATCACCAGGCCATCGTTCAGGTGGCGCGAGCCGCCGAGCTGGGCGCTGCGGGCCGTAAAGGCCCCGCTGCCCGCGCCGGGCGGCGCGTTGAGCGTGGCGAAGGCATCCTCCCAGCGCTCGCGGGCCAGCTTGAAGGGTCGGCTGAGCGTCTCCCATGTGCGGGTCGCCCGGTCTACGGTGATATTGCCGGGTAGCGTGGCCGTGATCAGGATCAGCAGGGCGCAGACCACCGCCGCCGACCAGAGGAAGCGCAGGGGCAGCATATCGGGGTACTCGATCTGCTGCGCGTCCCACTGGGCCTGGCGCTGGAGGATATGCTGGTGGACAAGCAGGAGCAGGGCGGCGCTGAGGAAGACGAAGAAGGGGATATTCGGCTTGGGCAGAACATAGGTGTAGTTGATCAGGGCCAGGGCGGCGTTGATCGTGATCGTGCGCCAGACCCAGCCCCGGCGGAAGATCATCCATGCCGAGTCGTAGATCAGCGCCCAGCAGAGCAGGCAGAGGGCAACCACAAAGAGCAGCAGATCCTCGCCGCGCCCACCGCCCACCAGCACCCGGCCCCAGATGATCGCGCGGATCAGCAGCTCGGTGCCCCGGTCGCGCCAGGTATCGAGCTCAGGGCTCATCTGAGCGCCGAGGAGCTGCACGGCCCAGACGACGGAGAGCAGGGCGCTGAGCGGGTGGGCCAGCCAGCCGGGCATCCAGCGGATGCGCGCGAAGATCACGCCGAGGACGAAGCCGGGCAGGCTCATCGGGATGAGCACATCTAGGCCAGGCGCCCAGCGCGAGATCGACAGGCTGTAGATCACCGCCCCGCACATGATCAGGGCCAGGGCCACGCCGGGAATCAGGTCGCCCAGCTCGGCGGTGAGCGGCTTATTGCGAATGTGCGTTCCCATAGATACCGAATTTCCGATAATGATGCGGCGCATCATTATCGGAAATAAAATACTCGCTCGGCGTTTCGCCAGACCTGATCGGCCACCACCTCAAGCGGCAGCTCGCGAAGGGCGGCGAGACGCTCGGCCACCAGGCGCACGCGGGCCGGCTCGTTACGCTTGCCCCGCTGGGGGTGCGGGCTGAGGTACGGGCTATCGGTCTCGACGAGCAGCATCTCCAGGGGGGCCAGGCGGGCCACCTCGTGCAGATCCGTCGCCTTAGGGAAGGTGAGCGGGCCAGAGAACGAGAGCAGAAAGCCGATCTCAAGGCATGCGCTGGCGTACTCCCAGCCGCCGGAGAAGGAGTGCATGATCCCGGGCTGGCCACGGGCGGCGTCGCCAAGGATGCGCAGGGTGTCGTCCTGGGCCTCGCGGCTGTGGATGACCACCGGCAGGCGAAGCTGGAGGGCGAGATTCAGCTGCTCGCGGAAGAAGCGCTCCTGATCCTCGGGCGGCGCTTTCATCCAGTGGTAGTCCATGCCGATCTCGCCGATGCCAACCACCTTGGGGTGTGCGGCCATAGCGCGCAGCTCGTCCATCCAGCCCTCGGGGGCCTCGTGGACGTGGTTAGGCTGTAGGCCGACCACCGCGTAGATCTGGGGGTGGGCCTCGGCCAGGGCCAGAGCCGCCCGCGAGGTGGGCAGGTCGTAGCCAATCTCGACGATGCGGGCAACCCCGGCCTCGGCGGCGCGGGCCAGCACCTCGGCGCGGTCAGCGTCGAACTGCTCGGCTGCCACGTGGGCGTGGGTGTCTATCAGGCGAATCTCGGTGGGCATGGCGGCATTGTAGCATAGCCACCGTCGTGGCATGCGGTACAATACGCGGGCCTGATGGAATTGCAGATTGTAGATTGCAGATTGCAGATTGGGCGCGGCAACCTACAATCTGCAATTGGAGGGCAGCATGGCGCGTAAGACAGGCAGGCCCGAGTTCGCGGTGATCGGGCTGGGCCGGTTCGGCAGCAGTGTGGCGCTGAGCCTGATCGACCGGGGCTACACCGTGCTGGGGATCGACCGCGACCCCGATATCGTCCAGCGGCTGGCCGACCGGATCACCCAGATCGTCGCTATGGACGCGACCAACGAGGACTCGCTGAGCGCGGTGGACATTCGCTCCTTCGACACGGTGGTCGTCTCAATCGGCACGCACTTCGAGAACAACCTGCTGACCACCGTGGCCCTCAAGAGCCTCGGCGTCCACCGGGTGGTCTGCAAGGCGCTCAACGAGCGCCAGCAGCACATCCTGCTGCGAGTCGGCGCGGATCAGGTGGTGCTGCCCGAGCACGAGGCCGGCTCGCGGCTGGCCGCCCGGCTGGCCGAGCCGCTGGTGCTCGATCACCTCGACCTGGGGCCAGGTTTTAGCGTGGCCGAGATCCGTGTGCCGCACGCGTTTGTCGGCCAGTCGCTGGCCAAAAGCGACCTGCGCCGCTCCTACGGGATCAACGTCCTGGCGGTGCGTCGCGACGGCAACCTACTCGTCACGCCTCCGGTCGATATGATCTTCGGCGTTGATGACAAGATCCTGGTGATCGGATCCGACGAAAATATTAGCGCGTTCTGTATCCAGGCCTGATGCGCACACTCATCCCCCGAGACGACCTGATCGTCGAGCCAGTCAAACCGCTGTCGCATCCGCACAGGCCCATCCCGCCAGCCCTCCGCCTGGTGCTCGGACTGGCGATGCTGGTTGTCCTGGGCACGCTCATTCTGATGCTGCCCGCCTGCAGTACCGGCCAGCCTCTAGCCCTCAACGAGGCGCTCTTCACCGCCACCTCGGCCCTCAGCGTCACCGGCCTGTCGATCATCACCCCGGTGAGTGCGCTCTCCATCTTCGGCCAGGTGGTGCTGCTCGGCCTGATCCAGATCGGCGGCGTGGGCTTTATGGTTGTCACGGTGGTCATCTTGCGCCTGCTGGGGCGCAAGATCTCACTGGTAGACCGGCTCACCCTCAGCGACTCGCTGGGTCTGCTGGTGCCCGGCGCCATCCTCAAGCTCACCCGGCGCGTGCTGCTCACCGTGATGACGATCGAGGGCAGCGGCGCCGTGCTGCTCTTCCTGCACTGGCGGGGCGACCCTCGGCTGAGCGTGAGTCAGGCAGCCTTCTACGCGATCTTCCACGCGGTCTCAGCCTTCTGCAATGCTGGATTTGACCTCTTCTCGGGCACCACCGGATTCCCCGACGGCATCCCGCGCGACAACTTCTCGCTGATTGTGCTGGGCGGGCTGATCTTCCTCGGCGGCCTGGGCATCCCGGTTCTGGCCGACCTGCTGCTCTACTACCGCGAGCGTCGGCTCTCGCTGCACACGCGGATCACACTGACGATGGTGGGCTTCCTGGTGATCAGCGGGACGGTGGGATTCTTTATTGCGGAGGGCCGGGCGGGCGTGGGCACGCTGCGGAACGAGCCCCTCGGCCGGCTGCTGCTGATCTCGCTCTTTCAGTCGATCTCGGCGCGAACCGCTGGCTTCGCCGGGATCGCCGCCTTCGCCGACCTGACCCCGCCGAGCCAGCTGCTGATGATCACGCTGATGTTCATCGGCTGCCCGCCGGCATCGATGGGCGGCGGGATCACAACCGGCACCTTCGCGGTGCTAACGATCTCGCTGTGGGGGTTTGTCCGCGGGCTGCCCACGCCCCAGTTCGGCGGGCGCTCGCTGGCCGCAGGCACGGCCCGGCGCGCCGCCGCTGTGCTGACGATCTCGCTCTTTGTGGTGCTACTGGCAACCTGGCTCATCCTGATCACGCACGACGGGGTGAGCCTGGATACGGCGGCGTTTGAGGTGGTGTCGGCCTTCGCCACATGCGGACTGAGCCTGAACTTCACCTCACAGCTAAACCTCTTCGGGCAGCTGGTGATCGTCCTGGTGATGTTCTGGGGCCGTCTGGGCGCCCTGACGATTGTGATCGCGCTGGCCCAGCAGCCCAGCCGCTCACAGCACATCACCTACCCCGAGGAGCAGATCCTGATCGGATAGGGGTTGGGGGTTGGGGGTTGGAGCGGCTGGGGGCTGGGGGCTGGGGGCTGAGGGTTGGGGGTTGGGGGTTGGGGGTTGAAGCGACTAATTATTCAATCCCTAACCCCTAACCCCTAACCCCCAAGCTCATCAAGGGCGTCCTGGAGGCGGGCGTAGGTGGGGATGTCGGCAATATCGATGTTGAGATCGACGAGGGTGCGGGCAGTCTGGGAACCGATGCCGACAAGGACAACGCGAGCACCGAGGAGACGCACACCTGATGCGGCCTGCATAAGCACCGCGACAACCTCACCATCCACATCGCGCAGGCCGCTAAGGTCAAGGATGAGGATGCGGGCACGGCGAACGTGAACATCAGCGAGCAGGGTATGGAGCACGCGCTCGGCACGGCGCTGATCGATCGAGCCGATCAGCGGCAGGAGCAGCGTGTCGTGGCCGAGCGGGATAGTCGGTATGCTCAGCTCCTCAATCCGATGATCCTGCGCATCGATCATGGCCTGCTGGATGTGCATGCGCTCGTTCTGCGCGGCATGTTCAGCGTCGATCCGCTCCTGGAGCGAGGTTGCCATCTGGTCGAAGCCACGGGCCAGACGACCGATCTCGTCGGCGCTGTACCGCCCGACGCGCTGGGTGAGGTCGCCGGCGGCGATTCGCTCGGCGGCGAGGGTGATCCGCCGGATCGGCGCAATGATCAGCTCGGCGCTTATGACTGCCACCACGGCGGCACCAGCCAGCACGATCATGGCCGTGATCAGCGTGCTCGTCTGCGCCTTGCTTACTGGTTCGAGAGCCTCACTGCGGTTCTGGAAGAGGAGCACCGCCCACCCCAAGTCGCCAGCCTCGCGCGTGGGGCGCACCGGTGCGCGGGCCATCAGGCGCGGAAGCCCCTCGTAGTTAGCCAGAGTGTAGTCGCTGCTGTTGGACTCGATGATCGCGCCTGCGTCAGCCGCCGAGGGAGTGGAGAGCCGACTACCGCCCGGTTTCAGGATCTTCTCGCCGATCAGTAGGTCGGCCCGGGTTCCATCGCCCAGGCGGCTCTCAGTCAGCTGTAGGGTCATAGCATCGGTGCGGTAAGTGGTACGCAGCACACCGATAACGCTACCCTTGGCCTGATCGTAAACGGCGATAGCGATGATGATACTGAATGATCCGCTGCTGGTGTCGAAGGCGGGCGACCCGATAAAGAGCCCATCGGCGGCGGCGCGCTGCCACCATTCCTCATCGGCCTGGCCATAGTCGGTGGTGATACTGCTGGCGGCCACAAGGGCACCGTGGCGGTCGGTGAGCATCAGCTCGGCAATATTCTGGTCGAGCCGAGCCTGGGCGCGCAGCTCGGCGGCAATGGGGCTTACGAGCACGCCGGTGATCAGCGGATCGTTGGCATTTGCGGTCGGCCAGCGCGCGTCATACGCGCTGATCTGGTCTGCGGCGGCCTTGTCGGATGCGTAGCCTGCATCCTGGCGGATGGCCGCCTGATGCAGGTTGCTGTTGAGTGCTATACCGCGGAGCCGCAATATTTGTGTGTCGAGTATGCTGCCGACCAAGCGCGCCTCGGCCTCGGCGCGGGTGTGGAGCAGTTGGCCGCTATCATCGATAAGGGCTTTGCCCACCTGCATTGTCTGGATCAGGCTCACGGCAGCAATAGCGACAGCCGCTACAAGCAGAAAGGCGAGAATGAGCTTTAGGCTTAGAGATTTCCACACACGATTCATAATGTCCCCAGAAAGGTCTGCTGCTCTACTGACAGTATAAGCGCCTTCTGTAACCGCTGCTATATCTGCACGAAAACTGCCCGGTTAAGGTCGTATCGTCGGTGCGCCACCTTATGGTGACAGCACACATTCCACAAAGAGAGATCTGGTACAATGGGCGGCAATGCGCCAGCTCCTCACGATATTGTTGCGGGCGACCCGCCCAAACCTGATCGGCCTGCCGACAGCCCTCCTGGTGGGCATCGCGGTGATCGGCCTACTGTTTAGCACCACGCCGCGCCGCTACGCATCATCGGCGGATCGCCTGCACTTCACCGGCAAGGCGATCGACGCGGGCCTGTACAATGTTGAGCACTCAGCCGAACCGGCCTCGCTGATGAGCTATCGCTGGACGAACGGGTCGGCCCGGATCATCCTGCCGAACCCAGGCGGCCCGCTTGAACTGCGCTTTAAGCTGGCGGCAGGGCGCGGGCGCAATGTTGAGACAATCATCTCGACTGCCAATAACCACTTGCCCATCACTGTCGGCGCGGAACCGAGGATCTATCGGATGCTGCTGCGCCCCGAGCCGGACGAGCTGATCGCTCTGCACATCGAGTCTCCCACGTTTAGCGAGGCGGGAGGGTCGCGGCAGCTGGGGGTGATCCTGGCAGCAGCCGACGTTATCGGTGGTGGCCAGCCAACCCGAGCGGTGCTGCTGAGTGCGCTGCTGGCCGGCTTAGCGCTCTACCTGCTTGTTGGCCGCTGGCTCTCGCCGAGGCTCGCCGCCGCCAGTGCCCTCGTTACACAGACGATGGCGCTGGCTTGGGAGAGCGGCTCCGGCTGGTCCCAAGGGATCTTCTCTTCGCTTGAGGCGATCGGGGTGGCTGGCGTTGCCCTGGCGGCACTCGCCCTTGAGCTGGCCCAGCCGGGCGGAATCGGGCCGCGCAGCGCCTCTCGGCCTGATGGGAAGGTGATAGCCGCTCGCGCCGCCATTGTCGCGCTCTTCCTCAGCTCGGCCATCTGGACGCAGGTCGAGGTGATTCCAGGCATGCCCTCCGACCTGGTAATCTACCTGCGGGCGGCGACACGATCACTGGCAGACGGCGACCCCTATCAGCCCTTCCATATCGGCACGTCCTATGTCTACCCACCGCCGGCTCTGGCGCTGTTCGGGCCGCTCACCCCCCTGCCCCAGCCCGACGCCCAGGCGTTCTGGCGCATCCTGAGCACCCTTGCCCTGATCGGCAGCGTCTTCGCCCTGCGCCGCGCCTTCGCTATGGCTGTGCCCGTCCCCCTCGGCACCACATGGATTCTCGCGCTGGCCGCGAGCTTTGCCCCGCTCTGGGAGAGCCTGAGCATTGGGCAGGTGAACTCGCTGGTGCTGCTTGGCATAAGTCTCTTTATCCTCGGCCACCGCGACCGGGGCTGGGCCTGGGCTGGCGACCTGGGGCTGGCGGGGGCGATCATGTTAAAAATATCGCCGCTGCTGCTGCTGGCCCTGCCACTGCTGCGCGCAGACTGGCGGCGCTGCCTGCGGGTGGGTGTCGGCCTCGTCGGCGTGACCTTGCTGTCCCTGCCCTGGTTCGGCCCGAAGCTCTGGCTCGACTTTCTGGCTATTGTGCCGCTGCTCATCCAGGGCAAAAGCGCGAGCCCAGCCAACCTATCGCTGGCCGCAATGGGATTTCGCCTCTTCCCGGCGGCGGCGCTGCTTGGGTTCGCCATTGCCATCGCCCTGCCGACCCTCTGGCTACTGCGCGTCGCGATCTCGCGGCGCGGAAACCCGCGCCCCCTCCTGGCCCTTGGAGTCCTGGCGATGACGATCGGCTCAAGCCTGATCTGGTACCACCACCTGATCTTTCTAGCGGTTCCGGCGGCCTGGCTGCTGATCGGCACCGCGAGCCGCGGCCCAGCCCTAGCCGGGCTGCTCGGCCTGACCCTGGTGCAGATCTCCCGCCCAGTCGAGGTCGGACTAGGCATGGGGCCGTGGTCCACCATTGTCGGCTACCTCGTGCTCCTCGGCGCTACCATCGTCGGGATGCGCCGGGCCGCCCAGCCCGATCTGATCTGATTGCAGGTGGCGAACCATGCATTCAGATGTGTCGCCACAAGCTGTGAAGTAACCTGAGATCTTGCCTTATTGGCCGCATCACGCTGCGTCCCTACGAACTGCTCTCTATGTTGGTATCTGTGCTGCTCATTCTGCTGGCCGCGCCGCTGCTGCTCTACCTGCCCGGCTGGTCGCTTGGCCGCGCCCTGCATGAGTCCTCCGCCGACCTGCTGGAGCGCCACTATGAGCGGGTGGTCATCTCGGCGCTGTGGAGCGGCTGGCTGTCGCTGCTCCTGGCTGAGATCGGCGCCTTTAGCCTCTGGCTGCACCTGGCGATCACGCTGGCGGCGTCTGTGGGGCTGTGGATGCGGGGAGTCAGGAGTCGGGAGTCAGGAGTCGGACTCCCGACTCCCGACTCCCGACTCCCGACTCCCGACTCCCGGCTCCCGCTAGAGCTGCTCGGGTTTATCGTCATCGGCCTGATCTCCCTCTTCCTGGCCGCCCAGCCCTTCCAGGTGCTGCTGGGGGTGCGTGATGCGGGGGTGTACGCGAACACTGGGCTGGCGATCGCCCGCACCGGGTCGCTCGTGCAAACTGACCCGCTGCTGGCCGAGATCGGCCGCGATGCGGAGTCAACCGACCCGACGGTGGCCGAGCCGGCCAAGCAGGCGATCTCAAACTTCCTGATCGGCCAGCCGAGAGTTCGCTACATCGCCACGCGGCTGCGCGCGGCGGGCTTCCTGATCTACGAGGGCGATCTGGATATCGGCAAGGTTGTCCCCCAGGGGCTGCATCTGCTGCCGGCCTGGATCGCCCTGCTGGCTGCCGTCGGTGGCCCGCAGCTGGGCCTGTTCGCCCCCGGCCTACTGGCGGTGCTCGGGGCATGGGGCGTGGGCATGCTCGGCCGTCGCCTGGCCGGGCCGGGGGTTGGCATGCTGGCCTTCCTCTTCCTCTCACTCAACGGTGTGCAGGTCTGGTTCGCCCGCTACTCCACCGCCGAGACGGCGGCGCAGTTTCTGATCTGGGCCGGGCTGTACTTCTTTGCGAAGATGCAGATGGATGACGGGGAGTCGGGAGTCGGGAGTCGGGAGTCGGGAGTCGGGAGTCGGGAGTCGGGAGTCAGGAGTCGGGCGCGGGCCGGGCGCGGGCCGGGCGCGGGCGCGGGCGGGCACGTTGGCCCGTTCCTACCGGCGATTATGGTGGGGGTGGCGATTGGGCAGGTGGCGCTGGCCCGCCTGGACTTCTTCCTGCTCGGGCCGGTGCTCGCCTACCTGCTCTACTGCTGGGTGAGCCGACGCTGGGGCCGCCCGCAGACCCTGATGGCCCTCGGCATGGGCGCGATGCTGCTCCACGCTGGCCTGCATATCGCCCTGATCGCGCGGGCTTACCTCTTCGACACTGGCCACGACCGGCTGATGGACTCGGCGATCATCTCGCTGCTGAGCCTGCCCTTCCTCACCGACACGCTGCGCGCCGACTACCTGGCCCACAGCGCCCTGGCCCGGCCCGGTCGCCTGGCCCTTGAGCTCATCGCCCTAGCGCTGGCCGTCGGCGGGCTGCTTGCCCTGCGCTGGCGCAGCAACCTGCTACATCGCGCCGAGGGGTACCTGATCGCCCGGCGCACGCTGCTTATTCGCCTTGTGATGGCCGGGGTGCTGCTGCTGGCTGGCTATGCCTACCTGGTGCGCCCGCAGATCATCGACGCCGACCTGCTCTTCAACACGCGCGGTGGCTGGAGCGACCCGCTCACCCGCGACCCGGCCCTGGTTGCGGGCGACGTGCGCTCCGGCCGCCTGACCCCCGATGAGGCGCACACTATGGCCGGCGTGGTGATGCAGCCCGGCCCCTACTGGTTCTCTCAGCCCGATCTCGCCGCCACCAAGGAGCAGCGCGCGCGCCTGGCCGCCGAGCGCGGCCCCTGGCAGGGTCCCTTCTCGAACCAGACTAGCAACTGGCTGCGGCTCCAGGGCTATATCGGCGCGCCCATCCACCTGCCGGTTATCCTCTGGTACAACGAGTTCAAGCCCATGAGCTGGTGGCAGCGGCTGATGACCGACCCATCGACGCTAACCTCGGCGCCCGCGCCGCTCCAGAACAAAGAGACCATCCCCCTGGCGAACATGGTGCGCGTGGGATGGTACCTCTCGCCCCTGGGCATCATCCTCGGCGTGGCGGGCTACGTCCTCTGGTGGCGGCGCGGCTTTGGCCGAGCATCCTGGCTCTTCCTGACGATCTCCTTCATCGGCACCTACTACTTTGTGCGCCAGACCTACGGCACCTCCGACCAGACGTACATCTACATCCTGCGCCGCTTCGTGCCGATCGCCTACCCGGCCCTGAGCCTGGGGATGGCGTACGCGCTCGCTGCGCTCGCGCAGAATGCAAAATTGAAAATGCAAACTGCAAAGTTGCTCGGCATAGCGCTTTACAGTGCGGCTTTTGCATTTTGCATTTTGCAGCTGGCATTCTTCATCGTCACCAACCAGCCGATCTACCGGCACGTCGAGTATGCCGGGGCGCTGGGGCAGCTCGATGCGGCGGCGGCGAAGTTTACGCCGGGGCGGGATGTGCTGCTGATGCGCGGCGGTGCCCCGATCTGGTCGGACGCCCGCGATATACCGGATCTGGTGGCCACGCCCCTGCGCTTCACCTATGGCCTGGACGCCTTCACGGTGAAGAGCAGCCAGCCCGGGGCTTACGCCGACGCACTGGCCGCCGAGGTGGCGCGCTGGCAGTCACAGGGCCGCGAAGTCTACCTGCTGCTGAGCGCCAGCGGGGCCAGCTTCGCCCTGCCGGGCTTCCGGCTGGATCCAGCCGGTGGCTTTGCGCTCGACATCCCCGAGTTTGAGCAGCTCACCAGCCAGAAGCCGCGCAATGTCGCACGGCTGACGCTGCCCTTCCAGATCTACCGGGCGCTGCCGTCCACCCCCGGCGTGCTGGACACAGCCCGGCTACCCCTCACACCCGACGACTTTGTGGCCCAGGTGGGCGGGTTCTACCGGCCCGAGTCCCGCGCCGACGGCAGCCGCTACGCCTGGACGAACGGCGATGCGCTGCTGCGCCTGGCATGGCAGGCCGATGCAGCCCCGCAGACCTTGCGCCTAACCCTGGCCGCTGGCGAGCGGCCGGCGCACCTCGGCCCTGCCAGGGTGTGCCTCTCGGCGCAGCCCGAGGACGGGGTCTGGCCGCAGGTGTCCGACGCGGCGGTGGATCTGGGCTGCCAGGAAGTGGCGGGCGATCTGGCGGAGTACACCGTACACCTCGACCCGGCCGCACTGCCGCCCGCCCCTGGCGGAACCCTGCTGCTGCGGATCACCAGCGAGGCGTGGGTGCCCGCCGCCGAGGACTCGCAGCAGACCGACCAGCGATCTGTGGGCGTGCAGTTCGGGGGGATCACAGCAGACAATCCGTAGGGGCGCGTCACGCCGCGCTTCTACGGCACCTGGTACACAACAAAGGTCGGCCCTCGGTTGTCGGGGAAGGCCGACCCCACCTCCAGGGGCAGCGGGCTAGGGCCGAGGTAGGGTGCCAGGTCAGCAAGCTCCGCCGCGATCTCGTACCCCGAGAGCACAAAGCGGTCGCCCGACTGCGGCGGCGATGACAGGGTCGCACCGTCGAACAATTCCACCGCCACTCCGTAGCTCAGGTAGCGAAAGGTCTCATTCTCGGCGATCTTTGTCGGCACGAAGATCCGCCCGGCTCCCCGGCTGGCCTGAGCATCCTGTACATACACCCCCATACGGCTCTGCACCATATAGAAACTCTGGAAGACAGAGGGGTCTGACACCATCATCCCGAAGTAGAGCCATGTATTTAGGCCGAGGGCGAGGGCGAGGGCCACGGACGTACCCCAGATCAGCGGGCGACTCTGGCGTGTGCCCTCGGGGCGCAGCATACGCAGCAGCTCAAACAGGCCGAGGGCGGCGATGGCGCAGGACAGGGGCGCGGCCTCGAAGGCGCGCATGCCGTGGGGCGAGTCGACCGTCAGCACGCTGGGCAGCAGCCCGAGGCCAAGTGCTGCTAGCAGGAACAGGCTGCGCCAGTTGGCTATTCGGCGCAGCAGCGCAGCCATCCCCAGCAGGAAGACCAGCCCAGTCACATAATCGAGCATGGGGAAACCGGGCGCGTAGTGCCGCCCATTCATGTCACCCTGAACATTGAACATCAGGAGGTGGCGGCTCAAGCTATCGTCAAGGACGGACAGGGGGGCCCGGCCCTGACGGCTCCCTTCATCGAGCGCAAAGACCGCGCCGACCCGCACGTTAAAGTCATCCGGCTGGCGCAGCGCGTAGCTGACCAGCGGGGCGAGGACGAGCAGGCAGCCGAGGGCGGCCGGCAGCACAGCCAGTAGCCAGCGCCTCCATGCCCGTCGCTCGATCAGCACGGCCAGCGCCAGCAGCCCACCCATCACCGGCGCAAACCTGCCGATATGGTAGGTCTGGGCGGCCACGCCAAAGCAGACCCCGGCCAGCCCGCCGCTCAGGGCGATTGCCAGAGGCCGCGATGCGCGACCGTCGGCGGGGCGCAGGGCGCGGTCGAAGAGCCAGAGACCAGTCCAGGTAAGCAACGGCTCGAAGATCGTGGGGAAAGAGAAGCGGCTAATCGTGATCTGCCAGCTAGAGATCGCCACTAATAGGGCGGCGAGGAGCCCGAGTCCGCGTGCAGGCGGAACTTCTCCCTCCGCCGTTGTTGCCAGCCTGCTCAGCAGCGCATAGACCGGCAGGGCGGTGAGCGCCCCGGCGGCCGCCGTCACCAGCCGCATCGTCCAGATATGCACGCCGAGCAGCTGGAGGGCCACGGCGAAGGGGGCAAGCCCAAGCCCAGGCAGCTGCACGCGCAGATCGGTGACATAGACCGGACGATAGGACGGGTCGGCGGCCATATGCAGGGCGGTGAGCCCGTGGCGGGCCTCGTCACGCCAGAAGCCGAAGGGTAGCGCGTCGATTTGGTAGAGGCGCAGGGCCAGCGCCAGCAGAACGATTGCTCCAAGGATTGCCATAGCGGCGCAGCGCGGGATGGTTGTGGCGGGGGGCAGCCAGAGACCTCGGCCCAGCCCCTGCGGGGCGGCCAGCAAGATGAGCAGCCCAACGAGCACCAGAGCGACCCCGGCACCAACAGCGAGATGGGAGTTCAGCAACCCCTGGGCGAGGACGAGGATTGCCAATCCAGCCACGGCCCACCAGCGCCGGTCGATGTCTAGGCGCAGGCGTGATCGGGCGGCCAGCAGCGGCTCGGCGAACAGCAACACGGTGCCTAGCCCGAGCGCCCAGGGCAGCGGCGGAATCGCCCACGCCATGCCATAGGGATCGCGAGCGGCCCAAGCGAGCAACCCAACGGCGGCGACCACCTCCAGGGTAGCGATCCGCAGCGGGTGGCCGGCGCGGTGTGGCAGCAGGATGGAGTCCAGGCGGGCGGCGGCCCAGGTGAGCAGGGCCAGCGCCCATGAGAGCCAGAGCGTCCGCATAAGCGGGCCAGCCATGCCGCCAAGGGGCGCGAGGCCAAGCCAGTCGAGGGGCAGGCCGAGGGCGCGGTAATCGCGGCCATCGTCATCAGCGCCGGGGACGCTCACCCCGGTCTGGAGGGCGAGGGGTAGGGCTACGCCAGCCGTATCCGTCAGCGCGCCGGGGGGCAGCAGAACCTGATAGACTCGCCATCCGGGGACGACATCGAAGGCCGCAAAGGTTGAGCTTTCGCGAGCGAGGGCCACACGAGGCGCACCCTGCGCTACCAGGCGCTCGCCGCTCAGGCGCAAGCTGAGGATGGCCGGCCCAGGCGGCACCCCGTGGAGCAGCAGGCGGGCCTTCGGGCCGCTCCAGCGAAACGTGGCACCCTCGCCGGTCTCAGCCTCGTAGAAGCCCCAGACAAAGCGTGAGTCGCCGGGCGCGCCGAGATCTACCGCCATGGCCGGTGCCGCACGCAGCAGCAGCGCCAGGGCGATGGCGAACATGATCAGGATGATAGAGCGTGCCACGCCGCGATTATACCGTAAGACTAAGGAATGTACCGCCGCGCAGCCCTATCCCCCAGCCCCCGCGCCCTCAAGAGGAGCGGAGGCTGGGGGATAGGGGGCAAGGCTGGCGCACGAATCGCTTATTCGTACCGTATTGGTTTCAGGGCGGGAACCCAGCGCTCACCCCCGGTGAGCCAGCAGACGCAGGCCGTTAAGCACCACCAGGATGGTCGAGCCCTCGTGGCCAACCACGCCGAGCGGCAGGGGCACCCCAATCGTCAGGGTCGTGATCACCAGCACCACTACCACAGACATTGCGAAGCCGATATTCTGCCAGACGACGCGCTGGGTGCGCTTGCTGAGGCCGATGGCGTAGCCAATGGCCCCCAGATCGTCAGACATCAGGACGATGTCGGCCGTCTCCAGGGCGGCGTCGGTGCCTGCGGCGCCCATGGCGATCCCGCTGGAGGCGGCGGCCAGGGCCGGCGCATCATTCACGCCATCACCCACCATGGCCACCGGGCCATACTTCTTACCCAGCTCCTCGACAAGGCGCAGCTTATCCTCGGGCAAGAGGCCCGCGTGTACTTCGTCGATCCCCAGGCGACGGCCCATGGCCTCGGCGACACGGACGTTATCGCCGGTGAGCATAACTACCCGCTCGATCCCGGCGGCGCGCAGAGAGATAAGCTTCTCGGCGGCATCGGGGCGCTCACGGTCCATCACCGTCACCATACCCAGCCAGCGGCTGCCACGGTGAGCCAGCAGCACCGTGCCACGGCCCTCGTCGGCCAGGCGGTCCATCTCGGCCAGCATCTCGGCGGGGACATCGATACCGGCCTGGGTCATCAGGCGCGGCGTGCCGACCAGGGTCTCCTCACCGTCCCAGCTGGCCCGCACGCCCATGCCGGTCACGGCGGAGAACTGATCAGGCTCGGCAGTGGTAACGCCCTGAGCGGCAGCGTAGCTCATAATCGCGCGGGCGATCGGGTGCTCACTAGACTGCTCGGCGCGGGTCACGGCGGACAGCAGTTCCTCCGCGCTCACGCCGGGCTGAGGCAGCACGTCGGTCAGCTCAGGGCGCCCAAAGGTGAGCGTGCCGGTCTTGTCGAAGGCGACAACCTTAACCTTGCTAAGCTCCTCCAAGTGGGCGCCGCCCTTGAAGAGCACACCCTTGCGGGCGGCGTTAGCGATCGCGCTGAGCAGGGCCGCCGGCACGCTGATCACCAGGGCGCAAGGCGATGCCACAGTGAGCAGCACCATGCCCCGATAGAAGTTCTCGCTGAAGGGCACGCCGAAGATCGACGGCACCAGGGTGATGAAGAGCAGCACCGAGACGATCACGCCCATGGCGTAGTACTGCTCGGCCCGGTCGAGGAAGCTCTGGGTGCTGGCCTTGCGGGACTGGGCCTCGCTAACCATGTTGATAATCCGGGCCAGGGTGCTCTCGCTGGCCGGCTTCGTCACCAGCATATCGAGCGCGCCGTTGATGTTGAGCGTGCCGGCGAGCACCGCCGCGCCCTCGCCTCGCTGCACCGGCATCGACTCGCCGGTGATGGCCGACTCATCGAAGTTAGCGCTGCCGCGCTGGATCGTCCCATCGAGGGGCACGCGGTCGCCGGGGCGCAGCAGCACCACATCGCCCACCTGCACCTCATCAAGCGCCATCTCCACGGTCTGCTCGTTGCGGCGGATCGTCACCGTATCGGGGCGCAGCTCCATCAGAGACGAGATCGCCCGCTCGGTGCGGCGCATCGCGTAGCCCTGCAGCACGTTGCTCAGCGAGAAGAGGAAGAGTAGGATGGCACCCTCGGTCCAAGCGTCCACGTAGGCCGCGCCGATGGCCGCGATCACCATCAGCAGGTCAACCTCGATGGTGCGCTCACGCAAGGCCGCGATGATCGCGCGCACCGCGTAGAAGCCGCCCACGAAGTACGTGACCAAGTTCACCGTCAGGTGTACCCATGCCGGTGCGCCGAGCTGTTCGGTTATCAGGCCGGCCGCGATCCCGGCCAGCGTCAGAGCCACAAAGAGCGGCTCAATAATCTCATCATTCAGTTGCGGCCGCAAACCAGGACGCTCCTTGGTCTGTGTGTGGGAAAGCGTAGACATATATAACCTCCTCAAGGCAATCTGCAATCTGCAATGGCGCTAATACAGCACCTGCTGATCCTCAGGGTCGAGCTTTTGGATGAGGTCGTCGCCGAGGCGGGCGAAGATCCGCTGGGCGAACAGTTCCATCCAGATAAACTGGCGGGCGAGCAGTACCATGTTGACGTTGGTGGTGACAGTGGCGGTGGTAATCTGGTGTCCGCTAGAGATCAGGAATTCCGACTCATCGGAGACGACGATCAGGGTCTCCTTCATGCGGTGAAGCTCCGTCTCGCGCTTAGGGTGGCGCACCACCTGGCCGAGATCGAAGGGCATGTCGCCAGTGAGGATGACCCCCAGACTGACGCCACGGGCGTGGGTGGCCTCTAGGCGATGGTACAGGGCGCTCACATCAGCGTCGGTGAGCACCAGCATCAGCTCAGTCTTCGCCATATCGATCAGGTCAGCGGCATAGGCCAGGGCCTCGCGACGCCCGCTGAAGTTCCAGAGCCTGCCCGTTTCTTCCTGATTGTAGAGCGGCAGCAACGCCGCGCGCAGTCCCGCCGCACGCTCGCGGGCCTCACGCTCATAGCGATCCAGAAGCATGGCCGGAGGCACCGGCTGGTAGAGCGTGGCCTTCTCCTCAAGCGACTTCAGCACCGCACCGCGCGCCTCCAGCCGCCCCAGCGCCTCGTAGACCATCGAGCGCGGCACGCCTGATGTCTTGCTGACCTGGTAGCCAGTGGCAGGGTTCTCGCTAAGTAGCGATAGGTAGACCTTCGCCTCGTACTCAGTCATCCCCAGGGCCGTAAGTTGTTCAAGCAGCTTGTTCATAGTTTTCGTTAGTAGTTTGCTTCCGAACTACTGTTGTCAGCATAAACCACGATGATCGATTTGTCAATGATATGTATGCTGGGGGTTGGGGGTTGCGGGTCGGGGGCTAGGAGGAACGCCGAAGCCCGCTTCGAAATACGAAGCGGGCTTCACGCATCTCTGTATTCGGGATATTCGGAGCTGAGATCTAACCCCCAACCCCTATCCCCTATCCCCTATCCCCAGCCCCCAGCCTAGAAGATCGGGTCGGACGGGCTATCGAAGATCGGGATCAGCTCGGTGGGTGCCCCGAGGGTCTGGTTGCTCCCGGTGTAGAGCGAGCTGTTGCTCTCCGTCACCTGGGGGGCCGGAATGGTATTCACTGTCTCGCCGGGGCCGGGGATGGGCACATTCGGCCCGCCCGAGCTGAGGCTGAGCGTAGAGATCGTCAGGAAACCGCTGTCGGCCCCCTTGGCGGTGAAGTCGTACTCGCCGGTGGGCAGCCGCTCGTCCAGGTGGAGGTCGGCGAAGAACTCGCCGTTGGCGTCGGCGTACTGCGAGGGTAGCCCGCGCACCGCGTTGTCTGGCAAGGTCATCCAGATGTCGATCCGCTCGTAGGGGTTGAAGCGCTTGCCCTGCACCTCAAAGAAGGTCGTCCCCTGAGCACCATTGCGCGAGGCCGGGTAGGCCACCCGCAGCTGCGCCCAGCCGCTGAGCGGCGAGGCCCGCGAGGTCAGGTTGAAGCGAGAGATCACCTGGTAGCCGCTGGTGTTGCCCAGCGCGGTGAAGGCGTAGAAGCCAGTTGGGTGATTGGCATTAAACTCGAAGGGCACCGAGAACGAGCCGATGTCGCTGGTGGTAGGCTGGTAGGGGAAGGAGAAGACCACCCCGTCCGGCGCAGTGATCCAGATCGAGATCAGCTCCTGGGCGACGAATCCACGCCCGAAGATGTTCACCAGGGCACCCTGCTGGCTGCTCGGGTCGCCGGTGGTGTTATCCTCAATAGTCAGAATTGCCTGGCCGGGGTTCGGCGCCTGGCCAACCTGCGGGATGACGGCGAAGCTGGCCGCGACCTGGCGGTTGCTCTGGAGGCCCAGGGCGGTGAAGGTGTAGCAGCCATAGGGCCACTTGTTGGTCACCGTGAAGGGGAAGTAATAGTCGCCGCCCGCGTCGGTGAAACTGATCCAGGGGAAGTTGGCTGGCATGTCGATCACGCCATCCAGGCCATTGATCGGGATCGGCACCCCGTTGAACGAGAAGGTTGTCACCAGGTTCTGGAGCGAATTAAGGTCGTTGATACTGGTAACCACCGGGCTGAGCACGCGACCATCCGGGAAGGTGAACGAGATCGAGACCGGCTCATTCGGCCAGAACTGCTGGAGCTCCAGCCCAAAGTTTGAGCCCTGGTAGCCCGCAGGCATCGTGATACTCGTCTGCTGGCAGGTGGTGGTGGTTGGCCCCTGGACATACATCAACGCCCCGGCATTCGCCGCCGACGAGCGGTAGGCGAAGAGGCCGAGCACTGTAGCGAGAGCTACGGACAGCCCCAGGGCGACAAAGGTCTTACCGTTCTTGCGAGTCATGGTGGTACTCCATATCACATCTGGTTGAGGTTGGGGCGCAGCGATCTGCGCCGTCATAGAGAGCAGTTGTCTGATTGCCCGCATAGGTAGGGTGCGGCGTATCCTCCTTTCCCCCCGGCCAGATTGCGGAGACAATAAGGCCCGCCCCGCCTGGGCTGGCGGGACGTAGATCGACGAGCGCGGGCCTCGTCGCTGCCATATGCCGATCCATACTGATGGGAAACGCGACCCCTGGCACGGGATGCGCTGTAATGTTATAGTACTGATAGTGACCTGAAACGAACAAGCTGCGTATATTACGGCAGCCTTACAGCGGATGACTGAAGGATGACAGTACCACGCTATACAGTGCTCTACGATGGAAAATGCCGCATCTGCGTCGGCCAGGTAGCGATACTGGCCGACTATAACGACGACGGTCGGATCGAACTGCTCGACATGAACAGCGACGCGGCCCGCGCCCGCTTCCCGCAGGTGCGCCCCGAGGACGCCCGGCGTGAGCTGCACATGGTTGCGCCCGATGGCACACTGCATCGGGGGGCCGAGGCGGTGCGCGAGACGCTGCTGCGCCTGCCCGCGCTGCGTGGGCTCGGCGAGATCATGCGTCTTCCCGGTGCCATGGCGCTGGCCCGCCCGATCTATGCCTTTGTGGCCCGCAACCGCTACCTCCTCGGCGGGCGTGTCGATGCCTGCGAGGACGATCTATGCCGGTGACGAATCGGGGTAGGGGCGAAGCATGTGGCGTTGGCGCGAAATGCCAACGCCACATGCTTCGCCCCTATGTGATGGTGCTATTGGCGATCCTGGCAGTTATGCTGCCCAGCGCGGCCCGCGCCTGCGGCATCCCCCTAGAGGCGCGGATCACCTTCGAGCGCGCCCTGCTGATCGTCGACGGCCCCCGCCAACAGCTGATCACTACGGTTGACCTGAGCGAGGCCAACCCGAACGCCGCTGTGATCTTCCCCGTCCCGGCGACGCCCACGGTCGATCAGCCCGCTGGCGGCGACGAGCTGTTCCCCTACCTGATCGACGCGACCCGGCCCCTCGTCGAGCAGAAGGATCGCTATGTCTGGCGCGTGCGCGAGGACGACACCGTCGGCGCGGGCGCGCCCCCGCCCGGCGTGTCTGTTCTGAGCCAGCAGATCCTCGGCGGCTTCGCGGTGGCCAGCCTCGACGCCGCCGACCCGCAGGCGCTCCAGGCGTGGCTCGGCCAGAACGGCTACACGCTGCCTGCCGCCGCCGATCTCATCCTGGCCGCCTACGTGCGTGAGGGCTGGAAGTTTGTGGCGGTGAAGCGCAGCGCGGGCGACCGCGAGGGCGCGCTGTCGCCCCTGCGCATCAGCTACGAGGCGGACTCCCTCGTCTACCCCATGCGCCTCGGCTCTCTGTCCGACCGCCCGGTCGGCGTGGAGCTGTTTGTGCTCGGCGACCACCGCAGCGAGGTGTCGGCCCTGACGACTACCTTCGCTGGCCCGCTTGACAGCCTCGCTCCTGCGCCAAGCGGCGACTTGGCAGATCTGCTGGCCGGGGCTCCCTACCTCACCCGCATGCGCTCCGCCGAGCTCGACCCGGCCAGCCTCACCGCCGACTTTGTGATCGGCCAGGCGGCGAGCGACGAGCCCTACCGCGAGATCGTCACCGTCTACCAAGATATCTCCTTCGCCGAGCGCTACGCCATCATGGGGATCTTTCTCTGCCTGGCAGCATTCTCGCCGGTCTCCTTTATGCTGGCCCTAGCCATCCGTCGACGCCTGCGGGCGATCTCCCCCGACCCCGAATCATAGCAGTACCGCAAAACTCGCCCTGTCACGCTGAGCAAAGCGAAGCGTCCCCGTGTCCCTACTCAACCTGATCCCTGGCTAATGTTGGTGCAAATAGGGCGATTCTGGTATGCTATATACGTAGGTAGATCTCAATCAGAGGTAGGAGCAACTTAGATGGAACAATCCTTGTATAGCCATAATTTTGAGGCAACGCTGCTGGATGGAACGGCGCAGCCACTCGCCGCCTACCGTGGCAAGGTGCTGCTGATCGTAAACGTGGCCAGCCTCTGTGGGCTGAGCCCGCAGTACGCGGGCCTGGAAGCGCTCTACCGGCGCTATAAGGATCGCGGCCTGGTAGTGCTGGGCTTCCCTAGTAACGACTTCGCCCAAGAGCTGAGCGACGAAGAGCAGATCGGGCAGTTCTGTAGCCAAAACTATGACGTCAGCTTCCCCATCTTCGCCAAGATCGGGGTTAACGGCGCGGGCACCCACCCGCTGTTCACCTTCCTCAAGCGCCAGCAGAAGGGCTTCCTCGGCAGCGAGGCGATCAAGTGGAATTTCACCAAGTTCCTGGTGGACCGCGAGGGGATCGTGCTGCGGCGCTACGCGCCAACCGAGACTCCCGAGCAGATCCAGGGGGAGGTGGATGAACTGGTGAATGAGGCGTATACGCCCAGCACGTAAGCAGGCGGGCGCTGTGGGTGGAGCACAACACGATGACATCGCAGCACAGGGGCAAGATCACGGCTTGGAAGGAAGACAAGGGCTTCGGGTTCATCACCCCCGCCGAGGGCGGCAAGGATGTCTTCGTGCATATCAGCGCCCTCCCCGACGGGCTGCGATGCCCGCCGCAGAATGCCGATCTCACCTACGTACTCGGCTACGACAGCCAGCAGCGCCCACGCGCGGTCGCTGTCCGCTTCGACCGCGACCCAGTCACGATGCCGATCCTCCCCGCGATCCTCGCTAGCATCTTCTTTCTCGGGCTTGCGGCGGAGATCTTGGCGACGCACTCCACGGCCTTGCCGTTTGTGGTATATGCCGTCGTCAGCGGATTCACGTTCAGGGCCTATGGGGCCGATAAGGCCATCGCGGTGCGCAACGAGCGGCTCGCACCCGGTGCCCGGAGGGAGCGACGCACGCCTGAGTTCACCCTCCACATGCTGGAGCTGCTCGGCGGCTGGCCAGGTGCCTTGGTCGCCCAGTGGTACTACCGCCACAAGAACCGCAAGCCCGCGTACCAGGTGGCCTACTGGCTGGTCGTGGTCTTGAACCTGCTGCTGCTGACAGGCTACTTTCTGGTAAGACTCCTGCTATAGCGGCGGACAGAAGGGTTGAGCCTGTCACAGGAAGACGCGAGCGCAGCGAGCCACCAGGTTCAGTGCCTCAGTGGCTCAAGCATGCTGCTCAGTGCTATAGGGTAGCCCCCAAAACCACCTCCTGTGTCGTGTGGTAGACTACAGAGAGCACACACACGATTCAGGAGAACCCTCTATGAGCGAGGAGCTGCGCGAAGAGCTGACCAAGCTCACTTGTGACCTTGTCCGTATTGAGTCGATCGCTGACCGGCCAGAGAACCTGGCCTCGGTGATCGACTATATCGCCGCCTACCTCTCAGCCATCCCCGGCATCTTCGTCGAGCGCTCGGAGTCCGGCGGCAAGCCGGCGATCGTGGCAACCCTGCGCGAGACCCGCTCTCCCGCCCTGATGCTCAACGGCCATGTTGATGTGGTGGTTGGGCGTCCCGCCCAGTTCACCCCTGAGGTGCGCGACGGACGGATCTATGCGCGCGGCTCGCAGGACATGAAGGGCAGCGTGGCGGTGATGCTGCGCCTGCTCAAAGATCTGGCCGCCCGCCCCGAGCGCCCCGACGTGGGCTTCCAGTTTGTGGCCGACGAGGAGATCGGCGGGGTACACGGCACCAGACGCCTGCTAGAGGAGGGCTGGCGCTGCGGGTTCATGCTCTGCCTAGAACCCACCGACCTCGGCGTGCTCTATGAGCACAAGGGCGCCATATGGGTCAAGCTGGACATCCCCGGCCAGCCTGCCCACGGCTCTCGCCCCTGGGCGGGCGTCAACCCGGTCTACCCGATGACCGCCGGGCTGGCCGATCTGGCGCGGCGCTACCCGCCGCCCTCCAGCGAGGAGTGGCGGACGACCGTCTCGCCCACGGTTATCCATGTCGGTGCCGGCTCGCGTAACCAGATCCCCAGCTCGGCCACGCTCACCTTCGACTGTCGCTACATCGCCAGTGATAGCCCCGAGTCGATCATCGCGGCGATCCGCGAGTGCTTCCCCGGTGCCGAGGCGATGGTGGATCGCTCGGGCGGCGGGCTGTGTACCGACCCCGACCACCCCGAGGTGCAGCGCCTGGCCGGCGTGGTGGCTGCCCGCACCGGCGCCCCAGCCCGCTTCTACCGCGAGCACTTCTCCACCGACGCCCGCTACTACACCCACGCTGGCATCCCCGCCATCTGCATCGGCCCACTCGGAGCCGGACTGCACTCCGATGAGGAGTGGGTGGATATCGCCAGCTTGTCTACCCTTTACGAGATTATCGCCGACTTCGTCGGCTAGGAGAGGGGAGAGATGTGGGAGAGGTAAACCCTCCCACATCCCTCCCAAGAGATCATGCTTTACGCACTCCAGACCATCCCCGGCCTCGGCCAGCTCGCCTGGCGCGAGGTTGAGACCTCCATCTCCGGCGACAGCGAGCGCCCGGGGCCGCGCCTGCTCGGCCTGAAGGCCGTGCCCGGCCGCGACGACATTGTGCTGATCGACCATAAGGGCGGGCCGCGGCCCCTGCTCAAGCTGCGGACCAGCGAGGATGTCTTCGCCATCGCCGCTCGCGGTTTCAAGATCGCCTACGATGACCGTGGCCTGCGCCAGATCCACGCCGCCGTGCGCGGCTCGGAGATGGTGCAGGACGCCCTGAACGCATGGCGCAAGGCCACCAACAGCCATAAGCAGAATGGCACCTTCCGGGTGATCGCCCGCACCGTGGGCACGCACCGGTTTATGCGCCGTGATGTGGGCCGCGCCGTGGCCGACGCCGTGCGCGATGGCTGGCCCGGCCGCTGGCTGCCGGTCGAGGATGACTCCGACATCGAGATCTGGGCCACCCTTGTCGAGAGCGAGCTGATCTGCGCGGTGCGCCTCTCGGACGCCAGCATGCGCCAGCGCGAGAAGATCAAGCACCTGCCCGCCTCGCTGCGCCCGGCCCTGGCCGCCGCTATGGTCCAGCTCACCTACCCCTCGGCGGGCGATGTCTTCCTCGACCCGATGGCCGGCGCGGGCACCCTCCTGCTAGAGCGGGCTGCCGCCGGCCCCTTCGCCGAGATCCACGGTGGCGACATCAACGGCGAGGCGCTGTCGGCCATGCAGACGAACCTGCGCGGCGCGCGCGGCGAGATCAGCCTGAGCCGATGGGACGCCCGCAAGCTGCCCCTCGATGACGGCGAAGTCGATAAGGTCGCCGTCAACCTGCCCTTCGGCAAGCAGATCGCCGACGAGTCGCTGATCCCCGGCCTCTACCGCGAGGTGCTCGCCGAGATCGCCCGCGTGATGCGGCCCGGCGGGCGGCTGGTTGTCCTGGCCGGTAAAACCGGCGTGCTCGAGTCGGCCCGCTACGGCGCCGCCCGCGTGCTGCGGCCCCTGGACCGCCACCGCGTGATCGTCCTCGGCCAGGCCGCCACCATCCACGAGTATGTCCGCGAGTCTGGCCCGGTGCGCCGCTACGCCGCCCCACAGCCCGCCCGCCCGCAGGACGACGATGACGACGACTTCCCGGCCTGATCCGGCGCAGCCCTGGCGGATCGCCCTGCTCGGCCCGGTGCTGGCCCTGGTTCTGCTGCCCTCCAGCTTCACCGCCGCCGCCCTGCCCATCCTGCGGGCCGACTGGGCCGCCAGCTCCGCCGCGATCGGCTGGGTCTTCGCCGCCTACCAGGCTGGCTATGTGCTGAGCGTCTTGATCATCCTGCCGCTGACCGACCGATTCCCGATCGGGCGGGTGATCATCGCCTGCACGATCGCCACCTGCGCCTCATTCCTGGCCTTCCCGCTGCTGGCCCGGGATGTCTGGAGCGCCTCGGCCATCCGCTTCGTGGCCGGGCTGGGCCTGGCCGGGATCTACATGCCCGGCACACGGGTGGTGGCCTTCGCCGTGCCCCCGCAGCGGCGGGGGCTGGCCGTGGGTGCCTACGTGTCGGCATTCTACCTGGGCGGCGCGCTCTCGCTCTGGTGCAGCGGCCTGCTGCTCGCCCACGTGGCATGGCCCATGGCGGCGCTCGTGCTGGCCGTGGCCGCCGTCGCCGCCCTGCCCCTGGCGATCTACGCGACGCTGGGGGCCGCCGCGCCGCCCGGACGAAGGGGCAGCCTCGACCTGAGCGTGCTGCGCGAGGGGCCGGTGACCCGCACGATCATCAGCTACACCGGCCACGCCTGGGAGCTCTACATCTCGCGGGGCTGGCTGGCCGCCTTCCTGGCCAGCGCACTGCTCGCCCAAGGCATCGACACCACTGAGGCCGCATCCAGCGGCAGCCAGTGGGCCGCGCTGATGATCGGCCTGGGCACGCCTGGGGTCTTCTTCGGTGCATGGATCTCCGACCGGCTCGGGCGCGCTCGCTCGGCCCTGGTGATCGCCCTGGCCAGCGGCATGATCTCGCTTGGCTTCGGATTCCTGCACGCCGCGCCCTGGGTCCTACTTGCCAGCGTAGGCTGCCTGCTCGGCCTGCTCACCTCAGCCGACTCGGCGATCTACTCCACCGCGATCACCGAGTGGTCGCCCCCCGATAGGCTCGGCTCGGCCCAGGCGCTCCAGGCATTCATCGGCTTCGGGGCCACCGTGTTGGCCCCGGTGGTGGCCGGCTGGATGCTCGACCTGGGCGCATCCTGGGGCGCGGTCTTCGCCGTCGGCGGGGTGATCACGATCGCCATGGCCCTGCCGCTCATCCCGCTGATCGGGCGGCGGGCCGAACGTCGGGCGGCGGCGTAGGAACAAGCGAGGGGGTGAGAGGCGCGCCTGTCTGTCGCGCTACAGGGTTCCTTCTGCGCTACTGCGAGGAATCAAACACGGAGCGGGCGGCCATATGGCCGCCCGCTCCGTGTTTGATGTAAATCTAACCAGCACAGATTGCGCTGCGCCAAGCTTACCGAAATAGCCCGATCTCCGCCATCGCCGCCTCCTCGCGGGTGCGCATAGCAGCGGCGTCATCGGGGCCGCGCTCGTGGTCGTAGCCGAGCAGGTGCAGGGTGCCGTGGGCGGCCAGGTAGGCCAGCTCGCGGGCGGGGGAGTGGCCATACTCATCGGCCTGGGCCATCACACGCTCGTAAGAGATAGCGATATCGCCCAGGTAGCGCGGCCCCTCGGCCTGGGTCACGAAGGGGCTCTGGGGGCCGTCATCTGCAAAGGAGAGCACATCGGTGGGCGCATCGACGCCGCGATAGTCGCGGTTCATAGCGTGGATGTGGGCGTCATCTGTAATCAGCACGCCGACCTCTAGGGGGGCGTCACCACCCTCGGCCCGCAGCACCGCACTAATCGCCCGCTCCACAAGGGCGAGGTCGAGCCCCGCAGGCAGGCGACCCTCTAGCTCCTCGGCGACTGTCACCTCAACAATATAGTTCATAAACCTTGTACTAGCTCAGGCCCGCCTCGTGGAGAACCTCGACAACCTGGATAATCACATCGCGCTCGCGCTCGAAGGAGACCAGACGCAACGCATCATCGAGCGAAAACCAGCGCGCATCATCCACCTCGGTCTCCTGGGGCCGCACCTCACCGCTGGAGTAGCGGATGAGGAAGAGGTCGACATACTTATGGATGCGCGAGGAGCCGGCGCGGAACCAGTACTCAATCGTCGCCAAATGCTGGACAATATCGCCCGCAAGCCCCGTCTCCTCCTCAACCTCGCGCAGCGCCGCAGCCTCGGCCGTCTCGCCACGGTTTACGTGGCCCTTGGGCAATCCCCAGCGACCGCCGCGGTCAGTGGCAATCAGCGCCACCTCCACCTGCGACTCGACAACCCGGTAGATCACGCCGCCGGCAGAGTAGGCAGTGCGATGAAGAGGCGTTCTGTTGGCGCGTGAGGTCATGAATAGTATGAGGCTTTCTTGGGCAGACGGCCAGCCCGCATGTCCCAGTAGGCGTTCACCGAGTAGAGAACTCGCTCCTAACTAGGACACAAACGTACAATTATAGGTATTATAACATGCAACGGTTTTAGCGGGCCGATAGCCTCATGCTGGAAGCCAGAGCAGCGGCGAGGCGTAGTCCACGTTCTCGATCAGCCGCTCCTGTGGCGTACCGTCGCCCCCCCAGACCCAGATCTCGCCTGCCCCCTCGGCCTGATAGAGCAGATCCTGCTGAGGATCGTCGCTGCTCCAGCCAGCGGGCAGGCCCAGCGCCAGCTGCTCCCCGTCGGGCGACCAGGCCGCCGCCGTGACGCGCGGTGCCTGCCACTCCAGGCGGCCCGCCGTCGGCACCTCGCCGCTGGGCAGGAACATGCTGTCCTCAACGCCGAGGCGCACAAGAGTGATCCGCCAGACCTCGTAGCCACTGCCGCCCCGGGCGTCGCTAAAGTTATGCTCCAGCAGGGCAACCATCTGGCCATCGGGGCCGAACTGCGGCGGGAGCATCCAGCCCGCCCCGCTCGCCAGCGGCCTGCCCTCGCCCTTAAACGCCGCGCCGATCTCGGTGATGTTGATATCGACGAGAGACTGGTAGCCGAGGAAACGCTGGTAGGCGATCTGCTCGCCCGAGGGCGACCATGCCGGGGCGTAGACGAGGTAGCCCTGCGCGGGGCTCTGGCCATCGGCTGTGGCGAAGCTCCACCCGTTCTGCCCCTGGCGGTTCATCAGACGCACGGCGTTCGTCGCTCCGAAGAATGCCTGCCCCTGAGGCTGGCCCTCCGGGGGCGAGGCGAAGGCGATGCGCTTGCTGTCCGGCCCAAAGGCCGGGTCGCAGCCGGCGGCCAGACTGCGCTCCTCCAGATCACCCATAGCGATCACGCGCACCTCCGAGCTGGCACACCAGCGACCCCAGCCGGCCCAGTCAAGTGTGGGCAGATCATCGCTCGCGGCCGAGCTGTAGGCCAGAGCCGAGCCATCGGGAGCCCAGCTCAGCCCCTCCTCGGCGCGCTCATTGCTGGTGATCTGCCGCAGATCCAGGCCATCACGGCTAGCGACCCAGATCTCACCTGATCGCCCGGCCCCGCGCAGCATCGCCAGAAGCCGCCCGTCAGGCGTGGCCGCGAAGGAGCGCACGCCCTGGGCGACCGTGCGCTCGGCGCGGCTGCGCAGGCCATAGGCCATCAGGTCGCCCCCGCGTAGAAACATGATCTCCGGCTCGCTTGTGGCTGCCGGGGCGCTTGTGGGCGGGATGGGGGTGGCCGTAGGTGGAGGGATGGTCGCTGTAGGCGGGATCGAGGTCGCCGTAGGCGGGATGGTCGCTGTAGGCGGGGGCGAAATCGTCGTGGGCGGGATCGGGATGACTGTAGGCGGGGGCGAAATCGCCGTGGGCGGGATCGGGATGACTGTAGGCGGGGGCGAAATCGCCGTGGGTGGGATCGGGATGACTGTAGGCGGGGGCGAAATCGCCGTGGGTGGAGGAAGGGTCGGCGACGCAGATGGAGCCTGCGTGGTCGCGGGCGGGGCAGCCGCGCAGCCAGCCAATAGGGCGAGCGCGAGGAGAGCGCACCCCATATGTATACGCATAGCGATCATATGATTGCAGGTTGCAGATTGCAGGTTGCAGATCCCTGCAATCTGCAACCTGCAACCTGCAATGTATCAGGCGCCTGGAGTTGTCACCAGCTGGTCATCAGTGACAAGGATCTTAATCTGCTGCGCCGCCTCGGCGGTGCTCTGAAGCTGATCAACCCATGGCAGAAACGTATCGTTGAGCGCCTGCTGGCCAGGGGCCGTGCTCAGGAGGTCGGTGTTATCTAGCCCGCGCACCTCAGGCAGGTCGAGCAGCTCGATGACATGCCAGCCATACTGCGACTGGACGACGCGCAGCTCGCCCTGCTTCATGCTGAACAGCGCCTCGTCGAAGCCAAGGCCAAATATACCTTGGGGGATCCAGCCCAGATCGCCGCCCTCATCCTTCGAGTTGGTATCTTCCGACTTCTCGCTAGCGAGTTGGGCAAAGTCGGCACCATCCTGAATCTGCTTCAGCAGCGCCTCAGCCTCCGCCTTGCGTGCGTCGCTCTGGTCGCCGCTGCTCATCAGCATAATGTGGCGGACGTGGGCCTGCTCTATGGTGGTGTGGGTCATGAGCATCTGATCGAGCAGCTGGCTGCGGGCGATGATCCCGCGCAGCGCATCCTCCGAGGCGATATTATTCTGCTGGAGGAACGCATCAAATGCCGCAGCGTCATTGATCGCGTTCTGCTGCTTGATCTGGACAATCTGGTCATCTATCTTGCTCTGATCGACGATGACCCCCTCGGCCTTGGCCGCCTGGAGCACCAGCTCGACCTGGATGAGCTGCTTGAGCACATCGCCGGGCGGGGTGCCGGGCTGGTAGGCTTGCACAAACTCCCCGCGCGTGATCATCGTGTCGCCCACCTGGGCCACCGGCTCGGTGCTGCTCATATCGCCAATCGCCTGGGGCAGAGGCAGGGCCGTCGGCACAGAGGGGGTGGGCAGATCGCTGGCGGCGGGGGTCGCATTTGTTAGGGCTGTAGTGGCGGTGGTCGGCGCGATGGCGGCGGCCGGAGCGCTCGGCCCAGGCGCAAAGATCATCGCTAGGCCCGCGCCGATGATCAGCAGAACCAGGGCACCTCCGATCAGCGCGATCACGCGCCGGGAGCTACCTGATGTGGTCGTCTCGTCAAGTATATCGGGATCGTCGTTTTGCGTCTCGGGGGCGTCGGCGGAATGTGGGTCGGTCAACGTCTTCTCCTAATCAGACAAGGTCTCAGGTTACGTTACAGCTTGGCACCGGATAGGCATACGGGTGCGCTCAATCTGCAATCTGCAATCGACAATCTGCAATCTTGCCTTAGCCTGGCACGGCATACGTGCGCTGCGGGTATCTGCTGCCTATCCCGCACATCGTACCATATCAGCGAGAATGTGTCGGTGCCAAACGGGGGCTGTTGCAACGTCACCTCCCGGTGGGGGTGCGGGGGCGGCTTCGCCGCCCAAACCCAACAAAAAGCAGGGTTTGAGGGCGCAGCCCCAGGACGTTGCAACAGCCCTGGTGCCAAACGGTTAACGTGTACCTGAAGGGCACCAGGGCCGCCCTCGCTCACCCCTCGCGCCCAAGAGAAGAGGGAAGATACCGCACCGTGAGGCGGCTTCTGGCGGCAAGCAGGCCGATCAGCAGCAGCGGCAGCAGCCACCCGGCCAGCCCCAGCGGCCCTGCCAGGGCCGTGTCGTAGCTCGCCCCGGCTTGGAGGAAGAGCGCCGTGGCCCCGGCGATGCCGTTGAGCGCACCGTGGGCCAGCATCGCCGGCCACACACTGCCGGTGGACAGGCGCAGCCAGCCGAAGATTACGCCCCAGATCATGCAGAAGCCGACCATCAGCAGCACGCCCAGCTGCGGGTGCTGCGGGTAGTTATAGCCCAGCAGGATCACCGGCGCGTGCCACAGCCCCCAGATCGCCCCGCTGATCAGCAGGGCTGGCCATTGGCCCAGGGGCAGCAGCTGCGGCAGCAGGTAGCCCCGCCAGCCCAGCTCCTCGCCCAGGGCCGGGATAGCGTTGATCAGCGGGGCGATGCTGAATGCGGTCGCCAGCTGGATGAGCACCAGCGCTTGAATGGGCAGCTGCTCCAGGGCCGCCCCGGCCCCGGCCTGCTCCAGTACGGCCCTGTAGCCCGAGAAGCCCGCCAGGTCGAGCCTGATCAGCCCGAGCGCCGCGCTCGAAAAGATCGACGCCAGGATGATCAGCGGCACCGCCAGCCAGGCGAAGAGCCAGTACCAGCCCCAGCGCCGCCCCTTGCCCAGCTGTAGGCCCAGCGCCACACGCATGCCCTCGGCCGGTCGGCTGATGAAGCGCGTGACGATCAGCGCCGCAATGGACGGCGAGAACATCATCCCGGCCATCAGCGGCAGGGCCAGCGGGTGGCGCAGACCCTGCCCGCTCACCCAGAGCGGGCTGACGATCAGCCATGCCAGCCCGTAGGCGATCAGGGTGAAGCTCACAATGCCCTTTCGATCAAGCTGGCTCGTGGACGTGTTCATTGGTGAACCTCCTTCTTTTCCTGCTGGCGCCAGATCCAGTAGGAGTAGACTACCGACCCGAGGCTGGCGACCAGGATCGCACCGATCCCCAGGACGAAGGTGCTCTCGACTGGTGCGAACAGCCCCATCACCACGAGAAGCGCCCCCGCGCCGGCCATCATCCGCCCGCCCATACGGTGCGTGCGCCGCCAGATCTCCGGGTCGGCCAGGGTCCACGGCGTGCGGATTCCCACGAAGTAGTTCGGCTGCACCCGGCCCAGCTCATTGCCGATCAGGGCGAACATCACCCCCATGCCGAGCATCATGGCACGCGGGATGCTGATCGGCCAGCCCAGGGCCGCGCCGATAGTGATCACATGGAGCAGGGCGAAGAACAGCACCAGCACGGTCATGATCAGCCGGTAGCTGCCCGCAAAGTTCGCGTAGTTCTCGTGGCGCGGGTCGAGCCTCGGCAGCAGCGGCATCAGCACCACCACTGCCAGGGCAATCAGCGGTGCCAGCAGGACTGCCAGCAGCGGGCTGCCGTAGCCATCCACCTCGCCAACCGCATTCCAGTGGAGCGGTGCCGGGTTTGGCATGAAGGGCATGACCACCAGGCTGAAGACGAACATCGCCGCCACAACAACATAGAGTGAGCGCTGGTTACGCATCGGTTGCCTCCGTATCGATCGCCGCCGGGGCGGCCCCGCCCACGGCAAAGAGCTGCATAATCTGCTGTAACATCTCTTGCACCACCGTGGTGTTCAGCCGGTAGATAATCTTCTGGCCGCTGCGCTGCGAGGCCACCAGGTCGGCGGTCTTCAGCACGTTCAGGTGGTGCGACACGCTCGGCGCCGAGATCGCGAAGCGGGCCGCAATATCGCCGGCGGTCATGTCACCATCGTTGAGCATCTGTAGGATCGCCCTCCGCGTTGGGTCCGACATCGCTTGCATGGTTTGGGTGAGTGCGTTCTCCATAGATATTTAGCCAATCATCTAATTATGCCACACTCGGAGTATACGCCTGAGCCAGGCAGCGGTCAATCGGACCTTGGGCGGAGTCAGGACGGGCCAAGCCTATGGGGCTGTGCCCCATACGCATCAAGGTTAGGGCTACCGCCCTAAAAACCAGCGTTGTTTTGGCCAAAACAACAAGAAATTCGGGGGAGCCTGGGGCTTAACGTGATGCGCATGGGGCGCAGCCCCCGCACCTCCACCGGCAGGTGTTACCCACGTAACCTTTGTGTAACTACCAGTGATACTGTAGACCTAAGCCTCGCTCAAACTGCGTATCTATCGCGCGCATTCCGCGTGCTGTCAAAGGAGACACGCTATGACCAATTCCAAAAGTGATGGGTTCGACCCAACCGATCCCGTAGGCGCATGGCGCATGGTTCGCGATGCGAACCTCGATGCCTGGGCCAAGGGGATGGCCACGATGGTCAACACCGAAGGGTTTGCCAAATCCCTCGGGCTTCAGCTTGACACGATGCTCGCTGCCTCTGCTCCGATGCAGAAGATGCTGTCTCAGTATATGGAAACCTCTTTGGCTCAGGCGGGCATGCCCTCGCGCGCGGAGGTGATCAGCCTGGCCCAGCGTATGACTAACATCGAGATGCGGCTCGACGATATGGACGCGCGACTCGATGACATCCTGCTCGCCGTGCGCTCCCTAGCCGTGCCCGTGCCTGCGCCCGCTGCGATCCCTGAGCCGGTTGCCGAGGCCGCACCTGCCGCCGCGCCTGTAGCCGAGGCCGCCGCGCCCGCACCCGCAGCCGAGGCCGAGGCCGAGGCTGAGCCGAAGTCGGCCGCGCGCCGCAGCCGCAAGCCGGCCACCGAGTAGCAGGGCGCCCGCGCCCCGTCAGACATTGGCCGCATGTGGAATCTATAGCGTACGGAGCAGCTCATGACTACTGTGCCAGATCCAACCCTCGACCCCGAGGTGATGACAAAGCGCTTTTTGGAGGAGCTTGAGCGCCTCACCAAGAGCAGCGACACTTTCACGAAGCTCGCCGCAAACCGCCTGGACATTAAGATTGGTCAGACTCCCAAGACAGTGATCTGGTCGCTGAATAAGGCAAAGCTGTACCACTTCACGCCGGTGCTTCCGCCCGAGAAGCGCCACCCGGTGCCGCTCCTGCTGATCTTCGCCCTGATCAACCGGCCCGATATCTTCGACCTGCGCCCCGGCAATAGCTTCGTTGAGTACCTCCTCAACCAGGGCTACGATGTCTATATGGTCGACTGGGGCCGCCCCGGCCAGGAGGACTCGCACTACCTCTTCGACGACTATGTGCTGGAATATATGCCCCGCATCGTCCGCGCAATGCAGCGGCATATGGGCAAGCGTGAGTTCAGCCTGGTCGGATGGTGCATCGGCGCGATGATCACGACCCTCTACGCCGCCATGCGCCCCAATGATGGCATCCGCAACCTGCTGCTGCTCACCGCACCGCTCGATTTTGCGGACAAAGAGGCAGGCCCCTTCAACCGCTGGCTCACTACCGAGTTCTACAATGTCGATGAGCTGATACGCCAGTACGGGAATATGCCTGGCTCGATGATCGACTACGGCAGCAAGATGCTCAAGCCGGTCGAGAACTTTATTAGCAACTACTTCAAGCTCTGGGATAACCTCGACAACCCGGCGGTGGTCGATTCGTACATGGCGATGAATAAGTGGGTCACCGACCTGGTCGACTTCCCCGGCGCGGCCTTCCGCCAGTGGGTTGTCGAGTTCTACCGCGAGAACCGGCTGATGGAGGGCACCCTCAAGCTGCGCGGTGAGACGGTGGATCTGCGCAACCTCACCTGTAACTTCCTTAATGTGATCGCCGATAAGGATCACATCGTCCCCACTTGCCAGTCCACCACGATCATGGACAAGGTTGGCACGCGCGACAAGCTGCTGCTGCATATGCGTGGTGGGCACATCGGCATGATGGTCGGCAGCGGCGCAAATAAGCGGGTCTGGCCGCAGATCGACGCATGGTTAGCGAAGCGTAGCAGCTAGGTTCTACATAAAAGGGGCGCAGCACTGGCTGCACCCCTTACCGTCGTCTTAACAATATAACTTGCAGAGGAGCAACCTACCATGCGTCTGGTCAACAAAGTTGCCTTTGTCACTGGCGGGGGTCAGGGTATCGGTCGTATGACGGCCCTTACGTTCGCCCGCGAGGGTGCGAAGGTTGTTGTCGCCGATATTAATATGACTGCGGCCCAGGCTGTGGCCGATGAGATCATCAAGGCTGACGGCGAAGCCCGTGCCGTCTTCCTCGACGCTGGCCGCACCGAGTCGGTTGAGGTGGCGATGCGCAGCGCTGCCGAGTGGGCTGGCGGCATCGATATCCTCGTGAACAACGCCGGCATCACCCGCGACGCCCGCATGCAGAAGATGACCGAGGATCAGTGGGACGCGGTGCTCAACGTAAACCTCAAGGGCGTGTGGCTCTGTAGTAAGTACGCGGCACCCTATATGATCGCCCGTGGCGGCGGCGCAATCCTGAACGCTGCCTCGGTCGTCGCCCTCTACGGCAACTTTGGCCAGAGCAACTATGTGGCCGCCAAGGCTGGCGTGATCGGTATGACGAAGACCTGGGCGCGCGAGCTTGGCCCGAGCGGCATCCGCGTGAACGCTGTGGCCCCCGGCTTCATCCAGACCGACATGATCGCCACGGTGCCCGACAAGGTGATCGAGTCGATGAAGGAGCGCACGCCGATGCGCCGCATCGGCTACGCTGAGGATATCGCGAACGCCTACCTCTTCCTCGCCTCCGATGAGGCCAGCTTCATCACTGCCACGGTGCTCTCGGTGGACGGCGGCCTGATGTTCTGATTAAACCGTAGGGACGCAGCGCGCTGCGTCCCTACGGCTCAATCAACGGATCTCTGTGTCGCTACCTGATGCTATCTTGCTCGCGCGGCAGCGCCTCCAGTCACTGGGGGCGCTGCTCGTGCGTCTGCGACACACCCCCCTGCGTGACTGGCCCCTGATCGAGCTAGGTGTCCCCGAGGCTGCGGCGGTCTATATGCTGGCCTTCTTTGGCTCCGCCGTCCTCGGGGTCGTCCGCCAGATCCTCTTCAACGCGCAGTTTGGCCTGAGCGATGCGGCCGGCGCCTACTACGCGGCCTTCCGCCTGCCCGATACGATCAACACCCTGGTGAGCGGCGGCGCACTCACCAACGCCCTGGTGCCGGTGCTGGTCGCCGCCTACGCGCGCGGGGGCGATGCGTCCGCCCGGCGTGTCCTCAACCTCGCGCTAACCGTCCTGCTTGGCGTCGCCGGTATCCTCAGCCTTGCCGGTGCCCTGGCGGCCCCCGCATTCGTGCGCACGCTGCTGGCACCCGGCCTCGACCCGGACACTCAGGCGCTCACCGTGAGCCTCACCAGGATCATGCTTCTGGAGGTGCTGCTGGTGGTGGCGGAGAGTGGTCTGGTGGCGCTGCTGGTCAGCCGCAACCAGCTCCTGCTGCCCGCGCTCGCCGCCATCACCCACAACCTGGCGATGATCGGCGGGATCGCTGCGGCAATGATCATCCCAGGGGTGGGCATCTACGGGCCGACGGTGGGTGCCATCCTCGACGCGCTGATCAAGCTGGCCCTGCTGGTGCCAGGGCTGCGCGGGCGCGGCTACCGTTTCCGCCTGATGTGGGCACCCGGCGACCGCGATCTGCGCACAGCGATGCGCCTGCTTGTGCCGAACGCGATCTCTAGCGGGGTGAACTATAGCGGGGCGATTGTGGACACTGCGCTGAGCACCCTGGCTGGACAGGCGGCCTCGCTCGGCGCGATCCAGAACGCCTACCTGCTCGTCGGCCTGCCCATCCGCCTGCTCGGCGTCGCCATCGGCCAGGCCGCCCTGCCGCGCCTGTCTGCCCTGAGCCTGGCTGGCGACATGGAGGGCATGCGGCGGGCGCTGCGGCGAGCGCTGCTCGCGGCCTGTGGCCTGGCCACGCTGGCGGCCCTGGCGCTGATCGCCCTGGGCCGCCCGATGATCCGCCTGCTCTTTGAGCGGGGTGCCTTCGACGCAGCCGCTGGGAACCTAACCTTCCAGATGCTCGCAGCCTACAGCCTTGGCCTGCCAGCCTACGTGGCCACCGAGGTGCTCACGCGGGCTATGATTAGTCGGCTCGACACGCGCACCCCGCTGATCACCAACCTGCTCCAGCTCGGCCTGCGCGTAGCCATGCTGTTCGCGCTGATCGACTTCGTCGGCCCGGTGCTGGTGCCCCTCGCCTTCGCCGCATCCTCCGCCGTCGAGGCGGCTATTCTCTACCAGATCATGAGGCAACGGCTCGCGTAGGGGCGCATCGCAATGCGCCTCTACATCTCTCCCGCCCGCGCCACAATCATGGCCAGCAGGGCCGTGCGCGGCACGATGCTGTCGATGTCAATATACTCGCGCGGGCTGTGGTCGAGCCCGCCCACCGGGCCGAGCCCGTCGAGCACCGGCAGGCCCAGACCAGCCAGCAGGTTGGCGTAGCTCACCCCGCCGGTGGCCGCATCGCTGATGCGAAAGCCAAGCTCCTCGGCGCAGCCCTTTGCCACCTCGGCCAGGCGCAGGATCTGCGGGGTGCGCGCCATCGGCGGGAAGCCCCAGCTGCCGCCGACGCTCGTGTGGGTGCCGGGCACCCGCTCCTCGCTGGCGATCGCCCGGATCGCCTCCTCGACCGGTGCCATATCTTCGGGGCGAGTCACCCGCACATCGATCAAGGCGCTGGCGCTGTCGGGCACGGCGTTGGGCACGCTGCCGCCCGAGATCACCCCCACGTTCACCGTCGCGCCGGAGCGCATGCCGTTGAGCGCCTGAAGCGCAATGATCTGGTGAGCCATGGCCAGCACCGCGCTGGACCCCTTCTCCGGCTCGACCCCGGCGTGGGCCGCGCGCCCGGTCACCTCCAGGCTGAACATGCCGCCGCCCTTGCGTGCGCTCACGATGTCGCCGTTCTCGCGGCCGGCCTCCAGCACCAGAGCGATGTCGTAGTCGGGGGCCAACGCATCCAGCATGGCCGCCGAGGCTCGCGAGTCGGTCTCCTCATCGCCGCCGCAGACCACGCTCAGTGTGGCGAAGCTATCGGGTGCCAGCTCGGCCAGCGCCGCCGCCGCGTAGAGACCCGAGAGCAGACCGCTCTTGTTATCGGCGCTGCCCGGACCGAGCAGAGTATTCCCCTCGCGTCGCAGCGGGCGCTCGGCCGCCACACCCACCGGGTAGACCGTGTCCAGGTGAGCGACCAGCATAGCCCGCAGCGTACCCGTTCCACGTACCGTAGCCACCAGCCCATCGCCGGCCCGCTCGTCGGGGTAGTCGGATAACTCCCAGCCCCGCGCCGCCACCCAGCCCCGCACCCAGGCCCCGGCCTCATCCACGCCGAGCTTATGGCTGCTGGGGCACTCGATCGCACAAAGCTGGCGCAGCTCCTCCAGGTAGGTATCCAGACACGGCTGCATCCAGCTGATGAGCGAGTTGGCAAGATCAGTTGTCATATGTTTGATCCAGGCTTATAGCGACGGGCAGAACCGTTGAGCCTGTCGTAGCGGGGTTGGGGGTTAGGCTAGAGCCCCAACCCCCAACCCCCAACCCCCAACCCCTACATCGCCAGCTTCACCGCCGGGTCGCCGAGCAGCGCGTAGTTACGCGCGTCGTTGCGGGCCATCCACAGCCGCGAGAGCAGCGTCGGGTCGGGCGTGGCCCCGTAGGTGATCGCCTCAAGCTCCTCGGTCAGGGTCATTGAGCGCGCGCCCTGGATGACATTGAACTGGTCGGTGGCGTCGCCGGCCGGTCGGCCCTGCATCAGCCGGCCGAGCACATCCTGGAAGGGCTGCACCTGACGGGTAGTGCCGGCTTCGGTGCCGCTGAACGAGTAGGTCCAGGCCCGCTCGACGTGGCCGAGTACGGCCAGGGCACCCTTGGTCAGCAGGCGCTGGGGCAACTGGGCCATAAAGGGGAAGGGCGCGATGGTCGGGCGCTGCTTGTTCGCATCAAAGAGGAACTCGTCCTTCTGCGGACAGCCGGCCCCGTAGCAGGCGAAGAGGAAGGCGATCATGCCCTCCACATTCGCGCCCGCCATGCCGTCCAGATCCTCGCCCGCCATCCAATGCTCGCGCTTGATGCTGCCGAAGCCCGTGAAGTCGGCCGTCACCAGGGAGCCCTGGTGCATCACCAGACGATCATCGCTGAGCGGCAGGCCGATGCCGTGGCTGGCGGTGAAGAGCAGGGCTGGCGGCTTGCTGGCGCTGAGCAGCTTCTCTAGGTTGCTGCGCGTGGCCTGCTCCGAAAGGTAGAGCGTCGACTTGAAGCCCTTCTCGGTCGGCAGCTTCTCGGTCTTGGTCCAGTCTACCAGCGGCACGATCAGCTCATCAGCGCTGCGGATGGTCGAGGTGTCCTCCTCGTGGCGGGTGCCAAAGAAGGCAATCTCCTTGCTCAGGCGCGAGGCGGCGTCGGCGCGGCTCTCCCAGGCCACCACCCGCTCGGCGTAAGATTTGTAGTCGTCCAGGCGATGCTGGCCGCTGGCGTCGCTAAAGATCAGCCGGCCCACGCCCCAGAAGATGTCCAGCTCGTATTGGAAGTTCAGCGGGATGAATGCCTTATCGGCATCGTTGAGCGGGCCGGGGCGCGCGGCGATCATCAGGTAGAAGGGCACGCCACGCTTAGGGTCAACCGGCCCCTGGGCCACGCCGTGGCGGGCCAGCCAGGCGTTCACCCGCTCGCCGGGGCGCGCCACCAGCACCGGCGGCACCTCGCCCCATGCGTTGGACAGGGTCTTCTTAAAGCCATCCGAGTGCCGGCCCAGCCATTTACCACAGTCCGTGTCGCCCGACTGGAAGTTAAAGTCGAGCTTGGTGTAGCCCATCTGCTTCATGCGGTGCTGGATGAGCGGCCAGAGGGATTTGATCACATCGACACTGTCGACGGCGCTCACCACCACGGCCCAGCGCGCCTCCTCGACCCTGGTCTGCTCGATGCCGGCAACCGTGCCGAAGTGGCCGCCGCTGGCGTCGATCTGCTTATTCTTGTAGAGGTTGGTCATCTCCTGCGGCTCAGGCTCAAGGCCCTGGGCAAGGCGAGATGCTGTGGACGCATCGATCTGCAGCAGGGGCTTGCCGGTCACACCGTCGATGCCGTTGGGGTAGAGCTGCTCGCCGCCCTCGATTGCGCCAGTGTTGATGAAGACCAGCGGTGCCTCGTAGCCGTCCTTCACCGGCGCAGCGAGCTTGGGAGCTTTGGTAGCCGATGCCACAACAACCTCCTCAGCAGCTGGTGCCGCATCCTCACCCGCCACAGCCTCCACATCCTCGGCAGGCGCGCTCGCGCCCAGGATGCTCTGGAGCCGCAGCGTCAGATCATCGACCTGTTCCTTCACCGCCAGCAGGTCGGCGTAGATCGCCATCAGGTTATCGCCGCCCTCGCCCGAACTGCCCAGGCGGGCCGAGCCGAATTTGCCACGCGAGCCGACCTTCTTCGGCGGCGCGACCGGCGCGGTCACCTTCGCCTCGACGACAATACCGTCGGCCACAAAGGCCACCAGATTCTGGCGGGCCACCAGAAGAAAGGGCATGTGGCAGTAGCCGGGGCCGTCGATATTATCCTTGCCCCACTCGGTGCCCCAGCTGTTCCGCACAATAAAGTAGCCGCCGCCGGGGGCCGTATCATCGGTGCGATAGCCCACCACACACATCGCGTGGCCGCCGGACTGGCGCTCGCCAGGCAGCGGGAAGCGCAGCCGACCCAGCAGCGTCCCCTGGGTCGAGCCCGTCCAGTGCTCATAGATCGGCATGCCGATCATCACCGGCTTGCCCTGGGCCAGCTGAGCCTGGATCTGGGCGACCCCGGCGGTACCCTTCGCCGGCAGCTGGGTGAAGCCGGTGATCCGGCGGCGCTTGGCCTCGTCGTAGGCAGGCGGGGGCGGCGTGGGGCCGCCGGGCTGGCTGCTGTCGGGGTCGGGGTGGTAGGGCCAGGTCGGCTCGGTGCAGATGCCCTCGTCGCGCAGCAGCTGGATAGCCAGGGCCGGGTTGGTGCCCACATCGCCGGGGATGCCGTCCTTCTGCTTGCACAGATAGTAGAGGAACTGCTCCGAGAGATCGGTCGGGTCGCTGCTGAGGATCTGGACGACCGAGGCCAGCGAGAAGGCCACGCAGGTGTTGCGCTTGCCCTGGTTCTGCGGGTCGGGAATGCCCTTGGCCTTGGTGAGCGGCTCGACGGACTCCGGCAGATCGACCACGGTGGCAAAGGAGCTGGCCTCGATCTCGGGCACGCCGTCCATCAGCAGGCCGGCTCCGACCTCAATATCGGCCGGGATAGAGAAGGGCGTGTCGGAGGGGAGGGCAGCGCGGACAGTATCGGCCAGAGCCTTCACCTGAGCCTCGTCGATGCCCAGGGCCACCGAGAGCGCCTTGCGCCCACTGACATACTGCTGGTTGCTTGAGCGGACGACGCTATGGAACTCCTCGGCGCTAGTGATCCAGAACTGGTCGGCCAGCTTCTTGCGGAGCGGCTCATCGAACCCGGCGATCGTGTCGAGCGGTGTGAGAGTACGGTCGGTCATACCTGTTCCTTCATTGCATTGAAGAAGATGACCCAGACAATTATCCGGGAAGGGCGATGTCCTTCCCGGATAACCTATTACATGCGGCTGAGGATGCCGCGGATAAGGGCTGAGAAGCGGGGCTTGGCCTGCTCGCCGGCCTCAAGCACCTCGGCGTGGTTGGCCGGGGGGCCGTCGGGCATGGCCAGGTTGGTGATCAGCGAGAAGCCCAGGACGCGCATGCCGCCGTGGATGGCCACAATCACCTCGGGGGCGGTAGACATGCCTACGGCGTCGGCCCCCCAGACCCGCAGCATACGGATCTCGGCGGCGCTCTCGAAGGCCGGCCCCGAGAGCATGCAATAGACGCCCTCGCGCAGCGTCGTGCCCTGGGCGGCGGCCACCTCGCGGGCCAGGGGCACCAGATCATTGTCGAAGGCACCGACGACGCCGGGGAAGCGCGGGCCGAGCCGGTCGTCGTTCTCGCCACGCAGGGGGTGATTCCCGATCATGCCGGGCAAGAAGATCTGGTCGCTAATGCGCATAATATCGCCCACCTGCCAGTCGGGGCGCAGGCCCCCGGCAGCATTCGTGACAATCAGCGTCTCGCAGCCGAGCGCCTGAAGCACGCGCACCGGGAAGGCCACCTCCTGCATCGAGTAGCCCTCGTAGAAGTGGAAGCGACCGCGTAGGGCGGCCACCGGCTGGCCTGCCATCAGGCCAACGGCCAACTCGCCCCGGTGGCCGGGCACCTTCGGCGCGTGGAAGCCCGGAATATCGGCGTAGGGCACAACGGCGGACTGATCCAGATCATCGGCCAGGTCGCCCAGGCCAGATCCGAGGATCAGTCCGACCTTCGGCATCACATGGATGCGCCCGGCGATGGCCGCCCGCGCCCGCTCGATTAGTTCATACATACGATCCTTACCCGTAAAGAGAAAGGGTGTGGGAGAGAACCGGTTCTCTCCCACACCCTCTCTCAGATTCTGCTTAGAAGCTCACGCTTCTTCGCCTCGAACTCATCGACCGAGAGGATGCCGCGCTCGCGGAGAGCGGCCAGCTCCTCCAGGGTGCGCTGGATATCGCCCGCCGACATGGAGGGGCGCTGCTGGGTTGCCTGGTAGCCCTGCGGGTCGAGGTAGCCATAGCCGCGCTCGTGGTTATGCTTGGCGTCGAGCATCGCCTTCTTAAACTCCAGCGGTGCCTCGATCCGATCCATCACATTGATCGCATCATCTGAGGCGGTGAGGATCTCAACCGTGCCGAAGTTCATCATGCGACCGACCAGAGTCTGGCGCAGCTCCACATCGTTGATCTTCTCCAGCGACGAGTCAATCACCCGCTTGTTGACGATGCCGCGCACCTGAATCACCCGCCGGTCGGTAATCACATACTGCTCGGTAGTCCAGCGGAGATAGTCCATAAACCCGCTGATCATCACAATCACACTGATGACCACGCAGATCAGCAGGATGAGGCTGCTGGCGGTGAGGCTGCCTATCAGCGGAGTGGTATTGGTGCTGAAGGCCCAGTTTGATGCGACCCCGGCGGCCACCAAGATGGCGATGAGCGACAGCTCGGCGAGAATATTGGCGATGAGGACAAAGAGGTGCTGGCGGGCAATGTAGATAATCTGCTCGCCGCGCCCCAGCAGCTGATCGATGTAAGCCATGATGAAACTCCTTATTCGCCACGCATCACGTCCTGAAGGAAGGCTACCGACTTCAGTTCGCGCTCAAGCAAGTTGTGTAGGTAGGCCCGCATCAGGCTCTCGGCCTCGCCGCGCACCGTTGCCGAGAGGTGAAGTGCCTCAACGGCGCTCATGGGCTGGCTCTGGAGGTAGCGCAGCAGTCGGAAGGCCGGGCTGCTCATCGCCATTGCCCGCTGGTCGGCTTTGCGGTCACGCGGGCAGATCACACCGCCGAGCTGAGGGCTGAAGCGGTCGGCGTCCTCGGCGAGCAGTTCGCCGCACACCGCGCAGTTATGGAGGTGCGGTCGGTAGCCGGCGATATGGAGCAGGCGCAGCTCGTAAGCGCGCAGGACGAGGCTGGGGTTCGCACTCTGATCGATAGCCATGAACGTATCGACGAGCAGCTGGAAGAGCGGGCGATTCTCCTCGCCTTCCTCAGTAAGCTTATCGTAGAGCTCGGCGACGTAGTAGGCGCAGCTCAGGCGGACGATCTCGGCGTGCATCCGTGCGAACGAGTTGATCGCCTGGCTCTGGGTGATGATATCAAGGTTTCGCCCGACAGCGAGGAGCATGCTGTCGTAGGTGAAGAGCTCGATATGTCCGGCGATGCGGCTGGTGGTCTTACGGACGCCCTTCGCCACCACCCGGCTCTTACCGGCTGGTGTCGCAATCAGCAGCAGCCGATCGGCCTCTGCGAAGTCACTGCGCCGCAGGATCACCGCCTCAGTTCGATAAACGCGCTCGCGCATACTATTTACCCGCACAGTCCGCTGGTAGCCAGAGACACATACCCATGGCTACAGAGCGGAATTGTGCAGGTGCGAGGGAGTCGGAGCGGCGGGAGGTTCCCCGGTGCATCGGCATGAATTGTTTCGCAGTAATCGCTCATAGCAATGGCCCTATTATAGCCACTGCCATGGGCATGATCAAGCCGTAGGGTCGGGGGATAGGGCATGTGCAACGTCCTGAGTGCCCCACGGCTGGCGACTGAAGTCGCGCCGATGGGGCGCGTTGCGCCGGGCGTCGGCCTGCGCCGACGCCGGAACCGCCCGCGCAGGCGAGCAGCTGGCCGCAGGCCCCCGCGACGCGGCTTCAGCCGCCGGCGACGTTGCACATGCCCTGGTCGGGGTATAACACCAGGATCACTGCTCGATGATCTGGTACTCTCTGCCGATCTCGGCCTGTCCCGTATAGCCCCCGGCGCGCATCTCGGCAATCGCCTGATCCTCAGGCATTGTCCAGCGCGGGCTATAGTGAACCAGCAGCAGACGGCTCGCGCCAGCGGCGGCGGCCACGGCGCCGACCTGTCGGGGCGTGGTGTGGCCAACAAAGGGCTCAGGCGTGGTCGCCTCGTGGATGAGCACGCTCGTTCCGCTCGCCAGAGCGGCCACCGCAGGGCAGGGCTCGGTGTCGGCCGAGTAGGTGATCGCCCGCCCGCCCGCAGCGTCCTCGAAGCGCAGGGCCAGGCACGGGCGGCTGTGGGCGGTCAGCGCTGTGCGCATCGCCCAGCCCTCGGCTAACGCAATGGTGTCACCAGCCTGGATCTCCGTCCAGACGATTGGCGGGCACATATCATCGAGCGCGAAGACGGCGAGGATCCCCTGCACAAGCTCCAGTGTCGGGGCCAGGCCATAGATCGGCAAGGGTGCCGTGCGCCCTGACAGGCGCAGGCTAAACAGCAGCGCCGCCAGTCCGTTAATGTGGTCACAGTGGCTATGTGTGAGCAAAATACCCTGGAGAGGCGGGCTGTCCGGCCCGCCCAGCGGGTCGAGCCCGGCCTTGAGCAGGCGCTGGTAGGTGCTGCCTCCGGCGTCGATCAGCAGCGGGCCGCCCGGCCCATCCCAGACCATATGCGTATTCTCGCGGTCGGCGTCGGGCACGCCGGTGCCAGTGCCGAGGAGGATCATGCGGGGCATACGATTGTCTCTATTATTTACACTCGTAATTATGAAGTGTAAGTGATTAATTCCCGTCGTCCATTGGCACTAACCGCTTGCGAAGTGCGTAAATTGCCACCTGAGTGCGATCCGCAAGGTGAAGCTTTGAAAGGATATTGCTAATATGGGTCTTGGTTGTCTTCTCTGAGATGATCAGAGTGTCAGCGATTTCCTTATTCGACATGCCCTTGGCCACCAGGCGCAGCACGTCCATCTCACGCGGGGTGAGCTGGTCGACTGGGGGCGAGTCGGAGCGGGGTGAGCTGAACTCCTGCATGAGCTTGGCAGCCACCTCGGGGTGGAGCACCGCCTCGTTGCGCTGGGCGGCGCGGATGGCGTGGGCGAGCTCCTCGGGGGAGATGTCCTTGAGCAGGTAGGAGATCGCGCCGGCCTTGATCGCCGGGAAGACTTTGTTGTCGTCGCTGAAGCTGGTCAGCACGATCACCTTGCTGCTCGGGCTGACCGTCTTCACCTGGCGGGTCGTCTCAACGCCGTCGATGCCGGGCATCACCAGATCCATAAGCACCACGTCGGGCAGCAGGTCGCGGGCCAGTTGCACGCCCTCAGTGCCGCTGCTCGCCTCACCCACTACCTCAATGTCGTCCTGAAGCTCCAGAAAGTCGCGCAGGCCCTGGCGCACCACCCGGTGGTCGTCAATCAGCATCACGGTAATCGCTTCCATCTGGCTCCTCCTTATTTCTTCACACTACGCCGTAGCGCGTGGCACCGTCACCGTCACCTCGGTGCCTCCGCCGATCATCGAGCGCAGATCCATTGTGCCACCAATCTCGGCGGCCCGCTCGCGCATACTGATCATCCCCAGGTGTCGGCCATGACCCGAGGGCGTGGCCTGCGGGTCAAAGCCCTGGCCATCGTCGATGATACGCACCAACACCCGCTCGACTCCGAACTCTAGCGACACTGTGACGTTATGGGCGTCTGCGTGCTTGACCACATTGTTCAGCGCCTCCTGGACAATCCGGAAGAGCGGCTGCTCCAGCCCGCGAGCCAGCCGGTCGTCGCCGACGACACTGAGCGCGATCGCCAGACCCTCGCGGTGCGAGAGGGCCTGGGCGTGCTGCTGGAGCGCCGCCACCAGCCCCTGGTCACGCAGGGCCGGCGGACGCAGCTGGAAGATCAGGGCGCGCATCTCAGCCAGCGCGGCGGTGGCCGTCTCCTGAAGCCGCTCCAGCTGGGCGGCGGCCCGCTGCGGGTTCTTCTCCAGCTGGGCGCGGGCGGCCGGTGCGGTGAGGGTCATGCTGAACAGCTGCTGCGAGACGCTGTCGTGCAGCTCGCGGGCCAGCCGGTTGCGCTCCTCTAGCACGGCGGCGGCCTGGGCGCGCCGGTAGAGCCGCGCGTTCTCCAGGGTGCCGGCCAGTACATCGGCCACCGTCTCCAGGATGGCCACATCCTCATCGCTGAAGGCGGCCAGCTGCGGCGACTCGAGGTTGAGCAGGCCAAGTGTGCGCCCGCTGGCAATGATCGGCACACAGAGTTCCGCACGTGTCGCGCTGCGCTCGGCAACCACAAAGTAGCCCGGGTCGTCACGCACATCGTCGACGCGGATCGTCTGCCCGCTGCGGGCGGCCCGACCAGTAATGCCGAGGTTGAGATGCTGGCGGTAGCCGGCCCCCATCGAGGGCAGCACGCCGAAGGATGCCGACAGCACCAGCTCATTCGTCTCGTCGTCCACCAGAAACATATCGACCTGATCATAGCCGAAGCCGCTGCGAATCTGGGATGTCACCTCAGGCAGACTATACTCCTGCTCCAGAGTGGCGCTGGCGGTGCGGGCGATGGTGTTCAGCACAGCGAGCTGGTCGGCGTGGCGCTGGATATGGGCGGACATGCGCTGCGACTCCTGGTAGAGTTGCGCGCTGGTGATCGGCCCGCCGACCTGGGCGGCGATCGCCTCTAGCAGATCCACGTCCTCATAGGCGAAGGCTCCCTCCTCCTGGCTGCCCACGTTTAGGGTGCCGAACACCCGGCCACCGCTACGCAGCGGCGCGATAATACACGAGCGGTAGGCCGGGTCGATTGGGGCGAAGGATGGGTGGCTGCTCAGGTCATTGGCGAAGAACGAGCGGCCCTGCTGGGCCACCCAGCCGACCATGCCCTCGCCGACGCCAAAGCACGCGCCCAGCAGGGCGACCTCCTCAGGCGAGGCGGCGACCACAGCCAGGACACCGTCATCCTCCATCAGGCAGAGCGAGCCGTTGCCGAAGGCGGCCCCGAGCCGCTCGACTGTCCGGCTCAGGATGTCGTGCAGCTCAAGGGTTGCGCTGACATCACGGCCCAGCTCGGCGAGCAGTTGCTCTTTGGCGAGCAGACGGGCGCTGCGCTCGGCGAGTCGCACATTCTCAACAGCCAGCGCGGCCTGACGAGCGATCGCCTCGATCACCTGGGCGGCAGTCGGGTCGAGGGCGGAGGGTGCCGAGAGGGCGATGTAGATCACACCGATCAGGCGGTCGCCGCGCCCGCGCAGGGGCACCAGCAAGGTGGGGACATCGGGCGGGGCGGCAGCGGCATCGGCCGCGTTGGCCGTGTCGCTCCCGGCGGGGATCAGGTACGAGTCGCTCACGCGCAGCTCAGAGCGCAGCAGGGGCGGGTAGGTGCCGGGCTGCACTGGATCGGCCCGTAGGCGCGCCTGGATCTCCGGGGCGATCCCGGCGAAGGCCGTTGCCTCGAAAGCATCGCTGTCGATGTTGCGCAGGCGCACATAGACCTGAGCGCTCGCCACCACCCGGCGCAGGGTCTCGGCCACCTCGTGAAGCAGGCTCTCAGGCGTGTCGTCGGCGCGGATCTGGCTGCCCAGCGCCAGCAGATCGCCGAGCGGGAGCAGACGAACGCCATCGCCACGAGGAGCGGGCTGAGCCTGATCGGTCATTCTAGCTCCTCCTCCGCCCAGGTCTCTGCCAGCGCCTCGCCTCGCCCGATGCTGATGATGCCAAAGAGCGCGTCCTGCTCCACCACAATCGCCCGGCGCTTGAGCAGCTCTAGAATAGCCCAGAAGGCCACGATCACATCCTGGCGGCTCGTGGCCTCGGCCAGCAGATCGTCGAAGCTTAGCCAGCTCTGGCGGGCGAGCCGCTCGCGCACCAGCGTCGCCACCTGGGCCACCGTCATCCGCTGCGGCAGGGTCAGAACGGCCCCGGCGCTGTCGAGGGGCAGGGCCAGCTGAAGGCGCCGCTGGACGGCGGCGATCAGCTCGGCGACCGTATAGCTCAGCGGGGTCGGCTCGGGTACCTCGGGGACAATGACTGGCGCGGTGCGTATAAAGGTTCGCCGCTCCTCATCCTGCCAGCCGCGCAGCACGGCGGCGAGCTGCTTGTAGCGCTGGTACTCACGTAGCTGGTGGGCCAGCGCCTCTGCGTCAGCGTCGTCATCGGCCGCGCCGGCACGGCCCTCGGCCGCCGGGCGCGGCAGCAGCGCCCGCGACTTGATCAGCAGCAGGCGGGCGGCCAGGCTCACGAACTCGGCCAGAGCGTGGGCGTCCGGCGCATCCATCGCCCGCACATGGGCGAGGTACTGGTCGGCCACCCGCGCCAGAGCGATGGTCGTGATATCAAGCTCGGCCCGCTCGATCAGCCGCAGCAGCAGATCCAGCGGCCCCTCGAATGTCGGCAGGGTGATGGTATACAATGCTGAATGCTGAATGCTGAATTGTACATTCACAATTCAACATTCCTAATGCTGCTCATCCGCCCACTGCAAGATCGCCGCCATGCCGGTTGGTGCCGGGTCGTGGTAGTGGCGGAGCGTGTCAACAATGGCGGGCGGGCTGCCAGCCTCAGCCGCCATCCGCGCGCCGCGCCAGGCGTGCTCTGCATAGATTCGAATCGGCCGAAGGGGGCCGCGCCCGCTTTTGGCCAGGGCCAGGTAGAGGGCCGGCAGCCGCTTCAGCAGGGTTGCCACAATATACCATCCCAGGCCCATTGGCCGCCCGTCATCGTCCACCTTGCCACAGTCGTGGACGATCGCCGCCCGCAGGAGCAGCGGGTCGCTATGCCCGGCGTCCACCAGGGTAGCGTAGACATCGAGACAGTGGCGCTGGTCGTAGGTCGGCATCCGCTCGAAGAGCCTCTGCTCGCCTGCCGTAAGCGTGCGAGTCACCAGGGCGCGCTCCTCGGCGCTCACCTCCGCCCGTATCGCCGCGAAGAACTGCTGGGCGCGGTAGCGAAATGTTGAGTGTTGAATGTTGAATGTTGAATGTTGGGTGTCGCCAGTCATAGCTTATTGCTCCGAGTTGATATGAGGGAAGAACATTCAGCATTCAACATTATGGTATCAGCGCGATCACCCGCGCCGGGCTGCTCTGGGCGGCCTGGAGCTTGAGGGCACCTACGACGATCATTGCGCCGGTGGGCGGGAGCTGTTCTAGGCTTGTCAAGTTCTCAAGCAGCAGCCGCGAGCCGCTCGGGGGCATATAGCTCATGCCGGGGGCGTCGATTCCCAGCCCAGCCGCCCCGCGCTCGTCGAGCAGCGTAGCCGCCACCTCATCGCCAAAGGCCGGCGCCATAAGGCTACCAGAGCCGTCCTGATCAAGATAGGCCGCCGGGTCGCCCCAGCGCACATCCCACCCAGTCACGAGGAGCACCATTGATCCTGGAGGGATGCTGCCGTAGCGCTGCTCCCAGGAGTCAAGCTCAGCCGGGCTCAGACGGTATCCGGCGTAATCCTGGGCCTGGTCGCGGACATCGATCACCACAGCAGGCAGCACCAGGTCGCGGGGAGAGAGCTGATCGACCGTGCGCAGATCAGATTCTGTGGCCGAGACAACCCGCAGCAGGGTGCCCGTGCGGGCACCGATCTGGAGCTGGAACACACTGCCATCGGCGGCTCGCCCGATCCGCGTGGGCGGCTCACCGGGGAGGTAGGGCACATCCTCGCGCACCACCTGGCTCAGATCGACCGTGCGGGTAAACGCTGCCTGCTGCGCGGCGGGTGCCTCGCGCGAGGCGCACCCAGATGCCATGAGCACAAGGGAGGCAAGGGCGACCAGCAGTGATCGGGCGCGCGCCGCCCCCACCCTACACTGCGCCATCTCTATGGTGCCTGATAATATGATAGATGTGTCATATGTCTCAGCTATCACGCATCAAGAAGCATCGCCGTGTCCGCCATTATAGCAGCCCTATGGCCCCTGCGACATAGCTAGGGCTTAACCGGTATGCTATAATGTCACCCTGTAGCGGTTAGCACAGCGAAAGCCACCCTATGTCGCTGTATATTCCAGAGGGCATCCCGCCCGTCATCCCGAACGCAATGGCCCGGATCGAGCGGCGGCTCCCCTACCCCGGTGAAGTGCTGGTGCGTCAGGGCAGCCGCGTCGAACCCGAAGATATCGTCGCCCAGACCCTCAAGCCCGAGCCCCCGCAGATCATCAACGTCGCCCGCTCGCTGGGCATCCCGCCGAGCCAAGTCTACCGCGCGATGAGCCGCGAGGTGCATAATAAGGTTGAGGCCGGGCAGGTGCTCGCCCGAACGGCAGGCATCTTCGGACGCAGCTGCCTTGCGCCCGTCACCTGCATGATCGCCGACATCGATAACGAGACAGGCTACGTCACCATTGCCCCCGACCCCACCGAGTACGCCCTCCAGGCCACGGTGCGCGGCATTGTGATGGAGGTTATCCCGTATGAAGGTGTGATCATCGAGGCACCGTCGGCCCAGGTCTACGGAGCCTTTGGGATTGGCGAGGATCGTAGCGGCGTGCTGCGCCTGCTTGCCACCGATCCGGGCGATATTGTCCGGCCCGAGCAGATCGACGCCCGCAGCGCCTACGCCATCCTGATCTGCGGGGCCGGTATTAGCGCCGCTGCCCTGCGCCGCGCTGTGCAGGAGCAGGTGCGCGGTATTATTGTTGGCGGGGTTGATGAGTCCGAGCTGCGCGACTTCCTCGGCTGGGCGAATGTTGCTGGCTGGCAGACTGGCCGACACTCCTGGCAGTGGCCCGACCTTACTGCAACCGCAACCCCCGACCCAAAGCTGACGATCCTCGTCACCGAGGGCTTCGGCACCCGCCCGATGAATGCGGCTATGTTCGACCTGCTCAGCAGCCAGGATCGCCAGGAGGCGCTGATCGAGGGGGCGACGCGCCTGCGGCGTCCCCTGCGGCGTCCCCGCGTGGTGATCCCGCTCACGCGCAACAGCAGCGTGCAGGTAGAGCCACCGCACCCAGCCCTCCGCCCAGGTGCGAGCGTTCGCCTGCTCGACTACGCGCACCTCGGGAAGATTGCCCAAGTGCGGAGCGTCCCCTCTGCGCCCCGCAGGGTCGCCTCGCGGGTCAGCCTCGCCGCCGTTGAGGTTGTCGATGCGGATGGGGTGGCGTTCTGGCTGCCGCGCACCTGCGTTGAGGTGCTTTCCTGATTGCAGATCTAATCTACAATCTATAATTATCACACAGAGGCTTCGGCAAGACGCTGGTATGAGTCAGGAACTCTCCCCCACACCACAATCCGCCAGCGCCGGCATCAGCCCCGCGTCCATCCTCGTCGTTGATGACGATCAGACCACCTGCACCTTCTGCGCCCGTGCGCTGAGCCAGGTGGGCTACGCTGTCTCCTCTGCCACAGAGGTCGACCGTGCCCTCGATATCCTGCGCGGCCCCCAGTCGATCGACCTGCTGCTCGCAGATATTCAGATGCCCGGACTCAGCGGCCTGGAGCTCGCTCAGATCGCCCGCGAAGGCGACCCGGCGATCGCGATCATCATTATGACTGGTCACGCGACGCTCGATGCCATTCATCAGACGGCCCGCCGCGGGGTGGCCGATTTCCTGACAAAGCCGTTTGAGCTCGATGAGTTGCGGCTCGCCGTCGACGAGGCGCTTCATAAGCGACAGCTCCTTCAGGAGCGAGTGCGTCTGCGAGCCCTGGAGAAGATCCTACTCAGCAGCGAGGCGATTAACACAATCCTCGACCTCGACCAGCTCTGTCGGGTGATTATTGAGCGCGCCTGCGACCATGTGCCCTGTGATGCGGCATTCCTTGTCCTGCTAGCAGAGACGGTTGATCAGCCCGCTCAGGTGATCGCTATGCCTGATGGTGCTGTTATCTTGCCATCCGGCCACGCCGCTGCCCTTGATGCGCTTGGCACCAGCGGCCCGCTGACGCAGACGGGCGTGCCCCTCGGACGCATTGGAGATCATGAGATCACAACCGGCGTGATGGTGCCCCTGCGCGCTCAGGGCCAGGCCGTTGGTGCCCTGCTCCTCTGTAGCGAACATTCTGACCTCCTCGCCCCAAGTTCTCAGGACACCCTCGCCCTGCTTGCCAACCAGGCTGGGACGGCCCTGCGCAACGCCCAGCTCTACGGCGAGCTACAGGGTGCCTACCACTCGCTCCGCGAGCTGGATCGCCTCAAGAGTGAGTTCCTCGCCATCGCATCCCACGAGCTGCGCAGCCCGCTCTCGATTGTGCTCGGCTATACGAAGATGGTGCGTGATCGCGGCGAGGGTGAGCAGCGCGAGTTTGCCCAGCGCGCCCTCGATAGCGCCGAGCAGATTAAGGCGATCGTCGATACGATGGTGCGCCTCCGTCACTACGATCTGAACCAGCTGACTCTCAGTCCTGAGCTATGGCCGATCGCCGATCTGATCCGCCAGTCGGTCGAGCGCCTTACCCCGACGGCCGATCAGAAGAACCAGCAGATTGAGATCGTGCTCTCTGATGATTCGCTGACTCTGCCAGTGGATCGTGAGAAGATGCTGCTCGTACTTGGAAATCTCATCGATAACGCAATTAAATTCAGCCCCCAGCACGCAGTCATCCGCGTGGGACTAACACGCTGGCATCATGAGCATATCCTCGCGGCGGCTGGTGCAGCTGTTCCGAATTCGACGATCCGTAGGCTGAGTACGCTTGCCGAGACGAACTGGGCAGTGATCCGAGTGTCCGATCCGGGCGAGGGGCTTAGCCGCGAGCAGCAGCTACGGATCTTCGAGCGCTTCTACCAGGTGGCTGGCTCGCTCACCCGAGACCAAGGTGGCGCTGGCCTTGGGCTATCCCTTGTGGCCGATCTGGCTATTTTGCAGGGTGGCCTTGTCTGGGTCGAGAGCATGGTGGGAAAGGGCAGTATCTTCAGCTTCGCGCTGCCATACCTGTCGGGAGGCGCGGGGCCAGAATAAGTTATCCGCAGGCTCATTTCGCAATACCGCAGAAGTAACGCTGTGAGGTGTCCTGTCATTCTGAGCGAAGCGAAGAATCCCGGCCGGGACCCTTCGCTTCGCTCAGGGTGACAGCGTTCCTTCTGCGCTACTGCCTTATTTCAGTTGATGATCGTCCATCTCACACTTCGACTCCTGACTCCCGGATCCTGACCCCCAGCCTGCACGGTCGTAACAGCAATAGGGTATACTAAAGTGCAGATTGTGCTGTGTAAATGATATAGGGCGGGAGCAAAGGTCGCCTCCACGCCGAGAAGCGAGAGCTGAAAATGACCTATCACCTTGTGGTCGTCACTGTCGAAAATGAGCTTCTGCGCGCCCTACCCGCCACGCTTGGCGATAGTGTAGACGTGCGGATCTTTGATTCAGCGAACGATGCCCTCTGGGAGCTGCGGACGAACCCGCCTGAGGCGGTGATCGCCGAAGTTGATCTACCTGGCATGACGGGGCTGGAGCTTGCGGAGATCATCCCGAACTTTGAGATTCAGACGAATGTGCTATTGTATAGCCCGAGCCTAAACGATAGCGTGCGCAAGCAGGCGGAGTCCCTCGGCGTCTATCGTTTTTTGCATGGCCCGAGCGCGGCGGATGATCTCTATGCGGCGATTCAGTCGGCGCTGCACGATGCGCACCAGGCCGCTGAGGCCGCCGCTGCCGAGCCGGAACCGGAGCCGGAGCCAGAGCCAGAGCCAGAGCCGAAGGCCAAGCCGCGCCGGATGTCGCTACGCCAGGTTTCGGCGGCCCCCCCAGCTGCCAAGTCGAGCGCTGACGATGAGCCGAAGACGGAGCGGCGTGACTTCACGCCAGCCCGTGTGGTTCTGCCCTCTGCGCGCGAGCGTGAGCAAGCGGCTGCGGCAGCAGAGGCAGCACCACCGACAACGCCGACGCGCAGTGGGCTCGCCTCGCGGACGCGGGCTGCGGTTGATCGTAAGCCCGATACCAAGCAGAAAACTGAGCCAGCACCCGAGCCAATACCTGAACTGCCCGGCCGTCGTGGCTCTGGCACGCTGGTTGTCACCGCCGAGAACATTAACGCCGTCCGAAAAAACATGAGCCAACTCGCTCAGGAACTCGGCGCCCAAAGCGTGATGCTTACCGACCGTGCTGGCATGGTGCTTGTCGATGTGGGGACAACCGATAGCATGCTTATGATGAGCGTCTTGCCATTGCTCTCCATGAGCTTCTCCACCGCAGGCCAGGTGGCTCGCCAGCTCCAGGAGGAAGATGCGCTCACCGTGTATATCCACGAAGGCATGAACTACGATCTCTACTGCTTCGACGTGGTGCAGCGCTTCTTGCTTGTGCTCGTGTTTAACAAGAAGGTCGCCAGTTCGAAGATCGGTTCGGTCTGGATTAATGCCAAGCGGGCTATCCGTGAGCTACGTGATAACCTCGCAAATGCCTAGCCTGTTTGCGCATCACAATGAGCCATGGTATACTCTGGGCGATTTTCCCCAGGGTGTCCATAGAGGAATATCAACTGCTCACCGCTCAGCGGCGGACAGTTGACATTTTTTTGCCCTCTATGGTAAACTGATTGTGAAAGAGTTCTCAATATAGTATAGGGAGAGGGGATCGCCACGATGCGAAATCGGATCCTCACCGTCTTGGGAGTGCTGACGGTGCTTGGCGTCGTTATGTACTTCCTAGGCATTCGGATGACCCAGGACGACCTGCACATCTCGGCCGCCGCTGAGCCACTCTTCTGCATCGGTGGCACTGTCCAAGGTGAGTTCTGTTCCCCCGGGACGATCTTGCCCTTCACCAACTCGGTTCTGATGACCATACTGGTCGACCTGCTCTTGATCGGTTTGGCCTTCGGTATCGGCCAGCGGCTCCAGGCAGTGCCGCGCGGGCTTCAGAACATCACCGAGTTTCTGATCGAATTCTTCTACGACTTCGCACGCGGGGTAGACAAGAAGAATGTCGCCAAGTTCTTCGCCCTGCCGATGACCATCCTGTTCTTCTTCCTCTTCGGCAACATGCTGGCGCTCGTGCCCGGCGTGGGCAGCATCGGCGTGTGCCGGGCAGAGGAGCATGGAGTGGTTACAGAGGGCGAGGCCAGCGCCGAGGGTGCGGCCAGCGCCGAGGCACCAGCAGAGCCCATCCTCATCCAGAAGTTCCCGGCCTACTGTGGCACGGGCAACTTGTTTATCCCCTACCTGCGGGCACCCGCCGCCGATCTGAATGTCACCTTCGCCTTCGCGCTAGTTGCAGTGTTCATGGTCGAGTTCTGGGGCTTCCAGGCGCTCGGAATCGGCTACCTCGGCAAATTCTTCATCAACCCCTTCGGTAAGCAAGGCCCGATCATGACCTTCGTGGGCATCCTTGAGCTATTCTCGGAGCTCATGCGCGTCGTCGCTTTCGCCTTTCGTATCTTTGGCAACATCTTCGGCGGCGAGGTAGTGCTGGCCGTTATGGCCTTCCTCTTCGCGTACCTGTTGCCGGTTCCCTTCTATGGCCTTGAGGTGTTCGTCGCCTTCATTCAGGCCGTCATCTTCGCCGTGCTGACGGTTGTCTTCGCCGGGCTAGCTGTGCAGGCCCACGGCGGGGATCACGAGGATCACGGCCACGCAACGAATGAGGCGGTAGCCCACTAGGATGTTCGCCGGAACAGGACTTCTCTGCGAATGATAGAGCGTTGTTAGGAGGACTCTGGTAATGAGTGACCATGCGGCACAGCTTATTGGAATGGCGCTAGCGATCGGTCTCGGTGCTATTGGCCCGGGCGCGGGTATCGGAATCATCTTCGGGGCCGCGATCGAGGCGATGGGTCGGAACCCCGAGGCTGAGGGCCTGGTACGAACCTATATGTTCCTTGGCTTCGCGCTCACCGAGGCGCTGTTCATCTTCGGCCTGGTGTTCGGTCTGCTGATCGGCTTCGGTATCCTCTAATTCGTCCATCAGGTTCCCTCCGCCGCCACAGAGTTGGGCGTCGGGGGCAAGATGAGGAGTAGGACTGTGGAAAAGCTGGGCATCAATTGGGGCTTGCTGATAGCGCAGCTCTTCAATGTGATCTTCCTGGTCTGGCTACTTGGCCAGTTTCTGTACAAGCCGGTTCTGAACATGCTCAGCGAGCGGACACGGCGTGTGCAGGATAGCCTTGCCGAGGCGGATCAAGTGAAGCAGCAGCTGGCCAATGCGAAGAAGAACTACGAGGCCGAACTGGCAAAGGCGCGCCAGGAGGCTGCCGGGATCGTGGCACAGGCCCAGGAGCGGGCCAAGGTTCAAGAGGCGGAGATCGTCGCCCAGGCCCGCCGCGATGCAGATCGCATCCGCGATGAGGCCCGCACAACCGCATCTCAGGAGCGTGACACGTTGCTGAGCGACGCGAAGGGCCGGATCGCTGATCTGGTAACGCTGACGGCCTCACAGGTGCTTGGCGCTGAGCTTCAGGCTAAGGGCCACGACAAACTGATCGCCGAGTCTCTGGCCGCCCTGGATCGCCGGAACTAGATGGTATAGTCCAACCTGCGGGCAGGCGGAGGGGCATATGATGTGCGGCCTTCGCCCCCGACAGTTGTTGGCTGACCCTGAGATGGATAACGATATGGCAACCACAGTTGATGCCAAGGCGATCGCAGGGACGCTTTATGATACGCTGATGGGCTCCGCTAAGGAGCAGCTTCAATCAGCCGCGTCGAAGCTGTCCAGCACGGGCGGCGATGACCTGGCCCAGCGTATCAGTGCGGCACTGCCCGCTGATGCCATGCCGCAGGTTCGGAACTTCCTGCTCGGCATGGCGAAAGAGGGTCTGCTCGATCAGGTTAGCGATGTCGCTGATGCCTTCGGACGCCTGACGACCAGCCCATCCGCCCAGGCGGTTGAGTCCGTCGTCACGAGCGCGGTCGCCCTCAGCGCCGATCAGCAGGCGGCGATCATCGCCGATCTGCGCGCGCGCTACGGCGGCGATCTGAACGCCACCTTCGATGTCGATGCCTCGTTGATCGGCGGCCTGCTTATCCGCGTCGGCGACCGGGTGCTCGACAATAGCCTGCGCACGCGCCTCAGCGCCGTTCAGCGCAATATGCTCACCAGCTAGGGAACAGGGGACAGAGGATAGGGGACAGGGCTCGGACAGGGTGCAATGCACCAATAACCGCACCTGTTTCCTGTGCTCTGTGCCCTCACCCCTGGACCCTCACTCAGGAGCGCTCACTATGACTATTACTGACGATCTTATCTCCCGGCTTAAGGCCGGGATTACTGCTGGCGTAGACCTCAAGCCGCGCCAGGTGAATGTGGGCACGGTCGCCTCGGTCGGCGACGGTGTCGCCCGTATCGAAGGTCTTGATCAGGTTGTGGCCTCTGAGCTGCTGGAGTTCCCGGTGAAGGCCGGCCGCAGCGAGGCGATCTTCGGCATCGCTCTGAACCTCAACCGGAATGATGTCGCGGCGATCGTGCTTGGTGACTCGGAGTCGATTGCCGAGGGCGACCAGGTCAACTCTACGCGCCAGGTTATCTCGGTGCCGGTCGGCCAGAGCCTGCTCGGGCGCGTGGTGAACGCGCTGGGCCAGCCGGTGGACGGCAAAGGGCCGATCAACACCGAGACGCTGCGCCCGATTGAGCGCATCGCCCCCGGCGTGATCACCCGTAAGTCGGTGGACACCCCCGTGCAGACGGGCATCGTCGCCATTGACGCGCTGATCCCGGTCGGCCGCGGCCAGCGCGAGCTGATCATCGGCGACCGCCAGACCGGCAAGACGGCCGTGGCGATTGACACCATCCTCAACCAGAAGGGTCAGGGGATGGTCTGCATTTATGTGGCGATCGGCCAGCGCCGCGCACAGATCGCCCAGGTGGTGGGTGCGTTTGAGCGCTACGGTGCCCTCGACTATACGATCGTCGTCGCGGCATCGGCCTCCGAGTCGGCTGCACTCCAGTATATCGCCCCCTACGCCGGCTGCGCGATGGGTGAGGAGATCATGGAGAACGGCGTGATGGTGGACGGCAAGCTCGTCAAGGACGCCCTGATCGTCTACGACGACCTGAGCAAGCACGCCGTGGCCTACCGCCAGGTGTCGCTGCTGCTGCGCCGCCCCCCCGGCCGCGAGGCATACCCCGGCGATGTGTTCTACCTGCACTCGCGCCTGCTGGAGCGCGCCGCTCGCCTGAATGAGGAGAACGGCGGCGGCTCCCTCACCGCTCTGCCGGTGATCGAGACCCAGGCGAACGACGTGTCGGCCTACATCCCCACCAACGTGATCTCGATCACCGACGGCCAGATCTACCTGGAGGCCGACCTATTCAACGCCGGCCAGCGCCCGGCGCTCAACGTCGGCGTCTCGGTGTCACGCGTGGGTAGCGCCGCCCAGACGCGGGCGATGCGCTCGGTGGCCGGTAAGCTGAAGGGTGAGCTAGCCCAGTTCCGCGACCTGGCGGCATTCGCCCAGTTCGCCTCGGATCTGGACGCCACCACCAAGGCCCAGATCGACCGCGGCCAGCGCCTCCAGGAGCTGCTCAAGCAGCTACAGTACAACCCGCTGCCGATCTCCGACCAGGTGGCGATGCTCTACGCCGCGAACAATAACTACCTTGAGGACGTGCCCGTCGCGCAGATCACCCAGTGGCGCGATGACTTCATCGAGTTCCTCAAGACGGCCCACCCCGAGGTGCGTAAGCTGATCGACGACAACAAGCTGGATCGCAAGTTCCCCAGCGATGAGGTCAAGAAGGCACTCGAGTCGGCGATCAAAGAGTTTAAGTCCACGAGCAACTATAGCTGATTGCAGATTGCAGATTGCAGATTGTAGATTGGATTGCAAAGTAATCTGCAATCTGCAATCTGCAATCTACAATCTGCAACGGAGTGCGATATGGCGAGCAGCCGAGAGATTAAGCGGCGCATCAAATCCGTCAAGAATGTGGCCCAGATCACCCGCGCAATGGAGATGGTCGCGGCATCGAAGATGCGCCGGGCCCAGCGCAATGTGCTCGCGGCCCGCCCCTATGCTGACCGTATGCGCGACCTGATCGGCGAGCTGACCGTGCGCGCGGTGGGCGGTGCCCGCAAAGGCACGCTCCTTGAGCAGCGCGAGAATGTGCGGCGCGTCGGCCTTATCATCGTCACCCCCGACCGCGGCCTGTGTGGCAGCCTGATAACAAACGTGCTGCGGCGCTCCGCGCGCTTCATCCTCGACCAGCGCGCCATGGGCCGTGAGGTCGATGTCTTTACGTACGGCAAAAAGGGTCGCGACTTCATCAACCGTACAGGCTACACGCTGGCCGGGGAGATGGTGAAGATCGGCGACGCCCCGAAGATTGAGGATATCCTCGGCGTGGCGATCGACGCGGTCTCGGGCTTTGAGTCGGGGCGCTATGATGAGCTCTACCTGATCTACAGCGAGTTTATCAACACCTTGGTCCAGCGGGCGGCGCTCAAGCAGCTTGCGCCGGTGGATTCCGCCGAGGCGGCAAGCTCCAGCCGCTCGGACTTCACCTACGAGCCGAGCCAGGAGGATGTGCTCCAGGAGGTCCTGCCGCGCTATGTAGAGTCGCAGATCTACCAGGCGATCCTGGAGTCGATCGCGAGCTTCTACTCGGCGCAGATGGTGGCGATGCGCAACGCCACGAAGAGCGCGAAGGATCTGGTGCAGGATCTGACCCTGAGCTTCAATAAGGCGCGCCAGGCCGCGATCACTAAAGAGGTCAGCGAGATCGCGTCCGGCGCGGCCGCCCTCGCAGAGTAGCAACCAATCGGGGCGGCGCGCCGCCCCCCGACGGAGGATAAGATGTCGCACGGAAAAGGGAAGATCGTCGAGATTATCGGCGTGGTGATCACGGCCAAGTTCCCTCTTGGCCAGGTTCCCGAGATCTATAACGCGCTGGAGATCCAGCTGGCTGACGGCAAAAGTCTGATCTGCGAGGTGCAGCAGCAGCTCGGTGATGGCTATGTGAAGGCTGTGGCCATGGGCACCACCGATGGCCTGGCGCGTGGCCTCGATGTGATCGACGCCGGGCGCGCGATCTCGGTGCCGGTTGGCCCGGCTACCCTGGGGCGCGTGTTCAGCGTACTCGGCGAGCCGATCGACGGCGAGGGGCCGGTGGCCGCATCCGTCGAGCGCAGGCCGATCCATCGCGCGCCGCCCTCGTTTGAGGAGCAGAGCACGGAGGCCCAGGTCTTCGAGACCGGGATCAAGGTGATCGACCTGGTCGCCCCCTTCACCCGCGGTGGGAAGACCGCCATCTTCGGCGGCGCCGGCGTGGGGAAGACGGTGGTCATCCAGGAGCTGATCGCCAACATCGCCAAGGAGCAGTCGGGCTTCTCGGTCTTCGCCGGTGTGGGCGAGCGCTCGCGCGAGGGCAACGACCTGATCGCCGAGATGAAAGAGTCCCAGATCGACGATAAGACGACTGTCTTCGATAAGACGGTGATGGTCTTCGGCCAGATGAATGAGCCGCCCGGAGCGCGTCTGCGCGTGGGGCTGACCGCCCTGACCATGGCGGAGTACTTCCGCGACGAGGGCCGCGATATCCTGCTCTTCGTCGATAATATCTTCCGCTTTGTGCAGGCCGGCTCTGAGGTCTCCTCGCTGCTAGGCCGTATGCCCTCGCAGGTGGGCTACCAGCCGACCCTGGGCACCGAGATGGGCGAGCTCCAGGAGCGGATTACCTCGACGAAGCGTGGCTCGATCACCTCGATGCAGGCGGTGTATGTGCCCGCCGACGACTACACCGACCCGGCCCCGGCCACGGTGTTCGCCCACCTCGACGCGACAATCTCGCTGGAGCGCAGCATCGCCGAGCGCGCAATCTTCCCGGCGGTGGACCCGCTGGCCTCCACCTCGCGCATCCTCGACCCGAATATCGTGGGCGAGGAGCACTACCGCGTGGCCCAGGATGTCAAGCGGGTGCTGCAGCGCTACCGCGACCTGAAGGACATCATCGCCATCCTTGGTATGGAGGAACTGGGCGATGATGATAAGCTGACGGTGTCGCGGGCGCGCAAGATCGAGCTCTTCTTCTCGCAGCCCTTCACGGTGGCCCAGCAGTTCACCGGCCGCCCCGGCAAGTACGTGCCGGTGGCCGACACGGTGAAGAGCTTCGCCCGCGTGCTTGCGGGCGAGGGCGACCACATCCCTGAGAGCTTCTTCTATATGCAGGGCGGCTTCGATGAGGTGATCGCGGCATACGACGCGGCGCAGAAGTAGCGGCGTTTTGTAGGGGCGGCTCGCGAGCCGCCCCTACGGCACCGAACGGATATACCTATGCCGATGCATCTTGAGATAGTCACCGCCGAGCGGGTCGTCCTCTCCGAGGAGGTCGATCAGGTGAACGCGCCCACCCGCGATGGCCGGGTCGGCATCCTGCCACGTCATGAGCCGCTGATGACGATCCTTCAGCCTGGCGAGCTGACGATCATTAAGGGCGGGGAGCGGGTGCCCTTCGCGGTCTCCGGCGGCTTCATGGAGGTGCTGTCGAGCCGGGTGACGATCCTGGCCGACACGGTGGAGCGGGCCGATGAGATCGATGAGGAGCGCGCCCTGCGCTCGCGGGTCGTGGCCGAGGAGCGACTAAAGATCGCCCAGACCGACCGCGATATGGCCATCGCCGAGGCGAAGCTCCGCAAGGAGTTGGTCCGCCTGCGCGTTGCCCAGATGAAGAACATTCGCCGCCCGTAGGGGCGGCTCGCGAGCCGCCCCTACGGCGGCGGTCGGCCATAATCACGGGCGGGAGGATAACCTCCCGCCCGTTCTGGTGCACGCGCCGATAGGAAGAGTAAGATCGGCTATAATGACGCTGGCTCTGTCGCAGTGCGGCAGGCATTCTTATGGCCAGCGGGCGCGGCGCGCCTTGATATAGAGGGATGTATGGCTCGCAAGATCGGTATCGACCTGGGCACGGCCAATGTGCTTGTGTATGTGAAGGGTAGAGGCATCGTGCTCTCCGAGCCGTCTGTGGTAGCGCTCTCGAAGCGTGATGGGAAGGTGAAGGCGGTGGGCGCGGATGCGCTGGCCATGCTCGGGCGCGAGCCGGAGAGCATTGAGGTGATCCGGCCGATGCGCAATGGCGTGATCGCCGACTATGAGGTGACGGAGGCGATGCTGAAGCACTTCATCACGCGGGCCATGGGGCGCTTTCGCCTCTCCAAACCCGAGGTGATGATCTGCATCCCCGCCGGTGTCACCAGCGTGGAGATGCGCGCGGTGCGCGACGCGGCCCTGGAGGCCGGGGCATCGCGGGCATGGCTCATCCGTGAGCCGCTGGCCGCCGCCATTGGCGCGAATATCCCGGTGGCCCAGCCCTCCGGCAACCTGATCATCGACATTGGCGGCGGCACCACCGAGGTGGCCGTGATCTCGCTCAACGATATTGTGGTCAGCACCTCGGTGCGCGTGGGCGGCAATAAGTTCGACGAGGTGATCGCCGCCTACATCAAGCGCAAGTACAACATGCTGATCGGCGAGCGCACCGCCGAGAGCATCAAGATCGAGATCGGCTCGGCCCTGCCCCTGGAGCGCCCGCTGACCACCCAGGTGCGTGGCCGCGACCAGGTTGCCGGTCTGCCGCGCACGATTGAGGTGGATAGCAACGAGATCACCGAGGCGCTCCAGGAGCCCCTGGAGGCGATCGTCAACGCGGTACGCGCCGTGCTTGTGGAGACGCCCCCCGAGCTCTCGTCCGATATCATCGACAAGGGCATGGTGATGACCGGCGGCGGCTCGATGCTGCGCCGGATCAACGAGCTGCTCACCGAGGTGACAGCGGTGCCCTGCTATGTCGCCGACCAGCCGGCCTCCTGCGTGGCGATCGGCACCGGCCTGGCCCTAGAGAATATCGACATCCTGCGCGATAGCCTGAGCGGGGATGAGCTGAATTAATGCAAAATGCAAAATGCAAATTTGCATTTTGCATTTTGCATTTTGCATTCTTATGAAACAAAAACTCAACCCGCCGGCCACCGGTCTCGTGCTGGAGATTGGCAGCGGCGACAACCCGAACCCGCGCTCGAATGTGCTGGTTGATCGCTTCCTTGGCTCGGATAACCGCGAGCGCGGCGGCGACCTGGTGGTAGATCGGCCCTTTGTGGTGGCCGACGCGCACCAGCTGCCGTTTAAGGACGGTGCCTTCGCCTACGCGATATGCTCGCATATCCTGGAGCATATGGACGACCCGGTACAGTTTGCGGCTGAGCTGCAGCGCACCTGTGCGGCCGGGTATATCCAGAGCCCCTCGGAGATCGCCGAGCGGCTCTTCCACTGGTCATTTCACCGCTGGTATGTGAACTTGGTGGGCGACACGCTGGTGCTGCACCCCAAGGAGCCGGCCGAGCCCTTCGGCGAGCTGTTCGACTACCTCTACGAGTATAACCCGGCCTACTACTTCTTCCAGCGCAGCATGCCCGACATGTTCTGGATCGAGCGCGAGTGGCATGCCGGCGACCTGAGGGTTGAGGTGCGCGACCAGTCGCCGCTGCCCCTGCGCGACCCGGAGGCGTTGCGGGCGCTCGTCGGCCCGCGCCGCTCGCCCCTCGGCATGATCGGGCTCTTCTTCGCCGCGCTCTTCGCCCGCGCCCTGCGCACGCCCGCCCGCAAGGTGCTGCGGCGGCTCTTCGGCAGGAGCTATGTGTGATTGTGCTTGCTTTCCTTGGACAAGGTTTCAGATAGCGGTACCGTTGCAGCCCTGACACCTGCCCAGGGCATGTGCAACGTCCTGAGCGCCCCACGGCGGGCGGCTGAAGTCGCGCCGGCGGGGCGCGGTGCGCCGGGCGTCGGACTGCGCCGACGCCGGAACCGCCCGCGCAGGCGGGCGGCTGGCCGCAGGCCCCCGGACGCGGCTTCAGCCGCCAGCGACGTTGCACATGCCCTGACACCTGCCGCCTGAAACCTTGTCTTGGGCCGAGAATGTGGTACAGTAAATATTCGCAATACCGCAGAAGTAACGCTGTGAGGCGTCCTGTCATTCTGAGCGAAGCGAAGAATCCCGGCCGGGACCCTTCGCTTCGCTCAGGGTGACAGCGTTACTTATGCTCTATTGCAAATATTCGTACCCATTCTGAACCTGGGAAGCCCTGATGATCCATGTCGCTCGCATTGCGCTGCTGACCTTGGCGCTGCTCGCCCTACTCACCCCCTTCCGCACGCCGCCGGCCTCTGCCAGAGACACCCGCAACCCCGCCGCTGCGGCTTGGGTGCAGCCTGAGCCATCCGCCGGCCAGTCCTCGGTGATCATCTACTTCGACAGCCCGCCGGTCCTCAATGCGGTGAGCGGCACCACCCGCGCCGAGCGCCGGGCCAGCCTGGTGCGGCTGCTCCACGCCAGGGCCGACGCCGCCCAGGCCCAGCTGCGTGGTGAGTTGGCGAAGCTCCAGTCCCAGGGCCGCGCCTTGTCCTATACGGTGCTCTGGGGCATTAACGCCATCGCCCTCACCGCCGACGCCGCGACGATCCAGCTGATCTCGCGCGCGCCCGGCGTGGCCCGCGTAACCCAGAACGCTAGCTTCAGCGCTCGCCTGGAGCCCCTCGCCCCGCCGTCGCTCGACGCCCTAGATGCTACCGAAAACCTGAAGGCGATTAAGGCCGACCAGCTCTGGCTGCAATATAACCTGACCGGTAAGGACATTGTGGTGGCAATCCTGGACACGGGCGTGAAGGCCGACCACCCGGATCTGGCGACAAAGTATCGCGGCGGCACGAATAGCTGGTTCGATCCCTATGGGCAGCACGCCACACCGGCCGATCAGGCTGGGACTAGTAGGTCGGGTCACGGCACCGAGGTGATGGGGCTGATTGTCGGTGGCGACGCCAGCGGCACGTACTCAATCGGCGTGGCACCGGATGCCAAGTGGATCGCAGCCAAGATCTTCGATGATAGCGGCACCGCCACGACAGCCAAGATCCATGAGGCCATGCAGTGGCTGCTCGACCCAAACATGGATAAAAGCGGTACAGATGTGCCCGATATCGTCAACAACTCCTGGGATCTGGAAACGTCCGGTTGCAACCTAGAGTTCGCCCCGGACATCCAGCTTTTGCTGGCGGCGGACATCCTGCCGATCTTCGCGGCGGGGAACAGCGGGTACAACCCAAGCAGCGATCTCAGCCCGGCTAACAACCCTGGAGCCTTCGCTATTGGCGCGGTGGATAATGATGGAAACGAGCTGGGGCTGAGCTCGCGCGGCCCAAACAGCTGCGCGGGAAACCCCGACACCTTCCCGTCCCTGGTGGCACCGGGCAACCAAGTGTTCACCGCTGCCCTGCCCCCGGCCAACAATCACACCGCCACGGGCACTTCGTTCGCCGCGCCGCAGGTGGCAGGCGGGCTGGCCCTGCTACTCCAGGCATTCCGCAGCACCAGCGTGGACATGCAGCGCAACGCGCTGATCGCCAGCGCGACGGATCTTGGCGATATAGGGCCGGACAGCACCTTCGGCGCAGGTATGCTTAACCTGCTGGATGCCTACACTATGCTGAAGGATGGCACGGTGCCCACCAGCACGCCGTCGCCGTCGCCGTCGCCGTCGCCGTCGACCACCACGACCACGACCACGACCACGACCACGACCACAACCACAGCGACGGCAACCACAGCGACACCGACGCCCACCCAAGCGTATGTCTTCCTCCCGCTGACTGTGCGATAGCGACTCCTTCAGTTTGTTGTCTGTTGGCGGATTCGTCGCCAACAGACAACAAATGATACAATGCAGCATCCACCCAACAGGGCTGCCGCGCACGGCGTGCGGTGCCACAGAGCGAGCGATCTATGACCACAGAGCGGAGCTTCGCCGACGATGAAGTGGACGACGAGCGACGCCTGATTGATGCGCTGCGGCGGGGCGACGAGGCCGCCTTCGTCACCCTGATCGAGCGCTACCACACGCGGCTTGTCCGGCTCGCCCAGGCATATGTCCCCAGCCACGCCATCGCCGAGGAGGTTGCCCAGGAGACATGGCTTGGCGTGCTGAGGGGCATCGGCCAGTTCGAGGGCCGCTCGTCGCTGAAGACCTGGCTCTACAGCATCCTGACGAAGCGGGCGCGCACCAGGGGCCAGCGTGAGGGCCGCAGCGTGCCCTTCGCCGACCTGTCCCGCGCCGATGCTGAGGGTGATGAGTCGGCGGTTGACCCAGATCAGTTCCTGCCGCCCGGCCACGAGTACGCGGGCTGGTGGAGCCGCCAGCCGCAGAGCTGGGACGCGGTGCCCGAGAGCCGACTGCTGGCCCAGGAGACCCGCGCGAAGATCGATGACGCGATCAGCGCGCTGCCGCCTTCCCAGCGTACTGTGATCACCCTGCGCGATATCGAGGGCTGGGCCTCCGCCGAAGTCTGCGAGGCACTGGGCATTACCGAGGCCAACCAACGCGTGCTGCTTCACCGCGCCCGCTCGAAGGTGCGCGGAGCGCTCGCCAGCTATCTGTCGGAGGGACAGCTATGACTTCCCAGCCACCCGCGCCGACTTCAGATGATCTGACCTGCCAGGAGATTGTTGAGGCGGTGACCGACTACCTGGAGGGTGCGCTTGCGCCGGATGACGCGGCGCGATTCGTGCGCCACCTCGCCATGTGCCCGCCCTGCCACGGCTACGTCGAGCAGATCCGGCTCACGATTCGCATGGCCGGGTGCCTCCACGCCGAGCAGCTCGCCGCCGCCGAGCGAGAGCGGCTGGTGGCACTGTTCCGCGGGTGGCGGTGCGCGTAGGGACGCCGTAGGGACGCAGCGCGCTGCGTCCCTACGGCGTCCCTACGCGCCCGGCAGCGTGAAGAAGAAGGTGCTGCCCTCGCCGGGGATGCTCTCGACGCCGATGGTGCCCCCGTGGGCCTCGACCACAAGCTTGCAGAAGGTGAGTCCGAGCCCGCTGCCGCTGCTGCGCCGGTTGCCGACCTGGCCAAACTTGCTAAAGATCTTGTCGAGGTCGTTGGGCTTAATGCCCATCCCGAAGTCGCGCACCGCGACGCGCACATAGCCGTTCGCCTCGGCGGGGCCGATGCGCATGATCACCTGTGATTCCTTGGGACTGAACTTCAGTGCATTGTCGAGCAGGTTCTGGAGCACCCGCAGGATCAGCTCGTGGTCGGCGCTCACACACAGATCCCCGTCGGGCATATCGAGGATCATCTCTACGCTGTTCTTTTGGGCGATGATGGTCATCCGACTGATCGCACGCTCGCCCAGGGGACGAAGTTCGACAGGCGCACAGTCGAGGGGCATCTGCCTGCTCTCCAGGCGGCTGATATCGAGCAGCAGGTTGACCATATCGAGCAGGTGCTGAGTGCTAGTGTTGGCGATGCCCAAGATCTCGCGCTGAAGCTTGGTTGCCTCGCCGCCGGCGACGCCCCGGAAGATCATATCGATCGATGTGATCACACTGGTGAGCGGGCTGCGCAGGTCGTGGACCATCATATTGGTCAGATCCTGGCGCAGCCGCTCGGCATCCTTAGCGGCGGTAATATCGCGCATGGTGAGCAGGATGGGCCAGCGGTGAGGGGGGCGCCCCTCATCGACATCGTGTTCGCCCTCGGGGACAGCCCGCAGCACGCTCCACTCGATATCGCGGGTATGGGCGCGCGGCGAGGTGAGCTGTCCATGCACAAAGCGATCAACACCGTCGGCCACACTGCTGAGGCCATCGCAGAGCTGCCCAAAGTCGGCCGGGCCATAGTTCACAGCCGCCTGCCAGCGGGTCAGCAGATCACTGATCGGCAAGCCATCGATCCTCTCGTCCGAGGTTTCAGCGGGCCACGCGGCCACATCGGCCAGATCGCGGAAGGCATCGTTCGTCACAGCGATGCGGCCGGACTCATCCACAAGCAGCATGCCCTCGCGGGTGGAGGCCATAATCGAAGCCAGCTGGTCGCGGCCACGACGCACGGCACCGAAGAGCTGAAGGCTCTCGGCAGCAACAGCAGCCTGTCCGGCGAAGAGGCCGAGGCTCTCGATCTCAGCGGCACGGGGCAGCCCACCAGTATAGCCAATGCAGATAGCGCCGAGAATGCCACGGGTGGCCCGCAGTGGGATGGCGACCACCGCCTCGCTGGTGGCAGCGCTGGGGCGCAGAGTCTGCGGTCGACGCAGCACGATCGCCTCACGAGCCAGCTGCTCAACGGCGGTCTGGTCAGCTGGGGCACCGCCGATCTTAGCGCCGAGCATAAGGCCGTCGGGGGCGCGCTGGGGCTCCCAGAGCAGAGCCAGCCCCCAGCGGGCATCGCTATGGGCCACCATGCCGCCCACCGTCAGGTCGTAGATCTCCTGGGACGTGCGCAGCGTGGTGTTCAGGGCCATGCCGAGGCCGCTAAGGGCCGTGAGGCTGTTCAGGCTATGCTGGAGCTCGCTATAGAGCTGAGCGTTCTCTAGAGCCACGGCGGCCTGGTTGGCGAAGATATCGAGGATCTGCACCTGATCGGGGCCAGGCAGCATGCCATCTTCCGGGTCGCTGACAGAGATCATGCCGAGCAGATCGCCGCGTATATTGCGCAGCAGGCTGAACATCACATCGCGCGGGTGCCAGCCGCCAACCTGACCCGACGTGGTCTTGGAGGTATAGACATACTCTGGGCCGCCCCAGAGCTCCGCGTAGTCGTCGAAGCGCCGGTCGATCAGGTAGGTCGATGGGCTGCGCCGGAACTCAGGGCGCAGCAGGCCGGTCATGCGGCCGAGCGGCGCGCGAACCCGGTTTAGCCGCTCGAAGTCGGCGGCGACCGGCCCGGCGGCCACCACCCGCTGGAGGTAGGGCTCACCCGCATCGCTGTGCTGAACAAGGGCGATGATCGCGCTATGGAACCCGGCGCTCTCCGAGACCGAATGGGCGATCGCCTGGAGCAGATCGTCGCGGTTACGCTCGACCCGCAGGGCGTTGGAGGCGCGCAGGATGCGGCGGAGCCGGTCATTGCTCAGGTCGAGGTCACGGACACGGCGGGCGAGGGTCTGGTCGATCTGGATGAAGCGGCGGGCGTTATCGAGGGCGATCATGGCCTGGTCGGCAATCGACTCCAGCAGGGCGCGGTCATCCTCGGTGAAGGGAGCGTTGTCGCGCCGGTTGAGGATTTCGATCACGCCCTTGATCCCATCGAGCCCGCGCAGGGGGACAGCGAGCAGCGAGCGGGTGAGGAAGCCAGTGTTGCCGTCGGGGGTGCCGTAGAAGCGACCGTCACCGCGGGCATTATTGACCACAGCGGGCTGCCCGCTGCTGACCACATAGCCGGCGACGCCGGCGCCGGAGGGCAGGCGCTGGCCGAGGAGCTTGTAGCCAGCAGGGCCACCGGCATAGCTAAAGACGAGCTCACCAGTCGGCTCGTCGAGGAGCAGGAGCGAGCCCTCCTCGGCGTTGAACAGCTCCTGGGCCTGCTCGATGATCAGGGCTGGCACCCGCTCGGGGTCGAGCGTCGAGGTGATCGCGCGGGTGATTCGGTTCAGCGCCTGCATCTGACGGGCCTGCTGCTCGGCCATGCGCAGCATCTGGGCATTACGGATCGGGCGGGCCGTCTCCTCGGCGAGGATAAGCATCAGCTCGCGCTGGAGCGGCGAGAACTGCACCGCCGGGTTCGTGCTATAGCAGCTCATCACGCCGTAGGCCCGGTCGCCGTCATGGAGCGGGACACCCATCCAGGCGTGAGCATCTTCGCCAGAGCAGATATAGAGCGGGGACACATGCTGGCGCGCACACTCATCGTCATAGCTGTCGGTAAAGATCGGCTCCTCAGTCTGCAAGATCGTCCCGGTGAGGCCGGCGCGCTGCTCCCAGAAGTCCTGCTTCTCGATCCGGTTGCCGCTAATCGACAGGTATGCCTTCTCGATCCAGCTGCTCTCCTGATAGCGCAGCGCGGTCAGGAAGGAGACGGGGCCGAAGGTGCGCTGGGCCAGCTGGTTGATCTGATCGAGCAGCTCGTCGAGCCTGCGGATATCGCGCACCCGGACGATCTCGGCGCGGAGCCGCCGCCGCGCGGCGGCGGCATCATCGTCGGCGGGGCGCAACGTGCGGCGGGCCATCCCGAGGATAGCGGCGAGCACAATCAGCGCCTGCTCCTGCTCGGAGGACCAGCGGCCCGGGGTGAGACGAATCCAGCCCTCAAACTGCTGCCCGAAGCGTACTGGGATGTAGCCGGATCGCCCGGCGCGGCCGGCGATCACCACGCCGACGCGCAGGCGGGCCAGGATCGCTGGCTCGTCCGGCCATGGGCCGCCATCCTCCGAGGCCCAGGTCAGGGCGTGGCGGCTCTCCGACATAATGCTCGCAAGCGCCAGCGATGCCCTCCGCTCAAGATCGACCATATCCGTCGCCTGAGCAACCTCAGCAACAAGCTGGGGCCAGGCAGGCGGAAGATCGGTATGATCGAACTGGCGCTGACTCATGGTCGGCACGGCGATAGGCAGGATGTCGTCTTGGTTGGGCATATGATCGACAGCTGTCGCGAAGGCAACGTGTATACGTGGTGAATGACAGTCGTGTTCATTTTACCCGTCTTTTACTTTCTGTCCATACTACCAGAACGGACAGGCTTTGACAATTTGTTCATCGGCATGGGCATGTGTTGTACAGAGTCCTTCGGGTTGGTTGACGCTGGCAAGGCTGGCTGCTATAATCGCCGCCGTCTCGCAATCACACCATAGCTCGGAGGCTTGTTCGCAATGGGTTTTATTGAGTATATGACAGCATCGAGCCCTGCTGCCGGGTTCGGCACCCTCGCCTGGATCTTCTTCTTACTTCAGCTGATTGGTGTGGCTGCGGGAGCCTACCTCGTCTACGCACACACGGAGCGTAACCAGGCCCGGCAGACGTTTATGCGCCAGCTCGGCATCGCTCTGCTCGTGCTTGGCGGTGTGGGGTTGCTCGCCGCCGCGCTGCGCCTGTTCGGCGTGCCGCTGATCAGCCAGCGGGTCTGGTTCTGGGTGTTGCTGGTAGTCGATCTTGCGGTGGTTGGCTACGCCACCTATTATATGCGCAATGTGCTGCCCGAGCTTGAGAAGGCGCAGGCCGGTAAGCGCGGCCCCCGCCAAGGCCAGGCCCGCAGCATTGCCGCCGATCAGGCTCCGGCCCCGCCCCGCCCGGTAGCTACCACCAGCCGACGCGACGCCCGGCGCGAGCGGAAGAAGAAGAAGTAGGGCCGCAATAGTTGTAGGGGCGGCTCGCGAGCCGCCCCTACGGCTCCCACCGGGCCGCCACCCGCAGGGCGGCCCGCAGGCGTCGGTGGTACTCGGCGCGCGGGATCTCGACGGTGCCGAACTGGAGCATGTGCGGGCCGACGATGTACTGCGAGTCGAGCAGCGCGAATCCGCCCCGGCGCAGCCGCTCGACGAGATGCACCAGCGCCACCTTGCTCGCATCGCGCTCGCTGTGGAACATGCTCTCCCCGGCGAAGAGCCCCCCGATGGCGACCCCATACAGCCCACCAACCAGCCGCCCCTCGCGCCAGCACTCCACGCTATGGGCGATCCCCTGCCGGTTCAGATCCGCGTAGGCTTCCACTATCTCCTCCGAGATCCAGGTCGTCTCGCGACCGGGCGCAGGCATGGCGCAGGCCCGCACCACCTCCTCGAAGGATGTGTCCGCCCGCAGCTCGAAGCGCCCACTGCGCACCGTGCGGGCCAGCCGACTCGGCACGCGGAACCCACCGTCCAGAGGGATCACCGCGCGGATGCTCGGCTCGTACCAGCCAATCTCCCCGCTGTGATCTGCCATTGGGAAGATGCCGCTGCTGTAGGCGGCGATCAGCATGTCGGGAGTGAGCATAGCTTCCCGTTGGGACGCAGCGCGCTACGTCCTTACTCCACCCGGCTGATGCCGCCGGTGACGATCTGGATGGCCCAGATCAGGAGGGCGAGGGCGCTGACGGTGCCGATCCCGACGGCCCAGGGTGCGCCGTTGAGCACCAGGGCGATCCAGAGCGGGGCACCCAACAGCCCGTGGGTGAGCAAGCTGATCAGGAGGGCCGCCGGCACCACGGCCAGAGCCAGGCTCAGCCAGGCGTAGCGGTAGGTGGCCAGCAGCACATACAGCAGCGCGTACGAGATCAGCCCGGCCATGATTGCGGACAGCAGCGGGCTCGGCAGTCCCAGCGGTAGAGCCATGTCACGGTAGGACCACAGGCTTGCCCGCAGCCCCACCAGCTCAATGAGCAGGTGGTAGAGCAGGAAGATCAGGTAGGTTAGGATGCCCGTGATGCTGCCGGGAAACCACCAGCGGGTCATGTAGAGGTAGAGCACGAGCATCGCCGGCAGCGGGTAGTGCCAGCCGGCCGCGAGGATGAGCGATGTGGGCACGGGCTGGGCGATCGCCGCCTGCACGCTGTCGAGGCTTATCCCGTAGCTGACGCCGTAGAGCAGGTGCCACAGGGGCGAGCTGAGGGCGCTCAGGTGGCCAGCCACCAGGGCGAGCAGGTAGATCGGCGTGCGCTGCTGCCAGGCCAGATAGCCCGCAGCCCCGTAGCAGAGAATGAGTAGGATAACAGCTGCGGTCTGCATAACCCCCCAAAGACAAGATTTCAGATCTCAGATTGCAGATTTGATGCAATAGAACGCCATTCATGGCATCCAACTATAAAGCAACCTGAAACCTTGTCAAAATGCAAAAAATGCAATACCGCAGAAGTAACGCTGTGAGGCGTCCTGTCATTCTGAGCGAAGCGAAGAATCCCGGCCGGGACCCTTCGCTTCGCTCAGGGTGACAGCGTTACTTATGCTCTATTGCCAAAAAATGATTTTGTATTTTGCATTGAATCACTCCCACATGTACTCACGCACCTCGCCGCCGTCCAGCGTGAAGAGCCGGTCGGTCAGGCCGTTGGCCTTCTGGGTGGCGTCGGCATCAATCTGGCTGGCCACGTTGGCCAGGATGGTGTGCTCGGCGTCACTGAAGAGGATCATAAAATCGCGGTTGGGGATGCCGATCACCATGTGTCCAGGGAATTGCCCACGCAGCTCGGCCAGCAGATCGGGCAGCAGCAGCCGGGTGGCGTCGAAGCCGTCCTGGGTGTTGAAGATGATCAGGCGCTGCGCGCCCTCGCCGGTGGCCGTATAGCTGCCGGTCTCATCCGTGCGCTTGCGCAGGTTGATGATCGCCTGCTCGTGCAGGTCGTAGCTGCTGATCTGCCAGCGCTCCAGGTGCTGCTCGTTAATGTAGGCCACCCGGTTGCCCTCGCCGATCACGTAGGCGATCATGAGGTCGCCGAGGAAGGGCCGGTAGACGATCATGGGCAGCTCGCGGTCGCGCACGGTGAGCAGCATCTCCAGCGGCTTGAGGATGGGCATTACGCGCGGGCGCAGCTCGTCGAAGGATGTGATAGTGCGGTCGGTGTCGTCGGTTGCCATAGGTAATTGCAGATTGCAGATTGCAGATTGTAGAGCCTCATCTGCAATCTGCAATGCTCTAGAGTTCCAGCGGGTCGAGCCCCGACTGCCATGCCGCCTTGAGCGCGGCTAGGTCGAGTTGGGCCAGGGTCTCATCGTGTGTGTGCAGGTGCAGCTCGGGGCCGCCCGTCACCTGGCCGAGGGCGGCCAGCTCCACGCCGGCCATGTGGGCCTCGAAGGCGGCGGCCTGATCGGGGGCGACTTCAACAAGGAAGCGGCTCGGTGTCTCGCCGAAGAGCCGGGCCAACTGCCCCGCCTCGCCACCGATCTGGGCGATGTCCAGATCGAGGCCGAGCCCGCCCGCCATAGCCATCTCGGCGGCGGCCACGGCCAGCCCGCCCTCGCTCAGGTCGTGGCAGGCCCGCACCACCCCCGCGCCGATGGCCGCGTGCAGCTTGGTGAAGGCCTCACGGGCGGCGGCCAGATCAACCTTGGGCAGCTCGCTCTCGCCCACCTCCACGCCGATGGCGGCAAGGTGCGAGCCGGCCAGCTCATCGCGGGTGGCGCCCACCAGGTAGACCCAGTTGCCCACAGCCTTGAGGTCCATCGTCACGCAGCGGCGCACGTCGGGCACGTTGGCCAGCGCTGAGATCAGCAGAGTCGGCGGGATCGCCACACGCTGGCCTGTGGCGTCGCGGTACTCGTTATTCAGGCTATCCTTGCCGCTGATGAAGGGCGTGCCGAAGGCCACGGCGGCGTCGTAGCAGCCGGCGGCGGCGCGCGTCAGCCCGGCCATGCGGTCGGGCTGCCTGGGGTCGCCCCAGCAGAAGTTATCGAGGATGACGGTGCGGGCCGGGTCGCCGCCGACGGCCACCACATTGCGCAGGGCCTCATCGACGCTGGAGAGGGCCATCCAGTAGGGGTCGATCTGGCCGTAGCGCGGGTTGAGCCCGCAGCCGAGGGCGAGTCCCTCAAGGCTGCGCGGCAGCGGCTGGAGCACCGCCGCGTCGCCGGGGCCGTCGCTGCGCTCGCCGACCAGCGGCTTGATCACCGTGGCCCCGCCCACCTCGTGGTCGTAGCTGCGGACGATCCGCTCCTTGGAGGCGATGTTGGGGTGAGAGAGGAGGCGCAGCAGAGCTGCGCCTGCGCTCAAAGAAGAGAGATTGAGAGAGGGTATACCCTCTCTCAACTCTCCCTTCCAGAGGGCTTCTAGCACCCGCTGGGGCCGCCCATCGTGGAGGAAGGCCATATCGATATCGACCAGGGTCTGCCCGGCGTGGGCCACGCGCAGGCGGCCGTCGTCCGTGAAGTGGCCGATTGCGCATGCCTCCACGTCCTCGCCCGCGCAGAGGGCCAGGAAGGCGTCGAGGCTGGCGGGCGGCACGGCGAGCACCATGCGCTCCTGGGCCTCGGAGAGCCAGACCTCCCAGGGCTGTAGGCCGGGGTACTTCAGAGGCGCATGTTCCAGCTCTACCGACACACCCGTCTCCGCGCCCATCTCGCCCACGGCCGAGGAGAGGCCGCCCGCGCCGCAGTCGGTGATCCCGCTGTAGAGGCCGAGGTCGCGGGCCTGGAGCAGCACATCGAGCAGCTTCTTCTCGGTGATCGGGTCGCCGATCTGCACGGCGCTGCCCACCTCGGCGGCGGTGCTGTGGGTCAACTCGATGCTGCTAAACGTCGCGCCGTGGATGCCGTCGCGCCCGGTGCGCCCGCCCATCACCACCACGGCGTCGCCGGGGCGGATGTTGTGCGGGTTGGAGCCGCGCGGGGCGATGCCCAGGGTGCCGCAGTAGACCAGCGGGTTGGCGGTGTAGCCGGGGTCGAACAGCACCGCCCCGTTGACGGTGGGGATGCCCAGCTTATTGCCGTAGTCGCGCACACCGGCCACCACGCCGGCGGCGATGCGCTGCGGCGACAGCACGCCCTCGGGGGCGCGATCCTCGGGCGGGCCGAAGCAGAGCACGTCGGTGTTGGCGATCGGCCGCGCCGAGACGCCCAGCACGTCGCGGATGACCCCGCCCACGCCGGTGTTGGCCCCGCCGAAGGGCTCCAGGGCGCTGGGGTGGTTGTGGGTCTCCACCTTGAACGAGACCTCGTGGTCGTCGCCGAAGGCGATGATCCCGGCGTTGTCAACAAAGGCGCTCAGAACCCAGGGAGTCGGGAGTCGGGAGTCGGGAGTCGGAACCTCACTATCGGCGATGATCTTCTGGGTGGCGGTCATGAGGAAGGTCTTGATGAGACTATCGATCTCAACCTCACCCTTGCTGAGCATCTGTAGCATAGGGTAGAGCGCTGCCTCAGCACCGACACCCACCGCAGCACCGACACCTCCCGACTCCCGACTCCCGACTCCCGACTCCCGATACCGCACCTTCGCCTTAAACGTCTTATGGCTACAGTGCTCGCTCCAGGTCTGGGCGATCGTCTCAAGCTCGCCGTCGCTGGGGTCGCGGCCGAGCCGGGCGAAGTAGCCGCGCACGGCGCGCATCTCGTCCAGATCCAGGGCGAGGATACCGGCGCGGCTGATCCGCAGCAGCTCATCATCGTCGGCGGCGCGCAGGGGCACGCGGGCGATGGCGGGGGCGGCGGGCGATGGCGGCGAGACCAGGGCGACGTAGAAGGCCAGGCGGGCGGCGGGGTCGTCGCCGGGCCGGTAGACCAGCGTTGTCTGCACGAGGTCGATGGCTAGCTCGCGGGCGCGGGCCTGCGGGTCGGCGGCGGGGGACAGCAGGTGGCGGCTGATCGCGCGGGCCTGCGCGACGGTGTCCACGCCGAGGCGGCGTGCGCCCTCGGCGGCGCTCTCGCCGGGGTTGTCGGTGACGCCGGGGCGGTAGGCGACCTCGACCACGCCGACCGCGCCCGCGCCGAGATCCTCGGCGGCGAGGGAATCGACCGACAGCTCGCGCCACTCGGCCCGCTGGACGACGGGGTCGTGCAGGAGCTCATCGGCCATGCGGGCCACGTCGGCGGGGGCGAGCTGGGGGCCAGAGAGCAGGTAGAGCGTATGGACAACCTCGCGCTCGGCGGTCTGCTCGCGCGGGGAGACGGTGACGAGAAAATGGGGCATGGCGCATCCAGGGTGGCTACGGCTTCCGGGGCTTCGATTGTAGCCGATAGGGGGCGGGGCGTCAATATTACGGGGTGCTGCGCCCCGCACCTTATTTTGCGGGCGCTGCGCCCCGCACCCTATTTTGCGGGCGCTGCGCCCCACACCTTATTTTGCGGGCGCTGCGCCCCGCACCCCGCCCAGGGGGCGTTTGCCCCATAGACACAATCCATACCGCGTAATCCAACTCTCGTCTGATCCTATCGCTCTCGACTAACGCGCTTTGCCACTCTTGGCAGAGCGCTTTTTTTATGTTCGCTCTACCCGCTAAAGGATACGGTCTTGCCGCTGTCTTTACAGCCAACACCACAACAAAGGATGACCACAATGGAGTACGCATCACTCCTCAACCGCCTGCACAACCCGCGCCTTACTCATCACGCCTTAGCCGATAACACTGACAACGCTGACAACTCCACCGGGCCTTGCAGCGCCGGTGCTGACACCTCAGAAGGAACCACCGCTGAGACTACGGTTGAGACCTCAACAGACACCGTTTACACCCAGGCCGAGCTTGACCTTGAGACGCTAGCTCTCCGTGACAAACAGCGGGCCGCATTGCACGAGGCGCTGACGCCTTACCTCGACACCGACGCCCTACGCCAGCTTGTGGCCAGCAGCGGCAACCTCTACGACGCCTTACGTCGAGACAACCCGCCCGCTGATGTGCAGGCGCTGCTTGACCTCTTGAAGACGATCCTCACCCCGCACGAGCGGTATCAGATCCGCAGTCCTGCCGATGTTGCCGCGCTCCTTATGGTTGACATGGGGCATCTTGACCAGGAAGAGCTGCGGGTGATTATGCTGGACAATAAGAACCGGGTGCAGGAGATTGCCACCATCTACCGGGGTTCAGTCAACACGATTCAGATCCGTGTTGGTGAGATTTACAAAGCGGCGGTGCGTTGGAACAGCACCGCGATTGTGGTTGTGCATAACCATCCCAGCGGTGACATCACGCCCTCGCCTGAGGACATCCTTGTCACGCGCAAGATTGTAGAGGCGGGCGATCTGCTGGACGTGCAGTGTGTTGACCACCTCATCATTGGGCACGGCAGGTGGTGCAGTATGCGGGAAAGGGGGCTGGGGTTTACAAAGGGGTTTTAGCGGAGGTATAAGCGCCGGGGTTTAAACGTAGCAAGCTCAAGACGAGACCCTGGTTAAGCGCCAGGGTCTTTACTGTGCCGGCGGCATCCCATCATATGTATGTAACAGCTGCCGCGCCGCATAGCTTCTATTGCGAAGCATATAAGGCTTTACACTGACGGCCATACGCAGCCATAGGAATACCTTGTTGAGCAAATGTGTGCGCCAGCCCAGCACGAATAATCTTACCGCTGCGCGTAAAGCGTAGATTGGAGAACCGTGCCTTATTCTGTGTCATGCTCCCGTCATTCTTCGGGAGCTTGAACTCGTGCGTGTCCGTGATGCTCTCGTGAAAGAAAGGCTCAAAGATCTGCCCACAGAAGAGTACATAGTCACGCGGACAGGCACTAATGACATCCAACAGGCGCTCGATATGCGGCTGAAGGATAGTCGGCGTAAATCCTTTCGGACTGAACTTGTCAGAGCTATACGGGATAAGCTCCAGTTGTAACTTCTCGTCGCATACCCGCTCTAGGTTGGTGAAGCGATCATCCCGAGAGCGCTCCTCGACAAAGGGGATGATGCCAAAGGGCGTGAGAAAGCGGATCTGCTTATGATCGAACCGGGATTTATGCGTGCGAGGTGCGGTTGGGCCGTAGAGTGTTTGGCCGAAGCGCTGATGATAGGTGAAATAGGTTTCAAAATTCGGCAGCCACAGTGAGCCAGTATAGGTTAGGGCGTCGCTGTTCCGATGTTTCGGGTTCAGATGGACGAGCACCATGCGCGCATCCAGCTTGCCCGTAAAGTACATGGGATATTCACTATGATTGAAGTGCTGCCCGGTTAGCTGAGATAGGTCGATGGCCCGCTGCATCTTGCGGGTCGCCAGAAACTCATCAAGGTCGGTACGAATGATGTTCTTGAAGGTCTCGAACATGGCGAGCATCTCCGTTTGTCATTGGCTCTGGCTATAAGCATACCAGCGAGTTATGACAGCAGGCGTCAGGTTTAGCTGTTTGCTGCTAGGTCCTCTCTTACTGCCTCTTTCTACGGGCACTTGTCGCACATCCCGGTGCGCTTCTAAACTCCTCCGTCGTCAGAAAGTCAGCACAGCCGAACGCAGCGATCAGTAATAATCTTGGCGCGCTTGAGAAGGTTATACCTGCTCAAGATCGTCAACCAGCCGCCATTCCATGGTCATGTGGACGAATTTGATCTTCACCGTAACTTGTGGTTGCGCAGGGTAGTTATAATATATAGGGAGATGCAAACTTAGTGCTTCTCTGCTTCGTGATTTATGTCTTTTTTGTTGGTATTCCTACAATAGCAAGGACATTCACAATGCCACCGATCTCTGCCTCCTCGCACTTCAAGCAGCTCAACGATTGGTCAGGACGTAAGCACGCAATCCTAAGAGAATATCTGCCCGCCTTCTGTCGTGCTCTGTCGCAGCAAGCGAGAGGGCGACCCATCTGGTATGTGGATGGCTATGCAGGTGCTGGCGTCTATAGAAATCCAGATAATCAAGCTGATATTGGAGCACCTGGATCTCCAGTGTTAGCAGCTCATGTGACTCAGGAACTGGACTTTGATGTTCGCTGTCTGAACGTCGAAGAAGACGACGAAAACTTTGAAAGTCTTCAGCGCGAGACGGCTAGCTATTCCCACGTCAGGAATATTCATGCTGACTTCAACTCTGTACTGGACAGAGTTTTGGCAACTGCAAGAAACTCCTCGGCCCTCTTTTTTCTGGACTCTTTCGGCACGAAAGAACTGCCGATGGACGGTCTGGTTGACCGAATTGCCTTGCGTACACAGCCAACTGATATTCTCCTTCGCTATGCAACCAGTGCTGTGCGGCGTTTGGCTGCCAATTTTGAGAAGGACGCTCAGCGAGGCGACGCAAATGCTCGAAATTTAGATAGGTGGTTTAGGGGTGATGGTTGGCGGAGTATTATAGAGCAGCTTACGGGGAATGCTCGTGACGAAGCCCTTCTTGAATACTATCTACAGCAGCTTACTTCCATTTCAAACGGACGGCTAAGATTCTCCCGTGCCTATCCTATACGCTCCACCGAAGGTATTACTAAGTATCACCTGGTCTTTGCAACAGGGAATCGGCTTGGCTTAAAGCTGATGAGTGATGTTCTTTGCAAAGCAGAAGCCCAATATCGGACAGATGTTGTGGCGCATAAGGAAGCTCAAGAAACCAAGAAGCTCAACGGGCAGATGTCGCTTGAGCTGCTCGGCTTATTTGATACTTATCATTCGCGCATTTGCAGGGCCAAGCTCCCCGGCGGCTGGCCGAGGCGGGCGTAGAGGTCGGATGGCAGGCCCAACAGGGCGAGGATCTGCTGCTGGG
>RYFE02000069.1 GCA_004138175.2 Chloroflexales bacterium ZM16-3 | reverse complement strand
TGTCCCCTGTCCCCTGTCCCCTGTCCCCTGTCCCTACATCGCCTCGTGGCCCACACGCGGGTCGAGCAAGGCGTGGGCCAGATCCACAGCCATATTGATCGCCTGATAGATCAGCGCGATCAGCAGCACGGCCCCCACCACCACCGGGAAGTCGCGCTCGAAGATCGCCTGGACCACCAGCCGCCCCAGCCCCGGCCAGGCGAAGATGGTCTCGATGATGAAGGCGCCGCCGAGCAGGTGGCCGAGGTACAGGCCGAGCATGGTGATCACCGGCAGGATAGCGTTGCGGAAGATATGGTCGCGCCAGACGATCAGGTTGCTCAGGCCCTTGGCGTGCGCGGTGCGCACATAGTCGGCGCTCTTGACATCGAGCAGGCAGCTGCGCACGAGGCGGGCCACGAGCGCGATCGCCGGGAGGGCCAGCGCCACCGCCGGTAGGATGAGGTGGTCGAAGCCGCCGGCGCCGAGCACCGGCAGCCAGCGCAGCTTCAGGGCGAAGAACTGGATCAGCAGCAGGGAGACCCAGAACGAGGGCAGCGACTCGCCGATAGTCGTGAAGGCCATCACCGCCAGATCCAGGTACCCGCCCGCGCGTGTCGCCGCCGCCAGGCCAGCTAGGGTGCCCAGCGTCAGCGCCAGGGCCAGCGAGGCCAGAGACAACGTGAGCGTCGCTCCGAAGCGGCTGATCAGCAGATCGACCACCGGACGGCCTGAGATCGCGGACTTGCCGAGGTCGCCGTGGAGGATGGCGGACTCGGCGAAGCGCAGGTAGCGCACGGGCAGCGGCTGATCCAGGCCCAGCTCGTGGCGCAGCTCGGCGATCTGCGCCGCCGAGGCCGCGTCACCGGCCAGGGTATCGGCCACATCGCCGGGCACCACATCGAGCAGGGCGAAGATGAGGAAGCTGACGGCGACCAGCACCAGGGCCGCGCTGCCGAGGCGCTTGAAGAGATAGCCGATCATGGGCATCCTTAGTGGGGTACAAGCCTCTACAGCCAATACTTTACGAATAAGCTGATCTCGCAGCGGCCTTGCCCCCTCACCCCCCAGCCCCTCTCCCTCAAGGGGAGAGGGGAGTATCGCCCTTCCTGACGAGGAATACCCCCCCTCTCCCTGAACGGGAGAGGGGGCTGGGGGGTGAGGGCTGAGCGGCGGCGGATTTCTTATTCGAACGGTATTGGACCTACAGTCCCGCAGCCCCCCGCGAGCTTGCTGCGCCGCTACGGCGCGGTCACCTGGGCCTCGTTGAGCAGCACCCGGCCCATGGATGCCAGCTGGAAGCCCTGCACCCGCTTGCTGACGGCCAGCACGTCCACCGGGATGTAGAGCGGCTGCCAGGGCGCGTCGGCCATGATCAGCTTCTGCGCCTCGACGTAGTAGCCCGCACGGGTTGTGTCGTCCATCTCGTGGGCGGCCTGGTCGAGCAGCTGGTCAACCTGCGGGTTGCTGTACGCGAACCGGTTGGAGCTGCCGATCAGCTTGGAGTGCAGGTTGATGTTCAGCACGTCCGAGTCATTGCGGTCGTAGCGCCAGAGCAGCAGGTCGAACTCACCGGCGGTGGCGGCCTTGGCGGCCGTGGGCGTATCGAACTGCTGGATCGCGACGGTGACGCCAATCGCCTTGAGCTGGCTCTGGATAAGCGTGGCGACATCCTCGTTGGGCGCGCGGGCGTAGGTCAGCAGGGTCAGGTTGATCGGCTGGCCGTCCTTGCTCAGCACGCCGTCGGCCCCGGCGGTGTAGCCAGCCTCGGCCAGCAGCGCGCTGGCCTTCGCCGGGTCGAAGCCCAGCTCGTACTGCTTCAGGCTCGGGTCGAAGCCGGGCAGCGTGGGGGCCATCGGCGCGAAGGCCACCTGGCCGGTGCCGCCCAGGGCGGCCTGGAGGATCTCGTCCTTGTTGACCGCGTAGGAGAGCGCCTGGCGCACCCTCACATCGTCGAGCGGGGCCTTGGCCTCGTTGAAGCCGAGGTAGATCAGGCTGTTCAGCCGGGTCTCGATCAGCTCAACGGTGCTATCATCCTTCAGCTTGGCGATATGGCTCGGCGAGTTAATGAAGATCAGATCGACCTCGCCGGCCTGGAGCGCGGCCAGCTGCGTGCTGGCGTCGGGGATAACCTTAAAGACGACCTGGTCGAGGTAGGGTGCCCCGGGGTTGGTGATATTCCCCGGCGACCAGTGGTAGTCGGGGTTGCGCTCCAGCACCAGCGCCGTGCCCTGCTGCCAATCGGCAACCTTGAACGGCCCGCTGCCCACCGGCTTCTGGCCAAACGCCTCGCCCTCGGCCGCAACCGCCGTGGGGCTGACGATGCCGGCGTAAGGTGTCGCCAGGGTGCTGAAGAAGACCGATGACGGCGCGGAGAAGGTGAAGCGCACGGTGAACGCGTCAACCGCCTCAACCCCGGTCATACCGGCAAGGCCCGCGCCAGCGGAGCTCTTCGCCTCTTTGAAGCGGTTGAAGGTGAAGACGACCGCCTCGGCGTTCAGCGGCGTGCCGTCGTGGAAGGTCACGTCGTCACGCAAGGCGAAGGTGATTGTGGTGCCATCGGGCGAGATGTCCCAGCTCTTGGCGAGGTAGGGCTGGGAGTTGTTGTCCATGTCGCGGTAGACCAGCGTGTCGTAGATGTAGGGCAGGATGACGTTCTGGCCAGAGCCGGGCGCCGCGTGGGGGTCGAGGCTAGTCGGCTCTGTGGTGATCGCCCGCGTCACGCTGCCGCCCATCGCTGGCGCGGCGGCGGCCTCGGTCGGCGCGGCGGCGGCCTCAGTCGGTGCATCAGCTACGGCCTCGGTCGGTGCCGTCGCGGCGGCGGGAGCCTGTGGTGCCTGGCTGCAACCTGCTAGCACAGCAAGCATAATCAGCAGGGCGAGATAGCGTCGTTTCCCCATCCGTGGAACCTCCTTCTATGTGGCTTTGATTTGGTTATATCGGCGTTAAGAGAAGAGCCAATGCTATCATGAGAATCAATATTGACAAAGTATAAACAAATTTTGTGCATATCTACGAGGTGGATTTTGGGTGATTAGGAAGAGGGAAAACCGCTGTAGTACAGACTTGGAAGTTACGAACCCTCAACCTGAGAGGCCCATACGCAGCCTCTCGCACCCCGATGCCTTGACATGTAGGCTATACTTGGGATACACCCTAGCTCCCTTCTCTATACCTGCTCTGCGCTAAGCCACAGCAACATTTGCTGATCGGCGTATTGCTGTCGATTAAGCGCGCATTGCCAGAAGCCACTGGCTGATATTACGGCACGGGGAGGGCGGATACTCCGCCCTCCCCGTGCCCGCCTCGTGACTCTGGCATCTCCCCCTGAAGGGCGACTTCCCTATGGAGATCCTTAGGACACTCACAGGGCTCTGCTCGCGTCTCATCCGCAGCCGGGCGGCGATCTTTCTGGGGATGGCGGCCGTGGCCTATGCCCTGGCGAGCAGCACGACGACGCGGGCGGCCCCCACCGTCTCTGGCTGCGCGGCTGGCGGTGCCGGCTACGACGCCTACTACAGCTCGATCCCCTTCGGCCAGATCCTTAACGCCTCGCTCGGCTGCTCGTCGTGCCATAGCACAAGCCCAAACCTTAACTCCTTCGGCACAGACTATGAGGCCAGCCCGCACCTCGATTATGCGACATTCTATGTCCACCAGTGGACGATTGATCTGGCCGCACGCGACTCGGACGGCGACGGCTACACCAATGGCGAGGAGCTCCAGGACCCACAGGGAAACTGGATCAGCGGCGACATGAACCCGCCGAGCGGCGGCGACTCTAACCTGGTGACGGATCCAGGCAGCTCGACGAGCCTGCCGTCTGCCCCGACGATCAGCCAGATCCTCGGCGTCACCTCGGGCGGCACCATCCAAGGCGCGGTGACGCTCCAGGTGCAGCTCAGCACCACCTATGGCGCGCGAAGCGTGATCTACGAGATCATCGACGGCGGCAATAGTACGGTAGTGAGCTTCACCCGCCAGACGGGCGCCACGCCCTATGGAGGCTACACGCCGCTTGTCTCCACGTTCAACCAGAGCTGGGACACGAACGATGTGCCCAACGGCACCTACACTGTGCGGGCCACGCTCACCGATGGGACGGGCCTGGTGGCGCGCAAGAGTGTGGTGTCGGTGACGAGCGTGACGGTGGACAACCCGGCCCGCTCGCTGCGCTATGTGGCCCCAGGCGGCGTCGATAGCGGCGGATGCCTGAGCAGCGCCGCGCCCTGCGCCAGCCCGGGCTATGCGGTGGCCCAGGCCGCGAACAATGATGAGATCCGGATCGCCGCCGGCACCTACGCGGTGGGCAGCGGAGCGGCCCCGCTGGCAGTGGGCGTGCGGGTGAGCCTGCGCGGCGGCTACGCGACGGGCAGCTGGGCAGCCCCCGACCCGCAGGCTCATGTGACGACCTTCGACGGGCAGGGGCAGCGGCCGGTGCTGGCCTTCACCGCCGCCGCCGATGGCTTTAGCGTCAGCGGGATCACCATCGCCAATGGCGCAGGCAGCCTGGGGGCGGGTGTGTCGGTGAGCGGGGCGACGGGCAGCTTCAGCGATGTGATCTTCAGGGCCAACCAGTCGAGCGGCGACGGTGGCGGCCTGGCGGTTGACGCGAGCGGCGGCGCGACCCTGGAGCGGGCCTCTTTCCTCGGCAACACGGCGGCCGGGCGGGGCGGCGCGATCTTTAGCCAGGGGCCGCTGACCTTGACCAATGTGCTCTTCGGGCGGAACAGCGCGGCCCAGGGCGGGGCGCTCGCCCTGGGCGATGCGGGTGTCTCCACTATCACCTATGCGACGCTGGCCGGTGATGCCCGGCCCGAGGAGGCCATCCTGCTCGCCGGAGCGTCCGACCAGCTGGCGCTGACAAATACGCTGATCAGCGGCTACGCGGTTGGCGCGCGCCTGGGCGCGAGCGGGCCGAGCCTGACGCTCCAGCAGGTGCTGGCGACCAGCGAAGTGGGCACGCCGGTCGCTGTGCAGGGCGGGAGCGTGAGCGGCACGCCGCTAAGCGGCCCGGTGGGCTACCAGGCGGCGGCAGATGATGACTACCGGCTGGCCTTCGGATCTCCGGCGATCAACGCGGGCGCGGCCACCCCGGCGGTTGTGGGCGACCGCGACGGCAATCCCCGACCAACCGACGGGGCCACCGACATCGGTGCCTACGAGTTCCAGGGGCCAGCGGGCGTGCTCTTATTCTCCATCATCAGCCCGAACGTGCAGCAGCCGGCGGCTGTGGCGACGATGGAGGCGCGCCTGAGCGTGGCCTCGGTGCGCCCGGTGAGTGTCCACTACGCCACCACCGACGGCAGCGCCACCAACGGCGTGGACTACACAGCCACCAGCGGCGACCTGCTCTACGCCCCCGGCGAGACCAGCAAGATGATCGCGATCCCGGTGCTCAACCCGAGCCCGGCGGCCACGCTGCCGCGCAGCTTCGCGATCACGCTCAGCGCGCCGTCGGGGGCGAAGCTCAGCACATTCAGCACCGCCATTATCACCCTGCTGCCGCCGCCGGAGCCGCCGCGCGTGACGCTGAGCGCCACGGTGGCCGTAGCCAGCCGCTACGGCCCGCGCGACGCCATCATTATCTTCGAGCGCGATGTGGCCACCGATACGCCCATGACGGTGAGCTATAACGTGGGCGGCGACGCGCAGCCCGGCGTAGACTATGCGCCGCTTCCGGGCACGATCACCTTCCCGGCGGGCGCGCTCTCGGCCACGCTGCGGATCAGCCCGACCGGCGGAGATGGCCCGCGCATGCTCACCATCACGCTGGAGCCAGACGCAGCATACCTGCTCGGGCGCACCCGCGTGGCGGTGCGGTTCACCGGGAGCCTGGCCTGGCTGATCTATCTGCCGACCATATCCGACAGCAACTCACCGCCGATATTCATCCCGCATTAGGGACAAGGCAAAAGGCAAAATGCGTAGCGTGCCCGGCCCGTAAACGGGCGGGCTATGTGGTACGAAGGCCGCTGAAGCGGCCTTCGTACCACATAGCCCGCAGCTTCAGCCGCCGGGCGACGCCGCACCGGGCGATTTTTAAGGTATCAAAGGGGGGAACAGTGCGCTATAGAAACATTCTGGCTCTCGCCGCCATTCTGGCGGCGCTGATCGCCATCTGCACAGCGCCCCCGGCGCGGGCGATCAATATCGCCTTCCGAGGCGGTGCCGAAGACCACTACTGGGATGTCTCCACCGCCTTCTGCAAGGACGGGGTGCGCCTAAGCACGGTTGAGATCATCCATGACGACAGCAGCTTTGGCGATGACTTGAGGTACTCGATCGTACTCTCGACAACCACGAACCCGCTCACGCAGCAACTGCCGGTGAAGCTGGCAGGCGGCAGCGGCACAGCCGACTTCCCGGCGAGCGGGGTCAACGCCTACGCCTACACCACACCGCAGACCGTGGGCAGCGCCCAGTCGGTCGTCTTAGAGCGCTGGGAGCATGGCGTTGATGCGGTCGAGATCGAGACCGACCCGATCGGCGACCTCTCGCTCGACGATGACACTGAGACGCTGAGCGGCACGGCGGCGAACTGCACCGTGACGACGCCGCCGGCCTTCGACGACCCGCCCACGCCGTCTGGCGGCGCGACGCTCGCGGTGCGGCCCGGCACGCCGATCAGCATGCCCATCCAGGCATCCGACGCCGACTCGCTCGACCTAGTGACGCTCACGGCGGGGGCGCTGCCCGCCGGGGCGAGCATCGCCGTCGGCGCGGCGGCCAACCCAGCGAGCGCGACCCTGACCTGGACGCCTACCGAGAGCCAGACTGGCACCTATACGATCACCGCCGATGCGACCGACAGCACCGGCCGCACGACCCGCCGTACCATAAGCATCGACGTCGGCTACCAGATCTTTCTTCCCACCCTACAGCAGCAATGAGCGACCCCGCAACGCAGTGGCTGTCCTTTGTCCCCCGCGATCTGGCCGAGGCCATGCTGGCCGACCCGGCGGCCGGGCGACCGGGGGCTGATCGGCGGATTGAGGCGGTGGCCCTCTTCGCCGATGTGTCTGGCTTCACGGCGATGAGTGAGGCGCTGTCGCGGATCGGCAAGCTTGGTGCCGAGGAGCTGACCCGCGTCCTTAACAGCTACTTCACGCCAATGATCGCCCGCATCCAGGGCTACGGCGGCATCATCAGCAGCTTCGACGGCGACGCGATCACCGTGCTCTTCCCCTACGATGGCCGGACTCGCCAGGCGGTCGCGCGCCGGGCGCTCCAGTGCGCCCTGGAGATGCAGGCATCCATGGGCGACTACACGCACATCCCCACGGCGGCCGGGGGCTTCGGCCTGGCAATGAAGGCTGGCCTAGCCATGGGCTCGCTGCTCTGTACCAGCGTCGGCGACCCGCAGCGCCACCTGGAGTATGTCGTCGCCGGGGCCCTGCTCGACCGCTGCGCCGAGGCTGAGCACCACGCGTCCAGCGGCGAGGTGGTGGCCCACCACGATCTGATGGACGCCGCCGGGGAGGCTATCGCTATCGCCGCCGTGCGCGGTGACTTCTGCTGTGTGGCCGGGATCGACACGCCCGTCGGACAGGCCCCCCTGCCGCCCCTGGGCAACATCCCCGCGCCCACGGCCGCCGCCATCGCCCGTTACATCCACCCGACCATCGCCCGCCGTCTGGAGTCCGGCCTGGCCGGCTTCGTCAACGAGCACCGCCGGGTCAGCGTGCTGTTCGTCGGCTTCGCCGGCGACGACTACGATGGCGACCCACTGGCCAGCACACGGCTCCAGAGCTACATCGCCCAGGTCGTGCAGATCGTCCAGCACTACGACGGCTACCTGAATAAGATCGGCATGGGCGACAAGGGCAGCAAGTACCTGGTGTTTTTCGGTGCCCCGGTGGCCCACGAGGACGACGAGGAGCGGGCAGTGCGCTGCGCCCTTGATCTCCAGTCTCTCGGCCATGGCGCGCGGATCGGCGTCAACACCGGCTTTGTTTACTGCGGCCTGGTGGGCAGCCCGACCCGCCACGAGTACACGGTGATGGGAGACCCAGTGAATGTGGCGGCGCGCCTGATGCAGGCCGCAGGCCCCGGCGAGACCCTGGCTGGCGGGGCGACCCGCCGCCCGACGGCCCACGCCTTCTTCTGGGAGCCGCTCGCGCCTATGCCGATGAAAGGTAAGGCCGAGCCTGTGCCGATCTTCCGCGCGCTGGGGATCAGGGCGGCCTCGGCCCGCGCCCTGGTAGAGCCGCGCTACAACCTGCCGATGGTCGGGCGCGACGCCGAGCTGGCCCTGGCCAGCGCGCGGCTCGGCCTGGCCGCCAGCGGGCGCGGCCAGGTGATCGGCATCGTCGCCGAGGCAGGCATGGGCAAGTCGCGCCTGGCCGCCGAGATCCTCGCGGCCGGCGAGCATGCCGGGCTCGACACCTACGGCGGCGCGTGCCAGTCCTTCGGCACCGCCAGCCCCTACCTGGTCTGGCAGCCGGTCTGGCGCGGGCTGCTCGCCCTCGACCCCGAGCAGCCCGCCGATGTGCAGCTGGCCCGCCTCACCGCCCGCCTGACCGCGCTCGACCCCAGCCTGCTGCCCAGGATGCCGCTGCTCGGCGTCCTGCTCGGCCTGCCCATCCCCGAGAGCGCGCTAACCGCCGGGTTCGACGCGCAGCAGCGGGTCGATCTGCTGCGGGCGATGCTGCTGGCCTGCCTGCGCCTGCTCAGCCAAGCCCACCCGCTGCTCCTGCTGCTTGAAGATATTCACTGGGCCGACCCGCTCTCGCGTGAACTGCTGGCCTTCCTCGGGCGCAACCTGGCCGACCTGCCGGTGGCCCTGGTGGTGGTAACCCGGCCGGACGGCGTATCGGCCCTGGATCTGGGCGCGGCCTACCCCCACATCACCCGGATCGAGCTGCGCGAGCTGAACCCCGCCCAGGCCGCCGCCCTGATGACGGCCAGGGCCGAGCTGCTCTTCGGGCCGGGCGCCCTACGGGACGGCCCGGCCGCCGCGCGCATCGCCGCCCGCGCCGAGGGCAACCCCTTCTTCATCGAGGAGCTGCTCAACTACATCCGCGACCGCCAGATCGACCCGCGCGACGAGGCGGCCATGGCCGCCCTCGACCTGCCCCACAGCCTGCACAGCCTCATCCTCAGCCGCATCGACCAGCTGGCCGAGCAGGAGCAGCGCACCCTCAAGCTGGCCAGCGTGATCGGCAGGATCTTCCGCGCCGACTGGCTCTGGGGCAGCTACCCCGAGATCGGCACGCCTGCGGAGACGATCGAACGCCTCGATGCGCTCAGCCGCAGCGAGCTGACCATCCTCGACAAGCCCGCGCCCGACCTGGAGTACCTCTTCAAACATATCGCCACCCAGGAGGTGCCCTACGAGAGCCTGGCGCTATCCACCCGCCAGGTGCTCCACGGCCGCATTGGCGACTACATCGAGCGCATCTCGGCAGACAGCCCACAGCGCAGCCTCGACCTGCTGGCCTTCCACTACGGGCGCAGCAGCGACGCGCAGAAGCAGCGGGTCTACTTCCAGGCCGCCGGGGACGCGGCCCGCGCGGCCTTCGCCAACCAGACCGCCCTCGACTACTACGAGCGGCTGCTGCCCCTGCTTTCCCCCGCCGACCGCGCCGAGGTGCTCTGCGCCATGGGCGAGATCCTCCAGCTAACCGGCCGCTGGGACGAGGCGGATGCCCGCTTCCGCGCGGCCCTCGGCATCGCCGAGGCCACAGGCGACCCGGCGGGCCAGGCGCGCTGCCGGGTGCTGCTCGGCCACCTGATCTGGAACCGGGGCGACTACCCGGCCGCGCTGGCCCAGCTTGAGCATGCCCGCGACGCCTACCAGGGGCTGGGCGACCGCAGCGGACTCGCCCAGTCCCTCGGCTACATCGGCCTGGTCTACTCGATGCAGGGCGAGCAGCGGCTGGCCCTGCGCCACCTCGGCCAGCAGGCCAGCCTGGCGATCCAGCTCAATGATCGGGTCGGCGAGGCCCAGGCACTCGGCCACATCGGCAGCATCTACCAGGAGCGCGGCGACTTCCCGGCTGCACTGGAGCACTACGAGCGCCAGCTGGCCATCGCCCACGATAGCGGCGACCGGCGCATGATCCTCAGCGCCATCGGCAACATCGGCATCGTGCGCCAATGGCAGGGCGACTACCCGGCCGCCCTGGGTCGCCTGGGCGAGGTGATCACCATGGCCGTCGAGATCGGCGACCTACAGACGGTGGCGGTGGCGGCGGTGAACATGGGCGAGGTCTACCGGGTGGCGGGCAGCGACGCGGAGGCGCTGGAGTGCTATCGCTACGGGCTGGGTGCCCTGGTGGAGATGGCCGACCGGGTGGGCATCACCGCAACAATCGCCAACATCGCCCAGGTGGACGCGCGTCAGGGGAAGATAGCCGAGGCGGCCCAGCTGATCGACCTAGCGATCAAGCTGGCCGATTCCCTGAGCATCCCCTTCTTTCTGGCCCACTGCCGCTCGTGCCGGGCCGAGGTGCTGCTGTCCAGGGGCGAGATCGCGGCGGCGCTAGAGGAGAACAATGCGGCCATGCGGATCGCCGTCGAGATAGAGCTGCGCGAGATCACCTTGAAGGCGAGCCTGCGAGATGTCGAGCTGCGACTGCTGTCCAGCCAGATCGACCGGGCCGAGGCGGCGGCGGCCTACGTGGCGCTGCTAGAGCAGACCGACAACCCCGAGGAGCGGGCCGAGATCGCCCGCCACCTCTGGGGGCTGAGCGGCATGGAGGACTACCGGGCCTACGCCGCCGAGGGCTACGCCGAGCTCTACCGGCACACCCCCAGCGCCGAGTACCGCGAGCGCTACCGCGAGCTTGGCGGGGCCGACCTGCCCACCCCGCCGCCCCTCGCCCCGCCGCCCGCCCTCCTGGCCACCGCCCCGCCCCTAGAGGCGCTGCTCGCCCGCGTGGCAGATCTCGTGTGATATCACTTTTTGTTGGGGTTGGGCGGCTACGCCGCCCAACCCCAACAAAAAATAAGGCGGGGGCGGCTACGCCGCCCCCGCGCCCCCGCTGGGAGGCAGCGCCTAGCGCATCAGCGCCAGCGCCGCGCCCAGGGCGGCCGCCACCGTGATCACGGCCAGCATACCGGCGGTCGAGTCGAGCGGGTGGCGTGAGGCCGGGTGACGGGTGACGGCCACCACGCCAGCCAGCGTGGCGGGCAGCGCCAGCGGGCCAGCGAAGATCGACAGGCTCAGCACCAGGGCCGCCGCCACCAGGCTGCGTACGCGGGCCGCCGCCGCCAGCGAGGCGTGCTGGAAGGTCGGGTCGAGCGCCACGATCAGCCCGATCGGCGCGGCGAAGGTGGCCAGCAGGTAGCATGCCGCGTAGACTGAGGGCAGCGCCAGAGGCGAGGCGTGCAGCGACCAGACCTGATCCGCTGGCAGGGCCAGGCCCAGGGCCACGGCGATTGTCGCCGCGTGGATGGCCTGATCCAGAAGGAAGGGCACGAAGGGCGGGCGGAACAGGCGGGCGGCGTAGCGCACCTTCCAGCGGTCGGCGACCAAATGCACCCCGCTGATAGCGAGCATGGTCGGCCAGAGGCCGCGCGCCGCTGGCTCCAGCGGGATCAGGGCCAGCATACAGAGCAGCACGATGCCGACGTGGATGAACAGACCGTCCCAGCCGCGCTTGCGCCGCACCAGCCAGAGCGGCTGCAGGGCGAAGTCGGCCACCAGATGGGCGAGGAAAAAGAGGTAGAACATTGGAAGCCTCCTTGGCTGAGTGTTGAATGCTGAGCAATTCAACATTCACAATTCAACATTCAACATCTCAAGCTGCGCCAGGTTAAGCACGCTGAGCCTGGCCCGCTCGATATGGATCAGCCCCTGATCGCGCAGGCCGCCGAGCACACGGTTGACCGTCTCGCGGGTGGTACCGGCCAGGCTCGCCAGATCGTCCTGGGTCAGATGCAGGTCGATCCGAGTGGTGCCCTGCTCCAGCACGCCATGCTGGTCAGCCAGGTCGAGCAGGGTGCGGATGACGCGCTGGGGCGCCGAGGTGCTGGCCAGATGCTCGATATAGGTGTTCGTGTGGCGGAGCCGGGCCGACAGCTGCTCCAGCACAGTTACGGCGATCTCCGGGTAGGTGCGGATAGCCTGAAGGAAGGCGGCGCGGTGCAGGGTGAGCGTGGTGGTGGCGCGCATAGCCACCGCCGAGGCCGAGCGCTCGTGGCCGTCGAGCAGGGACAGCTCGCCAAAGAAGTCGCCATCGCGAAACAGCATCACCGAGATCTCCTGGCCGAGCTGGCTGTTGGTGTAGATGCGAACCTGGCCGCGCACGATCAGGTAGAGCGTGTTGCCGACGCTGCCCTGGTGAAAGATCATCGCCCCGCGCTCGAATGCCTGGCTGCCCAGGCTGGCCGACAGCAGCCGCATATGCTCGTCTTCCAGGCCGGCGAACATCGGCACGCCGCGTAGCAGTTCAAGGTTGTTCATCGATGTCGCTCCTTCCCGTAGGACATTCCTGGTATGACAAGGTTCAAACCAGCTTGACAGTTTGGTGGCACGTATCGCTTGTTGATGCACTCAACCTGTACCCTGTACCCTGTACCCTTGTCTATGCTGCGATTATAGCGCGGCGCGGCATACCGTTCTATGACGGCTATCACGCAGGCGGGGCGACAGCGACGTTCCAGATATGCTACGATTCAGACAGGCATCATCTATAGGTTCACAGGAGTGCGCCAGCGATGGAGATTGGCATCTATAGCTTCGGCGAGGTTCCCGACAGCACGGCGCAGAGCGCCGCCCGGCGGGTGGCCGAGCTGCTTGAGGAGATCGAGCTCGCCGACCAGGTTGGTCTGGATGTCTTCGGGATCGGAGAGCACCACCGCCCCGACTTCGCCATCTCCGCGCCAGCCGTGCTCCTGGCAGCGGCGGCCGCCCGCACCAAGCACATCCGCCTGACCAGCGCCGTCAGCGTGCTCAGCTCAGACGACCCGGTGCGCGTCTTCCAGAGCTTCGCCACCCTCGACCTGATCTCGGGCGGGCGGGCTGAGATCATGCCGGGAAGGGGTTCCTTCATCGAGTCCTTCCCGCTGTTTGGCTATAACCTGCGCGACTATGACGCCCTGTTTGACGAGAAGCTCGACCTGCTGCTGAAGCTACGCGACGCCGAGCGGGTCAGCTGGTCGGGCCAATACCGGGCGGCCCTAAATAACCAGAGCATCTACCCGCGGCCCATCCAGGATCTGCTGCCGATCTGGATCGCGGTCGGCGGGACGCCCCAGTCGGTGGTGCGGGCTGCCGCGCGCGGCCTGCCGATGGCCCTCGCCATTATCGGCGGCGAGCCAAAGCGCTTCGTGCCGCTGATCGACATCTACCGCGAAGCTGCCGCGCGCGCAGGCCACAACCCCGCGCAGCTCCCAGTGAGCATCAACTCGCACACCTACATCGCCGACACATCCCAGCAGGCCCGCGATGAGTTCTACGCGCCCTACGCCACGGTGATGAGCCGGATCGGCCGCGAGCGCGGCTGGGCCGGAATGACCCACCAGCAGTACGATGAGCTGTGCGAGCCGCACGGCGCTCTCCTGGTAGGCAGCCCCCAGGAAGTGATCGAGAAGATCCTCTTCGAGCACGAGCTCTTCGGCCACAGCCGCTTCCTGGCCCAGGTCAGCGTCGGCCCCATGCCGCACGCCCAGGTGATGCGAGCGATCGAACTGCTCGGCACCGTGGTCGCCCCGGCGGTGCGCAAGGCGCTGTCATAGCTCCCTGGGCATCTCTAATAAATACGACGAACGACGAACGACGAACGGCCAATCACGCCCCGTCGTTCGTCGTATCCAACGGGCAATGAACTTCTGGAGCGCCATACTAGTACTGCGTCCGACCATTCTTGAATGGTTGCCCGGATCAGACCTGTCAGCTGGGCGCAGCCCAGCTGACAGGTCTCCGCAGCGCCCCCAACCCATGAGGAATGCTCGGACGTTGTACTAGGCCGTTCATGTGCCCCCAACCCCCAACCCCCAACCCCCAACCCCTCAGCTCAACCACAGGCCAACCCCGGTGAGCCAGCGATTTCCCCTGGGAGGCACCTCCCACAGCTGGCCGCTCCGCCCGTTCAGCCACAGCCGGGGCATCCAGCGGTCGTCTGGAAGCGTGGCCCGCGCGCGGCCCAGGGCATTCAGCGCATCACCGTGCTCACTAAGGTCGGACAGGAAGGTGGGAACGAAGCTGTCGGCGAGGCTCATCTGGGCCATACCGGCCAGCGCAAGGACCGCGCTAACGCCCCGCCGGGCCAAGCTGCCGCCCAGGCTGGTCAGCCCGTCATCGAAGCCATCCCCCATGCCGCCCGACATACAGCTCACCAGGACAACGGCGACCGGCATGCGGGGGAGTCCACCCAGCACCTCAACCATATCGCCCGCGCTCACCATCTGCCGCGTGCCATCATCGTTCTGCATCACCAGCGCCACCTCGCCGTCGGCCCGCACGCCGTGGGCGAACACCACAAGGATACCGCTGCTGCGCCAGAGCCCACACGAGATCGTCTGGAGGTTGGCGTAGTGCCCCGCCGAGCCATCGATCAGCATCGTCGGCAGCGGCAGGAGCGCCTGCGCGGCGCGTAGCCCAACCTCGACCGGGATAGGTGCCATACCAAACCGCCCCAGGTCGGGCGGGCTCGCCAGCACCACCAGCGACCGAATCATCTTGCGGGTGGGCAGATCACGCTGGGGCGTGTCGATCCGGTCGAGCGCCCGTGAGATCCAGACTCGACCGCTGCGGGAGAGATCTTCGCCGCTGTTTGGATCACGCAGCAGCTCCCAGCGGATGTCGTGGAGTATCGGCAGATCGTCGGAGATCCGCAGGCGCACGTGGAGCGGGATCTCGATCGCATCGCTGTAGGCGCGCGCATGGTGCCAGGCGCTCACCATCTGTCGCTCAGAGAAGAGCATCTCGGTGAGGGCGATGGCGTAGCCGGTGGGGTCGAGCGCGAGCGAGGAGAGCCGGGCGGTGTCCAAGGGGACGGGAAGCGAGCGGCCAAGCACCTGGTCGGTGGAGGTCGCTGAGGGTGAGAAGCGGATATCGGCGAGGATACCGTCGACACCTGGAAAGAGACCGATTTCGAGTGCGGCGAGATCCATTTATTGGCTCGCGATCAGGTAAGAGGGCGACTCTGGCGGTATGACCGGAAAGACATGCGTGAGAGAACCTCCTTACGCCTATGATAGCCGCGCATGGAGCACGAAGCTCGTTACATTACTGTGCGAACGAAATCTATTGTACCAAGAGGATATTACTACAATATATAGTTTCTTTTTCCGCAGGTAACAGTTCAGTATCGCTCCTTAGAACATTCCGCGCCCTTCGGGTTTGCTCAGGGGAAACTCCGCACAGAAACGGCGGCCGATCCGCAGGGATCGGCCACCGTGTGGGGGGGGGTGCGCGGCGCAGGGGGGGGGGAGGGGATGCGCCACACACCTACACTAGACGACGGCAACGACAATCTTGTTCCATCGCCGGGAGTATAATAGCCTCACTCGGCCACCATGCCCTGAGGGAGCCCCCCATGAATAATCGGTTCGTCAGCCACACCGCGCCGCCAAACGGGATTATGAGCGACCCGACAACCGCGCACAAGTCCTTCACCGAGGGCGGGCTGACCTGGGTGGACGTGATGTGCCCCAGCCGCGACGAGGTGCTGGCCCTCGCCGATCACTACCACTTCCACCCGCTGCACGCTGAGGATGTGCTCTCGAAGCTCCAGCGGCCCAAGATCGACGAGAATGACGAGGAGGAGTACCTCTTCCTCGTGCTGCACTTCCCGGTCTTCAACGAGGTCGACCGGCTCTCGGTGACAAGCGAGGTGGATATCTTCGTCGGGCGAGACTACGTCGTCACCTTCCACGACGGGCAGCTACGCCCGATGCGCCGCCTGAGTCAGACCGCCGACGATGATCGCGGGCGTCAGCTGCTGATGGGCCGCAGCTCGGGCTTCCTGATCTACCGCCAGATCGAGGCGCTGATCAACTACTGCTTCCCCATGCTCTACCGGCTCGACGAGAAGCTCGACGCCCTGGAGGAACACATCTTCCGGCGCGATGTGCAGACCACGGTGCAAGAGCTCTCCTTCCTGCGCCGCGATATCATCGCGCTACGGCGCATCCTCAAGCCCAATATCCCGGTGGTGCGCTACCTGGCCGCCCGCGAGCGCGACTTCCTGCGCCTCGATGAGGACGCCTACTTCGGCGACCTGACCGACGGCCTGACCCGGATCTGGGATATGCTGGAGGAGCATAAGGATATCATCGAAGGGCTGGACTCGACCCTGAGCAGCCTGACCTCCCACCGGATCAACCAGGAGATGAAGATCTTCACCCTGATCTCGGTGATCATGCTGCCGATGACCCTAGTGGCCAGCATCCTCGGCATGAACGTGGCCATCCCCTACGCCGATCACCCCCTGGCCCTGCCCGCCACCCTCCTGCTAATGATCATCATCGCCGCCTCGCTGTATATCTTCTTCCGCTTCAAGCGGATGGTGTGACTCTTGTATGGTGGGGTTGGGCGGCGAAGCCACCCCCGCACCCCCGCCGCTAGGCGGCCAGCACCTCAAGCACGCCCATAACCTTGTCGCTCCAGCCCTCGCCGAGGCTGCGCCGGTCGAGCCGGATGAACTGCGGGCCGACCTTCACGCCCGCATCGCGGCCATAGCGCCGACGCAGCCGCTCGCGGGCCTGGGTCTCTAGGATGGGCAGCCGGATGATAAACTCCTCGCCAGTCGTCGTCACCGAGTTGACGCCAGCCTGGAGGGCCAGTGCCTTAATATGCAGCCAGGTGAGCAGGTGCATCGCTGGCAGCGGCGGGTCGCCAAAGCGATCCTGGAGCTCCTGGCGCAGCGCCCGCACCTCATCGAGCTGCTCGGCCGCCACCATGCGCTGGTAGACCCCCAGGCGCACCGTGTCGTCGGGGATGTAATCAGTCGGCAGGTAGGCCGTCATCGGCAGGTCGAGGGTGACGAGCGGGGAGACGAGAACCTTCTCGTTGATGATGGGAGTCGGGAGTCGGGAGTCGGGAGTCGGGAGCCGGGAGTCGGAAGCCGGGAGTCGGGAGCCGGGAGCCGGGCTCGTCCCGCCCCCCCCCGACTCCCGACTCCTGACTCCTGACTCCTGATCCACCCGCTGCTTGAGCTGCCCCACCGCCTGCTCCAGCAGCCGCGAGTAGAGGTCGAATCCGACGGCGGCGATATGCCCGCTCTGCTCGGCGCCGAGCAGGTTGCCCGCCCCACGGATCTCCAGGTCGCGCATGGCCACGCGGAACCCGGCCCCGAGCTCGGTGGCCTCCTGAATGGCCTCCAGCCGCTGCTGGGCCTCCTCGGTCATCGACCTGTCGCGCTTATAGAAGAGGTAGGCGTAGGCCCGGTTGGCCGAGCGACCGACCCGCCCGCGCAGCTGGTAGAGCTGAGCTAGGCCGTAGTTTGTGGCGTCATCGATGATGATCGTGTTCGAGTTCGGCACATCCAGCCCGCTCTCGATGATCGTCGTGCAGACCAGCACATCGTGGCGGCCCTCGAAGAAGTCGAGCATCACCTTCTCAAGCTCGCGCTCGGCGAGCTGGCCGTGGCCCACGCCCACGTTGGCCTCGGGCACGATGTTGCGCAGGTGGTTGGCCACATGGTAGATGCTCTGCACCCGGTTGTGGACAAAGTAGATCTGGCCCTCGCGCTCAAGCTCGCGCAGGATCGCCTCGCGGATCAGCGACTCGTCATAGGGCAGCACATAGGTCTTGATCGGCACGCGATCCTCGGGCGGCGTATCGATCACGCTCAGGTCGCGGATGCCCGCCATGGCCATATGCAGCGTGCGCGGGATAGGCGTGGCCGTCAGGGTCAGCACGTCCACCTCGGCGCGCAGCTGCTTGAGCCGCTCCTTGTGGCGCACCCCAAAGCGCTGCTCCTCGTCCACAACCACCAGGCCCAGGTCTTTGAAGGAGACATCCTTGCTCAGGATGCGGTGGGTTCCGATGATGATGTCAATCCTTCCGCGCGCCAAATCCTTCAGGATGGCGTCCTGCTCCTTGGCCGAGCGGAATCGCGAGAGCATCTCGACCACAACCGGGAAGGCGGCCATACGCCGGGTGAAGGTGTCGAAGTGCTGCTGGGCGAGCACGGTGGTGGGCACCAGGATGGCCACCTGCTTGCCGTCCTGCACCGCCTTGAACGCGGCCCGCAGCGCCACCTCCGTCTTGCCAAAGCCAACATCCCCGCAGATCAGGCGGTCCATGGGCACATCGTGCTCCATATCGGCCTTGACCTCGGTGAGCGCGCGGAGCTGGTCGTCGGTCTCAATATAGGGGAAGGAGCCCTCAAGCTCGCGCTGCCACTCGTTATCGGGGAGGAAGGCGTGGCCGCGCTTCGTCTGGCGCTGGGCGTAGAGGGCCAGCAGATCCTGGGCCAGATCCTGGACGGCGGCGCGGGCCTTGCGCTTAGCGCGCTCCCAGTCCTGGGTGCCCAGGCGGGTCAGCGTGGGGGCCGTGTCGCCAGCGCCAATATAGCGCGCCACCCGGTCAACCTGATCGACCGGGACATAGATCTTATCGCCAGCGGCGTAGCGCAGCACCAGGTACTCGCGCTCGATCTCGCCGACGACGCGGCGGATCATGCCCTCGTAGACCGCGATGCCGTGCTCGATATGCACGACGTGGTCGCCGACCTTCAGGCCGCGCAGGAAGGCGGCGCGATCCTCGACGCTGCGGCTGCGGCTGCGCCGCGCAGAGAGCGGGCGGCGCTGGCGGACGCCGAAGATCTCGCTGTCGGTGTAGAGGGTCAGGCCGAGCGAGGGCAGACGCCAGCCAGCCTCTAGGGCGCCGTGGATCGTAGTGAAGTTGGGGGTTGGGGGTTGGGGGTTGGGGGTTGGGTCGTCACGCAGCGCCTCCTCGACAAGCTCCTGTAATCGGGGAGCGTTGGGGGTTGGGAGTTGGGGGTTGGGGGTTGGGTCGTTACGCAGCGCCTCCTCGACAAGCTCCTGTAATCGGGGAGCTTGGGAAGTGACTGCGACGACCCGCTCGCCGGATTTTAATCGGGCGACGATGTCGGCCACCAGGCGGCGGAACTGCCCGCCGAAGAGCTCAGCCGGACCAAATGCAGGCGGCAGGAAGCCGGTGGCAGGCGGTAGGGTCGCCGGGCTATCGACACCCTCAT
>RYFE02000068.1 GCA_004138175.2 Chloroflexales bacterium ZM16-3 | reverse complement strand
CGGGGAGCTTGGCCCTGCAAATGCGCGAATGATAAGTTAAAGCATAACCTTGCCGCGGCTAACAGCATAACTTTGCCGCGCTGACACCCGTTTTCGGGCTGCTCAAGCTGCCTTTCCACACGGTGCCGTGTTTGGAGCCACTCTCAATGTCGGTTTTAGCCGCCCGCTGAAAGCATAACTTTGCCGCCCCACATCCTGAAAGCATAACTTTGCGCGTCGGATTTCCGCATACCAGTCACCCTCTCTATTCCTATACCGGGTAAAAACACCACCGATAGCGTGTGAAAGCATAACCTTGCCGGGCCAAACTTGAAGCATAACCTTGCCGCAGCGGCAAAGTTATGCTTCAAGTCACACAAAGACAGCTTCCTGGCCGCGTTCTACCGCAAGCTGGCCGCGCGGCGAGGGAACAAGAAAGCGATTATCGCGGTGGCCCATAAGCTCCTCGTCATCGTCTACACGCTCTTGAAGACGGGTGACACCTACCACGAACGCGGTGCGGCGGCGCTCGATGAGCGGCAGAAGGATCGGTTGCTGGCCCGCATGCAGCGCCGGATCGAGCAGTTGGGCTACACGGTCAGCCTGGAGCCGAAGGCTGTTGCGGCGGACTGAACACTCGCCTCAAGCCCTATTTTCACGTTAGCCACCCTGTCACCCTGAGAGCGTCCGGCCCGTAAACGTGCGGGTAAGTTCTACGAAGGCCGCTTCAGCGGCCTCAGACAGGCCGCTTCAGCGGCCTTCGTAGAACTTAGCCGGGGGCTTCAGCCCCCGGCGGCAGCGCACAGGGCGAATTTTGCAGTATTTCCAAAAAAGCCACGCTTCAGCAGCTTATGGATGCATTCCTGCTACCACTGGCAGGCATATTCGACAAAGCGGGTATGCTGCTCACCCGTCGTCAACAGCCAAGCACCGTGAGCCGAGAGGCTCAATAGTGGACAGAGATTTGCCGTATCCCAAAAGCGATGGTACACTACAGACGCTCTTAAAGATCGGGGTCAGGATATGGTTGCAGTGTCGCATTACGCAATAGTTACTAATGCGATCTGTGAACTACTGCCAGTTTATCTTTGCACCATCTCATCCAGGAAGAGGGTGCGGTTCAGTCGCATGCACATAACACCTCGGAGTGTAGCGCAAAGGATAGCATCGTATGCTTGACCGTCTGCGGACGCGCTTGACTGGGAGTGTTCTACTCTGGGACACACTACTCACCCTTTTGACGCTCTACCTGTCGACAAAAATTCGTCCGCACATAGAATGGGGGCTTGATGTAAGCCAGGACAATGCCACCCTCCCATGGCAGCTCTATGTGAGTGTGGCTCTAATCTGGATCATGGTGATGCTACTACTCACCCCGCAGCGCGCCCTCTTTACGCGCGGCATTGTTGAGGCGATCGGTAGCCTCTTGGCCTCAGTGGCGCTCGCCTCGGCGAGTTTCGCCGGGCTGCTCTACATCTCCTTTCGCGATGTCTCGCGGCTCCAGTTCCTCACCTTCGTCGCCTTCGACCTTGTGGCTCTTCTGGTCTTCCATCTGATTATGCGCTCTTATGTACACTTCCGATTCCGCACTAACTGGCAGCGGCGGGCCTTGGTGATCGGCGAGCCGACCGTCGCCGAACGCATGGCCGAGGAGTTCGCCCGCAGGCCATGGACGGGCGTGGTGGTAGCCGGCTACGCCAGCGATGACTATGACGCTCCTTCAGCCGTGCCGCGCCTCGGCAAAATTGCAGACACCACCCGCATCGTCACTGAGAACATGATCGACGAGGTAATCTTCGCCCTCCCGGTTCACCAGCACAACCGGATCGCCCAACTCTCGCTCGATCTGCTCCAGCAGCCTGTAATGGTGCATATGATGCCGGGTGTGCTCGACTTGACCTTCGCCCGCACTCCGGTGGAGACAGTGGGTGGCATCCCGCTGATCTCGCTGCGCGAGTCAGCCCTGACCGATCCGCAACGCATTCTCAAACGGCTCTTTGACATGGGGGCCAGCCTGCTGTTGCTGATCATCCTCTCGCCGATCATGCTGCTGATCGCCCTGCTGATCAAGATCGAGTCTCAGGGGCCAATCTTCTTCATGCAGGATCGGATCGGCGAGCAAGGCCGCCACTTCAAGATGATCAAGTTCCGCAGTATGTACCAGGACGCCGACCAACGCTGGCACGAGGTGGCACGTCGCGATGAGAATGGCAACCTGGTTCACAAAAGCAACGACGACCCGCGGGTGACGCGGGTGGGACGCAAGCTGCGCCGCACCAGCCTCGACGAACTGCCCCAGATGATCAATGTGCTGCTCGGCCAGATGAGCCTGGTCGGCCCGCGCCCCGAGATGCCCTACATCGCCGCCGAGTATGCACCATGGCAATGGCAGCGCTTCCGCGTGCCCCCTGGCATCACCGGATGGTGGCAGGTCAACGGTCGCAGTGACAAGCCGATGCACCTGCACACCGAAGATGACCTCTACTACATCCAGAACTACTCCTTCTGGCTCGACCTGCGGATCTTGCTCAAGACCGTCACGGTCGTCTTGCAGGGCCATGGGGCATACTAGTACAGCTTCCCGAAAGTTCGCACGGAGTCTTCCTGAACTTCCGGGAAGCTCAACTCGCTGCGAACTTTCAGAGATCTGTACTAGTATTGAGTATTGAGTTGACCACGACAACCGCATCAGCGCCAACACTTATGGGCCAGGATAGAGCCATATATCGCCCGCTGCTCTGGCTGATCCCGCTCGCCCTACTGCACGGACTGCTCTTCCTTGCCATCGTGCCGCCATGGCAGCACTACGACGAGCCGACCCAATTCGAGTACGCCTGGCTGATCGCCAACCGCGACCACATGCCCGCCCTCGAAGAGTCGGATCAGACGCTGCGCCGCGAGGTGGCCGACTCGATGTACCGATTCCGCTTCTACCCGCCCGGCCAGCAGCCCGACCTGATCTCCCCTGAGGCACCACTGCTCGGCGCAAACCAACGCGTACACCCACCCCTTTACTATATTCTAGCCGCCCTACCCCTGCGGCTCACATCGGGCATCGCCATTGAGCAGCAGCTTTACTGCGCCCGCGCCCTCAGCCTGGGCTTCTACGTGCTCACGATTGTGGCCGTCTGGCGCGTGGCGACGGTGGTCGTGCCCGATGAGCCGCTGATGCAGCTGGCGGTGCCGCTACTGCTACTGCTCACCCCGACCTTCGTTGACCTGATGACAGCAGTGAACAGCGATGTGCTGGTGAACTTCTGTGCGGTTACGCTCTTCCTCGGATGCACACTGCTTCTACGCGACGGGCTAGGCCCGGCCCCGCTAGCCCTGTCCACCCTGGCCCTCGGCGTGGCCGTGTCCACCAAACGCACCGCCGTGATCCTGATACCGATCTATTTACTGTCTCTGCTTTGGGCATGGCGGCGCACCCCACTACGCCCCTGGGCCATCGTCGGCACTGTGCTTGCCGCCAGCCTGGCCATAGCCCTGGCCAGTCTTGATCTAGGGCACGCAGACGATGGCACAATACTGCTCACCGTCCGCCCCTGGCTCGCCCAGATCGATAGCAGCTACCTGCGCCTGGGACTGGATGCATGGGTGCGCTCGGCGACAAATACCACACAGGCGGGAGGTATCTACCAACTCCTGCTGGTTGTCGGCTTCACCAGCTTCTGGGCGCGCTTCGGCTGGGGCAATGTGATCATCGGCGCATGGGCCGATTGGATGCTCGCAGGGATCTGTATCCTCTGCGGGGTCGGGCTGCTCATCCAGGCCCGGCGTGGACGCGGGCTGATGTCACTATGGCAGAAGCGCTGCATCTGGCTCTTTCTGATCGCGGTGGTATTGGGAATATTAAGCATGATCGCCCGGATCTACCCACTGCCAGCGCCTGGCGTTATCCCATACATCCCAAGGGGCCGCTATATCTTCACCATGATGCTGCCGGTGATCTGGCTGATTGCCCTCGGCTGGCAGGGATTACTTCCCGACCGCTGGAAGCCGCGCGGCCCCTTTCTCCTGCTAGGTATCTGGCTCGGCCTCGACATCATCTCCTGGGGAGGTACGTTGGTCGGCTACTACTATCGCTTCACCCTATGACAAGTGTCTCTGCCCCACACACCACGCGCACATACATCCGCTGGGCGCTGGCCCTGCTCGGCGCGCTGCTTATCACCGGCCTCAGCACAATCACGACGGTCGATCCCGTCCGAGCGCCGCCAGCACCAACGGATATAGATCTGACTATAGGCGGAATCAGCTCAATCGAGCAGACCTTCTCCATCACGCAGCCGGATCTGGTCGGCCTAGCGATCCAGATGAGGAATGCCGCACAGAGCGACCCCAATACAAGAATTCCCGTCCGCCTGCGCTACGCAGATGGGCCGCAATTCGACCTCGTCATTGGCGATGCATTTGTGAGGGCCGCCAAGGATGACATGCTCACCCTTCGCTTCCCTGCGATAACCCTCATACACGACTTGCGGGTGCCCACAACCACACTGAAGCTGACCCTCAGCATCCCCGCGCTGCCGCCAGGCACCGGCCCCATGATCACAGTGCGGGAGAACGCGTTGCGCCAGGGCGAGATCGCCATCGATGGGCGCGCCGAGCCGAGCTGGGATCTAGTGATCGTCCCAATCTACGAGCGCCGCTGGGCCGATAGGATCTGGCCGATCTCAGCAATGGCCAGGGGGAAGCCGGGGCTGCTTGGCTGGCCACCGCTGTACCCGCTACTAGGCTACCTCTACCTGCTTATGCTTGGCGCAGGCATCGCCGCCCTGCGCCAAGCACAGACAACACCCCCCAGCGATACGTGACTAAGGTGTTGACGCCTATAGGGCCGTCTGCTACAATCCTGCGACATTTCCTGTGCCTGCCACAACGGTGGAGAGAGTTCCCATGGAGCAAGAGATCGATCTGCGACCATATATCATTGCGGTACTACAACGCTGGCGTTTGATCCTCAGCTGCGCACTCATACTCATGGTCGCAGGTATTACAATTACAGCCATCCCCAAGCAGCGCAGCAGCGCCAGCGCCGATGTCCTGATCGTCCCGAGCACATCCCAGGTCACCCTTGACCCACGGTTCCAGACCACAAACGGGAGTCAGGCAAGCAACCCGACAACCCAGCGCCAGGCGCTGGTTAACCTGGCCAGCAGCTCGATTATCGCCGGGAAGGTTCTTAAAGAGCTAGGAGAGTCGTCCGGGAGCGACGGCATCGATCCCACCCAGAGCCTGATCAATCAGGTCTCAGTGTCGTCCACCAGCGACCTGCTCCAGATCACGGTGAGCGATCCTGACCCGGCCAGGGCGCTGAAGATCGCAGAGGCATGGGGACAGGCATACGAGGGCCTGGTGGCCGACATCTATACCAGCAGCCAGTTCCGCACCGATCTCCTAGACTCAGAGCTTGAGGCAGCCCAGCAGCGCTACGACAGCGCCCAGCGGTCGCTGGAGACATTCCTCAGCAGCGGGCAGATCATCCAGGTGAAGAACCAGGTCGGGCAGCTAAATGATCTGCTCAGCGGATCGAACCAGGCGCAGCAGACGCTCTATACGGACTATCTCACGCGCACCGGACAGCTCGACCTGATCCTGGAGGATGCGCAGACGCTGCGCGACCAGGCCAGCGCACAGGGAACGAGCAGCTTCGCCCAAAACTTCGCCGCCCTGCTGCTGCGAGCGCGGACGGTTGACAGCGCCGCGCTGACCTTTCAGCTAAACGCTGGCGATCTCAGCTCGGGCGAGGCGACAACTGGAAGCGCGACCGTTGATCTTGACCAGCTGATCAGCGTGATCTCAGAACGTCGCGACCAACTGCGCGACCAGGCTAACCAGATCGCCAGCGCGATCGCCAGCAACACAGGCACCACTACGGGCATCGACGCAACAACCCGCCAGGGCTATATCGACCAACTGGCCGCGCTCAACAGCACTTATGAGCAACTCCGCGCCCAGCAGGATCTCTTAACTCAGCAGCGCGACCTGGCCCGCGACACGCTGATGCTGGTTGCCCGCAAGCGCGACGAGCAGCAGGTGGCGCGCAGCTCGCCGCAGATCGAGGTGCGCTATGTGAGCGCGAACCTCGATCCGAAGCCCTCGCTGGTGAGCCGAGCGTTGCTCAGCGGCATAGCTGCGGGTGCGATTGGCCTCGTGCTAGGCGTGATCCTGGCGCTACTGCTCGACGTGATCATACCCGCAATGCGTCGGCTCACCCTGCCTGCACCGATGCAGCCCGCATCCCGCAGCGACGCACCATCTGATCGTCCAATCCTCGGCGATTGAGACAGCACACCTATGACAACAAACCGACCGGTTCTCTCGGTGATCATGCCCTGCTACAACGAGGAGTCCACCCTTCCCGGCATCCTGGCCAAGGTCTGGGCGGTCAACATCGACAAAGAGATCATCGCCGTCGATGATCACTCATCAGACAACACCCTCGCGATCCTCCAGGCAGAGGCGGCGCGCAACCCGCACCTGAAGGTGATCAGCCACCCGAAGAATCGCGGCAAGGGCGCGGCGGTGCGGAGCGGTCTGGCCCACGCCTGTGGCATGATCACGATTATTCAGGACGCCGACCTGGAGTATGACCCAAATGACTACTATGAGCTCGTGCAGCCGATCATCGATGGCCGCGTTGACGTTGTCTTCGGCAGCCGCTTCGCTGGGCGGCACACCGGCATGTACTTCTGGAACGCGATCGGCAACAAGGCGCTGACCTTCCTGACCAACTTCCTCTTCAACAGCTGGATCTCGGATATGGAGACCTGCTACAAGGTGATGCGCACCGATATTATTCGTAGCCTGAACCTTGAGAGCAGCGACTTCCGCCTTGAGCCAGAGATCACGGCCAAGGTGCTGCGCCAGGGGCATCGCATCTACGAGGTGCCGGTGGGATACATCGGCCGCACCTACGAAGAGGGCAAGAAGATGAAGCCCAGCCAGGGGATCTACGCGATCATCGCCCTGCTGAAGTACCGCCTCAAGGCATAGACGACTCTCGCTAGTTATGGTACAACAACTAAAGACGATGTAATCACATCGTATGTGTGCGCCATACCCCGACGAAGGGGCCGATGCGGTGCGGAAGGCTTGCCCAAGCGGGTGCCCTCCACGCCGCATCGGCACGTTATAAAGGAGCGAGCTTTGCGAGTCGCGATGCTGAGTGTCCACAGCAGCCCCCTGGCCCGCCTCGGCGGCAAAGAGGCAGGCGGGATGAATGTCTACGTGCGCGAGCTGGCGCGCGAGCTGGGCAGCCGCGGCGTGCCAGTCGATATCTTCACGCGCAGCCAGGATCGCCGCGCGCCCACCATCGAGCCAATGTCGTGCGGGGTGCGCGTGATCAACCTGCACACTGGCCCCGCCGCGCCCTATGCGAAGGACTGGGTGCTCACCTACCTGCCCGAGTTCGTGAGCCGGGTGCGCTGCTTCGCCGAGGGCGAGGATCTCACGTACGACCTCATCCACAGCCACTACTGGCTGTCTGGCGAGGCCGCCCTGCGCCTGCGCCGCAGCTGGGGGGTGCCGGTGCTGCATATGTTCCACACCCTCGGCGCGATGAAGAATAGCATCGCCCGCAGCAAAGAGGAGACGGAGACGGTGCGGAGGATCGGGATCGAGCGCCGCCTGATGCAGGAGGCCGACACGGTTGTGGCGGCGACGACCCTCGACAGGGCTCAGATGGTCTGGAACTACGGGGCCGACGCCGAGCGTATCCGGGTGGTGCCCTGCGGCGTAGATCTGCGCCGCTTCCTGCCCCAGGATCGAGTGGCGGCCCGCGCCCGCCTGGGCCTTCCCGAGGATGAGGATCTGCTGATCTGCGTGGGCCGGATGGAGCCGCTGAAGGGGATGGACGCGCTCATCCGCGCACTGGCGCTGCTGGCCGAAGAGGAGCCGGCGCTGCGCGGACGACGCCGCGTGCTGCTTGTGGGAGGCGACGATGAGAGCCACCCGGAAGAGTGGAACAGCGAGCAGCGTCGGCTCAACGCCCTGCGCCACCAGCTGGGCGTGGCCGACCGAGTGAGCTTTCTGGGGGCGAAGCCGCAGGAGCAGCTGCCCGACTACTTCGCCGCCGCCGACGTGGTCGCCGTGCCCTCGCACTACGAGTCTTTCGGGATGGCCGCCCTAGAGGCGCTGGCCTGCGGTGCGACTGTGATTGCCTCAAAGGCCGGCGGCCTAGCGCTGACGATCGAGGATGGGCGCAGCGGGCTGCTCTTCCCGCCAGATGATCATGTGGCCCTCGCGGAGCTGATCGGCCGCGTGCTAGGAGACAGCACGTACGCCGAGGGGCTGCGGGCGGGGGCGCGCCGCCGCGCCGCCGAGTACGGGTGGCCCACCGTCGCGCGGCGGATCACCGCGATCTACGAAGATCTGGTGGTAGCCAACGCGGCCGCCCGCGCCGCGCGCCGCCCGCTCGCCCAGGTCTCCTAGGGATTGCAGATTGTAGATTGGCCCAACGGAAACGCGGAAGCAATGCTTCCGCGTTTCCGTTGGGCCAATCATATAAAGGCAATACCGCAGAAGTAACCCTGTGAAGTGTTCTGTCATTCTGAGCGCAGCGAAGAATCCCGGCCGGGACGCTTCGCTGCGCTCAGCGTGACATGGGTGACAGGGTTACTTCTGCGGTATTGCATATAAAGCCTACACGAGCTCTACAATCTACAATCTGGGAATCTGGGAATCTGGGATCTGCACAGCCGCCGGCCAGCGCGTCACATAGGACTCGATCGTGTCATCGTTGAAGGCGCGGGCGACCGAGATGCGGTGGTGCCCATCAAGAATATAGTAGCTATCGCCAACCTGCACGAGCTCGACAGGAGTCAGCGGGTGGCCCTCATTGCGCATAGCCGCCAGCGTGACCCAGCGCTCACGGATATGCTCGTGGAGCGGTGCGAAGCGGCGGTCGAAGTCGTGGACGCGGCCCTCGCTGCCACAGATCTGGGCGAGCGGCACCGTCTGGAGGCCAAGGATCTCCTCGGCATCAGGGGGCGGCGGAGCCTGGATGTCGGCAAGGCAGAGCAGGGCAGAGCTGCGCCCCAAGAGCGAGTCGATCAGGCGGGCGACCCAACCATGGCGCAACACGCGGTCGAAGTGGCGCTGCACAACCATGCGCGACTGTATCTGCCATTCGGAGCGACAGTTCCGGCTACGCTGCCGAGGGCTATCAAGATGAGTAGGTGTATGATGAGGCTGCATTGCGTCTCCTGAGGCCGCGCCACAGATGGGCGCCACTGCCATCACTGCATGGTAGCACCTTATGGGTATGTGAACCTCAGAACAAAGACGCTTGCGGACATCCGTCGTTCGATGTATCTCGCCCTAGGACATAGGTTGTAGCGCCGGAGGGGCTTATGGAGATCGCGGGGATCATCGTGGCGGGCGGGAGATCGCGGCGGCTGGGGATCGACAAGCGGCGGGCACAGCTGTGGGGAGCGGATGGGCCGACCCTGCTAGAGCACACGCTAGAGGTACTGGCCCCGCTGTGTGCCGAGCTACTGGTGGTGCTGAACGACCCGGAGGGGTGGCCAGGGCTGCCGGCGCGGGTGGTGGGCGACCGCTACCACGGCACGGGTGCCCTTGGCGGGATCTACAGCGGGCTGGCGGCGGCTGAGCAGCCGAGCGCACTGGTGGTTGCCGCCGATATGCCCCTGCTCAACGGCGATCTGCTGCGCGCCCTGGCCGAGACAGTGTTCGACGGCGATGCGCTGGTGCCCCTAACGCGCGGGGCCGCGAGCCGCAGCGGGCGCGAGCCGCTGCACGCGGTGTACAGGGCCAGCTGCCTCCCCGCAATGCGCGCCGCCCTTGAGGCCGGCAACTATGGTGTGTCCGCGCTGCTCAACAGCCTGCATGTAGCGACCCCTGACCCGACCGTGATCGCCCACCACGACCCGACCGGCCTCGCGATGCTCAACATAAACACCGAGGACGATCTAGCCCGCGCCCAGATCCTGATCGCCGACAGATGGATGCGCGGCTGATGCGCTCCTTACCTATATGCAAGAAGAATCGCTCGCCAGCGAAAACTCATGAGGAACACTATGCACAGTTTTTGCGCATCACAGCGCAAAATAAAGACAAATCCCCCCCGCTTGACAAGGCTATACCCTGGTATTATACTTTGGATCAACACTCAGATTTTTGTTTATGTTGAAAGTATGTACTCTGCCAGGGCCACGCAGAACGGAGCTGCACGCCCCTCGGATTCAGGGCATCTGTTCGCCCCTCACGCCATAAGCGTCTGGAAAAGGAACCGCTAATGAGTGGAAAAGCACCGAAGGATCCGCGCTTCCCAGATCTCTCCTTCGCCGTAGTCGAAGGCGCACGGTCGACACGGGTACCTGGAGGGCGCACGGTCGAAGAGCTCGAGCCGGAGTACAAGATCAAGGGGCGGACGACGTTCAGCTCGCTGTTTAAGTACGACCCGTTCGACTTCTGGGTTGGGCCGTTCTATGTCGGGTTCTGGGGATTCACGGCCGTGCTGGCGATCATCGCCGGAACGTACTTCTACGTCAACGCCGTTATCCTGAACGGGCCGTACTCGATCCCACAGAACTTCTTCGCCGGCAGGATCGACCCGCCCCCGATCAGCGCGGGGCTAGCGCTGGTGACACCTGGGCAACCAGGCTTCGTCTGGCAGATGACCGTCTTCTTCGCCACGATGGCCTTCTTCAGCTGGATGATGCGCCAGGTCGACATCAGCATGAAGCTGAATATGGGCTACCACATCGCGGTCGCCTACGGGGTAGTGTTCTCGGCCTGGGCAACGCTTCAAATCATCCGCCCGATCGCGATGGGCCAGTGGCACGAGGGCTTCGTGCTCGGCGTGATGCCGCACCTCGACTGGGTGTCGAACTTCGGCTACCGCTACAACAACTTCTTCTACAACCCCTTCCACGCAATCGGCATCACCGGCCTGTTCACCTCAACCTTCCTGCTGGCCGCCCACGGCTCACTTATCCTGAGCACATCACAGTACCGCGGCCCAGAGGGCAACGACATTGAGGACACCTTCTTCCGTGATGTCCAGTACTACTCGGTGGGAGAGACAGGGATCCACCGCCTCGGTTTCATCGTGGCCTGCGGCGGCGTCCTCTCGGCCGACCTATGCATCCTGCTGTCGGGCTGGGTCGTGCAGGACTGGGTAAGCTTCTGGAACTTCTGGAACGTGCTGCCTTTCTGGAGCGGCGTGTAGCGCATAGAGGAGCGACCCATGGCAACAATGACACCGCCCTCCGGGGATCTACAGCTGGGACCTGGCCGCGAGAGCAGGATCGGCAAGGCACTCTTCTTGCCAGTGCTGGAGAACCTGGGGTTCGACAGTCAGTTCGGCCCCTACTACGTGGGGTTCTGGAATTTGGCCGCCTTCTTCAGCGGACTCATCGCCGCCTTCATATGGGTGACGGTGATGTTCTCCCAGGTGGCTTGGAACCCGATCGCCTTCGCGAAGTACTTCGTGGTGCTCCAGGTCGACCCGCCGTCAGCGCGCTACGGGCTGAGCTTCCCGCCGCTGGATCAGGGCGGCTGGTGGCTAATCGCCACCTTCTTCCTGACCGTGGCCATCCTCTGCTGGTTCATGCACATCCTTACGCGGGCGCGCGCCCTGGGCCTCAAGCCCTACCTGGCCTACGGCTTCTCCGGCGCGATCATCCTCTACCTGGCAATCTACATCATTCGCCCGATGTGGATGGCCGACTGGTCTGAGGCACCCGCGCATGGGGTGAAGGCTCTGCTGGACTGGACGAATAACGTGAGCGTGCGCTACGGGAACTTCTACTACAACCCGTTCCATATGCTCTCGATCTTCTTCCTGCTCGGCTCGACGGTGATCCTGGCGATGCACGCCGGCACGATCTGGGCGCTGGAGAAGTACGCCGCCCACGAGGAGTGGGCCGAGCTCCAGGCTCCCGGCACCGGCACCGAGCGGGCGCAGCTGTTCTGGCGCTGGTGCATGGGCTTCAACGCCAACGCCTACACCATCCACCTGTGGGCCTTCTGGTTCGCCTGGCTCTGCGGTGTGACGGGGGCGGTGGGGATCTTCCTTAGCCAGCCGGCCTTCGTGAGCAACTGGTTCCAGTGGGGCATTGAGGCCGGGATCAACTTCCCGCAGGTTCCGCCCCTCCCATAGATCACTGAGGCGCTGAATCACTGAGGCACTGAGGAGCAATTATGCCCTCAGTGCCTCAGTGATTCAGTGCCTCAGTGGTGCCCAGCATCGCATGAATAGCGGCGGCGACCTCCTGGAGGTCGTCGCCGCTTTCTGCGCTGTCCACCACCCAGATCTCGGGGCCGACCAGCAGCTCGACAGCGATGATCGGGCGCATCTGGCGCAGCAGGGTGCCGATGAGCAGCGGGCGGCGGCGCAGGCGAATCGCGCTCACCTGCGAGAAGGCGAGGCTCTGGCGACGCTCCTTGCCCACCCGGCTCGTCTGGACGAAGGTCAGGCTCCCCTGAGCAGCATCGACGACTATCTGGTTGCTGGTGGTGATCACGGCGTAGCCGCCGATGGCCCGCCGCATGCCGAAGTTGCCTAGCAGCCCGGCGACGCCGGCGGCGAGCGCCGCCACGCCGAAGCCGGCGCCCTGGGTGTTGGCGATCAGCCCGCTGATCAGGATCAAGGCCGCCACCAGGATGAGGGCCACACCCACGGCTGCGAGCCGGTAGCCAGGGGCGCGGTTCGCCCCCGGCAGCGACTCAAGTACCAGCCGCCCCGCACCCCGCTCGCCAATCTGATAGTAGGGAGTCAGCCCCAGCCGCCGACCCACCCGCTGACGCGGGGAACCCTCGCCTACCCACTCGCTCATCGTCGCCTCACTCGCTATCGCCTTCTGCTCTGACTGCATCTTCGCCGGATTTGCACGATTCCACAAGCTATGATATACTCTCCGGTGTCGAGCGGGAGTGGCTCAGTTGGTAGAGCGGCACCTTGCCAAGGTGCAGGTCGCGGGTTCGAACCCCGTCTCCCGCTCCAATAAAAAAACCGCCAGGGCAATTGCCCTGGCGGTTTTTTTATGCCCAATATGCCTCAAGCGCCGGGGCCCGGCGTGTATAATGGCGGCCTACGCCAGAGGCCCACACATCTGAAAGGCTCTCCCCAATGCCTAAGATTACCTTCATCGGCGCCGGGAGCACGGTGTTCGCCCGCAACCTGCTCGGCGATATCCTCAGCTTCCCCGAGCTGGCCGCTGCCAGCATCAGCCTGTTCGATATTGACCAGGAGCGCCTGCGCACCTCTGAGGTGGTGGCCCACAAGGTCGCCCAGGCCCTCGGGGCTAGCCCGACGATTGAGGCCACCACCGACCGCCGCCGCGCACTCGATGGGGCCGACTACGCGATCTGCATGATCCAGGTCGGCGGCTACAAGCCCAGCACCGTGGTCGACTTTGAGATCCCTAAGAAGTATGGCCTGCGCCAGACGATCGCCGACACCCTCGGCGTCGGCGGGATCATGCGCGGCCTGCGCACGGTGCCCGTCCTGCTCGATATGTGCCGCGATATGGAGCAGCTCTGCCCCGATGTGACCTTCCTGCAATATGTCAACCCGATGGCGATCAACTGCTGGGCGATCAGCCGGGCCAGCACGATCAAGACGGTTGGCCTCTGCCACAGCGTGCAGGGCACCGCCGACCAGCTCGCCCGCGACATCGGCGTGCCCCTGGAGGAGATCGACTACCGCTGCGCCGGGATCAACCACATGGCCTTCTACACCCGCTTCGAGCACAAGGGCCAGGATCTCTACCCGCGCATCCGACAGGTGATGGAGGAGGGCCGCGTGCCCGAGTGGAACCGGGTGCGCTACGAGATGTTCAAGCGGCTGGGCTACTTCGTCACCGAGTCCAGCGAGCACTTCAGCGAGTATGTGCCCTGGTTTATCAAGCGCGACCGGCCCGACCTGATCGAGCGCTTCAACATTCCGCTGGACGAGTACATCACCCGCTGCGAGAGCCAGATCGCTGGCTGGGAGCAGCTGCGCGCCAACCTGGAGACCGGCGACGAGCCCTTCGAGGTGAAGCGCAGCGTCGAGTACGGCTCGCGGATCATCCACGCCATGGAGACGGGCGCGCCCGAGGTGATCTACGGCAACGTGGCCAACCACGGCCTGATCGACAACCTGCCCGAGGGCTGCTGCGTCGAGGTGCCCTGCCTGGTCGACCGGAACGGCATCCAGCCCACCCACGTCGGCACCCTGCCCGCGCACCTGGCCGCCCTGATGCAGACCAACATCAACGTCCAGGCGCTCACCGTCGAGGCGGCACTCACCGGTAAGCGCGAGCATATCTACCACGCGGCCATGCTCGACCCGCACACCGCCGCTGAGCTCGACCTCGACCAGATCTGGGGTCTGGTAGACGACCTGATCGCCGCCCACGGCGACTGGCTGCCGATGTATACATAATATGCCGCCTCGCGCCAGCCTATTATTTTTCATTCCCCGCCGTCGGCAGGCTCAGCCAGAAGCGGCTGCCCCGGCCATCCTCGCTCTCAACGCCAATCTGGCCGCCGTGGAGCTGCACGATCTCGCGGGCGATCGCCAGGCCCAGCCCGCTGCCGCCCTGGGCCCGGCTGCGCGAGCGGTCGGCCCGCCAGAAGCGCTCGAAGACGTGGGGCAGATCCTCGGCGGCGATCCCTTGGCCGGTGTCGCTCACCGCGATCAGCACGTGCCCCGGTCGCCCAGCATCTACCTGGGCCGACAGCGTGATCCGCCCGCCCTCGTTGCTGTGGCGCAGAGCGTTGGCCACAAAGTTCGTTACCACCTGCCCGATCCGCTCCGGGTCGGCCAGGGCATCGGGCAGGTCGTCGGCCAACTCTATGCTCACGGCGATCTGGCGCGCGGCGGCCGGCTCGCTAAACAGCGCCGCCACCCGCCCCAGCAGCGGCCCCAGCGCCGTCGGCTCGATGCGCAGCCGCAGCTGCCCCGACTCGGCCAGCGACAGCTCGCGCAGGTCGTCCACCAGGCGATGCAGGCTGATCGTGCTATCGTAGATCGTGGCCACCTCGGCCTTGGTCAGCGGGTAGACGTCGTCGAGAATGGCCCCCAGGTTGCCCTGGATAACGCTCAGGGGCGTGCGCAGCTCGTGGGCGATGTCGGCGACCATGCGGCGGCGCTGGCCCTCAGCGGACTCCAGGGCGGCGGCCATCTCGTTGAAGGCCGCGCCCACCTCGGCAAGCTCGGCAGGCCCGCCCACCGGCACCCGCTCATCGAGCCGGCCGGTGGCGATCCGCCGCGCCGCCGCCGCCAGGTGGGCGAGCGGCGCCGAGAGTCCCCTGGCGATCAGCAGGCCGAAGACAATCCCGACCAGCCCGGCCGCCAGCCCGGCCTGCATGATCGCCAGGTTGATCTGGCTCAGGAAGCGCTGTCCCGCCAGGGGCAGGGCCGCGCCCGGCGACTCGCTGGCCAGCAGGTAGCCCACCAATACGTCCCCCGCCCACACCGGCGTCGCCGCCGCCAGGTCGCCCCGGCTAAGCTGCCCGCCCGCCGCCGGGTGAACCACTGCGCCTGTCGCGTTGGCCAGGGTGAACGTCACCGCGCCATGGCCCATCATCGCGCCCATGCCCTGGCCCATGCCCTGGCCGTGCTGCCCCGGCCCGCTCGTCGTATATGAGCTGAGGATCTCCGCCGCCGCGCCCCATCCGCCATCTCGCGCGTAGGCCGCGCCAAGCGTCTCGGGCAGCCCCGAGGCCACCAGCTGGCTCTGCACCAGGTAGCTACGGAAGGTCGAGTCGGCCCGCAGGTTCGCCAGGAGCGCCACCGTCAGCACGCTCACCAGCGTCACCGCCGCGAACCCCAGGCTTAGCTGCGCCCAGAGCCTGCTCATCGCTGTCTCCTTTCGGAGAGGGTGTGGGAGCGGCTTCGCCGCTCCCACAGATATTTTATTATTGGCAGTGGGCGGCTTCGCCGCCCACTGCCAATAATAAGCAAGGCGCGGACGCGCCTACTCCTGCCTGAGCCGATAGCCCACGCCGTACACCGTCTCGATCAGCGGCGCGGCCTGCGGGTCCTGCTCGATCTTCTTGCGCAGGTTCTTGATGTGGCTGTCCACCGTGCGCTCCATACCGGCGTAGGCGTAGCCGAGCCCCTGCTCGATCAGCTCCAGGCGGGTGAAGGCGTGGCCAGGGTTGCGCATCAGCAGTGAGAGTAGGTCGAACTCGCTGGGCGTCAGATCCAGGGTGGCCCCGTCGAGCGTGGCCCGGTGGGCGTCCAGGTCGAGCATAATTGCGCCGTAGCTGAGGCGCTGGGCGGCCTGGGGCGCGCCCGCGCCCCGGCGCAGCACCGCACGCACGCGGGCAACAACCTCGCGCGGGTTAAACGGCTTGCCGATATAATCGTCCGCGCCCAGCTCCAGGCCGACGATCCGGTCGGTATCATCGACGCGGGCCGTCAGCATAATAATCGGCAGCCCGCCCAGCTGCGGGTCGGCCCGCACCGCGCCCGTGATCGAGTAGCCGTCGCGGTCGGGCAGCATCAGGTCAAGCACCATCAGGTCGGGGCGCTCGGTGCGGGCCAGGCGCAGCGCCGACTCGCCGTCGTAGGCGGTTAGCACGCGGTAGCCGGCCTGCTCCAGGTACGAGCTAACCAGGCGCACGATCTGGCGGTCATCATCTACCACAAGGATGGTCTGCATCGGACAAGCTCCCTTCGGGCGAACACCGGAACAGGGCATAAGTATAGCGCGCTGCAGGCGCGCTCAGGATCAAGAAAATAAAATAGCGGTGAGGAGCGGCGTCGCCGCTCCTCACCGCCATAACAAGCCTACCGGTTCGGCCCGCGGCGCTGGCCCGTGCCCTGGCCCGTGCCCGTGTTGTCGCAGACACCGTCGCCGTCCGCGTCATTGGTGCAGGTGCCGGTGCCGTCGCCAGGCCCCATCCCGGTGCCGTCACAGGTGCCGGTGCCAGTGCCAGTGCCAGTGCCGGTGCCGTCGCCAGGCCCGTGGCCCTGGCCGTGGCCCCGGCCCATCATCTGGTCCGGCTGGGTGCCCATCATCTGGCCGCGGCCCTGGCCCATCATCTGGGTATTGGTCGCCGTACCCTGCGACCCCTGCGCGAATGCCGCGCTCGCCCCGAGGGCCAGAAGAACACCGAGCGCCATTGCGATCGTCGCCACCAAAAAGAGTGTAATGCGCTTCATGAGAAATCTCCTTACAGGCTGTCCGGCCAGTCGGCCGGGGGCTATCTAACTGACAGCCTCAGTCTATCAGGAGAGTGTGGAGAGCTTGTGGAGGGACGCGACAGCTCCTGTGCACAAATCGCAATACCGCAGAAGTAACCCTGTCACCCATGTCACGCTGAGCACAGCGAAGCGTCCCGGCCGGGATTCTTCGCTGCGCTCAGAATGACAGAACACTTCACAGGGTTACTTCTGCGGTATTGCCACAAATCAATAGCGAGCCGGAGCCATTCGCAGGCAAAAAGATCGCTGAACTGAGTCTCCTGATCTTTGCGCAACATTAGAGTGACGCTCAACGCGCAACACTCAACACTATTTCAACGCTTCCCAGCAGCAGCCTGCCCTCGCCAAGCGCCTCGCCCCCCCTCACCGCTAGGCGTGCGCTCGGCGAGGGGTCGCTCGGTCGGTAGACCCCCAGCAGCAGCGTGTAACGCCCCGGCGGCAAGTCGCGCGGCAGATGGATGGCCCGGTCATCGCGGGCCGGCTTACCCGGCAGCCAGCTGCTCGTCGGCAGGTAGCCGCCCAGCGGCGGGCCATCGTCGCCAGCCACAGGCGGCGACTGGCAATCCTGGCAGAGGTGCAGGAAGAAGCTCAGATCCTCAGTCGGCTGCTGGCCCACCTCCCAGAACAGGCTGATCGGCAGGTTCCCGCCCGCCCGATAGACCCCCGGCCCCTGCGGGGTGGTCGCCTTCAGCGTGAATCCCAGCAGGGTCAAGTTATTGCCAAAGGTCGCCCCCACGCGCGTCGTCGGCTCGGGTCGCACGCCAGTGATATATGCCTCAGGCGCCTCCTGACAGAGGAGGTGCGCCCCATTGTAGCGCCAGATCCCGCAGGGCCAGGCCCGCTGCTCGCGGCTGAAGGCCCAGAAGTTTCCCACCAACCCGTACTCATCGCCGGGCACAGGAGCGTCCACCGTGCGGGCATGCTCGGGCGCGATCAGCAGAAAGCTGCGGGTATAGCCAGCCAGCTTCTGATGCCGCTCGATATCCCACTCGCGCTGGCCGTAGGCCGTCTCTCCCTGCCAAAAATCGGCAAAGACCAGCGGCTGCGGGGCCGGGTCAGCGCTCAGCCTGGCCATATAGTAGTCGTAGAGCGGGCGGATATACGAGGGATGGATCACCACCGCATCATCGGGCTGAACCCGCGCCGCCAGCTCAGTGATCGCCTCGCGGTACTGCTCCTTCACCGGTGCCCCCGAGAACAGCCCGAAGGTCGGCTGAAACAGCGAGGCCACGCCCGTGCCCAGCGCCGCCACCAGCACAGCGATGCCCAATACCTGTCCCCTGTCCCCTGTCCCCTGTCTCCTGTCCCCTTGCAGCGGGTACGCCGCCACCAGCGCCCAGGCCGGGTAGACCACAATCAGGTAGCGGGCCTCGTAGAGCCGCGTAAACAGCAGCTGGACGAGGAACAGGCCCAGCGGCACAAACAGCAGACACAGGATCGCCGTAGGGGCGGAGCGTGCTCCGCCCTCCCCCCGCCAGACATCCCTAACAAGGCAGATCAGCCCCCAGGCCAGCAGAGCCGCCCAGGGAAGGAGCCACCACCAAGGCACATCGCCCGGCCAGCGATCCAGGCTAAAGCGCGTGAAGGTCAGCCCCAGCGCCGCGAGCGGCCCCGCCGGGATATAAGCCCCCGTCGCCGCCCGGTCGCTCCCCAGCCCGTAGGCCATCACCGCCACCAGCCCCGCGCTCAGCAGGCTGAGCCCAACCCCCACCCCCCGACTCCCGACTCCTGCCCACCGACTCCCGACTCCCGACTCCCGACTCCCAACCCACGCCCACCCCCCCGCCACCACCGCCAGCGCGGCCAGGCGATGGACAAAGAGAGCAACCAGCGCCACCGCGCCGAAGATCAGCCAGTCGCGCCGCACACCAGTGCGCAGCGCCCGCAGCAGCGCCCAGGTCAGCAGGGCGGCGGCCAGCAGCAGCAGGCTGTACGCCTTCGCCTCCTGCGCATACCACAGCGGGAACGGCCCGGCTAGGGCGATCAGCGCAGCGCCCAGAGGCCAGAAAGAAGGTTTTGTAGGGAGAGCGAAGCTCTCCCTATGACCCTCTCCTGCCGCCAGATAGATCGCAGGCACCGCCGCCGCCCCGGCGATCACCGAGGGCAGGCGCAGGGCGATCTCGCTGTCGCCAAAGAGCAACACCCACAGCTTGAGCAACAAGTGATACAGCGGGTAGGCCGCCGTCGGGCTGAGCATATCGCGAAGAAGCGAGGCCCACGGCTGGCGAGCCATCTGCCAGCTGCTGCCCTCATCCAGCCAGAGGCCCTGCGCATCCAGCCGGTAGACCCGCAGCGCCAGGGCGGCCAGGAACAGCATGAGGGGCAGCACAAATCGCGGTAGTCGCAGGTTATGCGCAGACGGCATCACTAACCTCTGACTCCCGACCCCCGACTCCTGGCGGCAGCCTGATACACCCGCTCAAAGCGCTCGCAGGTCTTCTCCCAGGTCAGCTCCTGCTCGACGCGGGCGCGGGCGGCGCGGCCCAGCCCCTCGGCGAAGGGCCGGTCGGCGATCAGGCGCACGATGGCGCTCGCCAGGGCGCCCGGGTCGCGCTCGGGCACCATCAGCCCGTGGACACCCTCGTCGATCACGTCGGGGACGCCGGCCACCTGCGAGGCCACCACCGGCCTGCCCGCACCCATCGCCTCAAGCAGCGCGTTCGGCAGCCCGTCCACACCCTCGCGAACAATCGGCAGGGCGAAGACATCGGCGGCCGCCAGATAGCTGGCCGCCCGCCCCCGCTCCATCTGCCCTGGGAAGCGCACCCGCTCGCTCACCCCCAGCCGCCGCGCCTGATCCTCCAGCTGACCGCGCAGGTCGCCGTAGCCCACGATACACAGGGTGGCCTGCGGAGCCTGGGCCAGCACGCGCGGCCAGGCGTCGAGCAGCACGCCGAAGCCCTTCTTCGCCACCAGGCGGCCCAGCCCGATCACCAGCGGCGCGCCATCATCTAGGCCAAGCTCGGCCCGCACAGCGGCGCGGGCGCCCTCATCAGGCCGGAACTCGCGGACATTCACGCCGTAGGGGATCACCGTGCTGTCGGCCGGGCGCGCGCCCAGGCGCACCCCCCGAGCGCGCAGGTCGCTGCTGCACGCCGTCACCGCCCTGGCGCAGCGGAAGGCCAGCCGCGCCGCCGTGGCCATCACCCTGCCGCGCTCGGCCAGGTAGATATCGCTGCCGTGCAGGCTGATCACCAGGGGCAGGCCATAGGCGCGGGCGGCCAGGGCTGCCGGCGGGCCATTGGGCAGCACCCAGTGGGCCTGCACCAGGTCGAAGGGCGCGCCCGACCGCCGGGCCACCGCCAGCGCCCGCAGCATCGCCACGGTCGAGGCCCCCAGGGCGAAGGGCACCGCCGCCAGCGCCCGCCGCTTAATATGCGTATCGCTCAGCAGCGACTGAGCGTAGCCCCAGACATTCAGCGCCGGGTGCGGGGCGTAGCGAAAGAACCGCAGCCGCACCCCGCGATCAACCGCGAGCCTGCGGATCTCGGGGTGCCAGGGCGCCAGCAGCGTCACCTCGTGGCCGCGCGCCACCGCGCCCGCCGCGATCTCCTCAATAAAGGGGGCCGTCGTCTCCCCAGGGTACTTGGGGTACGACGTGGAAAGCATCAGAATGCGCATCACTATCCGTATGATGGAGCGGCGCAGCGTAATTGCGCGCCAGATTTTCGGATCTTGCAGAGGTGCCCTTGGGCCACCTTATCGGCCATCGGCCATCGGCTATCGGCTATCGGCCATCGGCTATCGGCTATCGGCTATTCCACAGGTATCCGGTACACAAACGCCCGGAAGTCCGCCGTCGGGCTCGCGTAGACCAGCTCGAACCCATCGATCACATCGCCCTCCTGGTTGCTGTGGTCGAGCAGCGGGGCCAGCAGCCGCCCGGCGTCACCCTTCACCCGCTGCTGGTTCTCCAGCATCAGATACTGCGCGCCGTAGCGGTGGGCGATCTGGAGCAGCAGATCCCGGCTCGCCGTATTCGGAATCATCAAGGTCGGCCGCTCGGTGTGCCAGTTCGCCTGCCAGGGGATGCGCGTCATCAGCGCGGTTCCCGGCGCGGTGTGCGCGTCCACCCAGGCGTAGGCCGCCAGGTCGGGCGCCCAGATCCCCGGCTCGCTGCGCACCTTCTTGGCGATATCCGCCCGCGAGAAGCCCACCACGTTGCTCATAGCCACCGCCACCAAGATCAGCCCCAGCGGCGCCCAACGCCGGTCGCCGATCGTCGCCAGCCGGTCGTAGCCCGCCCAGATCGCCCACGCCCCCAGCAGCGCCAGCCAGGGGATAAGCATCACCCAGTAGCGCTCCTCGTTGGTACGCCAGTAGGTCAGCATAAAGGCCATATAGGGCAGGTAGGCGCAGGCCAGCAGGCCGAGCAGC
>RYFE02000067.1 GCA_004138175.2 Chloroflexales bacterium ZM16-3 | reverse complement strand
CCCGCAGGGCCGCAAGGGCGTAGTCGTCTAGCCTGTAGCCGACGCCGATCTCCTGGGGTGCCCAGGTGCGCCATTCATCTAGCCCCTCGCGCCGGTAGCGCCGGGCGAGGGCGGTGACGCTCATGCAGATCGCGCCGAAGAGGTCGGCATAGAGCCGAGAGAGATCTGAGCCACCGGCGAGCAGCCCCGCCACGGCCTCGTCGCTGGTGATGTCGGCCTGCTCCATGGCCGCGAAGATGGTAAACTCCAGCTCGGCCAGGTTTGCCGCGATGTCGCCGCGCAGCAGATCGCCCCTGGTGGCGAGGAAGCGTGCTGCGCCAAGCTCGTGCAGGCGCAGCCAGCCCGCGCGCGCGGGCTCGGGCAGCCAGAGGATGCCCAGCAGGAAGGGCAGCATGCCGTGGCGCAGGAAGAGGCCGCGGCCCTGGGTGCTCGGCAGGAAGGGCAGCAGCAGGTTGGTGCCCAGCGTGGCCCACAGCAGATGCTCGGCGCTGAAGACCTGGCCGATCAGCGCCTGGGCCTGATCAGAAGGCCCGAAGCTGTGGGCGTAGGCCAGGGCGAAGAGCGCCCAGTTGTCGAGGGTGTGCATGGGGATGGGCCGCTCGTGGGGCCGGAACCAGACCGGCATCAGGTGGCCCCAGCCGCCGTTCTGCTCCGGCGTGGTCATCACCGCGTAGGCTGGCAGCTCGCCTTGCCAGAGGTGCTGTAGCCCATAGACCGAGAGCGCCTCAATCGCCGGGGCCTGGAGGTCGGCGAGGGCCTGGCGCACCTGGCCAACCTCCACGCCGAAGCGCTCGCGGTAGGCCAGGTAGTCCGCAATGGAGGGCAGATCTTCGGCCCTATGCTCGCTCACTGCGACACCTTAGTCTTCAGGGCCATGATCGCTGCGACCCAGTCCTCGGCGCTCACGCCGGGCGACTGGACGTTCAGGCTGGCGTAGAAGTCGTCTACCCGCGCCCGCAGCGCGCTCGCGTCGAGGATCACGCCGCGCATGGCCTGCTCCAGCGCGCCAACGGCGAACGAGGGCAGCATGGTGAAGTCGCCAGAGAGGGTCAGGTCGTCGATGCGACCCTCGCGCAGGCGGGCGGTGGCCCGGATGAGCCCGCCGGGCGCCTTGTGGGCCGCCTCCAGCAGGTAGACATCGGCGTGGATCTTGACCGCCCCGCTCTGGCGCAGGCCGCCCTTCATATAGCGCCACTCGTCGGAGAGGAAGCGGGCCTCGATCTCCTCAGTCACCTCCAGCTCGCGCGCGGTCGGCTCCTGGATCTCCAGAGGTGCGCCGAGCGCCTCGGCGCAGTGGCGCATGTAGGCTCGCATCACCTGGGCCCGGTCGGGGGCCTGGCCAAGCTCGCGGCGCATGGTGGTCATATACTCATTGAGCGACTGGATGATCTTGTCGCGCATCTTCTCGGAGGGTACCTTGAGCACGCGGGCCATCAGCTCAAAGTTGAAGTCGAACATCAGGCTGCCCACCACCACATCGGCCGCACCCATCTGGGCCGCGCCGGTGCCGCCGATCTTGCGCCCGTTGACGTGGATATCGTTCACCGGGCGCAGGGTGGCATTGACCCCCAGCTCCTGGTAGGTCTCCACAAGTGGCCCAACATAGAGCGCAAAGCGGCGCTCCAGGTCGAGCGGCAGACGGTTGCGCTGGAAGACCCACTGGGTGAAGAGCTGGTCGGAGTCGAGGTAGACCGCGCCGCCGCCGACCTCGCGCCTGAAGACCGGCAGGCCATGCTCGGCGCAGTAGGCGGTGTCCACCTCCTTCTCAAGCTCCTGGTGGTAGCCGATGCAGACATAGGGTGCGTCGGGGCTGACCAGGATGATCGTGTCGGGGGTCTCCGGGGTCATGGCGTAGGCCACGCCGTGGTAGATCGCCTGTGAGCGCAGCGGCGGCACCAGGCCCATATCGAGCACGCGGATCGTCTTCACAGTCACCTCCCGGTGTGGGCGCGAGGGCGGCTGCGCCGCCCGTAGAAGTTATTATTTGTGGGTGGTGTGGCGGCGCAGCCGCCACACCACCCACAAATAATCCGGTGTGGGGCGCTGCCCCACGACGTATGTATTGGGTGTGGACGGCGAAGCCGTCCACACCCAATACATATTTACGCGTCCTCGCAGCGGTAGCAGCGGATCTGGTTATCGCGGATGCGCTGCTGGAAGTGGGCCACGGCGGCCGCGCCGGTGATCAGCTCGGCGCGGGCGGCCTGCGGGTCGAGCAGGCGCACCTTCACCAGCCAGCCCTCGCCGTAGGGGTCGGTGTTGGCCAGGGTGAGCGTCTGCTCGTAGGCCGTGTTGACGGCCATGATCTCGGCGGCGAAGGGCACGACGAAGGGGCCGACCCACTTGGCGCTCTCGATGGTGGCCGCGCTCTGGCCGGGCTTAACCCGCTTGCCCACGCCCTTGAAGCGCACATAGAGCAGCTTGCCCGCCGCCGTCTGGGCGATGTCGCTCATGCCCAGGGTGGCCGTGTCCTCGGAGTCGAGCCGCACCCAGAGGTCGTGCGCGGGGTGGTAGTACAGCTCCTCCGGGATGTCGCAGCCCGCATAGATTGCCATGGCTTGCCCTCGTCAGGGCTGACGCCCTGAAATCTTATCTCTTGGCGCAGTCGATGCCCTGGGCCTTCAGGAATGCCTCGTAGTCGGCCACGGCCTGCGCGCCGGTGACCATGCTGGACTTGTCGGCCTCCCAGTTGGCCGGGCGGATCTTCACGAACCAGCCGGCCCCGTAGGGGTCGTCGTTGAGCAGCTTCGGGTTGGCGACGACCGCCTCGTTGGCGGCGATGATCTCGCCGTCCACCGGCGACTTGATCGGGCCGACCCACTTGCCGCTCTCGACGGTGCCACTGCTCTTGCCCTTCTTCACGCCCTTGCCCGCGCCCTTGGGCGTGGCGGTCACGATGGCCCCTGCCAGGTGCTGGGCGGCGTCGGTCATGCCGATGGTGATCGTCCCGTCGTCCTCGGGCCGCACCCAGACGTGCTCCTGCACGACGTAGTAGAGCTCTTCGGGGACGTTGCAGTTGTTCGCGGTTGACATAATTCTCTCTCCTGTAGGGGCGGCTCGCGAGCCGCCCCTACGGTTCAAGGTCAAGATCGACGCCCACCTTGGGCGCGTGCTTCAGCAGCACGTGGAGCAGCATCTGGTCGAAGGCGACCAGGGCGATCTCGGAGCGGAACTCCTCAAGGAATTGCGGGTTGCGCCCGCGCGGTTTGATCTGGCGGCTGTACTCTAGCCCGCAGAAGGGGCAGACCACCACGAAGGACATCTTCCCGCTGGCCTCATCGTGCTGGGTGATGACCTTGTCCATGTGCGCGTCCAGCATATGCCGGTGGATGGTCGTCCGCTCGCCGAACTCCTGGCAGAACGGGCACTTCATGTCCATGTTGCCCTCACCCCCTAATCGGCAGAGCCCGGCCCCCGACTCCCGCCTCCCGACCCCCGACTCCTGGCCCCAGCCCGGTACCGCGCCGCCGCCCCGGAGGCCAGCAGCTCGATCAGCTGGAGCATGGCCTCGCCGGCGGCGGTGACCTGGGCGTGGTCGGTGTCGATCATGCGGGCGGCGAGGCCCACCTGCACCAGGTCGTTCAGCCGCTCGGCGAGCAGGAGCCGGCCCATGCCTGTCGCCGCCATCAGCTCGCTCAGCGAGCGCGACTCGCTGCCGCCCAGCGAGCTGAGCACCGCGAAGCAGGCCACGTCGCTGGAGGTGCGCATGGCGCGCAGGGTGATGTCCTCGGCGGCCTCGTCCAGCTCGCCGGTGGCGAACTCGGCCAGCCAGCCGCCGCTGCCGGACTCCAGCCGGTCGAGCCGGTCGATGGCGGCGGCTAGTCCGCGCAGCCGCCCGGCCAGCCCGGCGGATAGGTTGGATATCAGCTTGTCGGCATTCACACCGGTACCTGCGCGGTGTCGGGCAGGCCGGCGGGCTCGGTCAGGCCCAGCGCCTCCTCTAGCACCTCAATAATGTCACGCACCACGATCTTGCCCTCGTTTCCGCTGGTCTTCACCGCGTCGGTGTACATCACCACGTCTTTCGGGCAAGATACCACAAATAGCAACTGCTCGGCGTCGCCGGTGATCGGCGAGAGGGTTTCTAGCGCCTCGCGGATGCGGCTCTCGGCGGGGCGCTCGCCTGCGGGCGCGCTGCCCAGCCAGATCTGGCCGCCGCCCGCCCCGCAGCAGTAGGAGTTCTCGCGGTTGCGCGGCATCTCGGCGAAGCGCATCCCGGCCAGCTCCAGCAGACGGCGAGGCGGCTCGTAGCCCTGGTTGTAGCGCCCCAGGTAGCAGGGGTCGTGGTAGGTGGCCAGGTAGCGCCCGAGCTTCTCCGTCACCTGAAGCTTGCCCGCCTCCAGCAGCTCCAGCAGCACCGCCGTGTAGTGGTGGACGGGGTACTCGGCGCCGAACTGCGGGTACTCGTTGCGCAGTGTGTTCAGCGAGTGCGGGTCGGTGGTGATGATTTGCTTGAACTGGGCCTTGCCGAATGCCTTCATGTTCTGCTCGACCAGCATCTCGAACAGACCCTCCTCGCCCACCCGGCGCACGTCGTTGCCGGCGTTGCGCTCCTCGTTGTTGAGGATGCCAAAATCCACCCCAGCGTGGCTCAGCACGCGGGCCACCTTCTGGGTCAGCGGAACGACCCGCTGGTCGAACGAGGCTGTGTCGCCCACAAACCAGAGGTACTCGACCGGCTCCTTGGTCGCGTCCTTGATCGGCACCCCGGCATCCTTGGCCCAGCGGGCGCGGGTGCGGGCGACCTTGCCGAACCAGTTGCCGTTCTTGCCGATGCCCTCCAGCGCGCCCTGGATGCCGCTGTCGATCTCGGCCGTGTCATAGATCATGCGCCGCCGGATATCCACAATGTCGGCCATGGGCTCGTTGCCCACCGGGCAGACCCGCACGCAGGCGTAGCATGTGGTGCATGACCAGACCGCCTCGGGCGAGATCGCCATGGCCAGCAGCGGGATGTCGGCCTGCTCGCCCTTGGCCAGGCTGGTGAAGTGATGGTTGAACAGGTAGCGCTTGTTCACCTCCAGCGCGGCCGGCGAGAGCGGGCGTCCCGAGCCGTGGGCCGGGCAGACCTCCTGGCACCTGTTGCACATAATGCAGGCGTAGGCGTCGAGCAGGCGCGGCCAGCCGAGATCCTGGAGTTGGGCCGCGCCGGGGGCCATGTCGTCGGGCGCGCCCTTCGGCACCGCCGGGTCGAGCAGGCCACGCGGGCCGGGCTTGATCAGGCCCAGGTTCAGCGGGGCGACCATCAGGTGGATGTGCTTGCTGAAGACGAAGTAGGGCAGGAAGCAGACGATCAGGCCGATCGCCGTCCACCAGGTCACATGGATTCCCAGGCTGAGGGCGCTCGCGGAGAGCCCGCCGAAGGCCAGGGAGGTGAGGCTGGCGAAGGGCATGAACGGGTCGGCCTTGCCGGTCTCGGCCAGGCGCAGAGTCTGCCCCAGGAAGCGCGAGCCGACGTGCAGCATAATGAAGGTGCCGACGATCGCCGAGTCGCGGCGCACCCCGCCGGCCTGCACGCCAGGGTGCAGCAGGACGCCATCGTTGAAGCTGAGGCGCTTATCCTTCATGCCGAAGCGGCGCACGAGGAAGGCGATCATGCCGACCAGGGTCAGCACGCTGAGGATGTCGGCCACCAGGTTGAACAGGTTGGCGACGCCGCCGAGGAACGGGCCTGCGGCCCCGCCCGCGCCGTAGGCCAGGGCGAAGCCGGGGATGAAGCCCTCGAACAGGTCGGCGACATTCACCAGAAAGTAGAAGCTGAAGCCGAAGAAGATGAAGGCGTGGAAGGTGCTCAGCACGGGGCGGGCTTTGAAAATCGGCCGCTGGAGGCCGACATCGATCAGGGCGGACATCAGTCGGCGCGGCACGTCCTCGCGCGGCGGCGCGGCCCGCCCGCTGCGCACCAGGGTGGCGATCCCCCGGAAGCCGACCGCCGTCAGCCCGCCCAGGACGACGACCAGCAGGATGAAGGCGATCTCTTCGGCGAGTGTCAGCATGGCTCCCACCTCCTGGTGGGGGTGCGGGGGCGGCTACGCCGCCCCCGCAAATTATTTTTTCGTAGGTCTGGGCGGCTTAGCCGCCCAGACCTACGAAAAAACCGAGTCTGGAGCGCAGCTCCAGGGAAACCCGTCTACCCCAACGCCTCAAGCAGCGCCTCAGTCACCTCGAAGAGGTCGCAGGTGCTGCCGTAGTGGGCCACGTCGAAGATCGGTGCCTTGGGGTCAGAGTTGACCGCAAGGATCAGCTCGGCGTCCTTCATGCCCTCCAGGTGCTCGGGGGCGCCGGAGATGCCCAGCATCAGGTAGAGCTTGGGCTTGACACTGAGGCCCGACTTGCCGACCTGGCGGGTTTTGGGCAGCCAGCCGGCGTCAATGATCGGGCGCGAGCCGGACAGGGCCGCGCCTAATGCACCGGCCAGCTCCTGGGCCAGCTCGATGTTCTCCTGGCCGCCGATGCCGCGCCCGACCGAGACCAGCTTGTCGTAGGTGGTGATGTCGATGTCGCCAGCCTCGGGGCGGATCAGCTTGCTGAAGGTGACGCGCAGGCCATCCAGCGACACTGGCGAGGCGGACTGCTCAACCGGGCCAGCCCCGCGCCCGGCCGCCGCCGGGAAGGCCCCGGCCATCACGGCAACCACGGCGCGGCCGCCCTCGGGCGAAACCTGGGCGGCCACCTTGCCGCCGTAGATCTGGCTGCTGATGCGCAGCTCATCGCCCTCGGCGGCGAGCTGGTTGACCGAGGCTACGCAGGGCAGGCTGCTGCGCACGGCCAGCCATGCGGTCAGGTCCATGCCGCTGGAGGTCGATCCGAGCATCGTCAGGCGCGGGGCGCGTGCGGCGATCAGCGCGGCGATCACCCGCCCATACGCCTCGGGGTTGAAGTTAGCCAGGGCCGGGTCGTCGATCACGAGCGTCGCATCGCTGGCGAAGCCGCCAGCCTGCCCGGCCATACCCTGGCCCAGCAGGGCCACCGTCACCTTCCCGCCCAGGGCGGCGGCCAGCTCGCGGGCCTTGCCCGTCATCTCATAGGAAATATCGGCGACCTTGCCGTCCAGATGCTCGGCGATCACCAGAATATCGTTGCTCATAGAAGTTTCCTATTGCAGATTGCAGATTGCAGATTGCAGATTATCGGCTATCGGCTATCGGCTATCGGCTATCTAGATCAGTCCCCGCTCATTCAGGATGGCGATGATCCGCCCGGCGACGGCCTTGGCGTCACCCGCGATCATATCGGCGTGGCCGACGGAGACCGGCCTGGTCATCGAGCGCACCGACAGCCCCGACTCAAGCTCGTCCTCGGCGGTCTCGATCTCCTCAATGGTGGCGGTCTTCGCGAGCTGGCGCACCTTGCTCACCGGGGCGTAGCGCGGCGGCTGGCTGGCCGCCTGGATGCCGATTACCGCCGGCAGTTGCACGCTGAACTCGGCCATCAGGCCGCCGGCGTACTCCTTATGCACGGTGGCCGTGCGGCCAGACACCTGCACGCTGTTGACCACGCCGACATAGGGCAGATCCATCAGCGCCGCCAGCATCGGCCCGAGCTGGCCGTCCAGGTCGTCGGGTGCCTGCACGCCGGTGAGCACTAGGTCGGGGGCCATGTCGATGATCGCCGACGAGAGCAGACGGGCCTGGGCGTGGCTGGTCAGCCCCGGCTCAAACTCGCCCGCCACCTTGGCGACCGCGTCCGCGCCCTTGGCCAGCGCGGTGTGCAGCACGCCGTCCAGCTCGCCGGTGGCGTCCACGCCGATGACCGTGACCGCGCCGCTGCCAGCCTCCTTCACCAGCACCGCCTGCTCGATCGCCTGCTCGTCCCACTCGTTCAGCACAAAATCCACCGCGTCGAAGTCTAGATTTGTGCCCTCGGCGTTCAGCTCAACCTCGTCGGCCAGGCTGGGCACCTGCTTGATCGCGACAACAATCTTCATTGATACATTCCTCAAGAACTTTATAGTTTCGTGCCAGCTTCGCTGGCACGAAACTATAAAAAAATCATCCTCGCAGCGACAGGTCCAGCAGCTCCAGGATATCGCGCACCTTCAGGGTATCGTTGCCGGTGCTCTTGGCCGCGTCCTCGAAGCGCGAGACCTCGAAGGGGCAGCTGACGGCCAGGATCTCGGCCTCATACTCGGCGGCCTCACGCACGCGCCGCTCGGAGAGGCGCATGCTGGTGTGCTTGGCGGTGAAGGAGTCCAGCCACATGCCACCGCCGCCGCCGCCGCAGCAGTAGCCGTTCTCGCGGCAGCGCCCCATCTCCACCAGCTCCACGCCGGGGATGGCCTGGAGCAGGGCGCGTGGCGCGTCGTACTCGCCGTTGTGCCGCCCCAGGTAGCAGGGGTCGTGGAAGGTCACGCGGGCCTTCACTTCGTGCTTGAGCAGCGGCCGCAGCTGATCCAGATGCTCTGCCAGGAACTGGGTGTAGTGCTGCACCGGGCGGTCGAAGCCCAGCTTAGGGTACTCGTTCTTGAAGGCGTTGTACTCGTGCGGCCCGGTGACGACCATCGTCTGCCACTCGTAGTTGTTGAAGGCGGCGATATTGCTCTCGGCCAGCATCTCGAACAGGCCCTTCTCGCCAGCCAGGCGCTGCGAGTCGCCGTCGTCCTTCTCCTCCTTGCCGAGGATGCCGTAGTCCACGCCGAGGGCGGCGAAGATGCGGGCGGCGGCGCGGGCCGCGTCGATGCCGCGCGGGTGGTAGGAGGTGTAGGAGCCGACGTACCAGAGCACGTCCACCGGGCGCTTGATCGTGGACATGATCGGCACCGGCGTGCCGGCGTCCTTCGTCCAGGCGTCACGCTTGCGCTGGGCCTGGCCGAGCGGGTTGCCGAACTTGGCCGTGTCCTCGAAGGCCTTCTGCAGCTCGGCCGGCACATTCCCGGCCAGCACCGCCTGCTCGCGCACCGCTGGCATGATCTGGATCATGTCCACCTCTTTGGGGCAGACCCGCAGGCAGTTGCGGCAGGTCGTGCAGAGCCAGAGGTCTTCCGAGGTGAACAGATCGATCCCGAGCTGGGTCTTGCGGTGGATCTTGCGCGGCGAGTAGTCGCCGACGATATCCACCGGGCAGACGGCGGTACACTTGGCGCAGCCGTAGCACCACTCCAGCGACTCGCCGCCCTGGAGTGTGGCCACCTTCGCCAGGTTATCCGGGTCATAGTCGAAGATCGCGCGCTGGCCGAACATGCGGTTCCAGTGGCCAGAGATATCCATACCCTCGACGACAAGGTGCTCGTGCTCTTTGACCTTGTCCTGGATGACCTTCTGCTGCTCAATCGGCTGGGGCATACTATGCTCCTATAACACTGAAGCACTGAATCACTGAATCACTGAGGCACTGAGACACTGAGGTACTGAATCACTGAGGCATTGATTCTGGTGGCTCGCTGCGCTCGCATCTTCCTCTCACATCTTCCTCTCAGTGCCTCAACACCTCAGTGCCTCAGTGCTTCAGTGCCTCAACACCTCAGTGTCTCAGTGATTCAGTGTCTCAGTGATCTTCCAGACGCCCAGCAGCCGGCGGATGAGATCCGGCAGCGGCGGGACAACCTTGTTAAACTCCTGGGTCATGCGCAGGCGCAGGGTGGTGTACATATACACCGCGTAGACGCAGGCCAGGAACACATCGATCCCGTAGTCGCCCGCGCCAACCGCGCGCATGCCGGCGGCGTCGCCGGTGGCGCGCACGAAGGCGATCGCCACCCCGACCTTCACATAGGTCTCGCCCACCGTGCGCCCGTGCAGGTCGCACTCCTCCATCGTCACCAGGGGCAGGGCGCCGGTGCCGGCGCGCGGCTCCCACATCCAGCGGGTCCAGAGCCAGTGCTGCTGCGGGTCGGTGAAGTGCAGCAGCTCGCTGGCCAGGTCGCAGAAGACATTCTCGGTGAGCGCGCTCTGCTCGGCGCTCTGGCTGGCCCGGCTGTCGGACGACTTGCGCGGGCGGAGGACGCGCACGTCGGTGAAGCTGCCGGAGAGCGAGTCGACGAACTGCTGGAAGCGCGCCTCGACCGGCGCCGCGTCGTAGAGCAGGTGGCCGATCGCATCGCGCAGCGGCGCGGCCCCCACCTCGGCCAGGATCTCGGGGGCGCGCCGGCGGGTGGCGAAGACCGCGCGCAGCAGCCCGCGCAGCTGCTCCTCCGAGAGCGTGGGCAGCGCCTCGGGGCTGAGCAGCGCCCGCAGACGCCGGCCCTTCTCCTGGAGCGCGGCCTCGACATCGCCCAGCTCGGCGTCCTGGATGGCGGCCAGCGTAGCCGTCATAAACTCCTGCATCGCCGCCAGGTCCACCGGCTGGCCGCCGCTGCTGATCATGCTGATATTCGGCGTGGTCATGACTACGTCCTTTGTCACCACCCTCACCCCCAGCCCCTCTCCCTCAAGGGGAGAGGGGAGTCTGGACTCCCCCTCTCCCGCAACGCGGGAGAGGGGGCTGGGGGGTGAGGGCCGTTAGGCCATTACCAGCCGCCGCAGCAGCCCGGCCGCCTTGATCGCCGCCGTCCCGGCCATGCCAATCGTATCGTCCAGATCCTTCGGCCCGGCGGCCGCCCCGGCCACATAGATCCCGGGCACCGAGGTGGCCACCGGGTCCAGCGCCGAGTGCGGCACGTCGATAAACTTATATTTGTTCTGGGACACTCCGAAGAGCTGGGCCATCTGGCGGGTGCCCTGGCTGGCCTCCATGCCCACCGCCAGCACCACCACATCCATGGGCACCTCCATGGGCCGGCCCATGGTCGTGTCCTCGCCGCGGATCAGCAGCCGGTCGCCCTTCTTGATAATCTCGGTGATGATCCCCTTCACATACTGGACGTGGTGCTTCTCCTGCGCCGGCCAGTAGATCTCGTTCTCCCAGTAGCCGTACATGCGCATGTCGATGTAGAAGATGAAGACCTTGGTGGTCGGCGAGAGCTGGCGCACCTCGATCGCCTGCTTGGAGGAGATCCCGCAGCAGACCTTCGAGCAGTACTCGTTGCCGATCTGCCGGTCGCGCGAGCCGACGCACTGGATGAAGCAGACCCGCTCGGGCACCTGGCCGTTGGAGGGCTTGAGGAAGCTGTTCTTCTTGAGCATAGCCTCAGCGTCGGCCAGGGTGATCACATCGGCGTACTCGTAGTAGCCGTACATCTGCGTCTCGCGGCCGGGGTCGAAGTGCTGGAAGCCGGTGGCCAGGATGACCGCCCCGGCCTCGACCACCTCGCTCGCCCCGCCGCTGGCCAGCGTGACCCGAAAGTCGCCGGCCTCGCCCTGGGAGGCCGTCACCGTGCTGCCCAGGCGCACATCGACCAGCGGGTTATTGGCCACCCGGGCCACCATCGCGCCCATCATCTCCTCGGCGCTGTGGAAGCCGTGGGTCAGGGCCGCGTAGTTCTCGGCGATGGGCGTGCCGCCCAGGAAGTCGCGCTGCTCGACCAGCGTCACCTTCGTGCCAATATCGGCGAGCAGCCGGGCCGCCTCCAGCCCCGCCGGCCCGCCGCCGATCACCATGACGTTGTCTGAGGGCATATGTCGCTCCGTAATGCTTGTGAAGTTTTAGGGGTTGGGGCGAAATCAGCGGCCCTCACCCCCCCATCCCTCTCTCCCGCACGCGGGAGAGGGGGTGCCTGACTCCCGACTCCTGACGCCTACCCGACATCCTCCCAGGAGAGGTACTTCTTCTTCCCGGCCTTCAGGTCGTCCAGATCCTGCTGGAACTCGGCCCAGGCCGCCTCGTGGTCGATGCCCATCTTCTCCAGCAGCGCGCGGTAGTCCGTCGAGTGCCAGTGCAGCTGGCAGACCCGGAAGGGGTGCGCGCCCATGGCCAGGGCGGCGAACTGCGCGTCCGACATCACCGGCACGCCGACGTTGGCCCCGTGCGCGGCCCCGGTGGCGAACTGGCTCTTGTCCAGCGTCGTCACGCAGCCGGTGTCGTGGGTGATCACCACATCGGGGTTAGCCTCCTGCTTCATCACCTCGATCTTGCGCAGGGTGGCGAAGGAGCGGGTGAAGTCGCGCGAGACCAGGATGTGGCGGAAGCCGAAGCCGCAGCAGTCGAACCAGGTCGAGTAGTCGCGCACCTGGCCGCCGAGGGCCACGATCGTCGCGCTGACCGTGGCGGTGCGCTGGCCGCCGTAGATCTCCTCGTCGTAGATCGCGTCCTCCTGCACCAGCTTGTAGTAGTGGCAGGCCGGATGCACGACCGTGGCGATCTTTGAGAAGTCGCGGGTCTGGAGTGCGGCGATCTTATCGCGCACGGCGTGGATATATTCCGAGTAGTGGACGATCTCCTCGGGCATCACCAGGGGCTTGCCAAACTTCGCCAGCACGTCGCGCACCTGGTGGCGCAGGTGCGGGTGGTGCATAATCTCCTCGCGGGTCTCCTTATAGTGGCCGTAGGAGGTGCCGCAGTGGATGATCGGGAAGTAGCCCGTCTCGTAGGCGGCGGCGAAGTTGCGGTGGGCGACGGCGGCCTGGGCGGCCGCGTTAGAGGTGGCTGAGGCGTAGTAGTTCCAGGCCGTGCAGGAGGTCTGGTCGGTCGGGTCGATATAGTCGAAGCCCAGCTTGCGCACTAGCCAGAAGATCGCGGTCGAGTAGCCGGGGATATGGCCGCACTGCCCGCACGACTTGTGGTGCCAGGTCGTGTTCAGCGGGATCTTCTTCATGCGCCCGTACTTGGTCATCACCTCGATATAGGGCTCGGGCACGCGCTGGACGATCAGCTCGCCGTCGGCCTCCAGCTCATTGATGATGTCGTGATAGTCCTCGGTGGGGATGTCGCCGCCGCGCTCAAAGCGGCGCGTCGTCTTCGTCAGTGCCTCGGTGGGAATACCCATGCCTACCTCCGGTGGGGTGTGGGGGCGGCAGAGCCGCCCCCACGGTACTTTTATTGTGGTGGTTTGGCGGCTTTGCCGCCAAACCACCACAATAAAATGAGGTCTGGGGCGCAGCCCCAGCAGATCAGATCTCGTAGCCCGCGTCCTCCAGAACCTCCTCCATCACATCGCTGAGGATGAGGTTCAGACCCTCGTCCACATTGGCGATCATGTCCATCACCCCGGTGGTGTACCAGATCAGATAGAGCTCGATCAGCGTCTTATCATCGACCTGCCAGCCCGTCTTGGTGGTGTGCAGGGTCTCGGGGGGCAGCGCGCGCCGCCAGAGGTCGAGCTCCTCAGAGACCCGGCGCACCTGCGGGCCCCAGTCGGGGAAGGCGTCGGGCTGGAGCATGTCGGGCGAGACCTGGGTGCCGGTGCCCATAATCTTGTAGACGATCCGGCTGTAGCCCTCCAGGGCCTGCTTGGCCGAGCGCAGGCCGTTGTTGACGGCCACCTCGCGCAGGATGGTGATCAGGCCGCCGGGCGAGTTCTGGCGCGGGCAGCGGTTGCACGAGAAGCACTGCGAGCAGTTCCAGACATCGTCATTCATCTGCTCGTAGATCAGCTCGATATCCTCGCGGGCGGCGGCCTGGGCGATCTTGCGCGGCGAGAAGTCGTAGAAGCGGGCCGAGGGGCAGGCGGCCACGCAGATCCCGCACTCGTAGCAGCCGTAGAGGTAGTCGGGGAAGCGGGCGTCGGCCTTGACCTCCTCCCACAGCCGGGACTTCTCCTCGAAGGGCACCTCGGGGTACTTGTCGGCAAACAGGCCCATGAGCTGCTCCTCTCAGAACGAGATCACCGCGTCGGCGTTGAGCGCCATCTCGTTAAATGCCGCGCCGCCGATCATCTTCACGCCGTCGATCATATCGGCCATCGTCAGGCCGTGCAGGTCGAGCGAGGGCTGGCAGACATACAGCTCCACGCCCATGTCCAGCGCCTGGTCGATGAAGTAGCGCAGCTCCTTGCCGCCGCCGCCCGCCTTCGGCACGATCACCGTCTCGGGCGCGCCCTTGGCCAGCAGCTGCGGGCCGTTCATCGTGAAGTAGATCCCCACCTCACAGTCCATCGCCGCCGCCGCCGTGGCCAGGAAGAACGGGGTGGCGCTGCGCTCAGGCGTGGCCGTCCCGTGGGTCTGCACGTAGAGCACCTTTTTAACGTCGTCGTCGCTCACAGGGTATGCTCCTTGGGCGGCACAGCCGCATCAAACAACCTGTCGTCTAAATGCCGACGAGCGTAGCTCGTCGGCATTTAGACAAACATCGACACGTTCGCGTCGGAGGCGAACTCCAGGAAGGTCGCCGCGCCGCCGATCTCGACCCCGTCGATAAACGTATCCTTGGTGAAGCCGAAGACATCCATCGTCATCTGACAGCCGATCATGCGCACCCCGAGATCGACGCACATCTCGCGCAGCTCGCCCACGGTGGACACGCCCTTGTTTGCGAAGGTCTGCTTCATCAGGTTGGTGGCGGCCACGTTGAAGCCAGGCAGCGACATAAGCGCGGTGGGGATGGGCAGGTCCATCTTCTGGAGCAAGTCGGGGCCGAAAGGCAGGCGCATCGGCATGGCCGGGTTGCCCAGGGGCGACACACTGGCCGCCGAGAGGTCTTTCTGAAGCAAGGTCAGCCCATAGAAGGTGAAGAAGATCGCGACATCCCAGCCCATGGCGGCGGCGGCGCTTGCGAGGATGAAGGGCGGGTAGGCCCAGTCGAGCGTTCCCTTGCTGGCGATCAGCGCCAAGCGGGTGGGTTGGTTCGGGTCGCTCTGCGACATGAGGAGAATCCCTTTCAAATAGCCGATAGCCGATAGCCACTGATGCGACGTAGCCTCACACAGCTGTGATGTAGTAGCTGTTCTTTCGGCTATCGGCTATCGGCTATTTCTTACGGCGGAGGTGGAAGATAAACGTGTTCCCCTCGGTCTGGGTGTCGATCAGCTCGTGGCCGGTCTGCCGCGACCATGCCTGCATGTCGGGGACGGCGCCGGGGTCGGTGGCGATCAGGCGCAGCACCTGGCCGACCGCGATCTCGCGGATGGCCTTGGCCGTCTTCACCACTGGGACGGGGCAGAGCATGCCGGTGCAGTCCAGCACCTTGTCCGCATTGAGCAAGGTCATCGCTCCTCCTTTGGTGGTTTTTTTGGGTATACAAAACCATGCCCCAACGCCATGGGGCGAGTTATCGAGCATGCAAAAACACCCGGCGCGGGTGCGCCAGGTGCCGGTTAGCTGAGGATATCTGCTAGATTCTTGCGCTGGATCAGGTTGGCTGCCAGGACGGCGCGCAGCAGGTCGAGGGCCTCGATCACGCGCCGGTCGGCGAGCGAGTAGTAGATGCTTGACCCCTCGCGCTCGGTGATCACCATCAGCCGCTCGCGCAGCACCTTCAAGTGTCGTGATGTCGTCGGCTGGTCGATCCCCAGGTTCGCCGCCAGCTGACCGACATTCTTCCGGCCCTCGACAAGCTCGTAGAGGATGCTGATGCGCTTAGGGTCGGACAGAGCCTGACAGATCTCCGCGTGGAGATGATTAATCTCTTCTTCGAGACTCTGATTCATGGCTCTGCCACTTTCTGTGCAGATGTGCATATGCGATTATGCGTATATGTCTATCGGTGATGTATTATAGATCGAAGAGTAATAGGAATCAAGCCCCATCCCAACCAGATCATAACCATCTTTTTGGGTGATATCGCGCACAAAGAAGGTGGGGGCGGCCCGCGAGCCGCCCCTACGCCTGGCCGCCCGCCTCAGCCAGCGGCATGACCAGGGTGAAGGTGCTGCCCTGGCCGGGGCCATCGCTCGCGGCAAGGATCTCGCCGCCCATGGCCCAGGCCAGATGCCGCGAGATGGTCAGGCCGATCCCGCTGCCGCCGCTGGATCGCGCCCGCGAGGGATCAACCCGGTAGAAGCGCTCGAAGACATAGGGCAGGGAATCGGCGGGGATGCCGACGCCGGTGTCGTGGACGATCACGCGGGCTGATCCGGCCTCGGCCTCCAGATGCACGGTGATGCAGCCGTCGGGCGGGGTGTAGCGGATAGCGTTGCCCACCAGATTCACCAAAATCTGCGCGACCCGGTCGGGGTCTGCCTCAACTATCGCCGGCGCGGCGTCATCGAGCTCAAGCTGGAGGCAGCTGTCCACCACCTGCGGATGGAGCTGCCCCACCACGCGGCGAGCCACATCGCCCAGGTCGAAGCGCGCAAAGCGCAGCTGCACCTGGCCAGTCTCGACCCGCGAGAGCGCCTGGAGGTCGTCCACCAGGCGGCGCAGGCGGCGCACCTCGTGGCGCATCTCGCCGAATGTGGCGGGCGCGCTGGGTACGATCCCGTCGAGCAGCCCCTCCAGATAGCCCTCCAGCCCTGCCAGGGGCGTGCGCAGCTCGTGGGCCACGTTGCCGATCATGGCCACGCGCTGTCGCTCGACCTGCTCAAGCGCCTGGGCCATCTGGTTGAAGCTGACGGCGACGGCCTGAAGCTCGGCGCTGTCGGGCGCAGCCACCCGCTGGTCGTAGCGCCCGTCGGCGATGCGCTGGCTGCTGGCGGCGATGGCGCTCAGCGGCCGCAGGATGGCCCGCGCCAGCAGCAGGCTGGTGAGCAGCCCGGCGGCTGCGGCGGCGAGGGCGGCCACGGCCAGCGCCCGCAGCACCGCGTCGTGGAAGGCGGGCTGGAGCTCGGGGGCGACGCTGCGGATGGCCAGGATGTCGGCCGTCACCGTCAGGGTGATCACGCCGACCACGACCACCAGCATCTGCGCGCCGACGATGCGCCAGCGCAGCTGGAGCCATAATCGCATACTCGGCCTCCTGCCGAGGGGCTGTGCGGGCGGCTTCGCCGCCCCCACAAAGATTTTATATTGGGGGTTGGCGGCGTAGCCCGCCAACCCCCAATATAAACAGAGTTCGGGGCCGAAGGCCCCGCCGTGGGCCTTGAGGGCGGCTGTGTCGTCCTTAGCCCATCGGCGCGGGCGCGTCAATAAAGCGGTAGCCGACGCCGCGCGCCGTGCGGATGACCGTCTCGCCGGTGAGCGCCTCGATCTTGCGGCGCACCTGGCCGACGTACACATCTACCACCCGGTCGGTGCCGAAGAAGTCGGTGCCCCAGACCATCTCGATCAGATCCTCGCGGCTGAGCGCGCGCTCGGGGTGGCGGGCCAGGGCCAGCAGCAGGTCGAACTCGGTGGGCGTGAGGTCGAGATCCTGCCCGCCAGCGCGGGCCTCGCGGGCGCCTGGGTCGATCTCGACGTGGGCGAAGCGGAGCAGGCTGCCTCGGGGGGCCGCGCCGCGCCGCCGGCGCAGGATAGCCTCGACGCGGGCGACAAGCTCGCGCGGGCTGAAGGGCTTCGTCAGGTAGTCGTCGGCGCCCACCCGCAGCCCGGCCACCCGGTCCAGCTCATCGCTGCGCGCGGTGAGCATCAGGATGTAGACATCGGAGCGCTCGCGGATGCGGGCCGTCACCTCCATGCCGTCCATCCCCGGCAGCATCAGGTCGAGGATGATCAGGTCAGGCTGGCGCTGGAGGGCCATGGCCAAGCCATCCGGCCCGGTCTCTGCGCAGAGCACGCTGTAGCCCTCGTGCTCCAGGTAGGCCCTGGCCACGTTGCGGATGCTCGCCTCGTCGTCGATGATCAGGATGGTCCCGGCTGCGCTCATGCTGAATGCTGAATGCTGAATGCTGAATGCTGAATGCTGAATACGCTGAATTATAGCGTATCCGCCTGCATCCGCATCTCAGCTAGGAGCGCGCGGCCTGCCGCAAGCCGATCCTGCCAGCGGTGAGAGCTACCCTCCCACGCCGGGTGCCGCCCGGACAGATCGTTGAGTGCGGCCTGCTCGCCAGCCAGCAGATCGTCGAGGGCGGATAGTAGGGCGGGCACCGCCTCGAACTGGCCCGCCGTCTCGAAGAGGACGCGCAGCATCTGGAAGCGCTCGCCGATTGGTGTGGGCAGCCCCAGCCCGCGCCCGACCGCCGTAATGTCGGCGCGGCTGAGGAAGATCCCGACGATGTCAGGCGTGATCAGATGGCGCACCACCCGGTTGAGGCCAACCTCATCATCATTATCATGTTCACTATGTCGAGCCACGAGAGAGATAACCTCGCCCCTAGCTTCCCGACTCCCGACTCCCGACTCCCGACTCCCAGGCAGATCGCTCAAGATCAGCTCGTCGGTCAGCTCGGCGGCGGCCAGGTAGAGCGGATGCGCCGCGACCCGCCGCAGCGTGCGGGTGCAGACAGGCACCCATGCGGACAGGTGCGTGCGTAGGCAGCTGACCTGTAGCTCGTGCGCTCGGCCGGCCTCCAGGATATCGTCAGCCTCCAGGGCGGCGGCCTCCAGATCGAGCAGGTGGGCCATCAGGCCAAGCTCGATGCCCATGTGGTCAGGGGCGCCGGCCGCGCGGGGCGCGGGCGCGTAGCCGCAGGCCGCGTACAGCTCCACGACACGGTCGGCGGCCGCCGTATTCAGCATTAGCTCCCGATCAACGTAGAGCGACTCGTAGGGGTAGACGTTGCGCCCGAAGACCCGCTCGTACTCGATCGCCAGGGAGTCGGGAGTCGGGAGTCGGGAGTTGGGGGCTGGGACTGGCTCTTCGATATGTTCGGCGAGGCCAGGCAGCTCGCGCAGCTCGGCGATCAGCGCCGCGTCGGGCGGGGCCAGGTAGAGGCGAGACAACAGATGGTAGAGCGCCTGCCGCGCCCGAATACTCTTTACACTCTCAGTAATCATGAAGACACTTTTTCTATTGCCACAGGGTGATGACGCAGTCATCACCCTGTGGCAATAGAAACCTTTTTTAGGATTTCTCTTCCGCCGGAAGGCGGTACGTCTCCAGCGCTGGGCGGAAGGGCCTCAGCATCCAGTGCGGCCGGCGCATCCCGTTCGGCGAGACCTGCCCTGCCGACCGGGTCATCGCCAGCCACTCGCGGTAGACCTCGGTGGAGCGGCGGGTGTCCACGAAGATGTCGCCGTACTGGTCGCCCGGCCCGGCCGGCTCAAGGCGCACCTTCTGGTGCCAGCAGTGCATCCCCGAGATCGGGTCGGGGTGGACGGGGAAGGTCAGGTTCTGGTGCACCCCGGCGTCCTCCCACCAGATCCGCTCGGTGTCGGGGTCGTCGCTCTTGAAGGGCTTGATGCCCTCCAGGGTGCGCATCTTCCACTGGCCGGCGCCGGGCTGCTTCAGCTCCACCAGGGCCGTCGAGAGGCGTCCGCCGCCGTCCTCCTGGAGCCGCCAGCGGCCCAGGTGGTGCGAGCAGGCGACCACCCCTGGCCTGATGCCCTCCGTCACCCAGACCCGGTCGACGAAGTAGCCGATCTCGGTGACGACCTTGATCAGGTCGCCGGTCTTCAGCCCAAGCTTCTGGGCGTCGCTGGTGTGGATCCAGACCGGGTTCTTGTGAGAGATCTCGTAGAGCCACTTGGCGTTGCCACTGCGGGTGTGGATGAGCGTGGGCAGGCGGAAGGTCGAGAGCAGCACCGCCTCATTCTCGTCGCGGTTCACCTTGCTGGGGTGGACGTGGCTGTGGATGTGGCCGGGGATGGCGTACTCGGGCCAGCCCCAGTCGCGCAGGGTGGTTGAGTAGAACTCCAGGCGCCGCGAGGGCGTGGGGAATCCGGCCACCTGGCTGCCGTCCTCTAGCTGGATGCCGATCGGCCTGCCGCGCTCGGGGTCGGGCTGGAAGAAGGGCATGGGTGTGATGTTTGAGGATGGCGTGGCGGGCGTCTTTGTGTAGACAATGCCGCTGGCCGGGTCCACCGTGGTGTCGGCTAGGTCGCTGAGGGTGAGATGCTTCTCGTAGGTGTCGGCCGAGCCGGAGCGTAGCTCGTAGGCACCGAAGCGGCGCATATACTCCAGCGGAGTCATGCCCTCGCGGGCGGCGGCCTCGGGCAGGCCGGGCACATGGTTCTCGAACATCCAGCCGTAGAGCTCGTCCACCGTAATCTTCCGGCCGGGCACATATGGGCTCTCGAAGGTCTTGCGGATGCCGAGCGCGCCGTCGGGGTCGATCCGCCAGCTCAGCTCGATCCAGAACTCAACCTCCTCCCAGACCTCGCCGGGGTTAGCGTCGCGGGTGTCCGTCACCGGCTTGCCGAGGCGGCGCATAGCCTCGCGCAGCACCGGCTGGCGGAAGGCGATCCAGCAGCCGGCGTGGGTCTCCATGCTCATCAGGTCGTGGCGCTCGGCGCCCAGGCCCATCGGCAGGATATAGTCGGCGAACCAGCCGGTCTCGCTCCATGTAGGCGAGAGGTGGACGTGCAGGCCCATCTTCGACTCGTCGGTCAGCACCTCCAGCCAGCTCATGCCGTCGGGGTTGGTCCAGAGCGGGTTGTAGACGCGGGTGAAGTAGGTGTCTACCTTGCCACGGCCCTCCTTGAGGAAGTGCGGCAACAGGATGCTCATCTCATAGAAGTTAAGCGGGTACTCCTGGGGCCAGCTCAGCTCGTTCCAGACCTTGGAATGGGGGGCCATGTTGGGGTGGCGCGGCACCCACTTGTCCCAGACATTGGCCGAGGTGCCGCCCTCGACGCCGATCGAGCCGGTGAGCACATTGAGGAACCAGAGGCAGCGGGCGATCATCCAGCCGCCGAGGTTGGAGCTGGTGGCGCTGCGCCAGGTGTGGGCGGCCAGCCGGCCATCGCAGCGCGAGACGATCTCGGCGATGCGCTCGATCTGCTCGGCGCTGGCCCCGCTCTCCTGGGCGGCGAAGGCGAAGGTGTACGCAGCGTAGAGCGCGTGCAGCTTCATCTCGAAGTGCTCGAAGCTGACCGGCTCGCCGGGGTGCTCGCCGCGCAGGTACTCCTCCCAGTTCACCCAGCGCCGCACAAAGTCGCGGTCGTAGCGGCCGGTGCGCAGCAGGTAGCTGGCGATGGCGAGCAGGATGGCCGACTCGCTGCCGGGCCAGGGCGAGAGCCACTCGTCGGCCATGGATGCCGTGTTGGAGAGCCGGGTATCCAGCACGATCAGTTTAGCCCCGGCCATCTTGCCCTCCATAATCCGCTGGGCGTGCGGGTTGAAGTAGTGGCCGGTCTCCAGATGCGAGCTGATCAGGAAGATCACGCGGGCCTTGGCGTGGTCGGGCGAGGGCCGGTCGAGTCCCATCCACATCGACTGGCCGCAGCGCGCGCCCGAGGAGCAGACATTGGTGTGCGAGTTGTGGGCGTCCACGCCCCAGGCCGGCAAGATCCACTCCATCACCCCATCGTGGCCGGGGCGGCCGACGTGGTACATGATCTCGCGCTGGCGCTGCTCGACAATCGCCTTGCGCAGACGGCCAGCGATATCATCCAGAGCCTCGTCCCAGCTTACCCGCTTCCACTTGCCCTCGCCGCGCCCGCCCGCCCGCTTGAGCGGGTAGAGGATGCGGTCGGGGTCGTAGACCTGGTTGAGCGTAGCGGGGCCCTTGGCGCAGTTGCGGCCACGGCTGCCGGGGTGAGCCGGGTTGCCCTCGAACTTCTGGATCTTCATCGTCGTGCGGTCCACATAGCCGAGCAGGCCGCAGGCGCTCTCGCAGTTAAAGCAGACCGTGGGCACCAGGGTATAATTTCGCTCGACCTTCTTGGGCCAGGACTTGGGGTCGTACTCGGCCCAGGAGTCCCAGCGGTCTGTGGGCGGGTAGTCGGATAGGGGTTGGGAGATGGGGGTTGGGGGTTGGTGGGTCACAGCCAGGGGTTGGGAGATGGAGGTTGGGGGCTGGTGGGCCACAGCCAGGGGTTGGGAGATGGAGGTTGGCCCAGCCAGGGGTTGGGAGATGGAGGTTGGGAGATGGTGGGCCACAGCCTCTCCCTCCTGACGGGTAGCCAGAACACGCAGAATATTACTCAGGATCGATGTGGTCATCGGGCGCTCCTTTGTACGACTCTTTTCGCTGTAGCGAGTTACGCAGTGTGTACAGTTGCTTTGCTAGTGCTGTTGCCTGGCTAATCAGTTTGATTCGCTCTGTTTCGGCAAAATATTCGAGACGTGCGGCTACTTCAATTTGGGTCTGGATCTCGGCGAGCGAGCCCTGGGCCACCGAAAGATGATAGAGATACTCGCGGGTATATTCGCGGGTGTGGCCCTCCGCGATATTCGATGGGATAGAGACCGCCGCCCGGCGCAGCTGATTTGTCAGCCCAAAACGCTCATCCGCCGGGAAGCTCCTGGTGAGCGCATACACCTGCGTCACCAGCTCCATCCCAACCTGCCACACCCGCAGATCCCGAAAGCTCTTAATCTCCATGGTTGGTTCCTCCCTGCAAAGCTAATCCTGCCTATACACCGCAGAATCACCCCACAAGGTTCCAACCCCCAACCCCCAACCCCCAACCCCCAACC
>RYFE02000066.1 GCA_004138175.2 Chloroflexales bacterium ZM16-3 | reverse complement strand
GCCCTCGTGGGCGTAGCCGTTGATGTCACCGCTGACAAGGAAGGCGTGGGCCTCGCCGGACACGAAGCTCACCTGAAACTGCCGAAACCAGGCCGGGGCGGGCGGGGTGGGCGGGGCGGGCTGCGGGGGCAAATTAGTGGCCGACATGGACGCCTCCGTGAACGTGGACGTGCGTCACGCCGTCCTTGTGCTGCTCCACCGTCCCGACCGCGCTGAACGCAACCCCGCTGGCCTGGAGCTGCGCGATCACCGCCTGGGTGATCTGCTGCGCCTGCGCGAAGCTCACCTGCCCGTCCACAAAGATTTGCACCGTGCCGCCGGGCAGCACATAGACCTTGATCTCCACGGCTCCCTCCCTAGATGTGCAGCGTCAGCACCGTCGCGGCCTGGGTGACACCGCCGTTGTCCACTGTGACCTGCTGCGCGGCGACCGTGCCGAACGTCGCCAGCGCCGCCCGCACCTGCTGCGCGAAGCGCGTATCGGCGGCGAGGGCCAGCAGGTCGCTCAGGGCGTCAGCGAGTTCCTGCGCCCGCGTGGCGTTGGTGCCCCGCGTGGCGCGGGTCTGCACCTGCCCGCCGCTGATGGTCAGCGTCAGGCTGCCGACCGTCACCGCAAGGCCGTCGCCCTGCCGCTGGACGATGACGCGCTCACCGGCCCCAACGACGCCGGGCTGGCGCAGGTACGCCGCAATGACGGGCTGCACCGCCTCCGGCGTCAGGAGCGCACGCAGGCGCTCCTCGGTCACGGCGGCTTTCGTAATGCTCACGGCCAGATTGCAGGGCATGGGGGTTCCTTTCCAGTCAGCGGTGACACGAGGGGCGGCTAGGCAACGCGGAAGATCCGCATCAGGTAGTCCTCAACGACCACATCGCCCGCCTCAGTGATGTCGTCGGCGCTGCCCTCAGCCCAGTCTCGATCCGCAACCGTGATGAGCATGAGACGCGGCGCAGCGCGGCCCCGAGCCGGGACGTTCCATTGCAGAAACAGTTGGGCAGGGCCGGTGTAGACTTCCTCTGTGCCAGAGTGGCGCAGCCGAAGAAGCTGGACAATCGCCGTCGGGCGCTCCTGCCCCACAAAGGCAGTCAGGATCTCGGACTTGGTGAGCTGTGTGTCCATCAGTTTCCTCCGGCTATCGGCTATCGGCTATCGGCTAGGCGTCCTCGCCGCTGTCGCTGCCGCCCTGGCGAGCCGTCGGCTCCTCGGCCTGGCTGGCGTACTCGTGCGCCCAGACCTGCACGCCCTCCCACTCCCGATAGGCGGCGGCGTGAACCGCGTCGGAGCGCCAGACGCCCCGCAGGTAGTCGGCGTCGATTGCGGCGGGGTGGAGGCTCCGAAACGGCACCACCGTGGCCGTGTCGCCCTTGCCCCACTCCTGCTCGTCGGCGGGGCCGAGGGGCAGCGCGATCTCGTGATAGGTGACGACCTCCGGGTGCCGCGCGCGATCCACGAGCGTATCGGCGGCCTCGCAGACCCGCCCGTGATCGACCAGCGCCGCCATCAGCACATCGGTCATCTTGCTGCGCACCGCGAGCTGCACCAGGCGCACGCTGCCCGCCCGCACGAGGATGTCCAGGTAGCCACGCAGCGCCATCTTGCTGCGCTCGTTGGTGCCCCAGCGGAGGCCGATGCCCGCCTCGCTCGTGCGCCGTGCGTTCCGCCCCAGGCTGGCGGCCACCGTGGGAGCCACCGGGCCAGCGGTGACGGGGTAGAACTTCACCGACTCGCCGAGGAACCAGTGGCGCACGATCTCGGCCCCGCCCTGGCGCTGGTGCTTGATCTCGATCTGCGCCACCCCCGCCCCGTGCAGGGCGCGGTCAAGGTCATCGTCCTTGCCGCACTCGATATGAAAGCCGACCAGCGGCGTGAAGCGCCCGCTCCCCACCGTCATCCGGGCGACGGACTTGCCGTTGGCGTACTGGAGCGTGATGGCCTCTTGGACGGCCTGAACCTTGTTGCGACCGATCATGGCGTGGTGTTCCTTGTAGTGCGTTGCGATTCGTGGTCGTCGGTGGCTAGAAGCCAAGCAGCAGCAGGACAAACACGATGTTGAGCGTGACGCTCACGACGAATATCCAGACGTGGATGAGCTGCCAGAGCCAGGCCAGATACGCCGGAAGGTCGAGCGGCTCGGCGTCGTTGGGGCGCTGGCTCATGGCGCGGGCCTCCCTGCGATCTGCGGGAACGGCTCGCCCTCGGCGGCCTCGCGGGCAGCGCGAGCGGCGAAGTAGCTGTCCGCCGCCCGCATCACGCGGGCCGTCGCCTCGGCCAGCGCCTCGGGGCGCGGGTGCGCGGTGGCCGCAACGCCCAGCGCGGCCTGCGCCTCGGCCAGCGCCGCCAGCGCCGCGGCCTCCGCCGCCTCGGCCTCGGCGATCTCCGCCAGCTTCGCCTCCCACCGCTGACGGATGTCGCCCCAGCGCATCTCGATCCCCTGGGCCTCCAGGTGGCAGGCCATGTCGATGGCCTGCACGATGCGCTGGGCCTCGCTCATCGCCGCCAGCCGCGCCCACGCCTCCGCCGGGGCCGTGCGGAACAGCGCCAGCAGCTCCGCGCTCTCGATGGCCGCCGCCGCCAGCGCCTCGTCGCACAGCGCCGCGTTGATCTGGCGGCGGCTGGCGCTGGCCAGCAGCTCCAGGTCGTTGGTGAGGCGGGCGAGGCGGTAGGCGCGGGTGCTGGTCATTGCGGTGGCTTCCTTTGTTTTCGCTATCTTCGCTAACTGCCTTTAGTATAGCATAGCATATCTTCGATGTCAACGTTTACTTTCGATATTGACGTATTTTGATCACTATGCTAGGATGGCAGCGTAAGACAGCGAAGGGAGGTGGCGAGCGTGGAGATGCCTTTTGTTTCGCCCGAAGAGGCGGCCTGGGTATTTGGCGCGACACCTCAGACGATCCGTGCATGGATCGCCGAGGGCACGCTAAAGACGGCACCGCGTGTTGGGCGCCGTCACCGCATTTACATTGAGAGTGTCGCCGAGAAGTCGGGGCTTTCGATGGAGCAGGTGCGGGGGATCGTGGATGCCGGGCGTTCTCAGGCGTCTGGTAGGAATATGACAAATAAATACAGGGCTTGTGTAGCCGTCAGGGTCTAAACCCGGCTACACAAGCCCTGTATTTGTTGTGGTGCGCTGTCAGCCCAAGAAACCCCAGCGCCGCCACGATGCCCGCCCACGACCCTCTACCCTGAGAGCCGTATCACCCAGGCCCGCGCCGCTGTGACTAGCAGCGAGCAACGGGGCCAAGCGATCAAAGAACTGCGGTGAACTCTCACCGCTGCGGCCGCCGCACGGGGCGACCTGGATAGTCACGGTAACGAGGGGGTGACACCCGCAACGTACCGTAGTAGTTTGAGCCTTCGGCTGAACCTTACCAAAGCATACACGAGTGCCACAGCGTTGTGGCGAGCAAAATGGGCACGTTTTGGGCTTAGGAACGCCCAAACGGATTTTTCACCAATGTCGCAGGGGGCGTGTGCGCCCTGCGGAGGAAGGAACACAACGATGAGCGCGGCGACCTTCTACGTCCACGTCCACATGCCGTCTCAAACCCCTGCCGACGGGGGCAGCACCGAGGTACACGTTCACCTGTTTCAGTTTCAAACCCCTGCACACGGGGCGATCCACATCCACCTGCACGCGCCCGCCAATTGGCGGTACGTGGGGAGGGGAGGCGGCATCCCCGTCTCGCCAGCACCCCTGGTGCCGGTCGTGTTCCCGCGTGCGCCGGAGGGCGATGTGTCTGATGCCGCTAATAGCGAACCTCCACAGCCCGATGCGCCCGGTGCAGGCGGCGGCATCTTCTGGTCGGTGGAACCCGATGCACCCGTGTTTTTCTCGCGTGCGCCGGAGCGCGATGTGTCTGATGCCGCTAATAGCGAACCTCCCCACCCACCTGAAGCAGCGCAATCTCCGACTCAGTCCGGTTGAGGACATAGACACGAAACGGTCGCCCCTCGGCAAGGCAGCGGGCGGCGCGATGGGAGCCATCAATGATGTAGATTTCGGAGACGTGCTTGCTCGCGAGGAGCGTCACCGCAATGCCCGGCTCCTCGGTCGCGGTCGCGGGGAGATGCTTGATATGCTCCGGGTTAATCTCATGCACCCGAATCACATCCTGCAACTCGTCGGGGGTCAAGGTTCGCATCTCCACGGGCTGCCGATACGCGGCGCGGAGCCGGATGATGGCCTGCGCGAGCGGGATCGACCAGACGAAGAAACGGCCATCGTCCGTGACGCGACCAAAGTCTTGCCACCGCTGGCGAAAATCGGGGTGCTCGCGTCGGGCACAGTGTTCACAGTAGGCCATCACTGAGTTGAACCTTAATAATACGCGAGTGCCACAACGCTGTGGCGAGCTAAAGGGCACGTTTTGGGCTTAGGGATGCCCAAAACGAGGTAACAAGAACATCATCCTTATCACCTCGTTTGAGATTTGATTGGCTCCCCGACGTGGATTCGAACCACGAACCCTCTGATTAACAGTCAGATGCTCTACCATTGAGCTATCGGGGATTAGGTTGTATATCTTCGCAACGCGGCGTAGTATAGCATGTCTCTCCATCTTGTGCAAACGCCGTCTTGTGCAAGGGTGTGACGGAAAGTCTTGCACTTAGGCGGCACCAGCCAGTTCGCGCTGACGTTGGACGCTCCAGTCGCGCTTCCACAGATGCGGTGGCTTCGCCTCGGGCTCGACCAGTCTAGGCGGAGGGGCAGGCGGGGGCACGGATACTGGTTCTGCTTGGGGCGGGGGCGCTGCCGGACGAGCGGTATGCCTCTCCGTCCGGCGGCGTTGCCGTTGTCGCACGACTTGGCGGCGCTGTTCGCGCTCAATCACCTCGCCCACCGCCAGCGTCCGCACCTCCGTCCAGGCTCCGTGCAGGAGTGGCACCATGGCCCCATCGATACTGAGCACCAGCGTGTCCGGTGTGCAGGGCGCTGCGGGATGCGCGCGTAGGACGCGCGCCGCTTCGGCGGTTTCATGCGCCACCAGCACCGCCCCGGCCGCTTCCGTCCGGCGTCGCGCCGTATCGGGATGCACCTGCGCTCCGGTGAACCAGACCAGTTCCTGGCTGGCTTTCGCGAACGAGGGGATTGGGGGTACTGAGCCGTACTAACGCTTCCTGGAGCCGTGGGGTCAGGTTCCCAGGAAGCAAGCCAAGTTCGTCATCGAGGGGGAAAAAGCCCGGCCCCACAGGCCGGGCAGGTGCCATAGCGGCGGGCTAAGGTCACGTCCTGTCCGCCGTGGGTCTGGAGGGTGCGTGTGTCCGACCCGCGCAGTTGCAAGGCTTGGCTGCAGTCGGGACAGGTTGGGTGCTGGCCGGTCGGTGTCTCCGTCCAATCGACGGCAGCGCTTGCTAGCGCCATATCTTCCAGCATCCGCGCGCGTACCCGGACCCATTGGGCATCGCGTTCGTCCTCCATCTCCCGCAGGGTGGCCTTCGGATGCTGGGCGCGCCACTCCCGCATCCCGTTCATAATCTCCTCGGTCATGCGATGTCAGGTTTGCTCGTTGATCGAACTGCTCATCATGGTAGCTCCCGTAGGCAACGATTGCTGCCCGCATGCTACCACTGGCTGCAAGACTTTCCGTCACACCCTGGTCTCCCAACTCCGATTGACACCCGATTCTGCACAATGTTATACTTCATACATTATGTCCCCCCTAGCCACGAGGAGCCTCCCGATGGTTGAGCGAATCTGCCCGGCGTGCCAGCACGGCAACCCTCTCGACAATCGCTACTGCGGCGCCTGCGGTGGCCCTCTCCAGCAGGATGCCCTGGCTCGCACGGGCGCCACATCTATTATGATCGCAGGCCAGCAGCTGCCGGTCGCTCAGATCAAGCAGGTGGGCACGGCCCTGGCTGTGGGCCTGGCTACGGTGGCCGCCGAGGTCGGCATGGCTTGGCTGCGCCGCCGTGCTGAGGCCGCCCACCTGCCTGTCGCTGCTGCTGGAACCCGGCAGGCCGCCCCTATCATCAAGCCCGACGCCGACCTGGTGCGCGACACGGTGACGATCGTCAGCCAGCGCGTTGTCGAGGTCTGGGAGCACGGCAGCCTGGCCCGCCAGGTGGTCGAGAAGCATGTGTGGCGGAAGGAGCAGTAATGTTGAATGTTGGATGTCGGAACGCCGCTCGTATAAGGCGCGTCTATAGGGCAGTGCTATTCAGCATTCAACATTCAACATTACGAGGTGATCGATGACCCTAAGCCCCTACGACACTGTCAGGAAGCAGCTCGGCCCCATGGGGCTGCGGCTGCGGCTTAGCGATACGCTGCTCTTCGCCAGCAGGACGCTCTGGGTGGGCGCGGTCGGCTTTGCGCTCGTCGCTCTGCTTGGCCGCTTCGTGCCGCTTGTTGGCCTGCGGTTGTGGGCGGTACTGCCCCTGCTGATCTGGCTGGCCGTGGTGCTCGGCTACGCCACGCTCAAGCCCCTGCCGCTCCGGCGGGTGGCCCAGCGGATCGATATGCTCCTCGGCCTGCGCGAGCGCCTGTCCACCGCGATCGAGCTGCACCAGCAGCAGGCCCACGACCCGCTCAGCGAGCGGCAGCAGGAGGACGCCGGGATTATCGCCCACGCCCTGAAGGCCAGCCAGCTGCCCCTGCGTTTCGACCGCACCTGGCTGCTGTGGAGCCTCGCGCCTCTGGCCGTCGGCATTGTCCTGATGCTTGTCCCCAACCCGCAGGACGCGGTGATCGCTGAGCGACAGGCGGTGCAGTCCGCCCTCGCCCAGACCGAGCAGCAGATTGCACAGCTTCAGCAGGAGCTGGCCAAAAATACTGAGCTCAGCCCGGCTGACCTTGAGCAGCTCCAGAAGGAGCTCGATGCGCTGCGTGAATCGTTGCGCCGCAACCCCGGCGATAAGCAGGATGCCCTGGCTGATCTCTCGGCAGCCGAGGCCCGGCTCCAGCAGCAGCTCGACCCGAATGCGGACTCGCGCCGCGCCGCTCTTGAGCAGATGGCGCGCAGCCTTGAGTCGCTCTCTGGCCGCCAGCCCAGCCAACGCCCCGACCTGAACCAGGCCGCACAGGATCTCCAGCAGCTCGCCGACCAGCTCGCTCAGATGTCTGAGGAGCAGCGCCAGCAGCTCGCCGACCAGCTCGCCCAGCAGGCATCCCAGATGTCTGGTAGCGACCAGCAGACGGCCCAGAGCCTCTCGAACGCGGCAAACGCTCTGCGCAGCGGCGACACGCAGCAGGCGGCCCAGCAGCTCCAGCAGGCATCTCAGAATGTTCAGCAGGCCCAGCAGGATCTCGCTAACCAGCAGGCGACTCAGCAGTCGCTCTCCCAGGTGCAGGGCTCTCGTCAGCAGATCGCCCAGGCTGGTCAGCAAGGTCAGCAAGGCCAGCAGGGTCAGCAAGGCCAGGCTGGTCAGCAGGGCCAGCAGGGCCAGGCTGGTCAGCAAGGCCAGCAAGGTCAGCAGGGCCAGCAGGGCCAGGCTGGTCAGCAAGGCCAGCAAGGTCAGCAGGGCCAGCAGGGCCAGGGCCAAAACGCGCAGGGCCAGAACGCGCAGGGCGGCGGCAGCAACGCGCCAAACCTCGGCCAGGGCCAGAGCGGCAACACCCCGAATGTTGACCCGAACCACCCGGCGAACCAGCAGGGCAGCGGCAGCGGCAGCTCCGGCATGGTCTACCAGCCCTTTAAGCCATCGGGCCAAAATGGCAACCCCGACTTTGTGCAGGGCCAGCAGGGCCAGGGCGGACAGAGCCAGACCCAGCAGGGACAGAGCAACCTGCCAGGCGCAAACAACCCCTCGGTAGTTCCCTACGAGCAGCTCTACCCCGAGTACTCGCGGGCGGCCAGCGAGGCCCTCGACCGCGGCTACATCCCGCCCCATATGAAGGACTTCGTGCGCCGCTACTTCTCGCAGCTTGAGCCGGGAAATTAAAAGTGTTGAGTGTTGAGTGTTGAGTGACCTAACACTCAACGCAATACGGCAGAAGTAGCGCTGTGGGATATCTTGTCATTCTGAGCGAAGCGAAGAATCCCGGTCGGGACCCTTCGCTTCGCTCAGGGTGACAGCGTGACTTTTGCGGTATTGCCACTCAACACTCAACATTCAACACTGATATAAAGGAGCCTCGATGACCACCCCCGATACGGCCCCGCCCAGCCTCAGCCCCGACGAGTTCCGCCGACGGGCGCAGATGATCGAGGCCGAGGTGGCGAATGTGATCGTCGGCCAGCGCGACCTGGTGCGCCAGGTGGTTGTGACGCTGCTCGCTGGCGGTAACGCGCTGCTGGAGGGTGTGCCCGGCCTGGCGAAGACGACCCTGGTGCGTACCCTGGCCGATGTGATCGACTGTAGCTTCTCGCGCATCCAGTTTACCCCCGACCTGATGCCAGCCGATATTATTGGCACCACTCTGATCAGCGAGGATGAGCAGGGGCGCAAGGCGTTCCGCTTCGAGCCGGGGCCGATCTTCGCTAACATGGTGCTGGCCGACGAGATCAACCGGGCTACCCCGAAGACCCAGAGCGCCCTGCTGGAGGCCATGCAGGAGCAGACGGTGTCGGTCGCCAAGACCATTCATAAGCTCGACCGGCCCTTCTTTGTGCTGGCCACCCAGAACCCGCTGGAGATGGAGGGCACCTACCCGCTGCCCGAGGCCCAGCTCGACCGCTTCTTCTTTAAGGTACATGTGACCTTCCCCTCCGCCGCCGAGCTGGTGGAGATCGCGCAGCGCACCACTGGCTCCCGCCGTCCGCAGACCCGCCACGTGGCCAACGGCGCGATGATCGTAGAGATGCAGGAGCTCGCCCGCACCGTGCCGATCGCCAGCCATGTGCTGGCCTACGCGGCCCGCCTGATTACCGCCACCCACCCCGGCGGCAAGGAGACGCCCAGCATCACCCGGCAGTACGTGCGCTATGGCGCATCGCCGCGCGGCATGCAGGCGCTCATCCTGGCCGGCAAGATCATGGCCTTGCTCGACGGTCGCTTCAACGTGGCCTTCGCCGACCTGAAGGCCGCCGCGCTGCCCACCCTGCGTCACCGCGTCGTGCTCAACTTCGAAGCCCAGGCCGAGGGCATCTCGCCCGACGAGGTGGTCAAGGGTGTGCTTGAGGCCGTTAAAGAGGAGTAGGAACGCAGCGCGCTGCGTCCCTACGAGGGCATATGATCACCGAACCTCTCCTCGAATCCTCATTCCTGCGCAAGCTTGATCGTCTGTCGATACTCACGAAGCGGGCCATGGCGGGCGATATCCAGGGCGAGCGGCGCAGCCCGCGGCGCGGCTCCTCGGTGGAGTTCGCCGACTTTCGGCCATACGCCAGCGGCGACGATATCCGCCAGATCGACTGGAACCTCTACGCCCGCGCCGAGCGCTTCTACCTGAAGCTGTTTGTGGCCGAGGAGGAGCTGAATGTCCATCTGCTGGTCGATACGAGCGCCAGCATGGACTGGGGCGAGCCCAATAAGCTGCACTACGCCAAGCGGCTGGCCGGTGCCTATGGATACATCGCCCTGAGCAACCTTGACCGGGTGAGCGTGAGCGCCTTCGGGGCCGGGCCGCACCCGCAGTCCATGGCGAGCGTGCGCGGCAAGCGCGGCGCGTTCCCGCTCTTCGGCTTCCTCCAGCGCCTTACGCCCGGCAAGGGCGGCGACCTGGCGAAGACCTGTCGCACCTACGCCCAGACGGCGCGCACCCCCGGCCCGCTGCTGCTCTGCTCCGACCTGCTCGACCCCGGCTGGAAGGATGCCCTTGGCGCACTCTCGTCGCGGCGCTTCGAGGTGACGGTGATGCACATCCTGGCGCCCCAGGAGATCGCGCCCGAGCTGGACGGCGACTTTAAGCTGGTGGATGTGGAGGGCGGCGAGCCGGTTGAGATCAGCGCCGATATCGGCCTGATCCAGCGCTACCGCGAGGGGCTGGATGCGTGGCGCGAGGAGATCGAGAGCTTCTGCAACGGGCGCGGCATGAACTACCTGGCCGTCGATACCTCCGTCCCCGTCGATGAGTTTGTCCTCTCGCAGATGCGCAAGCGGGGCGTGCTGAGATAATGCAACATGCAACATGCAACATGCAACATGCAACATTGGAGCATAGATGTCCCTGATCTCCCCCCTGGCCCTGCTCGGCGCCGCGATCATCGGCCCGATCATTGTGGCGATGTACCTGCTCAAGCTGCGCCGCGAGGAGCGCCCGGTCTCGTCCACCTTCCTCTGGCGGAAGATGGTGCGCGATGTGGAGGCCAACGCGCCCTGGCAGAAGCTGCGCCGTAGCCTGCTGCTGCTGCTCCAGCTCCTGCTGCTGCTGCTGCTTGTGCTGGCCCTGGCCCGGCCCTTCTTCCAGACTCAGGGGATTAGCGGGCGCAACCTGATCATTATCCTCGACCACTCGGCGAGCATGGGGGCCGACGATGAGCCGCCCTCTCGCCTGGAGGCCGCCAAGGCGAAGGCCGTCCAGCTGATCGACCAGCTGCCCGATGGCGGACAGGCTACGATCATCGCCGCTGGCGGCACGATGCAGGTGCCCGTCGCCTCGACCAGCGACCGGCGCGAGCTGCGGCAGGCGATTAGCGCGATCCAGCTCGACAACGGCGGCGGCAGCGACCTCTCACAGCCGCTGACCTTGGCCTCGGCGCTGGCCGCCCGCGAGGAGGACAGCGAGATCGCGATTATCTCCGATGGCAATGTCCGCATCCCTAGCGATACCCGCGTGCCAGCCCGCGTCAGCTACTTCCCGATCGGGCGCGCCAGCGAGAATGTGGCCGTGAGCGCCATCTCGCTCCAGCCCGGCCAGAACTCGCAGACCCTCTTTGTGCAGGTGACGAACTACGGCGTGTCTGCCGCCGCCCGCCGCCTCGACATTTACCTCGATGGGGCGATCTTTAACGCCTATAACCTCAGCCTCGACCCTGACCCAACGCACGGACAGAGCATCGTGGCCGAGATCCCGCCCCAGGTGCGGGTGGTGGAGGCCCGCCTGGACGGGCAGGACGCCCTGGCCGCCGATGACCGGGCCTTCGCCGTGAGCACGCTGGGCGACGCGCTGACTGTGCGCCTGATCAGCCAGGGCAATCGCTTCTTAGAGACCGGCCTCGCGCTGCTGCCCGGCGTCCAGGTGACGAAGCCGATCAGCGGGACGAGCACCTTCACCGAGACGGCTACCCAGATTCCGGTGACGATCATCGATGGCTCGGCACCGGCGACTTTGCCGCCGGGCAACCTGCTCTTTATCGGACCGATCCGCAGCACCGACTACTTCTCGGTCACGGGCGAGATCGAGTTCCCTAGCCTGCGCTCGATCAGCGGCGACGACCCCCTCCTGCGCAACGTGAGCCTGAGCGAAGTGAGCGTGCTGAAGGCGGCGCGGATCGTGCCGGGGAGCTGGGCGCGGGTGGTGGTGGACAGCGACGGCGCACCGATCCTGGCGGTGGGCGAGCGCGACGGGCGGCGGATCGCGGTGCTGGCCTTCGACTTGCACAACTCTGATCTTCCGCTCCAGGTGGCCTTCCCGCTGCTGCTCTCGAACCTGATGAGCTACCTAGCCCCCGGCAGCGGGGCCGAGGCGTCGCAGCTGCTGCCCGGCCAGCCCCTAGCTCTCCAGGTGGACGCCAGCATTACCGAGGTGCGGGTGACCCGGCCAGACGGCGCGGTGTCCAGCTCGCGCGATGGCGGCGTGCAGATGCGCGACGGCCAGGCGATCTACGCCGACACCGACCCTCTGGGGGTGTACACCCTGGAGGAGCTGCGCGATGGTGAGATTCAGGCGACCCATCGCTACGCGGTGAACCTGTTCGACCAGCAGGAGTCGACCATCGCCCCGCAGCGCGACCTGACAGTGCCGCAGACGAGCGGTGCCCAGAGCACGACTACCCGCCAGCGCGACGGGCGGCAGGAGATCTGGCGCTGGCTGGCCCTGGCCGCCCTGATCGTGCTGGTGGTCGAGTGGCTGGTCTACCAGCGCAACGGCCTGGCCTACCTGCGCCAGCGCTGGCGGCAGCGGCGGGCCGGGTAGGTTTCTCTACGCGAAGAGCACGTGCTGGCGCAGGAATGCCTCGACTGCGGTGTAGAACGCCTCGATCGTCTCGGGCCGACGCCAGCCGTGCCCCTCGCCGGGGTAGAGCTGGTAGGTGTGCGGCACGCCGCTCCGCCGCAGCGCCGCCACCACCTCCTCAGCCTGGGCTGGCGGCACCACCTTGTCCTCTGCGCCCTGGAAGATGGCCACCGGGTCGCGGATCAGGTCGGCGTGGAAGATCGGCGAGCGCTCGCGGTAGCGCGCGGCTGTCTCGGGCAGCGGGCCGACGATCAGGTCGAGGTAGCGGGCCTCGAACTTGTGGGTATCGGCAACTAGGGCGAACAGGTTGGAGACGCCGTAGAGGCAGATCCCGGCGCGGAAGGTGCCCGGCGCGCGGCAGAGCGCCTCTAGCACGGTGTAGCCTCCCGCACTGCTGCCGTAGATCACCAGGCGGGCCGGGTCGGCCGCGCCCGACTCGCCCAGGTAGCGCGCCGCGCTCACCGCGTCCTCCACGTCGCAGACACCCCAGCTGTCGCGCAGGGCGAGCATGTAGCCCCGCCCGTAGCCGGTGCTGCCCCGGTAGTTCACCTCTAGCACGGCGTAGCCTCGTGTGACGAAGAACTGCGTGGCGGCGCTGTAGCTCGCCTTGGACTGGTCGGTGGGGCCGCTGTGGATGCGCACGATGGCCGGCGGGCGCGGGCCTGCCTGCCCCGGCACGTAGCCCGGCGGCAGGTAGAGCATGCCGTGTGCGGTTGCGTCGCCAGCGGTCGGCCAGCTCACCGGGTGGGCGGCGACCATCAGCTCTGTGGGCGCTAGCTCGCCCGAGCTGCGTTTGAGGATGTGGGTGCGCGTGCCGTCAGCTAGCACGACCCGCGCCGGGGTGACGCTGGACGAGGCGATGCCGACGAGTTGGTCCTGGGTGGGCGAGGCGGCGGGCTGCTCGGCCCAGGTGTAGCCCTCACCGACGCCGAGGGTCTGGGCCGGGCCGCCCGCCACCGGCTGCACCATAACGTGACGCACTCCGCCGTGGTTCCGCAGGAAGTAGATCCGTGCGCTGTCGTGGCCCCAGGTGAAGGTGCGCATGCCCTGCGCCCAGGCTGGCTGGGCGTGCTCAGCCTCGGCGTCGGTGAGCTGGTGCACGCTGCCGTCGCCCAGATTGCGCAGATAGATCTGGCCCCAGCCGCTCTCGTCGCTCACATAGGCTAGGGTGCGGCCATCGGGCGAGAAGGCAGGCTGGAAGATCGCCACCTCGGGGCCACCGGCGAGCATGCTTACGTCGCGGGCCACTGGCGCGGGGCCATCCAGATCCAGGCTGGCCACATAGAGGCCAGTGCCGTCCCACGGCATATTCGGGAAGTCCCAGGCCACACATGCCACCCGGTCGCCGGCGGGGTGCCAGCAGGGCTGCATAAAGAAGTCGTGGCCGGTCACGAGACGCTGCGGCCACTGGCTCCCGTCGGCGGGGGCGACGGCCAGGCAGTCCTCGCCCGCATCGGAGTGGACATAGAGCAGCCAGCGGCCATCGGGCGAGAGGGCCGGCGCGGCGGCGCCACCGAAGGCCGGGGTGACGGGCGAGGCCGGGCCGCCGCTCAGAGGCTGGCGGAAGATCCGGCCCGATCCGCCCTCGACGAAGAAGACCGCGCCGTGACCGACGCAGAAGTCGCCGCCGCCGTAGCCGACTCGCCCGCGCACCGACAGGTCGGCGGGAGTCAGATCGCGCGGGGCGTCGCCGCTATGCGTGTCGGCGCAGACCAAGACGCTCCGCGCGCCCCGGCCCTCCAGCCAGACGATCCGGCGGCCATCGCTATCCCATTGCACATCGGTGAGCCGCAGGTCGTCGGCGAGCCCGCGCGGCGTGATCGGGCTGGGCCAGAGGCCGAATGGCTGGTCGGGCATCGGTGGCTCCTCTCTACGATTGCAGATTGCAGATTGCAGTTTACCTGTCATTCTGAGCGAAGCGAAGAATCCCGGCCGGGGCCCTTCGCTTCGCTCAGGGTGACAGCGTTCCTAACCTGAACATAGGTGGGTAGGGGCGCGTCGCGACGCGCCCCTACGCTAGATGCCATTGTACCTGAGACAAGGCTTCAGGTGGCAGGTGGCAGAGGTTGCGCATTGGGATACCTTGCGCTATGCCAAACGGCAGAGCATGCTGAAACCTCGTCTTAAGTAGCAAAGCCTTAACAATAGCTCTCATGCACCTGTGCATGGCTGCATAAATCATCACTATGCTATATAATTCATATGCTATTGGTGTATACGTCCTTTCAAGGAGCAACGTGATGCAAATCTACCTGGATACCGCAAACATCAATGAGATTCGTGAGGCGGCCTCCTGGGGCATCCTCAGCGGCGTGACGACCAACCCGACCCTGGTCGCCCGTGAGAAGGGTGCCGACTTCAAGTCCGTGATCAGCGAGATCGCCGAGCTGGTGGACGGCCCGATCAGCGCCGAGGCAGTCTCGCTCGACGGCGACGGTATGGTGAAGGAGGGTCTGGAGTTCGCCACCTGGCACCCGAACGTGATCGTAAAGGTGCCGAGCACCACCGAGGGCCTGAAGGCGGTCTATCAGCTGGCCCGCAAGGGTATCCGCACCAACGTCACCCTGATCTTCAACGCCTCCCAGGCGCTGATGGCCGCCCGCGCTGGCGCCTTCATCGTCAGCCCCTTTGTGGGCCGCGTCGATGACACCGGCGTGGACGGGATGCAGCTCATCCGCGAGATCAGCCAGATCTACAAGAACGACTCGGAGATCAAGACGAAGATCATCTCCGCCTCGATCCGCCACCCGCGCCACATCATCGACAGCGCCCTGGCTGGGGCCGACATTGCCACCTGCCCCTTCAAGGTGCTCCAGATGTCGATGCGGCACCCGCTGACCGACCGGGGTATCGAGCAGTTCCTGGCCGACTGGAAGGCGCGCGGGTAGGGTGCGGCGGGATGCACAGGGGCACCACTTGCGGCACCCCTGCGCCCCCCTCCCCTCATCTACGACGTAACAACACGTTATGAACGCAACACGACCGCTGATGCTCGGCGTCGTCGGTGATGGCGGCACTGGCAAGACGACCCTGGCCCGAGGGGTGCTGCGCATCCTTGGGGATAATGGCGTGACCCCGATCTGCCTCGACGACTATCACCGCTACAACCGCGCCGAGCGCCTGGCGCTTGGGCTGACGGACTCGAACCCGGCTGCCAACGATCTGGGCCTGATGGCCGAGCACCTGGCGACGCTGCGGGCTGGTGGGACGATCCTGAAGCCGGCCTATGATCATCGTAACGGCGTGCTGCGCTCGCCCGAGAAGGTTGCCGCCACCGGGCTGGTGATCGCCTACGGGATGTTCACCCTCACTCCCCCCGGCCTGGATAGTCTCTTTGATCTGACGGTCTACCTCGACCCGGACGATGACCTGCGTCACACCTGGCGGTTTACGCGCGACACCAGTGAGCGCGGTTATGCCGCCGAGCAGGTGCTGGCGCTGCGCCCGGCCAACGATGATGCCGCTGCTCGCTATATCGTCGGGCAGCGCCGCCAAGCAAGCTTGGTGGTGCGCTTTCATACCCCCGGCGAGCCGGGTGAGGACGCCGACACGATGCCGCAGGCCGTGGATGTGCTGCTGCGCCGCGCGCCGTCGAGCGTTGCCCTTGAGCCATTCCTGGCTTTTGTTGAGCAGCGCGCCCTGCCCCACATCCAGATCGACCGCGAGATCATTGATGAGGATGGCCAGGCCAGCATCCGGATCAGGATCGACGCACAGCTCGACCAGAGCAGCTATAAGGCGCTGCTTGGGGTGCTCTGGCCTCCGGCCCCAGGTACCCCCGCCCTCCCCCTCACGCAGATCGGCCTCCCCGGCTCGGGCACGCACCGCAGCCGCAGCCTCGCCCTCGTCCAGGTGATCGTCGCCAGCCTGCTGATCCGCGCGCCCCGGGCGTGAGATAGGTCTGTTGGGTTGTAGGCAGAGCCCCCGGTGGGGGTGCGGGGGCGAAGCCCCCGCGCTTTGCAACAGCCCTAGCGGGAACAGTGGTATCATAGGGCTTCGTTCGCCCGACGATGATGTAGGGGCGAGGTGCGCCGGGAGGGCCGGTGCGCTTCGCCCCTTCTGGTACCCACGATGCACACGCTATTTCGCGGCCAACTCGATGAGAGCGTCGCAGTCTTCCAGGCATTCGCCGCTCAGGCCGACGCGGCCGATGCGATCTGTCGCCTGGTGGCCGAGGCTCTGCTCGATGGGCGCACCCTGTTTACCTGTGGCAACGGCGGCAGCGCCACCGACGCCATTCACCTGGCTGAGGAGATGGTGGGGCGCTACCGGGCCACCCGCCGGCCCTTCCCCGCTGTCTGCCTGAACACCGATGTCGGCGCGATCACCTGCATCGCGAACGACTTTGGGTTCGAGCAGGTCTTCGCGCGTCAGCTAGAGGCTCTGGCCCGCCCCGGCGACCTGCTCGTGCTCTTCAGCACCAGCGGCAGCTCCCCCAACATCCTGGCCGCCCTGCGCGCCGCCCGCGCCATCGGCGTAACCAGCATTGCTATGCTTGGCAAGGGCGGCGGGGACGCTCGCCTGCTGGCCGACCATACGCTCGTCGTGCCGAGCGACAGCAGCGCCCGCATCCAGGAGGTACACACCCTCGTGCTCCACGCGATCTGCGAGGAGCTAGAGGGTCGCGTTGTGGGGTGAAACAAGGTTTCAGGCGGCAGGGTTGCGCATTGGGACACCCTGCTGGTACATGATCAACAATCTGCAATCTGCAATTAAGGAGCAACCCTGTGGACCGCATTCTTGTCACTGAGAAGATCGCCGATGAGGGGCTCGCCGTCCTGGGCCGCAACGCCCAAGTTGATGTGCGGCTCGACCTGGATAAGGCCGGGCTGCTGGCCGTAATCGGCGATTATGACGCCCTGGTGGTGCGCTCGGCCACCAAAGTAACCGCCGAGGTGATCGAGGCTGGCGCGAAGCTGCGCGTGGTGGGCCGGGCGGGCACCGGCGTGGACAATATCGACGTGGACGCGGCCACCCGCCGGGGCATTATTGTGGTGAACGCGCCCGCCTCCAACAATGTGGCCGTGGCCGAGCTGACGATTGGCCTCATCCTCGGGCTGGCCCGCCAGATCCCCCAGGCCCACGCCTCGCTCCAGGGCGGCAAATGGATGCGCACCAAGTTTGTTGGCTGGGAGGTTCGTGGCAAGACGCTGGGCCTCGTCGGGCTGGGGCGGATCGGCTCGGAGGTGGCCCACCGCGCCCGCGCTATGGAGATGACTGTCCTCGCCTTCGACCCGGTGGTCTCCTTCGACCGGGCCGAGCAGATGGGCGTCGAGCTGGTGACGATGGACGAGCTGGCTGCCCGCTGCGATGTCATCTCTATCCATGTGCCGCTCACCGACGGGACACGTAACCTGTTCAGTGCGTCGCGCATCGCCCAGATGAAGTCGGGTGCCTACCTGATCAACGCCTCGCGCGGCGGCATCGTGGATGAGGAGGCTCTGGTGGAGGCGATCAACGCGGGCCGGCTCGGCGGCGCCGCCCTGGATGTGTTCAATGTCGAGCCGCCTCCGGCCGACAGCATCCTCCTCGGCCATCCGAAGATCATCACCGTGCCCCACATCGGCGCATCGACAGCCGAGGCCCAGACCTCGGCGGGCACCGATGTGGCCGAGGGCGTGGTGGCGGCGCTGTCCGGGGCCACCCCGCGCTACGCGGTGAACGCGCCCTTTGTGGCACCCGAGGCGTGGAGCGTGCTCCAGCCCTACCTCGGCCTGGCCCGCAGCATGGGCTCCCTGATTATGCAGCTGGTGCAGGAGCCAGTGCGCGGCTACGAGGTCGAGTACTGCGGCGAGCTGTCCCACGTGGATACGCAGCCGGTGCGCCTGGCCGTGCTTCAGGGTCTGCTCTCGGCCAACAGCTCCGAGCGGGTGACGCCGGTGAACGCGCCGCTGATCGCCCGCGACCGTGGCATGCGGATCAGCGAGCGCACCTCGCCCGATGCCGAGAACTACTCGGGCCTGCTCGTCATCCAGGTGCAGACGGCTGATGCGCTGCGCACCTTCAGCGGCACCGTGCTGCGCGGCGAGCCGCACATCGTCCAGTCCGACGGCTACTTCGTGGACTTTGTGCCCCAGGGTTCACTGCTGCTGACCTACCACCGTGATCGGCCCGGCATGATCGGCCACGTCGGCATGCTGCTCGGCGAGGGCGATGTGAATATCTCGGGGATGTACGTGGGCCGCCAGTCGCCCCGCCAGAGCGCCATGATGGTGCTCACTCTGGATGAGCCGGCCTCGGCCGATGTGCTGGAGCATGTTCGCGCCCTCGACGATATTGACCAAGCATACGGCATCACCCTGTAGAGTCCTCTGACGAGAGAGGCTAGAAGGGCGGAGCCCTTCTAGGCAATACCGCAGAAGTAACCCTGTGAAGTGTTCTGTCATTCTGAGCGCAGCGAAGAATCCCGGCCGGGACGCTTCGCTGCGCTCAGCGTGACATGGGTGACAGGGTTACTTCTGCGGTATTGCCTTTCTAGCCTCTCTTTGCATGTGAGCGTATGAGATGAGTGGGGTTCCGACGCTTGTCGTCCTCATCCTGGCTTTAGCCTAGTGCGGTACACTATGTGTAGCCAGTGATGTTGAGAAGCAGTGCCTGCACTCAACACTCAACACTCAACACTCAACACTCAGAAAGCATCATGATCCAGCAGCTTATCAGCCACTACGGTCTCCTGGCAATTGCGAGCCTGATCTTTTTGGAGAGCCTGGGGCTGCCGCTCCCCGGCGAGACGGTGCTGCTCTTTGCGGCCGCCGCCGCCGCGCAGCATCTGCTGCCGATTGGGGCGGTAGTGACGGTGGCCGCCCTGGCCGCGATCTTTGGTGGGGTGCTCGGCTACGGGATCGGTCGGCGCTACGGCCTGGGCCTGCTGGCACGCTACGGTGGGCGGGTTGGGGTGACGCCCGTGCGACTGGAGCAGGCCCAGGAGTTTCTCAAGCACCACGGCCCGAAGACGGTCTTCTTCGGTCGCTTCGTGGCGCTGCTGCGTGTGCTGGCCTCGTTCCTGGCTGGGGCGGGCCATATGCCCTATGCCCAGTTCTTGCGGTATAACGCCCTGGGCTCCGTGGTTTGGGCTGTGCTGATCGGCGGGCTGGGCTTTGTCTTCGGGGGCCAGCTGCCGCTGCTAGAGATCTGGCTTGGCCGACTCGGCTGGGGCACTGTTGCGACTCTTGTGCTGGCCGGACTGGTCGCCGCCGGCTGGGCCAGATGGCAGAGGGATGGCCATGCCCGCGCTGGCCATTGAAGAGAAGCGCACCCTGTCATCTTCCGTCGAGGACAGAGCGCGGCTTGGGTGAGGCGTCGCGGAGGGCCACCACGCCGGTGGCCAGCATCGCCAAGGAGCAGGCCAGCACCACGCTGATCATAGCCTGCGGGCTGAAGCGCACCAGCAGCAGCCCGAAGAGGGCGGGCAGCACCAGGCCGCCGCTGTTGCCGATGCCTAGCGCCAGCCCAGCCGCCCGGCTATCGCCCCGCGCCGTCGTCGTGATCACCGCGATCACCGTCGGGAAGACTGGCCCGCACGCCAGGCCCAGCAGCAGCGCTCCGGCCAGCGAGCGGCCAGGCGCGCCCACGCTCAGCGCCAGCAGCAGCGCCCCGGCTGTCAGCCCGCTCAGCGCCACCAGCAGCAGCACCCGCGCCGTGAACCGCATGCCCAGGGCCGCCCCCAGCATCCGCCCGCCGGTGAGCGCCAGCCAGAAGGCTGATGCCACCAGAGTCGCGTCAGCCAGGGCCATGCCGGCGCTCTGCTGCATATAGACCGTCACCCAGCCGCCGAAGCCCACCTCGGTGCCCGTGTAGATCAGCAGCAGCAGCCCGAGTATCCAGACCGGAGATGCCGTCTTGCGACCACCCCCCTCACCTGCCCCGCCCTGCCCGCCCTGCCCGCCCTGCTCCGGCGAGCCGGCCAGCCAGAGCACCAGCGGTGCCAGGATCAGGATCAGGGCACTGCCCGCCCAGAGCGCCACCTGTGGCAGACCCAGCCGATCCCCTGCCTGCCCCACGATCACTGGCCCGACAATAGCCCCGACGCCGAAGAAGACATTCACCCCGTTCAGAGCGGTCGCGCTGCGCGCCTCGAACATGTGCGCCACCAGCAGGTTGCCCGCCGCGATGATCCCGCCGAAGCCCACACCTGCCAGCCCGGCGGCGGCCAGCAGCGCCAGCAGGCTTGTCGCCAGCGTCACCCACAGCATCCCGCCACCCATCAGGGCCATGCCCGCCGCCAGCACCCCGCGCAGCCCCAGCCGGTCGCTCGCCGGCCCGAACCCCACCTGCATTAGCACCACGCCGCCCGAGAAGGCGGTGAAGACCCAGCTCAGGCTCGCGAGATCCTGCCCGGTGCGCCCTGACAGAAAGGGCAGGCACGGCCCCACACTGGCCAGCATTGTGCCCGATGCCAGAAAGACCCCGCAGGCCAGGATGAGCGTGCGTATCGCGCCCCGCTCGGGCGCGCTTGTTATTATTGACATATACTCTCCAGCAGGGGAAGCTCCCCAGCCGGAATGGTACCATGGGAATGAGACCATCGTCCTTCCCATCGGCAGGTAACGCCGGGCGCGACTGCCGCATCAAATAGTGTTAGAGAGCTTCAGAGGGGCGTCTCGCCCCCTTCTCTGCCAGCAGCGTTGAAGGCTATGGAGGAAGCATATGAGCAGCAAGACCAATGAGCGGGTTGTGGTGATCGGTGGGGGCGCGGCCGGCATGAGCGCGGCCGCCAAGGCGAAGCGCGGCAACCCCAGCCTGGAGATTGTCAGCTACGAGCGGTCGGGCTATGTGAGCTACGGGGCGTGCGGCCTGCCCTATGCGATCAAGGGCGAGATCGCCCGAGTCGAGGATGTGGTGGTGCGCACCCCCGCGCAGTTTGCAAAGCAGGGGATCGCGGTCTTTGTGCGCCACGAGGTGCTTGCGATCGACCCATCCGCTGGCGCGCTTACGGTGCGCAACCTGGACAGCGGTGAGACCTTCGTTGACCATTTTGACAAGCTGCTCATCGCGGCCGGCGGCTCAGCCAGCCGCATCCCTGTGCCCGGTGCCGACATGCCCGGCGTCTTTACCCTGCGCAATGTTGAGGACGCCCTGGCGATCAAGGCGTGGCTCGGCGACATGCGGCCCACCCGTGGCGTGATCGTCGGCGGCGGCTACATCGGCCTGGAGCTGGCCGAGGCGCTGGCCGCCCACGGCGTGTCCCTCACCGTTGTTGAGCGGCTGCCCCAGCTTCAGCCCAGCCTCGATGTCGAGATGGCCGCGCACGTCCAGGCCGAGCTTGAGCGCCAGGGCGTCGACGTGCGCCTGGAGCACGGCGTGGAGGGGCTCTCTGGCGACGAGCGGGTGCGCGAGGTGACGGCAGGCGGCGTCCGCTTCCCCGCCGAGATCGTGATCATGGCGGCCGGGGTGCGCCCGAGCGTCGGTTTGGCCTGCGCGGCCGGGGTCGCCCTCGGCCCCACCGGCGCGATCGCCGTGGACGACCACCAGCGCACGAACCTGCCCGGCATCTGGTCGGCCGGCGATGTGGCCGAGTCGCTCAACCTCGTCACCGGCAAGCCAACCTGGGTACCGCTAGGCACCACCGCCAACAAGCAGGGCAAGGTGGCCGGCGAGAACATCGGCGGCGGCGACGCGCGCTTCGGCGGGATCGTCGGCACCTCGGTGGTGAAGATCTTCGATATCGCAGCGGCGAGCACCGGCCTCTCCGAGGCGCGGGCGCAGGCCGAGGGCTTCGCGGTGAAGACGGTGAGCGCCACGGCGGGCTCGCGGGCGCACTACATGCCCGGCCACCAGCCCATCCACGTCAAGCTGGTCTACGAGGTCGGCACGGGCCGTCTGCTGGGAGGGCAACTGGTGGGCCGCGAGGGTATCTCTAAGCGGGTGGACATCATCGCCACGGCGCTCCATGCCGGCTGGACGGTGGAGCAGCTCAGCGAGCTGGATCTGGCCTACGCCCCGCCCTTCTCGCCGGTCTGGGACCCCATCCTGGTGGCGGCCAACCTCGCCAAGAAGTAGGGCGGCAGGCATAGAAACCGAGGTTATACAGCAGAAACGTGCCAGCAAAGCTGGCACGTTTCTGCTGTATAACCTCGGTTGGATTCGTACACGGCTTGCTGATGCGGCGGCACCGACTCCCGACTCCTCGTCTACGACAAGAAATCCTGCGAGCTTACCCCGTGACGGCTCCCAAGCGTAAACGCTTGGGCTTCAAAG
>RYFE02000065.1 GCA_004138175.2 Chloroflexales bacterium ZM16-3 | reverse complement strand
GACATGGGTGACAGGGTTACTTCTGCGGTATTGCGTTTCGGGTAAGAAATCTGCCACCGCACAGACCTCACCCCCCAGCCCCCTCTCCCTGAGCGCATATCTTTACCCACAACTTTCGCTCTGCCGAGATGGGTGAAGGGAAGCGGGTATATGAGGCATCCTAATACATAATGCGATACATCTCAGCAACCTCAACGAGCCGCTGAAACCCGTTCCACACGCGTATCGTACCACCTCCCGAGCGAGCAGAGGTGTGGGTAAAGATATGCGCTCAGGGAGAGGGGGCTGGGGCTTCGACGTGAGCTCAGCCGAACGGGTGAGGGTCAGGTGCGGCGGGCTTCGCAGACCGTAGCCCGCCCGTTTACGGGCCGGGCACGCGCAGGGTGACAGGGTGATGTTTGCGCACTGGGCAGAGTCAGCGCAGAGTCGCAGGCAGGTACACCCGCCACTCGGGCGGCGCGGCATCCTGCGGCGCTGTGATATTCCCGCCCACGTCGCGCAGGCGCACGTAGAGCTGGCGGGGCTGCCCCGGCTCCCATGCCCAGAAGAATCGCCCCTGGAGCGGCTGCCACTCCGCGCCGACAAAGTCCTGGCGCTGGCTCACCTGCATCATGATCGGGCCGCCGCCGTCGGTCGCCGAGATCACCGCCGTCGCCCCCAGCGGGCCGGTCGGCTCCAGGGAAAGATCCATGCGCGGCGCCAGATCCAGCAGAACGGTGCGGGTCACGGTGCTCGTGTTCCCGGCCCGATCCTCGTAGCGCGCCGCCAGCGTGTGCTCCCCCTCCACCGGCGGCAGCAGCCAGCGGTAGGCGTCATAGTAGGGCTGCGGGTCGGCGAAGTCGCCGTCCACGCCGAGCTGCACGGCGACGATCCCGCCCTCGCGGTCGATCGCGTTGGTGTCTAGGCGCACCCGTCGGCTGTGGACGATCACCGGCGCTGAGTCATCTGGGCTGGCCGACGCCAGGCCCGCCACCTCATCTGCGCCCATGGCCCGCTGGTAGATCTCCAGGTCGTCGATATTCACCCCGGCCGGGGCACCGCCGTAGCTGAAGCGGCCCAGCTGGATCACAGGCCCAACATCAGTTGGCAGCGCCACCCCGCTCGTCCGCGCCACCTCCGCCCCGTCAACGTACAAAAACTTGTCGCCCGTGGCCGCATCCCAGCTGATCGCGAAGTGGTGCCAGCCCGGCCCGAGCGTGTCCGCCACCGCCAGCTCGTTGGCGCTGGCCGCATCCGCGCCGACCGTCCAGAACGTCCAGCGCGGGCTGTCGTCGGGGCCGAGCAGGTCGCGGCGTAGGGCCAGGGTGCCGCTGTAGACCGGGGCGCCATCCGGGCTGGCGCTGGCGGCGATCAGGTAGTGGCGGCCGATGCTGTTGGCCGGGTAGCGCTCGGGCAGCTCGGCCCACAGGCTGATCGTACCGGCGGCGGGTCGCAGGTTGTCGGCGCTGGGGTAGGCCAGGCCAGCGCCCGAGACCGCGAGGGCATGGCCGTCGCGCCCCTGGGCGTAGCGCAGCTGCCCGGCGATCTCGGGGAATCCGGCCCCCACCGTCTGCACCGGGTGGCCATCGAAGCCGGACTGAAAGAGCAGGTCGGCAGGCGGGTTCACCGCCAGGGTGCCGACCGGCGGAGTGTCATCGGCAGGCGCGGAGATCACGCCCCCGCCGGTCGACTCGCCGGGGGGCGTGAAGTCGTAGGTTCCGCGCAGAGCGCTGCTCCAGAGCCAGGTGCTGGCCAGGCAGCCGGCGTAGGCCGCGCACGGGTCGGGGCCGGGGCCATACCAGCCGTAGGGGTCAACCTGCTTGCCGTAGCGGCGCACCTCGAAGTGCAAGTGCGGCGTCCCGCGCACAAACCCGCTGGAGCCGCTATAGCCGATCAGGTCGCCCGCCTGCACCGGCACGCCCGCATTGCCGTCGATCTTGCCCTTGAAGTAGGGCGCGAAGGCGCTCAGGTGCCAGTAGACCGTCTCGTAGCCACCGGGGTGCTCGATCACCACGCCGTTGCCCTTGTGGGTGCGCGGGTAGGCCACCCCGGCAGCGGCGGCCAAAATAGGCGTGCCGACGGGCTGGTCGGGGAAGTAGTAGTCGTGGGCGTCGTGGCCGTTGTACTGGACGTTGCCCTGGTTCAGGTAGGTGACGACAAAGGTGTTCCCATCGTCGCCGGTGTCCACCGTGGGGTAGACGTGGTCGAAGTAGGCCAGGTGGACAACCCGGTCGCCAGCGGGCCAGGGCAGGCCGAGGAAGCCCTCGCCGGGGGCGGGGGCCGGGGTGGCGGGCTGCGACCCGCCAATACCGATCTGCACCAGCTCGTTGTTGAAGTAGCGCTCAAACGCCTTGCCGAAGGCATCGACGGCCACGCGCCACTGGCCCGAGCTGCGACCCTGGGCCAGGAAGCGCTGGACAGCCACGCCCTCGGAAGCCTGGCTGAGGGTCAGGGTGAAGGTGAGGCCATCGGTGAAGCGGAGGGTGGGCGGGCGGCTATAGGGGCCAAGGCCGGCGCGCAGCTCGCGGCTGGCCCACTCAACCTGGGCGGCGAAGCCGTCGGGGCCAGCGGGGCCGAAGGGCTGGCGCAGCGCTGCGTCAGGCGGCGCGGGGTCGCTGATCAGGCTCGCGGTGGCCTCCAGCAGAGCCAGGTGCAGGCGCGGGCTGAGCCCGTAGTAGAGGCTGCTGCTCTCGATGATCGCGGCGGCGCTGCTCCCGCCCTCGCTGTAGCCCTTGAGCGGGCCGGGCTGCTGGTCCAGAAAATCCTGCACGCCGAGCGACCCTCCCTCGGCGCGGGCGGGGGCGAGGGGCAGCAGCGCAGACAGCAGGGCCAGCAGGAGAAGCAGACGCTTCAAAGGGCGGATCTCCAACACGGTGATCTTTAGTGCGGAGATCCTAGCACGTAGGGGAGTTCCCCGTCAATGAGGGGGGATGACAATCGACTCACGTCGGGCTCAGGGGTGAGGGTCGCAGCGCATCTAGCTCCGGTATCTTCCAAATAAGGAGCCTGCCGCCGCCCAACCCTCACCCCCTAGCCCCCTCTCCCTTAAAGGGAGAGGGGGAACCGGAAGCGTTCTGCTGCGGAATCTCCCCTCTCCCCTTGTGGGTTTAGGGGCGGACAGAACACGTGTATCATGTGGCGATTCGCCGCATCAGCAAAGGGTCGCCCCCCCTCGCCCGCCGCAGCGGGAGAGGGGGCTGGGGGGTGAGGGCCAAAAGCCGCCCCAACGCCATGAATCGCCTCGTCACCCAAACGTTCTGTCAGCCCCTCTCCCCTTGTGGGAGAGGGGCTGGGGGTGAGGGGGCAAGGCCGACACGGGATCGGCTTATGTGAAAGGTATTGCATCCAACCCCCAGCCCCCAACTTACCGCCCAGCCAGCCCGGAGGTGGCGATGCCCTCGATAAAGTAGCGCTGGGCCAGCAGGAAGATGATCAGCGTCGGCAGAACGGCCAGGGTTGAGCCCGCCATGATCAGATCCACGCGGACGGCGTAGAGCGACTGAAGATCCACAAGCCCCTGGGTGATCACCTTCTTGCTGGGGTTGCTGATAATAATCAGCGGCCAGAGGAAGCTGTTCCAGGCGTACAGGAAGCCGAAGGTGGCCAGGGTGGCCATAGCCGGGCGGGCCAGCGGCAGGAAGATGCGGAAGAGCACACCCCAGCGGCTAGCCCCGTCCATCAGCGCGGCCTCCTCCAGATCCTTCGGGATGCTCATAAAAAACTGGCGCAGCAGGAAGGTGCCGTAGGCGGTGAAGAGCCAGGGCACGATCAGCGCCACCAGCTGATCGACCCAGCCGAAGAGCAGCATGATCCGGTACATCGGCACGATCAGCACCGCGAAGGGCACCATCAGCGTGCCCAGGTACGCGCCGAAGAGCAGGTCGCGGCCGGGGAACTCTAGCCGGGCGAAGGCGTAGGCCGCCAGCACCGAGGTGACGATCCAGCCCAGCACCACCAGCGCGGTCACGATCACCGTGTTCATCAGCTGGGTGCCGAGCGGCACGATCTGCACCACCTCGATATAGTTGCCCAGCTGGAGCACCGAGGGGAAGAGCGTCGGCGGCACCTGCACCACCTCAGACGAGGTCTTCAGCGAGGAGGCGATCATAAAGATGAATGGGAAGACCATGATCAGGCCGCTGACGATCAGGAACAGGTAGGCCAGCGCCTTCTCCCACGGTCGCTGCAAGATTTGTCCGATCATAACAGCTGCTCCTCACTCGTAGTTCACCCAGCGGTCCGAGACCCGAAACTGGACAAAGCTGATGGCCATGATGATCACGAACAAGATCCAGGCGATCGCCGAGGCGTAGCCCATGCGCGTGTTCAGGAATGCCTCGCGGTAGAGCAGCGGCACCACGGTCAGCATCGAGTCGGCCGGGCCGACCGTGCCGCTGCGGGTGATGCCGAGGGCGATCGGCACATCGAAGATCTGCAGGCAGTTGATCAGGGTCGTCACCAGCACAAAGAAGGTGGTCGGCGAGAGCAGGGGCAGGGTGATGTTGAGGAACTGCTTCCAGCGGCTGGCCCCGTCGAGGCTGGCCGCCTCGTAGAGCTGGCGCGGCACGCCCTGTAGGCCGGCCAGGAAGATCACCATGTTGTAGCCGATCGTCTTCCAGGTGAAGATCAGGATGACGCTGGCCAGACCCCACTCTGGCCGGGTCAGCCAGGGGATGGGCTCGAAGCCGAGCAGCTTGATACCATAGTTGATCAGGCCGAAGTCCAGGTTGAGCAGGTAGCGCCAGAGCAGGCTAACGCCCACCACCGAGGCCACCACCGGGATGAAGAAGAGCATGCGGAAGAAGGAGCGCCCGAAGAGCTTTTCGTTGAGCAGGATAGCGACGATCAGCGCGGGCACAGTGGAGAGGATCAGCGTGAAGACCGAGAAGACAAAGGTGTTGCGCAGCGCGATCCAGAAGGAGGCGTCGGTCAGCGCTTTGACGTAATTATCAAAACCGACAATCTTTGTGTCACCGAAGATCCGCGCGTTGGTGAAGCTCAGGTAGAGCGAGATGCCGAGCGGGATGGCGAAGAAGATCACCACGCCCAGGATCGTTGGCAGCAGCATACTGTAGGCGTCAAACGTCTCGCGGAGCTGCTTGCTGCTGATGCGGCTCCGCGCCGAGCCAGAGGCAGCCGTTGCCTGTGCCTGTTTACTCATCAGCCCTCCCTTGTCACCTTCCGGTGGGGGTGTGGGGGCGGCTTCGCCGCCCCCACGTTCTTTTTTGTTGGGTGTTGGCGGCTGCGCCGCCAACACCCAACAAAAGCGGGTTTGGGGCGCAGCCCCAAAGGGCACGTTACTTCGTAAAGGTGCCAGCCGTCTGCTCGCAGGCCTGGTTCCCGAACTCCTCCGGGGTGATCTGCCCGGCGGTCATCTTGTCCCACAGGCTGCCCATCGTCGTGGTGAAGTCGCTCCAGTTGCCATCCCAGACCGGCCCCTCCAGGGCGGCGTAGGGGATGCCATCCAGGTATGCCTGGTTGTTGGCCGGCGGGGTGGCGCCGAGGAAGGCGCTCACTGCGGCCTCGTCCTTGCGCGGCGGGATGTTCGTGCCCAGGGCCGCAACCTTACCGGTGGCCTCGGCGCTGGTCAGCACCTTGAGCACCTCCCAGGCCGCGTCGGGGTTGGCGGTCTTCGTGTTCACCAGGTAGGGACCCCAGAAGAGCCATGTGCTATCGACCTTGCCCTTCGGCATCGGGGCCACGTCCCAGTTGAATGTGGCATTGGTGCGGATGCCGGGGGCCATCCAGCGACCATTCATGTACATTGCCACATTGCCAGCGTTGAACAGATTCTCGCTCTCGCCGTCGGTCACAATCTGCTTGTTCTTAGAGAAGTCGCTGACGATGGTTGCGCCAGCGATCGCCTCAGGCGTGTTCAGCGCGCAGCCCTTGCGGTCTGCGGTGAGCGCGCTGCCACCCTCGGCGTTGATGAAGTAGAGCTGCGGCCCCCACCAGTTGCCGAAGCCCAGGCCGTACTGCTGCTTGGCCGGGTCGGTCAGCTTCGTGGTCGCGTCGATGAGCGCGGCCATGTCCCACTTACCGGCAGCCGCCAGCTCCTGGGGGTTCTGTAGGCCGGCGGCCTTAAACATATCCGCGTTGTAGTAGACCACCATGGTCGAGATGTCGCGCGGCAGGCCGTAGATCTTGCCATCGTGGGTCACTGCGCCGATCACATTGTCGTAGAAGTCACTAATCTTGAAGCTGCTGTCCTTGTCGATCAGCGGCTTGAGGTCGAGAATCTGCCCGGTGTTGACAAACTCGGCCAGGTTGGCCCCGCCGATCCAGAAGATGTCGGGGGCGTTACCGGCGGCCAGCTCGGTCTGGATCTTCGGGAAGTAGTTTGCGTCATTGGGGGCCGGGTCGTAGGTCGCGGTGATGCCCTTGTCCTTGAGCTGATCGTTGACGAGGGTGTTCAGCTCCTCGTAGACCTTCTGCTCGGCGGCGTCGCTCGCGCGGGTGCGCCAGCGGATGGTCACGCCAGCGGTGGCGGCCGGGGCGGTAGTAGCTTCGGCGGCGGCGGGGGCGGTGGTGGCCGCGCCGCCCTGGGGGGTGGTCGAGGCACCGCAGGCGGCAAGCATGGTGGCGACCATCGTCAGCAGGCTGAAGATCGTCAGGGATCGTTTCCAGTACATCGTTGTTCCTTTCTGAATCTGTCCGTAGATACGTCACCCTTCATTGGGTTCGGCCAGGGCTGTGTCAGCGTGTCAGGTTCTCACCTCCTTCATCGGCCCCGTGCTGCCGCGGATAATCAGCTCGGTCGGCAGGGCTGCGGGCGGCGACAGGGGCTCGCCGTCGAGCAGCTGGAAGAGCGCGCTGGCGGCAGCGCTGCCAAGGGCGAAGCCGGGCTGGCTCACCGTGGTGAGGGCCGGCGTGAGCAGTGTTGCCAGGGAGATATCGTCGAACCCGACCACCGACAGGTCATCGGGGACGCGCAGGCCGAGAGTGGCGGCGGCGCGGATGAGCCCGAGGGCCATGCGGTCGTTCAGGGCGAAGATCGCGGTCGGCGGCGCGGCGGCGCTCAGGAGCGCCCGCCCGGCGTGATCGCCGCTCTCGATCGAGAAGTCGCCGAGCGCCATCAGGCCCGTGTCCGGGGCGACCCCGGCCTCGGCCAGCGCATCGCGGATGCCACGCTCGCGCTCCTCGACCGCGAAGGGCCGCCAGACGCTGCTGATCACGCCGATCCGCCGGTGCCCTAGCTCTAGCAGGTGGCGGGTGGCCTGGAGGGCGCCGCCATAGTCGTCGGCGTGGACGGCTGGGGTTGCGCTCTGCCGGGCGTAGCCCACCACCACCCAGGGCGAGCTCTCGGCAGCCAGCGCCTCGGCGAAGGGCTGGACATCGCTTGTCTCGACAATGATCGCGCCGTCGATCATGTCGCTGCGCAGCATGCGCACGCAGGCGCTCGCCGCGTCCACCGCCTCGCGGGCTGTCGAGAGCAGCAGGTTGTAGTCGTGCTCATTAGCCACCGCCTCGATCCCGCGCATCAGCTCAAGCAGATGTGGGTCGAGGAAGAGCTGGTCGGAGGTGTAGGGGATGAGCAGGCCCAGGATCGACGAGCGCTTCCGGCTCAGCCCGCGCGCCCGCTGGCTGGGCACAAAGCCCGTCTCGGCGATCACCCGCTCGACCCGCGCCCTGGTCGCGGCGCTGACATAGGGCCGGTTGTTCACCACCTTCGAGACGGTGGCTGGCGAGACCTGGGCAATCCTGGCGATGTCGTCGATGTTTGGCATAGAGAGCACTCGCCCTGTGCGGCCTCGCCCGGCGGCTGAAGCCGCGGGCTACGGTCTACGAAGGCCGCCTGCGCGGCCTTCGTCGAACAAGAGCCCGCCCGTTTACGGGCCGGGCACGCGCAGGGTGATAGGGTGACGTTTGGCTAACGCCAAAAACTGTAAAGAGTTTCTGTGTGATCCGGCGCAGCTTCCTGTGCCAGGGATAGCGCGAAGAGCTTTTATAGAGTGCCCCAAAATAAGGCACTATAAAAGCCCCAAGCCACACCTACGCAGATCACCTGCGCGCCTCTTCACTGAGCGTATAGGGAGATAGTAAAACGGTTTCCGATAGTATACACTGCGCTAAAAAAAATGTCAACCATCAATGCGCAAAATACCTCTCATGACAAGTCGCCCGAGTCGTGGTATCATTATGTGCGGCGTGCATATGGTGCACGCCAATCCTTTAATTTAAATCCTTAGCACTCCTCATGCGTGAGTGCTAAAGAGCCCACCGTGAGCGCAGCGGGTTAGCCTGGCGCTGCAGCTCTACCGCCCTCGGCCATGACACCAGAGCGGCGAGCTTCTCGTCACGGAGCGTATCAGGACGTGCTGCTATGGCGGCTATCCTCACTGAGCGGCGACTCTTCATCCTCAAGCTCGTTGTCCAGCAATTTATCGAGACGGCCACGCCGGTCGCCTCGGAGGCGCTGGTGCGCAAGTTTGGCCTCGGCTTCTCGTCGGCCACCGTGCGCAACGATATGGCCGCCCTTGAGGATGTCGGCTACCTGACCCACCTGCACACCTCGGCGGGGCGCGTGCCAACCGATGCTGGCTACCGCTTTTTCGTTGAGAACCTGATGGACCGCACCTCGCTCTCGCTGGCCGAGCAGCGCATGATCCGCCACCAGTTCTACCAGGTGCGCGGCGAGCTCGACCAGTGGATCCAGCTGGCCGGGGCCGTGCTCGCCCGCACCGCCCAGAACGCGTCGCTGGTGACGCCGCCGCGCGCCGAGCAGCTGCGCTTTAAGAACCTGGAGCTGATTAGCATCCACGATACGATGGTGCTGGTGGTGCTGGTCTTTCACGGCGGCATCGTTAAGCAGCAGACCTTCTCGGTCGACACGGCCCGCAGCGCCGAGGATCTGCGCCGCAGCGCCAGCCGGATCAGCGATTGCCTGATCGATATGACGATGTGCCAGGTTGAGGATGTGATCGCTCAGGATTCTCTACAGGCAACGCCATGCTTCGGCGAGTTCGACCACGGCGTGATCGACCTGGTCATCCATGCGATGCAGACCTTTGAGGAGCAGGCCCGCGAGCAGATCCACTCCGACGGCCTGCTGGAGATGCTCAGCCAGCCCGAGTTCATCCCCTCGCTGGCCCGCGACGACGCCGAGCGCGCTGTCGAGCGCCTGCGCCGCGCCCTGGAGATCCTCAAGAGCGGGCGCGGCCTCGGCCAGCTCATCCCGCAGGCTCTGGCCAGCGATGGCGTCCAGGTGATCATCGGCGGCGAGCATGGCGAGGATGAGATGCGCGAGTACAGCGTGGTGCTCGCCCGCTACGGGGTCGGCGGCACCGTCACCGGCGTCCTCGGGGTGATCGGGCCGACCCGCATGTCCTACCCGCGCTCGATCTCGACGGTGCGCTATATCTCGTCGCTGATGAGTAACCTGCTCGGCGACCTCTACGCCGGCGAGACCCGTCCGCCCTTCGAGGGAGATCATCAATAGATGGCGCATGCCGCGCCCCAATCGTCACGAGAGCCATTATGGAGCGGCGGGGCCGCTCCATCGGTATGTGTATCACGAGGAGAACCATGAGCCAGGAACATATGAACTCACAGCCCGCAAGCAATGGACAGCCCGCCACCGAGGTGGTGGACGATGCGCCCGAGGCGACCATCGACACCGAGGTTGCCGCCCTGGAGGCCCGCCTGGCCCAGGCCGAGTCCCAGGCCGCCGAGTATAAGAACCAGTGGCTGCGCGCCACCGCCGACTATAAGAACTTTAAGCGCCGCGCCGACGCCGAGCGCAGCGAGCTGATCCGCAGCGCTGGCGCATCCCTCCTGCTCAAACTGCTGCCCGTGGTCGATGACTTCGACCGCGCGATCGCCAATATCCCCGCCGAGATCGTCGAGACGCCATGGTGGGGCGGCACCCAGCTGATTGCCCAGAAGCTGCGCATCCTTCTTGAGAGCGAGGGCGTTAAATCGATCGAGACCCTTGGACAGGATTTTGACCCGAACGTACACGAGGCCGTCCTCTACGAGGACGCCGAAGGCCAGGATGGCAAGGTGATCGCCGAGCTCCAGCGCGGCTATAAGCTCCACGAGCGCGTGCTTCGTCCGGCGATGGTGAAGGTGGGAAGAGGATAAAGAGGCAGTAGAGCATACGTAACGCTGTCACCCTGAGCGAAGCGAAGGGTCCCAGCCGGGATTCTTCGCTTCGCTCAGAATGACAGGACGCCTCACAGCGTTACTTCTGCGGTATTGCGGATAAAGAGCTTCCCGGAAGCTCTGGAGATAGAAATGCCTAAAGTTATCGGTATCGATCTTGGAACAACAAACTCAGTGGTCGCCGTGGTCGAGGGCGGCGAGGCGGTGGTCATCCCCAACGCCGAGGGTGCCCGCCTCACGCCGTCGGTCGTGGCGATGAATAAGTCCGGCGAGCGAATGGTCGGACAGGTCGCCCGCCGGCAGGCCGTCACCAACCCCGAGAATACGATCTTCTCGGTCAAGCGCTTCATCGGTCGCAAGTTCACCGACGCCACCGTCCAGCGCGACCGCGAGCTGGTGCCGTATAAGCTCAACGGCGCGGCCAACGGCGATGTGCGCGTGCTGATGGGCGAGAAGGACTACTCGCCGCCCGAGATCTCGGCCATGATCCTTCAGAAGCTTAAGGCCGACGCTGAGGCGTACCTGGGCGAGCCCGTCACCCAGGCGGTGATCACGGTGCCCGCCTACTTCAACGATAGCCAGCGCCAGGCCACCAAAGACGCCGGCAAGATCGCCGGCCTTGAGGTGCTGCGCATCGTCAACGAGCCCACCGCCAGTGCCCTGGCCTACGGCCTCGATAAGAAGGGCAAGGACGAGCTGGTGGTGGTCTACGACCTCGGCGGCGGCACGTTTGACGTGTCTGTCCTGGAGCTGAGCGAGGGCGTGGTTGAGGTGAAGTCCACCAGCGGCGACACCCACCTGGGCGGCGACGACTTCGACCAGCGTATCATCGACTGGCTGGCCAGCGAGTTCCAGAAGGAGCACGGGATCAACCTGCGCACCGACCGCATGGCGCTCCAGCGGCTCAAGGAGGCCGCCGAGAAGGCCAAGATGGAGCTCTCGACGGTGATGCAGACGGAGATCAACCTGCCCTTCATCACCGCCGACTCGAGCGGCCCCAAGCATATGAGCTACACCCTCTCGCGGGCCAAGCTGGATCAGTTCACTGGCGACCTGATCGAGCGTAGTATGGGGCCGGTGCGCCAGGCGCTCAAGGACGCCGATGTAAAGCCAGCCCAGATCGATGAGATCATCCTCGTGGGCGGCCAGACGCGCATGCCCGCCGTCCAGGAAGCCGTGCGCAAGTTCTTCGGCAAGGAGCCGAACCGCACGGTCAACCCGGACGAGGTGGTGGCCGTGGGCGCCGCCGTCCAGGCCGGCGTGCTCGGCGGCGAGGTGAAGGACGTCCTGCTGCTCGACGTGACCCCGCTGACCTTGGGCATCGAGACCCTGGGCGGCGTGATGACCCCGCTGATCGAGCGCAACACGACCATCCCCACCCGCAAGGGCCAGGTCTTCTCGACGGCCAGCGACAACCAGAGCAGCGTAGAGATCCATGTGCTCCAGGGCGAGCGGGCCGAGGCGCGCTACAATAAGAGCCTCGGCAAGTTCGAGCTCTCCGGCATCCCGGCCATGCCCCGTGGCATGCCCCAGATCGATGTGACCTTCGACATCGACGCCAACGGCATCGTGAACGTGACCGCCGCCGACAAGACTACCGGCAAGGAGCAGCGGATCACCATCACCGCCTCGTCCGGCCTGAGCGACGCCGAGGTCGAGCAGATGGTCAAGGACGCCGAGCTGCACGCCGAGGAGGACGCGAAGCGCCGCGAGCAGATCGAGGTGCGCAACGCGGCCGACAGCATGCTCTACGCCGCCGAGAAGGCCCTGCGCGATGCCAGCGACGCGCTAGATGTCCCGACCCGCACGGAGGTTGAGGATAAGATCACCGCGCTGCGCGGGGTGCTCTCAGGCGAGGATATCGAGGAGATCCGCAACCGCACAGCCGAGCTTGGCGTGGCCATGCAGAAGGCGAGCCAGATGACCTATGACGCGGCGACTGCCGCCGCCGCCGCTGAGAACGCCTCCGACGGCACGCCCGACGATGTGGTGGACGGCGAGTTTAAGACCGAGTAGAGTCTCTGGGGCGGCCCCCCAGACCCACTTTTTGTTGGGTTTGGGCGGCTGCGCCGCCCAAACCCAACAAAAAGAAGATCGAGGGGCGGCTGCGCCGCCCCTCGCCCCACCGGTAGGTGAAAAGGGAAGCCGTATGACAACAGGCGCGAAACGTGACTACTATGAGGTACTCGGGGTGAGCCGGGGGGCCTCTCCGGACGAGATCAAGAAGGCGTTTCGCCGCCTCGCCCGCCAGTACCACCCCGATGTCAGCAAAGAGGATAGCGCTGAGTCCAAGTTCAAAGAGATCAACGAGGCGTACGAGGTGCTGTCCGACGAGCAGAAGCGGGCGATGTACGACCGCTTCGGCCACAGCGCGCCCGGCGGCGGGGCAGGCTACGACCCCTTCGCGGGCGGGGACGCCTTCAGCACGATCTTCGACGCCTTCTTCGGCGGGGCGGCCGGCGGCGGCGGCCAGCGCAGCCAGCGCGGCCCCCAGCGCGGCGCAGACCTGCGCTACAACCTGCGCCTGTCCTTCGAGGAGGCAGTCTTTGGCTGCGAGAAGGAGATCGAGTTCCGCCGCCTGGAGGGCTGCCCGAGCTGCAAGGGCAGCGGCGCCGAGCCCGGCACCGACCCGGTGCGCTGCCCCAAGTGCGGCGGCAGCGGCGAGGTGCGCCAGCGCGCCCCGCTCTTCAACATGGTCACTGTCACCACCTGCGACTCGTGCGGCGGCAGCGGCTATGTGATCCCCATCCCCTGCCGCGAGTGCCGCGGCGAGGGCCGGGTGCGCCAGGGCCGTCACATCACCGTGAAGGTGCCCGCCGGGGTGGATAGCAACCAGCAGATCCGCATCAGCGGCGAGGGCGAGGCCGGCCCCAGGGGCGGCCTCTTCGGCAACCTCTACGTCGCCCTCGATGTGCAGCCCCATCCGCTCTTTCTGCGCGATGGCAATGATATCATCCTAGAGCTCAAGATGAACGTGGCCCAGGCCGCCCTCGGCGAGGAGATTGAGGTGCCGACGATCGACGGCACCGAGCGGCTGCGCATCCCCGCTGGCACGCAGACTGGCCAGACCTTCAAGCTGCGCGGCAAGGGCGTGCCCTTCCTGCGCCAGAACGGGCGAGGCGACCAGATTGTGGTCAGCCGGGTGGTGGTTCCAAGCAAGCTGAGCGAGCAGCAGCGCAAGCTCTTCCACGAGCTCGCCCGCACCTTCGACCCGGAGGATCAGCATGATCACGATGATGGCTTCCTGGGCAGGATCAAAGACGCACTTGGGTTGTAAACACAGCTGTAGGGGCGGCTCGCGAGCCGCCCCTACAGCTGTGTTTTAAGGATGTATATGACGACTGAACTTCTCTATGGCCGCAACGCAGTGCGCGAGACCCTGCGGGCCCGCCGCCGCACGATGCAGCGCCTCGTCGTCTCGACCGGGGTCCAGGAGACGGGCGTGATCGCCGAGATCGTCAAGCTTGCCGAGCAGGCCAGCGTGCCCATCCAGCGGGTTGAGCGCCAGCTGCTCGATAAGCAGCTGCGCGACGCGAACCACCAGGGTGTTATGCTGGAGGCTGAGGGCTACCCGTACGTGGAGCTGGACGACTGCATGGCCCTGGCCACCGAGCGCGGCGAGTCGCCGCTGCTGCTGCTGCTCGACCACCTGCAGGACCCGCAGAACATCGGCACGCTGCTGCGCACCGCCGAGGTGGTGGGCATCCACGGCGTGGCAATCCCCGGCCGCCGCGCCGCCGAGATCACCCCGGCGGTGGTGAACGCGTCGAGCGGGGCCACCGAGCATCTAAACATTGTGCTGGTAGGCAACCTGGCCCAGACGATCGCCACGCTCCAGAAACAGGGCGTGTGGGTTGTGGGCCTGGAGGACGATGAGCAGGCCCAGGATCTGGACGCGGCCGACCTGAATATGCCCCTGGCCCTGGTGGTGGGCGCCGAGGGGGCTGGCCTCGCCCGGCTGATTCGCGAGCGCTGCGACTTCCTGGTGCGCCTGCCGATGGCCGGCCAGATCGCCTCGCTCAACGCCTCGGTGGCCGGCAGCATCGCCCTCTACAACGCATGGCGTCAGCGGAAGGTGGCCCCGTGAGGTGGATCATACTTGAAGGTTACGCCTCACTGCGCTAGAATAGTTTGCGAGATGACTCGCATGCCACGAGGAGAGATATGAAGCTGAACATACTGCTGCTGGCCGTGCTGGCCGCCGCCGCCGTGTATATCATCACCCTGCGCCGCCAGCTTCAGGCCGAGCAGCTGCGCGGCAATATGTACCGCGATATCTCGGCTCGACTCGACCGCCGCGTCGCCGAGCTGGCCGCGAAGTAAGAGAGCTATGAGGCGGGCATCGGCCCGCCTCATAGCTCTCTGAGCGTTTCTCATGACCACACACGCGCTCCAGAGCCCCCACAGCCTGGCAACATCCGCTGCGACGGCCGGCCCCGCCATCACTGCGGTGATCCGCCCGGCGCGCCTTGATGATATCGCCGCCATTGTGGACCTGCACAGCAGGGCCTTCGCCGACACCTTCGGCGGAGCCTTCGGGCGCGGCCATATCGAACAGGGAACCAGAGCCCTCGCGGTGGCCTGGCGACGCCAGGGGACGGCATCGATGCGCGGCATGCTTGTGGCCGAACACGACGGCCGCCTGATTGGGACGACCACCCTGCGCACCTGGGAGATGGGCAGCTATGATGCCGGGGCCGCCGAGATGGCCTTCCAGGAGGTGCTCGGGGTCTGGGGCTCCGCTCGCTCGCTCTTTGCCCTCTCGCTGCTCGACCATCGGATCTCCCACCACGAGGGCTTCCTGGCCGATGTCGCCGTCCTCGAGTCCTACCGGCGCAGCGGTGTGGCCCGCAGCCTGCTCGCCCGCGCCGAGGAGGATGCCCGCGCCCGCCACAAGCGCTTCCTCGGCCTCTATGTTAGCGCCCGCAACAGCGGCGCCCGCAGCCTCTACCATAGCCTCGGCTTTGTCGACGCACACACCCGGCGATCACTCTTCGCATGGCTGATGTTTGGCCAGGGCACCTGGCACTATATGCGGAAGAGCCTGCTGTAGGGGCGCCCCAACAAAGGAGAAGACAATGACGTCTGACCGCAACAACCCCTTCCACATCGCGCAGCAGCAGTTCGACATGGCCGCCGACATCCTCGACCTGCCCGACAGCATCCGCGCCGTGCTGCGCGTGCCGCAGCGCGAGCTGACGGTGAACTTCCCGGTGAAGCTCGATAACGGCAGCACGCGCATGTTCACCGGCTACCGGGTGCAGCATAACCTCGGGCGCGGCCCTGTGAAGGGGGGCATCCGCTACCACCCCGATGTCGATATCGATGAGGTGCGCGCCCTGGCGATGTGGATGACCTGGAAGTGCGCTCTGGTGAACATCCCCTACGGCGGGGCGAAGGGCGGCGTGATCGTTGACCCCAAGCAGCTCTCGCTCAGCGAGCTTGAGCGGCTCACCCGGCGCTTCGCCACTGAGATCTCCATCCTTCTCGGGCCTGAGAAGGATATCCCCGCGCCCGATATGGGCACCAACGCCCAGATGATGGCCTGGATTATGGATACGATCTCGATGCACCGAGGCTACACCGTGCCCGCTGTGATCACCGGCAAGCCGATCAACATTGGCGGCTCGCTTGGCCGTGTGGAGGCCACCGGGCGCGGCGTGATGCTGATGGTGCGCGAGGTGGCCCACCGTCTCGGCCGCGGCGTCGATGGGCTGCGCGTGGTCGTCCAGGGCTTCGGCAATGTGGGAAGCACGGCGGCCTATCTGCTCGACGAGATCGGCTGCAAGGTGGTCGGCGTCTCCGACGCCACCGGCGGCTACTATCGCCCCTCCGGCCTCGATATCGCCGCGATGCGCACCTTCACCGACCGCCACTCCTTCCGCCTGCTTGAGGGTTATAGTGACCCCGGCGTCGAGCGGATCGGCGGCATGGAGTTGCTTGAGCTTGACTGCGATGTGCTCGTCCCTGCCGCGATTGAGAACCAGATCACCGAGCGCAACGCCGACCGCATCCGGGCCAGCGTGATCGTCGAGGGGGCCAACGGCCCAACGACACCCGATGCCGACCAGATCCTCACCGAGCGCGGCGTGACGATTGTGCCTGACATCCTGGCTAACGCCGGCGGCGTGATCGTCAGCTACTTCGAGTGGGTGCAGGGGCTCCAGGAGTTCTTCTGGGACGAGAACGACGTTAACGCCAAGCTTGAGCGGATCATCGTCGGCGCTTTCGACCAGGTCTGGCAGATGGCTACTCAGCGCGGGCTGCCCCTGCGCACCGCCGCCTACATCCTCTCCGTCCAGCGCGTGGCCGACGCCAACCAGACCCGTGGGGTCTATCCTTGACATGATGCTCTCAATGATTTTTTACGCAGTACCGCGAAGCTCGCCCTGTCACGCTTCGCTTCGCTCAGCGTGACATGTATGACAGGGTGACTTTTGCGCTACTGCTTTTTTATCATATTTCGCAATACCGCAGAAGTAACGCTGTGAGGTGTCCTGTCATTCTGAGCGAAGCGAAGAATCCCGGCCGGGACCCTTCGCTTCGCTCAGGGTGACAGCGTTACTTATGCTCTATTGCCATATTTCAACATTGAAAAGTTGTGAGATTCCTTTCCGCATATGCTATCAGCATCTTGACAGATGGTGTTTAATAGAGAGGTTAGTAGAATAACCCCCTTGGAGTAATTCAAGCCGATCCATGAATGATGGTAAGGAAGGAGGTTAAAAGCCCATCTCTGAACATTGCCCTATGACAACGATAACCAGCCCTGCATCGAGGATTCTGACGGGTCTCTGTGATGCGAAATGCCCTATGTGTGAAGCGTGATGTGTGATATCTGATACGTGCTGACGCGCGGATCAAAAATTACACATCGTTCAGAGCTACGGAGGGATCGATGCGTCGCAACTTTGGTCTGGTAGCCCTGCTCGCCCTCATCATCTCAGCCTTCGCCGCCCCTGCCCGAGCCGCTAGCGCCTCTCTCATCATTAACCCCACGTCCATCTCGCAAGACGATACTGTTAGCCTGACGCTGTCCGGCTTCACGCCGAAGGAGATCGTCAGCTTCTGGCTCACGCTCCCCGACTATAGCGTGGAGTCCTCGGGTGATCTGGTCGCTGACGTAGATGGCGCGGTGTCGGGGTACATGTACATCTCGGTCGGTATGCCGGTGGGCACCTACAGCCTGAGCGCCCGGGGCAATAGCAGCGGCATGCTGGCGACAGCCCAGATGGAGGTGAAGGCCGCCGTAGGCGTACCGGCTTCCTCCGGCGTGGCTATTGATGTCGAGCAGCGCACGCTGCCCCAGGGCGATTGCTTCTACTTCACTGGCGCGGGCTACGCAAGATATTACGTTGCCGGAGTAGCCCGACCGAGCACTTTGGTCGGATCGTAGGCCGTCTGATGCTTGAGCACCCCATAGGCGATATGCACCAGCTTCCGCATGACCGCGCCGATAATCACCTTCTTGGGTTTGCCACGCTTGGCCAGCTGCGCGGCAAAGGCTTTCATAGCCGGGCAGCGGGTCATGGCGGTGATAGCCGGCCAGTACAAGGCCGCACGCAGACCCGCCTTGCCCATTTTCGACATGCGCGGGCGTCGGCGCACCGAGGTGCCCGACTCGAAATGACTGGGGGTCAGCCCGACATCCGCCGCTGCGGCCTTGGCAGACTCATACTGCCCAAGATCGCTCATCTCGGCCAGAAGTTTGGTCGCCGTGATCACGCCAACCCCGACAATCGTGGTGAGCAACTCCAGATTCGTCTGGAGCTCGGCATGCGCCGCCAGGTGTTCCTTGATCGTGCGCTCGACCGCCGTGATTTGGGTCGCAATCGCCTTGAGCACGGCTTCCAGCGAGGCCCGCACCAGCGCATCCGTCGTGTCGCGGAGCCGATTCTGCTGTTGCCCCTGGGTTTGCACCAGGTCGTCACGATGGCGCATCAAGGCGCGCAAACGCCGCTGTTCGTCGGTCAGCGGTTGCCAGGCATCCGGGCGATGGGTCGCACAGAACGAGGCAATCACCGCACTATCGAGCTTATCCGTCTTGTTGCGCTGCATCGTCGCCAGGGCGTAGCCTTTGATCCGGGCCGGGTTTACCACGCTGACCGTGTAGTCCTGCGCATGCAGCCAGGTGGCGAGGGCTTCCCAGTAGATGTTCGTGGCTTCCATACACGCATGCAGCTGCGTGACCCCATGCTGGTGCAGCCAAGCGGCCAGCTGGGTGAAGCCTTCAGGCGTGTTGGAGAACGCCTGATAGTGCTGGGTGCCGCTCGCGGTGCGCAGGGTCGCGTCGAAGGTCAGCTTGGCCAAGTCAATGCCCAGAACATCCATGGGTGGCCTCCGTTTCAGTGGGGTTTTGCCGCTGATGCGTGTTCGGGGCCAACCTTGTTCGTGCGCCCTGGCAGGGTGCCGGGAGTCGATTTTACACAGCCTCAGTGAACACGCGGGCCAGCGCATCCGACCGATCTTTCGTACGGCCTCGGTGGACATAGGACATTCACGGCCTCTGATGCGCTCGCGAGGTCATCATACCGACACTGGCCCGCAGATGCAATTCCGAAGGGACATTCGTTGCCGCGCCCACGAAATCGGGGGCGGCCTTTCACACAAGCCGATGATGCGCGAGCGGTAGTAGGCCGAGGCGAAGATAGCGTAGTCGATGCGGACGCCGAGGGCCGGGTTGGCGGCGTGGACCATATCCCACTGCCCGTCGCCGTCCAGGTCGCCGACCAACATCCCGACGTGATCGACCCTGCCGCCGGCGATCGCGAAGTAGACCAGGTCGCCGGGCTGCAGGCTGGCCTGGGTCACCGGCGCCAGCCCGGGCCACTGGCCGGCGGTGCCCAGCGGGATGCGGATGCCGATCTGGCTGTAGGCCCAGCTGACCAGCCCTGAGCAGTCGAAGGTCTCTGGCCCCTTCGCGCCCCAGATGTAGGGTTTGCCCACCTGGTTGAGCGCGATCTGCACGACCCGGCTGGCCCCTGGCGGGGCGGGCATGGCCAGCGGCACATCCGCGCCCCAGGCCACGCCGCGCCCTGTACTCCAGTCGGTCAGGGCGCCGGGGTCGTCGCAGGGCGCCGCACCCGGCGGCTGCCAGGTCGCGTCGCTCCACTGCACCAGCAGCTCGGGCGGCGTTGGGTCGCGTAGGTCGGCATTCGCCGCCGGCATCGTTGGGGTGAGGGTAGGAACCGGCATAGGTGTCGGTGTGCCGGCCATGGTCGTTGCTGTGGCAAGGAGCGGCTGCAGCCCAGGGTCGGCCTGGAAGGCAATCTCGACGGTCTCGGGGGTGCCGGGTGGGCCGATCACCGGCACGACCACCTGGCTCGCCCCCGGCGGGATCGTGTCCGGCAGCGCATCGATCCCGCCAGCCGCCAGTGCGGCGGCGGTCACACCCCAGCGCCCGTCGCTGATCAGCGCCCCTGCCGGCGTGGTAATCCCGCGCAGCCGCACCTGGGCCGCATAGTCCACCGGAATGGGCTCCAGCGTGTGGTTGACCCAGGCGATCTGGATGCGGTAGAGCTGCTGAGACTCGGCGACAACCGGGCCAGCGCTCGCCGTGACCTGGACATGCAGCGGCCAGACCTCGACCCGCTGGCCGAAGACGTAGCTGGTGCCGACCAGCGCGTAGGGTGTGGGCGAGGGGAAGGGCGGCCCGCCACGGTCGGCGTACTCCTGCTCCCACTGCTGGTAGAAGATCTCCTCGTCCCAGTCGCCGCCGTCGGTGATCGGTCGGGTGTGGTGGATGACATCCTTGACTGGGCCAGCCGTCCCCCAGAGCAGGGGCGTCGGGCTCGGACACGCCCAGCGCGGCGCGCGGTTCACCGTCACGCCGACGGTGCAGGCCAGCAGGAGCGTCGCGGCCACGCCGAGCGCGAGCAGCGTCAGGATGGCGGCGCGGCGGCTCATGGCGTCACCGTGGGGGCGATGAACGGCGCGGCGGTTGGGTAGGCATCGACCGGGATGAGCTGGTTGAGGTCGAGCGAGCGCACCACGACCTGCTTGAGCCCCTCGACCCAGGCGACCCAGGTGTGGCGGCTGTTGGCCGCCTGCGCGCTCGTCGTCTCGCCGGCGACGCGCGAGCCGAGCACGAGCGGGAGCGGCGCGGTGCCGCCGAGCGTCTGCCAGCGGCCGCTTCCCGGCGCACTCCAGCTGCCGTAGTGGGTGGCCGGCGCGGCGCGGAGCACCTCGCCGGCGCAGCAGCTCCAGACCGCCACCAGCCGGTCGGCCGCCGGGTCATAGGCCGGCGCGGCACTGAAGATGAATCCCGGTGTGAATGGTGCGGCGATCCGCTCAAGCCCGCCCCAGCTCAGCCCGCCATCCAGCGAGGTCAGGGCGTAAGCCCCACCGTTCCCTTCGGCGTCGGTGAAGGTGAAGATGACGCCCGAGCCGGATGGGCGCGTGAAGGCCAGCCCGCGCAGGTTCCACATGCGTGCGCCGAGCTGCCAGTCGGCCGGGGCCGACACGGAAACGCGCGTGATGGCCGCTGGGGTATCACCGGAAAGCGGGCGGCGCAGGAGGTAGCCTGTCGCCACCCCGCCCTCCATCACGAAGGTCAGCCCAACGACCGTGGCCGCGCTACCCGTCCCGACCAGCACCAGGCTGCTCTCGCTGAAGTAGTTGGTCGCCACGGGCAGCCGCTCCAGGGGCTGCCAGGCGCCGTCGGCAGATCGCAGCATCATGGCGAGGTAATTGCCGCGCGCCTCGTCGCAGACCAGCAGCACCGCCAGGCGCCCGTCCCCATCCGCGACCACATCGTTGACCCGCCGGCAGCCAGCGGCGATCCGCGTCGGGGCGCTCCAGGTCTCGCCGTCATCGGCGCTGTCGCTGGCCCAGATGCCCGAGGGCGGGTCGTTGTCCGTGAAATCCGGGTCGCTCATCCCCCAGATCACCGTCACCCGACCGCTTCCGCTGACCGCCAAGCGCACCGTGCGGCTGTAGTGGCCGATCTGCGCGGGGCCGAGGTCCACCTGGCGGGCGATGCTCCAGCGGGCGGACTCGGGGTTGTAGACGCTGACCATTACGCGATCCGGGTCGTCGGTGCCCGCCCAGACCGTCGCCGCGACGGCAGGCCAGCCCGCCGTCGGGTGGACCGCCAGGTCAAGCGCGAGCACCGCACTCGGCAGCAGCAGGGTGGTCTCCTGGCCGCCGCCGGTCTGCCAGGGATGGCCCGCCTGGGTCGGGAAGGCCGGGGGGGGCGGCACCGGTGTTGGCCAGGCCACCGCCGTGCGCCCGGGTCGCGGCGGGCAGATGGTCAGCGGCGTCGCGGTCGGCTGCGGCGTCCCAGGCACGACCGTCCCTGCTGGCGTCATCGTCACGAGCGGCGGGGTTGGCAGGTAATCTGGCCAGCACCCGCCGGCCCGCGCGGTCGCCTGGGCCTCGACGTAGGTTGGTAGGCGGGCGCAGCCGGCAAAGAGGAACAGCACACCGGGGAAGAGCAGGGTGATCATGGCAAGTTTTCGCATAGCGGTTCAGTCGGCCGAGGCGGTCGCGCGGCTGATAGGGCCGGCGACCCGTCCCGGGCCGGTGTAGGCGATGTGGCCGGCGGTGAGGTCGAGCAAGAGGCGGATCTGGTTCGGCAAGAAGGTGCTGGCCAGCCGCACCGAGGTGATCAGGGTTGGGTGGGCGATCTGGCCGCTTAGCGCCCAGGCGCGCTCCAGGTCGTCACAGACGAGTAATGTGCGGGCGGGCAGCTGTCGGGCGCGCGCACTGATGGGCGCGGCTGGCGTCAGCGGCGTGATCACCAGCACGTAGAGGTCGGCGGGCACCTCCGGGAGCGACGTGGTGATCGCGCTCACCTGGAGGGTGGCCCCGATATGGCGGAGGGCCAGGCTCCAGGCCCACTGCTCGGCCAGATCAGGGGTGATCAGGGTGATGCGAAGTCGGTTCATGGCGTTTCTCCTGCGGTCATCTGCGATCAGGATAGGGCGAGCGACGGGGGATGCGACGCCCAGGTTGTGCCAGGATTGGCGGCAAGGTACTATCAGTTCCAGCCTCAGGCGTAGTACTGAAGTACTTCATTCGTGCCGCCCAGCCCAAACGAGCGCCCTGCCCGGCAGGCGCGCCGGACAGGGCAGGCGTGAGCGAGACGGGGCTAGGAGGGAATGGTTATGTGGCCTGAACGCGCGCGAACTGCGCGCGCTGGAGCCGCAGCCGCAGGCTGGTCTGGTCGGGGAAGCAGATCAGCAGGGTCTGATCGGCTCTTGCGCACTTTTGGTGATCCCGAACATTTGTCG
>RYFE02000064.1 GCA_004138175.2 Chloroflexales bacterium ZM16-3 | reverse complement strand
TGCGGCCAACCGCGAGCCGCCGGTCGGCCAGCAGCCGCCAGCCGAGGGCGACCCGCGCCGTGTCTGGCGGGGGCGGGGGCGGGGGCGGGGCGGCGGTGTGGGCCAGGAGCCAGGCCGCCGCCAGGCCGATCAGGCCAATGGCGACCCAGCGGATCGCATCGCGCATGGGGTTCTCCTCTCCGTTGCTACCCGGCAATGCTGCCGTGATGCTGCTGACGGGCTGCGCATTCCTGGCCCGCATGCGGGAGCGTGCCCGTGGGGGCGGCGCAGCTCGCCTGACGGTAGGGATGCGTGCAAAGCCGTCACCTGTGACACCAGATTATGTGCAATACACAGATCTCTATGCTATACTCCGCAGAGCAACACAAAACCCACTCTGTTGCCGCCAAGCGTTGAGTGGGTTCTGGTGCACGATATTGATTTCTGCTGCGCCTGGTTATTGCAGCACCCCTGTGCGCTCATCGCAAGGTGCTCCGCGCCTGGTGCAGTGGCTACCCATAGGTCACTGATGCCTACGGATTCATCCACCCCACCCCGCGATCGCGCTGGTCAGCCGCGCCTCCCCTCCGGTATCCGCGACAACCTTGACCGTGGGAAGGTTGGCGACTTCCTCAAGGCGCAGATCCACCCCGGCGCCGACCTCGCCATCGTCTCGGCCTACTTCACCATCTACGCCTACCAGCAGCTTCAGCCCCAGCTCGACCAGATCCACGCGCTGCGCTTCCTCTTCGGTGAGCCGCGCTTTGTCTCGGTGATCGACCCTGACCGCACCGCGACCAAGGCGTTTGACATTGCCGACGATGGCCTGGCCCTGCACAACAGGCTCTCCCAGAAGCCCGTCGCCAAAGCCTGCGCCGACTGGATTCGCCAGAAGGTAGAGATCCGCTCGGTGAAGCAGGCCAACCTCCTCCACGGCAAGATGTACCACATCACCAGCGGCGGCCAGGAGCAGGCCATCCTCGGCAGCTCAAACTTCACCGTGCGCGGCCTGGGCCTTAACGATGGCGACCACAACAATATCGAGCTGAATCTGATCGTTGATAGCAGCCGCGACCGCGCCGACCTCAAGGCGTGGTTTGATGAGCTGTGGGACGACCCCAAGCTCGTGGCCGATGTGCGCGACCAGGTGCTGCACTACCTCGCCCAGCTCTACGCGAACCACGCTCCACAGTTTATCTACTTCAAGACGCTCTTCCACCTGTTTGAGCAGTTCCTCGCCGACCAGCAGCGCAGCAGCCTGCTCACCGACCAGCATCAGCTCGTCGACACGGCGGTCTGGAATACGCTCTTCCGCTTCCAGCAGGATGGGGTCAAGGGCGTCATCGCCAAGATCCTGGCCTACAACGGCTGCATCCTCGCCGACAGCGTCGGCCTCGGTAAGACCTACGAGGCGCTGGCGGTGATCAAGTATTTCGAGCTGCGCAACGAGCGCGTGCTGGTGCTCTGCCCCAAGAAGCTGCGCGACAACTGGACGCTCTACCGGCGCAACGATACCCTTAACCCGCTGATCAACGACCGGCTGCGCTACGATGTGCTTTCGCACACCGACCTCAGCCGCGAGCGCGGGATGAGCGGCGACCTCGACCTGGACACCCTCAACTGGGGCAACTACGACCTCGTGGTCATCGACGAGTCGCACAACTTCCGTAACAACACCCGTGGCCGCAGCGACGAGACCGGCGACCGCATCACCCGCTCGCGCTATGAGCGCCTGATGGAGGACATCATCCGCAGCGGGGTGAAGACGAAGGTGCTGCTGCTCTCGGCCACGCCGGTCAACAACGACCTGCGCGACCTGCGCAACCAGTTGCTCTTCCTCACCGCCGGCGATAACGCGGGCTTCCAGCAATCCCTCGGCATCGCCAGCCTGGAGACGACCCTCGGCACGGCCCAGCGCGCGTTCAACGAGTGGGCCAAGGACCAGCGCCACGACACCCAGGCGCTCATGGAGCGGCTCGACGGCGAGCTGTTCACGCTGCTCGACGCCCTGACCATCGCCCGCTCCCGCAAGCATATTCAGACCTACTACGCCGATACCATCGCGGCCCTCGGCGGCTTCCCGACGCGTGCCAAGCCGATCTCGCGCTCGCCCCCGATTGACCTGAAGGGTCGCTTCATGTCCTACGACCGGGTGAATGAGGAGATCCTGCGCTACAAGCTGGCTCTCTACAACCCCTCTTCGTATGTACTGCCCGCCTTCGCAGCGCGCTACACCCAGAGCCGGGTGGCGAACTTTAGCCAGGCCAACCGCGAAACCTACCTAATTGGCATGATGAAGGTCAACTTCCTCAAGCGGCTGGAGAGCTCGGTGGCCTCGTTCGCGGCGACAATGGGGCGCACCATCACGAAGATCGAGGAGCTGGAGGAGCGCATCGCCCACTTCAAGCAGTACCGCGCCGACAACCCCGAGATCGACCTGACCGCGTACGCGGTGCCGGAGTGGGAGGACGAGGATGTGCGGGCGGCGCTCCAGATCGGCGCGCGGCTGACCTTCCAGATGGCCCACCTCGACGTGGACGCCTGGCTCGCCCAGCTCCAGGCGGACAAGCAGCAGATCGACATCCTGCTCAGCTCGGCCACGCAGGTCTCCGTGGAGCGCGACGCCAAGCTGGCCGAGCTACGGACGCTGATCAGCGCCCGTGTCGCATCGCCGACGACCACCAAGGATGGCCGGAGCAACCGCAAGATCCTGGTCTTCACCGCGTTCGCCGACACGGCCACCTACCTCTATAACGCGCTGAAGCCCTGGGCGCACGGCGAGCTGGGCCTGCATATGGCCCTGGTGACCGGCGGCGATGTGGAGAACCTGACCACACTGGGGCGCAACGAGTTCGGCCACATCCTGACGAACTTCTCCCCGGTCGCCAAGCACCGCAGCCAGATGCCCGGCATGCCCAGCGCCGAGATCGACCTGCTGATCGCCACCGACTGCATCTCCGAGGGCCAGAACCTCCAGGACTGCGACTACCTGGTGAACTATGATATTCACTGGAACCCGGTGCGGATCATCCAGCGCTTCGGCCGGATCGACCGTATCGGCAGCCGCAGCCACGTGGTGCAGATGGTTAACTTTTGGCCGACGGAGGATCTGAACAAGTACCTCTCCCTGCGCGAGCGGGTCGAATCGCGCATGGCGTTGGTCGATCTGACCGCCGCTGGCGACGATAACCTGCTGGCCCAGGGCAAGCTGGAGGGGGTCATCAGCGCCGAGCTAAGCTACCGCGACAAGCAGTTGCTCACGCTCAAAGACCAGGTGCTCGACCTGGAAGATTTTAGCGAGAGTGTGGCGCTGACCGAGTTCACGCTCGACGACTTCCGGCTGGAGCTGCTGCGCTACATCGAGGCGAACCGCCAGCTGCTCCAGGACGCGCCGCTGGGCCTGTATGCGGTGGTACCGCCTGACCCGGCCTACGCGGTCATCCAGCCGGGGGTGATCTTCTGCCTGCGTCAGAAGGGCGACGCGAAGGGCACCGAGCGGATCAACCCGCTCCAGCCCTACTTCCTGGTCTACATCCGCGATGACGGGGTGGTGCGCTTCGGCTTCGCCCAGCCCAAACAGGTGCTTGAAGTGTTCCGCACGCTCTGTGCTGAGCGCACGACGCCGTACCAGGCTCTCTGTGACCTGTTCGACCAGCGGACGCAGGACGGGGCCGATATGAGCGTCTCCAGCAAACTGCTCGACCAAGCGGTAGCGGCGATCACCGGCAGCTTCCGCCGACGTATGGGCGCGCAGCTGACGATGGGCCGGGGCGGGGTGCTGCCCGAGCAGCAGAAGCAGGTGAGCCAGACCAGCGACTTCGAGCTGATCACATGGCTGGTAGTTCTAGGTGAGGCATGACTGACACTTCCCTCCGCCGCGCCGTCGCCGATGCCCTGGCCCGCTTCACCGCCCCGTCGCTGCTCGGCCCGGCGGTCGAGCTGTTCGGCGCGCTGGGCTATACCAGCGAGCGGCGCTTCGATGTGGACCCGGCGGGTGGCCACGGGCTGCTGGAGGCGCTCGGCCTCGCGGGCAAGCTCAACAGCGAGCGGGCGCTGCTCGACCAGTGGCGCGCGGCTGAGTTGATCTTCCAGCTCACTGCCGAGGAGATCAGCGCCTCCGGCCAGATGGCCCTCTTCGACACGCGCCAGGTCGATCAGACCCGCATCGAGTCCTACCTCTTCTTCGCCATTGACCTGGCCGGCGCGAGCTACACCCGCACCGAGCTGGCGACGATCACCCGCGAGATCAACCGGCACCTGCTGATGCCGGTGCTGGTGCTCTTCCGCCACGGGGCCAATCTCACCTTCGCCGTGATCGACCGGCGTCTGCACAAGCTCAATGAGGCCCGCGATGTGCTGGAGAAGGTGACTCTGATCAAGGACATCGTCTTTGCCCAGCCCCACCGCGCCCACATCGAGATCCTGGCCGACCTCTCCCTGCCCCAGCTCGCCCGCGAGGCCAGCGTGAGCAACTTCGTCGAGCTGCACCGGGCCTGGCGCACCGTGCTCGACAGCAGCGCGCTCAACCGGCGCTTCTACCGCGAGGTGGCCAACTGGTATTTCTGGGCGGTTGAGCAGGTCGAGTTCCCCGCTGGTGCGCAGGCCGACCGGGCGGTGCGCAACGCGACCAGCCTGATCCGCCTGATCACCCGCGTGATCTTCGTCTGGTTCCTCAAGGAGAAGGGGCTCATCCCCGACGACCTGTTCAACCCGCGCCGGCTGCGCGAGATCTTGACCAGCCTGGCGAACGATGAGAGCAGCTACTACCAGGCCATCCTCCAGAACCTGTTCTTCGCCACGCTGAACCAGGAGATGACCACGCCGCAGCGACCTGACAGCCGCAAGTTCCGGGGCGAGGGCCGCCAGCACTACAACATCACCACGCTCTACCGGCACAAGGCCCGCTTCCGCGACCCCGAGGCGGCGCTGGCGCTGTTTGCCACTATCCCCTTCCTCAACGGCGGGCTCTTCGAGTGCCTGGACAAGGCGGATGCGGACGGCAAGGTGATCCGCGTCGATGGCTTCTCCGACCGCGACGATGTGCCGCTGCGCGTGCCCAACGAGCTGTTCTTCGGCGCGGAGCACGCGGTCGATCTGAACGCGACCTACGGCACCAGCGGCAAGCACTACCAGGCCGCCGGGCTGATCACCATCCTCCAGCGCTACAAGTTCACCGTGGCCGAGAACACGCCGATTGAGGAGGAGGTGGCCCTCGACCCCGAGCTGCTCGGGCAGGTGTTCGAGAACCTGCTGGCCGCCTACAATCCCGAGACCCAGACCACCGCCCGCAAGCAGACCGGCTCGTTCTACACGCCGCGCCCCATCGTGAACTATATGGTGGACGAGGCGCTGGTGGCCTACCTCAAACATGCGCTGGATAGCGTCGTTTCGTCCCGACTGGAAGCCGGGGCTACCGTAGCACCGGCTTCCAGCCGGGATGATACTGAAAGCGCGATCTTCTTCGACCCACATGCCGACATCGCGATCTCCCAGCGCAATCTGCCCCATTGGCGGCAAGCCGGGGCAACCTACTTCGTTACCTTCCGCCTGGCTGACTCGCTGCCCCAGGAGAAGCTACGTCAGCATAGTGAAGAGCGCGATATCTGGCTACGTCTGCATCCTGAGCCGCGCACGCCCGCGCAACAGGCTGAGTACCATCGCCGCTTCTCTGATTCTATTCAGCAGTGGCTTGATGCTGGAGCAGGTGCGTGCCATCTGCACAACCCACAGGCGGCGCAGATCGTCGCAGACGCGCTACGTTACTTCGATGGGCAACGCTACCATCTCGGCACGTGGGTGGTGATGCCGAACCACGTCCATGTGCTGGTGACGCCGATCAACGATCACGAACTCTCCCCCATCCTGCACACGTGGAAATCGTTTACTGCCAACGCGATCAACAAGCTGTTGGGCCGGGAGGGTACGCTCTGGCAGCACGAGTCATACGACCATATTGTGCGCAGCCCGGCGCAGCTTGTGCGGATCGAGCAGTATATCGCCGAGAACCCGGCGCGGGCGGGGTTGGCGGTAGCCCCGGCTACGAGCGTAGCGCCGGCTTCTAGCCGGACAGTTCCGTCCCGGCTGGAAGCCGGGGCTACGCTTCCGGTAGCCCCGGCTTCCAGCCGGGACGCGACTCTCGATCAGCGCCTGCGCGGCCTGATGACCTACAGTGAGGCCGACCACGGCTTCAACTCCGACGAGGTGCGCCACCTGATCATCGCCATCGACGGCCTGCGCATTCTTGACCCGGCAGCCGGAAGCGGTGCCTTCCCGATGGGCGTGCTCCAGAAGCTGGTGCATATCCTGGGCCGACTCGACCCCGGCAACGCGCGCTGGAAGGCCCGCCAGATCCTCAAGGTGCGCGAGACGATGCGCAGCGCCGAGCGGATCGACGACGCCGATGTGCGCGACCGCACCCTGGCCGACCTGGAGGCGCAGGTCGCCGCCATCGAGGAGGCGTTCGAGCGCAATGAGCTGGACTACGGGCGCAAGCTGTTCCTGATCGAGAACTGCATCTACGGGGTGGATATTCAGCCGATTGCGGTGCAGATCGCCAAGCTGCGCTGCTTTATCTCGCTGGTGGTGGATCAGCGCATCGACGATTCTCGCGAGAACCGGGGCATCCGCCCGCTGCCGAACCTGGAGACCAAGTTTGTGGCGGCCAACACCCTGGTCGGCATCGCGCGTGCGGGCCAGATGAGCCTGCGCGACCCGGAGATCGACCAGATGGAGGAGCGGCTGCGCGATGTGCGCGCCCGGCACTTCAGCGCCCGCACGCCGAAGACCAAGGCGAAGTATCGCGAGCAGGACAAGGAACTACGTACCAGGCTGGCCGGTCTGCTGCGCCGCGACGGCTTCTCGGGCGACACGGCGGCGATGCTGGCCTCCTGGGACCCCTACGACCAGAACGCCTCGGCGTCCTTCTTCGACCGCGAGTGGATGTTCGGCCTGCGCGACGGCTTCGACATCATCATCGCCAACCCGCCCTATGTGCGCCAGGAGCAGATCAGCGAGCTGAAGCCCTACTTCAAGGCGGCCTACCCCGAGACGTATAGCGGCACCGCCGACCTGTTCGTCTACTTCTTCAATCAAGGGCTTAACCTGCTGCGCCACGGTGGCCGGCTGGTGTATATCACCAATAACAAGTGGTTGCGCGCGGGCTACGGTGAGAACCTGCGCGGCTTTCTGGCGGCGCAGACCGTGGTTGAGCAGCTGGTGGACTTCGGCCACTCGCCGATCTTCGAGGGCGCCGATGTCTTCCCGGCGATTGTGGTGCTGGAGAAGCCGACCAACGGTGTGCCGACCAACCGGCAGGTGTGTGTGGCCGACTTCCCGCGTGAGGCGCTGGGCGGAGACGCCCTGGATGTGTACATCCGCGAGCATAGCCGCGCCGTGCCCCAGGCGCGGCTCTCCAGTGCTGCGTGGAGCCTGGAGAACGCGAGCATTGATGACCTGATGGCGAAGATTCGTCAGGCATGTGTGCCCTTGGGCGAATATGCCGGAGTGAAGCCCTATCGTGGCGTGCTGACAGGCTTCAACGAGGCATTCCTGATCGATACGCCGACGAAAGAGCGGCTGGTGCGCGAAGACCCACGCGCTGCGGAGATCATCAAGCCCTACCTACGCGGGCAAGACATCAAGCGCTGGTCACCGGAGTGGGATGGACTCTGGATGATTGTGCTCAAGTCGAGCGAGAACTATGCGTGGCCGTGGCGCAATAAACCTGAACACCAAGCTGAGACAGTTTTTCAGCAGACGTTTCCCGCACTTTATGCGGTTATGAAGCCGCTGGAAGCAAGACTGCGTGCCCGCCAGGATCAAGGCCACTACTGGTGGGAATTGCGATCCTGTGCCTACTATGATGCGTTTGAATCTCCCAAGCTCATGTACCAGGAGATCCAATTCCATTCCGTCTACAGTAGAGATGCCACAGGCTTTTTCTCAAACAACAAAGTCTTCTTCCTTGAAAAAGACGACCTCTACCTTCTCGCCATCCTAAACTCTCCCTTGATGTGGTGGCACAACTGGCGCTTCCTCCCGCACATGAAGGACGAAGCGCTCAACCCGGCTGGCTTCCTCATCGAGCAACTCCCCATCGCCCCGCCGAGCGACGCCACCCGCGCCGAGGTCGAGCCAGCGGTAGCGCGGCTGATCGCCATCACCCAGGCCGACCAGCAGGCTCGGCGCGAGCTACACCGCTGGCTACGGGACGAGTTCGGCATCGAGAAGCTCGGGAAGAAGCTAGAGGCGTTCGAGCAGCTGAGTGCCGGAGCCTTCGCCGACGAGGTGGCGAAGCGCCGCCCGAAGGCCAGCGCCGCGCTCACGGCGGGGGCGCGGCAGGCGCTCCAGCGGAGCCACAGCGAGCACGCCACCCCGATGCAGCAGCGGGCGGGCGAGGCGCTGTCGCTAGAGCGCCGCCTCGCCGACCTGGTCAACGCCGCCTACGGCCTGACGCCCGAGGAGATCGCCCTGCTGTGGGAGACCGCGCCGCCGCGGATGCCGGTGGGGAGATCGTAGCGTCGGCTTCCAGCCGGCAAGATGCCGGCGCTACGATGATTGCAATCTTTCGACGATTCGTGCAATAGGGTCAGACGGCATTGCATGATCGTGCAATGGCTCGACCTATCGGCTGTACCAGGAGGACACCATGGACGCACAGACCTTTCTGCGCCACCTGCGCGAGGCGCTGCCGACATTATGGAACGAGGTCAATGATCCGCCCAGAAGGCCAAGCGCGTACTCTGCCTACATCTTCGCGACCCTGGCGCGGGCGGCGGAGGCCGCAGGGATGGACTACCGGGGCCACAACTACAAGCATGAACTGCTCTACTCTGTACGTGCTGACAATCTCCACCTCACCGCATCTTAATTGTCTCACCGGGGCGCATTTGCGCCTTATGTGAGCGGTAATATAGCTACATCACTCGCGCAAACGTAAGGAGCGCTATGAACCAATCACCGCACGCCGACGCGCTCGCCGCGCTGCGCTACTGGGCCGAACAGGCTAGTGGAGCATCCGTAGATTCTCCCGCAGAGCATGTTCGCCATACGGCCTGGCTCGCCAGCGGCAAGCCACCGGAGGACGGCTGGCCCGCGCCGCTCAAAGGCCCGCTCGATTCGATCTTCAACCGCATCAAGAAGGATGGCGTCGATTCTCCCCAGGCATACCTGCGCCCGGCTGAGCTGCGGCTCACAGAGGAGGCGCTCTTCCCACAGGCCGAGAAGCCGGTGGACGCACAGGCCAGCGCGGACGGCATGCTCAATGGTCTGCGCGCCGAGATCGACGCCCTGATCCGGCGCGACCTGCCGGACGCGGCGCTGCTGGAGGGCATGCTCTTCGCGCTCCAGCGCTACGCCTGGGCGCTGCCCTCGCCGCTGCCCGCCGTCTCGCTCTACGACTTCGCCCGCACCCACGCCGCTCTCGCTGCCACATTGGCGGATAACCCCGGTGGCGAGGTCTGTCTGGTCGGCGGGGATGTGTCGGGGGTGCAGAACTTTCTCTATACGCTCACCGCCGATGGGGCCACCAAGCAGCTGCGCGGGCGCTCGCTGTATCTTCAGCTGCTCACGGATGCCTGTGCCCACGCGGTGTTGACAAAGGCGGGCATGCCGCTCTGCAATCTGCTCTACGCGGGCGGCGGCCACTTCTATGCGCTGCTGCCGGCCTCGGCGCTGGATCAGGTGGCCGCGCTGCGCCGCGAGATCGGCAAGAAGCTGCTCGCTGCTCATCACGGCGGGCTTTACCTGGCCCTCGGCGGCATTCGCTTCGCGCCCGCAGCGTATGGGAAGGATACCTGGGCGTCTATGAGCGAGGAGATCGACAAGGATAAGCGCCGCCGCTTTGCTTCCCTCGACAGCGACGAGTTTGCGAAGCTCTTTACCCCCCAGCAGCCCGAGCCGCCGAAGGAGGAGGGGGCTGAGGAGACGCTGGGCGCGCTCGATCAGTCGCTCCAGAAACTGGGGCGTGGGCTGAGCGATGCCCGCTTCTTGGTTGCGGAGCCGGGCGATCCTCGCATCGCCGACGAAGACTCGCCCTGCTATAGGGTACTCGCCAGCCTGGGCCTGGGCTACCGTACGGTTGAGGAGGAGCGCGACTACCACGCTGCGTATAAGCGCCGCCGCCGCTTGCTCCAGCTGGACGATAGCGCCGTGCCGAATGATCTCAGCTTGGGCAGGGATGATGTGCTGGGCACGCGCTACACGGTGACAGAGGCGCCCACGGCGAGCCGCGAGGATGTGGCCGAGTATTTCAGGCTTGGGCTCGATGATGACGGGCAAGAGTTCAAGCAGGACGATGTGCTGCCTTTCAACCTGCTGGCCGCGTATGCTCAGGGCGTGAAGCGCATCGGTGTGCTGCGTATGGACGTGGATAACCTGGGCGATCTGTTCGGCACAAAGCTCGTTCGACCGGATGGCGTGGCGGCGCTGGCCTACACCGCCGCGCTCAGCGCCGCGCTCAGCCGCTTCTTTGAGGGCTGGATCGGTGAGCTTTGTCGTCAGGCAAACGAGAACCGCACCGGCGGCGGGGTCTACGCCGTGTACAGCGGCGGCGACGACCTGTTTCTGCTTGGCTCCTGGCACCTGATGCCGGGGCTGGCCCGCCAGATCCGCGATGACTTTGCCCGGTATGTGCTGGGTCTGCGCCTGGAAGAAACGGACAACCCATACCCGCCGATCACGCTCTCGGCGGGGATCACCCTGCACGGCGGGAGCTACCCGCTCTACCAGGCCGCCGATGATGCCGCCGAGGCGCTGGACACGGCCAAGCTCTTCGCCCGCGCCGATGGCCACAAGAAGGACGCGATCACCTTTCTGGGGCGCACCCTGGGCTGGGAGCAGTTCGCCCAGGCTGAAGCGCTCTGCGACGAGCTTGTAGATCTCGTGGAGCGTCAGGGTGCGCCGCGAGCCCTGCTGATGACCATCCAGAGCCTCGACACGCAGGCCCAGGCCAACCGCCGCCGCAGCCGCGACGGCACGCCCCAGATCGCCTACGGCCCCTGGGTCTGGCAGGGCGCCTATCAGCTCACCCGCATGGCCGAGCGGGCTGGCGGCGATTCTGGCCAGAAGATCGCACAACTGCGCGAGCAGATTGTCGGCAGCGAGGGCGTCCGTGATCGCTTTATCGAGATCGCTGGCCTCGCCGCCCGCTGGGCGCAGCTTCATATTCGTGGGAGCCGTAGCAACAATGAGGAGGAGGAGCAATGAGTTATTCAGGTAGTCAGCGGAGAGATGATCGTGGGGGGCGGAATGACCCTCCGCCAAGTATTACTCCCGTCCAACTCGAAATGATCATCAGTGGTGATGGGGATGAGGCTGTAAAGATGCTTGTCGATACAGCTCAACATGTTGGTGATTGGCTCAAGAAGATGGATTTCTCCACCTCACAGATCCGCAACGTCTTTGGTGTGGTTCGTGAGATTGAGCAACGTATCGAGAGCTTAGACAGCCAGGATCGTTCCGAGGTTGATTCTCAACAGCAGACTGAAGGACAGCCACAACCTTTACCGAATGCTGCTTATCGGGATCTCATGTTGCTCAAACCTAAGTTGGCATACCAGTATGGCAGAGCTGGTAGCGAAGGGAAGAAGAATGCGAAGGATGCGATGGGTCTGCTTCAGCGCTTGCTTAGCGACTCTATCGATCTCGTAGGCCGCGACCGCGATCGCTTCACCCACTTTGTTGAGTTCTTCGAGGCCATTCTCGCCTACCACCGCTACTACGGCGGTAAGAGCTAAGGAATATTCATGAGCAACCCTTCCGTTACCCTCCACGGGCGCATCTTCCTGCGCGCCGAGATCGAGATGGTTACGGGCCTGCATATCGGCGGGGCCGCTGGCGGGCTGGAGATCGGCGGCGTTGATAAGCCGGTGATCCGCAATGCGCGCACGAATCAGCCCTACATCCCCGGTTCCTCGCTCAAGGGCAAGATGCGCTCGCTGATGGAGAAGGTGCATGGTGCGCCGCAGACCTTCAAGATCAACAAGGATGTCTTTGTCCACGCCCCGGAGAGCCCGACCGAGTACCAGGAATATCGGGAGATTGCGGGCATCTTCGGCACGCTGCCACAGTGGGGGCCGGAAGGCAACCGCAAGGCGTTTAGCATTCCTTCGCCAACCCGTCTGACCGTGCGCGATGTACAGCTGGCGAAGCATTCGGCGGATGAGCTGCGTAAGATGCGCACAGACCTGCCCTTCACTGAGATCAAGTGGGAGGCGGCGATTGACCGGGTCACCTCGGCGGCAGCGCCGCGCCAGATCGAGCGTGTGCCGGCTGGGGCGGTCTTCGGCCCCGCCGAGCTGATCTTTAGCGTCTACGTGGGCGATGGCGAGGTGCCTGCTGAGGTCGCCGTCCTCTTTGCCCATGTGGTCGAGGCGCTAGACCACCTGGAGGATGATTACCTGGGCGGCATGGGCTCGCGCGGCAATGGCCAGGTGAAGCTGAAGCATATCAGTATTAAGGCGAAGCGCGTAGGCGCCCAGGGCGACGGCACGATCACACCGTTCAACGAGGGGCTTGAGTCGCTGGAGAAGGGCTTTGAGTCGCTGGAGAAGATCGACCGCACGGCGCTGAAGTCCTGGCTGGCCGAATCATTCACGTAGGAGGTTGGCATGGCGTCTGTGCTTACGACCTACTACCTCCAGCCGCCGGAGGGCCGCGACGCCCTCAGCTTCCACTTTGGCCGCCAGGGCATTGGCATGGAAGAGGCCAGCGAGACTCTCGCATCCGACTCGGTGTTCGCCGCCCTGGTAACTCAGGCGGTGCTGCTCGACCCGCGCAGCCTGGGCAGCGATGGCGGCCCGGCCTTTGCGCAGCCCTTTGTGGGCGAAACCAGCGCGCCGCCCTTTGCCCTTAGCTCACTCTTCCCGCGTCTGGGGCAGCTGATTTTGCTGCCTCGCCCGGCGCTGACCCTGCCGAAGATGAGCGATGCGCAGCGTGAGCAGATCGGCAAGGGCTTTAAGAAGCTGCGCTACCTTTCGCCACGCCTCTTCGCCGATGTCTGTGCCAACCGTCCATTCGCCGCGCAGCCGATTATCATGCAGAAAGGCAAGGTCTGGCTCAGCCTAGAGGAGGCCCGTGCGCTGCCCAGGGATCTGCCGCAGCCCTGGCAGCCCGAGTCAGGGACTCGCAAGCATGCGTTCAGGCCGTGGGGCCAGCAGTCCGATGAGAGCGAACCCGCCTGGCTGGCTCGCCTGGGCGAGACGCCGATCTGGGATATTGACTCGCTGCCGCATGTGACGGTTGACCGGGTGAGCAATGCGTCGGCCTACTTCGAGGTGGGCCGTGTGACCTACGCCCCCGGCGCCGGGCTGGCCCTGCTGGTGGGCTTCGCTGACCCCGCCGCGCAGGCTGGTTTCGAGCGCCTGCTGAGCCTGCTCGGCGAGAGCGGGCTGGGCGGGCGGCGCAGCAGCGGGGCGGGCGGGTTCACCTGGCAGCGTGGGCAAGATCTCAGCCTGGATATGGGGCAGACCGGAGACCGGCGGGTGCTGCTCTCGCGCTACCTGCCGCTGGAGCGCGAGCTTGCGGCGCTACGCAGCGATCGCGCATCGTACCAGTTGGTCAACGTCGGCGGCTGGCTCTACAGCACCGGCAGGCCCGCCCAGCGCCGCCAGCGCGTGCGGATGGTCGCCGAGGGCGCGGTTCTCGACGGCGCAGCGATCAGCGAGCCGCTGCGCGGCAAGCTGGAAGATGTGCGCCCAGACTACAGCAAAAGCAGGCTGGCACATCCTATCCTTCAGCGCGAGAAAGGCACCACGCACCCGGTCTACCGCAGCGGCATGGCCCTGGCCCTGGCCATCCCCGACAAGGAGGGCGCATGATGAACCCTGTGAACCGGGTCTTCCCACTGACAATCACCACCCTCTCGCCACTGCACATCGACAGCGGCACGCGCATGGCTGGCGATGTTGACTTCTACAGCGATGGTGATACGACCTACGTGCTCAATAGCGACGTGGCCCTGGATCTGGTCGCCCGGCGCTGGGAGGAGACGCAGCTGCCCTACGACCAGATCCTGAGCAAATGGCAGGCGGATCTCGACACCGATGCGCAGAAGATCGAGCGCTTCGACCAGGGGCTGCGCAAGCGGATCGCGCAGTTCGAGGCGAATACGCCGCGCGATCCGCACAAGCGCAACCAGATGATCCAGCACTTTCGCGAGGAGCGCGCCCAGGTCAAAGAGCGTCGTCGGCTGCTGGAGGAGCGTCGGGCCAGCCCGCCCGATCAGCCGGTTGACGAGGGGCTGCCGCCCGAGCTGCTAAACAGCAGCGGCTTCAGCGACCTGCTGGTGACAAAGCTGATCACGCTGGATGATCTGCGCGGGCGGGCGGCGCTCGATGATCGCCCGCTGGTGCGCTATGTTATCGCTGGTCGCCCAAAGGTTGCCCACAGCCAGGCCGAGATCTATGAGCAGATCAAGGACGTGGCCGACCGGCCCTACATCCCCGGCTCCTCGCTCAAGGGGGCGCTGCGCAGCGCGCTGGCGTGGGCATACGCGAAGGATCTGGCCCCACAGTTCTTCCAGAATCTGAGCCGTGAAGGGCAGAAGGCTGCCGACAATAAGATCGAAGCCGAGCTATTCTACGGCAAGGATGGCCCTGGCCCGCGCCGGGTGGGCAATGCGGTGCTGCGCGACGTGCTGCGCGGCCTGCATGTGGGTGACAGCACGCCGAGCGCGGGCGGGCTGGAGTTGCTGAATGTGCAGATCTACCCCAAAGGCTCGCCGGTTGCGGTCGAGGCCATCCCGGCGAACACCCAGCTACGCGCAACGCTTCAGATTGAGCGCTACATGTTTGAGAGCGCCATTGCTCGCCAGGTGCTCACCTTCGACCCCTGGCAGCAGCGGCTCGCCCCTGAGACCCTCGCAGCGAGCTGTCGCCAGCGCGCGGCGGCGCTGATCGCCGGTGATCGCGAGTTCTACACCAGCCAGGCGGCTGAGGTGGCCCGCTTCTACAAAGAGCTTGATGATCAGTTGGCTGGCCTTGGCCCGAGGTCTTTCCTGCTGCCGGTCGGCTGGGGCGCGGGCTGGCGTAGCAAGACCCTGAATGATCGCCTGCGCGCCGACGATCAGCGCGAGCAGGAGTTTGTTGAGGTGGTGAAGCGCTACAACCTTAGAAAAAATCGGGCAAAGTCAGATCGATTCAGCCCCGGCGATCTCTTCCCGGCCACCCGCAAGCTGATCTACCAGGGCAACCGGCCCCACCGCCCGCTCGGCTGGCTCATGGTTGAGATTGGCGAGGAGAAGCTGTGATGACCACCTACCTGCTCGCCAATATCGGCACCCGCGATGTGCAGATGGACAGTTACGATGATCTGCCGCCCGAGCTGGTCAATCAGAAGACCGGCATGCTCGTCCCGCGCAAGGCTGGTGCTTATCTTCGCGAGAAAGAGCAGTTTGCCCGCTTCGCGTCATCCTTACGCCTGCCGATGATCGAGAAGGCGCTGCGCCTGATCGCACCCAAGCCCGACGCCAATCTGCGGATCGTCCTCTTCGCCACCGATCAGCCCGAGAGCGTCAAGGAGTTCTACCGCGATGGCGATACGATCCTCTTCGCCGAGCTGATCAAGGATCTGCTCTTCGAGCGGTATAAGGCTACTGGTGTGTCGAAGAAGCAGATAGAGATCCGCTTAACCAGCAGCAATCCCGGCGATTATGATCAGATGTACGAATTCTATACGAAGGGTCTGCCCGGCATCGCGGATCGTACGCCAGCGCCGAACCCCGTCTACCTGCTGATTGCCGGTGGCACGCCGCAGATGAACACCATGCTGCTGCTGATCGGTACGGAGGTCTTTGGGCCACGTGCTATCCCGCTCTATGTTTCTCAGGATCGTGACCGGGCGCGCAAGCTTGATACGGTTCGGCTGCTCTACCGACAGGCGCTTCAGCGTAACCTTGAAGTGATCTTGCAGGCTTATGCCTATAGCTCGGCGCTGAAGCTGCTCGATGAGAGCGCGGGCTATTTTGACTCGGAGATCGTTCGGTTGCTTCGTGCTGCCCTGGAGTACGGTATAGCCCGCCGAAATTTGGATCTGGAGACGGCAACGCTGGCGTTTGATAGCGCCATCACCTTTACGCGCGATCTTCGCGAGACCGTTGCCTCTTTTCAGCAGGAGCTTGAAGATCAGAGCGAGCAGGCCAAGCTTCGTGAGACGATCTTTCTGGCCCAGATCGCGGAGCAGACCGAGAATTGGGCCGATTTCCTGAATCGCCTGTTTCGCTTCTCTGAGGGCAGCCTACAGTTGCTGGCTGAGCGCCTGGGTGTCGCGTGGGGCGATGCGAAGAAGCGCGATAGCTATAAGGCGAGTTGGTGGAATAGCAACCGCGCCCTGCTGGCTGGCTTGGACTTGGCTACGCCCGAGCCGCCCGCTAATCTGGAGGACGAGAATACAGCTCGTCAGACGAACCGCAAGAATATGCGCGCGATCATCGCTGCGCTGGCGACCGAACCCGAACACGAGTCGATCCGCCAGACACTTGATCAGCTCGTGGTTGTTGATCAACCAGTCTCTCTGCGCAATGATATCGTCCACCGCTTTACGCCCATCTCTCGGGATGAAGTCGAGAAGCACGCCGGTATGAGCGTGGCTGATCTGCTCAGCGCCATGCGCCGGGCCTACCAGTTCGCTTTCAACCAGATCGTCCCTGAAGAGTCTCCCTACGACTCGCTGAACCGGCTCTGCGCGGACATGCTGAAAGGCGCCCGATGACCCTCCTCATCTGCACGGTTGGCGGGCGCGACCTGACATGCGCTGCGCTGCCCAAGGACGACCTCGGCGAGCGGGCGTGGGCCGCACAGGTGCTGGCCCGCTACGATGAGCTGCGCCCGCTGCTGCGCCTGCCGATCATCGCCAAGGCGCTGGCCCACCTTGCCGACCAGCACCTTGCTGTAGACTCGCTCGTCCTGGTCGCCTCCGATCAGCCCGTCGGCTCGCCCTTCTATGCGACCGACACCTGCCACACCGCCGCCGTGATTGCGCGCATGCTCGCTGATGGCTCCCTCGGACATCCGCCCATCCCCGCTCACCAGATCGCTACCTGGTTCATCGCCGATGAGTCCGGCGTCGGTGGCGACCCCTCGGACTATGATCTGGTGCTGGGCTTTCTGGAGCGCCGCCTGGCTGCGCTGGCCGCCGCAACCCCCAGCGGCTCGGCCTTCCTGGAGGTGACAGGCGGCACCCCGGCGATGACGACCGGCCTGCTGATCGCCGGCACCGAGGCGTTCGGCCCGCGCGCCGAGCTGCTCTCGATCCACCCGCGCCGCCCGCTACCTTCGGCGCTCAACACCGGCCGCCGTCTGCTCGCCGCGCCCCTGCGCGCCACCGTGCGCTCCAACGCCGCCACCTGCGCCTATGATGCGGCCCTCGTCACCCTGCGCGCCAACCGCGACACCATCGACGACCGGCTGGCCCCCGGTGCCGTCGAGACCATTGAGGCACTGCTCGACTACGCCCGCTGTCGCTATAGCTTTGACTTCCCCGGCGCCCGCGCCGCTCTTGCCGCCCTGCGCGATCCGACTCCCCCGCTCCCGCCGCAGCGGGAGAGGGGGCTGGGGGGTGAGGGCCATCCCTCCATCGCCGCACTCGCCGCCCAGGTTGCTGGCCCCGACCGCGCCGACCTGCTGGCCGAGGTGGTTCACGGCGCGGCCGCCCGCTACCAGGCCGGGCTCTACGCCGACTTCCTCACCCAGCTGGTGCGCTTCGAGGAGAACCTGCTGCGCCTGCTCTGCCTGGAGCGCGGCGTGCGCTTCACCTCGCGTCAGGACGGCGGCGACGATGACGATGGCTCGCTGATCAGCCGCGACTGGCTGCGCGCCCAGCCCTTCACGCTCAGCCGTGACCGCGACGATGGGCGCGACCGTGATTGTAACCGGTCGGTCTTGCGCGAGCTGGTGGGCCTGCTGACCCAGTCGCGCGGCGAGAACCTGCGGCCCCTGCTGGCCGACCTCGACCGGCTGCGCCCGCTGGTCTACCTGCGCAACGATCTTACCCACAGCCTCGATGGGGTGCGCCAGCGCGACCTGGCCGAGCGCTTCGCCGGCCGCCGCGCCGCCGCGCCGGAAGCTGATACCATTATCCCGCACCTGTCCGGCCTGTTCACCCAGGTCGCCGGGCGCACCCTGCCCCCTTCGCCCTTTGCCGCGATCAACGACTTGCTTGATCGCCTGCTCCGGGCCGACGGGGCGTGATCTGCTGACGCGCCACGCCTACCCAGGCGGCGGCGGGTACCTTACCAACCGCATACTATGATTGAGGAAAACCGGCACCTCTGCGCCAGGGCCACGTCGCCCGGCGCGGAGATGCCTCCCCGATGCAGCGCCAGCAGGCAATCGGCAATCTGCAATCTGCAATCTCGGAGTCCCGCCCATGCCAACTGCTCTCGTCTACACCATCCGCCCGCAGGCAGCGGCCAACGTCCCCTCCAACTTGGGGCGGGCCACCCACGCCGCCATCCTGCGGCTGATCCAGGCCGCCGACCCCGCCCTCTCCGCCCGCATCCACGACGAAGAGGGCGTCAAGCCGCTCACCGTCTCCAACGTCCAGGGGCTTGGCCCTGGACGCTTCAGCCAGGCCCGCCCCGAGCGCGACTACACCATGCGTGTCACCCTGCTGAGCGCCGAGCTCGAGGCCATCGCCGCCGGGTGGACGCCCGCGGCGCTCGGCGAGCTTGACCTCGATGGCCACGCGTGGCAGGTGCTGGCCCGCGCCGACGACCCGGCCCAGCACGACTGGGCCAGCCACGCCAGCTACGAGCAGATCGCCGCGCCGCTGCTTGATCGCCCCGCCGACCTGCCCGCGCGCTGGGACATTCAGTTCGCCTCGCCCGTCACCTTCCGCCGCCGGGGGGTGAACCTGCCCATGCCTATGCCCGAGCTGGTCTTTGGCAGCCTGCTGGAGAAGTGGAACGCCTTCGCCCCCATCGCCCTCCCCGACGAGGTGCGCCGCTTCGCCGAGGAGCGCCTGGCCGTCAGCCGCTACGAGCTGCGCACCCTTGTCGGGCCAACCAGCGGCGGCGCGCTCCAGATCGGCGCGGTGGGTCGCTGCACCTACATCGCTGTCGGCTACGACCGTTACTGGCAGGCGTGCATCACCACCCTGGCCCGCTACGCCCGCTACGCCGGGGTCGGGGCGGGCACCGCACGCGGCTTCGGCCAGGCCAGGATGCTCTGAGGTGGGGGTTGGGGGTTGGGGATTGGGGGTTGGGGGGTGGGGGTTGGGGGGTGTGGCCTCCATCGTGACATTCAACATTCAACATTCAACATTCAACATTATTCATGCCAACGCTCTACGTGATCGAACAAGGTGCCGAGATCGGCTGTGACGGTGAGCGCCTGGAGGTGCGCCGCGCTGGTGAGGTTCTCGCCGGTGTGCCTCTGGTGAAGATCTCCGACATCATCGTCTTCGGCAATGTCGGCCTGACCACCCCCGCGATCAAGCGCCTGCTTGACCGGGGCATTGACGTGACCTTTATGACCATCGAGGGCCGCTACCACGGGCGGCTGGTTGGCGAAGTGACCGCCCACGTGGCGCTGCGCCAGGCCCAGTACGCCCGCGCCGCCGACGCGGCATGGGCGCTCCGTCAGGCCCAGGCGATTGTTGAGGGCAAGCTGCGCAACCAGCGCGCCCTGCTCCAGCGCTTCGCCCGCAACCGTGCCGACCCGCCCCCCGAGGCTGGGGCCGCCGCCGAGGCGATGGGTGACTACCTGCCCAGGGTCGGGCGCACCACCCGCATCCCGGCCCTGCTCGGCGTTGAGGGCAGCGCCACCGCCCGCTACTTCGCTGGCCTGCGCAGCCTGATCGGCCCCGACTGGAACTTCAACGCCCGCCAGCGTCGCCCCCCCGCCGACCCGGTCAACGTCCTGCTCTCACTCGGCTACACCCTGCTCGCCAACAAGGTGCGCGGGGCCGTCCAGGCTGCCGGCTTCGACCCCTACCTCGGCTATTTGCACCAGCTCGACTACGGGCGGCCCTCGCTGGCCCTCGACCTGATGGAAGAATTTCGCCCGCTGCTGGTCGACTCGCTGGTGCTGCGGGTCTGCGGCGACGGGCGCGTTACGCAGGAGGACTTCACCCCCGGCGACGCGGCCCGCCCGGTGGTGTTCAGCGACGCCGGACTACGCCGCTTCCTGACGGCCTTCGAGGAGCGCATGCGCACCCAGGCCACCCACCCGCTCGGCGCCGACAGCGGCCCAGGCAAAGTCAGCTACCTACGCTGCCTAGAGCTTCAGGCCCGCCAGCTCGCCCGCGCCGTGCGCGGCCAGGACGATGCCTACACCCCGTTCACCGTGCGCTAAACAAGATTGCAAATTGCAGATTGCAGATTGCAGATTGCGTCTTGTGTCTCATACATTGGCCTGTCCCCTGTCCCCTGTCCCCTCTCAAAAGGAGCACCCATGCTCTACCTGATTAGCTACGACATCAGCGAGAACAAGCGGCGGACAAAGCTGGCCAAGCTACTTGAGGGCTTCGGCCAGCGTGTGCTTGAGAGCGTCTTCGAGTGTGACCTGGAGCCACAGGCATACCGGACACTCCGGCGGCGGATTGATCGGCGGCTGCGGCCAGCGGAAGGTGATCGGCTGCGGGTCTACCGGCTCTGCGCCGGTTGCGCGGCCCAGGTCGAAGTGATCGGCGACGGCCCGCCGGTCGAGCGCAGCGTTGACGTGTACATCGTTTGAGGGTATATTTGAGCGGAATGCCGCGCAAGCGCATTGGAATGCGCCAAAGCCTGTCAGATACGCCCGCACAACACGCGGATGAGGCCGAAAATAGGCTGAATCGGCAGGCACCGCGCAAAACGTCTCCGCGATGGCTTCCTGAAGCCATGCGCGGGGGGCACTATCCCAAAGACCAAAATCCCCGCCAGGGGATTACTACCCATGCGGGTGCGGCTCCCGAACCCGCTCCCGGCAGGATCCCAAAGACCAAAATCCCCGCCAGGGGATTACTACTGGTAATTGACCTTCTTACCAGCGGCCGTAAGGAACTGAAACATCCCAAAGACCAAAATCCCCGCCAGGGGATTACTACTTAGACACAATACGAAAGATGCGGCGGTAGGATGATGCGATCCCAAAGACCAAAATCCCCGCCAGGGGATTACTACACAGGGTAGATGTTCTATTTTACAATTTCATAGCAGTTGCATCCCAAAGACCAAAATCCCCGCCAGGGGATTACTACCTTACCGTCGGCGTACAGCAGTGGAAAGCCGAAGAAGCATCCCAAAGACCAAAATCCCCGCCAGGGGATTACTACTCACGAAACGCTGTGGTGTGTCGCACAAGCTACACGAATCCCAAAGACCAAAATCCCCGCCAGGGGATTACTACTCGTCATGTCACCGCACAGCGCCCGCCGAAGCGCAACGCGAATCCCAAAGACCAAAATCCCCGCCAGGGGATTACTACTATACAATGGGCGCGTCCTATCAGTTGGAAAGGTATGCGAATCCCAAAGACCAAAATCCCCGCCAGGGGATTACTACCAGTGTCATCGGGCGGGTGTTGATTGTCGCGCCGTTGTCAGATCCCAAAGACCAAAATCCCCGCCAGGGGATTACTACTATACTGTACTCATTCATTGATACTACTCCTATTGATTAGATCCCAAAGACCAAAATCCCCGCCAGGGGATTACTACTAAGGCTGTTACTGATAGTCTAGGACGTGGTATCATTGTCTAATCCCAAAGACCAAAATCCCCGCCAGGGGATTACTACCGTTGCCAGTCCATAGAGAGAAGCGCCAAATGCAATAAACATCCCAAAGACCAAAATCCCCGCCAGGGGATTACTACTTACCGTATCATCATCGGCAAACTCACTGAAGTCATAGCATCCCAAAGACCAAAATCCCCGCCAGGGGATTACTACCGTAAGTATCGCGCAAACGGCTAACTTCACTGTACACAGATCCCAAAGACCAAAATCCCCGCCAGGGGATTACTACCGTGTAACTGGTGCTTTTGTATCAAAGGATCGCGTACTTGGATCCCAAAGACCAAAATCCCCGCCAGGGGATTACTACCACTATTAAACGCGGGCGGAATTGGTGAAAGGGTTATCTATATCCCAAAGACCAAAATCCCCGCCAGGGGATTACTACATGATCATCGTGTACCCTTTGTTATCCGCATTGGGTAGCATCATCCCAAAGACCAAAATCCCCGCCAGGGGATTACTACCAATCAATAGCAACATTGTTGCGAAACTGCACAGCACTGTAAATCCCAAAGACCAAAATCCCCGCCAGGGGATTACTACTTAATCGTGTCGTACCCGTAGGTGCGGTACATCCGATATCCCAAAGACCAAAATCCCCGCCAGGGGATTACTACCCGTACCGGCCCTGTACAAATGCTAGTTCCATCGTCAGCATCCCAAAGACCAAAATCCCCGCCAGGGGATTACTACCATGCCCTGGCTCAGGCTGGCCACGCTGGCGCTGCTGGATCCCAAAGACCAAAATCCCCGCCAGGGGATTACTACCCCGGAATGCGTCCACGACGAACTAGCGGGCTGGCGTATCCCAAAGACCAAAATCCCCGCCAGGGGATTACTACGCGTGAGCAGGTAGCCGCTGACGGGCATCGGGTGTCGGATCCCAAAGACCAAAATCCCCGCCAGGGGATTACTACACGATGATGTTGTCGTTTCCACGCTCGGCTGCGACACATCCCAAAGACCAAAATCCCCGCCAGGGGATTACTACAGCACCTCGGCGATTGTGCAAGCGGACAGGGCGGCGCATATCCCAAAGACCAAAATCCCCGCCAGGGGATTACTACCATCGCTTGATCATTGGTGACAGCACCGACCCGGCGACGGATCCCAAAGACCAAAATCCCCGCCAGGGGATTACTACGTGTCGAACACTTGCGGTTCCTGCTGCCCCATCTTGCCAAATCCCAAAGACCAAAATCCCCGCCAGGGGATTACTACCTTGTTCGCGGCCTTCGCCTTGCGGGCGGCGTCTGCGTCATCCCAAAGACCAAAATCCCCGCCAGGGGATTACTACCCAGCGTGATCTGCTCGTCGCTCAGGGGCGCAAGCAACATCCCAAAGACCAAAATCCCCGCCAGGGGATTACTACAATATCATTACGTCGTGTGTGTATGCGGGCATCGAAATACATCCCAAAGACCAAAATCCCCGCCAGGGGATTACTACGCGGGTGGGCGTACGCCGCTCCTATGACTGGATTAATTATCCCAAAGACCAAAATCCCCGCCAGGGGATTACTACTCTCCAGAACCCAGCTATACGCCAATAACCCGCCTTTTAATATCCCAAAGACCAAAATCCCCGCCAGGAGGGGTGCGCTAAACATAAGGTGAGTGAGTCCGGGTA
>RYFE02000063.1 GCA_004138175.2 Chloroflexales bacterium ZM16-3 | reverse complement strand
CGGCGAAGAAGGCGACCGGGTGCAGCGGGGCCACGAAGAGCAGCAGCCCGAGGTCGATCAGGTCGAAGGGGTGGCGGGTGTGCTGCTCCATCGTCAGTCCCCTGTTGCGACGGCGGCGCGACGGGGGCCGCCCATGAAGGTTTTGAACAGCAGGGCCACGGCGCAGACGGCGAGCACGACGAAGGCCAGCTCCAGGCCGATCGTGGCCACGAACAGCAGCCCGGCGCGGGCCAGCCAGAAGAGCCCGGTGCCCCAGAAGCCGCCGGCCTCGGCGACAAACCAGGCCCGGTTGGGCTCCATCAGGGCCTGGACGCGCGGGTAGTCGGTGTAGCTGTCAACGCAGATCGCCGCCCAGAGCAGCCAGGCGGCGGGGGCGACGCCGTAGCGGGCCAACACCGGGGAGCCAAGCTCAATGAGCGTGAACAGAAGTAGCCCGCCGAGCAGCGACCAGCCGAAGGCAGCAGGGTCGAAGAAGGGCACGCCGGCGCCGGCCACGATAGCGGCCTTGGCCTCGCCGAACACACGAGTCGAGTCGAGGTCAAGGAACCAGATCCAGGGCCAGAGCACATAGCAGCTCAGGCCAAAGATCAGGGCCAGCAGCAGCGACGGGATGCCGTTGGGGATGGAGCGGACGGCGCGCAGGGCGTTGCGCAGCTGCGCGGTGATGTCGATTGACTCAAAGAATCGGTCCACAGGTGATCTCCTTGGAGCCGGATTGCCCGACGTCTTGTTGCGGGGGCGAACCTCAGCCGCCTACGGGTCATGTCGCAGCGGGGCCGGGTCGACGCAGGCGTAGCAGAACCGCTCCCCCATAGTGCGTAAGTTGTGATCACGCAGTTCGCCACAGTTGCCGCAGTGGAGGCGCAGGTGGGTCTGGAGCGCCTCGTGGATAGTGTCTACGTCGGCGGTGGGCGGGGGGGCGAGCAAATCCTCCACCAGTGCGCGCAACGCACGATAGCCGATGGTGTAGCGGTCACGATTAATCATGGTTTGTCCTCCCAGACGAGCGGCCGCCAGTCGGGCGGGATGATGCCATCGCGGAGGGCTGCAGCGATCATGCCCTGATGTTCGTGTCCCGCGCGCAAGACATGACAGCGCCGGCACAAGATGCGCAGGTTGTCGCTATGGTTCGATCCCCCCTTTGAAAGTGGGATAATGTGGTCGATGTGTGCCTGGTCTAGCAGGATAGGTGGCTGATTGCCGCAGTAGGGTCCCTGGCAGTGCCCGCGATCGCGCTCCCAGATTTGCTGCCTTCGCTGCGCCCAGATCGCGGGCGGGAGGCGTCGGTGACGTTTCATACGTGTGCTCCGGGGCGGCGGGCAGTTGTCGTGCTGCCCGCCGTTCCATGCCTTGTCGCGCTATGCCTTGCCATGCCGAGCCGAGCGGTGCGCAGCGGTGCGTTGCCGTGCCGTGCCAAGCCATGTAAGACGGTTGGAGATTAAGGAAGGTCATCCGTGATGGCGAATGCGGTCATGGCAAAACGCCCGAATCCGATACTTCTGCCATTGCCGATCCCGACGAGGCGACCCGCATCGATGATCACGGATTCCATCTCGCCACGCGCGACAACGGTCTTGTCCCATTGGATGTGGAACGTGAGGGTCCATCCGGTCGCTGCTGCGATGCGATAGCGGATATTCCTTGCCTTCGTGCCAGGGTTTCGAACGGAGCGGATGTCGAGGTAGATTGGCGCACTCGGGTCGGTAGAGATGGGATCAGGGAGCTGGAGATGGGGCAGGATCATGCGATCATCGAGGATTTGGAGCGTCGACGCAACGGCGGGCTGCAGCGATCCCCGGCCCTTCTTGGAGAATCGGGCTCCGTCGCGCAGGCAGGCAAATGCATAGGAGCCCGGGAGGTAGAGTTGCTGATCGGGGGTGATCAATAATGTGCGTTTCCATTCCTCAGGATCGTTGCCTGCGACGCCCGATCGCTCGCGTTTCTCCAGCGGGATGGCGTCGGGGCCAAAGGCGTGCCAAAGCAGCGGGCGGACGCCGGTGATCGAAATCCGTGCCGTGAGGAGATTCATGGATATGCCTCAGTTCGTGTCTGTGGCGTGCGTCGCCCACATGGCGAGGAGGTCCTCGACCGCCACTGGGTATCCGAATCCCGCCAGCCATCTGGCCTGAGCGGTCGCTTGCAGGGCTCGCTGATCGGGAGAAAGCGCGGCGATCAGATCCTGGGCGGCTGCTGTTTCGAGCAGGGCGAGGATCTCAGGGTCATAGGGAGCGCTATCGGCGGAGTCGCGGGGCGGGCGGGCCAGGGCTGGGCGCGGGCAGCGGGCGATGAGGGCCCCCCACTCGGCGCGCACGCTCTCGACGCCTACTCCGCAGAGATCGGCGTGGGCCTGGGCCTGCGCGTCGCGGGCGGCCGGGCGCATGGCGGCCAGGAACATCGCGGCGCGGACCGGATCATGGGAAAGCAGGGAGTCGAGGATGGGCGCGGCGAAGGGCGGGGGTGGTGGCGCGGGCTGAACCTCGGCAGGGCCGAGGCTGAATGGTGGGGGTGGTGCCATGAGGCAACCTCCGGTATCGTTGCTCCGCAAAGTCGGCGGGCATCGACTGAGCCAAGGGGCATGATCAGACCCGCAAGACTCAAAACAGCGCCCCACTGCTGTGCAGGCGCCGCCGGAGGTCCCCGCGATGCATGGTATCATCGCAGGTAGCCCTTTGACCTGCCCTAATCAGGTTGTGGGGTTAGCGGTCGTTTGGGTGTTACCAGCATCCGGCGACCGCGATCAATAAGGTTATATTACTCTATTTCCAGAGTAATGTCAATGAATGTCGAATATTATACCTTACGTGATTCTATATACTCATCAACAGCGGCATAGGTCGTGACCCACTGAGATCCTATTTTCTTTGCTCGCAAACGGCCCTTTTTGACATAATCGTGAATTGTACCTCGCTCTAGTTTAGCGTACTCTGCGGCTTCAGCTAAAGAGATAAGGCTTCCAACTTCTAGTGGATCGGGCCTGCCTTCAAGCGGCGGCAGCAGCGGCGAAGCCTCGGGGGTGGGCGGCGATTCGCGCGGCGGGGGTGGGGTGCGCGCGACCTGAAAGTCGCGGGCCAGGGACTCCACATCACCGCGATGATAGAGAATGCGCTTGCCCGCTTGGCGGGTGCGCAGACGCGCTCCCTCGCCCTTCCCATAGCGGCTGGCCTGGCGCGACGAAAGATCCAGGAGGGCGGCGACCTCCTCGATGGTGATGTAGTCGGCGGTACTATCGCTCATATGCGGCTATGGTACGGCGTGGGGCGGGGGGCGTCAACGGGAACAGATGGGCGTGCGTTACGCGGCAGCGAGTTGCGCATCAACCCAGACGAAGCTGCGGATCTGCGGCCATGATAGCACGGCGGGGCCAGGGGCGGGCACTGCTGCGCTTTGCTATAATGCGGACAGACAATACCGGAGGGACGCGCGATGGATTGGAGTGCGCAAACACAACACCGCTTCGACGACCTGCGCCAGCGTGAGCTGATCGGCCCGCTCAGCGCGGAAGAGCAGCGCGAGCTTGCGGCGCTCCTGGCGATCCTTGACGCCGATGAGGCCCGCACCCTCGCGCCGACGCTGGCGCGTATGGATCGGGAGGCGGCGCAGCGCGAGGCACAGCTTACGGCGCTTCAGATACGCAACGAGGAGCTTGCCGCGCTCGCAGGCCAGCATGAGCAGCTCCTCAGCGAGGCGAAGTCCTGGCTAGCGTCGTTTGAGCAGCGCCGCCTGGTGCTCCAGGATCGCTACACGCGCCTGGCGGCGGAGCCACTGCCCACTGACCTGCGGCCATGAGCCTGGCGGCGGATCTGCGCGCAGGGGTGCGTGAGCGCTTTGCGGGGTGCTGCGGCTACTGTGGTGTGTCCGAGGCAGATGTTGGCAACGATCTGGAGATCGACCACTACCGGCCCCGGGCGCACGGCGGCGGGGATGATCCGGACAATCTTGTTTATACCTGCGCGGCCTGTAATCGATTCAAGAGCGCCTACTGGCCGGGCGACGACGCCCCAGATGATCTGCGTCTCCTCAACCCGAACCGCGATGACCTGAGCGCCCACATTGATGAGACAGTGAGCGGTCGTCTGGTCGGTCTCACCCCGCGCGGCTGGTTGCATATCCGCTGGCTGCACCTCAACCGCCCGCTGCTGGTGGGCCTGCGCCAGCGGCGACAGCGCGCCCATCTGATTGCAGAGGGTCTCAGCCAGGCCCACGATAGTGCGGCGTTCCTTCAGCAGCGTGTTGCGGTGCTCGAGCGTGAGCTGGCCGATCTGCGGGCGATCGTGCAGCGAATCGCGGGCCTCTCCGACCCGCAGTAAATCGCATAGCGCGCCCCGGAAGGCCCGCGCCAGCGCGTCATCCAGCGTGATCATTGGCGATCCCACGCGTCGCGCGGCTCGTCTCTCTACCGCTGCGCGTCGACACCCTGCCAGATCTCCGCACCGACTCCCTCCACGTCGCGCAGGTCGCGCAGCTCGTCGTCCTCGGCGTCTGCGGACGCGAGGCCATGATCCGCATACAGTCGTTCGAATCTTCGCGAGAAGGCCCACGCTCCTCCTGCTGATGGCGATGGCCTGCACCTTATCGGCAATGGCGTGGCGTGGAATATCGTAGAGAATGAGACGCATTACCGGCAATGAGGTGTGGGACACGAGCGGTATTCATTGCCGCTCCTCGCCCGTTATCGGAGATGAAGCCATCCGGCCACCCTGCGTTGGCTGATCGCGGCGGGCGGGACGATCGCGGCGCTGGGCTCCTGTCAGGTGTCAGCAGATTGAATGTAGTCATCCCCATCCCCTCCAGTCCCCGCTTTGCGCGCGCCCCCGCGCCGAGGGTGAGGAGCAGCACGGCGAGCACCATCACGTCCACCCCAATCAGGAGCCACCAGACGGCCTCTCCGTCCATAACCCTTCCTTCCTCCTCCCCGAACCCTTCCTTCCCTCCCTCCGGCCCCACGCGCCCGCCCGACCCGCGCGGCCCCCGCCGCGCCGCGAGCTGGCCCCTCCAGCGCGGCCCCCCCCTCCCACCGGCGCGGCCCCCGCCGCGCAACCCTCCCCCCCGCCGCCGCCACCGCCGGAACCTCGCGGCCCCCGCCGCGCTTCCCTCCCTCCCCCCACAAAACAAAAACAATGTAAATCTTTTTACGGGGGGCTTGGGGGGTGGAACCCTGCCCAAAAAGGAGGAATTTTGTGGGGGAACTAGTTAATAGCCTGCGCAAAAAAACGGCACTTTTGCGCGTCCTATCGAGGAAAAGGCAACAAGCGTATTTTTCACGCAAATTTCACGCAAATTTCACGCCCAAAAATACACGAAAAGAGGTGAGAAACGCTTTACAAACATTCGTTCTTATTCCTCGCCCTCCGCCCCTGCCGCGCCCGCCCCCGCCGCCTCGCTGGCGGCGGGCGGGGCCGCGGGCACCTGGGGCTCGACCACCGCTTGGACGACCGCGAACACCCCGTCCTCCTCGCGCTGCGCCGGTAGACACCTGTTCTCATTCCTCACCCACGGCCCTCCCCGCCGGGGATGACCCGCTCACCTCGTCAGCGGCGCCGCGCTGGCGCGCTTCACTGATGCGCCGCGCAATCACCGTGCGGGCGGCGCATCAGTGAAGCGCGCCATCCTGGGCCGGGAACGCTGCGCGGGGTGATGCCGACCGCCGCAGCGAGCGCCTGTACCTCGCTCCAGCGACTCGGTCGCGCGGCGGCGAGCGCCTGCACGTCGGCGAGCGGTGCTCATGGGGCGGTGGGAAGATCCCCTTCGAACCGCACCACATCCCGTTCATCGGTGGGAGCATCTGTCACCGATCTTGCGCGCTGCACACCATACACGTCGGCGGTGCGCACCACGTCGGTTCCCCCTGTGACGCTACCCGATACGGTGGCAGCCAGGCTGTGGCAGCTCTCAGGGTCATGGAATGCGCGGGGAAGCACAGCTGTTGAATGTCAACTAGATCTTCCGACCGGCGACATAGACCACGGGGGAGTGGGCGGCGACCTTGCAGGCCAGGTCAACGGCGATGGTTGACGTGCCGGCCTCGCTGGGGCCGATGAAGCGGGCCACCGTGCCCACGTTTAGCTAGCCCTTGATCAGGGATCGCGGCAGGGCGATCGTGTCGATCGCCTCGCCCCAGCGGATGGTCGTCTGGGGGGGGGCCGTCTCTGGCGCTGCGGGGGGCCGGTTGCTTGGTACGGTTGGTGGCGCGGTGCGGAGCGGCACCCCGGCGAAGGCGGCGGCGATCTGCACCAAATCGAAGAAGATGTTGCCGCTGGGCATCTGCCCGCCGTCGCGGGTGTGGGCGATCGCGTCTGCCCAGTCGCCGCCGCTTCCATCGCCGTGGATATACCAGGTCTGCTTGTCCGCGTTGATCAGCCGGAGCGCACGAAAAAGTTGGGGGGGGGCTACCCACGACCTTCGCGCGCATGTCTGCACCCGTCCCTATCCTCTCTCCCCGACTTTTTCGTGCGCTCCTGGCATCCCCAGAACCGGCGGGTGCGATGGCACGGGCGTGATCTCGTCAAAAGTAGCGAAACAAACATGCCTTAGTTGTGGTGTTGTGGCCGCGACCACGGAGCGTCACTGCGGACAAAGACCACGATGGCGGCGCTGATTGAGTCGCTGGGTCTGGTTGCACGTGAACCTATGACGAGGGGTCTGACAACGAGACCCCGTATGTACTGATGCACATAAAAATAGCATGTTCGATAGGTGTATCACTGACTGCCATGCTATACTTGCCCCAGCAGATACACCGGCTCTACCCGCTTTTGTCACCCATGCATCTTGATGAATGACACCCCTGAGTCTTTGGCCCGCCAGATCGCCGACGTGGAACATGATCTCACCCAGCCGCTGTCGCCGCGCACTAAGGCCACGCTAGAGCAGGAGCTCGCCGCGCTCCGTCAGCAGCATGCCGCCCTGCTTAATCTCAGCGGTGCGCAGATCGGCGATGCCCGTTTTGGCGATATGGCCGGCGGCAACCTCGACAAGCACACCCAAGGCAAGGTCGATGTCCCTGGCGAGGTGCGCGGCGCGGCCGTCGGCGTCAACCAGGGCACCATCCAGATCTTCTTTGGTTCCGCTGGCATCTCCAACCCTGCCGACGCCCAGCGCGCGTTGGTGCAGCACTATCTCGCCCGTGTGGTCGAAACGTGTGATCGCCTGCGCCTCTCCGGGCTGGTGCAGCGCGAGCGCCGGGACGCCAGCCCCGCCCTCACGCTCAGCCACGTCTATGTTGTGCTCGCCGCCGAGACCTGGGAGCGGGTGGATGCGGCTGAGCGCGCCGACACGTTTGCCGACGCGCTCACGGCGGGCGACCCGGCGGTGGTCTTGCCCGAAGCCACCCGCCGTGTGATCGAGCTACCGCGTGAGGTTGATCCGCGCCACACGGCGAAGCAGCCAGCTGCGCCACGCTTCCGCCTAGAGCGCCCACTGCTGCTTACCGAGGCATTGAGTCGCCACCGTCAGGTGGTGCTGCTCGGTGGGCCGGGCAGCGGCAAGAGCAGCTTTGTGCGCCATCTGGCCGTCGCGCTGGCCCATGGCGAGGATGCGCAACCGCCGACACTGCCCGGTTGGCGCGCCGGGTGGCTCCTGCCGCTGTACGCGGCGCTGGGTGAGTTCGCCGCGTGGACCCAGCAACCGGGCGGCACCCTCGACGGCCCCGGCCTGTGGCGGTACCTGCTGGCCCAGGCCCAGGCGTATGGCCTGACCGGGCTGGACGAACCGCTCAGTCAGGCGTTCAACAAGGGCGGGTTGCTGGTGCTGCTAGACGGTCTCGACGAGGTTGCGGATCCGTCACTGCGCGTTGGCGTGGCCCGGGCCGTGGCGAAGCTGGCCGAAGCGGGCGGGCGGGTGGTCGTCACCTGTCGGGTACGCTCGTTTGACCAGGCCGTGGCCGCACCCTTTGCGTCGTGGACGCCACCCGTCACGTTGGCTCCCTTCGCCCTCGGGCAGATGCGCCACTTCGTCGCGGGTTGGTACGCCCGTAGTGCTGACCAGGGGGTTATTGTTGCGGATGAGGCGACGCGGCGCGTGACCGAACTGACTGACCGCTTGGCGCACCTGCACAGTCTGCGCGACTTAGGCCAGACCCCGCTGCTGCTGACGATGATCACGCTCCTGCATTTTTATGAGGGCAAGCTGCCCGAAGATCGCGCCGATCTCTACGAAGATCTGGTGGAACTGTGGTTGAACCGCTGGCGGGTGCGGAGCAACGAGCCTGGGGCTCCGCTGCCGCTGCTCGCCAAACTCAAGGCGGACAAGAGCCTGGGCTTCTTGAAGGATTACCACCTGCGGAACACGTTGGAGCGCTTGGCCTACGACGCCCACCAGAACACCCTTGCGCATGACGGGCGCGGGTTACTCCACCGCCATCTGGTGCGCGGAGCCTTTGAAGATCTCTTCGCACAATTTGAGATCGGCCCCGGCCTCGCCGCAGAGAAGGCAACGCTGGTGCTTGAGCATCTGGAATGTGAGAGCGGCCTGCTGCTCAGTGAAGGCGGCGATCTCTACGGGGTGCCCCACCTGAGCTATGAAGAATACCTCGCGGGGTGTCACCTGGGCCAGCAGGCGACGTTTCACGCGCTGGCTTACGCGCATTGGCAGCGTGACCCCGGACGGTGGCGCGAGGTGATCTTCCTGGCTCTGGGGCGCATGGTGCGCGGCACGGGCCGCGAGACGGCGGCGGGATGGCTCGCCTTCTTGCTCAGTGCGGCCCATGGTGATCGGGTGCGCGGCGCGGCAGAACGACAACCGGCGGCGGTGTTCGCCGCTGAGTGTCTGGAGCAGATGGGCGGTAAGGCGGCGCTGATTGGCGTCACGACCGTGGGGCTGCCCGAGCTATGGCAAACCTTGGTCGCGAGCCTCGCTGAGGTGATCGAAGGCAACGTCCTTCCCGTCGCCGAGCGTATCCGTGCAGGCAGCGTTCTCGGCGATCTGGATGACCCGCGCATCCCGGTGACGCCCGATGATTGGCGGCGCGAGCTGGGGCGGCGGAGTGAAGGGTTTACGGTCGCAGGCGATCACTATTGGCGGTATGTGCGACCAGAGACGTACCAGATCGGCGGGTGGAACAAGGGTGAGCCGAGCGCGAAGATCACGCTCCCGGCCTTCTGGCTGGCTCGCTTCCCGCTCACGGTCGCCCAATACGCACCCTTTGTGGCCGAGGGCTACGGCAAAGACGCCGAGCGTTGGTGGACGCCGGAGGGGTGGATGTGGAAGCAGGCGAATCAGCGCACCGAGCCGTGGGGCTGGGATAAGCCAGAGTACCGCGGCACCAATCAGCCCGTGATCGGTGTGGCGTGGTACGAGGTGACGGCCTTCTGCGCCTGGCTCAGCGAGCGACTCCAGGGCGCGCTGCCTGTGGGCTACCTTGTGCGCCTGCCCACCGAGGCCGAGTGGGAGGCCACCGCAGCCTACGATGCGCAGATGCAGCGCCGACCCTACCCGTGGGGCGACGCGGAGCCGACCCCCGAGCGGGCGATTTATGATGAAAGCAATCTGGGCCGACCCGCGCCGGTGGGCTGCTGCCCGTCCGGCGCGGCAGCCTGCGGGGCTATGGACATGGTCGGCAATGTCTGGGAGTGGATAGCGAGCAGCCACAAGGGTTATCCGGCGCAGAGTGGCGTGGTAGGGAAAGGCTTTACAACGGACGATTACGATGTGCCATTACGCGGCGCGTCGTGGTACGACAACAGAACAAATGTTCGCTGCGGGGCGCGGTTCCGCAACTACCCTGACTTCGACTTCGACCTCTACTTCGGCAGGGGTGTGCGGGTGTGTGTGTCCCCTCGCTCGCGCTAATGTGCTGATTTCTGACTTCTGATTGCTGTTTTCTGCATACTGATCTGCTGCATTGTGTAAAGCGTTTTGTGTCCAAAATACGCCAAGGATCTGACCGAGAGCGCCGTAGGCGCGGATCGCGATTTTTTGATCATTGAGGCACTGGGGCGCTGATGTCGGGCAGGGCATAATCCCATCCCTAGAGCTCAGTGGCTCAGTGGCTCAGTGGCTCAGTGATACCGAGGAGCAGGGGAGGCACACGCCAATGAACGACGACGAACTCACTGCCCTGGCTGCAACGCTGCGCGAACTGCGTGAGGAGTTTGACGAGGCTACGGCCCGCGCCGCCTTCGAGAAGAAGGCGGCCGGGCTATCCCCCGACCAGCGCGCCCGTGTCGAGGCCCTGGTCTTCTTCGGCGCTGGCAGCCAGGTCGGCGATGTGAAAATAGGCGATGTCGCCGACGGCGCTGTCGTGAAGGGCGTCGTAAACGTAACGGATCATGCCCAGATCTACGGGCCGGTGATCGGGGACAGTAGCGGCACGGTAAACGTCACCTACACGGCCAAGGAGCACCAGCGGCGGTTGGACGACTACCTGGCGCTGCTGCGCCAGCTCGCCGCGAGCGAGCGCGCCCGTGCCCTCTGCGCGCCTGAACCGCCGCTGACCAACGGGCTGCCGCTCGACACGCTGCGCCTCGCCATGGCCCGCGCCGCGATGGCCTGGGAGCCCGAGGCCGACCTGGCGCAGGCCCGCAGCGATGACGCCTACCGGCGCAGCCTGATCGCCGGGATTCTGTTGCCCCTGGCGACGACGCGGCTGATGCTCTACACCCTGCGCAGCGAGTACGCCCTGAACCGCCTGGCCTCGCCCAAGCTCTGCGGGCTGGTGCTGTAGACCGGCGTGAAGTATGTGGGAAGCACCGTGGCCCTCGACGCCGATGCGCGCCGCAAGGCCCAGATCCAGATCGCCCGGAAGCTGCACGACCCAGTCTATGCCTCCGGCTGTGCGCACCTGCTCGAAAGCTTGACCGAGACGGAGGAGGGTCGGATCGCCCTGTCCATTGCGTTCCAAGAACACCAGGCGAACCGCGTAGCAGGTAGCCCAGCGCCAGCCTTCGTCCAGCTTGCGGCCGCTGGTGCCCTCGGCAGCGCCGCCGGCGGCGGGCTGCTGCTGGCGGGGCTTGAGTTGCTGCATCGCCTGCCCGATGATCACCAGGGCGAGAACTCCGCGCCGGACACACCCAGCCCTGCGGCCCCCGCCGCACCTGATCCGCTGCGCATCCCGGTCACGATCGCCGCGTGGCAGGGCGAGCTGGAGCGGCGCAACGAGCGCTTTGGCCAGCCGTCGGGCTCCTGGTGCTACGTGCGCCCCGGCACCTATCGCATTGGCGGCTGGGAGCGGGATGCTGCTGCGGCCAACCTGGCGCTGGACGGCTTCTGGATCGCTCGGACGCCGGTGACGGTCGCGCAGTACGCCGCGTTCATCGAGGCCGGCGGCTACCGCGACTCGCGCTGGTGGACGCCTCAGGGGAAGGACTGGCTGCGCGGGCAAAAGGAACCGAAGCCATGGCGCTGGCGCGAGTCACCTTTTAACAGTCGCCCGCAGCAAGCGGTGACCGGTGTGCGTTGGTACGAGGCGACCGCCTTCTGCGCCTGGCTGAGCGCACAGCTGGCGCGCAGCCTGCCCCGTGGCTATACCCTGCGCCTGCCGACCGAGGCGGAGTGGGAGGCTGCGGCGGCCTATGATGCCGCCTGGCAGCGGCGCAGCTACCCTTGGGGCAATGATCTGCCGACCGCTCGTACCGCCGTCTTTGATCGGTCATGGGAAGAGGCGTCACCGGATGTGGCGACCTGCCCCGCTGGGGCGGCGGTCTGCGGGGCGCTCGATATGGTCGGGACGGTGTGGGAGTGGACGGTGAGCAGCTATCAGGCATACCCTGAACGCGCCCACTGGCTCAAAGAAGACTTTACAACGAACGATTACGATATACCGGCGCGAGGCGACTCGTATTATAGCTCAAATGTTCGCTGCGGGGCGCGGTACCGACCCGACCCTGTCTTCGACCTCGTCCTCGACTACGACGGGGGTGTGCGGGTGTGTGTGTCCCCTCGCTCGCGCTAATGTGCTGATTTCTGGCTTCTGTTTGCTGTTTTCTGCATACTGATCTGCTGCTTTGTGTAAAGCGTTTTGCGTCTATGTACGCTGAGGATCTGACCGGGAGCGCCGAAGGCGCGAATCGCGATTTTTTGATCACAGAGGCACTGAAATGATGAGGCACTGATGCCGGGCAGGGCATACGCTCATAGATCTCAGTGGCTCAAGAGTTCAGTGGCTCAGTGATACCGGGGATAGGGGGGCACGCGCCGATGAACGACGACGAACTCAACGCCCTGGCCGCGAAGCTGCGCGATCTCCACGCGGAGTTCGACGAGGCCACGGCCCGCGCCGCCTTCGAGAAGAAGGCCGCCGGGCTCCTCCCCGACCAGCGCGCCCGCGTCGAGGCTCTGGTCTTCTTCGGCGTCGGCAACCAGATCGGCGAGGTGAAGATCGATGCAGTGGCTGGGCGCGATGTGGTCAAGGACACGCAGGGCACCGCCACCAACAGCGGCACCGTCTACGGCGCGGCGGTGGGGGTCAGCACCGGCACTATCCAGCTCTTCTTCGGCACCCGCCCGCCGGAACATGGCGCACAGCTCCTCAACGCCTACCTCGACGCGCTCGGCGAACGCTACCGCCCCCTGGCCCTCGGCCACCTGCTTACCAGCGAGCAGACCGGCAATGAGCAGGCCGTCGCCCCCACACTGCCGCTGAGCGCCGTCTACACCGCCCTCGCTACCGACGCGCGCGTCCCCCGTGAGCGATTCGCCCTGACCCCAAAGGAGCTTGACCAAGCCCTCGCTGCTGCCGACCCCGACCAGGTGCCGCCCGACCGGCTCCGCTTCCCCGTGGCCGACATCGATAGCCTCCACGAGGTCGCCGCAGCCCTGCGCACCGCCCACCCTGGGGCCGAGGCGCGTTCGCTCCGTGAGCTGTGGGGAAGCCTGCGCCGGGCCACGCCGCGCGCATCTGGCGGCCGCAACACGGTGGAGTCTATTGTCGGCCAGTGGTACGAGCCGGAGCTCGCCGGCGAATCCCTGGCAGCGCCGCGCAGCCGTATCGTGCTGCTCGGCAACCCCGGCTCGGGCAAGTCCACGGTGCTCCGCTACCTCGTGGTCTGTATCGCCGATGCCCTGCGGGCTGGCCAGACCACCGGCCCGGCCGAGCTGCGCGGCTGGGCTGGGCGCCCGCTCCCGGTGCCAATCTTCTGCCCGCTTGGCCCGGTCGCAAAGGCGCTGGGCGATGACCCCGCCAGCGATCTTGACCAGCTCGTCGACGCCGTGCTTCACACCGTCTTCGGCCCGGCCGGGCTGCGCGCGGGCTTGCGCGACACGCTGCTGTCGGCCTGGAGCAGCGGCGGCGTCCTGCTCTGCTTCGATGGCCTCGATGAGGTTATCGGCACGCCTGAGCCGACCCGCGAGGGTCCGCTCAGCCGACGCGAGCGGCTCGCGGATGCGCTGCGCCGCCTCGCGCAGGAGGTGGGCGACTCCCGCGTGGTGGTCACCTGCCGCACCAAGCCCTACCAACAGGACACGGCCTGGCAGCTGCCCTCGCCCTGGCAGGTGCGCCAGATCGAGCCCTTCGCCTTCGGCCAGGTGCGTTTCTTCGTCGAGACCTGGTACACCCAGAGCTGTGCCGCAAAAGGGGCGAAGCTGACGACGGAGGAGGGGCGACGGAGGGCGGCAGAGCTGCTGACCGCCATCCCGGCAAAGCAAGGCTTGCGCGACATCTGTGACTCGCCGCTGCTCCTGACCATGGTGGTGCTGTTGCACTATAACCAGAAGCAGCTCCCCGACGAGCGCGCCGAGGTCTATGAGGCGCTCGTTGGCCTGCTGCTCGACCGCTGGGAGTGGGTGCGCTCCAGCGAGAAGGCGCAGGTGCGCTTCGTGCCCTTCGGCGAGCGCCTGGCCCTGCCGCAGCTGCGCGCCCGCGACCTGCGCACGGCCCTCAACGAGATCGCCTACACGGCGCACTGCACATCCCAGGATGGGAGCGGCGTGATCACCGAGGAGCTGATCTACAAGCTGCTTGAGCCGAAATTTCGCAATGCGCTCAACGCCGAGCGCCCTGAGCGGGTGAGCAAAACCGCCTGGACAGACAAGGTTGAGCGATTCCTCGATCTGCTGGTGCGCGAGAGCGGCTTGATCCAGCCCGACAGCGATACGACCTACCGGCTGCCCCACCTGACCTTCGAGGAGTATCTGGCGGCATGTGCGCTGGCCGAGCAGGAGGATGTCGAGGTGGCCCACGCCCGCTGGCGCGCGGGCGGCGACCGCTGGCGTGAACCGTTGCTCCTGCTGATGGGCTGTCTGCGGCTGGATAAGAAGCACCGCATGGCCGATGCATGGCTCACCACGCTGCTCGATGAGATTGTGGGCCAGCATGAGAAAAGCCTGACGCAACGCCAGCGCGACGCGGTGCTGGCCGCAGCCTGCTACCGCGAACTTGGTGGTCGGCGCTACATCCAGGATCGCTGGCACACCAGCAAGGTGGACGCGCTGGAGGCGCGCCTGCGTGCGGCCCTGCTGGCGGTGCTGGAGCAGCCCGCTCCCGAGATCCTGCTGCCGCTACGGATTGAGGCGGGCGCGGCACTTGGGCAACTGGGCGACCCGCGCATCCCGGTGACGCCCGACGCCTGGCAGCGCGAGTTGGGGCGGCGAGGCGAAGAGTTTGCGGCCGCAGGCGATCACTATTGGCGCTATGTGCGGCCAGAGACGTACCAGATCGGCGGCTGGAACAAGGGCGAGCCGAGCGCGAAGATCGCGCTCCCGGCCTTCTGGCTGGCTCGCTTCCCGCTCACCGTCGCGCAGTACGCGCCCTTCGTCGCCGATGGCTATGGCCCGGACGCCGAGCGCTGGTGGACGCCGGAGGGCTGGGCGTGGAAGGACAAACGTACCCAGCCATGGGGCTGGGATAAGCCAGAGTACCGTGGCCTCAACCAGCCAGTGATCGGCGTGACGTGGTACGAGGCGACGGCCTTCTTCGCTTGGCTCACTGAGCAACTCCAGGACACGCTCCCCAAAGACTACGTGGTGCGCCTGCCGACTGAGGCCGAGTGGGAGGCGGCCGCAGCTTACGATGCGCAGATGCAGCGCCAGATGTACCCGTGGGGCGACGAGGAGCCGACCCTCGATCGGGCGATCTATGACGCGAGCGCTCTGGGTCGCCCAGCGCCGGTGGGCTCGCCGCAGAAACTGGTACCAGAATGTTCCTTCTGGTACCAGGCAGATCGCGCGGAGCCGCCACAAACCAAGATGTCTTGGAGATAAAACCAGCGATTGCTGCATCTTTATTATTACACGTTCTCGCTTAATGTGGCTGGTGACATGAATCTCGGGTGGGGGCCTGATTGCGGCTCAGGGCCTCGGCCTCGATGAAGATCCGCGTGACCGCCGGGTGCTGCGCGCGGATCGCCTGCTCCAGCCGGTCGATGCTGGCCATGATCGCTTCTGACGGCAGCCCCGATCGGAAGCGCACGTCGAGGTTGAGCAGCACATCCTCGGGGCCAAGGTGCATGGTCAGCGGTCGGCCAACAACGGCCACATCGGGGTCGGCGCGCACGATCGCGGTGATGCCCGCGACCACCTCGGGGTCAGCCGTCTCGCCGATCAGCAGGCCGCGACTCTCATAGGCCAGGAAGAACGCCACCGCCGATAAGGTGAGGCCGATCAGGATCGAGGCGACGCCATCCCAGATCGGGTCGCCAGTGATCTGGCTCAGCAGCACGCCGAGGAAGGCGAAGAACAGGCCGGCCAGGGCCGCCGAGTCCTCGCAGATAACCGTGATCACCGTCGGGTCTTTGCTGGTACGGATGGCGTGCCAGAGACTCTCGTCCTTGACGGTGGGCAGGAACGCGCGCAGCGCGATCACCCAGGAGGTACCTTCGGCGAGCAGGGCGATGCCGATGACCGCGTAATTCCAGGCCGGGCTGCTGTCCCTCGCGGCGGCGTGGCCGGTCAGGTGGGTGATGCCCTCGTAGAAGGAGACGCCGCCGCCGATGCCGAAGATCACAATGGCCACGATCAGGCTCCAGAAGTAGATCTCCCTGCTGTAGCCGAAGGGGTGAGACTCATCAGCCGCGCGCCGGCTGCGGCTGATGCCGAACAGCAGCAGCCCCTCGTTGGCCGTGTCGACCACCGAGTGGATGCATTCGGAGATCATTGCTGAGCTGCCGGTGAAGAAGGCGGCGACGCCCTTGGCCACCGCGATGAGGGCGTTGGCCGCAATCGCGCTGTAGATGGCGACCGGCGGATGGTGGCCGGATGATTCTGAACGCATGGAACCTCCTCATAACGATGGTAGCAGGTAGCGTGCCAGCAGTGCCACGCTTCCGGCGGGCCGCTGGAACGCATCTTGCGAAAGAGATGTGATGTGCGCCGAACGGCGTATGCAGAAGCCGAAGGGCTCACAGAGAACTGAACGGAGGAACCCGTAATGCTACGAAGTGTGAACGACCTACGCGGGCTGGCGATCGGCGCCACCGATGATACGATCGGCAGCGTCGACGATTTCTTCTTCGACGATGAGCGCTGGACGCTCCGCTACATGGTGGTGAACACCGGCAACTGGTTGCTGCAAAAGCCGGTACTGATCTCGCCGCGATCCATCCGCGACGTCGATTGGGACAACCGGCAGGTTGCGGTGGCCCTGACCCGCCAGCAGGTGCAGGACGCCCCGGGCACCACCACGGATCAGCCGGTCTCGCGACAGATGGAGATCGCGCACGCACGCTACTACCGCTACGACCCGTACTGGTATGGGTCGGGGCTCTGGGGCGGTGTCGGATTCCCCTACTCCAGCGGTGGGGTGGTCGGCTATGAGCCGCTGCCGCTGGCCGCCATGGAGCCCGAGCCTGAGCGATCCCCATCCGTGGGCGACTCGCACCTGCGCAGCACACACGAGGTGGTCGGCTACCATATTCGGGCAGCCGACGGCGAGATCGGCCACATCGCAGACATCATCATGGACGATGCAACGTGGGCCGTTCGCTACCTCGTGATCGACACGCGCAACTGGTGGCCCGGAAAGAAGGTCCTGGTCGCTCCTTCCTGGATCATTGCGGTGAACTGGAATGACCGCACGGTGGACGTCGACCTCTCACGTGAGGCGATCAAGGGCGTGCCGGAGTATGATCCCAGCGTGCTCAACCGGGAGTATGAGGAGCGCCTCTATACGCACTATGACCGCCCTCGCTACTGGGAGGAGGATGCGACACATCGCTAGTCAGCGCCCGCTCCCGCACGCGGGAGAAGGAGACCAGGGATACTGTAAAGGCAATACCGCAGAAGGAACGCGGTGAGGCGTCATGTCATTCTGAGCGAAGCGAAGAATCCCGGCCGGGACCCTTCGCTTCGCTCAGGGTGACAGCGTTACTTCTGCTCTACTGCCTGTAAAGGGAGACGGCGATGTATACCGTGAGCGACTTCGTGATCGACCGCCTGATCGTCTGGGGTGTCGCGCGTATCTATGGCTTTCCCGGCGATGGCATTGGCGCGTTCGATGGCGCGCTTGGGCGCGCCGACCGTGCCGACAAGCCGCTGACCTATGTGCGCCCGACGCATGAGGAACTGTGTGCGCTGATGGCGACGGCGCATGCCAAGTTTACCGGCACGGTCGGGGTGTGTGTGGCGACATCGAGCCCCGGTGCGTTTCATATGATCAATGGATTGTATGACGCCAAGATGGATAACCAGCCCGTCGTGGCGATCGTCGGGCAGCAGGGGCTGGCGGCGTTCGGCACCGACACCCAGCAGGAAAGTAATCTCGAGCGCGCCTTTAGCGACGTCGCCGCATTCGTCCAGACGATCCTGACGCCGATGCAGGCCCAGGTGGTGGTCGACAAGGCGTTTCGGGTGGCGCTCACACAGCTCCAGCCAACCGTGATCATCATGCCGCACGATGTGCAGGCGATGCCGATGGAAGAACCAACGCAGGCACTCTGGGTGTCGCGCAGTAGCGTTGGTGCGCCATCGACGGCGCTAACGCCACCCGTATCCGAGATCCGCAAGATCGCCGACATCCTCAATGCGGGCAAGCGGGTGGCAATGCTGGTTGGTCATGGCGCAAACGGTGCCACCGACGAGGTGCTGGCGGTTGCCGCCAAGACCGGCGCAGGCATTGTCACCGCATTGCGCGGCAAGCAGGTGGTGCCGGCGGAGGTGCCGTACCACACCCAGCAACTTGGCCTGCTCGGCTCGCTGCCCAGCCTGAAGATGATGCAGGCATGCGACACCCTGCTCATGCTTGGCTCGAACTACCCCTATACCCAATTCCTGCCCGCGACCGGCCAGGCGCGTGGGATCCAGATTGACCTCCGCCCGAGCCACCTGGGTATCCGCTACCCGATGGAGCTGCATGTCTGGGGCGATGTGAAAGCGACGCTCCAGGCGCTGCTGCCCTATCTGGAGCAAAAGGATGACCTGAGCTGGCAGAACGGGATTGCCGATCAGATGCAGGACTGGGAGAAGGTGCTTGCCGCAGTGGCTGATGTCGCGGCCGACCCAATAAACCCGCGCAAGGTCTTTGTGGAGCTGAACAAGCGCCTGCCGGCCACGGCGATCGTCACCTGCGACGCGGGCACCACCGCCGATTGGTATGGTCACCACATCCGCTTGCGGCGCGGCATGCTGGGCGATCTCTCCGGCATGCTGGCGACCATGCTGGCGGCCATGCCCTATGCGATTGCGGCCAAATTTGCCTTCCCCGAGCGCCCGGTGGTTTGCACGATCGGCGATGGCGCATTCCAGATGTTGGGCATGAACGAGCTGATCACGATTAAGAAATACCTGGACGTGTGGACGAACAAGCAGTTCATTATCCTGGTGCTGCACAACAACGACTTGACCCAGGTGTCGTGGGAGATGCGTACCGAGGATGGCAACCCCCGCTGGACCGGCTCGCAAGAGCTGCAGACCATAGACTACGCAGCCTATGCGCAGATTTTCGGCTTTCAGGGCATCAAGGTGACCGACCCCGGTGCGATCGCTGCGGCGCTCGACCGGGCGTTCGCGCATCAGGGCGTCACGCTGCTGGATGTGTACACCGACAAGAATGTGCCGCCGCTGCCCGCGCACATCACCAGCGAATTCGTGATCCATACGGCTGAGGCGCTACTCAAGGGCGACCCGAATGGAGTCGGTGTGGTCGTCGAGTCCGCCAAGGCACTGGCGGCCGAGGGGCTCCAGAAGGTGAAGAATGCGTTCCACATCGGCCAGAACGACGACAAACGCTAGAGGATCCCATCCCACAGGTAGTCTCACGACGTCAGGACGTTGAGGAAGTGAAACGTCTGCGCTGGTCATCGCCGGATGCCAGCGCGCGAAGCTCGGTCGCAGGTCTTCGTTCAGCATTCGACGCGATCATGAGGTTCAGGCACGCAGTGCCTGCCAGCGCCCCGCCCGCCCGCCAGAGTCGGCGGCGGGGCCAGACTGCCGCCTGCGATTCTGGGCGCAGCAGCCCGGCGAGGGCCATGGCCGCCAGCGTGGGGCCGTAGGTGGCAATGATGCCGAGCCAGCGGGCGCTGATCGGATCGTCGCCGGAAAGCACGGCCTGGAACCCCCAGAGGCTCCAGGAGATCGCGAAGGTCAGGCCGATGAAGGCCAGCAGCGGGTGTCGCTAAACCTGCGCGCGCAGCTGCGTGTCTATCCATAGGGCTGCAGTCACCGCTCCGCGCTCCCGGTCAGGCATGCACCACTGGCTCGCGCGCCGCGTCCTCCGTCGTCTTGCCGTCAAAGTGCTCGTTGTCAGCATCCGCGTCGGCGCGGGTATGGTGGACAACGCCGTCGCGATGGTTCGGCGGCGCGTAGATCGTGGAGAGCTTCAGCGGAACACGACCGGTATTGATGACGTTGTGATGCACCCCGGCCGGGACGACAATCATACTGCCCGCGCGGATGGCCGTCCGCACACCGTTGAGCACGGTCTCGCCGGTTCCCTCGGCCACGTACAGGCATTGGTCGAGCGTGTGGACTTCCGCCCCGATATCTTCCTGGGGCTTGAGCGCCATCACGACGAGTTGGCAGTGTGCTGCGGTGTAGAGCACCCGGCGAAAGTCCTCATTCGTGATGGCGATACCCGCGATGTCGTTCACATAGCCGTCCATACTGACTCCTTGTCTCTTCGTTTGCCCCATCTGGGCATTCAATAACGCAAACACCACGCTGCGGTGTTGCTCGGAAGAGCAACACCGCAGCTGGTATGATCATCCCTACTTATTGAGGCCCTGGCGGGCCTTGCCCTTCTGGGCTTCCGCCTCGCCTTCCGCCTCCAGGTGATCGTCTCCAGTCAGGGTGCCAACGGCGTGTTTGGTTTCACCCGTGACTTCCTCGCTCGCGCCCTTGACCCGCTCCTTCGCCTTCGCGAGCTCCTGGCGGGACTGGCCTTCAGCCTGCTCCGCGTGGCCTTCCGCATGCAGCTGATCGTTATGGGTCAGATCGCCGACGGTCGCCTTCACCGCCCCTTTGATCTCCGTCGCCTTCCCCTTCACCCGTTCGGTTCCGTTGCCCATGGTCGAGTCCTTTCTGCTACCACTACGGTCAAGATTTCGTAGCGCAACGCCGCATCGTTCTCGCGACCCGGCGCGGCGCAGTATGCGGACACGCAGGTTGGGCCACCCCACAACCTCCGTCGTATCGCACGAACCGTGCCCAATCGTGCTGATCGCCAGCGGCCAGTGTTGCCCATCGCCGCGCCGAAGGCGGGCTGGCCGGTGATCGGGTGCGCAAGCTCACTCAGGTGGCCTCCTGCACAGTGCCCTGCCGGGGGGGACGGCGCGGGCGCATGCAGGAGGCTGCGTCTCGTGACACGCCCTGCCGGGGGGATTCGGCACAGCGTACGCCGAGAAGCGGAAATAATGCGATGTGTAGTGGGGGATGAACACTCAGCGTAGCACAGGCGGGGCAAGGTGCATAGCAGGGCGAGTCGGGTATTCTGTGTCCCGCTTCCCCCGACGCTGTCGGGGGAAACACGGACACATCAGGTGCGCAGTGAGCAGCGCGCCAAAACGCGCTGGTACCGTGAGGCCGCCTGCAGGATGGAACCCTCACGCGGTCAGGGATATTCCTGATACAAGAGACGGAGTTCGCATGCTACCGGCCCTTGCCCACACGCGCTAGACTGAAGCGTACACTCCCTTATTTCGTCATGGGCGACGATACGAGCGAACCGCCCTCTGTCCGAATCGCTATCTGGCAGGTTTGAAATCGCAGCGGATGTCTGCGCAAACCTACTTGGGAACATGCGAAACTGCCACCAGCACTGTTGAAAAGTGAGAGAGGGATACGCAATGAAATCTGTCGTTATTTTTGGAGCCGGCATCGCTGGACTGAGCGCCGCGCATGAACTGGCCGAACTGGGATATCGTGTTTCGGTGTATGAGACCGCCACGGAGCCCGGTGGATTCTTCAGAAGTTCACGGCTTCGCTCGGACAACATACCTTCTGAGTATTCCTGGCACGGCATCGGGCCCTGGTACCATAATGTTTTTGATGTGATGAAAAAAATTCCATTCAATGAAGCGGGGAGCGTTTATGATCTGGCCCTCTCTCGTCCCATTGATTTTGGAATATTCCCGGATGCTGGCAAGGCGCAGTTCTACGATGAGGGATTCAAAAGTATTCGAAAGATGTTCGGGATGCGGAAGTGGGAGTTTGCCAGCGCGTCCTATTTAATGCTCAAAACCTGGACTTCACATCATCGAAGCCGCGTGGAGTATGCGAAGGTGAATGCGGCGCAAGCCTGGAAGCCTTTGCTCAAAGAGCAAACGTATCACGCGTGGCGTTCGTGTTTCGGTCCTTGGATTGGCTCGGATTGGTCCAACGTCTCACTGCACACGGCCGGTGATTTTTTTAGAAAGCAATTCACGACCAAGCCCACGCATCAGCATCGCGCTGATCAAGACGGTCCCGCATGGACGCAAGGCGCCGGAGACGGTTGGCTGCTCCTGAAAGGTCCGAGTAGCGAATACTGGTTCGATCCCTGGGTGAAATATCTTGCAGAGAAGGGCGTGACATTCTTTTGGGAGAAGCCGCTGACAAAATTAGAATTCGATGGGATCAAGATAGTCTCGGCATGTTCTGGTGATGAGCAGATTCAAGGCGACATGTATATTTTGGCCATCAATCCTTTCTTGATGGTTGATATTTTACGTAAAACACCCAAGCTCGCGATGCAAGAAGAACTAAAATTGTTTGAACCTCTTGTTCAAGGCGGCCCGCACACACAAGTCTCTTTTCGATTGGCATTTTCAGAAGAAATCAAGCTTCCTCGAAAGAGGACCGCCGCCGTGATCAGTGATTCAGAATTTAATTTGACCGTGTTCGCCGAAGAACAAGTTTGGGACAAGGACGTGGATCTGGGGCAAAATATCAAATCGCTCTGGACCGGCACCTCGTGCATTGGCGACTTCCCTGGGAGGATTTACCATAAGCCCGTCAGTCACTGCACGAAAGAAGAATTTATCGAAGAAGTCAAGGCGCAAATCTTGAGTTGCGGTGCGCTGAATCGATTGATACAAGAAGCTAATCATGGGAAAGAATTGAAGGATTTTCCAATTGCTACCATCGAAGTTTGGCATGAATGGAAATTTTCCCGTGATGGAATAGAGCCGCTTCAGCCAAAATGGGTGAACACGACCAACACGCAAGCCTATATGCCAGCCCAAAAAACGCCGGTGCCCAATCTATTCCTGGCCGGAGCCCACACCCAGACTCAGGCTCAAGTATGGAGCATCGAAGGTGCCGTTGAAAGCGGCAGAAGAGCGGCCAAAGCGATTGACGACCGCGTACCCGTGTTGGATCAATACCGCCCTGAATGGATTAGATTTTTATCGAACATCGATGACATCTTGTATCGCATCAAGTTGCCACAGGTGCTGGATTCTCTTTTTTTGCTTGTCATTTTGTTGTTCATGCGTATGTACTCCGTGATGAATCGTCGTTTGGAAGCTGGCGAGTTCTGGCTCCACACGGGCCGCGATCTAGGAGTACAGCCGAGATACGTGCAAAAACGGGAAGTAAGCGATCCCGTGTAGAAAAACGACTGCCTGATGTCTGCTACCTGCACATAGCAGACATGAGAAGCCACAAAATAGCCGTTTCATGTCTGCTCATGCGATCAACATGGCCCAAAAACCATGTCTGCTATGGTTCATGCCCCGCTTCTGCGCATCCAAAAGGGCTGAAAAACGCCCCTTTCCTACACGGAATCGATTACTTCCCGTTTTTGCACGTATCTCGGCTGTACCCGCTAATGAGGTAAGCACAAAATAATAGAACGTAAGTTCACCCGCCATGCCTTGCTCATCAAGGCAGTCAGGGGACACCACCGGATTAAACCCCAGCATGCTTATCAGCAGCGACCACACCAGCGCGGCCGAGATTCGCGAGAGATTCTGACAGAGCCTGGGCAGCGCTGCGCGCCGCACTGCCCAGGCTCTGTTGATTCGTGCCTGCCTCACGCGCTAACGAAGCGCGAGCGCAGCGCCGTCAGATCGGCTGTCACCACGTCGCT
>RYFE02000062.1 GCA_004138175.2 Chloroflexales bacterium ZM16-3 | reverse complement strand
TACGTGGCGGCTGGTGACAGTAACGTTTGTATAGGCCCAGGTGAGGAAGCTGTTGAGCGTGGCCATCGTGCGCGCGCGGCTCGCGGGGCTCCGACCATCCCGGCGGGCCAGCGCCGCACGCACGGTAGCGACCGCGATCATGGTGATGGGGCCAGTGCGACATGCAACGAGGTGGCGTAACTCGGTCGTGTAGGCCCCGCGCTTCCTGGTGCAGAATACCTTCGCTCTTCCGCTCAGGGAGAGGGGGCTGGGGGTGAGTGCCGTGCGGAACGGTAACGTAAACTTGGCCCTTCTGAAACCATGTCCGCCTAGACAAGGTTCTCAGATACGTTACAGTTGCCGCCGGGCAACGCTCACCCCCTGCCCTCTCTCCCTCTGACGGTAATTTAATGAGGCAATACTGCTTCTTCCGGTGCGCGGGTAGGGGCGCATCGCGATGCGTCTCTACGGTATTGGAACGCGGCATATCACCCTCCGAAGCGGTATTGCAACATGCGGTTGGGGGTAGCTGCTTTGACACACAGAACGACTGCAACTCACACATAAGTTACATGGACAAGCTCGTATGTAGTCTGTATGTTAGATACATGGATTTTTTTAAGAATCGCATCCTGGCCATGCGGAGCGACCGGCTATGAATAATGCATGACACGCAGTAGAGCAGAAGTAACGCTGTCACCCTGAGCGAAGCGAAGGGTCCCGGCCGGGATTCTTCGCTGCGCTCAGAATGACAGAACACTTCACAGGGTTACTTCTGCGGTATTGCGAATCATCCTTGTGGGGGCTTGATCATGCCTATTGAGCCTTGCGATGCGTCCGTTATTATAGTTGAAGACAATGCCGATAACCTCTTCATCCTGATGGATATCCTGAAGGATGAGGTTGGTATCAAGTACTGTAACGCCCGCGCATCTGGTTGGCAGCTCTTTAAGCTACTGGATTCGCTGCAAAACACGACGATTGACCTGATCCTGCTCGACATCCAGATCCCGCGTGAGGACGGCTACGCGGTGCTCCAGCAGATCCGAGGCACCCCTCGCCTGCGTCAGACGATGGTGGTCGCGGTGACGGCGAATATGATGCCTGAGGATGTGTCGCGCACGCGCGAGGCGGGCTTCGATGGCTTCATCGGGAAGCCGGTCGACGCCAACCGCCTTCCTTCACAGATTACGCGCATCCTCGGCGGTGAGGCGGTGTGGGAGCCACGCTAGAGAGCGTCATCGTAACAGCACAGGAGACAACACGCTATGCTCCGAATCCGTGGCTATCATCTCATCGAGCAGATCGCCGAGAATGCCCACAGTATTGTCTACCGCGCTCGCAGCGAGCAAGATCAGCTACAGGTTATCCTCAAGCTGCCGATCGAACCTGCGCCCTCGCCTAGTCAGCAGGCCCGCTTTCTGCATGAGTACGACCTCTTACGCTCACTTGATCTGCCCGGGGTCATCGGCTGTTATCGGCTGGAGCATGTTGATCAGCGCTCGGTGCTGGTGCTAGAGGATTTCGGCGGCACCGCGCTGAGTCGGCTCAACCTGGCGGGCCAGCTCGATGTCGACGATTTCCTGCGCATCGCCAGCGACATCACCACTATCATTGGCCGTGTCCATCAGGCCCAGGTGGTGCATAAAGATATTACGCCTGGCAACCTGGTCTATAACCCGGCCACCGGCGAGATCAAGCTGATTGACTTTAGCCTGGCGACGCGCCTGCGCCGCGAGGAGGTCGCCTTCCAGAGCCCGACCGTCCTGGAGGGGACGCTGCCCTACATCGCGCCCGAGCAGACCGGGCGTATGAACCGGGCGGTGGACTATCGCAGCGACTTCTACTCGCTGGGCTGCACGCTCTACGAGCTGCTGACTGGACAGCTCCCCTTCCCTGGCGACGACCCGCTGGAGCTGGTGCATGCCCATATGGCCCGCATGCCCATCCCCCCGCATCAGGTCGCCCCCAATCTGCCGCCCGCCCTCTCGGCCATCATCATGAAGCTGCTGGCGAAGACCGCAGAGGACCGCTACCAGTCGGCGGATGGGCTGATGGCTGATCTGGCCTACTGCCGACAGCATCTGGCGAGCCCAGACATGCTCGCCAGCTTCACCCCAGGCGGCAGCGACCGCGCCGAGCAGTTCCAGATCCCGCAGGCGCTCTATGGCCGCGCGGACGATGTCGCCCAGCTCGTCGCCACCTTTGACCGGGTCGCCGCCGGTGGCCGCGAGCTGCTCCTGGTGACGGGGCCGTCGGGTGTGGGCAAGACGGTGCTGGTGCATGAGATCCATAAGCCGGTGACTGCCCGCCAGGGCTATTTTATTGAGGGGAAGTTCGACCAGTATCAGCGCCTGCCCTACCTGGCCTGGGTGCATGCGTTGACTGGCCTAGTCTACCAGCTGCTGACCGAGAATGATCTGCGCCTGGCGAACTGGCGGGCGACGATCCTGGCCGCCCTTGGCGATAATGGCCGCCTCTTGACCGATATGATCCCGAACCTGGAGCTGATCATCGGGCCGCAGCCGCCGGTGCCGCTCCTGGAGGGCCGCGAGGCTCAGTATCGCCTAGAGTTCACCTTCCGCAATTTTATCAGGGCGCTCGCTCGGCCCGAGCATCCGCTGGCGGTCTTTCTGGACGACCTACAGTGGGCCGACCCGGCCTCGCTGAACTTGCTGGATCTGCTCTTTGGCGAGCACGAGGCCGACCACCTGCTGGTGATCGGGGCCTACCGCGATAATGAGGTCGCCCCGGCCCACCAGCTGATGATCACCCTGTCCGACCTGCGCCAGGCCGGCGCGCCGACATCGGCGCTGGCGCTATCGTTGTTCAGCCAGGCCGATATGAGCCAGCTGATCGGCGACACCCTGGGCTGCCCCGCCGATCTGGCCGGGCCACTGACTGATCTCGTGTACCAGCGCACGGGCGGCAATCCGTTTTACACCGCCCAGTTTCTGTATGCGCTCCACGATGAGGGCCTGATCACCTTTCATGCCGCGAGCAGGCAGTGGCAGTGTGACATGGTGCGGGTGCGCGGCTTTATGCTGACCGATGACATGCTCGCCTTTATGGCCCAGCAGCTCCAGAAGCTTCCGCCGGAGACCCAGCAGCTGCTCAGCGTGGCGGCCTGTATCGGCAGCCAGTTTGATCAGGCGACGCTAGCGCTGGCGCTGGAGCAGGCTCCGGAGGCGACGGACGCCAGCTTCTGGCCTGTGCTGCAAGAGGGGCTGGTTATCCGCACCAACGAGCCGCACCAGCTTGTGCAGTCGTTGGGCCAGGCCGCCGCGCTGCGCGGCCCCGATGAGCAGGCGCTCAGGCCGCTGCTTGAGAGCCAGCGGCCAAGCTACCGCTTCCTGCATGATCAGGTTCAGCAGGCGGCGTACTCGCTGCTGTCTGAAGCCCAGCGGCAGGTGTGGCATCTGCGGATCGGGCAGCGCCTGCTGCGCCACACGCCCGAGGCCGATCTCCCGGGGCGGCTCTTTGAGATCGTCCACCAGCTAAATCGCGGCAGCGCGCTGCTGGTGGAGCCCGACGAGCGGCTGGAGCTCGCGCAGCTCAACCTACAGGCGGGGCAGCGAGCACGAGCAGCGACCGCATATGGGGCCGCCCACGAGTACTTCGCGGCGGGCTGTCAGCTGCTGCCCGCCGACAGCTGGCAGCAGCACTATGCCCTGACCCTCTCCCTGTATGAGTCTGCGGCCGAGGCCGCCTACCTCAGCGGCGATGGGGCCGAGATGGGGCGGATGGCCGCGACCGTGATGCGCGAGTCCCACACGATCCTCGACCAGATCAAGATCTATGAGGTCTCGATTCAGTCGCTCGTCGCCCAGAATAAGTTCGCCGAGGCTGTGCAGACAGGGCTCCAGGCGCTTGAGCTGCTGGGCATTGCGATCTCGGCCGATCCTGAGCAGGGCGAGGTCTTTGTGGCCTTCCAGGAGACCCAGGCGGCCTGCCAGGAGCTAGGTGTCGCCGCGCTGATCGACCTACCGCCGATGACCGACCCGCGCAACCTGGCGGCGATGCGCATCCTCACGAGCGTCCTGCCGGTGGCCTTTCTCACATCGCCCTCGCTGTACGCCCTCTGCACTTTTAAGGAGGTCTACCTCTCGATCAAGCACGGCAACACGTCGATCTCGGCCCACAGCTACGCCTGCTACGCGCTGATGCTCTGCGGCGTGTTCGGCGACATCGAGACCGGCTACCAGTTCGGCCAGCTTGCGCTCGATCTGCTGCGCCAGCTGAATGCCAAAGAGTTCGAGAGCAAGGTCCAGTCGATGGTCCACGCCTTTGTCGCCCACTGGAAGAACCCGATCCGCGACATGCTGCCGCCGCTGCGCGCGGCCTATGACAGCGGGCTGGAGACCGGCGATCTCCAGTTTGCTGGCTACTCGGCCGTGCTCTACTCGGCATACACCTACTTCGCCGGGATCGAGAAAAACCTGGCGGACCTGCAGGCCGAGGCCCTGGTTCTGAGCAAGTCGCTCGCGCAGCTGAAGCAGATCACGGCCGTCCAGTACTACCAGATGCTGCACCAGGCGGCGCACGACCTGATAGTCGGGCGGGCCTCGGCTGAGCACCTACATGGGGAGTACTACGACGAGGAGGCCATGCTGCCCCTGCACCTGCAGGCCAATGATCGCATGGGACTCTTCTACCTGTACCTGCATAAGCTGCTGCGCAACTACCTGCTGGGCGACTACCAGCAGGCCGTCGTTGATGCCGCCCAGGTCGAGCAGTATCTCGATGGCGGCACGGGGACATCCTACATCCCGCTGTTCTACGCCTACGACTCGCTGGCCCGGCTCGCCGCGCACCGTGAGGTCGCGCAAGAGAGCCCCGATGACATGCAGGCCCGCGTCGCCGCGAGCCAGGAGAAGCTGGCGGCATGGGCGCTGAGCGCGCCCAGCAACTGGTCGCACCTGCGGGATCTGGTCGAGGCCGAGCGCCAGCGAACCTTCGGCACGAAGGCCGAGGCGATTGAGGCATACGAGCGCGCCATCGCCGGGGCGGCGGCGCAGGGCTTCATGCGTGATGAGGCTCTGGCCAACGAGCTGGCGGCCGGCTTCTACGGTGACTGGGGCAAAGAGCAGCTTGCCCAGACCTACCTCCAGGCTGCCGTCGCCGGATACAGCCGCTGGGGCGCGGCGGCCAAGGTGGCCCAGCTAGAGCAGCGCCACGCCCGACTGCTGGCCCCCCGCCAGCAGGCCCAGCACCGCACGTCTAGCCAGCACCCGAGCACCCACAGCGGCACCATCAGCACCACTGGGGAGATCTCCCTCGATCTCGACACGGTGATCAAGGCTTCACAGGCGATCGCCGGCGAGATTGATCTCGCCCGGCTGCTCACCAAGATGATGCAGATCGTGATCGAGAACGCCGGCGCGCAGCGCGGCGCGCTGATCCTAGAGCGCGATGGGGAGTGGCTGATCGAGGCCCAGGGCGACGTGGACAGCCCTGATGTTACGGTGCTCCAGGCCCTGAACCTGCAGGCGAGCGCGACGGTGGCCACCGGGATTGTGTACTATGTGGCCCGCACCCGCGACAGCGTCGTCCTCCACGATGTGGCGACGAGCGGGGCGTTTACGAGCGACCCCTACGTCCAGCGCCAGCAGACGAAGTCGGCCCTATGCATCCCGCTGATCAACCAGGACCAGGTGAGCGGCATCCTATACCTGGAGAATAACCTGATCGCCGGTGCCTTCACCCCTGGCCGGGTCGAGCTGCTCAAAGTGCTCTCCGCGCAGATGGCGATGGCGCTGAACAACGCGCACGTCTACGCACGCCTGGAGGCGAAGGTTGTCGAGCGCACGCGCGAGCTGGCCAAGGCGAAGGAGGTCGCCGAGCAGGCCAACGACCTCAAGACGAAGTTCCTGGCCAACATGAGCCACGAGCTGCGCACGCCGCTCAACGCCATCCTCAACTTCACCCGCTTCCTCTCGAAGGAGCGCTACGGCAGCCTGACAGACCGCCAGGTGGATCTCCAGCATCGCGTGCTGGCCAACGCCGATCACCTGCTGGGGCTAATCAATGATATCCTTGATCTGTCCAAGATAGAGTCAGGGCGGATTGAGCTCTTCTATGAAGAGACCGATCTCCAGGCGCTGCTGCAAGGCGTGATGGCGACGGCCGTTGGCTTGACCAAAGATAAGGGGCTGGCCCTAGATCTCGACGTTGCCGATAGCTTGCCGGCCATGCACATCGATAAGACGCGCATCCGCCAGGTGCTGCTCAACCTGCTCTCGAACGCGGCCAAATTCACCGAGCAGGGCAGCATTACCATGCGCGCCGCCGTGGCGAACGACATGGTTCAGATCGCGGTGCATGACACCGGCATCGGCATCGCCCCCGAGCACATGGAGCAGATCTTCGAGGAGTTTCAGCAAGTTCAGAGCGACCTGCAGCGCGAGTACCAGGGCACCGGGCTAGGGCTCCCGATCAGCAGGCGCCTGATCGCGATGCATGGCGGGCGGCTCTGGGCCGAGAGCACACCGCGCGTCGGCTCAGTCTTCACGTTCACCATACCGCTCGTGGCGCAGGCGACCGCGCCGCACCCGGAGGCCGTCTGACTGCCCGCCGCTATATGTGCTGCCACCTGGCGATCTGGAGGTTTTGATGATACATGCTGAGCTGCGTGATGCATCCGTGATCGTCGTAGAAGACAATGCCGATAACCTCTACATCCTGATGGACATCCTCAAGGAGGATGTTGGGGTGACGCATTGCAATGCCTGCACTTCTGGGCGGCAGCTCTTCACGCTGCTGGAGATGCTGCCAGAGACGAATATCGACCTGATCCTGCTCGATATTCAGATCCCGTATGAGGACGGGTACACGGTACTCCACCAGATCCGGGGCACCCCACGCCTACACCAGACGACAGTCGTCGCGGTGACAGCGAATGTCATGCCGCAGGATGTGGTGCGCGCGCGCACGGCTGGGTTTGATGGCTTTATCGGCAAGCCAATCGACTCTGACCGCTTCCCCTCGCAGATCAGGCGCATCCTGGGCGGCGAGTCGGTGTGGGAGCCACGTTAGAGCCAACACCGAAAGAACCAGCCAGCACAGAGCCCCATCTCTCGCCTAGAGAGATGGGGCTCTGTGCTGGCTACGAAGGGCCGCTACGCAAGCGCTAGTATTGCGCCTGTAGTGGCTCACGCATGCCGCTCAGTGAGGTGCGCGCCATCTTCTGTTGCAAGCAGATCAACAATCATCTGGCCAACCCGTCGAGCGGCGACCCGCACCCAGCCCAGCTGCGCCGCACCCTCAACCACCACGACCATCGCCATATCGGTGGCGATGTGGAGCAGGAATAGCATATGGTTATCGTGCTCTTGGACGATAACCATATTCAACGAGACAGATCCGAGCAGGTCGCTCAGGGCAAGGCGCGCGATCAGGCTGGTGGCACTGAGCGTCGCCACACTATCGGCATCGAACTCGTTGTGTCGGCTCCATGAGCTTAGTGGGTTGCCGCTGGTGTCGGTGATGATCACGAGCGTGGCCCCAACATCGTAGCCCAGCTTGCCTAGCAGCCGGGACATCTGCTGACGATGTCCGGTCGAAATATGACTCGCGGCGGTGCTCGGGACTACAGGGCGCGCCGCCCCGCCGTTTTTGTAGCTGCTACTGCCTAAGCTGAACATAGAATACCTTTCGATGTCATGGTTGGCGATAAGACGCGGCGAGCGTAGTTAAGCGTCTTCGTTGGCGCTGATCATGGATGTCGTAGTAACAAAGCCAACGGCTGCAGCACGACTCAGATGGGAATCTATCTTTGCCATCAGTCGGGGCAGATCAATCGGTTTCGTATCATAATCGTCACAGCCGACCGCAAGGCAGCGTGTCCGATCCTCCGTGAGCGCATACGCCGTGAGCGCGATCACCGGGATATGGCAGGTTACGGGGGATGACTTCAGGCGATAGGTTGCCTGCCAGCCGTTGAGGATGGGCAGACCCATATCCATAATGATCAGATCGGGCTGCTCTATCCTGGCCATCGCGATCGCCTTAGCACCATCGGGCGCGGTGACGACCGCATACCCATGGATGCTGAGCAGCCGCTCAAGCATATCGCAGTTCGCCTTGTCATCTTCGACTATCAGGATTTTAGCCATGGAGATTGCTCCATCTTATGCTTTAAGGAAGCTTTATCGTCAGGTAAAACTGGCGTATCTAAAGCCTTGTCCTCATCAGCATAGCAAGAGCGAAGCGCAGAATATATAGTCGCTGTGTATCAGCTATGGTGCAGTCGTGTGCAGCGCGCTGTCTGTGGCGCAGGAGAAGGGGTAGGAGTGGCGGGAGTGTACGCAGAGTTCATTTCTGAATTCGCTCAATCTGCAATCATCAATCTGAAATCTACAATGGATAAAGTGCATCTTACCAGCCGCGTATGTTCCGGTGACAACAATTTTATAGTTCGCCACTGATGGCACCTGAACCTTTCGCCTGATGTACGTAGGTGTCGCCCCGGATGACTCGGCAGAGCTTAGGCGGAGAATTGCTGTAGTCGCTGTCGAATCGCCCGCGTCAGGGCGGGGCGCATAGTGGCGGTAAGCTGGCGCGTCGGCAGGTTTGCCAAGGGCGTGTGCATCACAAGCCCTGAGTCGATCAGGTGCTGTAGCGCCATGAGGACACGCTCGATGGGTAGCCCAGCCGCCTTCACCACCGTCTCGACCGTGGCCTGCGGCCCGATGTGGGTCAGCACAAACCACTCCTCGATGGTCATGTGGATGTGCTCATTCAGGCCAGCCATCTGAGTCATAATCTGCAGGGACGTCTGCATTGTCAGGCCATCTCCCGGTCGGCGGGCCGGCGCTGCGCTGCGCTGCTGGAGCGCCTTGATGATCAGGGCGCTCGTGGGCTGCTTGATCATCACCGGGTAGCTTTCGGCGTTGTCGATAGGCGCGAAGCGGAAGCTGCCGTCAGGCCATGTGAAGAGGTCGAAGATTGCATGTTCGCCGACAAAGAGCGGGCGTAGGTCGGTGCGGCTCAGGACAACCGCGCTCACGGCCTGGCCTTCCCGAAACCACACGATCGTGTACAGCGTCTCAGTCCAGACAAAGAGCTTACCGTTGTTCCCGCCGCGCTGAAAGACACGTAGAAGATCAAGTGCCGGCATATCGCTTAGCTTACCTTCGAGCCCCATGGGTATACCTCATTGATGGGTGGGTTGAATCTACATATGCCCCTATTGTATGCTCGCTGCCCGGTGCAATCTATGTGTGCTGTGTAACAATTATGGTCTGGTTGTGTGTCAATCGTGATCCCGCCAATCAAAAAGCGCAGTAGCGCAGAAGGAACACTGTACGGCGTCGCCCGGCGGACTTCGTAGGCTCAGCCCGCCCGTTTACGGGCCGGGCGCTCTCAGCCGAGCGAGCGGATACGCTCCTGGAGGAGCGCACATGTGCGATCATAGAGCGCGTGCAGCTGCACGATCTCTTTGTCGAAGGCGAGGCTGTCGGGGCGATTTGCGGCGGACTCCAGCGCGGTACACACGGCAGCGAGCGCGCTCGCGCCGAGCTGCTGGCTGCCGCCGCGCAGCTTGTGGGACAGGCGCGCCACCAGCGGCCGGTCATCGGCCTGCGCTGCTGCGGTGACAGCAGCGATCTGCGCCAGTATTTCGCGCTCATAGAGGTTGACGACCAGCGCAGCCGCCTCGGCAAGCGGCATCTGGAAAGAGGACATCAGCTGCCTGATCGCTGGCCAGTTCAGCAGCTCTGTGGGGTCCGTCTCATGCGGGGCCGGGGCGGCGGCGTGGGTGCGCGGCACCAGCACCCGCTGGAGATCCTCAAGCTGCACCGGCTTGCTCAGGTAATCGTTCATGCCAGCCTCTAGATAGCGCTCCCTGTCGCCACGGAGCGCCGATGCGGTCAGCGCGATGATGTACGGCTGGACGATATCCACCCCCAGGCAGCGGATTCGCCTCGTCGCCGTCTCACCGTCCATGATCGGCATCTGAATATCCATGAGCACCAGATCAAACGGCTCGGCGCGCACGGCTGCCAGAGCGGCCTCCCCATCCCCGACAAGCACCGGCGTAACGCCGAGCTGCTCCAGCATACGATCAAGTACCTCCTGGTTGATGATGTTGTCCTCAGCGATCAGCACGCGCAGCGCCGCGATCGGCTTGCGGGCCACCGCCACCTCTTGCGCTGCGGGCAGATCCGCCGCGACGGCGACGGGGAGGGTTAGTGTAAAGGTTGTGCCGACGCCCAGCGAGCTCTCCACCTCAAGCCGCCCGCCCATGAGCTTGGCCAGGTGCTGGCTGATCGTCAGGCCCAGCCCGGTGCCGTTCTGCTGGCGCGTCAGCAGGTGCTCGACCTGCACGAAGGGCTTGAAGATCTGCTCTAGCTGCTCAGGGGCGATGCCAATACCGGTGTCCCGCACGATCAGCAGGATCTCATACCGCTCGGGGTCGAGCTGGCGGCTGTTTACGATGAGCCACACCCCGCCCTGCCGGGTAAACTTTACCGCATTCGATAGTAGATTGACCAGCACCTGGCGCAGGCGTCCGCCGTCGCCTCTCACCATGGCGGGCGTATCAGGGGGCATTTGGAAGGTGAGTTCCAGTCCCTTGCGGACGGCGGTATGGCTGACGAGGTCGATCGCGGCCTGGCAGATCACATGGAGGTCGAAGGGCTGCGTCACGATGTCGAACTGGCCGGCCTCGATCTTCGAGAAGTCGAGGATGTTGCCGATGAGGCTGAGCAGGGTCTCGCCGCCGGTGCGGATGATCGCCGCGCTCTCACGCTGTGCGGGGCTGAGCGGGCTCTCGGCCAGCAGGCTGGCCATGCCGATGATCGCCGTCAGTGGGGTGCGGATCTCGTGGCTCATGTGGGCCAGGAAGGTTGACTTGGCTCGGTCGGCAGACTCGGCAGCCTCTTTGGCCCGCAGCAGCGCATCGGTCGCCTGCTGGCGATCCGTGATATCGTGGACAACAAAGAGCAGGGTGTCGGCGACAACCGGCACCACCCGCACCTCGTACGCGCGCTGCTCGGCGCCAAGGCCCAGCTGATACTCAAAGGTCGCGACCCCACCCGCCGTTAGCACCTGGGACATCGCCGCCTGCACCTGGCCCATGATCGACGCGGGGATCAGGTTCGCGGGGGGCAGGGTGGTGATCGACTGCCCGAGGAATATCTCGGGCGAGATCGGCAATGGCATCTGGGGCGGCGCGTGGTAGTCGAGGACCGTGCCGTCGGCGCGCACCACGAACAGCAGGTCGGGCAGGGCGTCGCGCAGCGCCCGCAGCTGGGCCTCGCTGGCGGCCAGGGCCTGCTCGGCGGCCTTGCGCTCGGTGATGTCCTGGGCGATGCTGAGGATCTGGCTTGGCCGCCCCGCCTCATCGTGCATAAAGATCTGGTCGCGGCTCATCACCCAGCGCGTCTCTCCGTTGGCGAGCTGAACCCGGTACTCAAGCGGGCGCAGCACGCCATCGGCAGCCGCGACCAGGCTGCGGCGGTGATCCTCTAGCTTAGCCAGATCGTCGTCGTCGAGCAGCAGTTCGGCTGACACAACACCCCCCACCTGGATCTGCTCGGGGGTGTGGCCGAGCATCGACGCCAGATCATGGTTAAGGTACACGGTGCGCCGGCTGGCCAGATCGAAGACATAGATAATATCGGGCGTCGACTGCATCACGCGCTGGATGAAGTGCTCGCGCTCGGCCAGGGCGCGGGTGGCCTCCCAGCCCTGCTGCGCGGTGGCGAGCATCTCGCCGGCGGTGCGCAGCAGCTGGACACTCGCCGCATCCCATGTGCGATCCCTGTGGCTGTCAGTTGCCTCGATCATGCCCCACGACTTGCCATCGAGGAAGAGCGGGATCATGAGTGCCGACTGGACCCCGTTCTGTGAAAATGCCTCCGCGAAGCGCGGGTTGGCGGGGAAACGGCTGATGACCGGACCGTTGAACACCTGCCCGGAAGCGAGTATCGCACTCATATCAGGTGGGATATCGCTGATCTGCTCAGGGTTCGGCAGGATCGGCGGCGACAAGCCGGGCGCGAGGGCGGTGCCGATGATCGTGTAGGGCAGCTCTCCCGCCTGGTGTTTGTTACCCTGGTAGAGCACCATGTGGCTAGCACCAACCGCCTCGCGCAGCGGATCGAGCACGCTCCGCATCAGCGACTCGCGCGTTTTTGGCACCTCGCCCTGGTTGAGCAGCAGCTGCAAGCAGCGCGACAGCGTCTCGGCATAGCGCAGTTGCTGGCTCAGACTAATCTCAGTCTGCCAGCGCTGGAGGGTGGTGCCGATGATGCCGGCAACCGTGCGCAGCAGCAGCGTCTCGTGGACGCTCCACACCCGGTCGGGCTGCGGGTCGGCGAAGAAGATCGCCCCCCACCACACCTGATCCACAAAAATCGGGAAGCAGAGGATGGAGTGGATCGCCTGCTCCGAGAACAGCTGGCGCAGCCAGGGGAGGGGGGGCAGCATATCCTGGACGGGACCGATCCAGAGGTTGCCCGACTCTAGGCTGTGGCGAACGCCGAGCGGCAGATTCTCCCAGGAGATCGGCTGTCCGCGTAGGGGCGGGCGTTCGGTGGGGCCAACATGGATGACGAGGCGGGCAGCTAGCCCGTTCTGCGGGTCGTCGCTGTTGCGCAGCAGATAGATCGGGGTCGCATTGATCGCCGCATAGAGAGTCTCCATCGCAGTGGTCAGCAGGTGCATCTGCGCATCCTCGGTGAGCGCCGGGTCGAGCAACAGCTGCGAGCTGCGCACGATGGCGGCCTGCATCTGGAGCTGCTGCTTGAGCATCGCATCCACGGACTTCGCTGCGGTGATCTCGTGATAGACGATCATCGCCCCATAGCCGACCAGATCAAGCGGCACTGCGGTGAACATGTACCAAGACGTAGGGCCATCCAGCCTGCGTAGGCCAATCTCACTATCGCGGATCGCCTGCCGCTCGCGGATCGCCCGCATCCCAGGGTGCGCGCTCCGCTCCATGGGCGTGCCATCCGAGCAGATCAGCTGCTCGGCGCTGCTCGTCTGGCCGAGCAGGTCGCCAATGTCCTCAGCGGCCAGGTTGTGCTCCAGGATCTGCCCGTGATCATCAATGATGGTGACACCGGCTGGCATGGACTGGAACAGCGTGCGATACTTCACCTCGCTGGTATGCAGGCTCGCCAGGGTCTGTTCAAGCTGGCCTGTGCGCTCGGCCACGCGCTGCTCCAGCTCGGCGTTCAGCCGGTCGCGCTCGGCCAGCGCCTCCTCGGCGGCCAGGAGGCTCTTGATGAAGCTGCTTTGGAGCCTGAGCGCCAGGGCGGCCAAAACCCCGCTGATGCCGATCATGAGCAGGCCCTGGGTCAGCACAGTGTTCGGGTCGGTCATACGTGTGACCGCATAGGCGATACGCTCGGCAGGCTGCAGTGAGAAGATCGTCAGCCCCGCGCCAACTGCCACCGCAACCAGCGCCCAGACGACGAACACCAGCCGACGACCGAGCAGCAGCGCCGCCAGCATGACGATGGCGAAGAGGTTCTCTCGCCCAGATGAGATGAGCCCCAGGTACATCAGGATATAGCTGTTAAAGCCGAGCCAGAGTCCGACAATCACGATCACGCGCGCCTGGACGGAGACGGACCGCAAAAAGATAAAGGCCACCAGGGTTGCGTAGAACGCCATATTGAAGGCGATATGCTCGATCTGCCCGCGCTGAAAGGAGCCAACGGTGTCAACGACAAACGGCACGAAGGTAAGCGCAATGATGACCCGGAGCAGCCCGCTCAGCGCATGCTCACGCCATGCGCGCAGCGTCGGCGTCTCGGGCAGCTCGGGCGGGAGCAGGTTTTTTAGCATCGCAATGCCTTAGCGCTCATCGAGAAGTGGCATGTAGAAGGCACAAACGTACTCCCGATCCCAGGCGTCGCTATTGCCCCAGCCCCGACACCATGGTCGTCATTCTGGTGTGACAAGCCGGTAGCCAACCCCGCGCACATTCTCGATGCAGCCCATCTCGCCGATGGCGTAGCCCAGCCGCCGACGCAAGATCCGGATCAGCGGTCGCAGCAGGCCACTGGCTTCAATATCATCGGTATCGAACGCGTGGCTCACCTTCACGATCTCGTGCGGCGGCACAACCTGGCCGGCCCGGCGAGCCAGATATTCTAGCACACGGAACTCGCGCGCCGAGAAGGCTATCTCGACGCCTCTGAGCCGGACTCGGTGCTGGCTCGGCGCGATCCAGAGGCTCCCAACCTCGATCACCTCGGTTCCCTGATCAGGCGCACCGACCACGGGTGGCAGCGAGGGAGACGAGGGCGGCATTGGCGCTGGCGGCGCTGGGGTCACGTCCTTTAGCTCGCGTGCTCGGCGCAGCCGACCCTCGACAACGGCAAGCAGATCCTCTGGCTTAATCGGCTTGATCAGGTAATCATCGACCCCAAGGGTCTTGCCATAGCGGATGTCGCTGGACATAGCCCGCGCAGTCAGGAAGATAAACGGGATGCGCAAGAGATCTGGCTCCATCCGTATCTGCTCAAAGAGCTGATAGCCATTGAGCTCGGGCATAGCGATATCGGCGAGGATGAGATCGACGTCCGCGCGATGCAGGATATCGAGGGCGATGTTGCCATCGACCGCCGTGAGCACGTCATAGCCGACAGATTCCAGGGTCATCTGAATGCCGAGCAGGAGTTCGGGCTGATCATCGACAATAAGAATAGTTGACTGTGCAATCATGGAACACCTTCGTCGCTTGTCGGCAGAGTCTGGGACGCAGATGCGGAACGGGGAATCCGCGCAGATAACACTATACTCCCTTTATAGCGGTGGGCAGAAGAATTGAGCCTGTCATAGAAAGGCGCGAGCGCAGCGAGCCACCAGGTTCAGTGCCTCAGTGGCTCAAGCATGCTGCTCAGTGCTATAGCGGCTCAGGAGGACTCGGATGCAGTGGCTTCATCAGCCTTGTCAGCTGATCCAGCAGCTGATCGACGGGTAGCTGGCCCTTCTGGATACAGTCGATGGTGCGTGCCTGAAGCCAATCTCGCTCGTTGGGGGTGAGCTCTTTGGCGGTCAGCACCAGAACCGGCGTCCCCGCAGAGCGTGGGTCAGCGCGCAGCTGTTCGAGGACGGCGAATCCGTCCATCCCCGGCATCATCAGGTCGAGGATGATCAGGTCGGGGCGCTCGGCCGCCACGACCGCAAGCCCAGCTCGCCCGTCGGTCGCCTCAATCACGCGATACTGCTGCTCATCGAGCGCGAGCCGGACAATCTGGCGCGCGTCGGAGTCGTCATCGATCACCAGGATCGTCGCCAGCGGGGCCACGAGCCGATTGATGCGCATCAGCAGCGCCGCCTCGTTGATCGGCTTGAGCAGGTAGTCATTTGCGCCCAGGGTGATCGCCAGCCGCTGCTGCTCCATGATCGAGCAGATCAGCACCGGGATCGCGCTGATGTCGGGCCTGGTCTTCAGCTCCGCCAGCACCTCCCACCCGTCGAGGTGTGGCATCAGCACATCGAGGATCACCAGCTGCGGCTGGATCTGCCTGATCCGCTCGATCGCGTGGCGGCTATCGAGCACTGCGGTGACGGCATAGCCCTGGGCCTCCAGATAGTGGCGCAACAACTTCTGCGCGACATCATCATCGTCCACGACGACAACCATTGGCCGCTCGCCTGTGGCCGGTTTAGGCGCTAGGGGTCGCGGCTCCGGCTCGGGAAGTGGCGGCGCAATGATCGCAGAACCCTCGACCGCGCGAAGGTCGAGTGCGGCGTTGATCAGTCCCAGCAGCCGCTCGGCGTTGTCCAGCACGCGCTGCTGAAGCTCCTGCTGGCGCTCATTGAGCGTGCCGTAGCGCTCCTTGCTGAGAAAGCGTGTGAAGTTAAGAATGGCGTTGAGCGGCGTGCGCAGATCATGGCCCATGTCGGCCAGGAGCTGGCGCTGCGCCACCTTGGCCTCCTCGGCCGCCCGCAGAACCGCGCCGAGGCGCTCGTTTGCCTGCTGTAGCTCGGCGGTGCGCGCGGCCACGCGCCACTCTAGCTCGACGACCTTCAGGCGCAGCTCGCCGACCTCCTCATGGTCGGCCATCGGCGCCTGAAGCCCCCGATCATCCTCGGCGACCCGCGCAGCGCTGTCGGGCTGGCCCGCCGACAGCGCTGCGCTCCGCCGGGCCAGGATCAGCGTGATCAGGGTCAGGCAGGACAGCGCCCAGAAGAGTGCCCAGAAGAGCGGGAGGCGCTGCGCGTTCGCGGCTCCATCCTGGGGCAGCCAGAGCTGCGCAAATAGCTGCATGCCGCCAATGAGCAGCAGCATAATCCCGCTCAGCCAGAGCAATATGTCGCTCAAAATGGAGGTTCGACCATGTCCGGCAAGTGGCGGCCCATGGTTGTGTTTCATCGCCAGCACCTTACTGTGGGAACATGAGCTTAACGACCTCGGGGTCCGAGTCGCCCCAGAAGCCATCCGGCAAGTCCATGCGCACATACGCATCCAGCGTATCGTTGGTGATCACCTTCAACGGAATATCGACGTGGTGCTGTACTGGCACACCCGCGAGCACATCAAGGGCAGTCGTCACGCCGAGCTGGCCGACCCGCGCGGGGTAGCTGACGGCCACCGCCGAGAAGCCGTTCTGCTTCCACTGCTTGAGGAATGCGTTGATATCGCCCCCGGTGATCGGCGGCACCGGCACGCCCGCCTCCAGATATGCCTCCACCGCGCCCACACCCTGCGAGCCGTCGGACCAGATCCCGTCGATATGATCGAGCGTCTGTAGCCAGCCCTGCATGGCCTTCTTGCCATCGACGGGTGACCAGTTGGCGTATTCCTGGGCCAACTCATGGATCCCTGGTGCCTGGGCGAAGACCTCGCGGGCGCAGCGCATGCGATCCTCGGCCACGCTCGAGTCCTTGACGCCCGACAGCAGCACGATATCGCCCTGCCCGCCCAGCTCCTTCACGAGCCACTCGGCCTAGAGTTGGCCGATAGTGCAGTTGTTAGCCGAGACGTAGGACACATAGTTTTCGCCCGTCACGGTGCGGTCGATCAGAATCACCGGGACTTGCGCCATCGCCGTGTCGATCGAGGGCTTGAGTTCATCGAGCTTCGCTGGGCTAACAAGCAGCACATCACAGCCCTCGGACAGCAGGCGCTGAATGTCGCTGATCTGGGTGGCCGGGTCGTCTTTCGCGTCGGCCTCGCGATAGATGGCGATCTCAGAGTGGTGCCGCACCTCGTAGCGGACGTGCTCAACCATCGATAGACGCCATGAGTTTGAGGCCGAGGCGTTGCTGAAGCAGAAGGTATAGGGCGCGTCTTTCTTGTAGCGCATAGTGTCAACAACACCCGCAGGCAGCGGCTCAGCAGGCTGCTGCCTGCTCGTGGCCGGGCCGCAGGCGGTCAGAAGCAACGGCACGATCAGTGATATGATCATAATAGTATAACCTGTATGCCGCTGAATCATAAACGGATATCCTTTTTTATTTGCATGGCAGGGTAAAAGAAAATGTCGATCCGAAACCGAGGGTACTCTCCAGCCAAATCTGGCCGCCCTGCATCTCGATCAGCTTCTTGCTGATCGACAGGCCCAGCCCGGTGCCGCCATACTCGCGGGTAGAGTCGCTCTGGATCTGGCGGAACTCCTCGAACACCATGCGTTGGTGCTCGGGCGCGATCCCAATGCCGGTGTCGCGGACAGTGATACAGAGCAGCTGATCGTCACGCCGCTCGGCGCACAGCGTGATCTCGCCCTGGTGCGTAAACTTGGCCGCGTTCGAGAGCAGATTGAGCAACACCTGGCGGATGCGCGTCTTGTCACCCCTGACCAAGGGCAGCGTATCGGGGATATCCATAGTGATGATGATCGGCCTATCCTTCGTCAGGCCAACCGTGGTCGCCATCACCCCGCTTAGGAGGGGCATGAGATCAACATCCTCACACACAAGATCAATGTGGCCAGACTCGATCTTCGAGAGGTCAAGGATATCGTTAATGAGGCCCAGCAGGTGCTCGCTATTCACCAGCACGCGCTGCTGAAGCTCCTGCTGGCGCTCGCTGAGCGTGCCGTAGCGCTCCTTGCCGAGGAACCGCGTAAAGTTGAGAATCGCGTTGAGCGGCGTGCGCAGCTCGTGGCTCATGTTGGCCAGGAACTGGCTCTTCATGCGGTTAGCGCCCTCGGCGAACTCTTTCGCCAGCGCCAGCTCGCGGGTGCGCGCAACAACCCGCGCATCCAGCTCGGTGTTCAGCCGGTGGGTCGCGAACACCTGCGCCTGTAGCTCAATCTCGCGGGCGCGCAGTGCGCTGAGCATCTGGCCAAACGAGCGCGCGAGCTCGCCGAACTCATCGGGGCGCCCCTGGCCAGGCGGGTCAACCCAGCGCCCAGCGCCGATCTGGGCAGTCGCGGAGATCAGCCGCCGCAGCGGCGCAATGACAAGCTGCCGCAAGAGCAGGCCAACCACGAGGTTGAGCACAATAACCAGAAGCACGGCCGTCGTGATGCTGTTGCCAAGCTCACGCTGAAAGGTCACCGACAGGTCGGCGGTGCTAAAGCGCATAGCAATCGTGCCAACGGCCTGGCCCTGATAGATGATCGGCTGTGCAATCTCCAGGAATCCGCCAGTCCATCGCGACTGATAGATGTGGTAATCCTGCGCCATCTGGAGCAGATCGCCGAAGCCGACCCGCGCATGATCGGGCGCGAGCGGGGCCGCCGTCGCGCCGAGCAGCCGACCGTCAATCGCGTAGAAGGCAATAAAGAGCGGCTCGCCGCCCTCCGTCGCCGCCTGGCCGGTCAGAATCAGCTGGTGCGCGTCCTCCTGGGCAAAATAGACGCTGGCAGCATAGCTGAGAACATCCAACTGGCTCAGGGAGCGATCAAGCATGTCCTCTTTATGGTGCGCCTGCGACTCACGCATGCTCAGTGCGGTCGAGGTAGCCAAAACAACCGTGATACTGATCAGCATCACGAGCAAGATCTGCCGGGATAGGTTTTGGAAGGGCCAGTGCAGCGGCATGATCGTCGTGTATGGTGCTTGGCAGTTCATAGAGCGAGCGGCACCGCCATACTAGAATTCGTATCGTAGCTGATGTAGTGCAGTACGTCTATGTTGCCCGAGTAGCAATTGCGGTTCTATTGTGTGTGAAAAGTGGTTCTTTTTACGTACCCCGATAGCTGCGTGGGCGTGAGGTAGCGCTACGCTCTATCCTAGAACGCGCACTATTACATGTCAATGGAGGGCAAAGCAGGTCGGTATGGCCCATCTCCAACGACACCACGCTTCCGGTCTTGACAATATACTGCCTACGCAGTAATATATCTACATAGATATATTACTGCGTAGGCATTTGTCGATTGCGCATCGCGAGTCAGGAGCCTTATGCCACTTGCCCACGCCATCCTCGGCTTTCTCGAATACCAGCCCATGTCGGGCTACGACCTGAAGAAGCACTTCGACCAATCCATCGCCCACTTCTGGTCTGCGACCCAGAGCCACATCTACAAGGCCCTGGAGAACCTGGAAAAAGACGGCCTGGTCGAATCGCAGCACATCCCCCAGGAAGGACGGCCCAACCGCAAGCAGTATCGGATCACCGAGGCGGGCGGCGACGAGCTGCGGCGCTGGGTGCAGACGCCGCTGCCACTGGAGATCAAGCGCGAGGCATGGCTGATCCAGGTCTTCTTCGCGCATGGGATCACCAACGAGGAGATCATCGACCTGTTCGAGCAGCGGATCGCCGCGATCCGCGACTACTGCGCGCAGCTTGCGCTCGCCCAGGCAAACATCGACGAAAACCATGCGCAGATCGGCGTCGAGCGGCTCCGCGATCTCTGGCAGCTGACGCTCGACTATGGCACGTCCTACTACACCAACGAGATCGCCTGGCTGGAGCAGACACGCGAGCGCATTCGCGCCCTGCCCCCTTTTACGCCGCCGAACCTGTAACGATGGTCATTCGCTACGGAGGATATATGAAGGCTCTCATCCTGAACGGCTCGCCCACCCCCGACGCCCCCGACGCCGCTATCTCCGCCGCGCTGTGTGATCAGCTCCAGTCCCGGGGCTGGGAGCTTGAGCACATCCTGCTGCGCGAGCAGAAGATCGGCACCTGCGCCGGCGACTTCTTCTGCTGGATCCGCAGCCCCGGCGTCTGCAACACGAATGACGACAACCGCGAGATCGCCGCCAAGATCGTGGAGTGTGACCTGCTAATCTTGCTGAGCCCGGTGACCTTCGGCAGCTACGGCTCGACCCTCAAGCGCATGGTTGATCACCTCATCCAGAACGTCTTGCCCTTCTTTACGCATATTGACGGCGAGGTGCATCATCAGCCCCGCTACGCGCGCTACCCGAACATGCTGGCGATCGGCTGGATGGAGACGCCGGACGCGGCCAGCGAGGCGATCTTCCGCACCCTGGCGCGGCGCAACGCCCTGAACATGTACGCGCGCACCAGCGTCTGCGGCGTCGTGACCGGCAGCCCTTCGGCGGGCGATCTTACGACCCAGATCGCTGGCTGGCTCGACGCGGTCGCCCGTGGCGATAGCTCGCCTGTGCCCGCGCTGCCGTCGCCGTCGGCCGACCCGCTTGCGGCGGGCGAGCCGATCCGGCGGGCCGTGCTGCTGGTCGGCAGCCCGCGCACCGCCAAGAGCACCTCGTTCGCCCTGGGCGGCTATCTGCTGGAGCAGCTGGCCGGGCGCGGCGTCGAGACCCAGACCATCCAGCTCTACACGACGCTAAGCTCCCCGGTGAAGCGGCAGGCGCTGTTTGCCGCGCTCGACAGCGCCGACCTGATTGTGCTGGCCTTCCCGCTGTATGTGGACAGCCTGCCCGCGCCGGTGACGGCGGCGCTGGAGATGATCGCGGCCGAGCGGGCGGGGAAGCGCAGCACGCAGCGGTTTGTGGCGATCACCAACTGCGGCTTCCCTGAGGCGCACCACTGCGACAGCGCGCTGGCTGTGTGCAAGCGCTTTGCCGATCAGGCGGGCCTGACCTGGGCCGGGGGGCTGGCGCTGGGCGGGGGCGGCATGATCAATGGCACACCGCTGGCCCAGATGGGCGGGCGCGCACGTTATGGGCGCAAGGCCCTGGACATGGCAGCTGTCGCGCTGGCGAGCGGGCAGGCGATCCCGCGCGAGGCGGTCGATCTCATGGCCAAGCCGAACATCCCGGCATGGCTCTACCTACTGGTCGCCGGGCTCAGCTGGCGCCAACAGGCCAAGCCCTACGGCGTCCAGAAGCAGCTGCGAAAGCCGCCCTACCAGAAGACAGCCGCCTGACGGCGAGCGAGCGCCGCAGACCTGTATTTCTGAAAGGACATCCCCCTCATCCCCCTCAAATGGCCAACGGCGCAGGATCTGCTATACTTCCCGTCAATTTTACCTTGCACTACAGACAACAGGAGGTATCGTTGTCGCAGCGAAGCATCCGCAAAGTGTTGGTGGCCAACCGTGGTGTCCCAGCCGTCAGGATTATGCACACATGCCGTGATCGCAAGATCCCCACAACTGCGGTCTACAGCACCCCTGATCGTCTCGCCTATCACGTGTTCATGGCCGACACTGCCATCCATATCGGCGAGGCCCCGCCGGTCGAGTCATACCTGAACGGGGACAGGATTATCGAGGCGGCGCTGTCCAGCGACTCGAACGCCATTCACCCTGGCTGGGGGTTTCTGGCCGAGAACGCCGACTTTGCCCAAAAGGTGATCGATGCTGGCCTGATCTGGATTGGCCCCACGCCGGAGGTGATCAACCTGATGGGCGACAAGATCCGGGCCAAGGAGATCGCCAGGCAGTCGAATGTGCCGACTGTCCCAGGCGTCGAGAATGTCACCAGCGCCGAGCAGATCAGCGACTGGATGCGCGACCAGGGCGTCACCTTCCCGATTATGATCAAGGCGGCCTCGGGCGGTGGCGGCAAGGGCATGGTCAAAGTCGATAAGCTGGACCAGATCGCGGGGGCGCTGGCCCAGGCCCGATCCGAGGCCAAGAAGTCCTTCGGCGACGACACCGTCCTCGTCGAGAAGTATATTGAGCACGGCCGACATATCGAGGTGCAGATCATAGCCGACGAGCACCGCCACGTGATCCACCTCTTCGAGCGCGAGTGTACGCTACAGCGCCGCAATCAGAAGATCATTGAGGAGGCCCCCTCGACCCTGGAGAACGACCTGCGCCAGGAGATCTGCGTCACCGCCGCGCGCCTGATGCGGCGGATCGGCTACACCTCAGCCGGCACCGTTGAGTTTATCTTCGACCCCTCCACCCAGAGCTTCTACTTCCTAGAGGTCAACACCCGCCTCCAGGTCGAGCATGGCATCACCGAGCTGATCACCGGCCTGGATATTGTCAGCCTTATGCTCGATGTGGCCGAGGGCAAGCCCCTGCCGATCAAGCAGCTCGATGTCGTCCCCAACCGCTGGGCGCTTGAGGTGCGCCTGAACGCTGAGGACCCCAAGACCTTCGGCCCCTCGTTCGGCACGATCACCCGCCTGCGCGCCCCCCTCGGCCCCAATGTGCGCGTCCTCCAGGGCGCGACCGAGGGCGAGGATATTCCGCCCTACTACGACTCGCTCTTCATGCTGCTGATGGCCTCGGGCACCGACCGGGCCGACGCCCTGCGGGTGATGGACAGGGCGATCACCGGCGACTTGCGCGTTGAGGGGATCAAGACCCTCGCACCCCTGCTGCTGAGCATCATCAGGCACCGCAAGTTTATCACCGGCGACTTCTCGACCAAGTTTATCGAACAGCATATGCCCGAGCTTGTCTCCGGTTTCCTGGAGCGGACGAGCGAGGATGAGATGCTTCGGGTTGCCCGCTATGTAGCCGAGATCTCTGCCCTTGGCCCGCAGAGTTGGATGTGAGGAGGCGTTACCGTGACCAGCGACCCATCCATGCCCGCCAGCTCTCAGAGGGCGTATCCGTTCGTCCGGCCCGGTATGACCGCGCGCGCGATTGTCCAGGCGGTGCGCGACGTAGATGGCGTGTGTCTCACATCGGTGAGCATGCGCGACTCGGGACAGTCAGACTTTAAGAACCGTCATCGGATCTATGATCTGAAGAGCCTGGCCCCGGTCTTCAACGACATGGGCCTGTTCAGCGCCGAGTGCCACGGCGGGGCGCGCTGGCACGTCGGGATCATGAACCGCCGCGAGAGCCCCTTCGAGGAGACGCAGCTCCTGCGGCAGCTGATGCCGAACGTGCTGCTGCAGACCCTGATCCGCGAGACGAATATGTGGGGCTACCGGCCCTACCCGAAGAATGTGATCGAGTACGCCGTCGCGCAGGCGGATATCGATGTCTGGCGCTGCTTCTCGTTCCTCAACGATATACGCAATATGCGCACGGTAGCCGACACGGTGATGAAGCGCGGGCGCCTGCTTGAGCCGGCGATCTCCTTCACCGTGGCCGACTGGGCCACCGACGCGTACTATCTGGGGGTGGTAAAGGAGATCGTCGCCCTCTGCGGCGGCGTCGACGAGATCATCCTGTGTATCAAGGACATGGCCGGTGTGGGCAACCCCATGCGGATCGGCCAGCTGGTGACGACGATCAAGCAGCACTACCCCGAGCTGCTGATCCACTACCACCGCCACGTCACCGACGGGCTGGCCCTGCCGGCGCTGTTCGCCGCCGCTCAGGCCGGCGCGAAGATCGTCGACGTCCAGGAGGACGCCCTGGTGCGCTTCTACGGCCACCCGCCCATCCTCGGGGTGCAGGCATACTTCGAGGAGAATGGCATCCACGTCCAGCTCAACCGGCCGGCCGCCGAACTGGCCAACGAGAAAGTGCGCGAGTGGATCGGCCACTACGAGTGGGCCGAGTCGCCCTTCAAGGGCTACGACCACGGCGTGACCAAGCACCGCATGCCCGGCGGAGCCTTCCCCAGCTCGTTCGAGCAGGCCGAGAAGGGCGGCTTCCTGCACCTGATGCCGGCGATCCTGCGCGTGATGTCGCTCTATAACCAGATCGTGCGCTACTTCGACGTCACGCCCGGCTCACAGATTACCTGGGTCACCTGTAGCGGGGTCGTGAACCGTTACGCCAAGGAGCAGGGCGAGGCTGGCGTCAGGCGGCTGATAGCGCTGCTTGGCACGTTTGTCGAGGAGCAGGGGCAGGACCTCACGGCCATGAGCGAGGCGGATCAGGATGAGCTGCTCCAGCTCTTCCGCAACGCGCCCGGCGACTTCAAGAACCTGCTGGTGGGCAGCTACGGGAAGCTGCCGGTCGGCTGGCCGGCAGACTGGGTCTACCAGAGCGCCTTCGGCGACGAGTGGCAGGCGAAGATCAAAGGGCGCACCGACCTGTCCCCCCTTGAGACGCTCAAGGATGATAACCTCGACAAGCTGCGCCAGACTCTGAGCGAGGCCATCGGCCGCGCCCCAACCGAGGAAGAGTTCGTCCTGTACCTGATGCACCCCAAGGACGCCATCGCCTTCATCGAGTTCCGCGACAAGTATGGCATGGCGCCCGTGGTGCTGCCCACCGATGTCTGGCGCAATGGCCTACAGCGCTCTGGCCAGAAGGTAGACTTTGATCTCGATGGCAAGCCCTACTGCGTCGAGCTGGTGTCGGTGGGTGCCGAGCACGAGGGCTTGATCCACGTGGTGATTAAGGTCAATAATGTGACCCGCGTCTACCCGGTGGCGACGCCACGGGCCAAGAAGGCCGAGATCCGGCTGGCGAAGGGCGCCAATAATATCGGCGCGCCGATCAACGGCAACGTGTGGCGGATCGGCAACCCGAAGCGCGGGGCAATCCAGGTCGGCAATGTCGTCCACAAGGGAGAGGAGGTGGCGAACCTTGAGGCGATGAAGATGGAGAATGCCATCCTCGCCCCCTTCGATGGCCGTATCGCCGAGGTCTGCGTCAAGCTGAACGATATCGTTCAGGAGGGGCAGCTGCTCTTTGTGCTAGAGAAGGAGAGCTGATCCCGGACAATACATTACGCTGTGGCACATGTCACGCGAAGCGAAGAATCGCAATACCGCAGAAGTAACCCTGTCACCCATGT
>RYFE02000061.1 GCA_004138175.2 Chloroflexales bacterium ZM16-3 | reverse complement strand
CGTGCTGCTGGCCGAGGGCCGCCTGGATGCGGCGGAGCGCGTCCTGGCGCGGCTGGAGGCCGCCAGCGCCAGCGGGCCACGCCTGACCCGGCTCATCAGCGTGCGGGTGCTCCAGGCGCTCGCGGCCGAGCGGCGCGGCGATGCGGACCTGGCGCAGCGGCAGCTCGCCGAGACCGTGGCCCTCGCCGCGCCCGGCGGCTACGCCCGCCGCTTCCTCGACGAGGGGCCGCAGGTCGCCGCGATCCTGCGCAGGGTGCGGGCAGACAGCCCGACGCAGCGCGGCTTCATCGCGCAGATTCTCATGGCGACCGATGCCGCGCCAGACCAGGCCCCAGCTCCGAGCTCCCAGCCCCTCGCAGAGCCCCTGAGCGCGCAGGAGCTGCTGGTGCTGCGCCTGCTGGCCGAGGGCTGCTCAAACCAGGCCATCGCCGAGCGGCTGGTGATCACCGTCGGCACCGCCAAGTGGCACGCGCACAACATCTACGCCAAGCTGGGCGTCAGCCGGCGCACCCAGGCCGTGGCCCGCGCCCGGGCGCTGGGGCTGATCACGTGAGTTGCTTGCGGTGAGCGCACGAAAACGTCGGGGGGTATACCGCATACCTTCGCGCGCATGTCTGTACCCGTCCCTGTCCGCCCCCCGACGTTTTCGTACACTCCCGGTCGCCCCTATCCTCGCCTCCACCCAACCCCTACCCCCCAACCTACCTTTCGATAGGCCACATCCGCGCGCTGCGGGTGTACAACGATGCATGAAGCGGAGAGCCTGCGCCGAGGCTGGTTCCGCATCACCGGCGTAGGGAGCCTGATCTGGGCTCAGGGAAAAACATCATGCACCCGTCTGTGACGCTCAAAGATAAAGCCCGAGGCGTCCTCCAGGTCTTCCGGCCTGAGCTTCCTGCTGCGGCGGGCGTGTGTATCCTGCTCGGGGAGGTGCTGGCCTTGGGCACCGCCCCTCCGCGTTCGGCGATGGGGCTTGGCTTCGTGTGCGGCTTCTTGCTGTCCGGCTCGGCGCTGATCACCAACGATTACTTTGACCTTGAGGTTGACCGCGTGAACGCGCCGCAGCGCCCCTTGCCCGCCGGTATCCTCACCCCGCGCGAGGTGATGGCGTTGGGGATCGGCACCGCAATCCTCGGGCTCGTCGCCGCTTCAGCCTTCGGCCCATTCGCCCTCGGGCTGAGTCTGGTGATCTGGCTGATGGGCTTCGCCTACAACTGGAAGCTGAAGGCGGCGGGGCTGTGGGGCAACCTCGTGGTGGCCGTCTCGGTGGGGATCACCTTTATCCTCGGCGGCATCGCCGTGGGGCAGCCGTGGAGCCCGACTGTCTGGACGTTCGCGCTGATCGCCCTGGTCTTTGACCTGGCTGAGGAGATCGCCGGGGATGCCATGGACGCTGAGGGCGACCAGCAACGCGGCTCGCACTCCATTGCGCTTATACGCGGGAGACCGGCGGCGCTACGCATCTCGGGCGCGCTCTTTGGCCTCGTCGTGCTGCTGACCCTGCTACCCGTCGGGTGGGGCACATTCGGGCTGGCGTACCTCATGCCAATCGGGCTGATGGATCTGCTGATCATCTTCTTCACAACCAGGCTCCTTGGCAGCCACACCCCCGCCGAAGGCCGCAAGGCCATGCGCGGGCTCTACCTGAGCGGCTCCTTGGGCCTGCTGGCGTTTCTCATCGGGTCGTTGGTTGCACGCTGACGAGGGCAGGCATGGTGGATTCGAGATCAGGTCGCTAGCCGTTGAATTAGCCTTGGGATATAAGGGCTTCACCCGCTTTAGCGGCTTTATCCCTCCGATACGGCTTCCTAATGCGGTAAAAAGCTTTCAGCAGCACGGGTTTTCTGATATACTGTAGCCATGACACGAACGATCCAGACCACCTACCGCTATCGTCTCAACCCCACCGTTGCGCAAGAAATCTTGCTCAACCAGTTTGCTGGGGCAAGGCGGTTCGTATGGAATTGGGCCTTGGATCGCAAGAAGACTCACTACCAGCAGACGGGCGGGACGTTGGGGTTTGCGGCGCTCTCTGCGGAGCTGACGGCGCTGAAACAGCAGCCGGGAACAGCGTGGCTGCGCGAGATGGATTCGCAATCGTTGCAGCAGGTGTTGCGGGATCTCGATAGCGCGTACCAGCACTTCTTTCGCCGCATCACGCGGGGTGAGAAGCGCAAAGGATTTCCCCGGTTCAAGTCGCGCAAGACCGACACGCCGCGCTTTCGCATCCCGCAGCGGGTAAAACTGCACGCCGAGTCCGTATCGGTGCCGAAGATCGGCATGATCCGTGCGGTCGTGCATCGCCCGCTGGAGGGCGTCACCAAGGGCGCGACGTTCAAGCGGGAGCCGAGCGGGCATTGGTTCGTCAGCCTCGTCACCGAACAGCAGGCCGCACCACGCACGGAGCGTCCGGTACATTCTCACGTCGACGTGGACGTGGGCTTGAAGTCGCTGGCGGTGTACTCGAATGGCGAGATGACCCCCAACCCGCGCTGGTATCGCACGCAGCGCCGCAAGCTGCGGCGGGCGCAGCAGGCGCTCAGTCGGAAGGTGCGCGGCAGCCACAACCGAGACAAGGCGCGAGTCGTGGTGGCCCGCCTGCACCAGAAGATTCGGAACCAGCGCAACGACTTTCTGCACAAGCTGAGTACTGTTACCGTCGCTTGATGTTGCGGCGTATGAGCAACCCAATAACCGCCGAAGGACTGATACCAAAGGCAACGGCGAGTTCTCTGCTGTTCTCGCCCGCTTCATACCTTCGACATAGCTCATTACGTTGCTCGATGGTGAGTTTGTTGCTTTTCTTTGAAGGTAATTGAATATTTGCAATACCGCAGAAGTAACCCTGTGAAGTGTTCTGTCATTCTGAGCGCAGCGAAGAATCCCGGCCGGGACGCTTCGCTGCGCTCAGGGTGACAGCGTTACTTATGCTCTATTGCCCCAAGACAAGGTTTCAGAAGAGGCGATTCAGCTTGACAGTTGGTAGCGCAGGCTTCCAGCCTGCGGTGGTGTTCCTGACCGCCTGGAAGACGGTGCTACATTCACGATGAACTGTCAAGTGCTTATGAACCTTGTCCAAGAGCTTTAGCCTTGGGTATTTCACCGGGAACACAAGCTCCCTGATGCGACTCCTTGCCTTACGCTGCGCTGCCTGCTATGATTGCCGCAGATTCGCTCGATGATCGGTGAACACCATGCCAATCACCATCATGCGCATCCCATGCTATGGATCGAGCGCGGCGACGGTAGAACGCACCACGCATCCCGAACACGGCGCGGGCGACTGAGCACGCACCGCCGTCCGCGCCGCCTTTGGCGATGCGCAACCCTGGTGGCAGGGAGCGCCCTCCCTCAGGACGGATAGTGTGGTAGGGGCAGCAATCTACGCAGAGCCGGGCACGCCTCCTGACCTTCTTCCTCACTGAAACCGTGGAGGTACCTGGACGTATGCACCCCTTCTCGGACTACGCACGCTACGACGGACTCGGTCTCGCGGAGCTGGTGCGCGCCCGCCAGATCACGCCGCTTGAGGTTATCGAGGCAGCGATCACCCACATCGAGGCATACAACCCCACGCTAAACGCCGTCATCGTCCCTATGTTCGCGCAGGCCCGTGCCGCAGCCCAAAGCATGCCGCCCGACGGCCCCTTCGCTGGCGTGCCGATGCTGCTCAAAGACTTCGTTGCCACCTATGCGGGTGTCCCGACCAGTAGTGGCAACCGCCTGCTCCGCCACATCCCCTGTGCGCATGACAGCGAGATGGTGCGCCGCTGGAAGGCCACCGGCGCGATCATTGTCGGGAAGACCAACACGCCCGAGTTTGCCTTGCAGCCGACCACGGAGCCCGAGGCATTCGGCATCACCCGGAACCCCTGGGATCTCGGTCGCACGCCGGGCGGCTCCAGCGGCGGGTCGGCCGCAGCGGTGGCCGCGCGAATGGTACCGATCGCTGGTGCCACTGACGGTGCGGGCTCGATCCGCATGCCCGCTGCCTGCTGCGGCCTGTTCGGCCTCAAGACCTCGCGTGGGCGCAACCCATCTGGCCCTGACATGGGCGAGCTGTGGCGCGGCCTGGGCGTTGAGCACGTTATCACCCGCTCGGTGCGTGACAGCGCAGCGATGCTGGATGCGACGGCGGGTATCGATGTTGGTGCGCCCTACACAGCCCCCGCGCCAACACGGCTCTTTCTTACCGAAGTGACCACCGAGCCAGGCCGCCTGCGTATTGCATTCACCGACCACCCCTTCTTCGGATGCACCGTCCACGCGGAGTGCCGGGCCGGCATGCATGCGACCGTGCGCCTGCTTGCGGATCTCGGTCACGAGGTGGTGGAAGACGCGCCCCCAGTCGATGGCGACGCCTGCGCGCAAGCGGTGCTCACGGTGCTGTCCGGCGAGATCCGCGCCGAGATTGTCGCGGCGGCACGGCTCGCCGGGCGACGCCCGCGCCCGGCTGACTTTGAGACAGTCAGCTACGCCCTGGGATTGCTCAGCATGGCCACCGGTGCCGATGCCGATGCGGCAGCGTGGCGACTGTTTCAGCGGACGGCGCGTGACATCGGGCGCTTCTTTCGCCGCTACGATGTGCTGCTGACCCCCACCCTCGCCCAGCCGCCCCTGCCGATCAGTCACTTCGCGCTCACGCCGGTTGAGGCGCTGGCGTTGGGCGTCATCAATCGGCTCGGCGCAGGGTGGCTGGGCCACGCCCTGCATATCGCCAGGCCGCTGGCCACAAAGCTCTACGACTTCATGCCCTACACAACCCTCTTTAACATCACCGGGCAGCCAGCCATGTCGGTGCCGCTGCATTGGAGCGCCGACGGGCTCCCGATCGGCATGCAGTTCGTCGCACGCTACGGCGACGAGGCCACACTCTTGCAGCTCGCCGGCCAGTTGGAGCGGGTGCGGCCTTGGGCGGATCTCGTACCGCCGTATCTCCCCCATGCGTAGACCTATTCTACCGAACCCTGGCCGTCGGACTGTGCAGATTCCTGGGTCCACTATACCTTCGGAGCCTCGTGGCTGCTCACGTTGAGGAAGCGCGTCGTCGGCGCGTCGAAGCGCACCGGTATCACCCCTAGCGGGCCGTTGCGCTGCTTGGCGAGGTGCAGCTCGGCGACGCCCTGCTCGGCCTCCTCGTTGTACAGCTCCTCGCGGTAGATGAAGATGACGATGTCCGCATCCTGCTCCAGCGCGCCCGAGTCACGCAGGTCCGAGAGCTGCGGCACCTTGCTGCCCCGCTGCTCCACGGCGCGCGAGAGCTGGGAGAGGGCGAGGATCGGACACTGGAGCTCGCGGGCGAGTAGCTTGAGCTGCCGCGAGATGCGCGACACCTCGTCGACACGATTTTGCGCGTTGGCGTCGCCGATCAGCAGCTGTAGGTAGTCGACGATCAGCAGGTCGAGCGGCCGCACTGTCGCCAGACGCCGCGCCTTCGAGCGCACGTCCATCACGTTGAGCATGGCGCTGTCCTCGATCGCGATGTGCGCGTCGGACAGCACCCCGAGGGCGTCGAGGACTCGCACGTCCCCCCGGCGCAGCCGGTCCTCCACATGGCGGGTGTCCATGCCGGTGTGGATGGCGATCAACCGCTGTAGCAGCTCGTCCCGGCCCATCTCCAGCGAGACCACCCCGACGCTCCGCCCTTTCCGCACGCCGAGATCGTAGGCGATCGTCATCGCGAGGCCCGACTTGCCCAGGCCCGGGCGCGCTGCCAGCAGGGCGAGCTGCCCTGGGCGCAGCCCGCCATTGAGCCGGCTGTCCAGGTCGAAGATCCCGGTCGGCACCGCGTGGGTGTCCTCGTCGCGCTGCGCGCGCTCGAAGTACTGCTGCACGACCGTGCTGAGTGGCACGAAGTCGGACCCGCGCTGGCGCTGCGAGACGGCGAACAGCGTCTGCTCGGCCTGGTCGAGGGTGGCGTCCAGCTCCTGGCGCTCGTCGTATCCCAGCGCCGTGATCGAGCCGCCCACCTCGATCAGTCGGCGCAGGGTCGCGGTGCGGACGACGCTCTCGGCGTAGTAGCCGATGTGGACCGCCGTCGGCACCTCGGATACGAGCTCACCAAGAAAGAGCATGCCGCCCACCAGATCGAGCCGCTCCAGGCGCCGTAGCTCCCCGGCCACGGTGGTGAGGTCGGGCGGGGTGCGCCTGGCTAGGCAGGCCAGCATCGCCTCGTAGGCCAGCGCGTGCTTCTCAAGGTAGAAGTCGGCGGGCTGTAGCTGGTCGCTCACCGCGAGGATGGCGTCGCGATCCAGAAGGATCGCGCCGAGCACGGCGCGCTCGGCGCTAAGGTCGAAGGGCACGCTGCGGTCGTTCATCTCGGGTGCTCCTGCTCTAGCCGTGCGAGTACGGCGCGCTTCTCAGCGGGGGTCGCGGCAGCGTGGAACTTGCGGATCCAGCGGTCACGCTGCTCGGGGGAGATCCCTGGGTAGGTGTGGATGAGCGCGACGCTGGGGGGCACATCGACTCCGCCTCCCGGCGAGGCGCTCTTCTGGTAGCGGTCGAGCATTTTACCCACGCTGCGCTCGCCCCAGCCGTTGAGCTGCCAGTCGGTGAGCACCTGCCGCCAGGCGTTGAGGTCGCTGACTGTCTCGGCAATCTGGGCCGCCTGGACGGCGTTCGGCGTCTCGTGCAGTGCCTCGACGTAGGCGCGCACCGCCGGGTGCCGCTGGGCCTCTGCGGGCAGCGGCTCGGCGGCAGGACGGGTGAGTGGCGGTGCCTCATGGGCACCCCGCTGGGGGGGCAGGGGGAGGACAGCGGCCTCGCGGTCGCTGCCCCAGCTGCCCTCTTCGCGCCAGCGCCGCAGCATCCGCCGAACATAGACGATGGTGATCGGCTGGTCGCGGTCGCTGAGACAGAGGTCGGCCATCAGGATTGCCCGGCCGAGCCAGTAGGCCCCGTGTCCGTCAGTCGGCCGATCATACTCTGCGGCCAGCAGGGCCAGTTGGTGGAGATCGCGTTGGCGTGGTGTTTGCTGATCGCCCTGCCAGAGGCTCAGCACCGAGGCGCTGAGCGGCTCGGCGTCGTCCGGTGCCAGCGGGATCATACTGAGCGATGCTGGCAGGTCTGTCAGCGCCACACCCCCCTGAGCCTGAAGGGTGGCGAGGACGGCCTGAGTCGCCTGCGTGATGAGCGACTGAAGGAGATCAGGGGTGAGCGTCTGACTCTCTCCCTCGTTCTTTCTCTCTTTCTCTCCCTCTATGTCCCGGTTTCGGGCATGGACTGTCCCGTTTTCGTGCATCCCTGGCTGATTGCCGGGCGGCACCGGGCGCTGTCGGGGCAGAGCTGTCCCGTTTTCGTGCGTCACTGTCCCGATCTCGTGCATAGAGGCCCCGTTATCGGACGTGCTGCGCCAACCCTCTGTCCCGTTTTCGTGCGCTGCCCCTGGTTTCTCGGGCAGAGTGCCTCTGTTCATGCCAACAGGCAGAGGCTCGGCTGTCCCGTTTTCGTGACCGTCGCGCCCGCCCAGGTGCGCGGGTCGCTGCAAGACGGGCTCGTCCCTATCAGCGGCACTATCGTCGTCGGTGGGAACCAGTGCGAGGCGCAGCTGGCGCGGGTCGGGGGCTATGGGCGGCGGCCGGTCGATCTGGTGGTCGCGCAGCACCTCGGGGACGAGATCCAGGCTCAAGCGCTCAAGCTCAGCGAGGTCAACGTGGTAGAGCGGGCGCGGCTCGCGCAGGCCCCTGAACGACTTGTAGCCCACGATGCGGATGAGGCCCAGGTTCACCAGCCGCTGGATATGTCCGCCGGGGCCGGCAAGCTCGTTGCGGCCGACGCCGGCCTCCTCGGCGATCTCGCGCATCCCGAAGTGCGCACGGCCGCTGGCGGCGTGGAGCACGATCAGCCAGTGGATCGCCGTCCATGTGGCGATGAGCCCCTTGTGGCGCTGGCAGCGCACGCGCACAACCAGGGGGACGGTGGTTCGCCAGAGCTCGGGGTTCGTGCTGCGCGGGTGGAAGTGGAACAGCTCGTCGCTGGGGCGGCTGCCATGCAAGGCGATCATGTGCGGCCTCCCGCCTGTCTCGGTGTGATGACAACGCAGCTGGCGGGCTGCTGGGCGACATCCATGCCCCGCATCGGCATACATACCTCCCCTGGGGCGTGGGGAGGGCGGCGCTGGCTCCAGGGAGCTGAGGTTGGCATGAGGGCTCTCCCTCGCAAAAAAAAGAGAATACAGAACCAGCCCGTGCCACAGAAGGTTGTGACATAGGCACATACAGACACAAGAACCTAAGCCTTCAGCGGCTGCTGTGCAGCCGAGGCCGTGACAGGTAGCGTCCCTGTAAGCGGAGCGACAGGTGTAGCTCGTTCCGCCGTTGTTGAGAATCGGTTCCGTTGATGCGCGTAGTGCGCGTCTGTCAGAGGGTGCCGGGTGGGATGGTTATGCTACCCACCGGTTATACGCTCGTCAGCTATGATCATCGTTCTCTATCACGGGCACCTTGCCATGACTCTAGATTAGCGCCTAAATGCGACATTGCCAATGCCTAAATGCGACACTTTTTGCCGATAAATACGACAATTTCGGCGCTAAATGCGACAAAATTTTGTCGATTTTGTCGCATTTAGCACGTTTACCGCACTGCTATCACATGAAGAAATGCGACATGCTCCAGCGGGCTCTGCTGGCTGTTCGAGCGGCCTGGAAAAAACGACATGACCGTGTCGCCTTTGTCGCATTCTACGAGCGAGGTCAGGATGCCGCGAAATGCGACATTAGCGACATAATAATGTCGCATTTAGGGCGGGCCTTTGACCACCGCTCAGACCGCTTCTCCCACGATGCGGTAGCGCACATTCCGACCTCGGCCGGTCCCGGTGATCGTGATCAGGTTCGCGTCGACGAGGGCCTTCACATCGCGCTGGAGCGAGCGCGCCGTTACCCCATCCTCGAAGAGCGCTGAGACGGCTGTGGGCGCCACCTCGCGCTGGGCGCGGATGAATGCCACGATCCGGCGCTGGCGCTCAGTCAGGCGCGCATAGGCTTCGTTCTCGTAGAAGCGCTCGGGAGACTTCCCAAAGACCGTGACCTGAAAGAATGCGCCGGTGTCCTCGAAGCGCGGATCGGCCATGCTCTCCCGCGCAAGAACCGTGATCACGGTGTCGATCCCCTGGCCGATCGCCTCCACGTAGCCGGCCTCGTAGAGGATGGAGAGGATGATCGGGTTGCGGGCCGCGTGGACCGCGCGTAGGTCCTTGATCGTGATGCCGGCCGGCAGGCCGCCGGGGTTCAGCCACTCGATGCGGTCGCGGAACAGCATCACGCGCGAGGCGGACATCGCGGTCGCATAGTCGCGGTGGGCGATCATGTTGACCACCAGCTCGCGCAGGACCACGCGCGGGTACTCGTGAAGCTCGATGCGCTGCGCGCTTGTGCCGTCGAGGGTCATCCCGTGGTGGATGTTTGTCCACAGGTAGGACTCCACGCGCATGATCTGCTCGAAGATCGTCCCGCCGATGTTCTTCTCCAGGTGGGCGACCTCGAAGGAGACCGCGTCGATGCCGCGGTAGTGTACCAGGTCGACGACGGCGCGCGGGAAGACCCCCTGCGGCTGGCGCCCGAAGCAGAGGATGCCTGCCGGCGTGGCCAGCATCCCCTCGCCGCTGTCGGCGACACAGTGCTTCTCGCGGAGGTACGCGCGGACGTCCGTCGGACCCGAGTAGCGCCCACGGGCCACCGCCTGGGCGATGTGGGTCTCGACGAGGTCAAAATCGATCAGGTCGATCGATGTGTCGCTGATCGGCAGGCCGTCGATGCCTCGGAGTGATGTGCGGTCGAGCCGGTGGTCGGTCATGGCGCTTCCTTGCTCGCGCTGGGCCTCAACGTACGTGGCGACATCGCCGGGTGCAAGGCGCGGTGCTGTACGTAGCGCGATTCTACCGCACTTTTGGCGAAGCTGCTCCATGGGGCTCCTTCGGGTGAAGTGGTCTTCCTGACGCCCCGCGCTCAGTGCTCCTCAGGCGTGGCTACGGGCGCGACCGACTGGATCTGGTAGGCTCCATGTCGGCGACTTGCCTCGCCCGCTCCAGGGCGGCGATGCTCACTGGCACCAGCAGGCCAAGCAGGATAGCTCCCAGCAGTGAGAGCCCCGGCGTGATCGCCTGCACCTGGCTCGGCAGCCCCGGCGAATAGCTCAGCACGAACAGGCTGTTGATGGCGGCGGTGAGCAGGTAGAAGAACCAGACCGCCGCGCTGCCCTGCGCCGCCCACGCGGTCGCCATGTGGTGGATGAGCGTCGTCTTCCCGCCTCGGGTGTGCCCGATGATCAGGCGGTGCGGCGTGCCCGCCAGCGTCTCGACCAGATCGTCGTCGGCTGCCGGGGCTGGGCGATCATAGGAGCCCTCCGGGATCACTGAGCGGAATGATCGAGCGTGCCGAGGCGCTGAGGCCCATGCCAGCCCAACCATGTCGCTGTGCGATTGCTGCTGGCGGAAATGACAAGCGCCAGCAAAAACGGCACCCCACCGCTTGCGCCGCCCATTGGGGACGGCGCGGCAGGGTGCCGCTGGAGGGTTTGCCGCATGTGGTACCATGCGACCCAGCTTCACGTCTGCCGACTCAGATGTGGGGTAAGTGGCCGCCTGGTGTTACCAGCACCTGGCGGTCACGTCATTTCTTGAAGACCATAGTAAGGTATTAATACCTTAGTTGTCAACTGTCACGGCGATACTTCTTGGGAATATTTTCAAGGTTGCGTGAGTCGAGATATTCATCAATAGCGGCGCGTGTCGTTACCCAAAAGATACCTATTTTCCTAGCCTGTAGACGGCCTTGCAACGCATAGTTATGTAAGGATTTTTTAGCAAGCCCTGAATACTCCGCAGCCTGCTGAAGCGAGATCAGCTCGCCGACGGTAAGGGGGTCACGGGATGAGTTATTGGAAGAGTCAGGCATACCAAAATCTACAATCTGCAATCAAAAATCACGCCGCCAGCGCACGGACGTGTAGGATCTCGCGGGAGGCAAGCGGGCGAACGTCGGCCCCGGTCAGCGTCAGCACCGCCACCGTCATCCCCTCGGCGGTGACAAACTCCACCTCATGCGCCTGACCATCCTGGTAGACATGGACAATCGTGCCGATATCATCCTGCTCCAGCCTGTGGGCGGCGATAGCGTGAGTCAAGACAACCAGATCAAGCTCGCTCATACCGATCTCCTTGCTCAAGCCGGGTAGGCCGTGACAAAACGCGGTCGATCATCATCAGGCTCAATAATCCAGACCGTCTGCACCAGCGCATGCCGACCATCCGGCGATACCACGCCGGATCGACCTCATTCTCCTGCGAACCCCCCGGCTGCAATCTGCAATCTGCAATCTGCAATTGCCATGGTACGGCGCGGGAGGGGGGGCGTCAAGAATCACTAAGGCGTTGAGGGGGTGAGGCACTGAGGGCTCAGCGGCTCAGTGGCTTAGTGGCTCAGTGATTCTGGAGGAACTGCCGCACCCATGCGATGCTATCGAGGATGCTGCGGTCAAGCCCTGCCGCGATGATCATCTGGCCCTGGGGCAGATCGGCGAGCTGAAAGAAGTAATCGTTGGTGTCGGCGGTGCGCCAGGCATTTCGTACAAGAGCACGGAGATTATCGATACTGTTAGCCTGGGCGAGTTCGGCGGCGACGGCGCTGAGGGCGGATGCGCGCAGGCCGCCGACGGTCGCGCGGGCCAGGGCACCGACGGCGGCGGGGTCGGGCGTGTTCGGGTCGGCGTCAGCGAAGGAGAGCCGGATCGTCATCGGGGCGGGGTTCGTCATCGGGGGCACTCGCTTTCTTGTATCGAGGGGCCGATCTACCCCAATGATAGCACGGCGGGGGCTGATCTCTGTCTCGGCATTGTGGTGGTCGTCGCCTACAATACTCAGCTCGTCGTCTCGCTCGTCAGCTCATCGTGCCAGCCCTTCAGCCAGGCCATCACCTCATCATACCTATCCTGTGGCAGGTTCTTGTAGCTAGAGATGCCATAGCGCCGGTACAGCTCGACGTAGACCTGGCCGTAGCCGGGCTTGCCGTCTTTGTCGCTGAGCGCCCGACCGACCTGCTTCACCGCTAGGGCGACCTCGGCGGCCTGCTGCTCGCTAATCGGCACATCTGGCCCAACGTGCAGCTCAAGGTCGTCCACGCGGGCCTTCAGGTCGCTGATATTCTCGGCAACGCCCTTTGCCCACTGTGCCATGCGGTCGATCCGCCCGCCGAGGCGCTGCTCTTCCTGCTGCCGCACGGCGTCGGCCTGCCGATCTACGTCATCCTGTGGGTCGTCATGCCCCAGGAGCCGGCCCCCGCGCCACGCTACGACCCCTACATCGGGCAGCTGCTCAATCAGTAGCCTCCTTTGCACCGAAGCTTTTACCTCATACGCAGAAGGGATGGTCATATGACCATCCCTTCTGCTGTCATTATGGCAGCAATAAGCAGCCTTTTTGGGTAAGGGACAACCTAATTGCCCAGGGGAATGCCTCAATCCCTGCGCTGAAAGAACCCCACCACGCTTCGCCAAGAGCATGCTTGCACGACAGATCTGTTGTCACTTTGACAGCAGAACAAAGATCCGCTATCCTGCTGTCAGAACGACAGCAGAAGGGATGGCGATTTGACCATCCCCTCGCAACCTCTGTGACAGCGTTTGTTCTCCATGAGGTCCCCGATGACTGACCAGCCCCGTCCCGACGAGGTGCTGCTACCCGCTGAACATCTGCCCATCACCTTTTTCGGATCGCCTGTACTCGCCGTCCGTCGCGACGATGGGCGCATCTATCTGAATATCCGCGACCTCTGCGGGGCTGCGATGATCGACCCATCCTCCCAGATGCGCCGAATCCGCACCCATCCCAAGCTTCAGCCTGGCCTCGCCAGGTTTCGCGTGCCAACCACCGGTGGCCCGCAGAACCAGGACTTCCTCGCCCTGGAGCGTGTGGCTACCTGGCTGCTCATGATCAACGCTGCCCGCGTCTCTGAGGATGTGCGCTCACGCCTCTCGTACCTCCAGGACTACCTTGTCAGTGAGGTGCATGCCGCATTTATGCGACTCGCCGGCCTCTCGCCTGCCCCCGGCGAAATCGAGGATCTCGCCGATCTTCAGCGGCTTGGCAGCGCGATTACTGCGCTGTCAGAGCGGCAGCAGCAGATCGAGGAGAGCCAGACAAAGGCCCGCCACGCATGGCGCGACATCAGTGACCAGCTTAAGGAGATCGTCGCGCGCGTTGACGCGATCGAGGGCCACAGCAGCGCGTCCATCTCCCGCGCGCAGCGCGGCTATATCTACCAGATGGTGCAGGCATGGGCGCAGGCCAAGCAGCAGCACGACCCGCAACTCTCGCCGAGGGCCGCCCACGCCACCTGCTGGGGGGTGCTAAAGACACAGTTTCGCATCGCCCGCTACGAAGATCTCCCCGCATCCAAGTACCCGGCGGCCATTGCCTTCATTCGGAGCGCCTATCGCCAGCTGACCGGCGAGCCCCTCGACCTCCCAGAGCAGACGCCCCTCGACCTCGGCACAGATGGAGGGTGAGCTATGGCTGCGGTAGAGCCTATTGACCGTACAGTGGGGCAACGGATCGCCGCCGCCCGCGAGGAGCACGAGATGAGCCAGCGCGCATTTGCGGTGAAGCTCGGCTGGCCCTACAGCACCCTCGCAAACTATGAGAGCGGGCGGCGACGGCTGACCCTTGTGCAGCTCGCCCATATCGCGCGCGTGCTCGGACGCTCGCCCGCCTCTTTCCTGGTCGAATCGCCGACCGCAGCGCTGCTTATCGACCGCATCGGCACAGACGAGGAGGTCTTACGCCAGGTCGCCTACTTCCTCGACACCCTCGATGACCCGCTCCCTGAGCCGCCCGATTAACTGCTGCTTAGCTGCGGTGTCTTGGCGCCAAGACACCGCAGCGTGACTGTCGGATCTGTCTTGGCGCCAAGACACTCATCGAAGCCTGATCCCCGCCGCACCGCCGTCAGCCATGCCCCGGCATGCTAGAGGAAGCCATATGGCACGTATCATCGCCGTCCCCAAGGGCGGCGCGGGCAAGACATCAACCACGCTCAACCTGGGCGCCGCTCTCGCCGCCCGTGGGCACCGCGTCCTGCTCATCGACTTCGACCCACAAGGTAACCTCAGCCTCTCCCTGCGCGTCACGCCGGGCAAGCCCTCGCTCTATACGGTCACCAGGGAGTTCATCGCAACCTGGGAGCCACATCTGGATCGCGTCATCCTGCCCAGCACCATCCCCAACGTCGATGTCGCCCCGACCGATGTTTGGCAGTACCGCAAAAGGAACGCTGTGCGGCGTCGCCCGGCGGCTGAAGCCGCGGGCTCTTGGTTGACGAAGGCCGCCTGCGCGGCCTCAGGCAGGCCGCGCAGGCGGCCTTCGCAGCACCATAGCCCGCCCGTTTACGGGCCGGGCACGTGCAGGGTGACCGCGTTCCTTTTGCGGTATTGCGATGTTTGGCTCAATGAGGCCGACGAGGAGCTGCGCGGGGCCGACCGCCGAGAGTATGTGCTCCAGAAGCTTCTGGAGCCGGTTGCCCCCGCCTATGACTTTGTGATCATCGACACGCTTCCCTACTTCGGCATGCTGGTCAAAAATGCCCTGGTGGCGGCTGACGAGCTGATCATCCCGATGCAGGCCGAGTTCCTGGCGACCCAGTCCATCGAGATGATGCTCAAGCTCGTCGAGCGCATCCAGCGCTCCGGCCTCAACCCGCTGCTCCGCGTGCTTGGCGTCCTGGTCACCCAGGTGGATATTCGCACCAACATGGGCCGCCAGGCCGAGAGCTATGCCCGCGCCGAGTTCTTGGGGCGCGTGCCGATTTTTACGGCCACCGACTACTTCATTAGGGCCGCCACTTCGCGTCGGAGCACTGACTCGGAACCGGGGATTAGGGTAAGGACGGTGCCTGTCGGGCGCTGGTGTGGCTTTAGCAGCCAGAGCCGTGCTGGGCCACCGAGCAACAGTAAGCCACGGTCGGAGACAGGCTCACCGTTAGGGCCATATTCGATCCGCATCACACTGCCACGGTAGCTCGTCTGAGCCAAATCCTCGGCAAACTGCTCGCGGAGCGGAGCGGTCAGGGTCGCCTGCGCGAGGAGCTTTTGGATTGTGGCAACATCTTGCTCCTGCTGCACCTGGTCGAGCAGCGCCTTCGCGATATCGCCCTGCGAGCCAATTTCGCTGTGTAGCCCGGCGATTTGGAAGAAGGTCACGCCGCCATCAACCGCAGCCCGTGACTGTTCATACTCAGTAAAGATGTGGATGACACCCTGATCGACAAGATGCTCGACCACGCCCCCATTGGCTGCGTGGTAGGTCAGATTGAAGGTCGCCGCAGCAGTCGTTTGACTATAGCGCAGCGAGAAAGGTGCTTGAGTGAGGACACCCGCGATCCACTGAAGCTCGTCGGCGAGGACGGGGGTAGCCTCCGCGTTAATCTGGAGGAGTTGACGCGCCATCAGGCCGTGTCCGGCGGCCAGCATGCGTTGGACCGCATCCTCGGCGGCCAGTGGGACATCCGACATACCCTGAAGCACCCCTTGGCCGAGGTCGGGCCGACCAGACTGGGCGAGCGTATACGCAAGCTCATCGCCGCTCAGACGCAATGTGCGACTGCTCATCGCTTATCCTCCAAATAGCGCAAGCCGTGGCTTGAAGAGATTCCCGATTGTATTACCTACATTTCGCAGACCCTCGTCTATATTGTGGGCCTGCTGCTGCACAAAATTGACCGTAGTATTCGCGACCTGCCCGCCCACATCTTTCACCTTGTTGACGCTCCAGTCAACGGCGTGCTCGACCGTATTATTGACGAAGTCTGTGTCGCCGACCCACTCGCCGGCAAGACCACCGAGCCACCCGCCGATAAAACTGCCAGCGCCGGCACCGATGGCCGTGCCGACTGGGCCGAGTACGGAGCCAAGTGTGCCCCCTAATGCGCCGCCCAACCATCTTCCGCCCATGGTAAAGCCTGCCGTGATCGCGAGATCCGTCGCGGTTCCGGCTGCGATTTGGACAATCGCATTCTCCCCATTGTTGTATTGCACCCAGTTGTCGTAGAGTTCGCTGCCAACATCGAGCGCTTTACCGGCCCAAGAGAGTCCCTTACGGAAGAGACTCTTGCCATTCTGTGCCTCCTTAAAGAAACCCCATACTTCCTTCAGGCCGCCGCCGCTCTCTTGCGCAGACTGGAACGCATGCCAAAGGTCACGTGCGGCTACTACATTCTTGATGTCACCCAAGACGCCCTTCAGCGTTTTAATCGCCCCTTTGACGGGATCGTCTCCACCGCCCCATGCCCCGCCGCCGCCGCCCCCACCGCCGCCGCCGCTGCTACCGCCACCGGCGTCGGGGCCGTGACCGCCCTTCTGCTTGAAGGGACTTGCGGCATCTTCCTCAGCCTGCCGCATCTGCGTGCGGATCTCAAGCGTAACCGACTTGGCGACCTCTAGGGCCTCAGTGAAGCGGGCGAGCGCTGGCAGCACCTCGCCGTGCATCTCGCTGAAGAAGGCGTCGGCACCTCGCCCCTCCCAGCCCCCGTGTTCCAGCGACTGAAGACATGCTTTGAGGCGGCGGTCAAGCGCCTCGCTCGTCTCTTGTTGTTGGTGCCAGCGGGCAGCGATCTGGGCCAATTCGTCGTAGTTCGCCTGAATAATTGCTGTGGCCACCAGGCACTCCTTTTGCCGCCGGCGTCACCGCCTCTCGCGGATGATAAACTTGAAGCTCAATTCGCTGTCCTGAAATCGGATCGTGTTGCCGTGGCGCAGCTGGTAGCGCTGTCCATCTAGCGTCACTGGTGCCCAACTATCGCGCAGCACGATGGTTGGGTTGTTACGAGCCAGGCTCTTGATCAAATACTGGTCGCTCTCCTCGATGATCTGTGCGTAGCGTCGCGAGACCCGCATGCCCGTCGCGTAGGCGATCAGATCGACGGCCAGCATCGTGCTATGGGTCTTCTTCTCGTCGGGGTGCCCAATAATCGCGGGCATCCATGGCAGCTTGTAGAGCTTGCCGCCTGCCATGTCGCGCAGATAGAGGTGCCGTGAGCGTGACGGCACGGTCGCCCCTGGCGGCTGTAAGTTGACGTATTGCAGGCAATCGCCGTGCGTACGGCTTCAGCGGCCTCGGACAGGCCGCTGAAGCGGCCTTCGTAAGACTCAGCCCGACCGTTTACGGTCGGGCGACTCAGGGTGACAGCGTGACTTTTGCGGTATTGCCAAAACAGACAAAACGCGGGGTGGAACCGCGTTCCATGGCGGTTTGGAGCATCGCACGAAAATGGTTATTCTTGGTGAACCTATTATTGGTCGCATAAAATAGGCGATAATCGCATGGAAAAGCGTGGGTTTCGCCACCCAGACGAGGCTGACCAGGTTGATGCAGGACACCACCTTACGCCTCTTGATTTATCGCATGTCTCACCTGTTTGGTATGTAGATCTTAGGCGCAGATGTTGGTGTCGCGCGCGACATAGTGAGTATAGAGCCTGTACATTATATAGTGAATGACTATGTGTGCTTATGCAAGCAAAGTTAATAGATCTTGATCTAAGTTGCTTTACGGGAACCTTTGTAAGAACCAGCCTCCCTAATGCACAGCGTTTCGTCGGGTGAGATACTTCCGTGAGTGAGGCCCCGCGGGTTCTAGTTTACTGCGTCGTTGGACAAGAGCTTTTCTTTACCGCTGGGGCAGGTCAGGGATCCCTGCTGCGGATCATGCCTTTCCCGCCGCAACTCCCCACGAAACCCCGCTTTATCAATCGACAAGGTCTGCACATCATTGCATGCATGGCTTCTTCGTGGCGGATCAAGGCCGTCGCATCGGCGGCTTCACTACTGCTGAACCAACTGCCCCAGCCGGCTGTACATCTTAGCTCCCCCGCACGGCCATCTGGCGCGTGTAGGTCGTCGCGCTGCCGCGCCAGAGGTCGAGCGCGACCCACAGGCAGCCGACGGCGATGAGCAGGCCGTGGGCCACGCGCAGCGGCTGCGAGCCGAAGAACTGCGGGATGTAGAGCGCCAGACCGAGCGCCAGGGGCACGCCGCTCCAGCGCGGGTGGCGGCCCGAGCGCCAGATCGCGATCGCGGCGAGGATGGCGCTCACGGCGAGCAGCAGCAGCCCGCTGAGGAACAGCAGCAGCCCGGGGCCGGCCCGCACCGCCGCAGCGATGCTGAGCAGGCTGGCGTCCTGGCGGGCCAGGGCCTCCTGGCCGATCGCGTGCAGCCCGTAGGCCTCGCCGCCATAGAACGGCAGGGTGAAGCCGACGCCAACCTGCCCGATCACCAGCGCCCAGAAGCTCGTATGCCGGGCGGGGCTATCCTCAAGCAGGCGGTACAGCCCGAAGAGGCCCACCGGCAGCAGCGTGAAGGCCACCATCGCGAGCATATGGGCCACCAGCCAGGCGTCGGCGCCGAAGGCGGCCGCCCCGGCGAGCGTGACCTCGTCGGAGAAGGGCCGCAGAGCCGGGTAGATCACAAAGAAGATGCCGGAGATGACGAGCGCGGCCGCGCTAAGGCGGGCGTGATCGGAGCGTTGAGTCATACTGTACCTTCCTTTCTTTCACTGTGTGGGGTTGCCGTGGCGCTAGACACCCGACGCTGCGACAACGGCGAGGAGCAGCGGGACGACCATACGCAATCGGGAGCAGGCGACGCGCGCGGCGCACCGAAGTGCGCACACGGCGTCGCCAGCGCAACCGATCGTGTGGCGCAGTGACGGAGATGTGAGCGGTCGAAACGAGACGTGGAGGTCGTGGGGCGGGAGGCCGTGTCAGGAGAGGCGTGCGTGTAGGCGGTCAAGCGCGCGCCGTGGCACGCCTTCAGATGTGGAGTACATGTAGTCTAGCATAGGCGGCAGGCATCTTTCTAAAGAGAGTCTAAACGCAATAGAGCATAAGTAACGCTGTCACCCTGAGCGAAGCGAAGGGTCCCGGCCGGGATTCTTCGCTTCGCTCAGAATGACAGGACGCCTCACAGCGTTACTTCTGCGGTATTGCGTCTAAACGCAGTAGAGCAAAAGGAACGCTGTCACCCTGAGCGAAGCGAAGGGTCCCGGCCGGGACCCTTCGCTTCGCTCAGGGTGACAGGACGCCTCACAGCGTTACTTCTGCGGTATTGCGTCTAAACATATGCAGCGAAGCCCGATCCGCCTGGACTCCGCCTCGGCAGCCCAGGATGCAGCCTATGGGGCCGGCCCGCCCGCCGCCGCATCCGGCTCCACTCGCTCCACCTCGATCAGCCGCAGGTTCATATCGCGGATCTTCTGGAGCAGGCCGAACAGCTGGGCCTGATCGGCCAGCTCACCGCGCAGGCGCGTTGTCCCGTCGGGCCGGCGCTCAAGCGCGAGCGGGGCCAGCCAGTCGGCCCAGCGATCAGATAGGTGGCCCTCAACCGTGATCTTGTAGATGCTCATCGCGCTACCTCCGCGCCTAGGTCTGTGTATGGGGCCAGTCTAGCAGCCGGCTGAGCGCTCTGCCTCTATCTGCCGATAGAGCTAGAGGTAGAGCATAGGCGGCCGCAGGTCAGCAGGCCGAATCTACCCTGCGGTAGAGGCGTAGGGCGGGCGGGCGGGCTATGCTTGGGCCAAGCGACGAGGCGGAGCACGAGAGGAGACAACGATGAGCGAGATCACGACGAGAGAGCAGAGCCGCTACGAGGAGCGCGAGGCGCGGCGGCAGATGCGGCGGGCGCGGCGGGCCGACCGGCTGGGCGGCTCGATCGCTGGCGGGGTCTTTCTGATCGGGCTGGGCATGCTGGCGCTGACTGGATGGTGGTGGCCGGGGATCATGCTGGTGATCGGGCTGGCCGGGGCCGCTGAGCTCGCCCGTCAGGGCCATACGGACGCTGCGCTGAGCACCTTCGCGCTGTTTGCGGCCATCCCGCTGGGCATCGCCATGCTCTCGGCCATCCACATCCCCTGGCTGCCGGTGGGCGCCTTTGTGCTGATCAGCCTGGGCCTGCTGGCCCTGGGCCGCGCCAGCAGCCGCTAGCGCAGCCGGGTGAGTTCTCAGGGAGGGCTTTACCCTCCCTGGCGCTCCTACGGCGTAGCTGGGGCATCCACCAGGCTCTCGCGTGACACGACCAGCGCGATGATCGTTGTTGCCACCCAGAGCGCACCAGCGGCGAAGAAGAGCTGCGGGGCGTGGGACTGGGCGGCCACCCCGGCGACCAGGGTCGAGAGCGGCGCGAGCAGCTTCCCCGCGCAGAGCGTGACGCCGAGGACACGCCCGAGCTGCGCGCGCGGTGCGCGCTGCTGGATGCTGCTCTGCATCAGCACATCGATCGCCCCGATGCCGCCGCCGAACAGGGCGAGGAGGGCGAGGAAGATCGGAGCGCTCGGCGAGGTACCAACGACGGCCAGCGCCATGCCTGTGCCGAGGATGCCGCCAAAGAGCAGCGGCTGCCGCCAGGCCGGGCGGGCCAGCGCCCCGGCGAGCAGTGTGCCCACAAGCGAGCCACCCGCGAAGATCGCCATCGCGCTGCCGAGCAGCTCGGGGCCGCCGTGGAAGACTCCCTGGGCCATGGCGACCAGCCCGACATCGAGCGGGCCGGCGGCGGCCAGGTTGCCCAGCAGGAGCAGCGCGATATACAGCGCCAGCACGCGGTCGGCGCGCACGAGCGTCGCCGTGGCCCGCAGGTCGGCCAGCAGCGATACGCGCTGCGCCAATCGTACCGGCGTGGCTCGCATCAGCCAGAGCAGCCCGGCGACGGCCAGGAAGCTGGCGCTATCGATGGCGAAGGCCAGCGCGGCGTCGCTGTGGGCCAGCAGCACGCCGCCGAGCGCCGGGCCGACGATGCCGCTGAGCAGCACGCTCCCCAGGAAGATCGCGTTCGCCCGCTCCAGCGCCTCGCCGGGCACCAGCAGCGGCACCAGCGAGTAGGCCGCCGGTGTCAGCACCCCCTCGACCGCGCCCACGACGACGGCGATCACCGCGTAGGGCCAGAGCGCGCTCACGCCCGCGACGGCCAGCCCGACTAGCGGCAGCAGCAGGATCGCCAGCAGCAGGTTGGCGCCCAGCAGCACCCGTCGGTGCGAGAGCCGGTCGGCCAGCGCGCCGCCAAAGGGCATCAGCAGCGCCCGTGGGATGGCGGCCAGCGCCAGCATCACCCCCAGGGCTGCGGTCGATCCGGTGCGCTGGGCCACCACCCAGGTCAGCGTGAGCAGGTAGCACTGATCGCCGATCTGCGAGAGGCTCTGCCCGGCCACAAACAGCCCGAAATCACGTGGAATGCTGCGCATCATGCACACATCCTCTCGTTATTGCTGGTTGCGCCCGCTGGACGCGGGCGACCCTGCCTGGTCAGATGATGCGTCGAGCAGGCCGAAGGCGCGGGCGCGGGCGACCGCGTGGGTGCGGTCGCGGGCCTCCAGCTTGCCGTACAGGTTGTGCAGATGGGTTTTGACGGTGCCGACGCTGACCACCAGGGCGGCGGCGATCTCCTGGTTTGAGCGGCCCTCGGCGACCCAGCGGAGGATCTCGTGCTCGCGGGGGGTGAGCGGCTCGGCCAGCGGCTCGGCCGACGATACCGACGGCGGCAGGGGCGCACGTAGCGTGCCAAGCTCGGCCAGCAGCTGGTCGCGCAGCGCACCGGCTGCGCCCTGCGGATGGGACGCCCCCAGCACGGGCGCAAGCGGCGCGCCCGCATCCAGAAAGATCCGCCGCGCCGCGATAGGCGCAGCCAGCGCAAGCGCTCGGTCAAGCGCGGCGTGGGCCAGCTCCATCTGGCTCAGCGCGGCGTGGGCCAGCGCCTTCAGCACCAGCAGCTCCAGCGCAACGATGCGATTCCCCACCGCATCGGCGGGTAGGAGCTGCGCCTCAATCAGGGCCAGCGCCGCGCTGGCGCGCCCCATCCGCAGCTGCACGCGCAGGAAGGTCGTCAGCGCGCATGCCTGCGAGGGGAACATGGCCGCGGGTGGCGGCGTATAGCGCTGGGCCCAGCGGGTGGCGGCGGCCAGATCATCCTGTGCCAGGGCTACGCGTGCGGCGACCGCTCCCGCCCATTCGATGACCAGTGGCAGATGCAGCTCCTGCGCGGCAAAGCGGGTCATCGTCTCGCTCGTCGCCCGCGCCGCATCTCCCTGCCCCTGGGCCAGACGCAGCAGGGTGAGCGCCGCGTAGCCGAAGGGCAGGGCGTCACGCAGCGCGCCCTGCTCGGCCAGGCTCACGCCCTCAACCAGCTGCTGCTCGGCCAGGTCCAGATCATCGCGGGCGTAGGCCAGTTCGCCCAGGCCGATCAGCGCCCAGCCCGCCGTCGGCAGGCAGGTCGGCACGCCCTGGACGAGCTGATCCGCCTGTGTACGCACCTGCGCATACGCCCGCGTCGCCGCATCCCAGTCGCCCAGGCTCTGGTGCAGCGTGCCGAGCAGGCAGCGGGTTAGAGTCGCCGTGTAGCGATCCTCGGCGGCGAGGGACGCGAGCGACTCCTCGTAGGGCGCGACGGCCGCGCGGAGCTGACCGCTCATATGCAGCGCCAGGGCCATGCTGACCATGATGAAGCCGCGCAGCGCAGGCTCGTCGGTGGGCGCGAGCGCCAGGGCCGCGTGGGCGCGGGTGATCGCCGCGTCGTAGCTGCCGCGCACCCGGAGGAGCTGGCTCTCTAGCGCGGCCAGCCAGGCATGCAGGCGTGCCTGCTCGGCAGCAGTGGTCGGCGCATCCGCCAGCCGCTCCGCCGCAGCCTGGAGCAGCGGCGGCAGCGCCTCGGGCTCGGCGGCCACAAACAGCGCGCGCGCCAGCAGGATGCTCAGCGCCGGCGATCCATGCACGGCCTCGCTCGGGAGCGTGCGGATGAGCCGAATGAGCTGCGTAAAGCCACCGAGGCGCAGCAGCGGCTCGGCCTCGCACACGATCAGGTGCGCAGCATGAGCGCTGTCACCCCCGGCGAGGGCGTGCCCCACCGCCGCATCGAGATAGGCCGGGCCGCGCATCTGGAGCTGGCTGGTATACCAGGCGCTGGCCCGGCGATGCAGCTCCGGCACCATCTCCGGGGCGGACTCGCGCAGGCGGATGCGCAGCATATCGGCGAACAGGTGGTGGTAGCGGTACCAGCGCCGCTCCGTATCCAGCGGGAGCAAGAACAGGTTCTGGCGCACGAGCTCGGCCAGGATGTGCTGACTGTAGGAGTCGGGGGTTGGGAGTCGGGAGTTGGGAGTCGGGGGCTGCGCCGTATCCGCCCCATCCCGATCATCGGCACCCAGGAGCAGGGCGTCGCACAGCGGGCCGCAGAGCTGGTCGAGGATCGCCGTCTGGAGCAAGAAGGTGCGGATGTGCGGCGGCTGCTGGGCCAGCACCTCATCGGCCAGATAGTCGACGATGTAGTGGTGGCTGCCGGCGAACGCGGTGACAAACGCCTCGGGGTCAGGCTGGCCGTGCAGCGCGAGGCCGGCCAGCTGGAGCCCGGCAATCCAGCCCTCGGTGCGCGCCTCCAGCGCCGCGACTGCGGCGTCGCTCAAGGGGGAACCGTGTGCCAACGTCAGCAGTGCCCCCGCCTCCTCCTGACGACAGCGCAGATCGCTGATCCGCAGCTCGGTCACCAGGCCGCGCGCGCGCCAGCGCGCCAGCGGCAAGGGCGGGTCGGCGCGGGCGGTGATCGCAAGGTGCAGCTGGGGCGGCAGGCGCTCGATCAGCAGGGTCAGCGTCTCGTGGATGGCCGCCGCCTCGATGAACTGATAGTCGTCGAGCACCAGCACGTAGGGGCGCTCAGGGCCGACACCTGGCGGCAGGGCGGCCAGACTGTTGATCAGGGTGGCCACAACCGTCGGCAGCGGAGCGCGCTGCGACGACCGCAGCATGGTCAGCGCCGCAGCCCCGCAGCCCGGCGCCAGGCGCTCGCAGGCGGCGCAGACGTAGGTCCAGAAGCGTACGGGGTCATTATCCTCGGCGTCGAGCGCGAGCCACACCGCGCGCGCGTCGCTTGCCGCCAGCCACGCGCTGATAGCCGTGGTCTTACCGGAGCCAGCCGGTGCCGCGATCAAGGTGAGCGGGCCGCGCAGCCCACGCTGGAGACGCTCGCCCAGGCGCGGGCGTGCGATCAGGTCAGACCGCAGCGGCGGGGGCAGCAGCTTGGTCGCGATCAGGACCGCCAGCGGCCCGGACGCACTATCGGCTCCATCACGCGCATCAGTCATAGCGAGATCGCCTGCATGTCTCGCGCCCAGCAGCGTATGCGGCACACCGCATACCCAAGGTACTGGCGCTTGCTGACCTCCACATGAATATGGCACGTAGGCGGTGTTGTCGCTTCTGGGGGTGATCTCAGTATAGTACACCCGCCAGGCCGCGCGCAACTGCATGGTATGGCCGCCACCAGGGCTGATGCAACGTCCTGAGCGCCCCCCGGCTGGCGACGGGAAGTCGCGCCGGCGGGGCGCGTTGCGCCGGGCGTCGGCGCAGGCCGACGCCAGAACCGCCCGCGCAGGCGGGCGGCTGGCCGCAGGCCCCCATGACGCGGCTTCAGCCGCCACCGCCCAGCAGGCTAGCGCGGCGTGCGGGTGCGTAATGGTGTCCTGGCCGCCCTGCCGCGCAGCAGCCAATGGGGCAGCGCAATCCTGGGCGATACGACCAGCACCAGTGCGATCAAGATCCAGGAGTAGCGGGCCAGGTCGCTGCTGAGGAAGGCGAGCGGGATCGAGATCAGGAAGACGGCGGGCGTCGTCAGGCTGCGCAGCAGCGCGAGCCGCCGCTCCCTGGGCGCAAGCGGCGCAGCCAGCAGCCGCCCGCCCGCGCTCGCGTACCACAAGATGAGGGTGCTGATCAGCCCCATCATCGACATCGTCGCCGCGTAGAATGCGGTGGCCACCGCATTCCCGCTCTCGCCCAGCACCGTGGTGGGGAAGGGCACGAACGCGATACAGAGCAGCAGCAGCAGGTTCAGCCCGAGCAGGCGTCGGTCGTAGCGCACAATGCTGCGAAACATGCGGTGGTGGCCCAGCCAGAAGCTGCCAATCACCAGAAAGCTCACGCTGTAGCTCAGGTAGCGCGGCCACAGCTGCAGCAAGGCCGCCAGGAGCAGCGTATTGTCGGCGTACTCGCCCGCTGGCAGGCGGATCTCCAGAGCGAGCAGGGTGATGGCGATCGCGAACACCGCGTCGCTGAAGAAGATCAGCCGTTCGAGGCCGGTGTGGTCCTCCTTCATAGACATTCCTCCCGTCGTTCCTATTTGCTCGTATCGCTGCTCGGAGTATCGCTCGCGGGCTGGTTCCGCCGCCTCTATCGCGCGGTAGAGCTCGCGATAGAGCCTGTCTGGAGCGATACGGCGGAGCAGCCCGCCCACGATCTCTATCGCCCGGTAGAGGTGCCACGCGTCCGGTCGCCCTATCCTGGTGGTATCGACACGACGGACTGACGCAGAAGGGAAACAGCGATGCACGCGAACACACATGAGACCAGGCGGCTCGACGCGGGAGAGGAGCGGCGTAGGCGGCGGTGGCAGATGATCCGCCGTCTGCTTCAGACCGTTGGCTGGGGCGTCATGCTCCTGCTGGCCCTAGTCGTGGTCGCATACGCCGGGTTCGTGCTGGTGACGGGCGCATTTCCCGCCCCGCTGCGCCCCGCGCTCGCGGTTCACCACGTCGCCCTCAGCGCACACATCGTGGGCGGGATCGTGGCCCTGGCCATCGCACCGCTCCAGCTTGTGCCGCGGCTGCGTCGCCGTGGCGCGGCAGCCCACCGCTGGCTCGGGCGGGCCGCAATGCTCGGCATGCTCGTGGGCGGGCTCGGTGGCCTGGCGATGGCCGCAGTCGCCTATGGGAACCTCGTGAGCAGGCTCGGCTTCGGCACCATGGCGCTTGGCTGGCTTACCACGGCGTGGCTCGGCTACTGGGCGATCCGGACGAAGCAGGTGGCGGCCCACCGACGGTGGATGCTGCGCAACATCGCGCTGACGCTTGCGGCCGTCACCCTACGGCTCTGGCTCCCGCTGTTGCTGAAGGTTGGTCATCTGCCGTTCGACACGGCCTACCCGCTCGTGGCCTGGCTCTGCTGGGTACCCAACCTGCTCATCGCCGAGGCGCTCGTCCAGAGATGGCCACGCCCGTCGGGGGGGAGGCTTGCCCATTCAGGCCCGGCGACCACGTAGTGCGCGCCGTCAGCGAGGCGGGCAGCCGCGCACAACGTACCTAGGTAGGGGCTAGATCTCGAATGGGTTCACCCTTCGCCGCACGCAAGGTTTCGACGTTCTCGTGCGATCTATACCCACTACCTTCCTTCGCGTACAGGTCTGCGCCCGTCGATACCCGCCCCCCCGACTGTTTAGGGCGCTCCCTGAGGCGCACGAAGGTAAGCGCGCAGATAAGATTCTGCTTGCTCGCCCAATGACGGGCGGCGTATACCCCGAAAAGCTGTCAACTATTCCGCAGCCTGGAGCGTCGACGGCTCACCCTTGCGGGATGTCGCCTGGCGCTTGGCCCCCGATACCAGGATGCGATAGGCGGTGAGGAAGAGCACGCTGCCGCCGGTGAACCAGTAGAACCCCTGCACCACGACCTGCCCGCTGTCGCTGCCGCTCCAGAGCCCGTGGAC
>RYFE02000060.1 GCA_004138175.2 Chloroflexales bacterium ZM16-3 | reverse complement strand
AGGCCGACGCCCGGCGCAACGCGCCCCGCTGGCGCGACTTCCAGTCGCAAGCCGTGGGGCGCTCAGGACTTTGCCCCAGCCCTAGCTATGCGGGCAGGCTGGTGTACCTTCTTTGGGGCGGCTGCACCGCCCCGCAACCCCACCAGGAGCTGATAATGCACACCGTAATCCTCCCCGACGGCGCGACAATCGCCTACCACGATGAAGGCGCAGGCCCGCCCCTGCTGCTGATGCACGGCTTCACCGGCACCGCGCGCAGCCACCTCGGCGGGCTGATCGCCGACCTGGCCCGCGACCACCGGGTGATCGCGCCCGACCTGCGCGGCTACGGGGCCAGCCGCCCACCCGCGCGCGACTTCCCGTCCGACTTCTACCAGCGCGATGCGACCGATATGGCCGCCCTGCTCGATCAGGTCGCGCCCGGCCCTGTCGTCGCCCTCGGGTTCAGCGACGGCGCCGAGAGCGCCCTGCTGCTGGCGGCATCGCGCCCCGACCTGCTGCGCGGCGTGGTCGCCTGGGGCGTGGCGGGTGTGATCTCGCCGCAGATGGCCGCCGCCGCCCAGCGCTGGCTGCCCGTCTCGACATGGGGGCCGGGCAAGGATGCCTGGCGCGCCGAGATCGTACAGACGCAGGGCGAGGAGATGCTGGAGCCGCTGGTGTCCGGATGGGCCGCGGCGGCGGCCGCCATCCTGACCGCTGGGGGCAACATTGTGTACGAGCAGGCCGATCAGATCCGCTGTCCGGCCCTGCTGATCAATGGCGACGGCGAGGTGAACAACCTGCCCGAGGATGTGCGCCGCCTGGCCGCGCGCATCCCCAGCTGCCGCCTGGAGTTTGTCGCTGACAGTGGCCACAGCATTCAGGACGACCAGCCCGCCCAGATCTCGGCGCTCATCCGCACGTTTCTGGGTGGGCTCCGCTCATAGACAAGGGGTTTTACAGGGGTTGCACAGAGAAGCGGCGCGGAGCGGGCTTGGCCCGCTCCGCGCCGCTTCTATCAGGGCAAGTGGGATAGAGACTACTTGCGCTCGCTGCCCCGAGCAAAATCCGGTCGGTTGTCATTGCGCGGCTGCTCACGCTCGCCGCGGGCGAAATCCCCGCTAAAGGCCGAGGTGCCGAAGAAGTCGTCCACCTCGCTCTCGACGCGGGCGCGCTCCCAGCCGTAGCGCTCCTGGAGCCTGCCGAAGAGCTTGTCACGCTCGCCGGCGATCTGATCCCAGTCGTCGTCAGTCAGCTTGCCCCACTGCTTGCGGGCCTCGCCCTTCATCTGGCTCCACTGGCCCTTGATCACGTCCCAGTTTATCGTAGCCATATGCTCCTCCTTGTTTGTTTCATTGATCGAGATACGGTGGGACGCCTCCCGCCGCCATAGATCTTCTGGCAAGATATGTGCCAGCTGCAATAGCCGATAGCCGATAGCCGATGGTTCATATATCGGCTATCGGCTATCGGCTATCGGCTATCGGCTATCGGCTATCGGCTATCGGCTATCGGCTATCGGCTATCGGCTATCGGCTATCGGCTATCGGCTATCGGTTATGGAAAAGCAGTGGGGGTTGGCCCGCATCAGGTCGCCGCTGCTGCGGAAGCCCTGGAGCACCAGCGGCGTGCCGAGGGAGCCGAGGGCTACGATCGGCCCGGTGACCATGAAGGTGTAGCGCCCGGTGCGCTTCGGGTCGGGCAGCGAGCAGTAGCGCGCGAAGCCCTCTCTGCCCAGCTCCGACTCCACAAACTCGCGGTCGGCGCCGAGCTTAAAGCCCTGGCCGAAGACCTTCACCTGCAGCTGGCGCAGAATCGTCTTGTCGAAGTCGTGGAGTGTCTGGGTGATGAAGAGCCAGCCGACGCCGTACTTGCCAGTCATGCGCACGCTCTGGGCGAGCAGGGTGCGCGTGCGGATGCCGTCGGCGCTCTCGCTGGCGTGCTCGCCGGCGAAGAGGTGGGCCTCGTCGAGCACCACCAGGGCGTTGCTCTGCTGGCCGCCGTGGAAGCTGCGGTGGATGACCTGGCGCAGCCGGGTGAGGATCTCGTTGAGCAGGAAGTAGGGCACCGCGTCGTGCGCGCCCTCCTGGGCGAACGAGAGCACCACCACCTCGCGGTCGGCCAGCACGCGCTGGATGATCTGCGAGAGCGGGGTGCGCCCGGCGTCGGTGCGGAAGGCCGTCAGCGACTCGGCCCAGATCCGCTTCAGGCGCAGCTCGTCGAGCTGGAAACGGGCCAGCACATCCTGGGCGCGCTGGCCCTCGCCGGCGTGGTGCCGGGGCGGCTGGCGTAGATCACATCGGCGAAGCGGGCCAGATCCTTCACCAGCAGCGGCAGGTCGGCCCCGCGCAGGTCGCGCACCGGGCGGTGCTTGCCCGAGGCATCGCTCAGCTCAGCGAGCATCGTTGCCAGCCGCTCGCCAGCCTCGCGCTCCTTATGGTGGCCCTTGAAGCCCAGGCTATCGAAGAACCCCGCCCGCCGCAGCGTCTCGGTGAATGCCTCCGGCCCCTCCAGCGCCACCTCATCGGTGCTCGTCACCGTGACGGGGCGAACCTGGTTGAGCGAGCTCATCAGCCGATTGATGCTGAAGTCCACCCGGTGATCCCCGGCGGCGAATCGGTCGCGCCCAAACTCGCCCTGCGGGTCGAGCACGAGGATGCCCATCTGCGGGTTGCTGGCGAATCCGGCCAGGATCTGCGAGGCCAGGATGCTCTTGCCGCTGCGGGTCTGCCCGAAGACGCCAAGCATCACCGCCTCGCCGAAGCCGCCGTCGTCGGTGGGGCCGAAGTGGCGCAGGGTCAGCGGGACGGGCAGCCCGTCGCCGGGGGATGTCCCGGCGTAGAAGATGCCCGGCTCGGTGTGAACGAGCTCCTGGAGCGCCTCGGCGCTGGCCGGGAAGACGGAGGTGCCGCTGGGGGGCGGGGTGCTGAGGGTGGTGCGTCGGCGCACCCGGCCGTCGTCCTCTAGCAGGAAGACGCCTAGCGCAGTGAGCTGGGCGCTGGTCAGGTCGCTCTCGCCGCTCAGGGCCGGTAGGGCGCCCTGGTGCTTGATCACCGAGCGGATCACCGGGTCCTCGTGCCAGCGGTTGCGGGTCACGATCCCGCCAAGCTGGCAGAGCGCCCGCTTGCGGTATGCCTTACCGTTGAAGCGCTCGACCACCTCAAACGTCACCCATGCGTGATCGAGCGCACGATCCCGCGCCGTCTCCAGAATATCGACGGTGAAGGTGGTTGTGCTATTCGGCGAGCCGATGACCGCGATTGGCTGCATGAACGTCCGTGCGGCACAAAAATGCTAAACACCTGTTCGGATTATAGCAGACTACGATGCGATGTCAAGCCCATGAGTGTCAGGAGTTAATCGAACAGATATGCTATGGCTTTTACGGCAACACGAGATGGGATCGTGCCCGGCGGCTGAAGCCGCGGGCTCTTGGTTGACGAAGGCCGCCTACGCGGCCTTCGCAAAAAAAGAGCCGAGGGCTTCAGCCCCACGGCGGCGGCACTTGACCCCATCATGCTTATAGCGGAGAATGAAGCGTACCTGGAAATAGCACAAATGTAACGCTACCACCCTGAGCGCCAGCGAGAGCCGATCAGGGGGCAAGGACAATCTTAATCTATGGGGATCATCTTTGGCCTGCTGGCCGCCCTGGGCTGGGGCAGCGGCGACTTCCTGATCAGCCGGGTGACGCGGGTGATTGGCCCGACCCAGGCGATGCTGTACATCCAGCTAGTTGGGATCGCCGCTATCGGCGCGCTGCTCATCGTCCGCCGCGATCTGCCGCCGACCGACCTGTGGGCATGGGAGATCGGCATCGCGGCGAATCTGTTCAACCTTGGGGGGACGCTGCTGCTCTACCGGGCCTTCTCGATCGGCAGCCTGTCGATCGTCTCGCCGATCGCGGCCAGCTTCGCCGTCGTCACCATCCCGCTGGCCCTGCTCGGCGGCGAGCGGCCCGGGGCGCTGGCCCTCGTCGGCGCGGCCCTGGTGGTGGGCGGAGTAGTGGTGGTATCGCGCGGGCACGGCGAAGCCGCCGGCCCGCCGCGCGGGGTGCCCGAGGCGATTGGGGCGGCGGGCTTCATCGGGCTCTACTTCTGGGCGGTCGGCTTCGCCACGCCGCTACTGGGCATCGCCTGGCCAGTGTTGATCGGCCGGGTGATCACGCTGCTGGCCGCCATCGGGATCATGCTGGCGCGCAGGACACGGCTGGCTCCCATGCCGACGGGCCTCTGGCCCACGGCCATCGCCGCCGCGCTGCTGGACACGGCCGCCTTCGTCTTCTACAACATGGGCATCGCCACCGGCTATGTGAGCGTGGTCAGCGCCCTGGCCTCGATCTTTAGCGCGGTGACGGTGCTGCTGGCCTGGTTCTTCCTGCGCGAGCGCCTGCGCATGGTGCAGTGGGCTGGCGTGGCCGGGCTGATTGTCGGGGTATTTTTGGCGAGTATGTGAGTATTTGAAGGTTGAGCTTACCGTTCGCTGTCAGGCGACAGCCTTATGCTTAGCCTTCTCCTCGTCCACAAGGACACGGCGCAGCACCTTGCCCACCATCGTCTTAGGCAGCTCGGCGCGGAACTCGACCTCGCGGGGCACCTTGTAGGGCGCCAGGTGCAGCTTGCAGAACTCGCGGATCTCCTCGGCGGTGGGGCTCTCGCCGTCCTTGGCCACCACGAATGCCTTCACCGTATCGTCGCCGCGCTCCGGGTGAGGCACGCCGACCACCACCGCCTCCATCACCTTGGGGTGCATGAACAGCACCTCCTCGACATCGCGCGGGAGCACCTTGAAGCCGCTGGCGATGATCATATCCTTCTTGCGGTCGACGATGAAGAAGTAGCCGTCGCTATCCGACTTGCAGATATCGCCGGTGTGCAGCCATCCGTCGGCGTCCACCGTGGCGGCCGTCTCGCCGGGCTGGTTCCAGTAGCCCTTCATCACCTGAGGGCCGCGCACACACAGCTCGCCCTGCCCCTCGCCGCCGAGAGGCAGATCGACGCCTGTCTCCAGATCGACGATCTTAGCATCGGTGTCGGGCACCGGGATGCCGATGCTGCCAGACTTACGGGTGCCGTAGACCGGGTTCACCAGGGCCACCGGGCTACACTCGGTCATGCCGAAGCCCTCGACCAGCCGCCCGCCGGTGAGCTCGCCAAAGCGCTCCTGCACCTCCATCGGCAGCGGGGCCGAGCCGGAGATGCACGCCTTGATGCTGCGCAGGTCGTACTCGCTGACCTTAGGGTGGTTGATGATGCCGATATACATGGCCGGCACGCCGGGGAAGATCGTGGCCCGCTCCTTCTGCATAATCGTCATCACGTTTTCAATCGGGCGCGGGTTGGGCACGACGATGATCTCGGCCCCCATAAAGACGCTGTAGAGCATGGCCACGGTCATCCCGTAGACGTGGAAGAAGGGGATGGCGGCCATCATCTTCTCCTCGCCGGGCCTGCCAGACGGCAGCCATGCGTCGATCTGCTGGGCGTTGGCCATCAGGTTGCGGTGGGTGAGCATGGCCGCCTTGGGCAGGCCGGTGGTGCCGCCGGTGTACTGGAACAGGGCGACGTCGTCCATATCGAGGCTGACGCGCGGCGGTGTGGGGGCGTACTTCTCCAGCAGGTGCCCGAAGAAGAAGATGTCCTGCTCGGGGCGCACCTCGACCCAGTCAGCGGCCTTCTTCTGTGAGCTCTTGACCAGGAAGTTCGAGGGGAAGCCGAGGGTGTCGAAGATATGGGCGACGATCACCCGCTTAATGTTCGTCTCGGGGCGGATCTCGCGCAGGCGCGGCCAGAACAGGTTCAGCAGGACGATCGTCTCAGCGCCGCTGTCCTCAAGCTGGTGCTGGAGCTCGCGGCTGGTGTAGGTGGGGTTCGTGTTGACGACAATCGCGCCAAGGCGGACGGCGGCGAAGAAGGTGATCACATAGTGGGGCGAGTTGGGCAGCATCACCGCGATGCGGTCGCCCTTGCGCACGCCGAGCTGGTACAGCGCGGTGGCCATACGATCAACCTGCTCGTTCAGCTTGCGGTAGGTAGATCTGCCGCCGATCGTCAGCCGACCGCCGAGCATATAGCGCAGGACGAAGTTCGTCGCGGTCTTCTCGGGGAAGGATCGCGCGGCCCTAGCTAGCAGATCGCTGAGTGTCAGGTTCTGGTAGCTGATCGTACGGGGCACGCCCTTCTCATAAAATGAGAACCAGGGCTTGTCCATCCTGGCACCTCCTTGTGCAACATGCTCTGAAAGAGGCTTTGGGGAGGGCTCGCCCTCCCCAAAGCCTTACTTACACATCATCACGCAGCCAGCCGCGCTCGCGAGCAATAAACTTGATTGTGGCATCGTCGGGCGGGTAGAGGCCCGCCATCTGATACGCGTAGGCCAGCAGCGCCGCGCCGCCGATCAGGCCGACCATCAGCCCGAAGAGGAACGTGATCGCGCCAACTACCTGCTTCATACAAACCTCCCAGGTTCACACCTGCTGTGAAGGGCACGTATACGCCGATATTGTACCATAGGGCACTGAGCAGGGCTGAGGTAGAAATAGCCGATAGCCGATAGCCGATAGCCGGACATCAGCGGCCATGTTCATCGGGTGTTGTGCCCGAATCGCATCGTTATCTGATGATACAATGTCCTGGGGCTAGATATTTTAGGAGACACCGACATGGATCAGCGAGAGCGTGTTCGGCTCACGAGCATGGCGGCCTGCGCAGGCTGAGGATCGAAGATGGGGCCGGGCGCCCTATCCGCTGTCCTCGGCGCGCTGCGTCTGTCGATGAGCCCGAACCTGCTGATCGGGCTCGATGTCAGCGATGACGCCGCCGTCTATAAAATTGATGAGTCCACCGCGATTGTGCAGACGGTGGACTTCTTCCCGCCGATTGTGGACGACCCCTACACCTTCGGGGCTATTGCTGCGGCCAACTCCCTGAGCGATGTCTACGCCATGGGGGGGCGTCCGATCACGGCCCTGTCGGTGGCGGCCTTCCCCGATGACCTCGACCCGGCGATCCTCGTGGCGATCCTCCAGGGCGGGTCGGATAAGGTGGCCGAGGCGGGCGCGGTGCTGGCCGGCGGCCATACCGTGACGGACCGCGAGCCGAAGTTTGGCCTGAGCGTGACGGGCCTGGTTCACCCTGATCGGATCACGACCAAGGGGGGCGCGCGCCCGGGCGACCGGCTGCTGATCACCAAGCCGATCGGCGTGGGCCTGATTACCACGGCCACCAAGTGGGACGAGGGCCGCCCCGAGGATCTGGTGGCGGCTGTGACCAGCATGCTGGCCCTGAACAGGCTGGCCGCCGAGCTGGCCGCTCAGGTGGGGGTTCACGCCGCGACGGATATCACCGGCTTTGGCCTGCTGGGCCACGCCGCCGAGGTTGCCAGGGCCAGCGGGGCGGGTATGCGCATCCGCGCCGCCGACCTGCCGCTGCTCCAGGGCGCGCTGGGCTACGCCCGCGCCGGGATCTTCCCCGGCGGGCTCGACCACAATCGTACATTCCTAGAGGCCGGCAGCTATCTGCGCTACGACGATGGGGTGGAGGAGGCATACCGCCTGCTTCTGCATGACCCACAGACCTCGGGGGGGCTGCTGTTCGCCCTGCCGCCCGCCGCCGCCGAGGAGCTGATGCGCCGCTGTGAAGAGGTCGGCCAGGGCTGCTGGGAGATCGGCGAGGTGGTCGCGGGCGAGGGGATACGTGTTGAGTGATGGCGATGAGTTTCCTTCGCCCCTACAGCGTTCGACCTTGCACAACGAGCGTTGCGGCTGAGCAACTTTTGAGCGACGACGCCCGGCCTGCGCGCCCTGGAGAAGTACGCCATTGGCCTAGATCTGTGACAGTTTCTGGCACAAACCTATGCTACGATAAGCCTGTCGCACCCGCACTACTGAGGACGACAGCGCTCCATGCCACCATCACTAACCACCGATCACGTTCTGTCGCTCGCCCCCGACGCTGCCTCGGCGAAGTCCGGCAAGAGCCTGTCTTCCCCGCGATCATGGCTCTCGCTCGGCCAGCATGATCAGGCGCTCTGGGGCGAGTGTCAGGGCAGCGGCCGCGAGCCCTACCGCACCCAGATCGATCTGAGCGAGCCCGCCTTCCGCTGCTCCTGCCCGAGCCGCAAGTTCCCCTGTAAGCATAGCATTGGCCTGATGCTGCTCCTGGCGGGCCAGCCCGCCGCCGTGCCCGAGGCCGCGCCGCCGGGCTGGGTTGAGGAGTGGCTGGCGACTCGCGCCAAGAGCGCCGCCGCCCGCGAGCAGCGTCGGCAGGCCGCCGAGGACGACCCCGCCGCCGCCGAGGGGCGGCGCGCCGCGTCCCAGGCGAAGGCCGCCGCCGCCCGCGAGGCGAAGGTGTCCGCCGGGGCGCAGGAGCTGGGCGTCTGGCTGCGCGACCAGCTGCGCGAGGGGCTGGCCGCCGCGCCCGGCCGCGCCCCGGCTGCCTTCGAGCGTATGGCAGCCCGCATGGTCGATGCCCAGGCTCCGGGGCTGGCCCGGCTCCTGCGGGCGATGGCTGGCACCCCCGCCTCCGGCGATGGCTGGCAGGGGCGGCTGCTAGAGCAGCTCGCCCGCATGCACCTGCTTGTGGAGGGCTACGCTCGCGTCAAGGGGACAGCTGAAGGCGATGTCCTTACCGCCGAGGAGCAGGCTGATATCCGTAGCGCCATCGGCTTCACCCAGAGCCAGGAGGATCTGCTGCGCGGCGCGGGGCGGCGCGACCGCTGGCGAATCCTTGGCCGTCGGGTTGAGGATGAGGATCGCCTGCGCGTGCAGCGCACCTGGCTCTGGGGCGAGTCGTGCGCCGCGCCCGCCCTCGTGCTGGACTTTAGCGCGGCCGGTCAGCCGCTGGACCGCAGCCTGATCCCCGGCGGCAGCCTCGACGCCGACCTGGCCTTCTTCCCCGGCGCCGCGCCGCTGCGCGCCCTGGTGCAGCGGCGACACGGCGGCATCGAGACGCTGACGGCGCTGCCGTCGTTTGCCATCGCCGCCGCCCTCGGCAGCTACGCCGCCGCCCTGGCCCGCAGCCCCTGGCTGGAGCGCTACCCGCTCTGCCTCGGCCCGATCAGGCTGGCGCAAACCGGCGACGGCTGGCTTGTCTGTGACGAGTCCGGGCGGGGGCTGCCGCTCGCGCCGCAGTTTGGCCGCGCCTGGGAGCTGGTCGCCCGCAGCGGCGGGCACCCCTTCAGCCTGTGCGGCGAGTGGGACGGCGACCGGCTGACGCCGATCTCGGCGTGGGTCGATGGGTTTATTGACCTCGGCGGCTCGGTGTAGGGGCGGCTCGGTGTAGGGGCGGCTCGCGAGCCGCCCCTACGGCTCATACGGAGAACATCATGGCTCATGGCCCCCTGAATACCGCCAGCTCGCCCGTATGGGCCGACCTTGTGGCGGCCGCCCTGGTCGGCACCGAGCGGCGTGCGCCTGCCTTGCCGCCCGCCGACGGGGCGCTGGGCGATCTGCTGGGCAGGCTCGCGCCGGGCGAGGATCAGGCCGGGGCGCTGCTGGGCGTCGCTGCCGCCGTGGCCCTCTACCGGCGCGCGGGCTGGCTGCCGCCGCTCAGCGCCGCGCAGCCGTTTCCTCCCTGCCAGCCCGACGATCTGCCGCCCTGCTCGGCCCGCGCTGGCGCGCATCTGTCGCAGATGCTCGCCGGCACCCACGCCGCCGCCCTGCCGGAGTGGCTGGCGGCACTGTCCGCCGTAGGCCGTGCGGTGCCCGCATCCCTCCTGCCTGCCCTGCTCGACCACGGGTGGGCCAAGGCGTCGCTCCAGCCCCTGATCGCGCCCGCGCTCGGCGCGCGCGGGCGCTGGCTGGCCGGGCTCAACCCCGACTGGGATTATGCCAGCGGGGCGGGTGCGGCGGCGGCACAGGAGGATGTCACCTTGCTCTGGGAGACGGGCTCGCCTGCGGCGCGGCTGACGCTGCTGGCCGAGCTGCGCGCCAGCGAGCCGGATCGCGCCCGCGACCTGCTCGTCGCCAGCTGGGCCAGCGAGAAGGTTGATGACCGGGAGGGCTTTCTGGCCGCGCTCGCTCAGGGATTATGTATGGCCGACGAGCCATTTCTTGAGCAGGCGCTCAACGACCGCTCCGAGCGGGTGCGCAAGGCATCGGCCGACCTGCTGGCGACCCTGACGGAATCGGCTCTGAGCGGGCGCATGGTCGCGCGCGCCTCCCAATATCTGCGCTGGGACGCCGACGCGAAGCCGCAGATCGAGGTGACGCTGCCCGAGGAGTACGACAAGGCCATGCAGCGCGACGGGATCGTGCGCAAGCCGGCCAGATCTGGCATGGGCGAGAAGGCTTGGTGGCTCAGCCAGATGATCGAGCAGATTCCGCCCGACGCATGGTGTAAGCTCTGGGACGCGTCGCCCAGTGAGATCCTCAAGGCGAAGATGCCGAAGGAGTGGCGCGATCTGCTGCTGTCTAGCTGGAGCGAGGCGGCCCGCCGCCACGGCGACCAGGAGTGGCTGGAGGCGCTGATCGCCCTGCGTCGGGCCGACAAGAAGCTGGGGGAGCTGGCCGATCTGCTGCCGTATCTGCCGCCCGCCCGCCGCGAGGCGCTCACTCTAGAGCTGCTGCAAGCCTATCAGCCGCTGGCTGGCGACCACCCGGCCCTCGCCGTCCTCCGCTCGCTGGCGGGGCCGTGGGGACACGATCTCTCCATCGCCACGCTGGACGCCCTGCGCCGCCGCTTTCATGCCGACGATAAGGCGCTGCGCACGGACTGGCACCTGCGCGCGGCAATGTTGGAGTTTGCCGAGCGTATGCCCGCCGACCTGGCAGGCCAGGCGGGGGCGATGATCTCGGACGAGATGCGGGAGCTGCCCTACTGGGGCGGGACGATCACACAGTTCGAGGAGCTGCTGCACTTCCGGGATGAGATGCTGCGCGCCTTGCGCGAGAGCTGAGTGTTGCGTGCGTCACCCAATCTGCAATCTGCAATCTGCAATCTGCAATTATGCCAAGGAGAACCTATGTCCCAGCGACTTCGCGAGCACGCCGAGCACCAGTACGCCGAGGAGCTGCGCGCCCTTGCCCGCCAGGATACCCGCCCGCGCCCGTCGGGCTGGCTGCTCTCGCCCTGGGCGGTGGCGACCTACATCCTTGGCGGCACCCTCGACGACGGCACTGTGATCGAGCCAAAGTACATCGGCAGCCGACGGGTGATCGAGATCGCCATCGCTACCCTCGCCACGGATCGCGGCCTGCTGCTGATCGGCCTGCCGGGCACCGCCAAGAGCTGGGTCTCCGAACACCTGGCCGCCGCGATCTCCGGCGACTCGACCATGCTCATCCAGGGCACGGCGGGCACCAGCGAGGAGTCGATCCGCTACGGCTGGAACTACGCGCGCCTGCTGGCCGACGGCCCATCGGCGGCGGCGATGGTGGCAAGCCCGCTGATGCGGGCCATGCAGGACGGCAAGATCGCCCGCGTCGAGGAGCTGACCCGCATCCCCGCCGAGGTGCAGGACACCCTGATCACGATCCTCTCAGAGAAGACGCTGCCCATCCCCGAGCTGAACAGCGAGGTGCAGGCGGTGAAGGGCTTCAACCTGATCGCCACCGCCAACGACCGCGACCGGGGCGTGAATGACCTCTCCAGCGCGCTCAAGCGCCGCTTTAACACGGTGGTGCTGCCGCTGCCCGACACGATCGACGAGGAGGTGAGCATCGTCCAGCGGCGCGTGGCCAGCCTGGGCGCGGCCCTGGAGCTGCCCGCCGAGGCACCGGCCCTGTCCGAGATCCGCCGCATCGTGACGGTCTTCCGCGAGCTGCGCGGCGGGCAGACCGCCGACGGCAAGACCAAGCTCAAGTCGCCCAGCGGCACCCTCAGCACCGCCGAGGCGATCTCGGTGGTGAACAGCGGCCTGGCCCTGGCCGCCCACTTCGGCGACGGGGTGATGCGCGCTGACGACGCGGCCTCCGGCCTGGTCGGCGCGGTGATCAAGGACCCCGTGCAGGACCGGCTGGTCTGGCAGGAGTATCTGGAGACGGTGGTGAAGGAGCGCGACGGCTGGAAGGATCTCTACCGGGCGTGCCGAGAGCACTGAGGGACTGAGGCACTGAGGCACTGAGGCGCTGAGGGACTGAGGGACTGAGGGACTGAGGGACTGAGGGACTAATGTCATCACACCACATCTTTGGCATCCGCCATCACGGCCCCGGCTCGGCGCGCAGCCTGAGAAAGGCGCTGGAGGATCTCGCGCCCGACGCGGTGCTGGTGGAGGGGCCGCCCGACGCCGAGCCGGTGCTGCCGCTGCTGGCCCACCCCGAGATGCGCCCGCCGGTGGCCCTGCTCGTCTACGCCGCTGACCAGCCGCGCGATGCGGTCTTCTACCCGTTCGCCACGTTCTCGCCCGAGTGGCAGGCGATCAGCTACGGGCTGGGCCGGGGCCTCCCCGTGCGGATGATGGATCTGCCGCAGTGGCACCAGCTGGGGCAGAATAAAGATCAGGCTGACGGTGCAGAGCTGGAAGACAGTGATCCTCAGCCCTCAGCCCTCAGCCCTCAGCCCTCACAAGACCCGATGGGCTGGCTGGCCCAGGCCGCCGGGTTCAGCGACGGCGAGCGCTGGTGGGAGCAGATGGTCGAGCAGCGCCGCGATAGCGCCGACATCTTCGCGGCCATCCTGGAGGCGATGGCCGCCCTGCGGGCCGAGTCGCCCCCGCCCGAGCCGAGCGAAGCCCGGCGCGAGGCGTGGATGCGCAAGACGATCCGCACAGCCCTCGGCGAGGGGTTCACGCGGGTCGCGGTGGTCTGCGGGGCCTGGCACGGGCCGGCCCTGATCGACCTGGGCGACCGGAAGGGCGACGCCGCCCTGCTCAAGGGCCTGCCCAAGACGAAGACCGCCGCCACCTGGGCGCCGTGGACCTACGGGCGGCTCTCCTACGCCAGCGGCTACGGCGCGGGCATCAGCTCGCCCGGCTGGTACGACCACCTCTGGGCGCACGAGGAGCAGGTGACGGTGCGCTGGATGACTCGCGTGGCCCGCCTGCTGCGCGGTCAGGATCTGGACGGCTCGGCGGCCCACGCGATTGAGGCGGTGCGCCTTGCCGAGAGCCTGGCGGCGCTGCGCGGCCACCCGCTGCCCGGCCTGGATGAGCTGAACGAGGCGAGCCGGGCGGTCTTCTGCTTCGGCGGCGACGCGCCCATGCGCCTGATCCACGACCAGCTGATCGTCGGCGAGCGCATGGGCGCGGTGCCCGACGAGACGCCGAGCGTGCCGCTCCAGCAGGATCTTCAGCGCGAGCAGCGGCGGCTCCGGCTGGCCCCCGAGGCGACCTGGCGCGATATCGACCTTGACCTGCGCAAGCCCTTCGACCTGGAGCGCAGCCACCTGCTGCGTCGGCTGGGCCTGCTGGGGATCGCCTGGGGCCAGCTCCAGAGCGGCGGCGGCACCGGCACCTTCCGCGAGGTCTGGCGCATCGAGTGGCGGCCCGATCTGGCCGTGGCCCTGATCGAGGCCGGGATCTGGGGCAACACCCTGCGCGACGCGGCCCGCGCCCGCGCCCTGGACGCGGCCGAGCGCGCGGCTGACCTGCCCGATCTGGTGGGCATCGTCAACCAGGTGCTCCTGGCCGACCTGCCCGACGCGGTGCCCGCGCTGATGGCCTGGCTCCAGGAGCGCTCGGCGCGCACCGCCGATGTGGCTCAGCTGATGGACGCCCTGGTGCGCGAGGATCGGCTCACCCGCAGCAGCCTGGTGGCCAGCCTGCGCTACGGCGGGGTGCGCAACACCGACACGGCGGCTATTGCGCAGGTGGTGGACGGGATCGTGCTGCGGGTCTGCATCGGCCTGCCCGGCGCGTGCAGCTCGCTGAACGATGACGCGGCCGGCGCGATGTTCGGGCGGGTCGTGGCGGTCGCTGCGGCCCTGCGCCTGCTCCAGCAGCCCGAGCACCTGGAGGCGTGGCACCAATCCCTGCTCCGGGTCGCCGATCTTGGCGCGGTCCACGGGCTGGTGGGCGGGCGCTGCTGCCGGCTGCTGCTCGACGCGGGGGCGATTGACGCCGAGGAGGCGGCCCGCCGCGTGGGCCTGGCGATCTCCCAGGCGACCGCGCCTGCCCACGCCGCCGCCTGGGTCGAGGGGCTGCTCAAGGATAGCGGGGCGATTGTGCTACACGACGACCTGCTCTGGGGCATCCTCGACGGCTGGGTCGCCAGCCTGACGCCGGATCTCTTCCTCCAGACTCTGCCGCTGATCCGGCGCACCTTCGCCACCTTCGCGCCCGCCGAGCGGCGGCAGATGGGCGAGCGGGCCAGGCGCGGGGCTGCGTCTGGCCCCGCGTCGCCCCGCGCCGACGATGACGATATCGACGCGGCCCGCGCCGAGGCGGTGCTGCCCCTGGTGGGGCGGCTTTTGGGTTTCATTGAGGGCGGGCGTTTCATTGAGGGCGGGCGTTTCATTGAGGGCGGGCACAAGGCCCGCCCCGACACATTGATTCATTGATTTCGAATATGACGTAGGGGCGGGCCTTGTGCCCGCCCCCCCGCCCCAACACCATAAAAACATGACGTAGGGGCGGGCCTTGTGCCCGCCCCCCCCGCCCCCCCGCCCCAACATGACGTAGGGGCGGGCCTTGTGCCCGCCCCCCCGCCCCAACACCATAGAGAAAGCGAATCCCAATGACCATCATCGACCAGATTCCAGAATCCTGGCGGGCCGCCCTGGCCGGGGAGCGTGACAAGCCCTACCTGGCCCGGCTTGAGTCGTTCCTGGCCGAGGAGCGCGCCCAGCACACGGTCTTCCCGCCGATGGAGGAGGTGTTCAGCGCCCTGCGGCTCACGCCCTATGATCAGGTGCGGGCGCTGATTGTGGGCCAGGACCCCTACCACGACGACGGCCAGGCCCACGGGCTGGCCTTCAGCGTGCGCCGGGGCGTGAAGGTGCCGCCCAGCCTGGTGAATATCTACAAGGAGCTGGAGGCCGACCTGGGTATCCCTCGGGCGGGCCACGGCAACCTGGAGCATTGGGCCGCGCAGGGCGTGCTGCTGCTGAATACGTCGCTGACGGTGCGCGCCCACGCGGCGGCCTCGCACAAGGGCCGGGGCTGGGAGCAGCTCACCGACGCGGTGATCCGCGCGGTGAATGCCCGTCCGCAGCGGGCGGTCTTTGTGCTCTGGGGCGGCCACGCCCAGAAGAAGCGCCCGCTGATCGACGGCCCGCAGCACGTGGTGATTGAGTCGGCCCACCCCTCGCCGCTCTCGGCGCGCAACGGGTTCTTCGGCTCGCGGCCCTTCTCGGCGATCAACCGCGCCCTGGAGGAAGTCGGCGTCGCGCCGGTTGACTGGCGACTGGAGGCGGCATGATCGGCGAAGAGGAGCGCATGCGCCGCTGGCGGCTTATCCTGGGCGGCGGCGCGGCCGACGGCACCGGGGTGCGCCTGAGCGGCCCCGATAGCGGCATGGACGGCGCCCTCCAGGCGCTCTACGACTCCGAGCGCTCGGGCGGGCTGGGCGGCTCCTCGCCCAACGTCGCCCGCTGGCTCGGCGATATCCGTGGCTACTTCCCGGCCCCCGTCGTCCAGGTGATGCAGCAGGACGCGCTGGATCGCCTGGGGCTGCGGCGCATGCTGCTTGAGCCGGAGCTGCTCCAGGCGGTGGAGCCCGACGTGCGCCTGGTGGGCAGCCTGCTCGCCCTGGGCGGCGTGCTGCCCGCGAAGACCCGCGAGACGGCGCGCATGGTGGTGCGGAAGGTGGTCGATGCGCTGATGCGCAAGCTCTCCAGCCAGACCCGCCAGGCCGTGATGGGCAGCCTGAACCGGGCCACCCGCAGCCGCCGCCCGCGCCACAGCGAGATCGACTGGCACCGCACCATCCGGGCCAACCTGCGCCACTACCAGCCCGCCCACCGCACGATCATCCCCGAGACGCGGATCGGCTACGGGCGTCGCCGCAGCTCCCTGCGCGACATTATCCTCTGCGTCGATCAGAGCGGCTCGATGGCCTCATCTGTCGTCTACGCCGGGGTCTTCGGGGCGGTGCTGGCATCCCTGCCTGCCGTGAGCACGCGCATGGTGGTCTTCGACACCGCTGTGGTTGACCTGACCGACGAGATGCGCGACCCGGTGGATCTGCTGTTCGGGGTGCAGATGGGCGGCGGCACGGATATTAACCAGGCGCTTGCCTACTGCCAGGGGCTGGTGCGTCGGCCGCAGGAGACGATCTTGGTGCTGATCAGCGACCTGTACGAGGGCGGCAATAACGAGGAGATGCTGCGGCGGGCGGCGGCGCTGTCTGGCGCGGGCGTGCAGATGATCGCCCTGCTGGCCCTGAGCGACGACGGCGCGCCCTTCTACCACCGGCAGAACGCCGCCGCCCTGGCGGCCCTCGGCGCGCCCTCCTTCGCCTGCACGCCCGACCTCTTCCCCGACCTGATGGCGGCGGCGATTGGCCGCCAGGATCTCGCCAGGTGGGCCGCCGTCCACGATATTGTTACCGCGCGGTAGGCGCGAACGGCGCAAAACCAGCAAAGGAGTCATCCCCATGCCCAGCATAACCCACCTGACGATGGCTGTCGAAATGCTGCTGGAGACGCCGTTGGCCGACCAGCCGCGTGCTGTGTGCCAGCGGCTGGTCAGCTTCGTCATCGGGGTGCTGCTGGTCGGCTGCATCGTGCTGCGACGTGTCGCGATCACCCAGACCCACATCGCGGTGGGCACCGTCCAGGCGGCCAGTCATGAACGCCGACTGCGCCGCATCCTCAACGATCCTCACCTGGGGCAGGCGGTGCCGATGTACGGGCGGGTGGTGCGGCGCGTGTTGCGGCGGGTGTGCCCCGACCAGCGGGTCTGGGTGATTGTGGATGAAAGCGGCCACAGCGATGTGGTGCGCACCCTAGCCCAGCCGCCCCAGACGGGGCGGCGCCGCCCCTGGCACGCCCGCGACAGCCTGTTTCGTCTCGGGCGCGACCGGCTCTGGCAGAGTGTTGGCAGACCGCCCGGCCCGCGGTCGCCCCGGTCCAGCTGACGGGCCGGGTTGGCAAGCGCGAGCACCTGCGGGTCGCTGCCTAAACGAGGATGGTTTATGATACATCTGTTCTGTCCGTCCCTAAACCCCTTGAGGGAGAGGGGCTGGGGGTGAGGGGTTTCCGGTGGTAGACTGTCAAGCTGCTACGAACCTAGTCTAGAGCACCCAAATAGGAAAAGTTGCTACCCTTTAACCAAAAGGTCATAAAACAAGCAAACTTCTTTAGTGTTCTCCAAGGACAGCGAGCTACAATGGCTGCGGATACCCTGCGGTGGCGAGAATCCCCCCCTTTTCTCCCCCACCACCGCAGGGTGTTGCTGTATCTTAAGGAGACATGCAATGCATCACCACACCGTCACCCTCGAGTCTCGTCTGGGAGGTACGCCGCGCGACCGGCTCTGGAAGGAGCTGTTCGGCAACGCGCTGCACTTCCCCCTGGTCAACATTCTGCTTGAGCTGCTGCTGCGAGGTGCCCCGGTCTACCTCAGCAAGCCGGACGCCTACCTCCTGATCCTATCCGGGGTCGTCCAGGCCCTCTGGCTGAGTCGGCGCAGCCCGGATCGCCCCTGGCGCCTCACCGGCAACCTGATCGGCCCGGCCCTCTATACGGCGGTCGAGGTTGCGATGGACGGCGCGGGCTTCTTTGCCGACGCGAACCATATTGCCTACTGGGTCTTCGCCCTACTGATCGGTGCCATCCAGTCCCTGCGACTGCGCAGCCCACGCATCCAGGGGCCGCTGCTGATCGTCGAGCAGGTGGTGCGGTCCTGCATCCTGCTGGCGATGTACGCGATCTTTGAGATCCGTAGCAAGCCTATCGACTACGACTTCAGCGACTTTATGAGCGACCCAAGCCACCAGTTTGTGTCGGTGATTATCCCCGTGCTCGGCCTCAGCCTGGGGCTGGCCGAACTGAGTAGCCAGCACTACCTGGCCCTGCTGCGCGAGACAGCGGCGCAGCTGCGGGTCTATGCAGAGTGGCTGTTCGGGCGCGACCTGTTGGGGCGGGCGATTAGCGACCCGGCTGAACTGACGCTGGCCCGGCGCACGCGCACGGTGCTCTTTATGGATATCCGTGGCTTCACGCGCTGGAGCGAGCCGCGCCCGCCCGAGGCGGTGGTGGCCATGCTCAACCGCTACTACGCGGTGGCCGAGCCGCTGCTCCAGTCTCACGGAGCGATCAAGGTGCGCTTCCTGGCCGACGAGGTGCTGGCGGTCTTCGCCGACGCGGATGATGCGGCGGCGGCGGCGAGCGAGCTGCGCGAGAAGGTGGGCGCGCTGCTGGCGGGCGATAAGCTAGGGGCGGGGATCGGGCTGAACACCGGGCCAGTGGTGGAGGGTCTGATGGGCAGCAGCGCGATGCAGGCATACGATGTGATCGGCGACACGGTGAATACGGCCAAGCGGATCGAGGGCGGCGCGGCGGCACAGGAGGTGCTGATCTCGGACGCCACCCGCCAGGCCCTCAGCCTGGCTCACACTGTCGGCGCGGCCCGCGAGATCGCGGCCAAGGGTAAGGCCGAGCCGCTTCGCGTGTTCCCGCTCGACTACCTGGCCTTCCGCGCCCGGCGCTATGAGGAGGCGCGGGGACTGACACCGACCTCAGCCCGCTTGCGCTGAGGCTAGGTTGCGTGGGGGTCTCCGCTGGGACACAGCGTGCTGTGTCCTCACATCTGCGAGCGCACCCACTGCTCCGCCTGCTCGCGGGTCTGTACGTCGCCGTTAAGGTAGGCTGCCCGCAGGGCCGCGAGCAGCTTGCCAATCATTGGCCCTGGGGCAACGCCCAGCCGCTGGAGATCGCGCCCGTCGAGCGGCGACCTGGCTGGTCTGATCTCGCGCAGATAGTGAGCCGCACGCTGGCCCGTCAGCCCCGCTTCCGCGTAGTGTAGGACGCTGATCGCCGCATCGCTGTATGGCCGCAGCAGAAGGTCGATCTGGCCCGGCCTGGTGTCGGCGCTGATCGTAAGGGCTGTGGCGCGAAGCTTTGGCAGCTCGGCGAGCAGGCGGGCAAAGGGCGTGGGCAGCGGGTAGCGCCCGGCTATGCTGGCGATCTGCTCCGCAGACAGGTCGTAGCAGAGCAGGCCGGCGTTGAGCTGGGGGTTGGGGGTTGGGGGTTGGGGGTTGGGAGGCACATCCCTATGCGCATCTCCTACCTGCCGACTTCTCGCGAAGCGTTGGGCCATGGCTTCGCTCCAGGCCAGGCCGGGCGCGATCTGGGGGGTGACGCCCCAGGCATCGGAGAGGGCCAGGGCCGCGTCGGGGCGCGGCTCGTCGAGGGCTAGGCAGATCTCGCCCAGGATGCGCTCGGGGGTGAGCAGACGAAGGTAGCCCTGGGCGAGGGCGTTGGCGATCTGCTCCGCCGTGGCCGTGTCGGGGCGCAGGCCGAGGCGTGAGGCCAGACGCAGCCCGCGCAGGATGCGGGTCGGGTCATCGCGTAGGCTCGTCGGGTGAAGCAGGCGCAGCCGCCCGTCCGCCAGGTCGCCCCGCCCGTCAAAGGGGTCGAGCAGATCGCCGGCCTGGAGCTGATCTTCGTCAGCCAGAAGGGCTATCGTGATCGCGTTGATGCTGAAGTCGCGCCGATGCAGATCCTCGGCGATACCGGCGGGCCGCACCACGGGCAGCATGGCGGGCTGCGGGTAAGACTCGACGCGGGTGCGGGCTAGGTCGAGCATCAGCACGCCACACGGGATGTCCGCACAGGGAAGGGCGATCGTGGCCGTGCCAAACTCCTGATGGCGGGCGTGTACCTGTCCACCGAGGGCGTCGGCCATGGCCGCGGCGAGATCCACGGCGTCGCCCTCGACGGCGAGGTCGATGTCGCGATCCGGGGACATGCCCAGCAGCAGATCGCGCACAGCACCGCCGATCAGCCAGAGGCGCACCCCACGGGATGCGGCGAGGCTGGCGGCCCGCCCGAGGGAGGCCGTGATAGCAGGAGGAAGGCGTGCGATCAGTTCGGCTGGGGTGGTGCTAAGCGCAGGGGCTGGCTTGACAGCCCCCCTATTCAATGGTAGCATATTGGGGAATTCGGGCGGTTAGCTCAGTTGGTTAGAGCGCCACGTTGACATCGTGGAGGTCGGTGGTTCGAACCCACTATCGCCCACCATCACCATAATTGTACCACGCGGGCTGGGGTTATCGCTCCGGCCACCATCCAAAAACCCTTGCTGGTACATCGTCTCCTAACCCGCATATTCGCCTCCATTGGCCTCGTACTCCTCGTAGGTCTTTTTTTCATATCCTCGATCCGGGCGGCGGTTGACCCCTCCTCCATGGCCTGCCCAAATAAGCAGACGACCATCCTTATCGGCGGAGACGCGCCGCCAAACGCGTCGCTGATCGCCTACCTGGCGGGGCGCCCCGTGGGCGGCGGCAGCTCGCGCGGCGACGGTTCGTGGCGCATCCCCCTGTTTGTGAACGAGCGCCCCGGGGTCTACCCCGTTGATGTCAAGGTGCGCGACACCCGCGCCCTGGTCGTCAGCTTCACCTGCTATGTGGACGTGCCTATAAGTACCGCTGAGCCAGCGATGCCTATCTCTGAGGCGACTGGGACGCCCAGCAGCGCCTCGCCGACGCCCTCGTCCACACCGACGTCCGCACTGGCGAAAACAGAATCAGCGACGGCGACTATCACCAGAACCCCGACCGCGACCCGATCGGCGACCACACAGACAACGCAGGTCACAGCGACGGCGACGGCGACGGCGACGACGACCATCACCACACCCACGACCACAGCTACAGCATCGACCGCACAGCTTAAGATCAGCGATCTCTTCTGCCGCGACCCGTACTACCCTGACGACAGCGAGTATATTGAGCTGCGGAACGATAGCACGACGCCGCTCAATCTCCTGGGCTGGACGGTGGTCAACACCTCGCGGAGCGGCGTCAGCTACACTTTCCCCGGCTACACAATGGAGGCAGGTCCGAATACCTACCTCACGCTGTATAGCGGGATCGGTGACAACCTCGCGGAATTCGCGGAGTTCTACTGGAATCGCACTGACCAGCTCTGGTACGATGGAGACCAGGCCGAGCTGCGCGACCCGGCAGGCTACGTGATCGACTCCTACACTGTGCCAGTGGGCTGCGTCTCACCTTAATACAGCACTGAGCCGAACCGTTGAGCCACTGATCCACTGAACTTGGTGGCTCGCTGCGCTCGCGCCGTGCGTTCGCACACGCAAGGGGGCGGCAATGAACGACGAACGACCAAATGGTTCGTTCGTCGTTTGCTGTTCGGCGTTCCAGCCGTGGTATGATGGCCGCATCCTAATTTATAAGCGAGGGCGATGTGCGAGTCTTTATCACCGGCGTCACCGGTCCGGTCGGCAGCTTCCTGGCCGACCACCTGTTGACCATCCCCGGGCTTGAGATCCATGTGTTCAAGCGCTGGCGCAGCGACGCGCGGCCGATTGAGCATCTGCTGGGCAGGGTGACGGTTCACGAGGGCGATATTGAGGACGCCTTCGCCGTGGATGTGGCCGTGCGCGCCGCCGCCCCCGACCGGGTCTTCCACCTCGCCGCACAGAGCTACCCGAGCGCATCGTGGCAGGCCCCCGTGCTGACCATGCGCGCCAACGTGGAGGGCACGCTGAACCTGCTGGAGGCGCTGCGCCGCCACGCGCCCGCCGCCCGCGTCCATATCGCCGGCACCAGCGCCGAGTACGGCTTTGTGCGGCCCGACGAGGTGCCAATTGGCGAGGGGCACCCGCTGCGGCCCGGCAGCCCCTACGGCGTTAGCAAGGTGGCCGCCGAGCTGACCGGGCTACAGTACCACGATAACTTCGGCATGCACGTCTTGGTGACCCGCTCGTTCAACCACGTCGGCCCGCGCCAGGGCGACCGCTGCTCCATCCAGACCTTTTGCCGCCAGATGGCCGAGATCGAGGCGGGCCGCCAGCCGCCGGCCCTGATGGTGGGGAACCTGGAGCCACGGCGCGACTTCACGCATACTCGCGATGTGGCTCGCGCCCTCTGGCTGCTGATCGAGCGCGGCGCGCCCGGCGAGGTCTATAACCTCTGCTCGGGGCGGGCCACCCGCATCGGCGACATCGTCCAGATGGTGGTGGAGCGCGGGCGGGTGCCGGTGGAGGTGCGCCAGGACCCGGCGCGGCTGCGGCCGAGCGATGAGCCGATCCTCCAGGGCGACAACCGCAAGCTGCGCGAGGCCACCGGCTGGGAGCCGACGATCGGCATGGAGGAGATTGTCGAGGAGCTGCTGGAGTACTGGCGAGCGCAGCTCGCCGACTGACAGAAAGAGGGGTTTCGGGGAGGGCGATCCCTCCCCGAGCCCTCCCGCGAGGCCCATGGGCACGCTATTTTTAGTCGCCACGCCGATCGGCAACCTTGAGGACATCACCATGCGCGCGCTGCGGGTGCTGCGCGAGGTGCGTCTGATCGCGGCCGAGGACACCCGCCACACCCAGCGTCTGCTCGGCCACTACGAGATTGGTACGCGCTGCATCTCGTACCACGAGCATAACAAGCTGGCCCGCCTGGACGCGATCCTGGCGGCGCTGGCCGAGGGCGACGTGGCCCTGGTCTCCGACGCCGGGACGCCGGGCGTCTCCGACCCTGGCTACGAGCTGGTGTGCGCGTGCATCGCGGCGGGCTTTGCGGTGTCGCCGGTGCCTGGCCCGAGCGCCCCGGTTGCCGCCCTGACGGCCTCGGGCCTGCCGAGCGACCGCTTTGTGTTTGTGGGGTTCCTGCCCCGGCGCGGGGCCGAGCGGCGGGCGGTGCTGGAGGATCTGGCCGACCTGACGCTCTCGCTGGTCTGCTTCGAGGCCCCGCACCGGCTGGTAGACTCGCTGGGCGATATCCTTGCGGTGCTGGGAGACCGCCAGATCGCGGTGGCGAAGGATCTGACGAAGCGCTTCGAGGATCTGCGCCGGGCGACGGTGGGCGAGGCGCTGGCCCACTTCAGCGCGCAGCCGCCGCGCGGCGAGTACACCCTGGTGATCGCGGGGCGGCCGCCGGGCGGCGAGCGCAAGCGCGACCGGCGGCGTCTGACGGCCCCAGAGGGGTTTGTGGAGCCGCCGAGCGAGGCCGAGATCGCGCGCCGCCTGCGCCTGCTGCGCGACCAGGGGCAGAGCGGGAGCGCGGCGGCCCGCGCCGTGGCCCGCGAGTTGGGCATCCAGAAGAGCGTGGTGTACGAGGTGTGGCTGAATCTGTGATTGCCGTAGGCCCCCAGAATAATCATATATGTGGTTGAAATTGCCAGCGAAGCTGGCAATTTCAACCACATATATGAATGTTTCTCGGGTGGCGCGCCCGTTACCCGCCGATAATCTCCTGGTACGCGGCGCGCAGGGCGGCTGCCGTGTCATCGGCCATGGCCACCAGGGGCAGGCGCACGCTCGTCTCGGGCAGGTCGCTCATCCAGGCCAGGGCCGCCTTGAGCGCCGCCGACGTGTTGAGCGGGTCGACCTGCTCGCGCAGGCGGGTGAGGCGAGCCTGGGCGGCGGACACATCGCCGCCGGTGTGGTGGGCGTCGTAGACAGCGCGCACCATCTGCGGGAAGGCGCCGGCCAGCGCGGTGATCGCGCCCGCCGCGCCGCCCGCCAGCGCGTTGGAGACGAGCCGGTCGCTGCCGGTGAAGATCTTCAGCTGGGGGTAGCGGGCGATCAGCATGGCGCTGTGCGCCCAGTCTCCGCTGCTGTCCTTCATGCCGAAGAAGATGCCGGGGTGGCTCTCTAGCAGGCCGTCGATGATGGCGGGGGAGATCGGCACGCCGGTGACCTGCGGGATGTGGTAGAGCATCAGCCGCGACTCAGCGGGCAGGGCATCGGCGAGGGCGCGGTAGTAGTTGAGCACGCCGAGCTCGCTGGGCTGCTTGATGTAGAAGGGCGGCATCACCAGCACCGCGTCGGCCCCACGGTCGACGGCGTAGCGGCTGAGGGCGACCGTCTCGGTCAGGGCGGCGCAGCCGGTACCGGCCAGAACGAACATGCCGCCCTTATTGACGAGCACCACATCGAGCACGCGCTCGCGCTCGGCCGTGCTCATCGAGGGACCCTCGCCAGTTGTGCCGAGGCAGAGCACGCCGTGGAGCCCGCCCTGCTCCATAAAGCGCATATAGCCGGGGATCCACTCATAGTCTACCGGGCCGACGTCGCTCGTGAACGGCGTCAGCATCGCGCTGATCACGCCTGCGATCTCTGCCATGGCTATCCCCTCCCTGCGCCTGCCGCGCACATATCTGTGGGTTGCTGGCTGGTACTGTACCACAGGTTTGCCGGATCGACGTTGCCGCCTGCGGCGTATTTTATGCTACTATGAATATAAGCTCCATAGACCATCTCATAAACGTCAACAAGCACCCAGCGCCGGGCGATCTGTATATTGGCGTACCCAACTAGGCCGCACCTGCTCGGCATCACTCCGCCGTAGCTTGCCCTCCACCATAGATTAGCCATAGAAGAGAGTCCCCATGCATGAGGTAAGCGTTGGTGTCACCCTGCTGTCGATCGCCGTCGTTCTGATTGTCGCGAAGCTCTCGACCTTCATTGAGCGCTACGGGCAGCCCCCGGTACTCGGCGAATTGCTGGCAGGAGTGCTCCTGGGGAACATGTACCTATTTGGCATTCACATCTTCGAGCCGATCAGAGAGAATACGATCATCCAGTTTCTGGCCGAGCTCGGCGTGGTGATCTTGCTCTTCCAGGTTGGCCTTGAGTCGAACATTCAGGAGATGGCGCGGGTGGGAGTGCGGGCCTTCCTTGTGGCCTGTGTGGGGGTGGTGGTGCCCTTTGTCCTGGGTGCCTATGTGGTCGGCCCATGGCTGCTGCCTGGCCTAGAGGATCACGCCTACCTCTTCCTGGGGGCCACGCTGACGGCGACATCGGTGGGGATCACGGCGCGGGTGTTCCGCGACCTGGGCTTCCTCCAGTCGAAGGAGGCGCGGATCGTGCTCGGCGCGGCGGTGATCGATGATGTGCTCGGGCTGGTGATCCTAGCCGTGGTCTCGGCGATTGTCACCGTGGGCTCGGTCAGCGCCCTTGATGTCAGCTTTATTGTGATGAAGGCGCTGGGCTTTCTGGTGGGCGCGGTGGTGATCGGGCAACTGGCCGCCTCGTGGCTGGGCAAGCTGCTCTCGAAGATTCACACCGGCACCGGGATGAAGTTCACCCTGGCGATCTCGTTCGGGCTGGTCTTCGCCTACCTGGCCGAGCTGATCGGGCTGGCCCCGATTGTGGGAGCCTTCGCCGCTGGCCTGGTGCTCGACGCGGTTCACTTCGAGTCCTTCGAGAGCCCGCATATCGTCGAGGAGCTTCACCGCGCAATAAGGCAGCAAAACATCCAGAACGTCGGTGAGGTTGAGACGATTATGCGGCGTCACGCCAACCAGCATGTCGGCGATATTATCGAGCCGGTGGGGCTACTGCTCAGCCCAATCTTCTTTGTGCTGACGGGGATGAGCGTGGATCTCTCGGCGCTCTTCAACCCCTCGGTGCTGCTGGTGGCCCTGGCGATCACGGTGGTCGCATTCATCGGCAAGGTGGTGTCTGGGCTGGTGGCGGGCAAGGTGAATAAGCAGATCGTCGGCTGGGGGATGGTCCCGCGCGGCGAGGTGGGCCTGATCTTTGCGGCCACCGGGCGCACCCTCGGGATTGTGGACGCCGAGACGTTCTCGGTGATTATTGTGGTGGTGATCCTGAGCACGCTGCTGACGCCGCCGATCCTGGCCTTTATCATCCGCAGAAATGGCGGCGCGGCGGCGGCGGCGGCGGCGTAGAGCCTGTGCAAAAGGCAAAAGGCAATACCGCAAAAGGAACGCTGTGAGGTGTCCGGTCATCCTGAGCGAAGCGAAGAATTCCGGCCGGGACGCTTCGCTCCGCTCAGCGTGACAGGGTTACTTCTGCGGTATTGCGGTAAAAGGTAAAATTGCAGATTGCTGGCTGCTACGCCAATCTGCAATCTGCAATTCACACTACCCCTCTAGCAGGAGGGACTCGGGGTCTTCGATCAGCTCCTTGACTCGCACCAGGAAGCGCACGGCGGTGCCGCCATCGATCAGGCGGTGGTCGTAGGAGAGGGCCAGGTACATCATCGGGCGGGCGACGATCTGGCCGCCGACGACGATGGGCCGCTCCTCGATCTTGTGCATGCCGAGGATGCCGACCTGGGGGGTGTTGAGGATGGGCGTGGACATAAGCGAGCCGTAGACGCCGCCGTTGGTGATGGTGAAGGTGCCGCCCTGTAGCTCGGCGAGGCCGAGGGTGCCCTCGCGGGCCTTCTTCGCCAACTCGCCGATCTCGCGCTCCAGGGCCGCAAAGCCCTTGCGGTCGGCGTCGCGCAGCACCGGCACCACCAGTCCCTCCTCGACGCCCACGGCGATGCCGATGTCGTAGTAGCCCTTGAGCACCACCTCGTCGCCCTGGATCTCGGCGTTGACCATGGGGTATGCCTTCAGGGCGCCGATGGCGGCGCGGGTGAAGAAGGACATGAAGCCCAGGCTGACGCCGTTGCGCTCCTTGAAGCTGTCCTTGCGCCGCCTGCGCAGATCCATCACCGCGCTCATGTCCACCTCATTGAAGGTGGTGAGCATGGCGGCGGTCTGCTGGGCCTCGACGAGGCGGCGGGCGATGGTGAGCCGGCGCCGGCTGAGCCGCTGGCGCTCTTCGGGGCGGGCTGGGGCTGGGGCAGGAGTCGGGGGTCGGGAGTCGGGAGTCGGGGCTGGGGCTGGGGCTGGGGCAGGAG
>RYFE02000006.1 GCA_004138175.2 Chloroflexales bacterium ZM16-3 | reverse complement strand
CGCCCGCTGACATATGCCTCAGTCTGCGGATGCTTCGGGTTGGTGAAGATATCGTCCGTCTCGCCGACCTCGATCACATTGCCGGCCCGGTCGGCCTCGTCCATATTCATCATCACGGTGACATCGCTGGCCCGGGCGGCCTGCTGCATGTTGTGGGTGACAATCACCACCGTGTAGCTGCGCTTCAGCTCCGCGATCAGCTCCTCGACCTTGAGCGTCGAGATCGGGTCGAGGGCCGAGCATGGCTCGTCCATCAGCAGCACGTCGGGGCGGGTGGCGATGGCGCGGGCGATGCAGAGCCGCTGCTGCTGGCCGCCCGAGAGCTCGGTGGCCGGGCGGCGCAGCTTGTCCTTCACCTCGCCCCAGAGCGCCGAGGCCCGCAGGGCTGTCTCAACCATCATCTCCAGGTCGGCGCGCTTCGGCGGGGCGTAGAGGGTCAGCCCGAAGGCCACATTGTCGAAGATCGACATCGGGAAAGGGTTGGGGCGCTGGAAGACCATGCCCACCCGGCGGCGCAGGTCTACCACATCCGTGGTTGGGGCGTAGATGTCCTCGTCGCCCAGGCTGATCGTGCCCTCGACCCGAAATCCATTCACCCGATCATTGATCCGGTTGAGCGAGCGGAGCATGGTGCTTTTGCCGCAGCCCGACGACCCGATGATCGCGGTGACGGCACGCGGGCGGAAGTGCAGGTTAATATCTTTGACCGCCCGAAAGCCGCCGTAGTAGAGGCTCGTGTCCTTCACGGTCAGGGTGGTGGCGCTGGTTGTATCCATGGGTGACTTATCCCTTCTTGCTGCCACCGGCGCGCGGGGCACCGCTGGCGCCGCGCAGCCGCTGGGTCAGGCGCGTCGTGAAGTAGGCCATCACCACATTGATCGCCAGCACGATCAGCAGCAGCACCGCAGCCGCCCCGTCGGCCACCAGCTGCGCGTCCTGGAGGCCAGGCACGCCGACAATCTTCAGCACCCAGATATGCACCGCCAGAGTCTCGCCCGTCTGTAGCGGGTTGAGGCTGTACTGCGCGTTGGGCGAGATCGTGGTGCCGGTGGTGAGGATGAGCGGGGCCGTCTCGCCAATAATACGACCGCCGGTGAGCACCAGGGCGGTGATGATACCGGGCAGCGCACTCGGCAGCACCGCCTTGCGGATCGTCTCCCAGCGCGAGCCGCCCAGCGCCAGGCTGGCCTCACGGTAGGACACCGGCACGGCGCGGATGGCGTCTTCGGCGATGCGCACCATCAGGGGCAGGTTCAGCAGGGCCAGGGTGAGCGCGCCGCTCAGCACGCTGAAGCCCAGGTTCATAATCGTCAGGAAGACAATCGCCCCGAACACGCCGAAGACCACCGACGGCACGGAGGCCAGCGCCTCGGTGCTGAAGCGGATGGCGTTGGTGATCGGGCCGGGCCGGGCGTACTCCGAGAGATAGATCGCCGCGCCGACGCCGATCGGGGTGACGATCACCAGCGACAGCACAAGAATATACATCGTGACCCAGATCTGCGGGCCGATGCCGCCGCCTGGGTCGGTGATCGAGCTTGCGGTGGTGAGGAATGTCCAGCTGATCGCGGGCAGACCAGCGCGCAGGATGATGAAGATCACCCCCGAGAGCACGATAGCCAGGAAGATCGCGGCCAGCCACATGATCCCAGTCATCGCCCGATCAACCAGCGCCGCACGTCGGCGGGAGGCCATAATCCGGCGCTCCCATGCCATATCTTTGGTCGCCATAATCTCGCGCGTCTCGCTATTCATCAGTCGCCCCCCTTCACGGCGGCAGCCTGGGCGGCGGGCGTCGGACGCCTGCGGGTCGTCGGGCGGGCTTTGCCTCTGGAGCCAGCGGCGCGCACGGCGGCGATCAGGCTGAAGGTTATCACCAGCAGCAGGAAGGCGACCATAATCAGGGCGGCGCGGTGCTCGGGGCTGGTGGCCTCGGGCAGCTGGGTGACGATCGCCGCAGGCATCGTCGTCGCACCTTTGAGCAGGCTGTTGGGCACCCGCGAGGTGATATTGCCGATCACCATCTGCACAGCGATCGTCTCGCCGACGGCGCGGCCTGTGCCCAGCACCACAGCCGTGATCAGGCCGGGGCGGGCGGCCGGCAGCAGCACGCGCCAGATCATCTGCCAGCGGGTGGCCCCGACGGCCAGGGCACCCTCGCGAAGGGACTCGGGCAGCGCTCGCAGGGCGTCCTCGGCGATGCTAACGATCGTCGGCTGAGTCATGAACACCAGCACGATCGAGGCGGCCAGGATGCCCTTGCCCAGCCCGCCGCCGAAGCTCTCGCGCACCCAGGGCACCACCAGGGTGAGCCCGAGCAGCCCATAGATCACGGAGGGCAGGGCGGCGAACAGCTCGACCACCGTGCGCATCGCCCGGCGCACCGGCTCGGGCGCGATCTCGACCATAAAGATCGCCACGCCCAGGGCCAGCGGCACGCTGACCAGCAGAGCAAGGCCGACAGTGAGCAGCGAGCCGGCCAGCAGCGGCAGCACGCCGAAGGTCTCAAGGTTCTGATCCCAGCTGGTGCTCAGAAAGAACTCAGCCGGGTTCATGTAGCCGAACACCGCCAGGCCACGGCTGCCGGTGAACAGCAGCAGGGCAGCGGTGCTGAGCGCGACGATCGCGGCGGCGGTGAAGAAGATCGCCTGCGCGACAATACCCTGACGAAGACGCATAGTATCCCTTTTAGTGCTATTTGCCCTAAAACCCTTGGCAGAGTTGGCAATACCGCAGAAGGAATCCTGTGCGACGCCGCCTGCCGGGGGCTGAAGCCCCCGGCTCAGGCTACGAAGGCCGCTTCAGCGGCCTTCGTAGCCTGAGCCCGCCCGTTTACGGGCCGGGCGCTCAGGGTGACAGGGTTCCTTCTGCGCTACTGCCTCATGAAAATGTCTTGTGGGGACGCAGCCGCCCCACACCTCAGCAGGGAAGCGCCGTAGACCTACTTCGCCGGCACGAAGCCGAGCTTGTCGAACGCGTCACTGCCCTGGAACTCAGCGCTGGTGACGTAGTCGAGGAATGCCTGAGCCAGCTCCGAGGGGGCGCCCTTGGTGATCGCGTAGCCGGGGCCACCGATCTGCCACTTGCCGGCCTGGATGTCGGCCTTGGTCGGGGCGACGCCGTCGATGCTGAAGGCCAGCAGGTCAGGGTCGTTCAGGTAGGCGAAGCCCAGGTACGAGATCGCGCCCGGGGTCTGGGCCACGGTCGTCTTGACCGTCTCGTTGTTATCCTCCTCCGACGCGCCGGTGGCGAACTTGGTGTCGTCGCCAGCGAAGAGGAACTTGGCCATGTTGGCGCGGGTGCCCGAGCCCTTGGCGCGGTTGACCAGGATGATCTCGGTGTCGTCGCCGCCGACATCCTTCCAGTTGGTGATCGTGCCGTTGAAGATGCCGACGATCTGGTCCTTGGTCAGGCTGGTGACGCTGCCGGGGCCCTTCTTGTTGGCCACCGGGGCGAACGCCTGGATGGCCACCGGGGTCATCTCGGCGTCGGCGCAGTTCAGCTTGGTCTTCTCGTCATCAGAGATCGGCACATCGCTATTGCCGATGTCGATCTTACCCTCGCAGACCTGGGTGCGCCCGGCGCCCGAGCCGCCTGCGGTGACGGTGATCTGCACCTTGGGGTTCTTGGTCTGGAACTGGTTAGCCGCCTCCTGGATGAGCGGCAGCAGGGCCGAGGAGCCGGCGATCGTCAGCTGGCCGCTCAGGTCGGCCATCGCCATCGTGTCGCCGGAGCTGGCGCTGGCGCCGCCCACGGGGACAAAGCCGAGCTTGTCGAACACGTCGCTGCCCTGGAACTCAGCGCTGGTGACGTAGTCGAGGAATGCCTTGGCCAGCTCCGAGGGGGCGCCCTTGGTGATCGCGTAGCCGGGGCCACCGATCGGCCACTTGCCGGCCTGGATGTCGGCCTTGGTCGGGGCGACGCCGTCGATGCTGAAGGCCAGCAGGTCGGGGTCGCTCAGGTAGGCGAAGCCCAGGTACGAGATCGCGCCCGGGGTCTGGGCCACGGTCGTCTTGACCGTCTCGTTGTTATCCTCCTCCGAGGCGCCCGTGGCGAACTGGGTGTCGTCGCCAGCGAAGAGGAACTTGGCCATGTTGGCGCGGGTGCCCGAGCCCTTGGCGCGGTTCACCAGGATGATCTCCATGTCGTCGCCGCCGACATCCTTCCAGTTGGTGATCGTGCCCGAGAAGATGCCGACGATCTGGTCCTTGGTCAGGCTAGTGACGCTGCCGGGACCCTCTTTGTTGGCCACCGGGGCGAACGCCTGGATAGCCACCGGGGTCATCTCGGCGTCGGCGCAGTTCAGCTTGGTCTTCTCATCATCAGAGATCGGCACATCGCTATTGCCGATGTCGATCTTGCCCTCACAGACCTGGGTGCGCCCGGCGCCCGAGCCGCCTGCGGTGACGGTGATCTGCACCTTGGGGTTCTTGGTCTGGAACTGGTTGGCCGCCTCCTGGATGAGCGGCAGCAGGGCCGAGGAGCCGGCGATCGTCAGCTGGCCGCTCAGCTCATCGGTCATCGCGGCCTCGGTCGGCGCCTCGGTCGAAGCCTCGGTGGCGGCCATCGCCTCAGTCGGAGCCTCAGGCGCAGCTGGGGCGGTTGCCGCAGGGGCATCTGTCGCAACTGCCACAGGGGCAGTCGTGGGTGAGGTGGTGGCAGCGCCACCACAGGCCGCGAGGGCCGGGATCATCAGGGCCAGCAAGAGCGCGAGGGCCGCGAACCGACGGGAAAGAACGTACATACATCCTCCTCATAAGACGGAAACACGAGCGTAGGTAATGTGGCGTAGGACAGCGCAATGCTGGGAGCGGATCGTCCCCATAGGCACGACGGAGTGCTCATACACTGTGCTGGTTGCGCACATACCACGAGGCCCATAGTACCGGGTCTCGATTAAGCCCGAAGGGAGTTCATGTTAAGCGTATGTTAAGGGAATCCTAGTATAGCATCACTACAGTCGGCCCCGTGCCATCCGCGATCCTTCATGCGCAGCGCCCCGCGCATGAACGACTTCTGCGATATTGCCCCGTAACCTTTTCACGCTGTGGCCGTTTGATAGTCTAGGAAGGCGCGCTTAGCGTAAGATCACCATCAAGTGAACATCAGGCTAGCGGAGAGCAACCCTTTACGATAAGCATAGCACTTAATTAAGGCCAATATTGATAAATAATCCTCGCCCCCGATACATGCTATCGGGCGTGAGCCATAAGCCATCGAAACAGCCATAAAGCTGTGCTTTAGCACCCGTTTCTATTGACTTTAAGCAAGGAAATTTGCTTAAAGTCAGCAAGAGGCTATTGCGGGGGCTTTTTTTTGTGCCCGAAAAACCGCCAATGATTCATATCCAGTAGATCTAGAGAGGTGTGCGCCCTGACATTAGAAGATATGAAGGCTTGCGCCGCTCCAAAAACTGAGAAAAAATAAGGAAAAAATTGGGGTAAGGTGACGTATTCTTAATGTAATTCCAAGAAGAACAGTTTATGCTACTACTCGGGGGCAGATATGCGACGAAAGGAGCAAGAGACAATGAGTAGCCGCACCACCCGCCTATTCTTCAGTACACTGGCAGCAATTATTCTGGTATTTGTGGCCGATGGTCTGATCATCCTATACGCGAACCTGCCGAGCATGACCAAGCAGGAGAGCTACAACATCTCGTTCCAGAACGCGACCGTGATCGCGCAGGACAATGAGCCTACTGCGACGGTCATCGGCGCGCCGACGCTCATCACCTACGCGGGGACACCTGCCTATGAGGTGATGCTGGATAGGGGCATGATCTATGTGGAGGCGAACACCGGCCGGGTGCTGGCCAACACCGCGCGCGGGCCGATCAGCTGCGAGCAGTCTATGGCGACGACAAACTAGAACACTGAGGGAATGATCGCGCCACTGAGCCACTGAGGCTGGCGCTGCGATACGAAACAGGGAGGTGTCTGTAGGGCTGAACCCACAGATACCTCCCTGTTTCGTGTCCACCGCTACGGCAGCAGTAGCGGCCAGGGGCCGAATGACACATTCAGCCCTCAGCCCTTAGCCCTCAGCCGTTACAAAAGCGGCCAGAGCGGCGAGAGCACCAGCTCGGAGGCGCGGGCGACCCAGGAGCGCCGCGCCCACTCCTCGGGCCGGATCTCTACGGCGTTCGTCAGGTCACAGATGAAGATCGCCTCCATCGACCCGGCGACCTCGGGGCTGAAGATCTCCACGTTGATCTCATAGTTGCCGACCAGGCTGAGCCGGTCGATGTTCGCCGTGCCCACCATCGACCAGATCGAGTCGATGGTGGCCGATTTGGCGTGGATCATCGCGCCCTGGTAGGCGAAGATCCGCACGCCGCTGCGCAGGCAGAGGTCGAAGGAGTGGCGGGCCAGCCAGTCGGCCAGCACGTGGTTGCTCTGCCAGGGCACCAGGACGCGCACATCGACCCCGCGGCGGCCCGCGCGCATCAGCGCCTGGAGGATGGCCTCGTCGGGGATGAAGTACGCCTGGGTCATAAAGATGTGCTTCTGGGCCTGCTCGATCGCCTCGATGTAGATTGAGCGGATGGGGAAGATCAGCCGCACCGGGTCGTTACGATAGGCCCGCAGCCGCGAGGACCAGGTGCGGCTCGGCAGCGGGATCTTCGGGTGGTGCGGGTAGCGGTTAGCGTTCCAGAAGTCCACAAAGGCGTACACAAGGTCGTCCACCTCGGGGCCATCCAGCCGCAGGTGGGTGTCGCGCCAGCGGGTGCGGTAGAGCTCACCGATGTTATAGCCGCCCACAAAGCCTACACGCTCGTCCACCACCAGGATCTTGCGGTGGTCGCGCCCGTAGCGGCGGAAGTCGATGGCGTGCCAGGGGCGGCGCCAGGCCCGGTAGGGCAGCGCGTAGATTTCGGGCGGGAACTGGAAGAAGCGGCGCGGCACCACCATGTTGGCGAAGGTGTCGTAGATCAGGTAGACCGCCACGCCCTCGCCTGCCTTGCGGATGAGCGCCTGCTTGAAGCGCTCGCCGATCTCGTCATCCTTCCAGATGAATGTCTCTAGGTAGATCGACTCGCGGGCGCCCTCAATGGCGGCGAGCATCGCGGCGAAGACCTCGCGGCCCTCGCTGTAGATCTGCACCTCGGTGCTGGCCACGGTGGCGGGCGGGGGTGAGAAGAAGGGGAAGCCCTCAGGCGGCACGCGGTGGCGGCGCAGCTTCGCCTCGATCATCAGCACGGCGGCGGTGAGCATCTGGAGGGCGAACAGGCCGCCGATCCCGGTCAGGATGATCTGCCAGAGCTCCAGAGCCAACAGCGCCCTCCTCGATCATTGCAGATTGCAGATTACAGATTGCAGAGCCCAATCTGCAATCTGCAATCTGCAATCTGCAATCTGCAATCACGTAGCCAGCCGCTCGGCGAGCCATCCCTGGATGAGCTGGATGCCATCCATGCTGATCGTGTGGCCGACCGGGTACTCCTGGTAGGTGTGGCGGCGGGCCAGCGGGGCGAGCGTGTCGCGGGTGCGGCGGGCGGCCGCGATAGGGACTACCGCATCTTCTGTGCCATGGATCTGGAGGATGGGCAGCTCGGCGATGGCTGCGGGCAGCGGGCCGTCCAGGCTGTCCGGGTCGAGGTAGCCGCTGATCGGGATGATCCCGGCGAGCTGGCCGGGGATATGGGCGGCCAGGGCCAGGCTCATCACCGCGCCCTGGCTGAAGCCCAGCAGGTAGGTGCGCTGCGGATCGGTGCCGAGGCGGCCGGGCAGATCGGACACCAGGGCGGCGAGGATGTCGCGGGCGCGGGCGCGGGTGGCCGGGTCGGGAATAAGGTTGCCTGGGGCGCCGCCGAGGTGGTACCAGGCGAAGCCAAAGCCCAGGTCAAGCACCCCGCGCGGGCTGACGATGTGCATGCGCGGGTCGAAGTACTCGCCGAGGTCGAACAGATCCTGCTCATTGCTGCCGTAGCCGTGCAGCATGATCAGCAGGGGCGGCGGGCCGTCGGATGCGGCGCGGGGCTTACGCTCGATCGTATGGATCGTCGTCATAGAGTAATCTACCATCTGCAATCTGCAATGACTACGGGATCACCAGCTCCTGGCCGACGCGCAGGGCGTCGCCCTGGGCTGGGGTGAGGCCATTCGCCTGGAGGATGGCATCCACGCTGACGCCGAACTGCTCGGCGATGCTGCGCAGGCTGTCGCCAGACTCAACGGTGTAGGTGCGGCCTCCGGCGGGCGGCTCAGGCGTGGCCGTGGGCGGCTCAGGCGTGGCCGTGGGCGGCTCAGGCGTATCGGTTGGTGTGGCCGAGGGCAGCGGCGTAGCGGTGACGGTGGCGGTGGCGCTGGGCCGTGGCGTGAGCGTGGGCAGCACCGGCGGGCCGACAGGCGCATCCTCGGGGTTGCCCTGGATCGGGATATCGGCGGGCAGGACGAAGACGGTGTCGGGGCGTGTGCCGGGCAGCAGCAGGCTCACGTCGCCGATGCGGATCGCCCCCACATCGCTCCGCGAGAGGGCGAGCGCGCTGGCGATAGCCACCCCGAAGACGACCGCCGAGGCGATTAGCACGCGCCGCTCGCCCATGCGGGCATCGAGCAGGCGCAGGGCCACCGCGCCGAGCAGCGGCAGCAGCAAGGCCAAAAACAGCATGAGGTAGACGAGTGGCTCTGGCATAGCCGGGGCATTGTACCACGGGGTTGGGAGTCGGGGGTTTAGGGGCACTGCTTTTCAAATAAGAACCGGCGCATGTTGTTGAAGCACTAGGACGGCATCCCCTCGGGGCTTCGGCAGCGCTGGCGGCATTGCTGCGACGGGCGGTGGTTGTATCACTGCTGGCGTCGATAGGCCAGGGCGCTGTCTTTGGGCAACGGCACCGCGGGGTCGGGCCAGAACAAGCGCAGCCCGTGTGCGAGCTTGCGCAGCACTCCGCTGATCGACACGGTGAGGTAGCGATGCAGGGCGATCACCACCTAGACCGTCAGGAGTGCGCTCATCTTGAAGCCCGAGCGTTTACGCTTGGGAGCCGTCACTTGCGTGCTCTGATCGCTACTCGTGGCGCAGCGCCTCGATCGGGTTGAGCTGGGCCGCGCGGCGGGCCGGATAGATCCCGAAGAAGAGGCCCACCGCCATCGCGAAGCCCACCGCGATCAGCATGGTCGTCCATGTCACCGGCGCGTCGAGCAGGCCGGTCAGGGTGATGATGATCGGAATCGAGCTGCCTATCGCCAGCCCGATCATGCCGCCGGCGGTGCTGAGCACCAGCGCCTCGACCACAAACTGGAGCAGAATGTCGCGCCCGCGCGCGCCGACCGCCTTGCGCAGACCGATCTCGCGCGTCCGCTCGCTCACGCTCACCAGCATAATGTTCATAATGCCGATCCCGCCCACCAGCAGCGAGATCGCGGCCACCGCGCCGAGGAAGAGCGTGAGCAGGCTGGTCACGGTGGTGAGCGTGCTGAGCAGCGATGCCTGGTCGAAGATGTTGAAGTCATCCTCGCTGCCGTCGACAGGCAGCCGGTGACGGTCGCGTAGCAGGGTCTGAATCTGCGCGGTCACATAGTCGATGTTGTTGGCGTCGGGCACCGAGATGCTGATCGACGAGACGAGCCAGCCGTTGCCGTCGGGGGTGCGCGCCCCGAAGAGCCGCTGCTGGGCCACCGAGATCGGCACCAGGGCCTGGTCATCCACCGAGCCGCCGAAGCCGCTGCTGCCCTTGGTGTTCAGCACGCCGATCACGCGGAAGGACTGGCCTTGATCCGCACGATCTGGCCGACCGCCTCGCCGCTGCCGAAGAGATCGTTCGCAAGATTCGCGCCAAGCACCACCACGGTGGATGATCCGCGCACCTGGCTCTCGTCGAGGTAGCTGCCGCTCTGGAGGGTCAGCGAGTTGATCTCGAAGTAGGCCGGGACGATGCCGGTGATTGTGGCGTTGGCGTCGGCGGCGGGGGCGATCACCTGGGCGCCGCCGCCGTATTGCGGCGCCGGCCCGATGATCGGCAGGCCCAGCTGCGCGACCGCGTCTGCATCGGCGATGGTCAGGGTCTGGGCCTGACCGGTGCTGCCCGGCCCACGGTTCTGCGGCGACCCGGGCATGAGCGTCAGGACGTTCGTGCCGGTCGAGGCGACGCTGGAGGTGATCGCGTTGCTGGCCCCGCCGCCGATCGAGAGCAGGGCCACCACCGATCCCACGCCGATGATCACGCCGAGCATGGTCAGGAAGGCCCGCATCTTGTTGGCCAGCAGGCTGTCGAAGGCCAGCCGCACCACCTCGCCCACGCCCACCGTCGAGGAGCCGCTCTCGCCCAGCGGCTCCAGGATGGGCAGGCTCGGCTCGGCCACGGGGATGGCCGCCGTTGGTTCTTTCGTTATGGCTGTTGCCATAGGAGCGCTCCTCATAAAGGGGGTGAGGGTGAGATCACATCAGTTCCGGCGATCCTCGACCAGCAGGCCATCGCGCATCGTCAGGATGCGCTGGGCGTAGGCGGCCACATCCAGCTCGTGGGTCACGAGGATGATCGTGATGCCCTGCTCGCGGTTGAGCCGCTGGAAGATCTGCATGATCTCCACCGAGGTCTTGCTGTCGAGGGCGCCGGTTGGCTCATCGGCCAGCAGCACCGCCGGGCTGCCGACCAGGGCGCGGGCGATCGCCACGCGCTGCTGCTGGCCGCCCGAGAGCTCGGTGGGCTTGTGGTCCATGCGGTTGCCCATGCCGACGATCTCCAGGGCGATCTTGGCGCGGCGGTGGCGCTCGACCGTGGGCACGCCCCGGTAGATCATCGGCATCTCTACCTGGCGCAGGGCCGGCTGGCGCGGCAGCAGCATGTACTGCTGGAAGACAAAGCCCAGCTTGCGCGCCCGCACCAGCGAGAGGTCGTCGCCGACCAGGCTGGCCACCTCCTCGCCGTCCAGCGCATAGCTGCCGGCGGTGGGCACGTCCAGGCAGCCGATCATGTTCATCAGGGTGCTCTTGCCGCTGCCGCTCGGCCCGATGATCGCCACAAACTCGCCGGGCATAATGTCGAAGGAGACGCCCTGGAGCGCGCCGACCTCGATGTCGCCCATGTGGTAGACCTTGGTCATATCGCGGATCGCTATCATTGGTCGCATCGCTACCTCCCAAACATCCCGCCGCCGCTCGGCTTCGTCTGCGCGCCGGGGTTGGCCACGACCGTCTCGCCCGCGCTCAGCCCGCTCAGGATCTCGGTATTGATGCCGTCGCTCAGGCCGATGGTCACATCTACCTCGCGGGTGGTGCCATCGGCGTTGGGCACCAGCACCACCCGGCCAGCACCCTTGGGCTGGAGGGCGCTGTTCGGCACCAGCAGGGCGTCCTCGCGGGTGGCGGTGACGATCTCCAGGTTGGCGGTCATGCCCACCTTCACCTGGGCGTCGGCGTCGGGGAAGGAGACGCGCACCCGGTAGGTAACAACATCGTTGGTGGTCTCGGCGGCCGGGGCGATGTAGCTCACCGTGCCGTCGGCCTTCCAGTCCGAGATGGCGTCGATGGTCAGGGAGACCGGCTGGCCGAGCTGCACCATGGCGATGTCGTTCTCGTTCAGCTTCAGGTCAACGTGCAGCGGATCGCGGTTCACCAGGGTCAGGGCGGCTGTGCCGCTGCCAACGGCGCTGCCGGGCACGATGTTCACCTGGGAGACCACGCCGGCAAAGGGCGCGGTGAGCGTGGCGTTCTCCAGTTGGAGCCGGGCCTGGGCTAGTGACTGCTCGGCCTGGGCCACGCTGGCCTGCTCGATCGTCAGGTCGCTGGCGGTGGCGGGCGCGGTCAGCTGATCCAGGTTGGCCTTGGCCTGATCCACGCTGGCCTGGGCCACGGCCACATCGGCGGCGGTGCCGCCCTGGCGCAGCTTCTGGAGGCTCGCGTTGGCCTGGTCTACGCTGGCCTGGGCCTGGATGAGGTCGGTCTCGGTGGCACCTTCCTTAGTGACGCGCAGCTTCGTCTCGGCATCGCGCAGCTGCGACTCGGCCTTGGCCACGCCGGAGATCTCGTCCTGCTTGGCCTGCTCGTAGGCCAGGGTAGCCTGCTGGAGGCTCTCCTCGGCGCTATTCACGGCGCGCAGGGCGGCGGCCTCGTTGTCCTTGTCGGACTGCGGCAGGTCGCCGGGGAGGCTCTCCTTCTCACGGTTGTCCCAGTAGATCCGGCTGTAGTCGGTCTGCCTGTCGCGCAGGGTGTCGGCGGCCTGCTGCACCGAGGAGTCGGCCTTCTGCTTGGCGACGGCCAGGCCGGTGCGCTGGGACTGTAGGTTGGCGACGGCCTGGTCGTAGCTGGCCTGGGCCGAGGCCAGCTCATCGGCCTTGGGCTGAGCCTTCAGGTCGTCGAGCTTGGCCTGGGCCGAGCGCAGCTGGGCCGTGGCGTCGGCGATATCGGCGGCGGTGGTGTTGTTAGTGCGGGCCTTCTGTAGGCTGGCCTGGGCGCTGGCCAGGCTGGCCTGCGAGGAGGCGACCTGCTCGGGGGTGGCGTTGCCGGCCTGCTGCTGCTCCAGGCGGGCCTGTGCGCTGGCCAGGCTGGCCTGGGCGCTGGCCACCTGGGACTCCAGGTCGCGGCTGTCGATGCGGGCCAGGGCCTGCCCGGCAGTCACCACATCGCCCTCACTCACCAGCACCTCGGTCACGCTGCCGCTGGCCCGAAAGGGCAGGTCGATCGTCTGCTCGGCGGCGATGGTGCCGCTGCCAGTGACGCTGGCGGTGAGCGCCCCGAGGCTGACGGTCGTGGTCGCCGTGCTGCCCGCCGTCGGCGCGGACGCCTGGCGGGTGATGAGCAGGGCGGCGATCAGGGCCAGGACGATCACGGCGACCCCGCCGGCGATCCAGCGACCGCGCCTGACGGCGTGCCCGCGAGGGAGCGTAGTTGTTGCCATTATGCTTCTCCTTGTCCTTGATGCTTGGGTTGCCGTCGCTATGCGGCTCTGCTCTGCATCAAGGATAGCTCTGCTCTACCAGGGGCGCATCAGGAGAAGCAATGATCGTGCCCTCACAGGTTTGGGCGACGGCGGATCACCCGAATGGGCGATAAGGTAAGCCCAGTCTCCCCGGAATCTCTTGTTGTTTTGGCCAAAACAACGCTGGTTTTTAGGGCGCTGCCGCCCTAAAATTGATACGCATAGGGTCTCAGCCCCACAGCAGCCGGGAATCGTTCGCTACACTGCTATACTCATAGCATGGCCCATTCCATCCTACCCAACATGTTAGCCCAGGGAGAGAACGCCGATGAGTATGCTAACCTCCTCTTCAAATGACCTAGATCTCCGCAGCGCCGTCGCCAGCCTTGAGCAGCGCGTTACCGATCTGTCGCTCGCGGTAGATCGCCAGAACGTGCAGCTCGGGCATATCATCGACCTCCTCGGCGGTGTCCGCAACAGCACCGACTGGAGCTCTGTCCAGATGGGCGAGCTGCTGCGCGTCCTGTTCACCAGCATCCAGCAGATTCGCGACACGCAGGTCAGCAGCCTTCTGACGGAGGGGCCGATCACGCTGGCCGAGCTGCAGCAACTCCAGGCTGTCAGCCATGAGCAGGCCCAGGCGCTCGTCGCCACGAGGCGCGCGCGCGCAGCGGACTCGCGCACGCTCACCTGAGGCCGCGGCCCCGCAGCACATATCCTTGCAGCACCTATAATAGGGCGACCCCAGATTGGGCACCGTGCATGTGAGGGAAAGGGGCGAGGCGATGCAGGTCGGGATCATCGGGCTTGGCAACCTGGGCACGGCGCTCGCCCAGCTTATCACCGCCAATGGCCACGAGGTGCTGGGCTGGGAGTATAACCCGCAGGTCGTCGCCGAGATTAACGCGGACCACACCAACACCCGCTACCTCCCCGACATCGCGCTGTCGCCGGGGCTGACGGCGACCGGGCGGCTCGACGATCTGCTCGCCCAGTGCGCGACAGTCTTCATCGCGCTGCCGTCGGCGTTCATCCGCAGCACCCTGGAGCTCCACGCCGACCTGCTGCGGCCGGGCGCCACGGTGATCAACCTGGCCAAGGGCATCGACCGGGCGACTGGGCAGACCGCCTACCAGACCGTCTGCGCGCTCTTCCCGCAGAACCCATGCCTTATGCTGGCGGGCCCGGCCATCGCCGGCGAGTTCGCGCGCGGCATGCCGACACTGGTGATGCTGGCCGGCGGGAGCTCCGCGATCATGCTGCCCGTGGCCGGGCTGCTCGACAACGACCACTTCCGGGTGCGCTTCTCGCAGGACGCCCTCGGCGTGGAGCTGGGCGGCATCCTGAAGAACATCTACGCGATCGGCCTCGGCTTCTTCGACGGCAAGCAGGTGAGCAGCGCAAACTTTCGGGCCGCCTACCTGACGATGGCTCTGGAGGAGATGGCCCGCCTCGGCGTGGGCATGGGCGCCCAGCAGGAGACCTTCTTCTACCTGGCCGGCATGGGCGACCTGCTGGCCACGGCGCTGAGCGCCCGCAGCCACAACCGCGGATTCGGCGAGCAGATCGCGGCGGGCAAGCAGGTCGCCGAGATCGAGGCCGAGACCGGGGTGCTGCCGGAGGGCTACCAGACGCTGCGCGTCGTGCTGCTGCTGGCGGAGAAGATCCACGTCCCGGCGCCGCTGGCCCTCGGCATCTGGCACGTGCTCACCGGCCACGCGACAGCCGAGAGCTTCATCGACGCGTTCGTGCGCGACTTCATCAGCCTATGACGCTGTTACGATCGCCCGCCGTCGGCTACCTCTGGGGGTCGAGCGTGGCCTTCGCCAGGAACCAGGGCATGGAGGCTGGCGCTGGAAGGCGACCCTGGCATCACCCGGACGGGTGAATGAGCCGCGCGGGGCGCCGTGCTACAATGGCGGTGAGGCACCGCTATGCAAAGAATACCGCCGCAGCGCATACAAGACGAGACCAGCCGGCGCAGCCGACTGGTGATCCAGACCCTGATCATCCTGCTGATCCCGCTCAGCGTCTCCGCGCTGGGGCCGCTGCTCTTTGGCATGCGGCCGCTGCAGCCCCGGGCGGGCACCGTCCCGACCCTGCTCGGCATCCCGCAGCCGCTGATCATCGTCGCGATCTTCATCAGCGCCCTGATCATCCTAGTGCGCCTGGGCCAGCCAAACATCTCGGCCATCCTGCTGATCGGCGTGTGGACCCTGCTGAGCACCCTGATCGCGCTGCGCTACGGCGTCACCTCCATGTTCCCGGCCCTGATGATCATGCCGATCTGCGCGGCCGGCCTGCTGATCGACTGGGGCGCCAGCCTGAGCCTGGCCGGGGTGTCCACGCTGCTGGTGGCCGGCTCGGCATGGCTCGGCCAGGGCAGCACGTCGAGCGCACTCCCCTTCAGCGTGCAGATCGTCGGCATGGTGCCGATCATCTCGGCGCTCTTCTGGATCTCGCTCTACTGGACGGTGGCCGCCATGACCTCGCTGCTGGCTGGGGATCTCCAGCGCGCCCTGCGCCAGAGCCGCTCCCAGGCCGAGGAGCTGCGCCAGCTGAGCGAGCAGTTGGAGAACAGGGTGTCCGTGCAGACGGAGCAGATCCTCGACCAGGAGCGCGAGACGGCCACGCTGGCGGAGCGCGCCCGGCTGGCCCGCGAGATCCACGACGGGATCGCCCAGGGGCTGACCGGGATCGTGGTGCAGCTTGGCGCGGCGAGGCGGGCCGCCGCCGCCGGCGACGTGGCCGCCGAGGAGCACCTGGGCCTGGCCGAGCGCATGGCTCGCGAGGCGCTGGCCGAGGCCCGCCGCTCGGTCTGGAACATGCGCGCCTCGGTTCTGGAGCGCGGCGACCTGGGCGACGCCCTGCGCGGCCTGATTGAGCGCCAGGGACAGCTCGGGGTGGCTGGTGTGTTCACACTGGACGGCGAGCCTCGCCCGCTGCCGCCCGATGTCGAGTCGGCGCTGCTGCGGGTGGCCCAGGAGTCGCTGGCCAATGTGATCAAGCACGCCGGCGCGGGGCAGGTGACGGTTGAGCTGGCCTTCTGCCCAGGGCAGGTTCGCCTGAGCGTGCGCGACGACGGGCGCGGCTTCAGCGCCGATGCGCTAGATCGTCCGACCCGGCCCGGCCCCTGGGGCGGGTTCGGCCTGGCAGGCATGCGCGAGCGGCTGGCCGCCCTCGGCGGCTCGCTGGAACTGCGCAACGAGGGCGGGGCCGTTGTGATGGCGTGGGCACCTACGGATTGAGGGCTGCGCGACGGTAGATTTCTTATTTGAACAGTATTGCCCCTAAAGCTGAGGTTCTCTATGATCCAGGTCATCGTCGTAGACGACCACCCGGTGGTGCGTCACGGCATCGTGGCGATGCTGCGCTACGAGGAGGACATCGAGGTGGTGGGCGATGCCGCCGATGGCGCCGAGGGGCTGCGGCTGATTGGCGAGCTACAGCCCGATGTGGTGCTGCTCGACCTGCGCATGCCGCAGCTGAGCGGCGTCGAGGTGATGCAGCAGGCCCGCGCCAGGGGCTACACATCGCGCTTCCTGGTGCTCACCACCTACGACACCGACGAGTATATCGCCCCGGCCCTCTCGGCGGGCGCCCAGGGCTACCTGCTCAAGGACACGCCCCCCGAGGAGCTTGTGCGCGCGGTGCGCATGCTGATGCAGGGCCGGGCCGCACTTGAGCCCGGCGTCGCCGCGCGCATGCTCGCCCGTATGGCCGAATCTCCCGCCGATGAGCTCTCGGCCCGTGAGCTTGAGGTGCTGCGCCTGCTCGCCCGTGGCGATAGCAATAAGGAGATCGCCGCCCAGCTCACGATCTCAGAGAATACGATCAAGACTCACCTCAGCCGGATCTTCGATAAGCTTGACGCTCGCTCGCGCACCGAGGCGGTGACGATCGCCATGCAGCGCGGGTTGCTGAGCACTGGGTAGACGGCGACCGGGCTGCCAGCTTGCTGGCAGCCCGGTCGCTTGCTCAGGCGCGCTAGGGCGTCACCTCAATAAAGATTCGCACCGAGCCCTCGGGGATACGGCTTGTCAGGGCCACATACTGCTCGCCGTACTTGGCGCGCAGGCTCGCCTCGGCGGCGTCGGCCTCCTCGGGGCCGAGGATGCGGGCCTGGCCGGGGGCCGCCGGGCCGCTCACGGCTCCCACCCGGTCGCTCGGCGCGACTGTCACCGCCGGGGTGGCCCGGATGCGCTTCGCCTTGCCCGCGTGGCTCTGCGTCGTCACATAGAGCCGGTCGTCGACCTGGGCGAACCAGACCGTGGTGGGCATGGCGTCGCCTGATCGCTTATAGGTTGTCAGAACCATAAACTCCGCGCCCGCTAGGGCTGCGAAGGGGGCTGCATCGGACATCGTGATCCTCCTGCCAGGGTGTGCGGGGCCGCCGCGTGCGGCCCTCCCATGCAGTATACTCCAGCTATACGGTGCCGCGTAGTAGAGGGAGCCTCGCCGTGTCCGCACTCCGCATCACCATCGGTGCCATCATCGCCGCGCTGCTGCTCGCCGGGTGCGCCCAGCGCGTCGGGCCACTGATCAAGGGCAGCGGCCCAGTCATCCGCGAGGAGCGCCCGGCCAGCGGCGTGCGCGCCGTCGAGTTCGGCGCGTTCGGCAGCCTGGAGATCGTCCAGGGCGACGAGGAGGGATTGACGCTGCTCGGCCAGGGCAACATCCTGCCCCACATCATCAGCGAGGTGGACGGCGACACTATGCGCATCTCCGTCGATGGCAGCGTGGACCCGACCTACGGACTCCAGATGCGACTGCGTGTGCGCGAGCTGCGCTCGATTGTGGCCGGCGGCGCCGGGGGCATCAGCGCCAGCGGGATCAGCGGCGACAGCCTCAGCATCAGCGTGGTCGGGGCGAACACGGTGACGGTTGCCGGCGTCGTGCGCGAGCAGACCGTCACCCTCTCGGGGGCCGGCTCCTACGACGGCAGCGCCCTAGCGAGCCAGCGGGCCACGGTGACGATCGACGGATTCGCCGACGCGGTGGTGCGGGTGGAGGAGCAGCTGCTGGCCAACATCAGCGGCAACGGCTCGGTCGAGTACTTCGGCGAGCCGAGGGTGATCGACAACATCACCGGCCTCGGCCAGGTGATGCGGCGCACGGTGCCGTAGGGGTATTGCAGATTGCAGATTGCAGATTGCAGATTGGCAATACCGCAGCTGTCACGCTCTCGCTCAGGAAGCCACATTCCCATGTCACCCTGAGCGAAGCGAAGGGTCTTCCCGCTCGCAGGTGCTAGATGCTTCGCTGCGCTCAGCATGACAGAGAGCGCACTGCGTGACTGCTGCGGTATTGCGTAGATTGCATCGTCTAGCCTGCAATCTGCAATCTGCAATCTGCAATCCTTGTGGCGGTATAATGCGCGCCATGCGCACACCCTCACGCCGCGCCGCATGGCTCGCCCCGCTGCTGATCTTCGCCCTGGCCCTGGCCCCGCGCCTTTGGGCGCTCGGCTGGGGGCTGCCCTATGTCGAGCACCCCGACGAGCCACACTACGTCGAGGTGGTGGTCAACATGGTGCGGGACAGCAACCCCAACCCGCAGTTCTTCCGTCACCCCACCCTGGTCTTCTACCTGCTCACCCTCGTCACGCGGGCCTACGGCTGGCTGATGGTGCAGAGTGGAGAGTACGCCTCGCTCCAGGATCTCCCCAGCAAGACCTACGCATTCACCACGTCGAGCGGGCTCTATATCTGGAACCGCGCCATGATCGGGGTGCTCGGCGCGCTCGCCGCGCCGGTGGTCTACCTGCTCGGGCGGCGCATGTTCGACGCGCGCGTGGCCCTGCTGGCCGGGGCGATCATGGCCCTGGCCCGCTTCCCCGTCGAGAACAGCCACTTTATCGCTACCAGCGCGCCCACCAGCGTCTTCACCGCGCTGATGCTGGCCGGGGCCTGGGGCGTGGCCCGCGATGGCCGCTGGCAGAGCTACATCCTGGCCGGGGCGGCCACCGGGCTGGCGGCCGGTACCAAGTACAACGCCGGGCTGATCGGCCTCGGCCTGGCGATCGCCGCCCTCATCTATGTGCTTGATCGGCGGCGCGCAGGCGAGCCTGTCGGCGCGCTCGTCGCCCGCCACGGGGTGCGCCTGATCGCCGCAGCTGCCATCGCCATCCTGGCCTTCCTGATCACCAACCCCTTCGCCCTGCTCAGCTGGCGTCGCTTCTACGCCGATGTCACCGGGCAGTCGGGCTTCTACAGCGTGGGCGGCGGCAACTTCGATGGGCCGTGGAACTTCGCCGGCTACGCGGCCTTCTTCTGGGGCCAGGGCCTGGGCTGGGCCGGGTGCCTAGCTCTGATTGTGGGCACGCCCCTGCTGCTGCGCCACGCGCCCCGGCAGATGGCCCTGCTCCTCGGCGTCGCCCTGCTAGAGCTGCTGCTGCTGCTCTCCTACGCCACCAACTTCGTGCGCAACCTGCTGATCATCTACCCCGCCGTCGCCCTGCTCGCCGCCGCCGCTGCGGTGGAGGTCGCCGACTGGGCCGCAGGTTGGCTTCGACGCCGACGAGCAGACGTATCTACAGAAGGCGGCCAGTCGCTGGTCGCCCGTCGGTGGTTGGTCGTCGCGATCGCAGCGCTCATCCTTGTCCCGCAGCTGCGCGACACCGCCTGGATTTTAAATTACTGGGACAAGCCCTACACGCTGGAGCAGGCCGCCGATGCGCTGCGCGCCCAGCCCCAAGGCATGCTCTCCGCCGTCGAGCTTAACCCCGTCCAGTGGTCCGGCGACCCCGTCGTCGCCCCGGTGAAGTGGCTCGCCTCCCACCCGGCCGACTGGTACCGCGCCAGGGGCTACCGCTTCCTGGTGCTCAACGCCGATAAGTATGCCGCTCAGAATAAGCAGGCATATCAGCGCGTCCTCGCCTACGGCACGCCGATCCTGAGCATGCCCGACCGCGACCTGGGCCTGCAGCCCGGCCCCGGCGGTGCCCTGATCGACCTTGGCGAGCACCTTGAGCTGATGCCATTCGCCCGCCGCGCGGCGACCTTCGGCGACAAGCTGGCGCTGCTCGGCTACGAGCTGGCCTCCGGCGAGCTGCGCGCCCGCATTACGCCCCTGGAGGGCGCCGACGCCCGCGAGCTGCCGTCTGGCCAGCCCGTGCAGATCAACCTCTACTGGCGGGCCGCGCAGGCGATGGACACCGACTACACGCTGTTCGTCCACGTCATCGACGCCGCCGGAAACACGGTGGCCCAGCGCGACCTGCCCCTGCGCTACGCGGACTACCCGACCTCGCACTGGCGGCCGGGCGAGCTGGTGATCGACCGGGCCGACCTGCCGCTGCCCGCCCTGCCCGCCGGCCAGTACCGCTTCGAGATCGGCCTGTACGACGCGGCGACGGGCGCGGGCCTCCATGCGGATGGCGGCGCGCCCGTTGTGCTGACAACCGTGACCATCACGCCGTAGGGGCGCGTCGCGACGCGCCCCTACTTCAGCTCCCGCTTGAGGATCTTCCCGGTGGCCGTCTTCGGCAGGGTGTCGCGCACCTCGACGCTGCGCGGGTACTTGTAGGCCGCCAGGCGCTCCTTGCAGTAGCCGATCAGGTCCTGCTCGCTGGCCGACTGGCCCGGCTTGAAGGCGACCACCGCCTTAACCTCCTCGCCGAGGGCCTGGTCGGGAACGCCGATCACCGCTGCCTCGGCGATGGCCGGGTGTCCGTAGAGCACCTCCTCAATCTCGCGCGGGTAGACGTTGAAGCCGCCACGGATGATCATATCCTTCACCCGGTCGACGATAAAGAAGTAGCCATCCGCATCAACCTTGGCCAGGTCGCCGGTGTAGAACCAGCCGCTGCGGATCGACTCGGCGGTGGCCTCAGGGCGCTTGTAGTAGCCCTTCATCACGTTATGTCCACGGATGACGATCTCGCCAAGCTCGCCCATCGGCACCGACGCGCCCTCCGGGTTCACCGCGCGCATCTCTACACCCCAGATCGGCGTGCCGATGCTACCCGACTTGGTTGGCTTGTCCAGATGGTTGAACGAGGCCACCGGCGAGGTCTCCGAGAGGCCGTAGCCCTCCAGGATCTTGACGCTGTGCTTGGCGTTGAAGGCGTGCATGACCTCGACCGGCATGGCCGATCCGCCGGAGACGCACAGCCGCAGCGAGCTGAGGTCATAGCCACGGGCCTCGGGGTGGTTCAGCAGGTAGAAGTACATCGTCGGCACGCCGGCGAAGTAGGTGACCTTGTCGCGCTGGATGATCTCCATGGCCTTGAGCGGCTCGAAGCGCGGCAGCAGGGTGATCGTGGACCCGCTGTAGAACAGCGCGTTCATCACGCAGGTCTGCCCGAAGGAGTGAAAGAGCGGCAGGACGGCCAGGCCGATCTCGTCTTCCTTGACATTCAGCAGCTTCTCGACGCCGACCATGGCGTTGAAGAACATGTTGAAGTGGCTGAGCTCGGCCCCCTTGGGGCGGCCAGTGGTGCCCGAGGTGTAGAGGATCACCGCCGTGTCGCCGGGGCCGGTCTGCACCGTGTCGAAGGCCGGGCTGTGGTCGGCCATCAGCTGGTTGAAGGAGGTGGCCCCCTCGGGGAGCGGGTTCGTGCTGCCGGGGGCCTGCACCACCACCAGGTTGCGGCAGCCCTCGGCACCGAGAAAGCCCTGGGCCGCCTCCTGGATGAAGCCCTCGAAGGCGATCAGCGCCACCGAGTCGCTGTCCTCCAGGTGGTACTGCACCTCGCCATGCTTAAGCAGGACGTTCAGGGGCACGACGGTGGCCCCGGCCTTGAGGATGCCGTAGTAGCAGATCGGGAAGTGCGGCGTGTTCGGCAGCATGATCGCCACCTTGTCGCCGGGCTGCACACCCATCTGCACGAGGGCGTTGGCCACCTTATTCGCCGCGCCATTGACCTCGGCGTAGCGCAGCTTGTAGTCGTCGAGGATAACGGCCACCTTGCCAGGGTTGTGGCGGGCGCTCTGCTCCAGCAGAAGGGCGAGGTTCAGCATTGAACGGCTCCTTTCGGCGGATCTTCACATTTTCTATTCCATCTGGATATGAAAATTATAACATAGCCGCCCCGCGCCCGCCGTGCTATGATAAGAGAGGGCCAGGGAGGGCAACGCCCTCCCTGAAATCCTCCCTCTTCCAGAAGATGTTTTGCGTCGGGGACGCCCATGCAACAGTCGATCGAAGTTCTCGCCGACTGGGACAGCATCGCCACGCTGATGGCCTTCACCGACAGCGTGGAGAGCTGCCTGCCCCTCACGGCCGACCAGAGCTACCTGCTGCGGCTGGTGATCGAGGAGATCGCGACAAACGTCGTCAAGTACGGCTACACCGACGCCAACCGCGACGTGATCCAGCTGGCCTGCTCGTGCGAGGATGGCACGCTGCGCATCCATATCCGCGACCGGGGCGAGTCCTTCGACCCGCGTGACCACCCCGACCCCGACCTGAGCGACGCCGATGCGGCCTCGCGCAATGTCGGCGGCCTGGGGCTCTTCTTCGTCCGCGAGTTTGCCGACGATCTCTCGTACCACCACGACGCTTCGAGCGGATGGAATGAGCTGACTGTGATAAAAGGGCGGTGAGATGCTGCACGATCTGCTACGCACGGTGCCCTGGTTTGAGCACCTCGATGAAAATCTTCTCAGCCAGATGGCCGAGAACCTCGGCCAGCGCCACATGGATGCCGGCGAGGTGCTCTTCCACCAGGGCGACACTGGCTACGATTGCTTCGTTATCCTGGACGGCTCCATGGAGGTGCTCACCTTCGTCAACGGGGTCGAGCATCAGCTGGAGATCTACGACTCCGGCCAGATCATCGGCGAGATGGCCCTGATCGACCGCAGCCCGCGCTCGGCCACCATCCGCGCGGTGGAGCCCAGCCACCTGGTGGTGATCACCGAGGCCGACTTCAAGACGCTGATCGGCTCGAACCCCGATCTGGCCATGAGCATGCTGCGCAACGGCACCACCCGCGTGCGCAACACCAACCAGCGTATGATCGGCGACCTGGAGCGTAAGAACGCCGAGCTGATCAAGGCATACCAGCAGCTCAAGGCCGCCCAGGCCGAGCTGATCCGGCTGAATCGGATCGAGCAGGAGCTGGCCGTCGCCCGCCAGATCCAGGAGTCCTTCCTGCCTCGCACGCTGGCCCAGCCCGCCGGCTGGCAGGTGGCCGCCTACAGCCGCGGCGCCCAGGCCGTCGGCGGCGACTTCTACGACTGCATCGAGCTGAGCGACGGCCGCCTCGGCCTGGTGGTGGCCGACGCCTGCGGCAAAGGCGTCACCGCCGCGCTCTTTGTGGCCCTCAGCCGCTCGCTCTTGCGCGCCGCCTCCCTGGCCCCTTGGATCTTCCAGGGCGGCATGGTGCTCGACCCCGAGAGTATCCTGACCGGGGCGCTCTGGCTAGTCAACGACTACATCTGCCGCGAGCACGCCGAGAGCAACATGTTCATCACGCTCTTCTACGCCGTGCTCGACCCGCGCAGCGGCGATCTGGCCTATGTGAACGCCGGACATAACCCGCCGCTCCTGGTGGACTCCCCCGGACGGACCATCCGCGAGCTTGAGGAGGGCACCCTGCCGATCGGGATCATGGCGAGCCAGGAGTTTGAGGTGCAGCATAGCCACGTTGGCCCGGGCGAGCGCCTCATCCTATTTAGCGACGGCATCACCGAGGCGATGAATAGCGCAGGCGAGCCCTTCAACGACGACCGGCTGCACGCCGTGCTGCGCGAGGGCACCGACATGCCCACCCAGGATCTCGTCAGCATGACCATCCGCCAGGTAGACGCCTACGCCGCTGGGGCACCCCAGGCCGACGACATGACCCTGATGATCGTCACGCGGGCGGCGTAGGGACGGGCCTGTGTGCCCGTCCCTACGCCGCCCGAATCGGCGTGATATAATAGACACCCATAATGCCAATGTCGCCCTTGCCCGTCACTGATCCAGCTATGGAAAGGGGTTCTGCCCGTGAACGTAGAGCATATCGATGATGTCATGGTGATCGAGTTGCCCGCCCGCCTCGACGCGGTCGGCGTGGCCGCCATCGAGAAGAACCTCGCCGAGACCGTCACCGCCCACAAGGGCAAGGTGCTGGCCGACATGAGCCAGGTACACTTCGTGGCCAGCCTCGCCCTGCGTATGCTGCTCACCAACCTCAAGGCCGTGCAGCCCCTCGGCGGGGACCTGCGGCTGTCCGGGATGCAGCCGCAGATCGCCGAGATCTTCCGCAAGAGCCGCTTCGACACGCTCTTTAAGATCTACCCCGACCGCGAGTCGGCCCTCGTCGCCTACCAGAGCTAGGCGGCTCCGCCCAGATTCCCTGCGCGGGGGATGCCGGGGGGGGCCAGCGACGTTGCACATGCCCTGACCACCGCCCCGGGTGCGGCGTATAGTTTCGGGCTGCCAGCTCCGCCCGGCGCGTAAACGCGCGGGCTTACGCTCCAAAGCCCCTGCGGGGCTGCTGCCAGAGCCCCGCAGGGGCTTTGTTGATCAGCCCGGTCTTTACGGCTGGGTGCCTCGCATGTGCGCCGAAAACATACGCCGCACCCCACCGCCCCCAGGGCATGAGCAAAGCCGAGAAGGCGTTCAAAACAGACACACCCTTTTGCGGGTATGATTCGGAGTATCAGCAACCGAACGCCCACAGATGTGGTGGATGTGGATCAGCTGGAACAGGTGCTGGGCCAGTTCTTCGCCGAACAGCAGTGGTCGAGGCCAAGGGCGACTACCTGCCGCCCCCGCACGCCTTGGCGGCACACCTGATGGCGGTCGCGCGTACGGAATGGGGCATCGAAAATGGCTTGCACCATCGGCGCGATGTCACCCTGCGCGAGGATGCGTGTCCGGTGCGGCGCGGGCATGCCCCACAGGTGCTGTCCGCCGTGAACAATGTCGTCATTGGGATCGTGCAGCGCGCCGGGCAGCAGAACCTCGCGGCCGCACAGCGCGCGTTTCGCTATGCCTTCGACCACCCCCTGGCGCACCGCTCCACCAGATGATAGGTGTCAAGCGACTTTGCTCAGGCTCTGGGCTAGCGGGCGCCCCTTTCCCCCGTGCCATCAGCTAGGGAGACAAGATGGTATTGCACAATTTGGTTAGATCATCTAGAAGAATGCTTCGCCTTTTTAGACATGATCGCTATGGATTGACGCCAGGGGATTTGTTACTATTCTATTAACGCTCGTCCCTAGAAGGGAATATGAATGAGCCATGTGCGCTCTAAAGAAGAGGGGGTGGATACAAGGCACACCTTTTGCTTCTGCGATGTTGCAGAATAGGACTGGAGTGCCCTGCTGTGAAGGTTTTGTGTGATGTGCAACTATAGTAGAGAAGCTTGGTTACCCCATTGGCGCACATACAAACCATCTCTAGGTGAGTAGTTCTTAGCAGCAAGCTACTGTTCGTGTCATTCAATTACATATACCGCACCGGGCATCCCGGCTGCACCAGCGATGGAGCTGTCTCTGCGAAGGAGCAAGAGGTATCGGCTGTCGCATATATGCGACAACAGCGCCGCCACAGGCAGGGTAAAAGCGCTGCTTGATGGAACCACGCATGATATGTGGGTTGTGCGCTAGCAGATTCTTTCTCGCTCATGTCATGAATGGTTTAAGGAGACACACTATTATGAAGTTGACCTGGCGCAAAACTGGGCTGGTACTTGCCGGTGCTCTTGGCCTCTGGTTCGCCTCGCGTGGCACCGCCTTCGCGCAGGATAGCGGGCCCTCGAACGAAGAGATCGGCGTCGCCCTCGATACAATGTGGCTGCTGATCTCTGCCTTCCTGGTCTTCTTCATGCAGGCCGGTTTCGCCCTGGTTGAGGCGGGTATGACCCGCTCGAAGAACACCGTCAATATCCTGATGAAGAACCTGATGGACTTCGCTATCGCGTCCATTGTGTTCTGGATGATCGGCTGGGGCTTCGCCTACGGCACCTCGGCTGGTGGCTTCATCGGCGTCGACCAGTTCTTCCTGGGCTACGATGCGGCGGCCACCGGTACGCCTGCTCTGGCCAGCTGGCTCTTCCAGGTTGTCTTCGCCGGAACGGCGGCGACTATCGTCTCGGGCGCGATGGCTGAGCGCACCAAGTTCACCTCCTACCTGATCTACAGCGCGATCATCTCGATCTTCGTCTACCCGGTGGTTGTTCACTGGGTGTGGAGCGGTGCAGGCTGGCTGAACCACTACAGTGGCAGCACCGAGGGTAACTGGGGCTTCACCGACTTTGCCGGCAGCACGGTTGTCCACAGCGTCGGCGGCTGGGCCGCCCTGATGGGTGCCTTGATCCTCGGGCCGCGCCTGGGCAAGTATGGTGCCAACGGTAAGGTCAACACCATCCCCGGCCACAACATGGCCCTGGCTGCCCTCGGCGTCTTCATCCTCTGGCTCGGCTGGTTCGGCTTCAACCCCGGCTCGCAGCTGGCCCTCTCCTCGCAGGGCGACGCCAACGCCGTGGCCCTCGTCGCCGTGAACACGAACCTGGCCGCCGCCGCCGGCGCCCTCGGCGCGATGTTCTTTGCCTGGGTTCGCTCCGGCAAGCCTGACCTGGGGATGACCCTCAACGGTGCCCTGGCTGGCCTGGTCGCCATCACCGCTGGCTGCGCCTACGTGGACCCGCTGGCCGCCGTCGTCATCGGCGTCATCGCCGGCCCCGTGGTGGTCATCGCCTGTGAGGTGATGGACAAGCTCAAGATCGACGACCCGGTGGGCGCGGTTCCTGTCCACCTGGTGAACGGTATCTGGGGCACGCTGGCCGTCGGCCTCTTCGCCTCGCAGGCTGGCAACACCGGCACCACCGGCCTCTTCTACGGCGGCGGCATGAGCCTGCTGATCGCCCAGTTCGTCGGCGTGGCCGCGATTGGCCTCTGGACGGCCGTCCTGTCCGGCGCGATGTTCTACGCCATCAAGGCGACGGTCGGCCTGCGCGTCAGCAAGGCCGAGGAGGAGGAGGGGCTGGATGTGGGCGAGCACGGCTCGGTTGCCTACCCCGACTTCCTGTCGATGCCTGAGCCGAGCGCTCACGGCTCTGCTCCGAAGGCCGGTGGCGCGATCGGTGCCCCCGCCAAGTAGTCTCTCGTCTGGCCTGACTATCGCTCACGGGGGCGGCTACCTTCAGGTAGCCGCCCCCCGTCGTTTTGTTTATGAGCAGACGCCTGGGGTTGCCCCAGGCGTCTGCTTTTTTGATGTGGTATGGCGGATCCATCGGCCCGATTGCCAGATTTTGTACAAAAAGTACAAAAAACTAACCCCATGACATGTTGAAAATGTCTAATCCATCTGCTAGGATGGAGCACAAGTTACCTGCAATGAAGCAGTTTGGAGGTTCAACATGGCTACTCTCTACCCTCTGCAGAGTATTCTCTTCGGCCTGATGGGATGGGCAGCAACGGCGCTGGCAGTGATGAGCTCCTCGCAGCTAACGAATAATGATCAGCGCGCGATGGTGGTGTGTAGCTGGATGGTCTGGATGATCCCGGCCTTTGGCGCACTGGTGTACCGCGGGCTGATGACGACCAACAATGCGGCGATCTACTGTGCTGTCACCACTGTGCTCCTGGCGCTGATTGTGATCGTCGGCTCTGTGGCGCGCCCGCCGCGCACCCATCCGTAACATACAAGGGTACAGCGAACAGGGAACCGGGTATAGGTGAAGGCCATCAAGCGCTGATGTGTTTGGCCTGTATCCTGTAACCTTATCATAGACATAGATACACAAAGGGCCGCCGCGACACTGTCGCGGCGGCCCTTTGTTGTTGAGCAGTTCGAGCCTTATGGGCTCTGCCTATACCCTATACGCTGTCCCCTTGCCTAGGAGTCGTAGTACATGATGAACTCGTAGGGGTGCGGGCGCAGGGCGATAGAGACCGTCTCCTTGCGCTTGGTCTCGATGTAGGAGGCGAGCAGATCTTCGGTGAAGACATCGCCCTTGAGCAGGAACTCGTAGTCGGCCTCAAGCGCATCGAGCGCCTCGGCGAGCGAGCCGGGGGTGCCGCGAATATCGGCCTTCTCCTCGGCCGAGAGCTCGTAGATATCGACATCGAGCGGTGCCGGGGGCTCGATCTTGTTCTGGATGCCGTCGAGGCCGGCCATCAGCATGGCGGAGAAGGCCAGGTAGGGGTTGGCCATCGCGTCGGGAGCGCGGAACTCGATGCGGCGCGACTTCGGCGAGGAGGAGTAGGTTGGGATGCGGACGGCCGCCGAGCGGTTGCGCTGCGAGTAGACCAGGTTGATCGGTGCCTCGAAGCCGGGCACCAGGCGGCGGTAGCTGTTAGTGGTCGGCGCACAGATCGCCAGCAGGGCCGGGGCGTGCTTGAGGATACCACCGATGTAGTACTGGGCCGTCTTCGAGAGCAGGGCGTACTGGCTCTCGTCGAAGAAGAGCGGCTCGCCGTCCTTCCAGAGGCTCTGGTGGACGTGCATACCACTGCCGTTGTCGCCGAAGAGTGGCTTGGGCATAAAGGTGGCGCTCAGGCCGTGCTTGCGGGCCACATTGCGCACCACATACTTATACTTCTGGAGCTTATCGGCCATGACGACCAGCGAGTCGAAGCGCATGTCGATCTCGCACTGGCCTGCGGTGGCGACCTCGTGGTGGTGCAGCTCGATGTCGATGCCCACATTCGCCATCTCGATGATCATCTCGGAGCGGATGTCCTGGAGGGTATCGGTGGGTGGAACCGGGAAGTAGCCCTCCTTGTGGCGGATGCGGTAGCCCATGTTTCCGCCCTCGACGCTGGCGCCGGTGTTCCAGACCGCCTCGGGGCTATCGACAAAGTAGTAGCCACTGTGGGCGTTCTGGTCGAAGCGCACATCGCTGAAGAGGAAGAACTCGGCCTCGGGGCCAAAGTACGAGGTGTCGGCGATGCCGGTCGTCTTCAGGTATGCCTCGGCCTTCTTTGCGACGGTGCGCGGGTCGCGGGAGTAGGGCTTGCGCTCTAGGGGGTCGATGATGTCACAGATCAGCACCAGGGTCGGCACAGAGAGGGCCGGGTCGATGAATGCGCTCGCCGGGTCGGGGATCATGAGCATATCGCTCTCATTGATCACCTGGAAGCCCTTGATCGAGGAGCCATCGAATCCAAGGCCCTCGGTGAGCATATCCTCGGTGAGGCGCGACGCGGGGAGCGAGTAGTGCTGCCACCCGCCGAACAGGTCGGTGAAGCGGGTGTCGACAATCTGGATGCCCTTCTCTTTGATGAGATCGAGCACGGCTTTGGCGTCCATAGTCATTGGGCCTATCTCCTTGTGCTTACAGACGAACGTGGTCCTGACGAAGGCATATATGCAGCGCGCCGCGCCGGCGCACATGGCCGGCCCAGAGCGCGGGTGCATCACAAAACGCCGACCGCCCCATGCGGGCCGACCGGCGAGCGTATTCTGAAGATCGGTCAGCAGAATGCGAGGCCACCGGGGATGGCGGCTCGGGGCAGGTCACTAACTTCGTGGTATTGAGAGGTGTTTTGCTCGTCGTGTCGACTCGCTGCGCCATCGCAAGGTCGTCGAGCACAGAATGTGCAGGGCGCGCCACGATGTCGGTCTTTCCTCATAGTGGAGCAGATCTGGGTTTGGTTAAACGATGGGTGAGTGCTACTGGCGATCATAGCGCGCCAGCGGATTCCCTGCTACGGTGAGAGTACACAATATCGGCGGGCGACAGTTGGATGATCTGCACAAAGAGGCACCAACTTGCCGCCCACTGGCCCTTATGCTATAATCTCGGGCAGCGATGAGCCGTCGTGGCAGGTAGCGCTGCGCTACCTGCCATATTCTGTGTCAGATCATGGCGGGATGCGCCCGTGACACCTACGGCTCACAGTCAAGCGTATATACAGGTGCAGAACGAAAGGAGCGACGGGCGATGTCGCAACAGATTCTTACCGAGCTGGCCCAGCGCCAGTATAAGCAGAGCATCCCTGAGTTTCGGGTCGGCGACACGGTTCGTGTCGGCGTGAGGGTGGTCGAGGGCAGCCGCGAGCGTGTCCAGGAGTTCGAGGGCGTGGTGATCCGCCGCCGTAGCGGCGGGATCAATGAGAACTTTACCGTGCGTCGGATCGCCTCCCACGGAATCGGTGTCGAGCGCACCTTCCTGCTCCACGCGCCCCGCATCGCCAGCATCAAGCTGATGCGCCGGGGCAAGGTGCGTCGCGCCAAGCTCTACTACCTGCGCGGGCTCACCGGCAAGGCCGCCCGCATCAAGGAGCGCCGCGATTAGTGTTGAATGCTGAATGCTGAATGTTGAATGAGCGAAGGATGCGATTGCTGATGCCATTCAACATTCAACATTCAACATTTAGCATTCTCCTCGTCCGCTGGGCTTTCGAGCGGCTCTACCGCGAGTTCGCCTGGGCGTATGATGTCGTGGCGGCAGCTGTCTCCGGCGGGCTCTGGCGGCGCTGGGCACTGGCGGCACTGCCCTTCATCAGGGGGCGCGTCCTTGAGCTTGGGTTTGGCCCTGGCCACCTCCAGCTGGCGCTCGCCGCCGACAGCAAAAACACCCCCTTTGGCATAGACGCCTCGCCCCAGATGGTCTCCCTCGCCCGCCGACGGCTCCGCAGGGCCGGTCTCCCCGCCCGCATCTCGCGCGCCCACGCCCAGCATATCCCGCTTGCGAACGCCTCATTCGACACGGTTCTCGCCACCTTCCCCGCTGAGTATATCGTTGACCCGCGCACCCACGCCGAGATCCTGCGGGTGCTCGCTCCGGGCGGCAGGGTGGTGATACTCCCGCTGGCGCAGCTTGACCGTAGCCTCTACGCGCGACTTGTTGACCTGGCGTATCGGCTCACCCTCCAGTCCCCCGTCGCTCACGCTGATCGGCAGAACACACCGACGCCCGCAATGCAGATCGGTGATGTGTCACTCTCACCGCACTGGGTGCGGGTCGGCCCGAGCCGCGCCCTGGTGCTTGTTGGCGATCTGGGCAGCGAATAACAACGAATAAGCGAATAAGTGCAGATGTGCATGTTGCATTGAGCTATGGCACCGACGATTGAGTACGAACGGGCGCTGCAAGCGCGAGGGCATGCCTCCCTGGCCGGGATCGACGAGGCCGGACGCGGCTGCTGGGCAGGCCCGGTGGTCGCCGCAGCGGTGGCGCTATCGCCCGAGGCGCTGGCGCACCCCGAGCTGCTCGCGGGCGTGGACGACTCGAAGCAACTGACCGCAGCCGCGCGAGAGCGGCTCTACGCGCTGATCTACACTCACGCGGCGGGGGTTGGCCTCGGCATTGTCCCGGCCTTTCTGATCGATGCCTTCGGGATCGTGCCCGCCACACGCCTGGCGATGACGGTCGCGCTCCTGGCCCTGCCGCTGTCGGTGGATGCGCTCCTGATCGACGCCCTGCCGCTGCCCGAGCTGCCGCTGCCGCAGGAGGTGCTGATCAAGGGCGACTCGCGCTGCCTCTCGATCGCGGCGGCCTCGGTGGTTGCCAAGGTGACGCGCGACCGGCTGATGCAGACGGCTCACATGGCCTACCCAGCCTATGGCTTCGCCGCCCATAAGGGCTACGGGACGGCGCAGCACCAGCGGGCACTCGTCGCCTATGGGCCGTGCCCGTTGCACCGGCTCACCTTCAGGCCGCTGCTGGTTTTACCTTCCCGGAAGGTTTAACTATTTCCTATGCGATTTCGCACCCACGCGATCACCTCAGCCATCGCAGGCGTCGCGCTCTACCCGCGCTCGCCCCTGCGGGCGACGGCGCTGCTGCTTGGCGGAACCCTGCTTGACGTAGATCACTTCCTGCTTTATGCGCTCCAGACGGGCGACTGGAGCGTGGCAGGCGCGCTGACCTATAATCGCTACCGCCACGACCCCGGCATAGACGGAGATACGCGCCCGCGCTACGGCCCGCTGCGCTCGTGGCTCCACAACCCGATCCTGCTGCTCACGCCCGGCTGGGTCGCCGCCTCACGCCACCCGGCCATACGTCCGATTATGATCGGGCTAAGCCTGCACCTCCTGCTCGACTACATCTGGTGGCCGCGCTATACACTGGCGTTCTGGCGCGCAGGGAAGCGCTGCGCAAGCTGTGGGAGATCCGACCGCAAGCTCACCGTGTACTGGCGGCGCGCATGGGGCGAGCCCGAGATGCGAACGCTGTGTCGGCCATGCTTTGAGCGCAACCTGCGGGCTGCGCGCACCGGGTAGTCCGCTCACTCCTGTGGTACACTGACTATATCGGTGTCGTCGCATAGGGAACGGCAGGAGGACGATCCTATGGATGATGATGATAATGATGAGGCTCCGATCTCGGAGCGCGAGGAGCCAAGCGAAGAACTGGCGCGTATGGCGCGCGAGGCGATCGAGGCGCAGGCCGGAACAGTCGATATGTCCGGGTCGCGGCGTCGCTGCCAGCGCGTGATCGACATGTACAGCGCCGGGCTCGTGCAGAATGGACGCGATCACTTTCACGCATCATGGGTGATGCTCTGCGGCGAGACGCAGGGGCACTATAGTATGGCGCGTATGCTTGCCCGGCGGGCCACCGAGATGGGCGAGGAGCGGGCCTGGACGCTGCGGGCGATGTCGTGGGATCGCTGGCTTGTGGCGAGCGGGAAGCCCCAGCGCTTTGGCACGCAGATCATCAAGCAGGGCGGTCGCTGGTCGCTCGGCGAGGTGGATACGAAGGTGACAGATCTGGATCGGGCGATCTACGCGGTGCCACCGCTCTTTGTGCAGCGCCAGAACGCTGAGCAGCTTCAGCGACGCGAAGAGATGCAGTAAAACAGAGGACTGTCCTCTGTGCAGCCTCTTCGGGCCTAGTCTGTGGAGTCGCCGCTGGGCTGCTCCTGGAGACCCTGAAAGAGCATCTGGAGGAGGTTGTGCAGCTGGGCCACCTCTGACGGGGCGAGGCTGCGCATACGCCGGCTGACGCGGGCGTGGTGGCGGGGCTTGATCCGCCGCAGCTTCTCGGCACCTGCGGTCGTGAGGCAGATCAGGCTCACCCGGCGATCTTGCGGGTTGGGCCGTCGCTCAACATAGCCCTTGCTGATCAGCCGCTCGACGATCCCCGTGAGGTTGCTGTTGTCGCAGAGCATGCGGCTGCTGATGGCGCTCAGCGGCACACCTACCGGGGTGGCGTAGGTGAGGATCAGAAACTGCGGCATTGTCAGCTCTTCGCTGCGCAGGTCGTAGCGGTTATAGGTCTCTAGCATCGAGTTGACTTGGCGGAGCAGCGTGTACGCCTCAAACTCAATCTCGATGGGGGCTGCGTCTTGCTCGGAGATGTCTTGAGGGAAGCTCATGATCGAGACCTCAGGTAGATGAGCGTGAGAGGCTATCGGTGGGCGCTGCTCCAGGCCAGCCGTGTGCGTAACAATATGATTCGTTTCTATAGAAAAAATATATCATGCTGTACTATTGGTGTCAACCTTATGTCACATCGATGCACAGGATGAACGTGTGCAGATAAGCACCACAGGCCGAAATAATCATGATGACCTCACCACAACCGCGCTATGATCGGATCGTCTCGCTCGTCTTTGTCATTCTGATCGGGCTCGCGGTGATCTTTCTGGTGGATGGGAATCCGAATACGCTGCGGATCGTCCTTGGCGGCGACCTGCCGACGATCACGCTATCGTGGTTTCTGATCGCCTCGCTGGTCGTGATCACCTGCGCAGGGGCCGACCTGCTGGCGCGCTCGCACCCGCAGATCCAGGCGCGCACGCTGCCGATCATTAACCTGGGGGTTGTGCGCTTCGAGGTGGCACCGGCCTTCTGGATCCTGCCGTCGTTCAGCGTGGTTGGCTCATTCGCCTTCTTCCGGCTGTTCAGCGGGTCGCTCCAGGGGGCGGCATTCGCGATGGCCCTGGTGGCGGCGGGCGGGTCGCTGCTGGCTGTGCTGCTGGCCCAGCACTTCGCCCTGGATCGGCGGCCTGAGGTGAGCCAGCGGGCGCAGATAACGCTCCAGGTGATCGCCTACCTGCTGGCCTTCGGCTGCTTCAGCGCCGTCTACTACACACGATTCCGCACGCTCTATTCGGCGACGTTGATCGGCACAACGGCGACGCTGCTATCCTACGCGCTGCTGGCATGGCTGCCACGATCTGGAGGCTTCGTTCTCTCTGCGCTGGTGGGGCTGACGCTGGCCGAGGCGACCTGGCCGCTTAACTACTGGGCAACGACCTTCTTGATCGCAGGGACGCTGCTGCTAGTGATCTTTTATGTGGCGGTGAGCCTGCTTCAGCACCAGGCCCAGGAGCGGATGAGCCGACGCCTGGTGATCGAGTATGGGATGCTGGGCGGCGGGCTCTTTCTAGCGATTATGTACGCAACGCTTGTGCTCTGATCAGGGTTGCCGTAGTCCGACCTTTCTGCTAAACTGTAGCAAGCCCCCAGCCTGAAGTGGCGTTTTGCTGTCCCCTGTTCATCAGCTCCACGTCTGTGAAAGGGAGCGCCGTGAAGGTATCGCTGGATAAGTGGCGCGTCCGCTGGAACGACGACACCGCATTTTACAGCTATCGCTGGCTCGCCTGGGCAGTGGCTGGCCTCTCGCTGACAGTGCCCGGCCGCGCGTTGGATAGCCTCCCCCGCGATGCGGGTATCCTGCTGCTGCTCGGGGTGATCACGGTAGCGGCCACCGCCATGGCCCATGGCTATGTGCGTCTGGCGCGACGGCGCCCGGCGGTGATGCTGCTGGATGTGCTCGCCGGGATCGCGGTGGTCTGGCTGGGCGGGGGCGGGGCGCTCCCATTTCTGCCATATGCCCTCGGCGCGCTGGTGCTGCCCACGCTGCTGGGCGGCTGGCGCACGGCGATTATCGCCGGGGTCGTCTTTAGCTTCCTCGATAGTAGCTGCCTTCTGCTCCAGCAGATGTCGTCTGGCGATACGATAAATCTGGCGCTGGTGGGGTTTCGCGCGGTGGCTCCCCTTGCATTTGTGTGCGCCTGGGCGCTGCTCAGGCAGTTGTTGGGCCACAGTGAACACCCCGGCTCACTGGCTGGCCAGCGACAGACGATGGGCGGCGGGCGGCGGGCGGCAGGTGGTGATGGGAGCGATCATCTGCTGCGCTTGAGCATCTTTGCAGATCTTGAGAGCGATGCGAGTATGCGCGCCGGAGGGGCAGCTGCACCGCAGCGTACAGCTTCTCAGATGGAGCCAGCACCGCGATCAGAGGCGGCCCGTCACGCGATCTTCGACCCAACGCCGAGCGAGGAGCTTTCCTTCCCCGCCGAGATCGACCAGCTGGCGCTGAACATCGGACGACAGAGCACTGTCGCAATGCAGCTGACGACCCTGGGCGCTGTCCGACCGCTCAGCGGTGCCCAGCACAGCGTTCTGCTGCGTACGGCGCACGAGGCGCTGCTGAATATCAACCAGCACGCCCACGCCCACAGCGCGATGATCACGATCTCGTTTGAGCCTCAGGCCGTCACCCTGGCAGTTCAGGATGATGGGGTCGGTCTGCTTGATGGCACCTACGAGCGACCGGGAATGCACGCCCTGCGGGCAGTGCGCTATCGCCTCGCTGAGCTCGACGGCCAGCTTGCGGTCTTCGAGGGCGAGAGCGGCGGCGTGACGCTGCGCGCCACGCTGCCGCTTGATGCCTAAACCTCAGTTTGGCCCTGCCCTCCACGAGGACGTATAGTATAATTAGGATTGGTGTATGCCTGGCACGCTGTGTGTCTCAGGCCATTTCTTTTTTGAGACAAGAACAATGGGCTTATGGGGGGCACGATCAATACTGCGCGCCGGTCTTGCGTTGGCTGCACTGGCCCTGGTCAGCTACGGGATTTTCCAGCCAGTCGAGGCCGATGTCCGCTGGCTGATCTGTCTCTGGGCGTCGGCACCGCTGATCGGGCTGGCTGGCTGGCTGAGCCAGCCGGTCGCGCCGCGCGGCATCCCCCGCAGCGTCTATAATGTTGGGCTGGTGATCCTGGTGGGCTTCGGCCTGCTCAGCCTCCAGCTGCTGCGCCAGCAGTTCGTCCAGGCCGACGCGATCTATAACTACGTCGCGGTCGGTGCCGATGGCAGCACCACGAGCAATGTGCGCCCCGTGCTCGACTCGCAGCGGGTGCTGCGCGGCCAGATCGTCGACCGGCGCGGCACTGTGCTGGCCGATAGCGAGCCGGTTGGCGACTTCGCCCGCCGCACCTACCCCCTGGTGAACAGCTACGACCCGACCGCATTTAGCAATATCCTCGGCTTCTTCAGCACGCGCTACGGCCAGAGCGGCCTAGAGGCAACCTACTCCGCCTACCTGACTGGCGATCGCGGCAATGAGATCCAGCGCATCCAGGAGCAGTTTGTCGGCGGGGAGCGGCGCGGCAACCGGCTGGTGCTGACCCTGAACGCCGACCTACAGGCTCGGGCGGCGCAGGCGCTGAATGGGCGCAGCGGCTCGGTTGTGGTGCTCGACCCGCGCACCGGCGCGGTGCTGGCGATGGTCTCGCAGCCGGGGTTCGACCCGCGCGGCCTGAGCTTCGACCCGAGCGCGGCTGACTGGGATGTGGAGAACGCCCGCATCGCAGCCTACTGGTCGCAGATCAACGCCGATAGCGCCGGGCAGCCCCTGCTAAACCGGCCATCTCAGGGCCTTTACCCGCCCGGATCGACATTTAAGACGCTGACGGCGATCTCCGCCCTAGAGCACCAGGGCGTCGCTCAGCCGAACAGCATCACCTGCCCGCAGGAGTACCGGCCCGACCCGAGCGCGCCACCGGTGGTGAATGCGGTGGATAACCTCTCGTCCCTCACCGGCGACCCGGCGAGCCTGGAGAAGGTCTACGCCTACTCGTGCAACACGGCGTTCGCCCAGTATGCGGTGCGCCTCGGCCCCGACTTGTTCGGCGACACGGCCCGCCAGTTCGACATCTACCCGCCGCAGAAGGCGCCCTCGCTCTATGGCGAGTTCTCCGACCTGCCGACGGCGGCGAGCCTGCTGTATGTTGACCCGGGGTTCCTGAACCAGCCGCGCGGTATGGCCGACACCGGCTATGGACAGGGACAGCTGCTTGTCACCCCGCTAGAGATGGCGATGATGACAGCGGCGATCGCCAACGATGGCGTGATGATGCGGCCCTACCTGGTGCAGAAGATCACCCGACCCGACGGCAGCCTGATCGTCGAGCAGTCGGCGCGGCCGATCCGCCGGGCGATGTCGGCGGCGATCGCGAAGATAATGCAGGCGGACATGTCGGCGGTGGCTCGCTACGGCTTCGGCCGGTCGGTGAGTGAGTATGTGCCGGGGATCGCGGTGGGGGGGAAGTCTGGGACGGCAGAGCATGTGCCGGGCGCGCCGCCACACGCCTGGTTTATCGCGTTGGCACCGCTAGAGAAGCCGCGATTTGCTATTGCGGTGATGGTTGAGAGTGGTGGCGAAGGAAGTAGCGTTGGCGCACGTTTGGCCGGCGAGGTGCTGGCGGCGGCCTTTGCGACAGAGTGATCTACGTCACAGGGCGATAGGGCGATGGGCAACAGGATGACGCGTGACTCGCAGGGACTATGGCGATTCTGGCAGCGCGGCGCGGCACTAGTGGCTGCGTCGATGATCGTCATAGGCTGCGGCGCGAACCCGGCCCGCACCCCCGAGCGCCCGACCGGAACACCGATCGCAATTGTCGCTGCGGTCACGGCGATCCCCGCCCCGCCCGAGGAGGTCGCCCCCAATCCCACCCCGCAGCCGAGCGCAACGACCAAGCCCTCACCCACAACGACGCCCACAGATCCGCCGCCTGTGCCAACTGCCGACCTGACACCCACGAGCATCCCCGCGCTGGTGCGGCAGCAGATCTTGGCCGAGGTCTGGACGACGGTGAATGACAACTATCTCTACGCCGACTTTCGTGGCATAGACTGGGCCGCCGTGCGCGAGGAGTTTATGCCGCTGGTCGAGCAGGCCCAGAGCGATGAGGCGTTCTACCGCCTGCTAAATACAATGGTTGAGCGGCTGGACGATAACCACTCGCGCGTGCTGGCCCCGAGCGCGGCAAAGCGCGAGGATGTGCTGAGCAGCGGCCTCGACGAGCAGGTTGGGATCGGGGTGATCGCCCTGCCACTGACCGACTCGCTGCTGATTCAGCATGTCTTTCCCGACAGCCCGGCCGACCGGGCTGGTCTGCGGGCGCGTGACCGGATCGTGGCGGTGGATGGGGTCTTCTACACGAAGGCCGACATCCAGGGGCCGGCGGGCAGTAAGGTGCGGATCACTGTGGTGCGGCCTGGCGAGGCCAGCCGCGACATGGTGCTCACCCGTCGGCTTGTTGAGGGGCGGATCACGCCTGAAGCCCGTATGCTGCCGGATCATGTGGGATACCTGGAGGTGACGACGCTCTGGGTAAACGATATGGCAGACCATGCCGCCGAATCGCTCGACATGATGAGCAGCAGCGGTCGGCTGAATGGCCTGATTATCGACCTCCGGCGCAACCCCGGCGGCTGGCGCGCAGTGCTCACCGGCCTGCTCGGACACTTTGTGCGCGGCCACGTCGGCGACTTCTTCAGCCGCCAGGGCGATACGCCCCTGGAGATCAGCGGTGAGACCTCGCCCGACCTGCGCGGGGTGCCGCTGGTGGTGCTGATCGACGGCGGCACGGCGTCGTACGCCGAACTGCTGGCCGGTATCCTCCAGCACGAGGTTGGCGCAATCGTGATCGGCGCGCCCTCTGCGGGCAACACCGAGACGATCTACTCCTATGATCTGACTGGCGGTGCCCGTCTCTGGGTCGCCCAGGAGGGCTTCCGCCTGCGCGACGGCCAGAACCTGGAGGGGGTCGGCGTTCAGCCGGATATTGTACTCAACCAGGACTGGACGCGCTATAGTGAGGAGGCCGACCCCTGGATCCTTGAGGGTCTGCGGGTGATCCGCGAGGGCTTCGGGGGGAAGTGAGCCACCACTCCTACTCGGTGCCGCCGAGCTCTCGCTCGCCAAAGTAGCGACCGGGGGTGAGTGAGGGTGCCCAGCTTGGAGCGATGGCAATGGGGGTTGTGTGGCGCAACATCTGGCGCTCCTGATACTCCAGGGCTAGCCGGTTAAAGCGCCGAAGGTTGATCTGCTGGGCCTCGGGGTCGCGCGTAGCGGGGATCTCGATGTGCAGATCGAGCTCGATATCTAGGCTGCGGCAGATCGCGTTGACGAGGCGCGGGTCGCTGGTAAACATTGTCTGGAAGGAGCGATCCTTGCTGCGGAAGCCATTGGAGACCTCCGTCGCCAAAAGGGCGCTAGCAAAGCCGGGGGCATTCACAACCACAAACCACTCATCGGCCACGGGCCACTCGGGGTTGACTGGCGCGAAGGTGATGCCCTCGATTTCGGGAGGGGTCTCATCAACAACGGCGCAGACCCAGATCCGCGCGCCCGCCGCCGCGATCTGGCGGTAGCGCTGCTCTTCTGGGCGGAATGCCGAGAGATGCTGAAAGCCCGCCGCGATCTGGGCGCCGGGTAGCCCCTGGCGCACCACGTCCTCTAGGGCGTGACTCATTGCGAGGAGTGCGCAGAAGGTTGTTATGGTAGATGAGTCATTCGACGGTGTGAGGAATGGACGCGTAACAGAGAGAGGCATACAAGCAATCCTGCCATACGTGATGATTGGGGATCGCAACGATGGTGTGCTGATTGCGTGTGACGCCTGGTGGAGTGTTGGGTAGGGTGTCCGCCCACGATCATGCAATGTTCTGTTAAACCTACGCGCATAGGTCGTAATCTAATTTAACCATACGCTAACTTTCCCGACAATAGTACTTCTGCCTGTTCGCTGCTACCTCCGATAGTATGTATGCCTATCGTACATTGGCGATCAGCCCCTGCCATTGCGCCATCTCCGGCGTCCACTCCTCGACGTTGGGCAGGCGGCGGAACCAGGAGCCCTGGCGGCGGATGAAGCTGTGGGTGTCGAACTTGAGCCGCTCGACGCAGGCATCAAGCGATGCCTCGCCCTCGATGTAAGGGCGCAGCTGGATGTAGCCGAGGCTCGACATCGAGGGCAGTTCCCATCCATAGCCGCTGGCGCGCAGGCTGGACACCTCATCGGCCAGCCCAGCGGCCAGCATCGCGTCTACGCGCGCATCGGCGCGGCGGTAGATCTCCTCGCGCCCGCGCTGGAGCCAGATCGTGCGGATGGCATAGGGCGGTGGCACCCGCGTCTGCTGGGCCGAGATCGGCTCGCCGCTCACAAGGTAGACCTCTAGGGCGCGGATGACCCGGCGCAGGTTGGAGGGAGCGATCTGCGCGGCGGCGGCGGGGTCCACCTCGGCCAGCCGGGCGTGCAGCGCCGCGCCGCCCCGCTCGGCTGCCTGGCGCTCTAGGTCGGCCCGCAGCTCAGGCTGGGGCGGCACGCGCGGGATCTGCCAGCCCTCTAGCAGCGCGGCGAGGTACTGGCCGGTGCCGCCCACGAGCAGCGGCGCGCGCCCCCTGGCGATAATGTCGGCGATGGATGCCGTGGCGAGATCCTGGTATGTCGCCAGCGAGAACTCCTCGTCGGGGTCGCGGATATCGACCATGTGATGCGGCGCGGCCGCCCGCTCCGCAGGGGTCGGCTTGGCCGTGCCAATATCCATGTGCCGGTAGATCTGCCGCGAGTCGGCCGAGATGATCTCGCCGCCGATGCGGCGGGCCATGGCGATGGCAAGGGCCGTCTTGCCCACGGCAGTCGGGCCGATGATCGCCGTCAGGGTCGGATGCTGCATAAGAATCCCTTGATCCAGGCCCGGTGTAACCTCGTCATGGTACACTGACTCTGGCGTCAGCATCGACGCCGACACCAGGCGGAGGCATATTATGGTGGACGAACGCAGCGTAGACCAGCCAGATCTTCAGGCGAAGGTGACGCTAGAGGCTCGCGGCGACCGGAGCGTGCAGGTGCGCCATATGCGCCCCGACGATGCCGAGCTGCTTGAGCGCATGTTCTACCGGCTCTCGTCGGAGACACGCTGGCGGCGCTTCTTCATGCCCCTTGATAATATTGACCCCGAGCAGGTGCGCCACGAGACGGTTCGGCTGGCGACGATCCACCCCGAGCGCGAGGCGGCCCTGCTGGCGACAACCATGGAGGACGGGCGCGAGGAGGGGGTCGCCGTGGCCCGCTACGGCCGCATCGGCGATGACGGCATGTGCGCCGAGGCGTCGATCGTTGTGCGCGATGACCTCCAGAGCGCCGGGCTTGGGGCGCAGCTCTTTGACCTGCTGGTGCAGGTTGGGCTGGCGCACGGCATCCACCATATGATCTTGCTCACCCACGCCGATAACACCGGTATGATTGGGCTTGTCCACCACCTGGGGCTGCCCTATAGCGGCAAGTATACCTCTGGCCTCTACGAGATCGACCTGCGGCTGGCCGATAACGAGCCGCCGTTCTTCCCCTTCTCGCAGCCGAGGGTCTAGCTCCCGCATGTGGTGCCGCCGGGGAGTGATCAGAGGCGAAATGTCTCACCAGCGGCGTAGGTCTCGGTGTCCATGCCGCGATATGCGGTGACGAGTCTAGGCCCGTAGATCCGCCAGGTATTCCAGCCTACTGTCTGCTCGGCGACCACAGCGGTAAACTCGTCGATGCCCAGCAGGGTGAGCGTGGGCTCCTCGGCGAGCAGGCGCGGTGCCCAGCGCGCGCCGAAGGTGTTGTGGTGCGGCAGCACGCAGATGCCCGGCACGAGCCCGAGGCCCGCGCGCAGCTCGCCCCGCTCCGGGTCGAAGTAGCGCCCGCAGAGCACCATGGCCCCGGCGCTGCTGCCGCCCACGACGGCCCCGTCGTCTAGGGCCGCGCGCACCGCCGCCCAGGCTGGGCTGTCGGCCAGGGAGTCGCCGAGGTGGCGGGGGAAGCCGCCGAGCAGGTAGATCAGGCGGGCGGCGCGCAGATCGGCCACGACGGATGGGTCGGCGGCGCTGCGGGCGTCGGTCAGGGGCACGGCGGCCACGTCGGCGCAGCCGAGGCGCTTGAACCAGCGGACGCCGTTCGCGCCGGCCCGCTTGTCGTTGTGGTCGGGCGCGGCGGCGGCGGGGATGATGCGCACGGGGGCGGCGGGGCCGCCTGCCAGCTGGATCGCCCGCCGGTCGGCCTGATCCATGTCGCCGCCGAACTCGGCCCCGCCGGCCAGGATGATCGCCCCGCCGCTCACGAGGCCGCCTGGCGCATGTGGTTGTGCGTATGCACTGCCTGTATCATAGTGGTTCCCCATGGCTGTTGCAAAGTCGTTTGATCGCCGGGCAGCCCTCACCCCCCAGCCCCCTCTCCCTGAGCGGGAGAGGGGGGGTATTCCTCGCTAGGAAGCGCTATACTCCCCTCTCCCCTTGAGGGAGAGGGGCTGGGGGTGAGGGTCGGAGGGTGACGTTGCAACAGCCCTGAGTGTTTTCCCCTGTCCCCTCGTGCTACCTGTTGTATCATAAAAAGGTGCGCTGCACATGGTTCAGCAACCCTTAGGAGAACCCCATGACCATAACGGAAGGGCCGGGCATGATCGCGCTGCTCGGATCGGGCGAGACGGCCCCGAGCAGCGGCGTTGTGTACGACCGGCTCACCGCGCGGGCAGAGGCGCCGCTCCAGGTGTCGATTCTGGAGACGCCGGCCGGATTCCAGCCCAACTCTGAGCGAGTGGCCGGCAAGGTGGCCGAGTTCCTGGGCGTGCGGCTGCAGAATCTGCGGCCTGAGATCGCCCTGCTGCCGGCCCGCGCCCACGACACGGCCCACAGCCCCGACGACCCGGCCACCACTGAGGCGATGCTGCATTCTGACCTGATCTTCCTCGGGCCGGGCAGCCCGACCTACGCCGCGCGCCAACTGGCGGGCAGCCTGGCCTGGCGACGCCTACAGGCCCGCCACCGCCGGGGTGCCGCCGTGGTGACGGCTAGCGCGGCCACCATCGCCGTGGGCGCGCTGGCCCTGCCGGTCTATGAGATCTACAAGGTCGGCGCGGATCTGCACTGGCAGCCCGGGCTGAACCTGTTGGCCCCCTACGGGCTGTCGATCGTGTTTGTGCCGCACTGGAACAACGCCGAGGGCGGGGCCGAGCTGGACACCAGCCATTGCTATATGGGCCAGGCCCGCTACGAGCGGCTGCTGGCCATGCTCCCGGCGGGGCAGACGGTGGTCGGCGTTGATGAGCACACCGGGCTGGTGCTCGACCTGGCCGGGGGCCGGGCCGAGGTGCTGGGGCGCGGCGGGGTGACGATTGTGCGCGACGGGGCCGCGCGGCACTACCCGCGTAAGGAGCGTTTCGCCCTGGGCGAGCTTGGGCCGTTCCAGATGATCGATCTGCGCGAGGGTATCGCGCCCGAGGTCTGGGCGGAGACGGAGAGCAGGCCGCGCGAGGAGCCGACGAAGCCGGAAGCGCCTGCCGAGGTGCTGAGCCTGGTTGAGGAGCGCCAGGGTGCCCGCGCCCGCCGCGACTGGGCCGACGCCGATAGGCTGCGTGACCAGATCGCCGCCGCCGGCTGGCAGGTGAAGGATACGCCACAAGGCCCGGTGGTGGAGCCCGCCTGACGGCGGGGGTTTGGGAGTTCCTTGTTATGATGCAGAAAGATGCCAGCGAAGCTGGCATCTTTCTGCATCATAACAGCAGGGTTTGTTGCCAGCAACAACAACGCGCGTGGTGAGCGTATGGGAGAGCTTTGCTCTCCCATACGCTCACCACGCGCAGGTTTGAGGGCGTTGCCCTAGCTGTCCTTCAGCGAGTCGGCGTCGGCGGGGCCAGGGTGGGGAAGGACGGCGGGGCCAGGCCGGGCGATGTGGGCAGGGACAGGGCCGTCGGGGCGGGCGTCGGCGTCGGCGCGACATCCTCGGGCCGTCGCATGACTTGGCTGACCATGAGGACAAGGATGAGGCTGGCCAAAGCTAGCGCGATCAGGCGCGGGGTCAGCCATGCAGGCCGGGGCGAGGGCGCGTCCCGACCTGCCAGCGCCGGGCGCGGCTGCGGTCGGGCGATCGGTCGCACCGGCTGAGTCGAGTCATCACCGCGCTCAGGCCGCCGCGTCACAGGGCGCGGCGGCCCGCGCCGCGCGGGCTGCGGGGCCGATGCGACCGCGCCGATGCGGAACAACGCCTCGCCCCCCGACGCCACAAGGATCTGCGGCGCGCCCCAGGGGCCGCCTGCCTCAGCCAGCCGCGCCCGGCCCAGCGTCGCCGCCAGGTCAACCGGCTCACCCGAGGCCAGCGCCCCGTAGCAGGTCGCGCAGAAGTCGGCCGCAGACGCGCCATCGAGCGCGCCCAGAGCCAACGTCGCCAGGCCAGAACCCTCGTGCAGCGCCACAGCCAGCGCGGCCAGCGCCCCCACCGACTCTGGTTCGTCGTCCGCCAGCGCCACCATGCGCAACTCGGGGTGATCCCCGATCAGCCGCGCCAGGGCCGGCGGGTCGATATTGCGACCGAGGCGCAGCCTGGGCAAGGACGCCCGCGCCGGCCCGCTGGACAGGCCAGGCGTCGCCGGGGCAATCAGGTGCAGCAGGTGGCATGGCTCCTCGTCCAGCGCCTCCGCCAGGCCCACCGGGTCAGCGTCGCGCAGCCGGTCGACGATCAGCCGCCGGGCGCGCACCTCGCCGAGCAGGGCCGCGCCCAGAGCGTCGGCGGCGGCGGAGCAGCCCGGCGCAGCCGCGATCAGCAGGCGCAGCGGTGCGGCAACCGGCAGCGGCGGCGGCGGGCGCACCGCCTGGCCCACCCGCACCAGCGCGTAGTCCTCACGCATCGCTGGCTGCCAGAGCGTCTGCGATCCCAGGCTCAGCCACTCCCAAGGCAGCCCGGTCAGCTCCGGGGCCACCCGCAGCTGGATCTGGATGCGCGCCCCGGCCTCATCCGCGCCGCGCGCCACGTCCAGCAGCATCTGGCGCACCGCCGGCACAAACACCGCCCGCCCCAGCGCCGCCCCGTCGACCTCCAGGTCGCCCGAGCCCGCCGGCACCTCCAGAGCCGCCTCGGCGCTGCGGCCCGCCGCCTGTGCACGCAGCCCGTAGGCCCCGCCCACCCCGCGCCCGCTGACTATGATCAGAAAAGGGATAACCATCGTAAAACGCACCATTATCCTTTACGCTTCACCTCCCCTTGGCACCCTGGACTATAGCACGGGCACGAGGCCATGTCTAGAGCGGCCGCCTGCGGCTGTCAGGAGTTTATCAACATAAACGCCGGTTCAGTGTCTCAGTGCCTCAGTGCCTCAGTGCCTCAGTGCCTCAGTGCCTCAGTGTTGCATCATCTGCCAGCTCGCCGGTGTGCGCCATGAACCGTATCCGCATGTGCGCCGCATCTGCCTCCACCAGCATCGCGCCGTGTTGGGTATTGTAGAAGACCTGGCTGCCATCGACGGCGTGGAGGCCGGGCATATAGCGCTCGGCCCCGCCCAGCCCGTTCACCACATAGGTGATGCCATCGCGCACGATCCGCTCGTAGCTGTGCTCGTGGCCGGAGAGCACCATCTGCGCGCCCCAGTCGGCGAAGGGCCACTGCATCCAGCCCGACGAGCCGTGGTAGCCCGAGGAGAAGGGCGGGTGGTGAAACCCCACGACCTTCCAGGGTGCCGTGGAGGCGGCCAGCCCGGCCTGGAGCCACTGGCCCTGGGTCGAGTCCGGCGAAGTGCCGTCCGGCTCGTCGGGCATGCTGTCGAGCATAAAGAACTCCAGCGGGCTACGGGCGATCTGGTAGTAGCGGCCATTCCCCGGCAGGCTGAAGTAGCTCAGGTAGGGCTCCGGGTAGCCCACCACCCAGTCATGGTTGCCCAGCACGGGGAAGAAGCGGTTCTCGGTGCCGCCCTCGCCATAGGTGCCAGTGTAGGGTGCGATGTAGGCGTGGTAGTACTGGCCGATATTCGCGTCGATCGTGTCCGCGCTGCCGTTTGGGTAGTTATTATCGCCCGTCGTGATGACAAACTCGGGCGACCAGCCGGCCACGAGCTCGGCCACATCCCCCTCCTGCTCCCCATCCATACCGTAGTCGCCGATCACCGCGAAGCGGGTGACTGGGGGCGGCACAGGTGTGTCTGTGGGCGAGATGACGGGTGTGTCTGTGGGCGTGGCCAGCTCAAACGAGGCCGACAGCGGGGGGGTGGGCGAGGGGCCGGGCGGGGCGGTCGGCCGCCAGGGCGAGACGGAATCGGCCTGTGGCGCAACGCCGCAGGCGGAAAGCGCCGCCGTGATCGCCGGAAGCCCCAGACCCAGCGCAAGCCCGCGCCGGATCAGCTCGCGACGGCTCATCCGCCCGCCCAGAATCTCTGCGATCAGCCGGTCAAGACGCGTGGCATCAGTGAGGTCATTGTTCATGCACAGATCATACCCGAGATCAGGCCCATGCTCAACCTGATTCGCGTCCCCCGGCTGGCGACTGGAAGTCGCGCCGACGGGGCGCGTTGCGCCGGGCGTCGGCCTGCGCCGACGCCGGAACCGCCCGCGCAGGCGGGCGGCTGGCCACAGGCCCCCGTGACGCGGCTTCAGCCGCCAGCGACCGCAGTCCGCGCCTATCGTGATACCTGCTCGGCAAACTGGAGGTGGTACAACCGATGGTAGAACCCGCCCTGCGCCAGCAGCTCCTCGTGGCTGCCGTCCTCCACTACCTTGCCATGATCCAGCACGATGATCCTGTTGACATGGCGGATCGTGCTCAGGCGGTGGGCGATCACAATACTTGTCCGGCCCTTCAGCATACGCACCAGGGCGTCCTGGATGAGCGCCTCGGTGGCCGTGTCCACGCTGCTGGTGGCCTCGTCGAGGATGAGCAGCACCTCGGGGTTGAAGGCTAGGGCGCGGGCGAAGGCGATCAGCTGGCGCTGGCCGATCGACAGGTTTGAGCCGCGCTCGCGCACCTCGTGATCATAGCTGCCCGGCATGCGCTCGATGAACACCGCCGCGTTCACCAGCTCGGCGGCCCAGCGCATGCGCTCATCGCTAATCTCCTCGCTGTGCAGCCGGATGTTGCTCGCTATCGTCCCCGAGAAGCAGACCGGGTCCTGCGGCACGGCGGCCACGTGGCGGCGCAGCTCACGCTGGGCCAGTGTACGGATATCCACCCCGTCCAGGTAGATCCCCCCCTGCTGCACATCGTAGAAGCGGGCCAGCAGGCCCACCGTCGAGCTCTTACCGGCCCCGGTTGCCCCGACGATCGCCACCGACTGGCCGACCGGGATATGGATGTTGATACCCTTCAGCACCGGCTCGTCCGGGTTGTAGCCGAAGACCACATCGCGGAACTCGATCTCGCCGCGCACCGGGCTCGGCAGGATCGCGGGGGTCTCGGGGTCGCGCACATCCTCGGGCGTGTCCAGCACCCCAAAGATCCGCTCGGCCGAGGCCATGGCCGCCTGGAGGATGGTGTAGCGCTCGGCCAGGTTGCGAATAGGCTGGAAGGCCCGCTCGGTGTACTGCACAAAGGCCGCCAGCATGCCCAGCGATGCCCAGCCCGCCAGCACGCCCTGCCCGCCGCCATAGAGCACCGCCGCCGTGCCGATCGCCGCCATCAGGCCCACCGCCGGGATGAATAGGGCGAAGATCAGCACCGAGCGCACGTTCGCCCGCAGGTACGCCTCGCTCAGGTCGGCGAAGTGAGCCTGGCTGCGCGCCTCGCGGGTGAACAGCTGCGTCACCAGCACCCCGCCGATCTGCTCGTTCAGGTAGGCGTTGATCATCGCCAGGCGCTGCCGCACCGCCCGGTAGGTGGTGCGCATATAGCGCTGGTAGATCGAGACGATCAGCGTCAGCACCGGCAGCGTGGCCATGCTGATCAGGGCCAGCCGCCAGTTCAGCGCCAGCATCACCGAGATGATCCCGATCAGCGTGACCATGTCGGCTAGGATGAGCACAAGCCCCTGGGTGAGGAACTCATTCAGGGCGTCCACATCGTTGGTGATCCGGGTGAGCAGGCGGCCCACCGGGTTGCGGTCGAAGAAGCTCAGGCTCATACGCTGGATATGGCGAAAGATCGCCGTGCGCATGTCCTGCATCACCTGCTGGCCGACGCTGTTGATGATGTAGTTATGGCTGTAGCGCAGGGCGAAGTTGGAGGCCAGCACGCCCGCGTAGATCGCGAAGATCGGCCACAGCCCATCGAGCTGCCGGGCGGCGATCGGCCCGTCGATCGCCCGCTGGACGAGCAGGGGCGGGGCCAGTTCAGTCAGGGCCGCGCCGATCAGCAGGGTCACGGCGACGGACAAGCGCCGCCAGTAGGGTGCCACAAACACCACCAGCCGACGCACCAGGCGACCGTCGTACGCCTTCCCCAGTATCTCGTCGTCCTCGAATCCTCGGGACATAGTGCCTCCTTCGGAGGAAGGTAAAAGGTAAAAGGCCTCCGGTTACCTTTTACCTTTTACGCAATACCGCAGAAGTAACGCTGTGAGGCGTCCTGTCATTCTGAGCGAAGCGAAGAATCCCGGCCGGGACCCTTCGCTTCGCTCAGGGTGACAGCGTTACTTATGCTCTATTGCCCTTTTACCTTTACTCAGACAGCTCCGACTCCAGCAGCTCGCGGCGGTACATCGCCGCATAGCGCCCGCCGAGCCGCAGCAGCTCGTGGTGGGTGCCGCGCTCGACGACCCGCCCGCCATCCAGCAGAATGATCTGGTTGGCGTCCTTCACCGTGGCGATACGCTGGGCGATGATGATGCTGGTGCGCCCGCGCATCACCTCACGTAGGCCCGCCAGGATCTGCGCCGCCGTGTGGGTGTCCACGCTGCTCATCGCATCGTCCAGGATCAGCACCGCCGGGTCGCGGGTCAGGGCGCGGGCGATCGCCACGCGCTGCTTCTGCCCGCCCGAGAGCGTCACCCCGCGCTCGCCCACCATCGTGTCGAGGCCGTCGGGAAACTGGGCCAGGTCATTGCTCAGGCGCGAGACCTGCACGGCGTGGTCGAGCAGCTGGTTATCGGCGCTATCGCCCAGGCCAAAGCCGACGTTTTCGCGCAGGGGCACGCTGAACAGGAAGGTCTCCTGGGGCACATAGGCAATCGCACGCCGCAGGTCGGCCAGGTCGATGTCGCGCACATTGGCCCCGTCGAACAGCACCTCACCGGCGTCGGGGTCGCGCACCCGGCCAAGCAGGTGAACCAGTGTCGTCTTACCGACGCCGGTAGCCCCCACGATCGCCAGGGACGTGCCTGCGGGAATGGTGAAGGAGATGTCTTCGAGCAGCCATTCCGACGGTTGGGAGTCGGGAGTCGGGAGTCGAGAGTCGGGAGTCGCGGGGTGAGGATCAGGAGTCGCCGCCTCATAGCGGATCCCCACTGCGCGAAACACGATCTCGCCACGGGGGGCGGGCAGGGGGAGCGCGGCATGGCTGCTGGCGATCTCGGGCTCCTGGCGTAGCACCGCGATCAGGCGGCCCATCGAGGCTGCGGCCTGCTGGTAGAGGCTGACCATCCAGCCGAGCATAATCATCGGGAAGGCCAGCAGGCCGAGGTAGGCGTTGAACTGCACCAGCTCGCCGATCGTCAGTTCGCCGGAGGCAACCAGGCGACCGCCGACCAGCAGCACGAGCGCGGCAACCGAGCCAAGGGCCAGCGACATACTCGGCCAGAGCGCCCCGCTGAGCAGCACATAGCGCAGGTTCAGCCTGCGGTAGCGGGCGTTATCCTCGGCGAAGACCGCGATCTCAGCATCCTCCTGCGCGTATGCCTTGATCGTGCGGATGCCGCTAAAGTTCTCCTGGGCGCGGGTAGAGATATTGCCGAACTGATCCTGGACGCTGGTGAAGATCTTGCGCATGCGCCCGCCCACCACCACAAAGACCAGCGTAGAGAGCGGCATAAGCAGAAGCACCACCAGTGCCAGCTGCAGATTGATCCCCAGCATCAGGATGGCGGCCGCGACAAAGGTGAGCACCGCCGTAGAGGTGCCGTTCAGGCCCGCGCCGAGGAACTGTCGCACCGCGCTCAGGTCGTTGGTGGCGCGGGCCATCAGGTCGCCGGTGTGGTTGCGCCCGAAGAATCCCTGGTCGAGGCTCAGATAGCGCCGAAACAGGTCGCCGCGCAGATCATACTCAACCTTATAGGATGCGGTGGCGATCAGCATGCGCTGGGCGAACTTGAACGCGCCGTCGACGAGAGCGACCAGGATGATCAGGCCACCGAAGACAAGCAGGCGCTGCACCTGGGCGCCGCCAGCGCTGATCGCATCGACGGCAAGGCGCAGCAGGTAGGGTCCGAGGGCGCTTACCCCGGCACCGACAGCGGCGCAGAGGATGCCGACGATCAGCATGATGCGGTAGCGCGCCATGTAGGGCAGCAGGTGGCGAAGATTCGACATAAGCTGATGCTCCTTCACGAGGGGGGCGCAAACACCGAAATCAAAAACGCAGAAGTCGCCCGGATGGGCGCAGGGGGCAGTATAGCATCCGTGCGGGGCTTTGTAGTCGGTCTGGGGGCGGAGTGGGGTTGGGGGTTGGGGGTTGGCCAGCAGATCCCCTATACGCATCAAGCTAAGGAGAATACGCATCAGGACACCGTCCAGACGCGATTCGTCATGCCCTTCAAACGCTAACGGCGGGCAAATCTCCCCGTTTTGGGGGCGGTGCGAACACTTGGCTTGAGTGATGCGAATGCCATGGATGCCTTCAGGACGCCAAATCGATTAGCTTGATGCGTATAGGGTTTGGCCAGCAGATCCCCAACCCCCAACCCCCAACCCCCAACCCCAGCTCAGCAAAAAGTGTTTAAAAGCAAACGATTGACAAATTTTGTTGACTCCTATATAATTTGCACCAGCATAAGGTATTCGATATCAATACTTCGCCCGTTCACCGCCGCTCACTATTTGTGGGAGGCAAGGGACGTAGATACCAGCCAGGCGCGCTGGACGTACCTGGTAGTCACCCTGGACTAAGGTCTTGTAGCAAGTGGAGGTTCGCCCATGCGCGACGACGATGATCTGGTACCAACCCGCTGGCGCTCGCTGTTCAACAACCAGGACTGGCTGATGCACGACATCATGATCAAGTCGTTCTGGGCCTTTGGCGTAATTGCGGCCGTTGCCCACCTCGCGGTGTGGCTGTGGCGCCCCTGGCTGAACGTCGGTATCTAAGCAACGAGACGGCATGCGCAGCGGTGAAGTGTACACTATGCTGTTGGTATGCTCTCGGTAGAAATGTCTAGGAGGCTCGCCCATGCCCCCGCGCAGTCCAGTTCGTACTAACATCGTCATCTTCACGGTTCTCGGCTTTGTGGTTGCCCTGCTGATTCACTTCATCGTACTCAGTTCGGTGCGCTACAACTGGCTCGACAACCTGACCCCTCAGGGCGTGCCCGGTGCCGCTCTGATGCTGACCTATCTCGGGTCATTCATCGGCTTCTAGCGACGCGGACAGCCTGATGCCGGCGCTATCGCCGACAAACAAGCAGACAGAACAACAACCGTCGGCAGGTCATCTGCTGGCGGTTGTTGCCTATCGGGGCCGTCGCGCTTGGTCATTTTTTGCACTATAGAACAAAATTTGACCTCACAAAGCGTCTCGTGTATACTGAAATCAGTACCGTCCCGCCTTATGAATGGCACTCCATGCCGGCATATCGCTCCAACTAACTTCTGATGGAGGGCGCACGACTCGCCGCACTCAGCTGTTATGTCGGAGTCGGCCCCGCAGTGCTCGGCACCACCGGGCTGCTGACCTGGAGTTGAGGAGACTCCCATGCAATCGTCGACCCGGCCAAACGATCGACAGGCGGCAATTTTTGTCTCGGTGGCCGTAGGCATCATCGTGGCCGTGGTAACCACCGCGACCTTCTACTGGGTCTATGATCTCGCCCTCGGCCAGGAGCGGGCCGCCGCTACTGTCATCGCACAAGCACCGTGGAGTTCGAGCGACGGGATCAAGATCATCACCACGTCGGCGCCGAACGTGCCCACCGATGGTCGTCAGCCTTGGCTTGGTGCCAATTCCTGGACGACTGGTGTCCAGGCTGGCCAGACCTGGGTGCAGAACAACCCGAACCCGGTCAATGTTCAAGTGCTCGTCGGCATGGACTCGTCCCAGATCTGGGCCTACATGCAGCAGTATGTGGCCGGTGCCCTCGGCGTGAGCTGCGAGTACTGCCACGATATCAACAACTTCTCGCTGGATACCTTCCCGCAGAAGGTCACCGCCCGGAACATGATGTACCTGGTGACTGACCTGAACGCGAACTTCATCCTCCAGTTGCCCAACTGGCGCGGCAATTACGTCCAGTGCGCCACCTGCCATAACAGCCAGCCAAATAACCTAGAGGGCTTTGCCCCGCAGTTTATCAAGAGCGTCCCCCCAATCAATGTGACGGTGGAGCCGCTTGATGCGAATGGTGAGGCTATCACCGACCCGGCACTGAAGCCCGCGTCGATCCAGAACCCGGTCAAGCTTCAGGATGCCATCCTCTACTACATCTATAACTATCAGGTCTGGAAGCCCTACGACGCAAATGACCCAGAGAGCGGGCGCGGCTCGCTGGCCCTCACCTACACCGGCGGACGAACCCAGGATCAGGTCACGATCAACCAGAACGTGATGAACAACAACTCCTGGAGCCTAGGGGTCGGCTGCAACTACTGTCACAACTCGCGCAACTTCACGGCCTACGAGGCGCATCCAGCCAACAATGTGACGAACCAGCTCTACGCCTATAACAAGCGCAAGGCCCAGCAGATGCTGCTGATGACCTCGTGGATCCAGGCGAACTGGCTGAGCTACGGCGCAATTGCGAAGCCGTCCGTCCCGACGGCACTGGAGGGCGGGGCCAGCAGCTTCTCCTACCAGATGCTTAACGGCCAGATCTATAACGTGCCCGGCTGCTACACATGTCACATGGGCTATAATAATGCCGACGGCATCAGCGTGCCGAAGGCGGCGATGAACCAGACTTCCTTCATGAATCAGGCCAACGCTGGCCAGGTCATCTTCCCGCAGGCGCTGCGCGGCGGCCAGTAAGGGCCACTTGCTGAATGGTGAGGGCTGAGTGCTGAATGACTGAATGCGTTGCGTTCAGGTTCGCTTCAGCGCTCACCATTCACCATTCGGCCCTCACCATTCAGAATTGAGTACCCCCATGCGCGATCTTCGGGACAGCTCTGGAGTGACTACCACGCCCCCCACCGCGCCGATCACTCGGCCCACCGGTGGGGTTCGTGGCATCCTGGGCAGATCAATCACGCTCATGAAGCCGGTGACATGGTTTGCGCCGGGATGGGCATTTCTCTGCGGCGCGGTAGCCAGTGGGCATCTGGGCTGGTCCACTGAACTGATCGGACGGCTGCTGCTCGGCACGCTTATGGCCGGGCCTATTCTCACCGGGCTCTCGCAGGTGGTGAACGACTACTGCGATCGCGAGGTTGATGCGATCAACGAGCCGCACCGGCTCATCCCCTCGGGCCAGATCACCTTACGCCACGTCTATATCCTTACCATCGTGCTCACCTGGATCGGCTGTAGCGTCGCGATCTATCTCGGTCGTGAAGTGGCGCTCTATGTGGGCGTCGGCCTGATCTGCGCGCTCTCGTATAGCATGAAGCCGCTGCGCGGCAAGCGCAACGGGTGGGTGGGCAATACCCTGGTGGCGATCTCGTACGAGGGTCTGGCCTGGCTGGCTGGCCACGCTACCTTCGGTGCCCTCACGGGACAGAGCTTGGCGATAGCTATGCTCTACTCGCTCGGCGCCCACGGCATCATGACGGTCAACGACTTTAAGAGCATCGCTGGCGATACGCGGATGGGCATCAGGTCGATCCCTGTCCAGTATGGCAAGGTGATGGCTGCGCGCCTTGTGGTGATTACCATGGGCCTCGCCCAGCTCGGGGTGATCGGCCTGCTGATCTGGTGGGGTAACCCGATCGCCGCAGCGGTCGTCGGCCTGCTCCTGGCTGCCCAGAGCATCCCTAACGTGCGCTTCATCCGCGACCCGGAACATAACGAGGTCTTCTTCAACGCCACCGCGATCATGCTCTTCGTCTGGGGCATGCTCGCCGCTGCGATTGGACTGGCGGGGTAGGACGGGTTTTCGGATACCCCGTAGGGGCGCATCGTGATGCGCCCCTACGGTTTTTTAGGGGGATACCTCATGGCTCCACGGGTCTTAATCATCGGCGCATCTGTCGGCGGCGCAACGGCGGCGATCACCCTGCGCGGGCTCGGCGTCGAGACGGTTCTGATCGAGAAGGAGTTGCGTAAGGCCAAGCCATGCGGTGGCGCGGTGCCCCCGGCCGCCTTCCGTGAGTTTGACCTGCCGACCCACCTGATTGACCGCAAGGTGAAGAACTGCCTGATCGTCTCGCCCTCCGGCCAGGAGACGAGCGTCCCCGTCGCTGGCACCGTCCCCACCGATGATGATTATGTGGCCATGGTGCGCCGCGAGGTCTTCGACGGCTACCTGCGCGAGCGCGCCCAGGAGCGCGGCGCCGAGATCATCCACGCCCAGCTCACCGGCCTTGAGGTGACGGAGTCCGGCGTGCGGGCCTCCTATCGCTCTATGGCCGACGGCAGCGAGCACACGATCTCCGCCGATGTGGTGATCGGTGCCGACGGGGCCTACTCGCCCACGGCGAAGATGCTGGGCCTGCCCGCCCTGCCCCGCGCCGTGGCCATCCAGGAGCGCATCGCCCTCCCAGACAGCCAGATGGCGCGCTGGGAGGACACCGCCGATCTCTACCTTGGCGCAGAGGTTAGCCCCGACCTGTACGCATGGGCCTTCCCGAAGAAGGATCATGTCACCGTGGGGATCGGCGCTGGCCCCGGCCACACCCAGCGCGCCAAGGAGCTACTGTCCAACCTCAAGCGCCGCCTCGGCCCAGCCCTCGACGGCGGACAGGTGATCCTGCGCGAGGCCCACGCCCTGCCGATGGAGCCGCGCAAGCAGATGGCCTTCGACCGGGCCATGCTGATCGGCGACGCCGCCGGCCTAGTCGTTCACACCTCTGGCGAGGGTATCTACTGGGCCATGAAGAGCGGCCAGCTCGCCGCCCAGGTGCTCGGACAGCACCTCGACGCGCCCACGGCGAAGAACCTGCACGCCTACGAGCGCATCTGGTGGAAGGAGTACGGGACGATGTACCAGTTCCTGCGCTTCCTCCAGTGGTGGGGCTACGGTAACGAGCGCCAGATGGAGGTCTTCACCGAGATGTGCCGCAACCCCGACGTGCAGCGGCTCACCTTCGACAGCTACATGCACAAGACGATGGCCCCCGCCCCCTGGGGCGCCCAGATGAAGATGACCTGGGATATCATCCGCGCCCAGGCCCGCAACTATGCATCGCACTGAGGCACTGAGGCACTGAGGCACTGAGGCACTGAGGCACTGAGGCACTGAGGCACTGAGGCACTGAGGCACTGAGGCACTGAATCATCAATTCAGTGCCTCAGTGCCTCAGTGCCTCAGTGATGTGATGCTACTTGACTATCAGTTCCCCAGTCATGCCGCCCGCATAGTGGGCAGGGAAGGTGCAGAGGAAGATGTAGGTGCCCGGCTTCGTCGGAGCAGTGAACGTCATCGTCCCCGTAGCACCGGGGTTAACGATCGGCATCGCCGCCAGCAGGCCGGGTGAGTCAGCTGGGGGTACTGCACCCGCCCCGTTGCGCGCCTTGGCCATCGCTGCGGCCGCAGCCTCATCGATCGCCTGAGCGACATCAGCGCCGCCCTCGACGAGCACCCAGTTGTGCTGGACGGCAATCGAGTTGTTGGTAAAGGTCAGCGTGTAGTCCTGGCCCGCCGCGACCTCCAGCGTCTTCTTGTCAAAGGCCAGTAGCTCGCCATCCGAGCCGATCGTCAGCGCTGTGCCGCTGCCGGTCGTCACCGCCGGGCCGATTGGCTCTGTGGGTATGCCTGCCGCCGCCGGAGCCGCCGGAGCCGCTGTGGCTGCCGCCGCCGGGGCCGCCGGGGCCGCTGTGGCCGCTGCCGCCGGGGCCGCTGTGGCTACAGGTGCCGCCGGAGCCGCTGTGGCTACAGGTGCTGCAGGGGCCGCTGTGGCTACAGGTGCTGCAGGGGCCGCCACTTGTGTCCCGCCCGACATCATCCCCACCGAGATCACTATGATCAGCGCGATCACGCCAACCCCAATAGCCCCCCCGATCAGGTAGAGCAGCGGCGGGCCACCCGCACTGCCGCCGCTGAAGGCCGAACCGCCACCGCCGCCGCCGCCCCGCCGTGAATCCTTCGGACTCCCTGATCCACGGAAATTGCCTGAACCGCGCCAGCTCATACGCGCCTCCTCTATGAGTATCTGCTTTTGACCCTGTGACGTGGTGTAATAATATCACAGAAAGTCAAAGCCTTTGCAAATAGTACAAAAATGGCTACTGACGTTGCTAAGATGCCTTCCCCCGTCAGTAGCCCTCGGGCGCGCGGTAGCGCTCCAGGTTCTGGAATCGCGTCGTCCGCGCCTCGAAGCGCAGCGGGATAATGCCGAGCGGGCCGTTGCGGTGTTTGGCCATGTGGATCTCTGCGATGCCCTTCTTTTCGGTCTCCTTGTCGTAGAGCTCCTCGCGGTAGATGAACATGACGATGTCGGCGTCTTGCTCAATGCTACCGCTCTCGCGTAGGTCGCTGAGCATCGGCACGTGGCTCTGGCGGCCCTCGACGGCGCGGGAGAGCTGGGAGAGGGCGATCACTGGGACGTTGAGCTCGCGGGCCAGGCTCTTGAGGCCGCGGCTGATCTCCGAGACCTCCTGGACGCGGTTGTCGCTGCGCTTGCCCGACATGAGCTGGAGGTAGTCGATCATGATCAGGTCGACACCGGCCTCGGCCTCAAGGCGGCGGGCCTTGCTGCGCACCTCGCTGATGCTCAGGCCGGGCGTGTCCTCAATGTAGATCGGGATCTCGGAGAGCACGCCCATGCCCTCCAGAGCCAGGTTCAGCTCGTCACCGCGCAGGTTGCCGGTGCGCAGGCGCTGCATGTCGATCCCGGTGTGCATCGAGAGCATGCGCTGCACCAGCTGGTCGCGGCTCATCTCCAGGCTGAACACGCCGACCGTCTGGTTGGCCTGGTAGGCCACGTTGTAGGCCATCGAGAGGGCCATACTCGTTTTTCCGACACTCGGCCGGGCCGCCAGGATGATCAGGTCGCTGGGCTGGAGGCCGCCGGTGAGCTCGTCGAGGTCGGTATAGCCGGTGGGCACGCCGACCACCTCGCCACGGCGCTCCTGGAGCGTCTCGATCTGGGTGAAGAGCGCGTTGACGATCTTGCCGATGTGGACGAAGTCCTGGGTGCCACGGCGCTGGCTGACGGCGAAGAGCTGGGCCTCAGCCTTGTCGAGGGTGGACTCCAGGGTGTCGCTCTCGTCGTAGCCCATGGCCGAGATCTTGCCGCCGGCCTCGATCAGCCGCCTGAGGATGGCGGTGCGCTCAACGCTCTTGGCGTAGTACTCGACGTGGACGGCGGTGGGCACCTCGCCGAGCAGATCGCCGAGGAAGGAGAGGCCGCCGACGAGATCGAGCCGCTCCTGACGGCGCAGCTCGGTGGCCACCGTGGTCAGGTCGGGGGGCTCGCGGCGAGCGTAGCAGGCCAGCATGGACTCATAGACCATCGCGTGCTTCTCAAGGTAGAAGTACTCGGATGGCAGCCAGCCGGCCACGGCGACAATCGCCTCGCGGTCGAGCAGGATCGACCCAAGCGTGGCCCGCTCGGCCTGGAGATCGAATGGGACGGAGCGTTCCATCTGGCCCTGCCTTTCCCCACTAATTCTGCCAGTCGTCCCCCGCTTATCCCGATCCTATCCACAGCCTGTGGAGAAACGACGATGTGCCGCAGCGTATGCTGCGGCACATCGTCGATGAGTCTTCAGATAGGGCGCGGGCGAGGCTAGATCTGCGGCACGTCGCTATCGGACGGACCCGCGTCATCGGCGGGGGGCGCGGCATCAGGGGCGCCGCCCTCGCCCTCGACGATCACGTTGAGCACCGGCTCAAGGTCGCTCAGCAGGCGCACCTTCACCGCGTAGATCCCGGTGCGCTTGATCGGGTCGTCAAGGTCGATCTTGCGCCGGTCGATATCGATACCAATCTGCGCCTTCAGCTTCTCGGCGATGTCCACGTTCGTCACCGAGCCGTACAGGCGATCCTGCTCGCCGACCTTCACGGAGAAGTGCAGCGACACGCCGTTGATCCGGTCGGCTAGAGCCTGGGCGTCCTTGCGACCGGCCTCGGTGCGCCGACGCTGGGCCGACATGCGCTCCTCGGCCTGGCGGATCTGGCCCTTGGTGGCCATTACCGCGAAGCCCTTCGGGATCAGGTAGTTGCGCCCAAAGCCACCAGATACATCTTTAAGCTCACCCGCCTTGCCTAGATGCTCGACATCATTGGTGAGCAGGACTTTCATTTTTGCGCTCACAACGCCACTCCTCGGGTACTTGGTCTTTAAGACAACGGACGCTATAGTACCACAGGCCGCGCCGCCCCGTCAATGTGCGCGACAGAGCGGCTAGGGCTATTGCAACGTCATGGGGCTTCGCCCCAGAACCTGCTTTTTGTTGGGTTTGGGCGGCGAAGCCGCCCAAACCCAACAAAAAAATGCAATAGAGCATAAGTAACGCTGTCACCCTGAGCGAAGCGAAGGGTCCCGGCCGGGATTCTTCGCTTCGCTCAGAATGACAGGACGCCTCACAGCGTTACTTCTGCGGTATTGCAAAAAAATACTGCGGGGGCGGCGAAGCCGCCCCCGCAACCTCACCGGGAGGTGACGTTGCAACAGCTATGCGGCATGGGCGGAGGGCAGTATAATGGCGAAGCGATGACCATCCACCCCGAGACAATTGTCGTGCAGCCGGGGGCGCTGCTGGCCACGGCCCCCGCCGAGGCGATGATCGAACAGTTGAACGTGGCGCTGGCCGGGCACGACCTGTGGCTGCCGGTGTGCCCGCTGACGCCGGGGCTGCGCCTGGGCGACTTGGTGGCTCACAACGCGGGCGGGCGGCGGCGTCTGGCCTTCGGGCTGATCGGGCGGTATGTGCGTGCGGCCACGCTCTACGCGGGCGACACGATCCTGGGCGGGCCGACGATAAAGCGGGCCACTGGGCTCGGCCTGCACCGGGCGATCGCCGGAGGGGGGATCGACCTTGGCCCGCTCCGCGATCTGACCTTTAGCCTTCGCCCGCTGCCCGCTGCCCGCGCATGCCTGTCTATCCGCTGCGCCGACCTGGGCGCGGCATGTCGGCTCGCCGACGGCCTACTGCATCGCGGGCTGGCCCTGAGCGCCCTGGCTATGGCCGAGGGTGCGGGCGACACGGGGCTGCTCCTGGCCGAGCTTGCGGGCGCGCCCGCCGTGGTTGAGCGCCAGGCCGCCGAGCTTGTGGCGGCGGCCCGCGCCGCCGGGGCGCATGCCCAGCGCGCCGACGATGCCGCATGGGGGCGCTGGGAGTCCCTGGCCGAGTCCCATCTCGCCGCCGCCCATGCCATTGAGCTAACCCTGCCCCGCGCATCCCTGCCCGCCTTCATCGACGCGGCCCGCGCCCGCGCCGGACGCCATGGGCGCACCCTCACGATTTGGGGCGACGCCGGGGTTGGCGCGCTCTACCTGCGCCTGTCAGGCCCGCCGGCCGCCGAGGGCCAGCGCTGCATGGAGGAGATCGCGGGCCTGGCCCGCGCCCTCGGCGGCGAGCTGTCTACCGAGCTGGGGAGGGGCGTGCGGGCGCACTTCTCCGTTACGAGTGATGTATCGTATCGGGCGAACGCGAAGCGTTCGCCCGATACGATACATCTATTCGATACTCTCCGCGCCATCGTCGGCCCGCGCTACCTGCTGACCCGGCCAGACGACCTGATGGCCTATGCGCTCGACGCCTCGATCGCCAGATCGGAGGGGCCGCCTCTGGCGGTTGCCCTACCCGCCAGCGCCGCCGAGCTCGTGGCCCTGATGCGGGTCGCCGCCGAGCATGGGCTGCCCGTCGTGAGCCGGGGCGCCGGGACTGGCCTGGCAGGCGGGGCCACCCCCAGCCCTGGCGCCCTGCTGATCGGCCTTAATCGTATGGATCAGATCATCATCGACCGCGCGCAGATGGTCGCCCACGTTGGCGCGGGGGCGACCACCGCCGAGGTGCAGCGCGCCGCCGAGGCGGTGGGCCTCTTCTACCCGCCCGATCCCTCCAGCCTGAGCGCATCCACCATCGGCGGGAACATCGCCTGCAACGCCGGTGGGCCGCGCTGCGTGAAGTACGGCGTCACCGCCGATTATGTGCTTGGGCTGACGGCGGTGCTGGCCGATGGCGGTCTGACCCGCTGGGGCGATGGGCTGGCTGGACAGGGGCCGGATAACGGGATGGCCCAGCTGCTGGTTGGCTCCGAGGGCACTCTGGCCGTGATCGCCGAGGCCACCCTGCGGCTGCTGCCGCTGCCCGCCGCCCGCCGCACCGCGATGGCGATCTTCCAGAGCCTCGACGACGCCTGCGCGACCGTCGAGCGGATCATGGCGTCTGGGGTGGTGCCCGCCGCCATGGAGCTGATGGACGACACGACCATCGCCGCGGTGGAGGCATACCTTCAGGCTGGCCTGCCCCACGACGCCGGGGCCATGCTGCTGATGCTGGCCGACGGCGAGCCCGAGGCGGTGGAGGCCGACTCGCTGGCCCTGGCGGATCTGGCGCGGCGCGGCGCGGCCGTGCGCGTCCAGGTGGCCCGCAGCGCTGCCGAGGAGGCCGATCTCTGGCGCGGGCGGCGGGCAATCGCCCCGGCCCTGGCCCGCATCCGGCCCAGCCGGCTCGGCGAGGACATCAGCGTGCCCCTGCCGCAGATCGCCGCCTGCGTGCGCCGGATCAAGCAGGTGAGTGTCGAGCACGGCCTGCCGATCGTCGTCTTCGGCCACGCCGGCGACGGCAACCTGCACCCGAACATCCTCTTCGACCCGCGCGACCCGACCGAGGCCGCGCGGCTCTGGCCCTGCGCCGAGGCGATCTTCGCGGTGGCCCTGGAGCTGGGCGGCACCCTCTCTGGCGAGCACGGCATCGGCACGCTCAAGCGCCCCTTTATGCGCCGGGCCGTCGGCGAGTCCGCTATCGACATCCAGCGCCGGATCAAGCAATGGCTCGACCCGGAGGGCCGTATGAACCCCGGAAAAGTATTTCCCGATATGATCTAGGGGCGCGTCGCGACGCGCCCCTACGACACCAACACTCACATGATCACAAGCTCATCAAACCCGACCATCCGGCAGATCCGTGCGCTGCGCCAGCGCAAGGAGCGCGAGCGCGCGGGGCTTTGTTTTGTCGAGGGCGTGCGGCTGGTGGGCGAGGCCGTGCAGCTCGGCGTCGGCGTGGAGGCGCTGGTGGTGGCCCCCGACCTGCTCGGCAGCCCCTTCGCCCACGAGCTGGTGGCCCAGCAGGTCGCCGCAGGAACCCGGATCATTGAGGTAAGCGCCGAGGTCTTCGCGGGGCTCTCGCAGAAAGACGGGCCGCAGGGGCTCGCCGCCGTGGCCCGCCAGCGCTGGACGCCGCTGGACGACCTGCGGCTCGGCCCGCCGCCCGGCTGGGTGGCCCTGGTTGAGCCGGCCGACCCCGGCAACCTGGGGACGATCCTGCGCACCGCCGACGCCGTGGGCGCGTCGGGGGTGATCCTGCTCGACAGCGCCACTGACCCCTACGACCCCGCCGCCATGCGGGCGAGCATGGGCGCGATCTTTGCGGTGCAGATCGCCCGCGCATCCTTCGACGCCTTCGCCGCATGGAAACGCGCCAGCGGCGCCTTCCTCGTCGGTGCCTCCGACAAGGCTGCCGACCACTACCAGGACATCATCTACCCCCAGCCGGTTGTGCTGCTGATGGGCAGCGAGCGCCAGGGGCTCAGCCCAGCCCAGCAGTCTGTCTGCGATCAGATGGTGGCGCTGCCGATGCGTGGCCGCAGCGACTCGCTCAACCTCGCGGTGGCTACAGGTGTCCTGCTGTATGAGTTGCTCAGCCAGCGCCGCCGACAGATGCGGTAATCGCTGTCGATTTGGCAAAAGATCGCAAAATATTCTTTGTAACTACTTGTACAAATAACTCAAGTAGCATACAATGCTATGACAATCATATCTAGTACGATACTGTGACGTTCCTATCCAGGTCATTGCGTTTCAGAGGGAAGCTATCGGGCAGACAGACGTCGCCCCACCCTCTCGCGTAATCAAGCAGATAGGTTCCTTCGCATCATATCGCTGTGCGGCCATCGCCGTACAGCTAATTTGTGTCGGCTGACAACGCCGTCAGCATTAGACAACCTATAACCTACAACTAGGGGGAGCTATGGTATCGAGTACAGGGTGTCGTCAGACGCATCGCATAAATCGCGCTGTCCGCATCTTCATGATGATAGCCATAATGAGCCTCTTCGTCCCCGCGTCCTGGCAGCGGGCGGAGGCGTCAGGCAGCAGCAACATCACCCAGGGCTACCGTGCCTACATTGAGTGGCACAGCACGGCCACCTCAGGCGGAATCCCTCGGCAGACCACCATCCGGGCCTACGCGCAGGCCGGCGAGCAGATCGATATCGGGTCGAGCGCCATGAGGATCGGCCAGGGCAACGTGCGCTTCTACGGCCCCGACGGCACCACCGGCAACTGTGTGGCCCAGGGCGGCGGGCTGATCGCCGATATCAATCAGGAGCAGGCAGGCCCGGCCCCTAGCCCGGGCGGCTTCACCCCCTGCGTGATCAGCACGGCCCAGACAAGCACGGCTGGCAATGGGATCTGGGAGTTTGAGTTCATCAGCCCCGACCCGGCCGCGAACATCGGCAATAACCCACCGCCACTACCGATTGGCACAGCGTGGACGCAAGACACGGCCCACCACTGGATCAACGCCTGGCACATCTCGGTGCGTAGCGCGGCCAACACCGTCATCCCTGGGCGCGTCTTCGCCAAGTACCTCGCCTACAACATGGGCGGCAACGCAACGGCGGCGAACCCTAGCCTCGGACTCGACTCCGAGTACTGGGTCGTCACGAACGATGGGTACGGCTACCGGATCGACATGAACGGGATCGACCCCTTCGGATTCATCTTCTTCTCAAACGCCGAGGGTATTGTCGATGCGCGGGGAAGCTCAACCTACCGCTCGTTCCAGCTGACCGGCAACCCACCTAACGTGCAACTCCCGCCAGGCTACATGGTGCATAACCCTGGGCTGCCCGACGATATGGCGCAGGGCGATATTACCCATAAGATCTTCTTCGAGGAGCCTGACCCGAACCTGCCAGCTATGGCCCGCTCGCGATCGGGCGATACCTGGCTGCTGCCAGCAACGGTTGTCCCGCCAACACCGCAGAACTTCGCGTTCACCGGCGTTGAGGGCACCGCCGGGCAGGCCGGAACCGCGCCCCTGGGAGGGAACTTCACCTTCGATGTTGTCGGCGACACGAACTACCAGATCATCATTGATGTGAACCGCAACGGCACCTACGGCGACGGAAGCGACCGCGTGCTGGTCGGTCGGGCCTTCGCCGGGGGGAATACGGTGTACTGGGATGCCCTCGATAGCACTGGTGCGCCCGTTCCCGCAGGTGTGCAGACCTACGACGCGTCGATCCAGTTCAATGTCGGCGAGGTTCACTTCCCCTTCGTAGACGCCGAGAATAATATTGGCGGCATCCAGCTTATTCGCTTTCGCGGCGGCATGACTGCTATCGATAAGGACCTCGTCTACTATAACGACATCTACACCTACACCGGTGCCAGTGCCTACGACTACTCGCCCTGCGCCACCGGAGACACGCCGCCTCCGCCAAATGGTGCCTACCCCATCCCGCTCTGCTTCGGCACCCCCTCGGCGCAGCGCGCGGCTCTGCTTGGCGTCCACAGCACCGGCGGCGCGCACGCCTGGAGCACCACCTTTGGCGACCGGCGCGTGATCGACACATGGGCCTACTTCCCCTCGGATCCGGTATCCCTGATCGGCGGCGTTACGCTGGCCGAGGCGGAGCTGTCGATCACCAAGACCCACGCCCCCGCCCAGCTGACCCCTGGAAAGCCGGTGACCTACACCGTCCAGGTGACGAACGCCGGCCCGAGCGCGGCTGTGGGTGCCCAGGTGCAAGATAGCGTGCCACCCGCGATCCAGAGCACCACATGGGCATGCGCGATCACGACGGGGACAGGCGTCTGTAACGACACTGCGGGGATCGGGAACATGATCAACACCACGGTTGATCTGGACCCCGGCGCTGTGGCGACCTACACCGTCACGGGTATTCTGAACCCCACGGCGGCGGGTAGCCTCGTTAACACCGCCTCGGTGCGACGGCCAAATGACAACAGCGACCCCGACCAGAGCAATAACGTCGTCAGCGACACCGCGCCCATCCTGGCCGTCGCCGACCTTGAGCTGAACAAGGCGATCAGCACGCCGACGCCTATCGCGGCGGGCTCGCCGGTCAACTTCACGATCACCCTGCGCAACCGTGGCCCCTCGGCCACCACCGGCGTAGAGGTGAGCGAGCAGCTGCCCGCCGGGCTGAGCTTCATCAGCGCCTCGGCCACCAAGGGCAGCTACAGCTCGGCCAGCGGGCTGTGGACAGTGGGCACCATGGCCAACAACGAGGTGGCCACCCTCACCCTGACGGCGCGCTGGGATGGCAGCCCGACGACCAACACCGCTCAGGTGAGCAAGTCGAACCTGCCCGACCCCGACAGCACGCCAGGCAATGGCATCGCCGGCGAGGATGATCAGTCCAGCGTGTCGCTGCCTGTTCAGATCGCCGACCTGGAGCTGACCAAGCGGGTGGACAAGGCGCAGGTGAATGTCGGCTCGAATGTCATCTTTACGATCGATGTCACGAACAAGGGGCCAGACGGGGCCACCGGCGTGCGGGTGAGCGAGCAACTGCCCGTGGGGCTCGCCTTTGTGGGTGCAACCCCGAGCCAGGGCAGCTATAACCCGGCCACCGGGAGCTGGGGTGTTGGCAGCCTCGCCGCCGGGGCCACGGCCAGCCTCCGGATAGAGGTCACGCTGCTGGGGGCTGGGCCGTTCACAAACAGCGCCCAGATCGGCGGCAGCGACCAGTACGACCCGGACTCGAACCCGAACAACGATAACCCGAACGAGGATGACCAGGGCTTCGCCACCGTCACCGGCAACCTCGCCGATCTCTCGCTGAGCAAGAGCGTCGATAACCCGCAGCCGCCCTATAAGAGCGTGATCACCTACATGCTGACGCTCAGAAACGCTGGCCCCAGCGACGCCACCGGCGTCGTGGTGAATGATCCGCTGCCCGCCGGTCTCAGCTTCATCAGCGCCACGCCCACCCCCGGCATCAGCTATGACAATGTGAGCGGCGACTGGGTGGTTGGCACGGTGCCGGCAAACGGGAGCGCCACCCTGGCCATTCAGGCCCGCGTGGAGACCGGCACGATCATCCGCAACACCGCGCGGGTGAGCGCGTCCGACCAGCCCGACCCCGACAGCACGCCGGGCAACAGCGACGGGGGAGAGGATGATCAGGCTAGCGTCTCGCTGACCCCGCAGCTCGCCGATCTGTCGCTGACGAAGACGGTGAATAAGGCCACGGCGAGCGTCGGCGATCAGGTTGTCTTCACCGTCGCTGTAGTGAACAGCGGCCCGAGCGTCGCCACCGGCGTGGAGGTGAGCGATAAGCTGCCCGCCGGGCTCCAGTATGTGAGCCACGTGGCCAGTAGAGGCGGCTACAACCCATCCACCGGCGCATGGATCATCGGCTCGATCAAGTTCGGCGAGATCGTCACCCTCGACATCACGGTCACGCTCACCGGCATCGGCCCGTACACCAACGTCGCCGAGATCGCCAAGTCGGATCAGCCCGACCCCGACAGCACGCCGGGCGACGGCTCACCTGGGCAGGACGACAGCTCTAGCGCGATGGTGAGCGGGACGATGGCCGACCTCTCGCTGACAAAGCGGGTGAACACGACGACCCTCCCGGCCAATGGGATCGTCACCTTCACCATCGACGTGCGGAACAGCGGGCCAAGCCTGGCCACGGGCGTGCAGGTTGGCGAGCGCCTGCCGACGGGCGCCACGGTGCTGGGCACAACCCCGAGCAAGGGCAGCTACAACCCGGCCACAAACGTCTGGTCGGTTGGCAACCTGGCGCTCAACGAGGTGGCCACGCTAAGCCTGAGCGTGCAGCTCACCGGATTGGGGCCGTTCACCAACGTGGCCGAGGTGGTGGCATCGAACCAGTTCGACCCCGACAGCACGCCGAACAACAGCGCTTCGAGCGAGGATGATCAGGCCAGTGCGACGGTGGGGCTGGGGCTTGCGCCAGCCGAGGCCGACCTTGAGCTGACCAAGACCGTGGCGACGTTGGGCAAGCTGCCGAACAGCGCGTCATTCCTGATCAGTGTTGTGAACAAGGGGCCAGACACCGCCACCAACGTCGAGGTAAGCGAGCAGCTGCCGGCCGGCCTCGCGCTGATCAGCGCCGCGCCGAGCCAGGGCAGCTACGACCCGGCCATCGGCTCGTGGGTGATCGGCAGCATCCCCAGCGGACACACCGTGACGCTGAACATCCTCACCCTGGTGACGGCCCCGCCCTCGCAGGCGATCACCAACATGGCGCAGGTGAGCCGCTCGGATCAGGTGGACCCGGACAGCACGCCGGGGAACGGCGTCGACACGGAGGATGATCAGGCCAGCGTGAGCTTCACCAGGCTCACGGCGGTGACGCTCACCGGGCTGAGGGCCGAGCGCCAGGCGAAGGGCGTGCTGGTGATCTGGAGCACGGGCACCGAGCTCAACAGCCGGGGCTTCCACATCTACCGCAGCGACACCGGCAGCCGCGCCGACGCGGTGAAGATCACGCCTCGGCTCATCCTGGCCCGCGGCGACACCAGCACCGGGGCGAGCTACAGCTTCCTCGACGCCGACGCCCTGCCGGATGTGAGCTACTCCTACTGGCTCGTCGAACAAGATAGCGGCGGCGCCAGCAGCGAGTTCGGCCCGGTCTCCCCCGCCAGCCTGACCGGTGGGGAGAACACGGTCTACCTGCCACTGGTCATCCGCTAGGCGACGCCAGAGGTAGGCGGTGATGGCGCGGGCGCGGCAATGCCGCGCCCGCGCCTTTTCTGTGCAGGGCTGATGCACTGTTGCTGGCGGCTGAAGCCGCGTCGCGGGGGCCTGCGGCCAGCCGCCCACCTGCGCGGGCGGCGTCGGCGTCGGCACCGGCCGACGCCCGGCGCACCGCGCCCCGCCGGCGCGACTTCCAGTCGCCAGCCGGGGGCTTTGCAGCCGAGGATGGCCAGGGCTATGATCTGCTGCGCCCCGATGCGCTCCTTATTCAGCATTATGTTAGCGGATGCCGAGTATCCAGAAAATGGCGGTGCATGGGCCTACACCACCGGCACATAGTCGGACAGGGCGGGCTCCGCGAGCCCGTGCCTGCCGCCGCGCTCACGGAGCAGGCCGCCGAGGGTGGCGACCGCATCGGCTAGGCGCTCGGGCGGCTCGGCGCTGAAGCAGAGGCGCAGGTGTGGCTGCGGGTTCGGCGCGGGGCTAAAGACCTCGCCGGGGGTGAAGGCCACGCCGCGTGTGATCGCGCTCATATACAGGTCAGATACCGAGCTCCCTCGGGGCAGCGTGACCCAGCAGGAGAAGCCGCCTTGCGGGCGCGTCCAGCTCACCTCGGCGGGGAAGAAGCGCTCCATCGCAGAGAGCAGGGCGTCACGGCGCTCACGGTAGCGCGGGAGCATGCGCTTGATATGGCTTTGCCACCAGCCCTGCTCAATGAAGATCGCCAGGGCGCGCTGCATGAGCGGGGGAGAGCAGAGGTCTTGGGCCTGGCGCAGGTAGACCAGGCGGCCGATCAGCTCAGGCGCGGCCACCACATAGCCGATCCGCAGCCCCGGCATCAGGCTCTTCGAGAAGCTGCTCAGGTAGATCACTCGCCCGCTGCGGTCGGCCGCCTTCAGCGACGGTGGCGACGCACCCGCGTGGCCTAACCTCCCGTAGATGTCGTCCTCCACGATCATCAGGCCGTGGCGCTCGGCCAGATCGAGCAGGGCCGCGCGGCGGGCCGGGCTCATGCTCACCCCAGCGGGGTTCTGGAAGGTGGGGATAGTGTAGAGGAAGGCCGGGCGCTCCCTGCGCAGCGCGGCCTCCAGCGCCTCGATAACCAGCCCCTCCCCGTCCATCGGCAGGCCCACAGCCCGCACGCCCCGTGAGGGCAGGATGTTCAGCATGCCCAGGTAGGTGGGCTGCTCTAGCAGCACCGTGTCGCCAGCGCGGGCCAGCAGATCGGTGATCAGAGACATGCCGTTCGTCACGCCGTTCGTCACGATGATCTCATCCGGCCCGGCGCTCACCCCGCGCTCGCGGACGACCTCGGCCAGCACCGAGCGCAGGCTCTGCTCGCCCTGAGCGGTGGTGTAGCCCATCAGCTGCGGCCCGCCCGCCTCTAGGGCCAGCTCGATCGCCCGCTGCCAGTTGCGCATAGGGAAGAACTCGTGGGCCGGGTCGGCCTTGGCCAGCGAGATCAGGCCGGGCAGCTGGCCGATCCGCAGGATGTCCGACACCATGCCGGCGGGGCTCACCTCGCGGCCAAGCTGCGCCTCGGGCGGGGCGATCAGCTCATCGATCCGCTCGGCGACGAAGGTGCCGCGCCCCACGGTCGCCTCGACCCAGCCGCCGGCCTGGAGCTCGGCGTAGGCGCTGTGGACGGTGAGCCGGGTGACGCCGAGCTGCTGGGCGAGCTGGCGCACCGTGGGCAGTCGCGTCTGCGGGGGCAGGGCTCCGCTGCGGATGCGCTGCTGGAGCCCCGTCGCCAGCTGGCGGTAGATCGGCTCGCGGCTGCTGCGGTCAACCTCGATCTGCATAGCGTCTCTCCCAGGGATTGTCTCTGCGGGCTAGAACAACTGCCGGTAATGGAAGGGGATTATACCAGGACAATCTGCACGCAAGTAGAGACAATGGGGCCGCTGAGAGAAGGACAATACCGTAACAAGGCAACATAGCGTTGCAATGCTCCAACCCCCAACCCCCAACAGATGCCAAATCTGCAATCTACGACCTGCAACCTGCAATCGCACTGCCATACGAAATGCGTACCGGCATGGTATAATTTTAGAGCGTAGCGACTGCCCCATACGTACATATAGAGGTGGAACCATGCCGATGTACGAGTACGGCTGCCTGTCGTGCAACAGCCGTTTCGATCGTCTCCGCCGAATGGATCAGGACGACGCGGGAGTGACCTGCCCGATATGCCACAGCGAGTCTATTCAGCGCCACCTGTCGGTGTTCGCCAGCCATAGCCGGGGGGCGACATCGGGCGCCACCGCCGAGGTTGCCGCGCCAGCCGAGAGCACCTGTAGTCGCAACTGTAGCACCTGTGGCTGCGGGACGAGGAACTAATATATGAAAGTGATGATCCTCACCGCCGGCCTCGGCACCCGTCTTCGCCCGCATACCTACAGCAAGCCAAAGCCCCTGGTGAGTGTGGCCGGTAAGCCCGTGCTGGCCCACATCATCGACGACCTGCTGGATCTTCAGATTGACGAACTGATCTGTGTGACCGGCTATCTGGGCGATCAGATCGAGCGCTATGTGCGCGAGCGCTACACGATGCCGATGCGATTTCTGGTGCAGCAGGAGATGCGCGGCCAGGCCGACGCGATCTACCTGGCGAAGGATGCCGAGGGGCCGATGCTGGTCGTCTTCGGCGATGGCCTGGTGGGCATCGATAAGGATCGTCTGAACGCGCACCCTGACGAGGGCGTCATCTACTGCCAGGAGGTGGAGGACCCCAGCCGCTTCGGGGTGGCCGTGGTGAAGGATGACCAGATCACGCGCCTTGTCGAGAAGCCAAGCACGCCGGTGTCGAATCTCGCCGTCGTCGGATTCTACTATGTCCCCGAGGCACGCCGCCTGATGGATGCCATCACCCATATGATGGAGCACAACATCCAGACGAAGGGCGAGTACTATCTGGCGGACGCGCTCCAGATCATGATCGAGCGCGGCGAAGTCTTCCGGGCCGAGACGGTGTCGATGTGGCGCGACTGCGGCACGATCGACGCCCTGCTCGACACAAACCGCTACCTGCTCGCGAACGGGCACAGCCGCGATGGGGCGGTTGAGAACTCTGTGATCATCCCGCCCGTCTACCTCGGCCCAGGGGCGAAGGTGGAGAACGCGGTGCTCGGGCCACACGTGTCGCTGGGCGCGGGCGTGGTGGTGCGCAACGCGATCATCAGCGACTCGATCATCAACGCGGGCGCCCAGATCGAGGGCGCGATCCTGACCGGCAGCGTGATCGGCGACAAGGCCGCCGTCACGGGCGCGGGCCAGGAGCTGAACATCGGCGACGCATCGACTAGTAGTATCAGGTGAACTATGATCGCCTACAACTTCAGTGCTGGTGGCAATGGCGCCGCCAGCCAGGCCGGCGCGGGCCAGGGGAAGTCGGCATATACGCCAGCGACAGCATACGCATCCCTACGGCATAGCTACCGCATCGCTCAGGCACGTGCCGGTGAGCAAGAGCTGCTCGGCCATGTGTGTGAGACCCTCGGCGACGAATTCCCCCGCCCGCTCATCACGAGCTACTATGTCTCGCTGAAGACCAATCCGTTTGTGGTGCTGACCGGTCGCGAGGGCGCAGGCAAGGCCGCGCTCGCCGCTGGGTTCGCCTACGCCATGATCGGCGCGGAGAGCGAGCAGTTTGTCACGATCGGCTCGAACAGCTGGGCGCAGCACAGCGGGCAGAGCAACTACTACCGCAACGTCCACGAGCGCCTCGGCTCGCTGCACTTCCTAGAGACGCTCCAGGACGCCGCCTCGCCCGCGAACCTCGGCAAGCTCTACCTGGTGCTGCTGCGCGGGCTCACCCTGGACGAGCTGGGCCACTACTTCCGCGATCTGCTACAGGTAGACGGCGGCGGCGTGCGACGCCTGGCCCTGCCTGGACTCGCCCCCAAGGAGCGCCCCATCCTGCCGCCGAATATCTTCATCACCGCCACGCTCCACGTGCCGCGCTCGGTGACGGAGAGCGAGCGCGAGGTGCTGCGCTCGGCGGGCCAGATCGCCTTCGACGCGGGCACCCACGATCTGGGGCCGCTCTTGAACACCCCGCCCCCGCCCGTCGGCCTCCAGCGGATTATGCTTGGCTCGGCCTGCCATAACCCCGCCGACGCCCGCGACCGCCTCGCCGCCATCCTCGGCGCCCGCGAGCTGCGCCGCCTTGGGCCATCGGCCACGCTTGTCCGGCGGCTGCCCAACAGCGGCGCGACCATCCGCCAGCTTGCCGATACGATCATCGCCTATGTGGCGAACAGCTTCGACGGCCAGGGCCGCGGGCTCTTCGACCCGAACGATGCCCGGCGCAACGCACAGATCGCCTACGATGATCAGGTGATGCAGCGCGCCCACGACCAGATCGCGCCGACTCCGCCCCGCCGTGGCCGGCTCAGTCGGCTCGCGCCGGTGATCGTGTGAAAACCACCCCCGCCGGAAGCTGAACCCTGTGCGTGGCGGCAGGGCATGTGCAACGTCCCTGCCCTCCCGGCTGGCGACTGGAAGTCGCGCCGACGGGGCGCGTTGCGCCGGGCGTCGGCCGGCGCCGACGCCAGAACCGCCCACGAAGGTGGGCGGTTGGCCGCAGGCCCCCGTGACGCGGCTTCAGCCGCCAGCGACGTTGCGCATGCCCTGTGCGTGGCGGCACAAGATTTGACAGCCCGCACAGCGCATGGTACTATCAAAATACCGCATCTACATCACGTATATAAGGCAATGTACGCCTCAAACGACCACCCCCCCGGTCACATGAGCAGGTGGCTCGCCCGCCCTCTAGGCGAGGGACACCACACCACTAGTGCATACCAGGAACAGCGAGGAGTCGATGGCCCCACTGCTCGAAGTGCGTAACCTGGAGACCCAATTCCACACCCAGGATGGCGTCGTGAAGGCCGTAGATGGCGTCTCATTCCACGTGAGTCGTGGCGAGACCCTTGGCATCGTCGGTGAGTCGGGCTGCGGCAAGAGCGTCACGTCGCTCTCGATCATGCGCCTCATCCCCAGCCCGCCCGGCAAGATCGCCGGCGGCCAGATCCTCTTCGACGGTGAGGATCTCCTCCAGGCGAGCGAGCAGGAGATGCGCCATATCCGGGGCAACCGGATCGCGATGATCTTCCAGGACCCGATGACCTCGCTCAACCCGGTGCTGACGGTGGGGCGGCAGATCACCGAGTCGCTGGAGCTGCACCTCAAGCTCTCCAAGCGCGAGGCGAACAACCGCGCCGGTGAGCTGCTCGATATGGTCGGCATCCCCAGCGCATCTAAGCGGCTCGATAACTACCCGCACCAGTTCTCGGGCGGCATGCGCCAGCGCGTGATGATCGCCATGGCGCTCTCGTGCAACCCCGAGCTGCTGATCGCCGATGAGCCCACCACTGCTCTTGATGTGACGATCCAGGCCCAGATCCTTGAGCTGATCAACCGGCTCCGCGAGGAGCTGGACACGGCGGTGATCATGATCACCCACGACCTCGGCGTGGTCGCCGGGATGACTGACCGGGTGACGGTGATGTACGCGGGCAAGGTGGTCGAGGAGGGCAAGACGGGCGAGCTGTTCGCTAACCCGCGCATGCCCTACACGATCGGCCTGCTGCGCTCCATCCCTCGCCTCGATGAGGGCCGTGGCCGCAAGCTCAACCCGATCCGCGGGCTGCCGCCGAGCCTGATCGACCTGCCTCAGCTCTGCCCCTTCAGCCCGCGCTGCGACTATGTCCAGGACGCATGCCTGACCCAGACGCCGCCACTGCGCAGCGTCGGGCAGGAGCACCGCGCCGCCTGTCTGTTTGATATTACGATGGAGTCGCCGGTGCCCGAGCGTAAGGTCGAGGACGTGGCGGTGTAGGGTGGGGGACAGGGGTCGGGAGTCGGGAGTCGGGGGACAAGGGACAGGGGACAGGCAAGACTGATGCGTGGCCCCAAACGGTAATGTGCCGCTGAAGCCTTGTCTAACGGGAATAGAGAGAATGACAACATCACCGAATGGCACCGGCGAGAGCGGAAACCTGATCGATGTGAAGGGGCTGGAGATGCACTTCCCCGTGAATCGCGGGATCATCTTCCAGCGCCGCGTCGGCACCGTCAAGGCGGTTGATGGGCTCACGTTTGGCATTAAGAAGGGCGAGACTCTCGGGCTCGTCGGCGAGTCGGGCTGCGGCAAGAGCACCACCGGCCGGGCCATCCTCCAGCTCTACCGGCCCACCGCCGGCAATGTGATCTTCGAGGGCCAGGATCTCACTAAGCTGACCGGCGATGCGCTGCGCAAGATGCGTCGCCGCGTGCAGATGATCTTCCAGGACCCTTACGCCTCGCTGAACCCGCGTATGACGGTCGGCGATATTATCGGCGAGCCGATCCGGGTGCATAAGCTGCGCGAGGGTAAGGCCGTCCGCGAGCGGGTCGAGGAGCTGCTCGGGCTGGTGGGCCTCAACCCGGCCTTCGCCAACCGCTACCCGCACGAGTTCTCCGGCGGCCAGCGCCAGCGCATCGGCATCGCCCGCGCCCTCGCCGTCGAGCCGCAGTTTGTCGTCTGCGACGAGCCGGTCTCCGCGCTCGATGTGTCCATCCAGGCCCAGGTGGTGAACCTGCTAGAGGAGCTTCAGCAGAAGCTTGGCCTCACCTACCTGTTTATCGCCCACGACCTCAGCGTGGTCCGGCATATCTCCGACCGCGTGGCCGTGATGTACCTGGGCAAGATGGTCGAGCTCTCTGAGGGATCGAAGCTCTACAGCATGCCGCTGCACCCCTACACGCAGGCGCTGCTCTCGGCTGTGCCGATCCCCGACCCGAAGATCGAGCAGCATCGCCGGCGGATTATCCTGGAGGGCGATGTGCCCAGCCCGCTCAACCCGCCGAGCGGCTGTCACTTCCACACCCGCTGCCCGATCGCCTTCCAGCAGTGTATAGACGAAGAGCCGCCGTTTATCGACTACGGCGACGGCCACTTCGCCGCCTGCTGGCGCGCCCGCGAGTCTGCTGAGCTGATGCCCACCGTGGCCAAGAAGCAGGCTGACGCGATGGCGGCCCGCATCGCGGCCGATATCGCCAAGGTGAAGTTCAAGGGCGCGGCCGACTAAAGCACTGAGCGGAATGCTTGAGCCACTGAGGCACTGAAGCTGGTGGCTCGCTGCGCTCGCACCTTGCTACGATAGGCTCAATGATTCTGCCCGCTAAAGCACTGAGCGGAATGAGCTGTTGAGCCCCTAAGCAACTGAGGCGCTCGCCCTTTGCTATGGGCGAGCGCCGCCCTACGCAGATCGTACCATACATATCGGCACCAACACATGGATCTCGACGCCCTCGCCTGGCTCCAGTCACCCTCTGGCCGGGCGCTGCTTGCCGATCTCGCAGGGCGCCCGCTGGGCGAGCATGACCTGCTGGGCGAGCTGACGCGGCTGCGCCGCAGCTACCCGGCGGATCAGGCCAGCGCCGCTGTGGATCTGACTCTGCTGCGCCGCCGCGCCGCTGCGAAGTTCCCCGCCGCCGGTCGCATGTTCTTCACCCGCGATGCGCTGGAGCAGGCGAGCGCCGCCCCGGTGGCCGCCCATCGCGCCGCCCGTATGGCCCCGTATGGCCCCGTGGCTGACCTTTGCTGCGGGGTTGGCGGCGACGCCCTGGCCCTGGCCGAGGCTGACGCCCAGGTGATCGCCGTCGACCGCGATGAGCTGCGGTTGGCGATGGCGGCGGCCAACGCTGAGGCGCTCGGCCTGTCCGATAGGCTCATCACGCTGCGGCGCGACCTGCTGGCCGAGGGGCCGCCCGCCGCCGGGGCGATCTTCTGCGACCCGGGGCGGCGGGCGGGCGGGCGGCGGCGCTTCCACGTCGAGGAGTATGAGCCGCCCCTGAGCCGCATCCTCGCCTGGCGCGCGCACACCCCGGCCCTGGCGGTGAAGCTGGCCCCCGGCGTGGATGTGGCCGAGCTGCCCGCCGACGCCGAGCTGGAGTTTGTCTCGCTCGACGGCGAGCTGAAGGAGGCCGTCCTCTGGTGCGGGCCGCTGGCCCAGGTGGCCCGCCGGGCGACGCTCCTGATCAGCAGCACTGGCCAGCGCTGGTCGATGGAGCGATCCACCCTGTCCCCTGTCTCCTGTCCCCTGTCCCCTCCGCTCGCCTTCCTCTACGAGCCAGACCCGGCGGTGATCCGGGCGGGCCTAGTGGCGGATCTGGCTGCCCAGATCGGCGCGGCCCAGATCGACGCGCAGATCGCCTACCTGACATCCGCCGCACTGATCGCCACGCCCCTCGCGCGGGCCTGGCCGGTGATCTCCTGGCAGCCCTTCGGCCTGAAGCGGCTGCGGGCACTTCTGCGCGAGCTCGACGCCGGGCCGGTGACGGTGAAGAAGCGCGGGTCGCCCATGGACACTGACGCCCTGGCCCGCCAGCTCAGCGGGGACGGCCCGCGCCCCCTGGTGGTGACGCTCACCCAGCACCAGAGCCGCCCGATCATGATCATCTGCGGCCCGCCGGTTGTAGCCGCCTAAAAGAATGGTACAGTACTTTGGCACAAGCTACACCCAATCTGCAATTGCACGCAGGAGAACCCCATGCCCAACAACAAATTCGCCTTCTTCAACGGCCAGATCGTCCCGATCGAGCAGGCCAGCGTGAGCGTGATGACCAACGCGCTCAACTATGGCACCGGCTGCTTCGAGGGCATCCGGGCCTACTGGAACGCCGAAGAGGAGCAGCTGCTGATCTTCAAGCTGCGCGAGCATATGGAGCGACTGCACCGCTCCTGCCGCATCCTCTACATGAAGCTGGACTACAGCGTGGATGAGCTGTGCGCGATCACGCTCGACCTGCTGCGCAAAGAGGAGTTCCGCGAGGATGTCTACATCCGCCCGCTGGTCTACAAGAGCGACCCGGCCATCGCGGTGCGGCTGAACGATATGACCGACAGCTTCACTATGTGGGCGGTGGGCTTCGGGCAGTACATCGAGAGCAGCGCGCTGAAGGTCTGCGTGTCGTCGTGGCGGCGGATCGAGGACAACATCATCCCCTCGCGGGCCAAGGTGTCCGGCGCATACATCAACTCGGCCCTGGCGAAGACCGAGGCTCTGCTGAACGGCTACGACGAGGCGATTGTGCTCGGCTCGGACGGGCACGTCTCCGAGGCCAGCGCGGCGAACCTGTTCCTGGTGCGCGACGGCAAGCTGATCACGCCGCCGCTGACCAGCGATGTGCTGGAGGGGATCACCCGGCAGGTGGTGGCCCAGATGGCCCACGAGCGGCTCGGGCTGACGGTTGTGGAGCGCTCGATCGACCGCACCGAGCTGTATGTGGCCGACGAGGCGTTCTTCTGCGGGACGGGCGCGGAGGTGAAGCCAATTGTGGAGGTTGACCGGCGTAAGGTTGGCGACGGCGAGATCGGGCCGGTCAGCTCGATGCTGGCGCAGCTCTACGGCGAGGTGGTGCGCGGCAAGGCGCCGGCCTACCGCCAGTGGTGTACGCCGGTGTACGGCTAAGCTCTCTGGTGCGAGATAGCCCCCATGCGTATCAAGTTTAGGGCTGCCGCCCTAAAAACCAGCGTTGTATTGTCCAAAATGGCCAGCGAAGCTGGCCATTTTGGACAATACAACAAGAGATTCTGGGGATCTGCGACCTTAGACAAACCTCACCCGCACCGCGCCCAGGTGGTCAAACCGCGCCTCGAAGCTGTCGCCGGCGGCGGCGGGCACCAGCGGCGTGAGCGACCCGGCCAGGACGATGTCGCCGGCCCGCAGGCTGTGCCCGTGCTCGGCCATGCGGTTTGCCAGCCAGGCCAGGGCGTTGGCCGGGCTGCCCAGCACGTTGGCCCCGGTGGACTGGGCGGCCTGCTCGCCGTTCTTCAGCAGCGTCACCTCTAGCGCAGCCAGATCCAGCCCGGCCACCGGCAGCAGATTCTCGCTGAGCACATAGCGCGCCGCAAAGACTGTGTCGGCGATCATCTCGGGCAGCTTCACGCCCCAGCCGAACGTGCGGGCGTCTACGATCTCGAAGGCGGCCAGCGCGCCCGCCACGGCGGCCAGAGCCGACTCAGGAGTCACCCCGGGGCCGACGAGGTCTGCGGCCATGCGGAAGGCCACCTCACACTCGACGCGCGGGTGGATGAGCCTGCCCGCGTCGATCTCGCCGTCGTCGGGCACCTGCCCCTCGGCGAGCAGCGCGGCGTAGACCGACTGGCTCAGGCCGAAGCTGGCCTGGGCACCGGCGTTGGTGGCCCCGGCCTTGTAGCCGGCCAGGCTGGCACCGGCGGCCAGCCTGCGCCGCAGCAGCTCGGCCTGGATCGCGTACGCCTCCTCCTCGCCGATCTCGGGGTGGCGCTCGCGGATCGGCTCGACCGGGGCGGCGCTCGCCTCGGCTTCGATGTACATCCCGGCGATGGCGGCGATGGTCTCGGGGGTGATAGGCATAGGAGTCTCCTTCAATGAGCATCTATGACGACCGATGCTCGCTGGTCGATAGTTGTCACTGGCAGGGCAAGGTGGCCGACGCATCGCCAAAGAACTGCCGGATCTCCTCATCGGTGAGGCTGCGCCCCGCCGCCAGGCAGGCATCCCGCATCTGATCATCGAGCGATAGCCCGGCGACAAAGCTCGCCCGCTGCTCGGCGGTGCGCGGCGGCAGATCCCAGCGGCGCAGCTGGCCATCCCTGCCCGCGCTCAGCAGCCCGTCGCTGGTGGGAAACAGCGCCTGCACCGTCTGCTCGTGGCCGTGCAGCCGGTAGGGTTCAGCCCTGAGCAGGCGGATCGGCCATGCCAGGATGTCGCGGTCGCTGCTGGCGGTGATGGCGAGCTGTGAGTCGGGGCTGAAGGCCATGGCCGTGATCGCCTGGCTGTGGCCAGTAAGCACCACCGCCTCAGCCCCGTTCGTCGCAAAGGCATCGGCGCTCCAGAGGCGGGCGTTTCGGTCGGAGCTGCCGCTGAGCAGCCAGGCGCCATCGGGGCTAAAGACAAGCGCGGTGATCGAGCCAATCGGGCCGGTCTTCACAGAGGGGACGCCGCTGAACCCGCCGCCGCCGACCCGCCAGAGGTGGATGGTTCCATCGGCTGCGCCCGCCGCCATCCAGCGGCTATCGGCGCTGAAGGCCAGCGCGGTGATCGCCCCGGCTCGCGCATTCAGGCGGGTGGCGAAGCGGTTTGCGGCTTGGGTCGCGGTGAGATCCCAGAGCCGGGTGATGCGGTCGGCGCCGCCGGTAGCCAGCCAGCGCCCATCGGGGCTGAAGGCCAGGGCGCGGATCACGCCGGTCGGCCGCTCGGCGCTAGAGAAGGTCGTCGGGCCAACCGGCGCGCTGCCGTCGAGGCGCCAGCCGAGGATCGAGCCGTCGATGCCTGAGATGATCAGCCAGCGCGGGCCGCCGGGCCGTGCCGGGCCGATGCCGAGCGCGCTGATTGTCTCCGGCAGGCCAGTCAGCTCGACCGGCGCACCATCAAAGGCGTTGCTCTGGATGGCGTAGACCAGGGCGCGGCTGGTGCTGGCGATCACCGCCCAGCGCCCATCGTCGCTCAGGTCGGCGAAGCGGGCGGGCTCGGCGAGGTCTTTCACAGCGGCTAGCGGGGCCGCGCCAGGCTTGGCAGTGGGGCTCCAGAGGCGCAGGGTGCCCATCTCATCGGCGCTGGCCACCAGGGCGCGGTCGGCTGTGATCGCGGCGGCCACAATCGGCCCAGGGGCCATGCCTATACCGACACCATCGGTGCGCGTGAGGGCGGCGCTCAGGGCGGCACCAGCGATCTCGGCGGGAGAGTTGCCCACCTGGGCCGCCGCGACCGCTAGGAGCAGGCCGCGCTGCGGGCGACTGGCGAGCGCCTCCTGGGCCTCTGCCGCCAGCTCGCCGGCGCGGGCCAGGTTGCGCTGGGTCTCGGCGGCGACCCGCTGGATATTCGCCTGCTCAGCGCTGCGCTGGGCCTCGCCCTGGGCCGCCACCGCCGTCCTTCCCAGCGAGCGCTCAAGCTCGCTCTGGGCCTCGGCCGTCTGGCGCAGCGCATCCGAGGTGGCGGCAAGGCTGGCGTTGGTGGCGGCGGACAGCACGGCGGTGGCCTTCAGGTTCGTCTCGCGGGCGGCCGAGGCGAGCGCCTGCGTGCCGAGGTAGAGCGCGGCCACCGCAAGGGCGGCCATGCCGGCCAGCAGCACGCGCAGCCATACGGCGCTGCGCCGCTGGGAGTCGGCCCGCGCCGCCTCGGCCTCGGCGCGGGCGCGCTGCTCCTCGGCCAGGGCGCGGGCCTGCGCCAGCTCGCGCTCACGGATCGCCTCGCGGGCGTCCTCTGCCTCGCGCAGCGCCTCGCTCGACGCGACGATCAGCCGGGCCAAGACGGGGTCGTAGCCAAGGTAGAGCGCCTCGGGCGAAGCCACCCAGTGCTCAGCCTCGCGCAGCTGCGTCTCATCGAGCAGTCCGGCGCTGCCCGCCCCAAGCCGCTGCCACTCCTGGGCGCGCTGCTCCAGCCGGCGTCGCGTGGCCAGCGCCAGCTTCTCGTCCTCCAGCCAGCCCACCAGCTTCGGCCAGTTACGCACCAGCGCCTCGTGCGAGACCTCCAGCTGCGTGGGGCGGCCGACCTCGTCGTGGGTCAGCCGCACCAGCCGTGCGTCCACCAGCTTCTGGATCACCCGGTCGATCCGGCCGGGGTCCTCGCCGCCGACATAGAGCTCGTCCCGCCGCACGCGGCTGCTCGTCACCTCAAGGCCATCGCCGGGGCGCACCATGCGTAGCAGGATGCGCCGGGTGCTCACCTGATCCTCGGGGATGAGCGCTTCGTAGAAGGCGTCGGCGCTGCGGGCCAGGGCCTGCCGCCCGCCGCCAACCCGCTCGTAGGCAGCCAGCGTGATCCGGTTGTGCTCGCGCTGCTCCCACAGCTTCAGCAGGGTGAACTGGAGCAGCGGCAGCCCTGCCGGCTCGCCGACTAGCTCCTGGACGAGCAGATCCACCACGCCCGACTCAAACTTCAGGCCAATGTCCTGGGCCGGTGCCTCGATCGCCTCACGCAGCTCGGCCGGGCTCAGGGGCGTCACCGGCGCCCGCGACTCCTCGACCAGGGGCCTCAGCTCAGGGACAGCCAGGGCGAAGGTCTCAAAGTCGCTGCGCATCGTCAGCACGAGGCGGTGCTGCGGCGCAGCGGTCCCGACAATCGCCAGGATGGCTCGGATAAACGCGGCCCGGTCGGCCTCGCGCTCCGCCAGGGTGAACAGCTCCTCGAACTGATCGACCATCAGCACGGTGGGGGGGCCGCTGTCGCCACCGAGCATGGCAAGCACCGACTCGGGGTCGTCCCGCAGCCGCCGCGCGATCTCCTGAGCATGGTAGCCCTGCTCGTCGGGGGAGATCGCCCGCACCAGGGACAGGATCGGATCGGTGCCGGGGATTATCAGCGTCAGGTAGCGCCAGCCCGCGCTGCCCGGCAGGGCGCCGTCGCGCAGGGCCGGGATCAGGCCGGCGCGCACCAGCGAAGATTTGCCGCTGCCCGATGGCCCGATCACCAGCAGTGACCGCGCGGTCGCTAGCCGCTGGACGAACTGCTGGGTGAGCTGGGCGCGCCCGAAGAATCGCCGCCGGTCGCTCTCGCGGAAGGAGTCGAGGCCGAGGTAGGGGCAGAGTTCTTCGGGCAGGTCGGGGGCCATATTCGGGTCGAAGTCGGACAGAACCGACTCATCGATCTCGTAGCCGATGCGCTGGAGGAAGTTCGCCCAGAAGATCAGCATGCTCTGGGCTCCCATGCGCTCCTCCTCATCGTCGAGGATCGCGCCGGTGCGGCACCCGCCGTGCACAAAGGATATCGCGTCGTTGGCGAACGACTCCAGGGCGCGGCCCTCCGCGCCCGACATGGGGATGGGCCGAGCGCTAATGCTCTGCTCGCGGCGGCGCTGGATCAGCTCGTTATGCGCCGCGCGCATCGCGGCGGCCGAGCGGAAGAGGCCGTCCGCCAGCGGCGGGCCGGTGGGATCTGCTGGTTGGCTCATGCAAGCATCTTGAGGACGGCCTGGGCGGGCAGGCCGATCCGCTGGAGATCAGTACACACCGTTAGCAGGTCGCGATCTACTTTGTTGAAGCTGAGGGTAGCATAATGATAGAAGATATGAAAGGCGCGGCGGATCTTGATCGGCTCGTTTGTGGCCATCGCCTCGTCGAGCCGCTCGCGGTTCTCATCCATGCGCGCCGCCCAGTCCTCGACGTTGCCCTTGCAGAGCGCCTGGGCCAGTGCGCGAATGTCCTCCCAGGCGAAGATCAGCTCGGCCACGTCCTGCGTGAGCAGCTTCTTCACCCGGCGCAGCTCGTCGTCCACCTCCTGAAAGGTGTCGTGGGTGCCCACCAGCATGGCCAGGCGCCCGCTGATCCGCGACAGGTCACCCACACCCTCGGCGAAGATCTCGAACTTATCCCGGACCGCCGGGGCCGTGAGGGAGTAGGCGAGCTGGTCGCGCACGGTTGTCAGCGCCGTGATCAGCTGCTCCAGGCGCAGGGTGCGCGCGGCCGCCACGAGGGCGGCGTTCATCCGCGAGAGCTCGCGCCCGATCACATCATTGAGCCGGATGAGCGCCCGCTTGAGCGCCGTCACATCGCGCTGCTCTAGCGCCTCGCCCAGATCAACGCCGGTGCGCTCCAGGCGGCGCGACCAGATCGCGTCGCCGATGATCGGCCCCTCGGCCACAACCCGCAGCACCTCGGCGATCAGCGTCTGGAGGTCGGGCTCATTCTCCTCCAGGTCGTCCCAGGCCAGGTCGTCGCCAGGCAGACGCCGGGCGTGCTGATAGATCACGCCATAGGAGTCCTCGATCTGCTGGAGCAGGTCGTGCAGGCGCTTGTAGCAGCTGAGCACATCGATCTGGTCGCAGGCCGACTGAAAATCTGCGCCGAAGGCGATGATTGCCGCGCGCACCTGATCATCGCTGGCGAGCTCGGCCAGGGCCAGCAGGCCCTCACTGGCCGCGCTCGGCGCGGCGGGCAGCGAGGCCGCCCAGAGCCGACCGTCGCGCACCTGCATAAAGAGGGCCGGCATCCACCAGGGGTGATCATCCGCGAGGTCGGCGCGGGCGATGGCCAGGGCGCGGTCGATCTCGCCGTCGCGCAGCAGGGCGCGGAAGAAGGCCGGCATCAGGCGCTCGATGGTGCGCGCCGGCACGTTGCCCTGCATTGCCAGGACGGCCGCCACCCCCGCGCGAGCCAGGGCTGGGCCGACGGCGGCCAGGGCCGCGTGGCCGTCGCCGGCGCTCTGGCACGATGCCAGCACCACCAGCAGCGGGCGCAGGGCGGGCGGCAGGTCGCCGATGCGCCGGGCGAAGTCCTCGCCAGAGATGCGCCCCTGGCCGTCGCCGTCATCCTCTAGCCAGAGCATGGGCCGCCCCTGGGCCATTGTTCCGTGGCAGACCAGATAGAGGAGCGGGTGGCCCTGGCGCAATGCATCGATGATCGCGCCCGCCGAGGCCGGGCGGCCGCCGGCGTCGCGGCCAAGCAGGGTCAGCGGCACCTCGCCCATGGCCACGCGCACACGGGCCGCCTCGCCGGGCGCATCGACGGGGCTCAGGCCGTAGCGCGCTAGGTCGCTGGGGTTGGCGATCGCCGCCAGGACACGCAGCTCGGGACGGCCGCCCTGCGTCACCCGCCCAAGGTCGTCGGTGTCGAGGTAGCGCGAGAACAGCACCCGCTCGGAGCGGCAGAGCGGCGGGCCGTCCATGTCGCGCAGAGTCTCCCAGTACAGGCTGTTCAGGTCATCGGCGCCGAGGTCGATCCGCAGGCGGACGCGCAGGGCCACCTCGGCGCCGCTGGCGTAGGAGCGTGCGCGAACCCACGCCTCACGCATGCGCGGGTCGCCAAACAGCATCGCGCTCAGACGGCGGCCGTAGGCGTCTGGGTCGAGGGCGAGGGCGCGCAGCTCCTCGGCGTCGATCCGCACCGGCAGGCCCGCCCCCAGGTCGCTGTCGCGTCCGCTATCCGACGCGCGCAGCCGCAGATCCGCCACTGTAGACCCATCGGCCTGCCGGCGCAGGATCAGCTCAAGGTCTGCGTATGCGCGGTGCGGATCGGCCATCATAATTGAATGTTGAATGTTGAATGTTGAATGTCGAAGGCTGAAGGTACCAATCTGCAATCTGCAATCTGCAATCTGCAATCGCCTTACCCCCCGCCGAGGAAGCCCCGCACGGCGGACTCGAACATGGCGGGCAGCAGCGCCGTCAGCGCCCCGCCCACCCGCAGCAGCCCGGCGGCCAGCGTCGAGCCCTCGACGGCGGCGGACCAGGCCGGCGAGGGGAAGGCGACCAGTCCGATCAGCAGGGCCGCCCCGGCGAGCGCCGCCTGGGCCAGCCCGAGCACCCCGCCCAGCAGGTGGTCCATCCATCCGAGAAAAAGCAGGCCGACGAAGATACGCAGCACCGAGGCGATCAGGCTGGCGACCGCGCTCACCAGAAGCAGCACGGCGGCGAAGCCGATGATCCCGGCCACAGCAGGGTCGGTGATGAAGGAGCTGAGCCAGTCGGCCACCGCCGGGCCGTAGCGCCCGGCCATGCCCACCCCGACGACCAGGCCGACGATCGCCAGCACCTGGCGGATGATGCCCCAGTAGACGCCGAGGAGCACGAAGACCCCCGCGCCGATCAGTAGTGTTAGATCAAGACCATTCATAGTGTTGAGTGTTGAGTGTTGAGTGCTAACTCAACACTCAACACTACCCCCCTCGCTGCTTCAGCTCATAGCGGATCAGGCCAGCCACGCTCATGCGGCTCCAGCTGCGGGCCACCAGGGCGGCCGGGCCGTCGTCGGGGTAGGGCAGGTAGCGGGCGGCCAGCGCATCCACGTCAGGGTCGCCATCGTCCAGCGCCGCGTCCACCAGCCCCACCAGCTCCTCCAGGCGCTCGTGGGCGCGGGCCAGCTGGAAGTCCACATCGTCGTGGGGGCCGTGGTGGGTCACATAGATCCGCGGGATGGGCTGGGCGCGCAGCATAGCGATCGTGTCGCGGTGCGCCCGCAGGTTGTAGGTCGGCACCGGCGTGACCGGGAAGTACAGCTCCCAGCGGTCCATCACCAGGCCGGCGGCATCGCCGATGAACAGCCCGCCGCTCCGGCGATCCCAGTACGAGAGGTGGTCGGGCGAGTGGCCGGGCGTAGCGATCGCCTCCAAGATCACGTCCCTCCCCAGGTCGAGCCGCAGATGCTCGGCGGGCAGCAGGCGCTCGACGGGGATGGGCTTCACATCGCCGTGGAGCGCCCACGCCTCCTCGCCGACGGCCCGGCGCACGCTAGACATCAGGCGGGCGGGGTCGGCCAGATGCTCGATCGACATGCTGTGGATGTGGACGCTGGCCCGAGGCAGGGCGGCGGCCAGGTAGCCGGCCCCGCCGGCGTGATCCATATGCACGTGGGTGCAGATGATATGGTCGATCTGCTCGGGGCGCACGCCGAGGCGCTCAAGGCCAGCCAGGGTCTGCGGCACCGTGGGCGAGGTGCCCGTCTCGATCAGCGCCGCCGACTCGCCGCGCACCAGGTAGCTCACACCGACGCCGGGGATGCCGAGCAGGTTATGGTCAATCGCGGTGATATGATCATCGACGGGGATGATTTCCATAGTGGCTCCATAACATTCTTATAGGCACCGTAGGGGCGGCTCGCGAGCCGCCCCTACGGTATGAAATTATCCTTCGCCCTTGCCGCCGCGCCCGCCTCGGCGGCGGCGTCGGCGCGGGCCGGACGGCCCCTCGCCCGGTGAGGGCTGGGGTTTCTCGGGGGCGGCGGGGGCGGGCGAGGGCGGGCGGCGCGGCGGGGGCTGGGCCGCCTGGCGATCCTCGGGCTGCTGGGCGCGCTGGGCGGGCCGGGGCTGGCGCGGCGGGCGACGCTGCTCGCGCGGCGGGTCCGCCGAACCGGCTGACGCCTTTGGGGCAGCCTTCGGGGCAGAGGATGGCGCACTCTTGCCCAGCGTGAGCGGGTCGGGGCCGCCCCGCTCATCCTCAAGCTGGCTCAGATCATCCAGTAGGTCATACTGGTCGATCTCATCCCGCAGCTTCCGGCGCTCGCCACGGTCGCGCTCCGGGCGGGGCTGGCGCTGGGCGGGCGGGGTGATCCCCTCCGCGTTGCGGGCGCGGGCCGTCGCCGCAACCTGGGCGCTCGCCACCTCAATGGCGGACAGGTCGTAGGTCTCGATCATGCCGCTAGAGAGCTGGACGATCAGCTGCTGCTTGAGCACGTGCTGGCTCAGCACCTCGCCGGGGCCGTCGGGAGTCTGCACCCAGGTGCCGCGCCGGGGCAGCTCGGCGCGCATCTCAATATACTGCTCGTGCTCGTAGGAGAGGCAGCAGAGCAAACGCCCGCAGACGCCGGAGATCTTGGCCGGGTTCAGCGGCAGATCCTGGTCCTTGGCCATCTTGATGCTGACGCGGGCGTAGTCGGGCAAGAAGGAGGCGCAGCAGAGGACGCGCCCGCAGGGGCCGATCCCGCCGAGCAGCTTGGCCTCATCGCGCGGGCCGATCTGGCGCAGCTCGATCCGGCTCTTGAAGGTGCGGGCCAGATCCCGCACGAGCATGCGGAAGTCCACCCGCTTCTCGGCGGTGAAGTAGAAGGTGAGCCGGGAGCCATCGAAGCTATACTCGGCCTTCACCAGGCTCATGGGCAGGCTATGCTCGCGGATCTTCTCGGCGCAGCGGGCCAGCACCTCCTCGTGGCGGCCGTGGAGCAGCCGCTGCCGCTCCAGGTCGGTCGGCTCGGCCCGGCGCACCACCGGCTTCAGCTCGCCGATAATCTCGCTGTCCGGAACCTCGCGGCGCTGGTAGGCCACCTTGGCCAGCTCCAGGCCGCGCGCCGTGTCCACGATCACATAGTCGCCCTGGTTCAGCTCCACGTCGAGCGGGTCGAAATAGTAGGTCTTCCCGCTATCTTTGAATCGGACTCCGACAACAACTGGCATGGGATCTATCACTGTATGGTCGGGGTGTACGGGAGAGACGCCCCGGTGGGGCGTCTCTCCCGTACACCCCGACCACTCTTATTTCGCGCCAAGCACCTTGAAGGCCATCACCAGCTGCTGCTTACCCTTGAGCTGGAGCTTGCCCATCTCCTGGAGGTTAAAGCTCGCACGCACCATCTCGGCCGTATCATCGCCGATAAAGACGCTGCCGGGCTCGGCGGCGCTCTCCAGGCGCGAGGCGGTGTTCACCGTATCGCCGATGGCGGTGTACTCCAGGCGGTGGCGGGTGCCGAAGAAGCCGGTGTAGGCCGTCCCGGTGTTGACGCCGATGCGAATACTGAAGGCTTTGCTCGGCTCCCACTTATCTACCAGGCGCTTCTGGGCAGACTGCATCTCAAGGGCAGCCGCCACTGAGCGCATGGCGTGCTGGTCATCGACGGGCTCATCTGGCAGGCGGGGGGCACCGAATATTGCCATGATACCATCTCCGATATATTTGTCCACCGTGCCGTTATAGCGGAAGATGACCTCGGTCATCTCGTGCAGGTACTCGTTGAGCAGATCCTGCACCTCGTGCGGCGAGAGCCGCTCGGAGAGCGAGGTGAAGCCCTTGACATCGGCGAAGAGCACGGAGACCACCTGCTCCTGGGCCTCCCAGAGCTTGCCGTACTGGGCGACATAGATGGCAAGGCGCTGGGCGACGTTGGGCGAGAGGAATCGCTCCAGGTTCTGGCGCAGCTGGCCCTGCTGGCGCAGCTCCTCGGTGAGGCGGGCGCGCTCGATCGCCACCGCCGAGATGTTGGCGATCGCCGTGATCAGGTCGCGGTCGCGCTCGCTGAACTGCTCGCGGCCGGGCGAGTCGAGCAGGATCACGCCGATGGCGGTGCCCTGGAGCAGCAGCGGGGCGCAGATCGCCGAGCGGATGTTCGCGCTGATAATGCTGTCGGAGCCGGCGAAGTCCAGGCGGGCGTCCTTGGTGAGCACCGCCTCGCCGCCCTCCAGGGCCTTGCGCACGATGCTGCTGGAGACCGCCACATCGCCCGTTCCGGCGGGCACCACAACCCGTGGCACCAGCTCCTCACCCTTGAGCAGCAGCAGGAAGCCGCGCTGCGCAGGGACGACGCGCATGATCTCCTCCATCACCAGGTCGAGCAGCTCGCGAAAGTCCACCACCTGGTTCAGGCGCATGCCGATGGTGTAGAACTCCTGGAGGTTGATCGCCTCGGGCGGCAGCTCGTGGCCCCTGACGGGGCGCGCATCGGAGGCCAGGGGGAAGTAGCGGCTATCATCGAGGACGACGCTCTGGGCGGCGCGGTCCTCGTACTGAAGCTCGAACGGCCCCACCCCGATCACATCGCCGTCGTTGAGCTGCTCCTCCTTCACGCGCAGGCGGTTCACCGTAACGCCGTTACGGCTGTTCAGGTCGGTGAGCCATGCCTGCCGCCCGCGCAGCTCAATATGGACATGCTTCCGCGAGACGATCGCGTGGTTGAGGACGATCTCATTATCGAGCTGGCGGCCAATCGTCAGGCCGCGGTCATGTATCGCAAAGGTGCGCTGCTCGCCATTGATATTGACAGAGATCCGGGCCATAGCGCAGCTCCTCCCGCTATGCTACATTGTTCCGGGCGATACCGGCTATGATAGCAGACGCGCGGGGGGCGATCAATATGTTATGACAAACTAGATAGCGTAGTAGGGGCGGCTCGCGAGCCGCCCCTACAGGATCTCACCCCACAGCAGCCCGGCGATCTCCGCCGAGACCGTGATCGTCTGGCCGGGTCGCTGGAGCGTGACCCCGAAGGAGGGCGAGACATCGCCGACGGCGAACTCGCTGCCGGGCACCATGCCGTTGCTCTGGAGGTAGCGGATCAGGTCGATGTTCTCCTCGGCCTCCTCGACGATCCGCTTGATCACAAAGCCCCGGCCGGCCAGCGCGTCGATCAGGCAGGTGCCGCCCTCGTAGCCCTCGGCGTTGCCGGGGATGGGGTTGCCGTGCGGGCAGGTGGCCGAGTCGCCCACGAGGGCGGTGATCCGCTCCTCCATCGCTGGCGAGAGCGCGTGCTCCAGGCGCACGGCCTCCTCGTGGATCTGGTGCCACTCCATGCCGATCACATCTACCAGGAAGCGCTCCAGGATGCGGTGGCGGCGCACCATGGCCTCGGCCAGGGCGAATCCCTCCGGGGTGAAGGTGATCTCGCCGTGGGCGCTGCGCGTGATCAGCTTCTTCTTCTCCTCAAGATGCCGTAAGATCACCGTGACGGTAGGCGGCTGGACACCCATCCAGCGGGCCAGGCGCGCGGCGATCACTGGCTCGTTGCGCGCCGCCAGGTAGTAGATCACCTCCAGATACTCGCGCTCCTTCTCAGTTGGCTCCTCGCCGCTGCTGAGGTGACGCTTGCGCGGGTGCGGGCTTCTGGCGCCGTTGGGGTTCGTCACGGACTGCTCCTGACTCACTAGCTTCAAGGGGACAGGGGACAGGGGACAGGGCAATCAGCTACTCGATGCCAGCTCCCTATCCGCTGTCCCCTGTTCCCTTCGGTTCTTGCATTATACCCCCCGCCAACAGGCGCGGCAACCGCCGCCAACCGTTTTCCCTTGCCACCCCCCCGCCCTGCTGCTATAATCCTGCCGCACCATACCAGATCGGGGACCGCTTCACTATGCATAAATTCGAGACGCGCGCGAGCCAGCTTGGCCTAGTGGGCGGCATCCGCCAGCAGGCCAGCGACCTGATCGTGGTCGCCGAGCCGGGATCGCTGTTCGCTCCCGAGGCCCGCAAGGGCACGCTCTATATTCTTGTGGAGACCGACGCGGCGGAGCCGCACAGCCAGCAGGCGTGTCACCTGGCCGCCCGCACCATCCGCCGGGTCTTCTACGAGGACAGCACCGTCAGCATTACGGCGGCCCTGCGCCGCGCCATCACGGCGGCCAATAAGGCGGTCTACCAGCAGAATATGGCCCAGCCCACCGGCAAGCGTGACACGGTCGGCGTCACGGTTGTTGCCCTGAAGGACAGCGACCTCTTCGTGGCCCAGGTACAGCCGGCCCAGGCGTATATGATGAACAATGGCGCCCTGCGGGCGCTGCCTGCCCACCCTTCGTGGGACCCGGCCCACGTCAGCGCATCTCCCTTCAGCCGGGATAGCGCTATCGGGGCCAGTCTGTTCATCGAGCCGGAGCTCTACCGCTGCACCCTGCGCCCCACCGAGTCAGCGATCCTCTGCTCTAGCGGCTTCGCCCCCCTGCTCACCCGCGACGAGACCGGTCGCCTGCTGCACATGCAGGATGCCGACGCCGTCGTCGAGCGGCTGCACGATCTGGCGGGGCAGCATGATCTGGGCGACGCCCACGCCCTCGTGATCGAGCTGAGGCCAGCGCTCAGCCCTACCGCCCGACAGGAGCCGCTCAGCCCGACGGGCCTGAGCGAGCGCGGGCGGCTCGCCGCCCGCTCGCTGCGCGGATGGCTCGCCTCATTTACCGGCGAGGCCGCACTAGCCGTCCGCGGGCGGCGCACGCCCCCCGCCGATGACGCCCCATCGCCCGACCCGCTGCGCACAATGCCGGAGCAGCCGCAGCACTCGGCGAACCCGCCGTCCCGCCCTGCGCCGATCGATATGGGCGAGGAGCTGGGCGAGCGCTACGCCCGCTCCATCCAGAACAGCAAGCCACCCGAGCTCCCGCCCTCGGCCTACCTCGGCGAGGGCAGCTACCCCTCGCCCTCGCGCCGGATCGACCTCGGCGACGGCCCGGCCCTCGCCGCGAAGGCCCGCCCGTACCGCTCGCGCTACGAGAAGCGCCCCTTCGTCGATCTGAGCTGGCGCGAGCGCCTGGCCCTGCCCTTCAACCAGATCTGGCTGGCCATCGACGAGGCCAGGCGCAGCCAGCGCGTCCGCCCGAAGACGCCCCGGACCCCGGTGGTGCGCGGCCATGGTCTGTCCTACCGCCGCACCGGGCCGGCCTTCCCCTGGCTGCTCCTCATGGGCCTCGTCCTGGTCATCTCCGTCCTGATCATGTACGGCCTGACCCTCACGAGACAGAACGACCAGCAGATCGCCCTAGAATACTTCACCGCCGCCGAGGGCCGCCTGGCCACCGTGCGCGAGGTTGCCAGCGAGGCCGACGCCCTCGACGCCCTGGATCTGGCCCGCCAGGCGATCGACGAGGTGCGGGCCAGCCCGAACGTCACCGACACCAACCCAACACTCTGGCTGCGCTACCAGGAGCTCCAGCGCGAGTACGAGCGCGCCCTGGCCGCCGTCCAGCGCCTCACCTTCTTCGATAGCCCCACGGTGCTGGCCACCTACCCGCTGCCCGCCGGCAGCTTCACCAGTGTGGTGGTGCCCCCGGCCACCTCCACCGTCACCGACCCGATCCAGCTCGATGCCCTGCGCTATATCTACGCCCTCGGCGGTGACAAAGAGAGCGCCCAGCTCTACCGCATCCCGCGCGACGGCGGCAGCCCACAGTCCTACCTCCGGCCGAACGACCAGGTCGGCGAGACGGTCGTCGGCCCGCTGCGGGCCGCCCTCTGGCGTATCGACCAGGTGGTCGCCGTCGATCAGGCCCCCGAGGGCTTCGGCTACTACTTCCGCAACGGCAACCAGTGGAACTACTCGAAGCTCGGCGGTAGCGAGATCTGGTCCGTGCGCGACCGGCTGACCGTCAAAGAGTACGACGGCAACCTCTATGTCTGGGGGGCCGTGCCCAACGAAGTGCTCAAGTTCCAGTCGGGCAATTACGGCGACACGCCCGAGTACTGGCTCGACCCGACCGGCCTCGTCGATGTAGACATCAGCGGCGCGGTCGATATGTCTGTCGACGGGGCGATCTACCTGCTCAAGCCCAACGGCAATGTGCTGATCTTCAGCCAGGGCCGCCCGGTGAGCGAGATCAAGCCCGAGGCGATCAACCCGCCGATCAGCGGCGTGACCCGCTTCTTTGTCACCAGCGACAGCTCTGGCGGCGGGTCGATCTATCTGATCGAGCCACTCAGCGAGCGGATCATCCAGATGGACAAGGTCACCGGCAAGGTGATCCAGCAGATCAAGGTGCGCCCCGATGGCGACATGAGACTGGATTCTCTTGATGGCATCTTCGTAGATGACAGCGGCGCGCGACCGATCCTCTACCTGGTAAATGGCGGCCAGATCATCCGCGCCGAGCTGCCAGCCCCGCCGCGCCCCTTCCGCGACACCAGCGCGACGCCCTCCCCGGCACCTACGGTGGGGCCATGAGCGCGCCTCGCCCCTCACCCCCCATCTCACTCTCCTGCTCAGGGTTTAAGGACGAGCAGAATGTTTGGGCGGCAAAGCGGTTTATAGCATTGGGGAGGCTTGTTGGCCCTCACCCCCCATCCCCCTCTCCCGCTGCGGCGGGAGAGGGGGGGCGATGCCTTAGTGATAAGGTGCGGATGTCCGTCCGGCTATCGGCTATCGGCTATCGGCTATCGGCTATCATCCTGCTCATCCTCGCCCTGGTCGGCTGCGCCGCCCCCCCCGCCGACGACGGCGCGAGTGGCGGCGGCCCGACCCCCGAGGGCGTGGTCGAGAGCTTCATCGAAGATCTAAACCGCGCCATGCAGGACCCGAGCCTGAGCAATGTGGAGGCCCGGCGCAGGTGGGCCGAGCGCCTGGCCGGCTACTTCGCGCCAGGCGAGCGGATCGACCAGCGCGCAGCCTTCAACGACACGCTCGCCAGCTTCGCCAACACCTCCACCAGCCCCGTAGTTGGCACGAAGGCCACACTGGCGATCACCTCCAGCCGGGTCGAGCTGCTCAGCCGTAATGGGAACCAGGCGCTGGTGCGGGTGGTGGATGGTGCCTTCGTCTTGCGCTGGCTCGACGATCAGGGCGAGGTGCTGCGCGAGCGCACCGGCAGCCTCTCCGAGGTGATCGGCCAGGAGGGCGATAGCATGCCGGTGATCGAGGTGGGCGGGCTGTGGTTCCTCACCGAGGGGTAGGGGTTCCCCAAGTGTATACAAAAAAGCGGGATGCCAGTGAAGCTGGCATCCCGCTTTTTTGCATACACAACCATCGGCAAGCACCGCGCTCCAGTTCGCCGTCACCGCCCACGGCATCTGGGCGACAATCTGCTCAGCACTATAGATAGCGTCGCACGCGTGAGAATGTCCGGTGCCTTAGCGCCGGATGATCGGGAGGAACACGCGATAGTCGCTGCCTGGGTCAATCGGGTTGGTGGTCTGACAGGCGGTGGTGAACGCGTCGATCCAGCCATCGACAAACACCTCACCCGCAGCGTTGAAGACCGCCAGTTGATACGAGTAGCCTTGGTTGCAGAGCAACTCGCTGTCGAGGAAGCTCGTCACGTCTGGCTCAAGGCTGGCGTAGAGCGGCCAGTCGACCCCATTCCAGCGATAGATGCGGTAGCCGCTCTCGTTATTGGCATTGTCCTGCCATGTGAGCATAGCGTTGTGCTCATTGGTGCTGCTCGTCTGAAAGCCCGTCGGTGCAGCGGGCAACGGTGCCGTCTGGCAGGCGGTGGTGAAGCCGTCGATCCAGCCATCGACAAACACCTCGCCTGCGTCGTTGAAGACCGCCAGCCGATACGAGTAGCCCTGGTTGCAGAGCAGCCCGCTATCGGTGAAGCTCGTCACATCTGGCCCAAGGCTGGCGTACAGCGGCCAGCCGCTCCCGTTCCAGCGGTAGATGCGGTAGCCACTCTCGTTACTGGCATTGTCCTGCCAGCTTAAACTGACGCCGTACTCCGTCGTACCGCTCACCGTAAAGTTACTAGGTGCGGTTGGCGTTTGGCGCAGCGTTTGCACCGTGAAGCCCCAGTCGGCTGACCATCCGCTGCCGACGGCACCATCACCCGACTGGATATGCCACGTGTAGGCGCCATCAGCAAGGCTCGTATTCCAGCTCGTCGTCGCCGTCCACGGCATTTGGGCGACGATCTGTCCTCCGCTATCCTTCACTTCGATCAGGTAGTCGCGGTAGTTGCGCGGTCGGTTATCGGCGTCGCCGGGATCCTGCCAGGTAAACTGCACCGTCGGCCCAGTGACGGTAGCACCGCTGTTTGGCGTAGCTTGGATGGGCACATTTGGTGCCGCATTTGCGACAGTAAAGGTTCGCGTCATCTCCTGCCACTGATCGATGGCCGTGCTGTGCGCGTAGACATGGATGGTATGCTGCCCGATGCTCAGCTCGGACGAATTGAGTGCGAACTGGTACCCTGCGTAGCGGTAGCGGTCGCCGAATGCTGTAGCGACATCATCGCGACGGATGCCGTAGGTCGCCGCCACACTGCGCGCCCCGCTTCCCGCACCGCCGTCAAAGTAGATATGGACCTCATTCACCCCAGTGCCACTCGCTGCGGCCTCGTGGATCGCCCACCCGCCGATCACAAAGTCGCCCGCGACAGTCTGTCCGTCGCCGGGCGTGTTGATGTCCATCTTGGGCGGAGCGATACCGCTATTCGTCGAATAAAGGCCGACCTGGCCAGCCTTTAGGCTATTCTGATCAGTAATACCATTGATCGGGACGGGGATTATGCCATCGGTTGCGTCCCAGACAGGGCCTTGAAACAGTTGGAAGTGCAGATGTGCGCCGTCGGGAGCGGCCCAATCGCCGCAGGTGCCGATCTTCGTGCCGTATGTGACGTTCTGCCCATCGCTGACCGTGATCGTATCCAGGTGGACATAGAGCGTGCGGTAGTTGACCCCATTAAAGGTCCCATGATCAATCTCGACCTCGTGGCGGGCAGAGCGCGTTCCGATAATGCCTGTATTGGTGTTTCTGACAACGCCGGGGGCTGCAGCGATGATCGGCTGGCCTTTGCATGTGACGCCTACAGGCACAAAGTCTACAGCCCGCCAATCCCAATTCTGTTGATGATTAGGGGTGGCGTCCCAGCCAGCGGTTATCTTCCACTCCTTACCCGGCGGGAATGGCAGCTTCAGGCCAAGATCGGCAACGCTCTGCGTGCTCGCTTGGGTCATGCTGGGGGCGGCGAAGGTGCGCGGAGATAGGTCAGCGCCGATACCTAATGCGATAATGAGGAATGTTCCGATGAGGAGGGGGATGCGAGGCGTGTGCATAGGTGCTTCCTGAATGTTGGATGGACAGAGGTGCAGGTGGTTTCGGGCAGGCGGCGGGAGAGGGCGCCAGCGCCCCCGCCATCGTCTGTAGCAACGCCTCTACTGTAGCGCTCCGCACGCTGCCAGGAAGTGTGTATAATTGTGAGTCGTTGTGAGTCTTACGCCCGCTGCCACACGCGTCAGGGTTGCCCAGTGTCCTCCTCTCCCAACCGCATCGCCTACTACCGCGACCGCTGCCACCCGCCGCTGACCCAGAAGACCCTCTCCCAGGCCCTCGGCAAACACGTCAACACCGTCGTCCTCTGGGAGAAGCGCGGCGCGCCCGCGCCCGCCGACCTGCTCCAGCTCGTCGAGCTGTTTGTCGAACGCGGGGCGGTGAGCGACGAGACGACGGCGCGCCGCTTCTGGGAGGTGAGCGGCCGCAAGCGGTTCCCCGCCCCGCCCGAGCTGGCGCAGCTCTTCGCCCCCGCAGCCTCGCCCTGCCCCAAGAGCATGCCGGTCGACGCGCCCCCCCAGCCCGCAGCTATCCCGGCGTCCTCACTGATGCCGCTCCACCGCAACCGGCTCTTCACCGGGCGCGCCGCCGAGCTGCTGGCCCTGGCGGCGGCCCTGCGCGAGTCCGATGCCACGGCGGCCATCTGCGGGATCGGCGGCGCGGGCAAGACTCAGCTGGCATGCGAGTTCGTCCACCGCTACGGCCAGTTCTTCCCCGGCGGCGTCTTCTGGGTTAGCTTTGGCGACCCCGCCGCCGTCGCCGATGGCGTGGCCGCCTGCGGTCGCGCCGAGAATCTCGCCCTGCACCCCGACTTCGACTCGCTGCCCTTTGATCGCCAGGTGCGACTGGTGCGGGCCGCATGGCGCGAACCGCTGCCGCGCCTGCTGGTCTTCGACAACTGCGAGGACGAGGCGCTGCTGGCCGAGTGGCGCCCGCCAACCGGCGGCTGCCGCGTGCTCGTGACCAGCCGCCGCGCCCGCTGGAGCCCGGCCCTGGTCTCGCAGGTGCTGCGGCTGCACGCCCTTGAGCGCGCCGAGAGCCTGGCCCTGCTGCGCGCCTACTGCGCCAACCTGCCCGACGCCGAGTCGGTCTTTGCCAGCCCGGCGGCCCTGGCCGACCTCGACGCGATCGCCGCCGAGTTGGGCGACCTGCCGCTGGCCCTGCACATGGCCGGAAGCTACATGGCCCACCGCTACCTCAGCCTGAGCCCGGCCAGCTACCTGGACGAGCTGCGCGGGGCTCAGGATCAGGCGCACACGCACAGCTCACTCCAAGGCGGCGACTTCTCCCCGACCCGCCATGATCAGCACATCGCCCGCGCCTTCGCGCTCAGCTACCGTCGGCTGCGCCCCGAGGTTCCCACCGACCTGCTGGCCCTGCGGCTGCTGGCCCGTGCGGCTTGCTTTGCGCCTGGTGAGACGCTGCCGTGCGCCCTGCTCCTGGCGACCGTCACGGCCCCTGATGCAGATCCGCACGCCCTGGGCGAGGATGCGCTCACCCGACTGGTCGGCGACCTGGGCCTGATCGAGTCGCGGGAGGGCGGCGCGCTGCGCATGCATCGGCTGGTCGCCGGCTTTGTGCGCGCCGTGGCCGACGACGCCGAGGCCCAGACGGCGGTCGAGCGCGTCGTGCTCGCCGAGGCCCAGCGCCTGAACGAGGATCGGCTGCCGATACCTATGCGCGTCCTCCAGCCACACCTGCGTGCGGTGACTAGCACAGCCGCTCCGCGCACGGACGCGCTCGCCGCCGATCTGTGCGCCGAGCTTGGCTGGCAGCTGATCCTGCTCGACATGTTCAGCGAGGCCCAGCGTGTGATCGCCCAGTCCCTGGCCATCCACGAGGCGCTGCGCGGCCCCGACCACCCCGATGTCGCGACGAGCCTGAGCCTGCTCGGGCTGGCCTACCAGTTTCAGGGCTCCTTTGCGGCGGCGCGCGCGCCCTTCGAGCGGGCCCTGGCCATTCACGAGCGGGCGCTCGGCCCCGACCACATCGAGACGGCGACTGACTGCAACAACCTGGGCTACCTACTGTTCCACCTCGACGAGCACGCCGCTGCATGCGCTCACCTGCGGCGGGCGCTGCTGATCCGCCGACAGAACTTTGGCCTGAAAGATGCCGGGGTGGCCCGCACGCTGAGTAATCTGGGCTATGTCCTCTTGCATCGCGGCGAGCATGCTAGGGCACGGCGCTACCTCAAGCTGGCCCTGGCGATACGCGAGCAGGTGCTGCCAGCCAACAACCCAGCTACGGCTCAGACCCTCAACAACCTCGGCGAGGTGCTCTTCGCGCAGGGCGACTACGTTGGCGCTCGCCGCTACCACGAGCGGGCGCTCGCCATGCGCAACACGGTGTTTGGCCCCAACCACTTCCACGCGGCAGAGAGCATGCGCAGCCTAGCCCACGTGCTCCAGGCCCAGGGCGACCTCGCGGCGGCGCACACATACCTGGAACGTGCGCTCACTATCTGTGTGTCCACCCTGGGCGAGCGGCACATCGAGACGGCATGGAAGCTGGAGAGCCTGGGCGATCTGCTGCTCGCCCAGGGCGATGCCGCCGCCAGAGGCTATCTGGAGAGGGCGCTGGCCATCTACACCGAGCTGCTCCACCCGGGGCACCATAAGATCGCCGCGGTGCGCGAGCTGCTGGGGAGGATCGCATCGTAGGGGCGATTCGCGAATCGCCCCTACCCGCCAGCCCACTCCGGCAGGTAGGCCGGGTCGCGGCGGGCCTTCTTGCCCAGCAGCGAGAGCGAGAGCCGGCGGTACTCGTCTTGCTCGTCGCGCTGGATGTAGCCATCGGCGACCAGCCGCTCGACGAGGTCATCAATGGCGCTCTGGGCCAGGTGGCGCAGCGCGCCGAACTCCGGGCAGCGCTCGGGCTCGACCGGGCTGCTGGCGGCGCCCTTGAGTACGCGGGCTAGGCCGCTGCGGCCCATGGGGAAGGGCAGGTTGCTCAGCCCGTCCAGGGCGCGCTGCGCGTCGCTGCGCGGATCCTCATCATCACGCGAGGGGATGGGCTGCGGCGCGGCCCTGCTCGCGCGGGTGATCCCCGAGCGCAGCCCGAGCTGCGGCGCGCAGATGTCGCAGCCCGTCTTGCAGCGGGCCAGGCGCTGGCCGAAGTGGGAGGCGATGCTGCGGTGGCGGCACTCGCTGGCCTTGGCGTAGGCGGCCACCGCGTCCACCCGCTGGATCTGGCGATCCTGGTAGTCGGCCAGCAGCGTGTCGATCCGCGCGGCCACGTCGGCCGGCGCGCTGAGCAGCTCGATCAGCACCTGGCGCGGGCCGCCCCGGTAGCGCAGGTAGCCCGCGTCGTGCCAGCGCAGCATGGCCCCCTCCAGGTCGGCGGGCGGCCAGCCGACCTGCTCGGCCAAGGTTAGCAGGTTGGTCTCCTGCCACAGCCCCGGCTCAAGCCCGGCCAGCTCCGCCACCCGCGCCGCGTCATCATCGGGCGGCGGCCCGCCGGTCAGGCTCAGGCTCGCCGTCTCCGGGATGTCGAAGTGCCGCCGCACGAGGCCCACCCGCTCCAGCATGCTCAGCCCCACCCGCACCAGCGTGTCGTCATCGCCCGAGAGCGCCCGCTGAACCCGCTCTAGGTCGACTACATCGAAGGCCCCGCGCATCTGCTTGCGCAGCGCCTTGTACAGCGCTCGCAGCTGGTCGCGGGTGATCGCCTCCTCCTGGAGCCATGTCGTCAGGCGAGCCTTGTCGCTGGCGGCGTAGAGCAGAACGCAGCGTGCCGGCTGGCCGTCGCGCCCGGCCCGCCCGGCCTCCTGGTAGTACGACTCCACCGACTGCGGCAGGTTATAGTGGATGATCGCCCGGATGTCGGCCTTGTCGATGCCCATGCCGAAGGCCACCGTGGCCACCAGCACCCGCGTCTGGCCGCGCATAAAGCGCTCCTGGGCGGCGGCGCGGTCGGCCACCTGGGCGTGGTAGTGGTCGGCCGAGACTCCGGCGCGGCGCAGCACCTCGGCCAGCTCTTCGCACGCCTGACGCGCCCGGGCGTAGACGATGATCGGCCCTGCGATCTCACGGCAGAGCCCGACGAGCGCCTGCTGCTTCTCGTCGCGGCTGGAGGCCCGCATCACCTGGAAGTAGAGGTTTGGCCGGAAGACTGAGGCCAGCACCGCCTCGCTCTCGCCGAGCACCTGGGCCACCTCGGCCTGAGTCTCCTGCGAGGCGGTGGCGGTCAGGGCCAGCAGCGGCGGGCGGCCCAGCTCGTCCAGAGCCTGGCCAATAAAGAGGTAGTCGGGGCGGAAGCTCAGGCCCCACAGGCTCAGGCAGTGCACCTCGTCCACTACAAACAGCGAGACCCCGCAGCGCTTGAGAGCGTGCAGGAAGGCCCGCTGGCGCAGCCGCTCGGGGGCGATGTAGACCAGCTTGTACGCGCCGGCGGCGATCTCCCGCAGGCGTGTGGTCAGCTCGCGGGTGCTCAGGGTCGAGTTGATCAGGGTCGAGCGCTCGCGCACGGCCTCAGACATCCCATCGAGCTGGTCTTTCATCAGGGCGATCAGCGGGCTGACGACGACCGTGGCCTGGGGCAGCAGCATGGCCGGTAGCTGGTAGGTCAGCGACTTGCCTGCGCCGGTGGGCATCACGGCCATCGTGCGCACGCCGCTGAGCACGTTGTGGATGACTCTGGCCTGGTTGGGCCGGAACTCCTGCAGGCCGAACGATTCGCGCAGGGTGCGGTATGCCTCGTCGGGGAGCAGGGGCGCGGCGGGCGGCGGCGGCTCGGGCAGGTCGGGTACGTCGGCCTTGACCCGGTCGAAGCGCACGCCCAGCTCAGTTAGCAGGCTGGCCCGGTCGAGCGACTCGTGATCGGCGAGCTGGGCGCGCAGCGCCTCGGCGGCGGTGCGGTCCTCGGACAGCTCGGCGGCGCGCTGGAGGATCTGGAGGTCGGCGATGCTGGGGGCGAAGTCAGGGCGCAGCATCAGCGCGTCGATCTGGCCTCGGGCGGCCTCGGGGTCGCCCTGCTCTAGGGCCAGCTCGGCCAGGCGGCGCACGGCGGCCAGTCCGCTCGGGTCGCGCAAGGCCACGGCGCTGTACTGGTCGGCGGCCTCGTCGGGTCGGCCCTGGGCGCGCAGCGAGTCGCCGCGCAGCAGCCAGGCGGCCAGCTCCTGGGCCGGGTCCTCGGCCAGCGCGTCGAGGGCCATGTCCAGCTCGGCGTAGCGCCCGGCGGCCAGCATGGCCCGCAGGCGTAGCTGGCGGCGGGTGACGCTGGTGGGCCGCTCGGCGTCGATCTCGGCGAGGATGGCCAGGGTTTCATCGCCACGGCCGATGTCGGCCAGCACCCGCGCCCGGCCTTCGCGCAGGGTCACGCTGGCGGGCTGCTCGGTCAGCCATGCCTCCAGGTAGCGCAGCAGCGTGTCGCTGTGGCCCCAGCGGTTGAGGTAGCTCACCAGGCGTCGCCGCGCGTCCCCGGCGATCAGGCTCAGGGCGGCCGGCGCGATGTCGAGGATTGGGTTGGTTGATGTGGTGGCAGTCATTAGACAGGTTGATCGGCGCAACTCTCACGCCATTCTCACGATTCCGCCGTGCTACCCATGATACCATGCGAGCGGTGGAAAGGTTACGCTTTTCCATTCTGGTTTTATCTCGCTTGACATCATCGCGAAAAGATGGTATTATCTCCTTTCGCAGTTACTAGAAATAGTCCAGACATAACCATTGTTTCAACTCTATGATCTTCATCGTGTGTCCGAAGAGCAACGTGATCGTCAAGTAGCCCGCCATGCGCCGTCCGGCGCATTTTTTGCGAATATCCGTTTCACTCTGCCCCCCCGCCAGTTCTGAGGCCGCCCCCGAAGGGCGAGCGCCGATGACCGGCGATTTCTGTTTTCCGCCTGCCGGAAGCCTGTACGCGCCAGAAAATAGCGGCCAGCGGCCGCCGTCTCTGGTTGCAACGACTGAGGAGAGGTGCGTATGCCCCCGTTAATTGAAAGTGTCGTGCTGCAGCCGCTGATCACCCCCATCGATCCTGGCGTGGGCGGCCGCCGCGAGAAGCGCATCGAGCGCCGCTCCTTCGCACGGATCTTTGATGCGATCGAGGTGCCGCGTCTGATAGAGACCCAGGTCAACAGCTTCGAGTGGTTCAAGCGCGAGGGACTGCGCGAGCTGTTCGACGAGATCTCGCCGATCACCGACTTCACTGGCAAGAACCTGGAGCTGCACTTCCGCGACTATGTCTTCGGCGAGCCGCGCTTCACGGAGTTCGAGTGCCGCGAGCGCGACTTGACCTACGCCGCGCCGCTGCGGGTGAATGTCGAGCTGCGCATCCTTTCCACCGGCGAGATCAAGGAGAGCGAGCTCTTCCTCGGCGACTTCCCGGTGATGACCGATAACGGCACCTTCATCTATAACGGCGCCGAGCGCGTGGTGGTCTCGCAGCTCATCCGCTCCCCCGGCGTCTACTTTAAGGATGATAAGGACCCGACCAGCGGCCGCTCGCTGCACTCGGCCAAGCTCATCCCGAACCGCGGTGCCTGGCTTGAGTTCGAGACGAATAAGCGCGATGTGGTCAGCGTCAAGGTTGACCGCAAGCGCAAGATCCCGGTCACCATCCTGATCCGGGCCATCCTGGCCTGGCAGGCCGATGAGACCGGCGATGGTCGCTGGGTGCCCGATAACGAGCTCGACCAGCACGGCCATAACGAGCATGTGATCGAGGTGCTTAAGCATATCGATATCTTGCCCGAGCACCCCTACACTCAGGCCACCCTCGACAAGGACCCGGCCCACAACAGCAAAGAGGCGCTCATGGAGCTGTATAAGCGCCTGCGCCCCGGCGACCCGCCGACCCTGGAGAATGCCCGGTCGCTGCTTGAGTCGCTGCTGTTTAACCCGCGCCGCTACGACCTCGCCAAGGTCGGGCGCTATAAGCTGAACAAGAACCTCTGGGAGCGCGAGGCTCGCCGCGATGGCGTCTCGAACGCCCCCAGCATGAGCGTGCGCGTCCTGCTCCCGCGCGATATCATGAAGATCGTTGAGCAGATCATCCAGCTCAACAATGGCCACGGCCGCCCCGATGATATCGACCACCTCGGCAACCGCCGCGTCCGCACGGTGGGCGAGCTTATCCAGCAGCAGTTCCGCGTCGGCCTGCTGCGACTGGAGCGCGTGGTCAAGGAGCGCATGTCGCTCCAGGACCCCGAGAGCGCCACGCCCAACGGCCTGATCAATATCCGGCCCGTCGTCGCCGCCATGCGCGAGTTCTTCGGCGGCTCCCAGCTCAGCCAGTTTATGGATCAGACCAACCCGCTGGCCGAGCTGACCAACAAGCGCCGCCTCTCGGCCCTCGGCCCCGGCGGCCTCTCGCGTGACCGCGCCGGCTTCGAGGTGCGCGATGTCCACCACTCCCACTATGGGCGCATCTGCCCGGTGGAGACGCCTGAAGGCCCGAACATCGGCCTGATCGGCACGATGTCCACCTTCTCGCGGGTTAACGAGATGGGCTTCCTGGAGACGCCCTACCGCAAGGTGTATAACGCCGTCGATAACGCCCCGGTCTGGCTTGAGAAGGGCATGATCCTGCGCGATGTGCGCGACCTGCGCACCGGCGATATGATCGCGATGAAGGGCTCGCGCATTGATGTCGCCACCAGCAAGCGCATCGCCATCGGCATGCTGCGCGGCCAGATCCTGCGCGAGGATATCACCGACCCGACGACCGGCGAGACGATCGCCGAGGCTGAGTCGGAGATCAACCGCACCCTGGCCGAGAAGATCGTCGAGATGCCGATCAAGACGATTAAGATCCGCCCGATCGTCTCGCAGGAGGTGGACTACCTCAGCGCCGATGAGGAGGATCGCTTCGTTGTGGTGCAGGCCAACGCAGCCATTGATGACCATAACCGCTTCGTCAAAAACCAGGTGGCCTGCCGCTTCGGCGAGGACTTTGTCACCGAGCGGGTTGATCGCGTGGACTACATGGACGTGTCGCCCAAGCAGGTGGTCAGCGTCTCTACGGCGTTGATCCCCTTCCTTGAGCATGACGACGCCAACCGCGCCCTGATGGGCTCGAACATGCAGCGCCAGGCCGTGCCGCTGCTCCGCCCCGACGCGCCGATCGTTGGCACCGGCATGGAAGATCGCGCCGCCCGCGATAGCGGCCAGGTGGTGGTGGCCCGCAAGAATGGCACGGTGCTCAGCGCCACTGGCGACAAGATTGTTGTCGATGAGGACGATGGCAACGAGCGCGAGTATCTGCTGCGCAAGTTTATGCGCAGCAACCAGGACACCTGCATCAACCAGCGGCCCAACGTGCTGCGCGGTCAGCGCGTTCAGGTCAACGAGGTGATCGCCGATAGCTCTAGCACCGACTTCGGCGAGCTGGCCCTCGGCCAGAATATCCTCGTGGCCTATATGCCCTGGGAGGGCGGCAACTTCGAGGATGCCATCCTGGTCTCCGAGCGCCTGGTGCGCGAGGATATCTTCACCTCGATCCATATCGAGAAGTATGAGGTTGAGGCCCGCGATACGAAGCTCGGCCCCGAGGAGATCACCCGCGATATCCCCAATGTCGGCCAGGATAGCCTGCGCAACCTCGATGAGCACGGCATCATCTATGTCGGCGCCGAGGTTCAGCCGAACGATATCCTGGTGGGCAAGATCACGCCCAAGGGCGAGACTGACCTGACCGCTGAGGAGCGCCTGCTGCGGGCGATCTTCGGCGAGAAGGCCCGCGAGGTGAAGGATAGCTCGCTGCGTGTGCCCAACGGCGTGCGCGGCAAGGTGATCGATGTGAAGGTCTTCTCGCGCAGCGAGGGCGCTGAGCTGCCGGTCGGCGTCAACCAGACGGTGCGCGTGCTGCTCTGCCAGAAGCGCAAGATCAGCCCCGGCGATAAGATGGCCGGTCGCCACGGTAACAAGGGCGTGGTCTCGCGGGTGCTGCCGATTGAGGATATGCCCTTCCTGCCCGATGGTCGCCCGGTCGATATCATCCTCAACCCGATCGGCGTGCCCTCGCGCATGAACATCGGCCAGATCCTGGAGACGCACCTGGGCTGGGCCGCCGCCCGCCTCGGCTACCGCGTGGCCACCCCGGTGTTCGACGGCGCCGATGAGGCCCAGATCAAGGATATGCTGCTCCGCTCTGGCCTGCCCGGCGACGGCAAGGTCACGCTCTACGACGGGCGCAGCGGCATCCCCTTCCACCACCCGGTCACGGTGGGCTACGCCTACATGCTCAAGCTGGCCCACCTGGTCGAGGATAAGATCCACGCCCGCTCGACCGGCCCCTACAGCCTCGTCACCCAGCAGCCGCTCGGCGGAAAGGCCCAGTTCGGCGGCCAGCGCTTCGGCGAGATGGAGGTCTGGGCGCTGGAGGCATACGGCGCGGCCTACATCCTCCAGGAGATGCTCACCGTCAAGTCTGACGATGTGGTCGGCCGTGTGAAGACCTACGAGGCGATCGTGAAGGGCGAGCCCATCCAGGAGGCCGGCGTGCCCGAGAGCTTCAAGGTGCTGATCAAGGAGCTGCAGTCGCTCGGCCTGAGCGTCGAGGTGCTCAGCGAGGACGAGAAGCCGGTCGAGCTGTCCGACGATGTGGACGGCGATATGGCCGCGCTCGACGGGATCAACCTCAGCGGCATGGAGCGGGGCGAGTTCTGATCGCGAAGGACGCAGAGCGGGGCGGAAGACGCGAATCCGCCCCTCCCTTTGAAAAGTGGTCGCCCGACGGACTACTAATATATCCGATACCGGTTGACAGACAACCTGAAACCGGGTATCATCTCTCCAGTACACACGTTCTACTGGGGAGACGCCATGCCCCGCGTCGCACGCACCGTCGAGTTCTTCCGGGTCTGGTCGGCTGAGATGGCCTATGTGCTTGGGTACTGGTGGGCTGATGGGTATATGCGTATCAAGCGCAACACCGGTGCCCACAATATCGAAATAGCCAGCATCGACCGTGATCATCTAGGTCTGATCGCCGAAGCCATCGGGGAAAAGTTCGACTATCGGCGGATTACTGCAAAGAGCGAGTGCTACGGGATTGAGTTCTGTAGCAAGGAGATGTACTACGATCTGTTAGCCCTGGGCGGAATTCCGAATAAGTCGAACGTGATCGGCTTCCCAACCGTGCCAACAGATCTACTCGTCCACTTTGTCCGTGGCTTCGTCGATGGCGATGGAACACTAGCCTGGAATGGTGATCGACCAGTTCTTCAGATCTACTCGGGATCACGGCAACTTCTCACAGATATGGCCGTAGCAATTGAGAAACAGACAGGTATTCCGGCACCCAATGTTGTCGCAAATCGTGCGCTCTGGTACCTGAAGTGGAGCACTATACGGGCGAAGTGCCTGGCCGCATGGCTCTATGTGGAAAATCCAGGTCTCGCCCTTGACCGCAAGGCTGCCATCGCAGCTATGTTTCTGGACTGGCAGCCGCGTAAACGGCCCCATAGCGGCACTATCACAGAGGTAATGCGTCTGCGCTTTGCAGATTATTTACCTCCAGAGGAGTGAGCCTCAATGCTTGAGATCAACGACTTCAACGCGATCCGCATCAGCCTGGCCTCCCCCGAGGACATTCGCGGCTGGTCGCACGGCGAGGTGACGAAGCCGGAGACGATCAACTACCGCACGCTGAAACCTGAGCGCGATGGATTGTTCTGCGAGCGAATATTTGGACCCACGAAGGACTGGGAGTGCTACTGCGGCAAATACAAGCGCGTCCGCTATAAGGGCGTGGTCTGTGACAAGTGCGGCGTCGAGGTGACGCGGGCCAAGGTGCGGCGCGACCGCATGGGCCACATCAACCTGGCCTCGCCGGTGTCGCACATCTGGTTTGTGAAGGGCACGCCGAGCCGGCTCGGCCTGCTGCTCGACATCAGCCCGCGCAACCTAGAGCGGGTGCTCTACTTCGCCTCCTACGTGATCGTGGAGGTGAAGGAGGAGCTGCGCACGGTGGCCCGCGAGATGCTGCAGGAGGACCTCGCCAAGAAGCGCGAGAACATCCAGCGCCAGGCCGAGAGTAAGCGGATCGAGCTGAGCACACAGCTCACGCAGGACATCGGCGGCATGGAGAACGCACAGGTGAGCACGCAGCGCAAGATCGAGGAGGACTACAAGCGCCTCCGCGACGAGATCGCTGGCGAGGCCGAGCGCCTGCGCGAGCGCCTTGAGGAGATGAACAACCTCGTGGCCGACGAGGACATCACCTTCCGCAACACCAACCTGGTGGAGGAGGGCGAGGCGATCACCGAGCGTACCCTGGATCAGCTGGATGAGCTGGTGGACCAGGAGCTTGAGGCGATGGAGACCCGGCGCACCCGCGATATGTCGGACGCCGAGCTGCTCACTGACGCCGAGCGCGAGCGCAAGGAGGCCGAGGCCAACCAGGAGAAAGAGAAGTTCCAGGAGCGCCTACAGCGCGATCTTGATACCCTGGTGCGCGAGGAGAAGGAGAAGCTCGACCACCTCGACGGCCTGAAGCCCTGCCGCATCCTCTCGGAGATGGAGTACCGCCAGCTGAAGGATCTGGCACCCGGCGTGTTCCGCGCCGACATGGGCGCGGGCGCGGTGCGCGAGCTGATTGTGCGCCAGGTAGACCTGGACAAGCTGGCCGAGGATCTGAACGCCGAGGTGCAGACGACCCAGGGCCAGCGGCGCAAGAAGGCCACCAAGCGCCTGCGCGTGGTCGAGAGCTTCCGCAAGAGCGGCAACAAGCCCGAGTGGATGATCATGACCGTCCTGCCGGTCATCCCGCCCGACCTGCGCCCGATGGTGCAGCTGGATGGCGGGCGCTTCGCCACATCGGACCTGAACGACCTGTATCGACGCGTGATCAACCGCAACAACCGGCTCAAGCGGCTGATGGAGCTGAACGCGCCCGAGATCATTGTGCGCAACGAGAAGCGCATGCTCCAGGAGGCCGTGGACGCCCTGATCGACAATGGTCGGCGCGGGCGCGCGGTGTCGGGCAAGGGCAAGCACCGCCTGAAGAGCCTGAGCGACATGCTCAAGGGCAAGCAGGGCCGCTTCCGCCAGAACCTGCTGGGCAAGCGCGTGGACTACTCGGGCCGCTCGGTGATCGTGGTCGGCCCGAACCTGCAGCTGCACCAGTGCGGCCTGCCCAAGAAGATGGCCCTGGAGCTGTTCAAGCCCTTCGTGATGCGCCGCCTGGTGGAGAAGGGCTTCGCCCACAACATCAAGAGCGCCAAGCGCATCGTCGAGCGGGTGCGCCCCGAGGTCTGGGATGTCCTTGAGGAGGTGATCAAGGACTACCTGGTGCTGCTGAACCGCGCGCCCTCGCTGCACCGCCTCTCGATCCAGGCATTCGAGGCCAAGCTGATCGAGGGCTCGGCCATCCAGCTGCACCCGCTGGTCTGCGCGGCCTTCAACGCCGACTTCGACGGCGACCAGATGGCCGTCCACGTGCCGCTGTCTCGCAAGGCCCAGGAAGAGGCTCGCACGCGTATGTTGAGCAAGTACAACCTGCTCAGCCCGGCCCACGGCGACCCGATCATCACGCCGTCGCAGGACATCGTGCTGGGCTGCTACTACATCTCACAGGTGCGCGACGGCGCGCTGGGCAGCGGCAAGAAGTTCTCCGATGTCGACGAGGCCATGCTGGCCTACGACAAGGGCCTGGTCGCCATCCAGGCACCGATCTGGATCCGCATGGAGGGCCGGCCGGCTGGTAAGAACGACCGTCCGAACAGCGTGCGCGAGCTGGCCCCTGCCGAGGACGGCACGCCGCGCATGATGCTGGAGACGACGATCGGGCGCGTGCTGCTCAACAACGAGCTGTTGCCGCCGCTGCGCTACCGCAACCGCGTGATCGACAAGAAGGGTCTGCGCGAGATCATCGCCGACTGCTACCAGTACTACACCAACCTGAAGAACCTCAGCGACGAAGAGTTCGCTCAGCTGCAGGTGGAGTGGCCGGGCAAGTCGGAAAACGAGATGGTGCGGATCTTCGGCTCGGAGAAGACGGCCCAGCAGGCCGACAAGATCAAGGCGCTTGGCTTCAAGAACGCCACCTACGGCGGCATGACGATCGGCATCAACGACATCGAGGTGCCGGCGGCCAAGTACGAGATCGTCAGCAGCGCCGAGACCCAGGTGGCCGATATCGAGAAGCAGTTTCGCCGTGGCCTGATCACCGAGGAGGAGCGCTACCAGGAGGTGGTGCGGATCTGGCAGAAAGCCACCAAGGATACAATCGAGGCGGTGCGCGAGAATATGAACCAGTTCGGCCCGGTGGCGATGATGTCCACCTCGGGCGCCCGTGGCAACATCAACCAGATCTCGCAGATGTCCGGCATGCGCGGCCTGATGTCTGACCCGACCGGCAAGATCATCGAGCTGCCGATCAAGGCCAACTTCCGCGAGGGGCTCTCGGTGCTCGACTACTTCGTGTCCACCCACGGCGGGCGCAAGGGTCTGGCCGACACCGCACTGCGCACGGCCGACGCCGGCTACCTAACGCGGCGTCTGGTGGACGTGGCCCAAGATGTGATCGTCACGATTGAGGACTGCGGCACCCAGGATGGCTTCTGGCTCCACGCCGCTGATGATAGCGAGCTGATGGAGCGGCTGGCCGTGCGTATGGTTGGGCGCATCCTGGCCGCGCCAGTGTACGACAAGCAGACCGGTGAGCTGCTGGCTGATCGCAATGTCGAGATCGACGATGAGATTGCAAACCACCTCGACAGCCACGGGATCGAGTCGGTCTATGTCCGCTCGACCCTGAGCTGCCAGTCGGAGCACGGCATCTGTAAGCTGTGCTACGGGCGCAACCTGGCCACCGGCAAGATGGTGGATATCGGCGAGGCGTGCGGGATCATCGCGGCCCAGTCGATTGGTGAGCCGGGCACGCAGCTGACCCTGCGCACCTTCCACACCGGCGGCGTGGCCTCGGCCGACGACATCACCCAGGGTCTGCCGCGTGTGCAGGAGATCTTCGAGGCCCGTGTGCCGAAGGGCAAGTCGCTCCTGGCCGAGATCGACGGCGTGGCCCAGCTCGTCAAGGATGACGACGGTGTCCGCACGATTAAGATCGTGGCCTCCGAGATCTACACCGACGAGTACAAGCTCCCAATGGGCTTCATCACCCTGGTAGAAAACGAGTCAGAGGTGACCGAGGGCCAGGTGATCGCTGAGAGCAACAACAGCGAGAGCACGGAGATGCCGGTTGTGGCCCGGCTGTCCGGCAAGGCATATATCAGCGGTGACAGGATCGTGGTCAGCCAGGAGGATCGCGAGGAGCGCGATCTGGTGGTGCCGCACACGGCGCGCCTGCGGATGGAGAACGGCATGCGGGTGGTGGCTGGCCAGCAGCTCACCGACGGCAGCGCCAACCCGCAGGAGCTGCTCGACCTCCAGGGCCGCGAGGCCGTGCAGCGCTACCTGGTGAACGAGGCGCAGAAGGTCTACCGCTCGCAGGGTGTGAACATTAACGACAAGCATGTCGAGGTGATCGTACGCCAGATGCTGCGCCGGGTGCGGATCGAGGAGCCGGGCGACACCGGCCTGCTGCCGGGCGAGCTGATCGAGGCGGCCGAGTTCCGCCGCCTGAATAACGACGTCGTCAGCCAGGGCGGTGAGCCGGCAACGGCGGCAACGGTGCTGCTGGGCATCACCAAGGCATCGCTGAACACCGACAGCTTCCTATCGGCGGCCTCGTTCCAGGAGACGACCCGCGTCCTCACCGACGCGGCGATCACCGGCAAGGTGGACTACCTGCGCGGCCTGAAGGAGAACGTGGTCATCGGCAAGCTCATCCCGGCCGGCACCGGGATCGAGAAGCGCAGCGAGCGCGGGCGCGATGAGCTGGTCGATGAGATGGCGCGCATGATGGAGGCTGGCCCCGAGGTGGCGACAGTGATCGCCGAAGGCAGCCCAGAAGATGTGATGCGCGCCGAGTCGCTGCTTGGCCTGGGCGACCTGGCCGAGGCGGTGCCAGAGGTCGAGGGCGTGAGCGCCGATGTGCTCCGCGCGCGCCTTGAGGCGCTGCTGAGCGGCGGCGATGACGATGAGGAGTTCGTTGGCGAGGAGTTTGTCGGCGAGGACGAGAGCGAGGGCGAGGGCGAGGGCGCCAGCGAGCTTCCCTCCGACGAGGCGTAAGTCCGGCGGATGCCGCCGCCCGGCGACTGAAGTCGCGGGCTCTTTGTCTACGAAGGCCGCCTGCGCGGCCTACCGGAGGCCGCGCAGGCGGCCTTCGTAGCACGAGAGCCCGCCCGTTTACGGGCCGGGCGCGTGACGTTGCAACAGCCCTGGTACACAACGACGCCCCGCATTGCGGGGCGTCGTTGTGTACTATAATCAGGCCGCTATGGGCACCAACGAGTCTATCAAAGCAGGCACATCACCGACGGCGCGCCGCGCCCGCCTGGTGCTCGCCCTGGGCGACGAGCTGCGCGGGCTGGCCAGCCCCGCGCTCTGGCTTGCCCTGAGTGCCCTGCTAGTTACCTTTTTGATCGCCCCACAGCTGCCCCTGCGCTACACCATCGACGCCGGGTATGAGGAGGGCCTCGGCAGCGACCTGCCCTTCCTCAATGGCTTCAACACCGCCGAGCGGGACTCGCACGGCACCTACCGCTGGACGGACGACGGCGCGACGATCCGCGTGCCGGGCGTGGGCCAACGTCCCCTGGCGCTGCGGCTGAGCTTCTTCCCCGTGGGTGCCGATGTGATGGCGGTCGGCCCGCATGTGATCGAGATCTTGTCCGATGGCCAACCCCTGGCGAGCCTGCCAGTGATCGCCGCAGGCTCGATACAGAGCATCCTGGTGCCCCCGCCGACGAACGGGAGCCTGATGATTAGCCTGCGCACGGAAACCTTCAGCCCGCCGGGCGACCCGCGCAGGCTGGGCACGCCGCTCGCTATGGTTGAGATCGTCGCACTGCCTAACGGCCCGGCGTCCCCAGACTGGCCATCGGCGCTAGGCTGGCTTGGCGCGGCGACCTTGGCCTGGATGGCGCTGCGGCACGCACTGGGCGCAGACGCCCCGCTGGGGCGTCTCTACGGGGTGTGCGTCGGGCTGGTTGGGTTGGCGGCGATCCTCGACCCGCCGCGTTGGGCTGCTGGCGCCGATGCCGCCCTGCTGGCGGCGGCGCTGGCCTACCCGCTGGCCATCGGCGTGCGCGCAGGGCTGACGCCCCTGGCCCGACATTTCGGCGTGCCGCTGGATAGCTTCGGCCTGGGATGGCTGAGTGTTTTCTGTGTGATCGCCTTTGCGATGCGCTACGGCGGTCGGCTCTACCCAAACTCAATGCACGGCGATATTGGGTTTCACATCAACCGCTTCAACGACGCAATCTTGGGGCTGATCTTTATCCTCTCGAAGAATCGCGGGGTTGACTTCCCCTACCCGCCGGGGCCGTACCTGCTGGTCGCGCCATTCACGCTGCTCGGCCTGAGCTCCGGCACCGTCCTACAGATCGGCGCGGCCCTGGTGGACGCCGCCAGCGCGGCGCTGATCTACGCAATTGGCAGCCGGATCATGAGCGCGCGGGCCGCCCTGCTGGCGGCGGCGATCTACGTGTTTACAGCGGCCACGTTTATGACAACCTGGTGGTCGTTCGACACCCACATCTATAGCCAATTCTTTCACCTGCTGACGGTGGCGACGCTCTGCTGGGCGCTGGAGGCATGGCAAGGGGATGACCGGCGACAGCGGCTGATCTGGGGCGCGGCGGCCTTCATCCTGATGAGTCTGGTCTTCCTCGGCCACTTCGGGTTTCTGATCAACACGACGCTGCTCGTGGGGCTGATCGCGGCGCTCACCTGGATCATGAGCTGGCGCGGCGCGGCGTGGGCGCGGGCGGCCCGCTGGCCCCTGAGCCTCGCCTTCAGCGGCGCGGTGATCTTCGCCGGAGCCTTCTTCTACAGCGCCTACATCCCGCTCTTCCTGAGCCAGCTGGAGATAGCCAGGGCGGGCGGGATGAGCGCGGTGGCCGAGCGAGCTCCGGTGAGCCGGGCGGTGATGTGGGATACGCTCTGGCGGATCGGGCTGATCACGCACTTTGGGGTATTCCCCATCCCGCTGGCTAGTGTTGGGGTCTGGATGCTGGCCCGCGAGAGCGCGGGGGACGAGTGGCTGAGCCGACGGCAGGTTGCGCTGGCCCTGATGCTTGGCAGCCTCGCGGTGGCCCTCTGCTTTGCCGTGATGCCGTTCATCACACTGGCCACCAACAGCCCGCGCTGGCTGATGTTCCTGGCCTGGGTGGTAGCCATCGGGGCGGCGGTGGCCACCGAGGCGCTCTGGAGGCGCGGGAGGATGGGGCGGATCGCCGTCCTCGCCATGGGCGCGGTGGTGATAGCCAACACCGCGTGGATCTGGCTGTCGCCCATGCTCTGGCGCATCCGCCCGCCCGAGCCATTTTGAACACTGAGGCACTGAGGCACTGAGGCACTGAGGCACTGAAATAAGGAGGAATTCATGCTCACAGCATTTGTGCTGATCTCGTGCGAGTCGCGGCGGATCAGCGAGGTGGCCCAGGCCGTGGCCGAGCTGCCCAATGTGGCCGAGGTCTACTCGGTGACGGGCGAGGTTGACATTATTGCCCTGCTGCGGGTGAGCGACTATGACTCGCTCGATGATTCGGTGCCGGGCGGGGTGGCCCAGATCCCCGGCGTGATCGGCACGCGGACGGTGCTGGCCTTCCGGCGCTACGCTAGGCGCGACCTTGAGGCCGGGTTCGATATTGGCCTCTCCTGATCGCACGATCTGACCGTCACAACGGGGAAACAGACCTCTTGACGAGCAAGCTTTTTCATGCTAGAATACGCACAATAGTTCGGTCGCAAGGACGGCTGTAACTATTGAAATGAGCATCTACATGAACGGGGAGGCAACCCATGGCCAAGGACCTAAACAAGGTGCAGATGACGGGGTATCTGGGCGCAGATCCAGAGATGCGCTACACGTCCACCGGCAGCGCGGTTACGAACTTCCGCGTCGCCAGCAGCCGCACCTGGAAGGATAAAGAGGGCACTCAGCACGATGACACCGAGTGGTTCCGCATCGTCGCCTGGGACAAGCTGGGCGAGATCTGCAACCAGTACCTCACCAAGGGCACGCGGGTGTATGTCGAGGGTCGCCTACAGACACGCAAGTACACTGACCGCGACGGCGTGGATCGCTACACCAGCGAGGTGATCGCCCAGGACATGATCATCCTGTCGCCCCGCGGCGAGCGCGGGCCAGTCCCCGATGCCGAGGAGAGCTACGAGGAGCCGGGCGATGCGCATGGAGCGCCCAGCGCCCCCGCGAGGCGGAGCCCGACCCCGTCCAGCGGTCGCGCCCCGACCCCGCCCAGCGGCAGCCGCGCGCCGTCACGTGCGACCACGCGCAACACGCCCCAGCCGATCGAGAATATCGATAGCGACGACGACATTCCGTTTTAATCACCGAGGATGGTGAAGGACTGAGACACTGAGCCGGGAAATAGGGGAGGGGCGCGGAGGCAATGCCTCCGCGCCCCTCCCTCTTGATGCGGGCCGAGCGAGCTACTTCTTGGGGGGGGTGTTGGCGGCAGATCCGGTGACGTTCACCACCATGCGGCTGAACTCGTTCTGGGCGTCGAGAGCCTTCTGGGCGGCATCCTGCCAGGTGGCCATCATCTTCTGGGCCTGGCCCATGTCCCAGCCCTGAGCGATCGCCGACGGGTCAGCCTTCTTCAGCAGGTCGAACCAGTTCTCGGAGAAGCGAACCTGCGTGTCCGTCCAGGCGCGGGTCATATCGAGCATCTGGCGGGTCCACTCGACGGCGGTGCCGGGCACGCCCGGGATGCTGGGCATGGCCGGCATGGCCGGCATCCCTGGGATGCTAGGTGTGTTCACCGACGCGGCGGCGACGCCCTCGGCCCACATCTGCGTCACCTGTAGCTGCGACTCGAGCGCCTGCTTGACGGTGCCGCGCCATGTCTCGACCATCTTCTGCCAGGTCTCGGGGCTCTGCGGGGATGACATAAGCTGCATCGAGCTAAGCCAGGTATCCCACACCTTCTGCTGCGTGCCCGTCCAGGTCTTGACCATATCGTTCGCCTGCTTTGTCCAGTCCATGGGGTTCTCCTTGGTATATATGCTCTTCGTTTATCGTTCCCTGATGCGCCGTCTGCCCGGCGTCTGATCTGAGAGTAGCTTGACAGGTTACAGCGGAGTTACGTCTTGTGGTGGCAATAGTGTTACAATGCGCCGATGGTTCCGCAGATAGTCAGAACAGAGCAGGCACGGGCCTTCTATGATGGGCTGGGCCAAGAGGTGTGTCAGTGGCGACAATAATCCCCGGGATGCCGATCCTACCCGGTCGCGTCCACATCCGCGAGGTCGGCCCGCGCGACGGGCTACAGAACGAGAGCATCACGCTCAGCACGGCGCAGAAGCTACAGCTGATCGACGCCCTGGGCGCAACCGGCCTCGATCAGATCGAGTCAGGCTCTTTTGTGCGCCCACAGAACGTGCCGCAGATGGCCGATAGTGCCGAGGTCTTCGCGCAGATTAGCCGGCGGCCGGGGGTGATCTATAGCGCGATCGCACCGAACGAGGTTGGCGCACGCCGAGCGGTGGCCGCCGGCGTCGATATGGTGCAGGTCTTCCTCAGCGCATCGGAGAGCCACAACCAGAGCAACGTGAACATGGGCATTGAGCAGTCGCTGGCCCATGTCGCCAACATGGCCGCGATCATGCGCGGCGCGGGCAGGCCCTTCGACGCGGTGCTCTCGGTGTCCTTCGGCTGCCCCTTCGAGGGCGACGTGCCGATCTCGCGGGTGCTGGATCTCTGCGGGCGCCTGCTCGACCTGGGGGCCGAGCAGCTGACCCTGGGCGACACGACGGGTATGGCTCACCCGGTGCTGGTGCAGCAGGTGGTGCTGGCCTTCCAGGAGCGCTTCCCGCGCCACCCGCTGCGCCTGCACCTGCACAGCGCCAGGGGCGCCGGGCTTGCGAACATTCTGGCCGCTATGCAGGTCGGCGTCAGCGCCTTCGACAGCAGCGTGGGCGGGATCGGCGGCTGCCCCTTCGCCCCCGGCGCGCCCGGCAACCTCTGCACCGAGGACCTGGTGCATATGCTGCACGAGATGGGCATCGCCACCGGGCTGGATCTGCCGGGCCTGATGGCGACGGCGCGCATGCTTGAGGAGATGATCGGCCACGAGGTTCCCTCGCAGACGATCAAGGCCGGGATCTGTAAGCACATCACTGATAATGCTTAATGTTGAATGTCCGAGCATTCAGCATTCAACATTCAACATTCACTATGGATCCACACAACCGCGTCGTGATCATCACCGGGGCCTCGGCGGGGATAGGCGCGGCTGCGGCGCGGGCCTTCGCCGGGGCGGGGGCGCGGGTGGTGCTGGCGGCCCGCTCGGCCGAGGCGCTGGGGCGGCTGGCCGCCACGCTGCCGGGCGCGCCCGTGGTGGTGCCCACAGATGTGGGCGACCCGGAGCAGTGCCGCGCGCTGGTCGAGCGGGCCGCCGCTGCCTGCGGGCGGGTGGATATCCTGATCAACAATGCCGGGGTGGGCCTGGCCGGGCCGGTGGCCGAGCTGGATGTGGGCGACCTGGAGCGGGCGCTGGCCGTGGATCTGCTTGGGCCGCTGCGCCTAGCCCAGGCCGCCGTGCCGATCATGCGCCGCCAGGGCCGGGGCCAGATCATCAACGTCTCGTCGGTGCTGGCTGAGCAGACCCTGCCTTACCTGGGCGGCTACGCCGCCGCCAAGGCCGCCCTGGAGCGGGTGAGCGAGGCGCTGCGCATGGAGCTGCGCGGCACGGGGGTTGCGGTGAGCGTGCTGCGCCCCGGCACCACCCGTACCGAGTTCAGCCGGCGTCGGCTCGGCCGGGGCAGCGAGCGCCGCCGCGTGGCCCCCAGAGGCGTGCCGCCCGAGGCGGTGGCCCTGGCTTTGCTGCGCGTGGCCCGCCGCGAGCCGCGCTTGGCCTATGTCACCCTCGGCGATAGGCTGACCCTGCTGGCCGCCCGCCTCGCCCCTGGCATCGTCGAGGCCGCCCTCGCCCGCGCCATCGGCTGGGAAAACCAGTAGGGGTGCGGCGCGCCACGCCCCTACTGGTTTTCATCACGGCGGATGGCGAAATTGTCGATGTGCGATACAATAGGGGCAGCAATTCTCCCTCTGCCATCGGTACGGTGTGCCCGTCAGGTCTGGGCATCGCGGGCTTCCAGGGATCAGCTGGATTGATGAGGTGCGACTATGGCGACCCCACTACTGCGCTTCTCGGTCTGCGTGGAGACGCTCTTTAACGAGAAGCCCTTCGAGCAGCGCCTAGAGTACGTTCACGACCTCGGCTTCTCCGCCTTCGAGTTCTGGAGCCGCCAGGGCAAGGATATGAACATCACCCTCGCCCTGAAGCTGGCCCTGCGCCTGGAGGTGAGCGCCTTTGTGGGCAGCACCTCATCGCTGGTGGACCCGGCCCAGCGCCAGCAGTTCCTCACCGATATCAACCGCGCCGCCGCCCTGGCCTTCGATCTCTCCTGCGCGAACCTGATCGTCTCCAGCGGCCCGGCTATGCCCGGCGTGCCCCGCGACGAGCAGATCGCTCATATGGTCGAGGCGCTCCAGGCCGCCGCCGAGACGGCGGCCGACGCCGATCTCACCCTGGTGCTGGAGCCGCTTAACCAGCGTGACCACCCAGGCACCTTCCTCAGCTCCTCGGACGAGGGCTTCGCGGTGGTGCGCGCTGTGGGCAGCCCCAATGTCCGCCTCTGCTTTAACACCTACCACCAGCAGATCAGCGAGGGCGACCTCACCCACCGCCTGACCGAGAACCTCGACCTGATCGGCCATATTAAGGTGGCTGATGTGCCGGGTCGTCACGAGCCGGGCAGCGGCGAGATCAACTACGAGCATATCTTCGGGCTGCTGCAAGAGCTGGGCTATAAGGGCTTCGTCGGCCTAGACTATGTTCCACGCATGGATGCGACGGCTAGCCTGCGGGCTGTGCGTGCGCTCAGCCAGTGATGATTGCAGATTGTAGATTGCAAATTGGGGACGTGGGAATTTTTAAATACCCCGGCCTCATGTCACGCTGAGCGAGGCGAAGCGTCCCGGCAGCCCATAACATGGGCGGGACGCTTCGCCTCGCTCAGCGTGACATGTCATGAGCGATGGGATGTTTAAAATCCCTTGCAGATTGCAGATTGCAGATTGCCCGGCAATCTGCAATCACCTAGTCTCCGGCCGGGACGGCGACGGTCGCGGCGACGGGACGGTCGCGGCCGGGAAGGGCCACGCCGAGCAGGGCCGCCGCCACGCCGAGCAGCGGCAGGTAGGCCATCACCGTCTGGAGGCCGACGACATCGGCGAGGAGGCCGGCCATCCATGTGCCGATCGCGCCGCTGGCGAAGGTGAAGCCGAGGATCAGACCGGCGGCGAAGCCCTGCTTCACCGGGAGGAGACGCTGGGCGTACACCACCAGCACGCTGTGCTGGCCGCCGACCAGCATGCCGGCGGCGGCGCAGGTGGCAAAGATGACCCAGGTGGACGGCGACACGAAACAGAGTATGCCGACCGGCACACTCAGCAGCAGCGGCCAGATCACCATCACGCGCATGCCGAAGCGGTCAGCTAGTCCGCCGTTGATCACCTGGCCGATCGCGCCAGCGCCCATAAACACGCCGGCCAGCAGCCCGAACATCGTCGGGTCCCAGCCACGGTCGCTGAACAGCTTGGGCAGGAAAGCCTGGTAGGTCTGCTGGATGGACGAGCGGACGGCCACCAGGGCGACGAAGGCGATGATCAGGCTGAGGGCGATCTGCTTGCGGGGGGCCTGGGGACGGGCCGGCCTCGCGGCGCGCTGGGCGTAGCCAGACTGTGAGCCTCCGGCGAGGAAGAGCAGGGTGGCGGGGATGATCGCCAGCAGGGCCAGCGGGATGATCCCGAGGCTGTGGAACTGGCCGGTCAGGTAGCCGACCATAAACGGGCCGAAGGCCAGCCCGGCCTGCCCGCCAAAGAAGAAGATCGCCGTGGCGCTGCTGGCCCGCTCCGGCTCGGCCAGGGCCGCCGAGGCAGTGCCGACCGGGTGGAAGAGGCCGCTGCCCAGGGGTGCCAGCAGGAAGACTGGCAGCAGCAGCGACCAGCTCGGCGCGATGGCCACCAGCATGTAGCAGACGCCCATCCATGACACGGCGATGGCGGCCAGCAGCATCGATTTCCCGTGGAGGTGGTCGGCCAGCAGGCCGAAGAGCGGCTGCGAGAGCGAGCCGATGAGCAGGTAGGCCGTTAGGGCGGCGGCGATCTGCCCGTTGGACAGGCCGAGCGGCACGGCCAGCACGGCGAGCAGCACCGCGCCGGTGCTGTTGAGCACGTCGATCATGAAGTGGCCGCTCACTACGGCCATCAGCTGGCGGTTGCGAAACATGTCTCTCTCTCTCTCTTCTCTAACGTTAGGGCTGTCGCCCAAAAAACCTGCATTGTGTGCCCAGCAGGCATATGCTGCACTGATTGTGCTGTGGGGTGGCTACGCCGCGCCGCAGCACAATCAGTTTTTTTGTGGGAGAGTTTCGCTCTCCCACACCGTAGAGACGCCCCGCCGGGGCGTCTCTACCGGCCGAATATAACCTTGCCCTCGATGAGGGTCATGGCAGCGGTGATCGCGTGCAGCTCGCCGGGCGCGCTGCGGAACGGGTCGCCGGTGAGGACGGCCATGTCGGCCAGCATGCCTTCGGCGAGGCGGCCCTTCATATGCCCCTCGCCGCTGGCGATGGCCGGGCCGACGCAGTATGCCTCTAGCGCCTCGGCGACGGTGAGGCGCTGCGCGGGGTGCCAGCCGCCCTCGGGGGAGCCGCCGGGCCGCTGCCGGGTGACGGCGGCGTGGACGCCGGGCCAGGGGTTCATGGTCTCGACGGGCGCGTCGGAGCCGAAGGCCAGGGTTGCCCCGCTGTCGCGCAGCTCGCGCCAGGCGTAGGCGTGCGCGCAGCGCGTCCCCCACAGCTCGTCGGCGGTCTCCATATCGCTGGTGCAGTGGATGGGCTGCATGGAGGCGATCACGCCCAGCTCGGCGAGGCGGCCGATGTCTTTGGGGTGGAGCACCTGGCAGTGCTCGATACGGTTGGGCATCGCCAGGACTGGCGGTTCGCCGTCGCCACGGGCTAGCTCGATCGCATCGAGCACCTTGCGGTTGGCCGCGTCGCCGATGGCGTGGAGCATCACGCTGATGCCTCTGGCGTTGGCGCGGGCTACCGTCTCCTCTAGCAGCTCGCGCTCGATGGTGGCGATGCCGAGGTGGCGGCGGCCCTCATAGTGGCTGAGCATCTCGGCGCTCTCTGAGCCGAGCGAGCCGTCGGCGAAGATCTTCAGGCCGCCGACGCGCAGCCAGGCATCGCCCAGGCCGCTCTTCACCCCCAGGGCGATGGCCGCGTCCAGGTCGCCCACCGAGATAGAGGAGAGACATCGCAAGCTCAGCTCGCCGCGCCCGCGCAGATCCTGTAGGTCGGACAGGGTCTCGCGGCCATCGTTCGGGCCGATGCCACAGGGGATATGGATGCTGGTGATGCCGTAGCTCAGAGCCTCGCGCATGGCGAGGCGCATGGCGGCCTGTCGCTCCTCCTGGCTCTGCGGCGGCTCGACGACGCGCACTAGTTCCATGGCCGCCTCCAGCAAGATCCCGGTGGGCTCGCCGTCGCGGTCGCGCTGGATCTGGCCGCCGGATGGGTCGGGCGTGGCGGCGGTGATCCCGGCCTCCGCCAGGGCCGCGCTGTTCACCCAGAGCGAGTGGCCGTCCTTGCGCGAGAGGATCACCGGGGTGGCGGGGCAGACGGCGTCCAGGTCGTTGCGCGAGGGCCACTGGCCGCCCCATGCCGCGTGGTTCCACCCGCCGCCATGCAGCCAGGCGCCGGGCAGCAGGCCGCGTGCGCGGTCGGCCACCCGGCCAACGGCCTCGGCGATGCTGGAGGCCCCGCCCAGGCGCACCTCCTGGCTGGCGAGGCCCTGGAACGTGATGTGGACGTGGGCGTCGGTGAGGCCGGGCACCACGGCGCGGCCCTGAAGGTTGATGCCCTCGCTGCGACCCGAAGATGCGGTAACGGCCCGCACATGGCCCTCGCTACCCACCGCGACGATGCGCCCGTCACGGATAGCCACGGCCCGCGCCACCGGGTGCTGCGGGTCGAGGGTATAGATCGGGCCATTGTAGAGTATCAGCGTTGACATAGGCAACCCCTCGCGTGCGCGCCGGGCGACACATGTGCCAGGCGGTCATGAGATCGTACCTACGCGCTAACCGATTGTCAACCATCTGGAGTTGTGTGTTACGGTAGGCGAACTCGGCAATTGTGCGCAGCCCTGCTCGCTGTGCTATGGGGCACACCCACACAGCGCCTAAGACAAGGGTACAGGGTACAGGCCGAACCCACCAGAAAGCGATCCGTGACGCCAAACTATCAAGTGCTTATGAACCTTGTCTAACGTGGTATGATCGAGCGAGGCACACACGCACAGGAGTTAGGTATGCACTCAGCTCGCAACCCGTTTACGCCGGATGTTTTTGGACTCCCACCAGATCCGCTCACCGCGCTTGACCTTGTCCTCGCCGCAGGGCTCACGGCTGGGGGCGTCGGCCACACGCTGCTCACGCCGGTCATCTACCGTCACGAGAGCGCGCTGAACCGGGCCTGGTTCGCGGGCTCCGGGCTGGCGCTGGCCTTTCTGGGCATGCTCAACATCGCCCGGGTGCAGAGCGGCGACGCCACCGCGCGGGGGATGAGCCGGGCGGCGAACCCGGCCGGCACGATGTTCCTTGGCGTCGCGGCGGCTCACGGGGCCGGGAAGCTCTCTTTACTCGGCATGGCGATCAGCGCGGGGCTGACGGCGCTGGCCATGCGGAAGAACCCATCCCGGTGAGAAGTCGCCGCTACAGGTTCCCGAATCGGCGCGGCCAACCGCCTGCCTGCACAGGCTTGCCGAGACCGCACAGGCAGCCTGTGCAGATCGTAGCAGGCGGCTTCAGCCGCCGGGCGACGTTGCACAGGGAGAGTTTTGTGGTATTGCGTAGTTTCGCATTCAAGACTTGTGGTTCGCTGTCCGACGACCGACCGCCATCATCCGTGTTGGTCGTCGGGCATCAGCGAAGCACACATAGTACGGAGCAAACCCATGGTTATCGGCGGCATCATCCTCATCATCCTCGCCGTGATCTTCTTTTTCGTCGCCCGCTCGAACGCCAGCTCCCTGACCGCTATGAACGCGGCGGAGACCTACACGGCCCAGCTGCTCGGCGAGGTTCACCGCAAGATCACAGGAAGCCTCGGCGCGGACGCCCTGGCCCAGCCCTGCGAAGTTGAGGGCGTGATCGAGTGTGAAAAGCCCCTGCACGGCCCGGTCTCCAAGCAGCCCTGCGTGGCCTACAGCTACAGCCAGACCCGTGAGTACGAGGAGCGGGTGACCAAGACCGACGAGAACAGCAAGCGCGAGACGACGGTGGAGCGGCGCAGCGACACGCTCAAGAGCGAGGAGCGGCAGGTGAACTTCTACGTGCGCGACGCCACCGGGCGCACGCTGGTGCTGCCCGAGGGCGCCGATCTCGACCTGGCGGAGAGCGGGTCGCGCTTCGACGCGGCTGAGCAGCCCTGGACGGGGGCGACCCGCACGCTGGGCCAGCGCCACAGCGAGAGCAGCCTGGCCCCCGGCACGCGGGTCTATGTGCTGGGCACGGCGGTGGATCACCAGGGGGAGCCGGCGATCGCCCGCCACCCGAGCAACTCCAAGCAGCGCTTTCTGGTGAGCCGCAAGAGCGAGCGCGAGCTGGCGGGCTCGGCGGCGACCTGGTCGCGCAATATGTACTACGCCGCCGCTGGCAGCGGTGTGATCGGGCTGATTGTACTCGTCCTGGGGCTGCTCGTGGAGTAGGGGTGCCGCCCGAGAACCCTCACTTGCATATACGAAATGGCCAGCGAAGCTGGCCATTTCGTATATGCAAGCATCTTCTTTCGAGGGCCGTGGGGGTGCCGTGGGGCGACCACGTTGGGTCGCCCCTACGGCATGTGCAGGAGCATATTCTCTAGCACAAGCTGGGGGTTGCCGTTCTCGCGGAGCTGCTGGGCGGCGGCGCCGATCCGGCCGACGAAGGTGTGGATGGCGGGCAGGGGGTGGCGGGCGGCCAGGCGGGCCAGATCCTCGCGCCGGTCGATGTTGACGATGCTGTCGGGACAGCCTGCCGTCACCAGCAGCACGTCGCGCCACCAGCCCTGCCAGAGGTCGAGCCAGGCGAAGACAACCTCCTGCTCGCCGCCACGGTACTCTTTGGCGCGCTGCTCGGCCCAGCGGAAGATCGCCGCACGGCCCTGTTCGCCCAGCTCCATCAGGGCGTCGAGGTGCTCCTGGCGGGCGGTGATCCTCTCGGGGTTGGCGGCGGCCTGGAGCGCCCAGCCAACCCTCCCGCCGCTCCAGGCGGCCAGGAGATCAGCGTCCTCGGCGGCGATGTTGCGGGCCGTCAGCGCCTCGGCGACTTGGCGGCGGGGCAGGGGGCGCAGGCGCAGCACCCGGCAGCGCGAGACGATCGTAGGCAGCAGCTCGGAGCTGTTGGCCACCAGAATGATCGTGGCGTAGTCGGGCGGCTCCTCCAGGGTCTTGAGCATCGCGTTGGATGACTCCTCGTTGAGGCGCTCGGCGTCGTGGAGGATGAGGACGCGGCGGCGGCCCTCGTAGGGGCGCAGGCTGATGTCGCGCTGCCACTCGCGGACGGTGGCGATCTTCAGCTCCTTCTGGCGGGCGGCCTCATCGGGCTTGAGCCCTGCGGCCTGGGTGGCCATGCCGGCCACGCGCACGTCGGGGTGGTTGCCGCGCGCGATCCGCCGGCAGGCCCGACACTCCTGGCAGGGGTCGCCGGGGCTGCGCTCGCAGTTGAGCGCCTGGGCCATCTGGAGGGCGATGGCGGCCTTGCCGAGGCCAGGCGGCCCGCTGAAGAGGTAGGCTTGGGCGTCGCTGCCGGCGAGGATGCTGCGCCGCAGCTGCTCGACCGCCCACTCGTGGCCGACGATGTTCCAGCTCACCTGCACCACCTCCGGTGGGGGGTGGGGGTGGCTTCGCCACCCCCACAGGATATTTTTGTTGGGGTTGGGCGGCAAAGCCGCCCAACCCCAACAAAAGCGGGCCTGGGGCGTAGCCCCAGAGTCTACAGCTTCCTGAAGGCGAGGACGGAGTTGACTCCGCCGAAGCCGAAGGAGTTCGAGATCGCCACCTGGAGGTCGGCGGGGCGAGCGACGTTGGGCACATAGTCCAGGTCGCACTCGGGGTCGGGCTCCTCCTGGTTGATCGTGGGCGGGATGATGCCGTGCCGGAGGGCCAGGACGGTGGCGGCGGCCTCGACGGCCCCGGCGGCCCCGGTGAGGTGGCCGATCATCGACTTGATCGAGCTGACCGGGACGCTATGGGCGTACTCGCCAAAGACCTGCTTGATCGCCTTTGTCTCGGCCACATCGCCGAGCGGGGTGGAGGTGGCGTGGGCGTTGATATAGTCCACCTGCTGCGGGTCGATCCGGGCGCGCTGGAGGGCGCGGCGCATGGCGCGGGTGGCCCCGTGGCCATCCGGGTCGGGCGAGGTGACGTGGTAGGCGTCGGCGGTGGCCGCGTAGCCGATCAGCTCGGCGAGGATGGGCGCGCCGCGTCGGCGGGCGCTGGAGAGCCGCTCTAGGACGAAGACGCCGGACCCCTCGCCGGAGACAAACCCATCGCGGCGGAGGTCGAAAGGCCGCGATGCGCGGGCCGGGTCGTCGTTATAGCCGGTGCTGAGGGCGCGGATCACGCAGAAGGAGCCGAGGCTGAGGGCGGTGATCGGCGCCTCGGCACCACCGGCCACCATGATCTCGGCGTCGCCTCGGCGGATCACCTCGGCGGCCTCGCCGATAGCCTGGGAGCTGGCGGCGCAGGCGGTGCTAATCGCCGAGATGTGGCCGCGCAGGCCGAGCTGGATGGCCACCTGGCTGGAGGGCATGTTCGGCACGGCCGCCGGGATGAAGAAGGGGCTAATCTTCATCGGGCCGCGCTGCATCATGGTGATGACGGCCTGCTCCACGTCGGGCATCGAGATCGTGCCGCAGGCGATCAGGGTGCCGATCTCGTCGCGGTTGCCCGCATCGATGCGCAGCCCGGCCGCCTCGACGGCCATGCGCGCGGCGGCCACGGCGAACTGGCTGGCGCGCGACATGCGCCGCGCCTCCTTGGCGTCCATGAATGTCTGGGGGGCGAAGTCGACCACCTCGCCGCCGATCTGACTTGGGAAGGCGCTCGTGTCGAAGCGGGTGATCCGACCAATGGCGCTGCGCCCGGCAGTGAGGCCATCCCAGAACGGCTCGACGCCGACGCCGAAAGGCGTGACGACGCCGATGCCGGTGACGACAATGCGCTCGTCCTCGCTCTGGTCATCGGGGATAAGCGGCAGCGGCGCGGCGAGCGGGTCGTCCTCTAGCACCTCGGCGAGGAGATGGTCGATCTGGGCGTCGATGTCGGCCTCGGTGGCGTACTGGAAGAGGGCCAGCAGCTCGGCGCGCAAGGTCGCCCGTCGATGTATCGAAGTTCGCGCCATAGGATTCACCTTGAGCTATCCCCAGATTCAAGCGAGAATTATATCACGGCGCACAGCCTATAGCACTGAGCAGAATGCTTGAGTCACTGAGTCACTGAATCTGGTGGCTCGCTGCGCTCGCGCCTTCCGATGACGAACGACCAACGACCAACGACCAATCACGCCCCGGCCTTCGTCATTGGTCGTTCGTCATCGGCTATCGGCTATTGAGAGACGAAGTCGCGCACGAGCCGGGCGAACTCGGCGGGGCGCTCGTCCTGCACCAGCATCCCGGTGCCGTCGATCAGCTCAAGGCGGGCGCGCGCGTTGGCGGCGAGGAACTCCTTCGCCTTGCTCGCCGGGGTGGTGGTGGCCTGCTTCCCCCAGATGATCAGGATGGGCTGGCGCAGCCGCCCGTAGGCGGCGGCGATGTCGCAGTTGAGCAGCCCGCTCAGGAAGCAGATCGGCGCGTAGTAGCCACCCGGCCGCTGCGCCGCCGTCGAGAAGCTGGCCACCGTCTCGGGCGTGAGGCTGGCCGGGTTGTGGTATGCCTGCCTGCCAAGGAAGTATCGCGTGCCCGCCTCGCTGGTGAGCCAGCGGAAGATCTGGCGTCCGACGGGGCCGCGCAGGATGCGGTAGATCGCCCACCCCAGCGGGCCGGCTGGCTTGGCGAGCTGTGAGATGCCCACCGGGCAGGCGAGCACGAGGGCGCGCACCCGCTCGGGCCAGCGGTCGGCGGCGGCCACGGCGTAGGCGGCGCCCAGCGAGCTGGCCACCACGGCGGTGGGCTCGCCGATGCGCTCCAGCTGAGCGCCGATCTGGTCGATATAGTCCTCCGCGCTGTAGCGGCGGGCCGGTCGGTCGGAGTTCCCGTAGCCCAGCAGGTCGAAGGCGTGGACCTCGCTATCGCCCTGGAGCTGCGCGAAGGGGCCGCGCATCTCGAAGGCCGAGGCCGCCGCGTTGATGCTGTGGACGAGCAGCACGGGCCGCCCGACCCCGGCGCGGTAGGTTGCGATCTGGTGGCCGCGCCACGTGACGTACTCGGGTGGGACGGGGAGGAGGGGCAAGGTTGAGGCTGTGTTCATTGGTCGTTCCTGCGCTGGGAGGTGCCCGCCGGTGTGGCGGGATCCCGTGCGTCGGCACAGGCCGACGCATGAGGGATTATAATAACTCTGTTAGGCATACGTCAATCGCTGGGGGATCACACGATGCGCTTTGAGGTCGCGCCGCTAGATGCTTATGCGAGCCGGGTCACGATTGGGCTGGCCTACCTGGGCGGCCTGCTGATGCTGCCGCTGCTCTTCGCCTACCTGGCCAATCTGCGCTGGGGTGGCCTGCTGATCCCGCCGGCCCTGGCGCTGCCCCTGGCGCTGTTCCTGCTGCTCAGCTACGCCGCCCAGCCTAGCGCCTACCTGATCGAGGAGGCCGACCTGGTGGTGCGGCGGCGCTGGTGGCGGCCTCTGCGTGTTCCTCTCGACATAGTCACCGGAGCTTCGGCGGCCACCTTCCTGGCCGATGTGCCCCGCCGCGGGCTGCGCTTCGCCTTTAACCCGGGCGTCTTCGGCTATCTCGGCCCCTTCCGCCTTCAGCCCTACGGCGAGACATTCTTCCTGGCAACCGACCGCTCCCGGCTTATCTCAGTTGCCCGCGTCGGCCTCCCTCCGCTGATCCTCAGCCCAACCCGCCCGCGTCAGTTTGTCGAGGCGCTGAACGAGCGGCGCGCCCAGGCCGCCATACGCGAGCTTGCTGTCGGAGATGAGGCGACAAGGTGATAGGGCAATACCGCAAAACTCGCCCTATGTGGCATCACCCGGCGGCTGAAGCCGCGGGCTATGGTCTGCGAAGCCCGCCTGCGCGGGCTGGCCGAGGCCGCGCAGGCGGCCTTTGTCGATCCGTAGCCCGCCCGTTTACGGGCCGGGCGCTCAGAGGGAGAATGCCTAACGTGCGGTTTCCACTGATCGATAAACTCACGCTCCCCTGTGTCTTCGAGCGGCTTGTTCCCGGCAGGCTCCACCCCGACGGGCGGCGCTACCTGCCGCTGATCGTGCTGCGCCTCACCGCGCCGCTCTCCCCCGGCGCAGTCACCCCCGATGGACTGCTGCTCGGCGTGGTAGACAGGCACCACCAGGTGGACGAGGCGGCCGTCGGGAGGGCCGGGGTGGCCCGGCTGGTTTTTGCCCTCAGCTCGCTGCGCCTCCAGTGGCCGCCCTACCGTGTCGGCCTCGTCCCCGAGGATGGGTGGTCGCCAGGCGGGGCCAGCACGGCCCCCGCACTCTTTGGCCAGGTCACGGCGGTGTCGGCATGGGAGGAGGGCGGCGCGCAGCTGCCCTACCAGACCCTCTACACCGAGCTGGCGATCGACGTCGGGGCGGGCGTGGTGGGCATGCGCACCAGCCTCACCGCTGAGAACATGGTCACCTCGGTCGGCGCAGCGCGCATCGCCCCCGGCGACTGGGTCGAGCTGCTGCGCTCGCGGATCGACATTCTGGCATTTGATTGCGAGCCGGGAGGTTGAGGTTAGGGAGGAAGCAGAAGGGGGATTATGCTGCACGAGCAAGCGATTCGCACTGCCAGCGTGTAACCTACGCTGAAGCCTTTTTGGGGGCGCGCCATGTATCTCCCCGCGCTATCCTGAAATTTGCACCAAAACGCACGTGTCTTTGTTATGTCCGCCACACTGAAAAGTAGCAAGGTTGCTATGTTTGACACCGTACTGATCGCAAATCGCGGCGAGATTGCGCTGCGGGTGATGCGAGCCTGCCGCGAGCTGGGCCTGCGCAGCGTCGCCGTCTACTCTGAGGCCGACCGCGAGGCTCCCCATGTTGCCTACGCCGACGCGGCCTATCTGCTCGGGCCGGCGCCCTCGTCCGAGAGCTACCTGAACATCCCGCGCATCATCGAGGTGGCCCGCCAGGCTGGCGCCGGGGCCATCCACCCCGGCTACGGCTTTCTGGCCGAGAACGCCGACTTCGCCCGCGCCGTGGCCGCCGCTGGCCTGATCTTCATCGGCCCGTCCCCCGAGGCTATGGAGCGCATGGGGGGGAAGACGGCCGCCCGCCGCGAGGCCACGCAGGCCGGCGTGCCGCTGGTGCCCGGCACCCTGGAGCCGCTCGACTCGCTTGATGAGATCCGCCGCCTCGGCGATGCTTACGGCTATCCGATCGCGATCAAGGCGGTGGGCGGCGGCGGCGGTCGCGGCCTGCGCGTGGTGCGCGCCCCCGACGAGATCGCCGACGCCTTCGCCAGCGCTCGCCGTGAGGCTGTCGTCTCATTTAAGAACGACGCGCTCTATGTTGAGAAGTACCTCACCAACCCGCGCCATATCGAGATCCAGATCCTCGCCGACACCCACGGCAACGCCGTTGCGCTGGGCGAGCGCGACTGCTCGATCCAGCGGCGGCACCAGAAGCTGATCGAGGAGTGCCCCTCGCCCGCCCTTACCCCCCAGCTGCGCGCCGAGATGGGTGCCTCCGCCGTGCGCCTGGCCACCCTGGTGGGCTATGTGGGTGCCGGCACCCTGGAGTTTCTCTTTGAGGACGGTCGCTACTACTTCCTAGAGATGAACACCCGCATCCAGGTCGAGCACACCGTCACCGAGATGGTCTACGGCGTCGATCTGGTGAAGGCCCAGCTGCGCATCGCCCAGGGCGAGGTTCTCTGGATGCGCCAGGCCGACCTGCGGCCGCGCGGGCACGCCATCGAGTGCCGGATCAACGCCGAGGACGCGCTGGCCAACTTCCGCCCGGCCCTCGGTACCGTGGGCAGCTACCGCGAGCCGACCGGCCTCGGTGTGCGGGTGGACAGCGGCATCCGCGCGAACTACGCCATCCCGCAGTTCTATGACTCGCTGCTGTCTAAGCTGGTCTCCTGGGCCGAGACCCGCCCCGAGGCGATCGCCCGCATGCGCCGCGCCCTGGCCGAGTACGAGATCGGCGGGGTGATCACCACCATCCCCTTCCATCAGGCGGCGATGGCTCACCCGACCTTTATCGGCGGCGATCTGAGCGTGAACTTTATTGGCCAGCACCCCGAGCTGCTGGATGCCACTCGCGCTTTCGCCCCGCCCCCGCCCGAGCCTGCCGCAGCCGAGGAGCCCTCCGAGGCACGCAATATCACCGTCGAGGTAAACGGCAAGCGCTTCGGGGTGCGACTCTTCGGCGTGCCCTCCGGCGGCGGCGAGCAGCCCGCCGCAACCGCAAAGGAGCCGCGCCGCGCCCGTGCCCGCAACTCTAGCCAGATGGCCGCCAAGGTCGATGGGGTGAGCAGCCCGATCCAGGGCCGCCTGGCGGCGGTGCGCGTCACCGCAGGCCAGGAGGTCGAGTCAGGCCAGGTGCTCTTCATCATCGAGGCCATGAAGATGGAGAACGAGATCACCGCGCCCCACGCCGGCATCATCGGCGATGTCCTCGCCCAGGAGGGCACCACCGTGGAGTCCGGAGCTGTACTGGCAACCTACAAGCACTAGATTGCAGATTGCAGATTGCAGATTGCAGATGCTCTGCAATCTGCAATCTGTAGTTGTGCGAGACTGATGATAGCTGACGCAATCACCCTGCGGCCGGCGGCCCTGGAGGACGCCGGTGTGCTTGCCGATCTGCTCGTGCAGCTCTTCAACTCCGAGGCGCCCGGCGTGCTGCGCGGCCCTGTAGCCGACCATGTGTGCCTGTTTCGCTACCTCGTTGAGCATGAGCTGGTCGGCGGCGGTCGCTATGTCGCCGCCGACGCATCCGGCCAGATTGTGGGCAGCGCCAGCCTGCGCAGCCCCGCCATCTCCGGCGATGGCATGCTGCCCCCCGGCACCCTACAGGCCGCCATCTCCATGATCGGCATCGGCGACACCCTGCGCCTCTTCCTCAGCGCCATGCGCGCTTCGCTCACCACCGATGTCAGCCTGCGCCCCGGCGAGTGCTATGTCTACAGCGTTGTGGTGGACGCGTCCGCTCGCGGGCGCGGGGTCGGTGAGGCGATGATGGCTCAGCTAGAGGACGCAGCTCGCCAGATGGGCGCCCGCGCCGCCCTCTTGCGCGTCCTGGTCCGCAACGAGACCGCCCGCCGCCTCTACACCCGCCTCGGCTACCGCTTCGTCTCTCGCACGCCCGCCGCCCTCGACTGGATCGCCTCGCCCACCGAGCTGATGCGCAAAGAGCTGTGAGCCCACACGGCCTCCAGCCCCCTCTCCCTGAGCGGGTTTAGGGGCGGACAGAACGTTTGGGTGACGAGGCGATTCATGGCGTTGGGGCGGCTTTTGGCCCTCACCCCCCAGCCCCCTCTCCCGCTGCGGCGGGCGAGGGGGGGCGATCCTTTGCTGATGCGGTGAATGGTTGCGTGAAACACTTTTTCTGTCCGCCCCTAAACCCTGATCGGGAGAAGGGGGTATTCCACACCAGGAAGCGATATACTCCCCTCTCCCCCTTGAGGGAGAGGGGCTGGGGGTGAGGGGTGTCCGGCGGCAAAATGTCAAGCACCTACGAACCATGTCTAGTGCCTTTTATGAACCCTAACTCTGTGGATGCGGGTATAATAGCTAGAGTAGGTGCCATAGGTGCCCGATTCGATCTGCTATCGATGATCTGTAATTGTTCCAGGAGCGACCATGCCGAAGGAAGTGATCACCACCAGGGCGAAAGACTATAACCAGTGGTATCTCGATATTGTCCGCGAGGCGGATATGGCCGAGGTGGCTGAGGTGGTGCGCGGCTGTATTGTTGTGAAGGCGAACGGCTGGGCGATCTGGGAGCTGATGCAGCGCGAGATGGACGACCGGATCAAGGAGACCGGGCACAGCAATGTGCAGTTTCCCCTGCTCATCCCCAAGAGCTTCATTATGAAGGAGGCCGATCACGTCGAGGGCTTCGCCCCCGAGGTGGCCGAGGTCACCCGCGCTGGCGGCGAGGAGCTGACCGAGCCCTATGTGATCCGCCCCACCAGCGAGACGATCATCGGCTACTTCTACAGCAAGTGGATCCGCTCCTACCGCGACCTGCCCCTGCTCTATAACCAGTGGGCAAATGTGATGCGCTGGGAGATGCGCACCCGCCCCTTCCTGCGCACATCGGAGTTTTGGTGGCAGGAAGGCCATACAGCGCACGCCACAGAAGCTGAAGCTGAAGCGGAAACGCTCAAAATATTGTATGATGTTTACGCCGACTTCGCCGAGCAGGTGATGGCCATGCCGGTGATCCGTGGGCTGAAGACCGAGAAGGAGAAGTTCCCCGGTGCCCTGCGCTCCTACTGCATTGAGGCCATGATGCAGGACGGGCGCGCGCTCCAGGCCGGCACCTCGCACAACCTCGGCCAGAACTTCGCCCACGCCTTCGACATCACCTTCACCGACCAGAACAACACCGTCCAGCACGCATGGACAACCAGCTGGGGCGTGAGCACGCGCATGATCGGCGCGCTGATCATGACCCACTCGGACGACGAGGGCCTGGTGTTGCCGCCGCGCCTCGCGCCCACCCAGGTTATCGTCGTGCCGATCTACAAGAATGACGCCGAGCGCGAGAAGGTGATGGCCACCGTGGCCGCGATCACCGCCGGATGGAAGGGCGTCCTGCGCTTTAAGGTGGACGACCGCGAGAACCTGTCGCCCGGCTTCAAGTATAACGAGTGGGAGATGAAGGGCGTCCCAGTGCGGATCGAGGTCGGCCCGAAGGATGTGGAGAAGGGCAGCGTGGCCATGGCCCGCCGCGATGTGCCCGGCCGCGAGGGCAAGAGCTTTGTCCCGCAGGATGGTCTCACCGCGCGTATCCTGGCCCTGCTAGAGGAGATCCAGAGCGGGCTCTTCGCCCGCGCGCTGCAGTTCCGCGAGGATCACACCGCCGATGTGGCCACCTACGACGAGCTGAAGGCCCAGATCGAGCGCGGTTTCGCCCGAGCCTACTGGGCCGGTAGCACCGATGATGAGAAGCGCATCCAGGACGAGACGCGGGCCACTATCCGCTGCATCCCCCTCGATCAGCCCGGCACCGCCGGAACCTGCGTTTATACCGGCAAGGAGACCACCCAGCTGGTGATCTTCGCTAGGGCGTACTAGATCGTCTCAGCATATCTGTAAGGACGCAGCGCGCTGCGTCCTTACGCCCATCACGGAGCAGATCAATGACCGACACTACAGCCGCCTTCGGCGCCTATCTGCGTGATCACCTCGATGACGACTTTGACACTCTTGTTGATCGGGTGTACCAGGAGAGCGAGTCGTATCGGATCCAGGGCCGAGAGCACATTCATCAGATGTTTCGCGGAACCGTGTTGCTGATCTGCGACGCTCTCATCACCGGATCAACCGACACGATTGTGTCCCGGCTCACCAACGCCGGGGCTGACCGTGCTCAGGATGGATTCCATATCGAGGACGTCCTGCTGGTGATCGAGTATGTCCGTGATCTCATCTGGGGGCATATCGAGCGGTTTATTGCCGGGGGGGGCGTGCTGCTGCCCGCCGACGCGCGCGCCCTGGAGGATCTGCTGCACATGCTGAGCCGCACGATGATGGTCGGCTACAGCCAGACCTTCCAGCAGACGATGCAGGCGGTGGCTCAGCAGGCCGCCGAGATTGAGGCCCAGCGCTTCACCATCCGCGAGCTGGGCACGCCTATCCTGCCGCTCTACGCGGGCGTGATCGCCCTGCCGCTGGTGGGCGCTATCGACAGCTACCGGGCTACCCAGGTGCTTGAGCGGCTCCTGGAGGCGATCAGCGAGAAGCAGGCCGATATCGTCATCCTCGACATCACCGGCGTGCCGGTGGTGGACACCGGCGTGGCCAACTATCTGCTCCAGACGGCCCGCGCCGCTCAGCTAATCGGTGCCCAGGTGGTGCTGGTCGGCATCGGCGCCGAGATCGCCCAGACCCTGGTGCAGCTCGGCGTGAACCTCAGCCAGCTCAAGGTCTATGCGAACCTTCAGGCCGGGATTAGCTACGCCCTTGGCCAGCTCGGCTATAAGATCACCGCCTCTTGATGATTGTAGATGGCAGATGGTAGATGGCAGATTAGGCGGTCATCTACCATCTGCCATCCGCCATTTGTAATGATACAGAGGCCCCGAATAGGGCGTCCCATCCCGCTCCTCGTTATGTTATCCAGATCTGTGGATAACCTGTGGATAATGACTCAAACGATATCCTTCCCCTGCCCCAGCATGGCGGCGTAGACTTCGACATAGCGGCGGGCGACGGCGGCCTGGGTGAACTCGGCCAGGGCGCGCGTGCGCCCTCGGCGGGCGAGATCTGCTCGCAGGGGCTCGTCGGCGGCGAGGCGGGCGATCTCTCGGCGCAGGGCGACCGTGTCGCCCTCGGGGAAGATCAGCCCGGCGTCGCCGATCACATGCGGGATCTCGCCGGAGCTTGAGCCGAGCACTGGCACCCCGCAGCTCATGGCCTCGATCAGCACGCGGCCGAACTGCTCCTTCCAGTTTGGCGTGGTGCGCGAGGGCAGGGCGAGCAGGTCGATCTCGGCCATGGCGGCGGGCACATCGGTGCTGCCGACGGCCGGACGCAGCTCCACTCGACTCGCCACGCCCAGCGCCTCGGCGCGGGCCAGGATCTGCGGGCGCTGTGCGCCGTCGCCGATCAGGCGCAGCCGGATATGATCGGGCAGGCCGGGCAGCGCCTCGACCAGGTCGAGCACGCCCTTCTCGGGCACCATGCGACCGAGGTAGCCAACGATGAAGGAGTCAGGGGGCAGGAGTCGGGATTCGGGGCCGGTCGACTCTGACTCCCGACTCCTGATCCCTGACTCCTGAGAGAACATCTCCGGGTCCACGCCGAACTGCGGGATGACCGTGAGCGGCCCGCGATAGCCGTGGCTGCGGATGATCGCGGCGGCCTCCTGATTCCCTGCGATGGCGTGGGCGGCGTGGCGGAAGCTGTGGCGCTCGAAGAGGCTGAAGGGCGGCGGGTAGCGCCGGTCGATGTTCGCCCAGTTATAGAAGCAGCAGCGCGCGCCCACCGCCAGCCCGGCGCGCATGGCCAGGAAGGTGGCCAGGTTGAAGCTCTCCTCGTCGATGTGCAGCACATCGGGGCGCAGGCGGCGCAGGGCGCGCCCGAGGGCGGGGTAGAAGTGCAGATGGTGGCGGCCGTTCAGGGCGATCGGCAGCGCCTCTAGGCGGTAGCCCTTGGTGAAGCGGCGCTCAAGGCGCTGCTCGCCCACCCTCGGCTCGCGCCAGCTCGGCGGCACCAGGGCGGTCAGCTCCACGCCCAGCCGCGCGATCTCCTCCAGCTTGCGCTGGTAGGCACCGGCCACCAGGGCCTTCGAGAGGATGACGACGCGCATGATCTTTATATAGGGCACGTAGGGGCGGCTCGCGAGCCGCCCCTACAGCACCCTTACAGGCTACCCGTTCTTGCGCAGGAACTCGCCCATAAAGCTGGCCAGGGCCGCGCAGGAATCCTCCTCAAGGGCGTTGTAGATCGAGGCGCGGATGCCGCCCACCGAGCGGTGCCCGCCCAGCCCAATCATGCTGCTGGCCAGGGCCTCGGCCACAAACTGCTTCTCCAGCGCCTCATCGGGCAGCCGGAAGGTCACGTTCATCAGCGAGCGGGCCTCGGGCGCGGCGTGGCCCCGGTAGAAGCCGCCGCTGCCGTCGATCGCCCCGTAGACTAGCTCGGCCTTGCGCCGGTTGCGCGCCTCCATCGCCGTAAGCCCGCCGAGGTCGGTGATCCAGCCCAGCACCAGGTTCAGCAGGTAGACCGAGAAGGCTGGCGGGGTGTTGTAGAGCGAGCTGTTCTTGGCGAAGGTGCCGTAGCGCATGATCGTCGGCAGATCCCTGCGCCCCCGGTCGATCATATCCTCGCGGATGATCACAGCGGTGACGCCGGCCGGCCCGATATTCTTCTGGGCACCGGCGTAGATCATGGAGAAACGGCCCGCGTCGAAGGGGCGCGACATAATATCGCTGCTCATGTCGGCGATCAGCGGGGCGTCGCCGAGATCGGGCATATCGGCCCACTGCACGCCCTGGATCGTCTCGTTGGTGGTGAGGTGGAGGTAGGCCGCATCGTGGCTTAGCTGGATCTCCGCTGCGGCGGGGGTGCGGCGGAATCCACCATCGGCGGTGCTGGCGGCCACATTCGCCTCGCCAACGCGACGGGCCTCCTCAACGGCCTTCTCTCCCCACGCCCCGGTGACGATGTAGTCGGCCACCGCGCCGGGCGGCAGGAAGTTCAGCGGGATCATGGCGAACTGGAAGCTGGCGCCGCCCTGAAGGAAGAGCGCCCGGTAGCCCTCGCCCAGGCCGAGCAGCTGCTTCATGCGCGCCTCGGCCTGGGTGTTCACCGCCTCGTACTCTTTTGAACGGTGGCTCATCTCCAGGATCGACATCCCGCGCCCCTGGTAGTCGAGCAGCTCGGCCTGGGCCTGTGTGAGCACCGCCTGGGGCAGCACAGCCGGGCCGGCATTGAAGTTATGAACCTTGCTCATTGGTATGCCCTCCACTGCCCTTATGGGCCATATGTATCGTGATCCTAGTATAATCGCCTTTTGCCATGTGCCGTGCAGCACAAAAATGGCGCGGGCTGTTGCAATGTCTTGAGCGCCCCCGGCTGGCGATGGGAAGTCGCGCCGGGCGTCGGCCTGCGCCGATGCCGGAACCACCCGCGCAAGCGGGCGGCTGGCCGCAGGCTCCCGTGATGCGGCTTCAGCCGCCAGCGACAATGCAACAGCCCCTCGTCCGCCTCATGGCTGATGTTCTAAATTAAGAAGAGTGATATAATCTCAGTGCTTATAAAAAAAGAAGAATAGCGATGAATAACTTAAATTCTATTGACATCCAGATCCTCGACCTGCTCCAGAACGACGGGCGAATGACCCACGTTGAGCTGGCGCAGCAGGTGGGGCTAACCCCGCCGACCGTGCAGCGGCGAGTGCGGCTGCTTGAGGAGCGCGGCTATATCCGTGGCTACGCAGCCCTGCTCGACCCGATCGCCCTCGGGCTGACGACGACGGCATACGTCTTCATCGAGTCGCGCTCTGGGGGGAACCTAGAGGAGCTAGAGGCATTCCTCAGCGACCTGCCGGGCGTCCAGGAGCTGAACCGCATGATCGGCGAGTGGTGCTTCCTCTTGAAGGTGCGCACCGCAAGCCCGCAGTCGCTAGAGCGCCTGATCTACCAGGATCTGCGTCGCCACCCAGACGTGCGGCGCACCCAGAGCACGCTGGCGACCTCATCGGCCTTTGAGACAACTCGCCTGCCGCTGCCAGAGCCTGACGGCGTTGCGGGCGAAGAGGACTATATAAGGAGGCAACTATGAACCGCAGCTACTACGAGGATCTCTACCGCGCCGATCAGCGCGATGCCGAGTGGCACATGCTTAACCGCGCCCTCCGCCAGCGTCGCCGCCACGCCTTCCGCCGGAGCCTGATTGCCGTCGTCTTCTGGACGCTCGGCATCCGCTAGCCACGCTGTGGGGTAAACAATGGGCCGTGCCAGCGTCGCTGGCACGGCCCATCATGTATCTGAAGCACACGAGCTTCAGGAGTCCGATCCTTCCCTTCAGCGCGCTAGTAGCCGAACTTCGACCAGAAAGTAATCTCGTGCTCGTGGGCTGCCTGGTCGATGCGGGCCTGGCTGACCATGTTCAGGCGGACGAGGATCTGGCCGAGGCTGAGCCGCTGATCCTTCTGGTCGAGGCGCAACTGCTCGGCGAGGGCCAGCTCAAGCTGCTGCGGGGTGATGTAGCTCTGCTCCACCAGGTACTCGCCGAGCACCTGGGGGGCGATGCGCAGCTGGCTGCGCTCCTGCTGTTGGATGATCAACGCCTTGGCCAGCTTGCTCGGCGATATCAGCCCCTTCTTGATCAGCAGCTGGCCGAGCCTGCGGTCCGTCGTGATCACACTGCCGCTGTTCTGGGTGCGCAGCACCTCCTGTAGCTCGTCGCTAGAGATCGCGCTGATCGAGATCAAGATATCGCCCAGCAGGCGGGCGCGCGGCTTATCATGAAAGTGAACCGTCTTCACGTCTGAAAGCAGCTGCATGGTGCGGATCTCGGCGAGCCGTCGCTGCACGGCAATGTCGTTCGGCTCAACCTCCAGGTATGCTTCTAGGTAGGCGATCTGGATCTGCTCATTCTCGGGGGCCAGTACCGCCGCCCGCTCCAGACAGTCCTTGCGCTGCCGTGGGTCATTCACCAGCTGGCTCATGGCGAGCCAGGAGTCGAGGCACTGATAACCGTCGAGCAGGTGAGCTCGCAGTTTCTCTATATTCTTATGGTTGAAGGCGATGATCGCACAAGGATGGCTACACTGTTTCATTGCAACAATCCCATATACGGTTCGGGTTCTGAGGGTTGGATCAATCATTATACTATACTGCACAAGAATTAGGTAGGGATAACATGAACGAGCATACACACCGAACTGCACAAGAATTAGGTAGGGATAGCATGAACGAGCATACACACCGATTTGTCCTCACCGGGCTGGGCAATATTGGCCGCACCTTCCTTGAGATCCTGATCTCGCGGGGCGATAGCCTGCGCCGACGCTACGGGTTCGACCTGCGCTGCGTCGGCGTTTCAGACTCGAGCGGCGTCGCCTATGACCCGGACGGGTTAGATATTGCGGCGATTGTAGCCCTCAAGCGCGGCGGTGATAGGGTCTCTGCCTTGCCCCAGCACCGCCCCGACCTGAGCTCGGCGCGTATGGTGGAGCAGGCCGGGGCCGAGTTTCTTCTGGAGGCCACGCCGACGAACCTACAGGACGCCCAGCCCGGCCTGGATATTGTACGGGCTGCTCTGCGCGGCGGCAGTCACGCCGTGCTGGCCAGCAAGGGGCCGCTGGTGCTGGCCTACGCTGAGCTGGCGGGCATGAGCGACCTGGCTGGCCCGCATGGTGCCCCGGCCCTGCGTTTCTCCGGCGCGGTCGGCGGCGCCCTGCCGACGATCAATGTTGGTCGGCGCGACCTGGCCGGGGCCACGATCAATCGCGCTGAGCTTATAGTAAATGGGACAACCCAGGTGATTCTGGAGGAGATGGCGACCGGAATGAGCTTCGATCAGGCTCTGGCCGCAGCCCAGGCCCAGGGCATTGTCGAGCCCGACCCCGCGCTTGATGTGGATGGCTGGGACGCGGCCAACAAGCTGGTGATCTTCGCCAACGCGGTGCTGGCCCAGCCGACAACCCTGGCCGACCTACATGTCGCCGGGATCCGCGATGTCTCGCATGAGGAACTACGGGCGGCGTGGGGTGCCGGTGGGCGGATCTCGGTGCTAGGCGTGGCTGATCGGCAGAACGACGGCAGCTATACGCTCAGCGTGGCCCCGGTCGCCCTCGGCCCCGATCACCCCCTGGCCCGCCTACGCAAAGGCGAGATGGGCGCGGTCTTCTATAGCGACATCATTGGCCGCACGACGGTGGCTAGCCTGGAGGATGGGCCGATGGGATCGACCCAGGCCATGCTGCGCGACGTGATCGAGATCGTGGGCCGCATCTGAGTGGGATTCCTCAACCCTGCCGCAGGTTCTGTTATAATGAGCCAAGCTATAACCATGTGGGAGGCACACTGCTATGTCCGGCCATTCGAAATGGCACAGCATCCGGCGCTCGAAGGGCGTCACGGATCAGCGTCGCGGCCAGCTCTTCACCAAACTGGCTCGCGATATCACCATCGCGGCCCGCGAGGGCGGTAGCGCCGACCCGGATCAGAACTTCCGGCTGCGCCTGGCCGTCGATAAGGCGCGCGCCAGTAACATGCCCAACGAGAACATCCAGCGGGCTGCGGACCGCGGGGTGGGCAAGGGCGGTGAGGCGGCCCTTGAGGAGATCTACTACGAGGGCTACGCTCCCGGCGGGATCGCCCTGATCATCGAGACGGCCACCGATAACCGTAACCGCACCAGCTCCGATGTCCGCTCGGCGATCAATAAGGCTGGCGGCAACCCCGGCGAGCCTGGCTCGGTGGCCTGGATGTTCGAGACGAAGGGCCTGATCACGATCGAACTCACCGGCACCAAGCTCGACCCAGACGAGGTGCAGCTCCAGGCGATCGACGCCGGCGCCGACGATGTCGAGGTCTCCGATGATGCGCTGGAGATCTACTGCGACTGGACAAGCCTGCACAGCGTGCAACAGGCGCTGCTCGACCAGGGCCTACCCGTCACCGGCGCCGAGAAGACGATGCGCCCCAATACGCTCGTGCAGCCCGACGAGAAGGAAGCGCTCTCCGTCCTGCGCCTGATCGAGAAGCTGGAGGACCTCGACGATGTCCAGAAGGTCTACTCCAACCTCGACATCACCGACGAGATCGCGGCCAAGTTTGATGAGTAGTTTTGTGAGGCTCAGGGCAGAGCTTCGCTCTGCCCTGAGCCTCACGGCGTGCTTATGAAGACGATTGGCATCGACCCAGGCACTGCGCGCATGGGCTGGGGCGTGGTGGATGAGCAGGGCGGCCAGATTCGCCTGGTAGAGTTCGGCGTGCTGACGACGCCCGCCGGTATGGCCCAGGCCGAGCGCCTGCATCGCATCTACGATGGCCTCAGCGAGATCCTCGGTCGCCACCAGCCTACCTACGCCGCCGTCGAGGAGCTCTTCTTCGGCAAGAACGTCAACACGGCCATCACTGTCGGCCAGGCCCGTGGCGTGGCGCTGCTCGCCCTGCACCAGGCCGGTGCCGCCATCCACGAGTATAAGCCCACCTCAGTTAAGCAGGCGCTCACCGGGTACGGCGGCGCCGACAAGCGCCAGATGCAGGAGATGGTGCGGATCACCCTGGGCCTGGCTGTCGCCCCCCACCCCGACGACGCCGCCGACGCCCTGGCCATTGCGATCTGCCACGCCTACACCGCGCCAACCCTGCGACGAATCGGGGGGGCGTAGGGGCGGCCCGTAGGGAGGCTCGCGAGTCGCCCCTACGGGCTATCGCCGACAGGAATATATGTCATCACGCCGACGGTCGGGCGCGCCCTGCGACTTCGAGGAGCTGCGGCCCGGCCTCTTCATTATCCATAATCCCGCCCTCGGCCCGATCCTGCGCGGCGAGGGCGACCGCGAGGGCGACCGCTTCACCCTCACCTCGCAGCGCGGCGATGGCCTGATCGCTCGCCTGCGCGCTCGCGGCTTTAGGGTGTTCACTCTGATCGACCAGGCCGACGCGCTGCCTGGACTCCCCGCCGTCGATCTGCCCGGCGAGCCACATTCACGCCAGCTCGCGGCCGGCGAGCGCGTGAGCTACTTTGCCGCCGAGCCTCTCGGCTGGGTGCCAGCCCCCGAGGCCGGGCCGGGCGCGGTGAGCCTGCGCGATGGCTGGGCGCTGCGCCGACGCCGCTCGCGCGGGGCATTCAGCTACCACCAGTTCATAGGCGGCGCGCTCGCCCCGTGCGATGAGGACGCCGCCCTGCGTATCGGCTACGCCCAGGCTGCGCTCGCCGGTGCCCCGCCGATCACTGCCACGCCCGCCGAGGGTGGGCACCTTCTGCCCGACCTGCCTCTGCCCGCAGCCCACCAGCGGCTCCTCGGGCGCGTCGCCGCCCATAGCCCCCAGGGTTGGCTTGTGCCGCCGGAGGGCATCCCCGCCGCCGCCGCCATCCTGGCCCGCCTGGGGATCACCGTGACCTTGTAGACCTTGTAGGGGCACCCCCTGTGGGTGCCCCTGTGTGGGCGGCCACAGGGGGCCGCCCCTACCGCCCCTCTTTCTGCTTCAGCTCGGCGATCAAGCTCTGCACCGCCAGATACGCGGGGCGCGGGCTCCAGTCCGGGTTGAGGATGGCGAAGGACGCCTGTTCGTGCAGCGGGTCGCCGCGCTCGCCCCAGAGTATCGCGAAGTTAATATTCCAGAGGAACATGTTGCTCACCCAGGGGTACTGCTCGAAGGTGCGCCGGATCGCCCCGGTAATATAGTCTGCCTGCTGGTCGAGGCTCACCTGGTTGCCGAACTCGTAGCCCGGCGTGTCGTTCGGCGTGGCCCAGCCGTACTCGGTGATCCACATCTTCTTGTCGGCCATGCCGTACTGCTCCATCCAGCGCCGCACATCCTCGACGTGGCGGAAGTAGAAGGTTGTGTCAGTCGTCCAGCCGTCGGCCGTGCTCGGGTTATCCGGCCAGAAGGTGTCCGGCGGGTTGGCCGATCCGCCGGGGTGAACCGCCTGTATATCGAAGTAGTTCCGCACCTCGCCGCCGTTATAGGTGTACATCGCCTGGTAGAACGCCTCGTCGGAGAGCGCGATGGCCGGGTCGGTCACGCCGCTAGACGACGAGGCCGCCGCAAGGACGATCGCGTTGGGGCTGACCGCCTTGATCCGCGTGTAGGCAACCTTGAGCACCTCCACGTAGTGCCCCACATCCTCGGGCACAATATTGCCGCCGTTCTCGTGGGCCAGGTTCGGCTCGTTCCAGATCTCATACGCCTGGATCTTGTCGCCGTAGCGCTGCGCCATCAGCTCCACAAAGTTCCCCAGGGTCGCCGGGTCGGCGGGCAGCCCGTTCGTCGGGTTGTAGGCGCTTGGCGACTGGACGATGTTCACCAGCAGCTTGCGCCCGTAGGCGTTTACCGTGTTCACGATCTGGTCGAGCTCCTCCCAGCCGTAGATGCCGGCGGAGGGGTCCTCGATATCGCGCCAGACAACCTGCTGGCGCACCCAGTCGAAGCCAGCGTTCTGCACCAGCTGGAGCACCCGGTCGCGGTCGGTGTAGTAGAGGTGGCCCACCACGCCGAACTGGAGCGTATCCGGGCTGACGGGCGCATCGGTGGGGGTCTCGGGAACCGGCGTGTCGGCGGCGGCGGTGGGCGAGTCACTGGGAGTCTCTGCCGTCGGCACGTCTGTGGCCGGAGCCACAGTGGGCACAGCCGTCGCCTCGGGGGATAACGTATCGGGGGTGGCGATCACCGCCGCCGTCGGCACATCAGCTGTAGGCGCGCTGCCGCCGCAGGCCGCAAGCAGCGGCACAAGCAGAAAAAGCAGCATGAGGCTGCTTCGCACACGGGCAGATAGGTTCATAAGATCCGCTCCAAATGATAGATGCTCGTGGTGATCGGTGGATGTACCGCCGATCACCACGAGCACAGAGGATGCTAGTTCTTCGGCATGGCCTGGATGCCGTACCATGCCGGTCGCGGGGTCCAGTCGCCATTCAGCACGCCGAACGATGCCTGCTCGTGCAGCGGATTGCCGCTGGCCTGCCAGGAGACCGCGAAGTTCAGGTTCCAGACGAACATCCCGCCCACCCACGGCGCGTAGTCGTGGCGACCCTTCTGGAAGGCCCGCACGATCCAGTCGGACTGGGTCTGGAATGAGATGCTGTTGCCATACTCATAGCCGGGGGTGTTGTTCTGCGTGGCCCAGCCGAACTCGGTGATCCAGATCTGCTTGTCGGCCATGCCGTTCTGCACCAGCGTGTTGCGGATATCCTCGACGCGCCGGAAGTAGAACTCGCGGCTCGTCCGCCAGTTCGGGCCGGGGCCGGGGTTGTCCGGCCACATCTGGTCGGGCGAGTTGTACTGGCCGCCTGGGTGGACGCCGATCGCGTCCACGTGGGTGCGGAACTTCGGGTTGCTGGCCATCGAGGCCATGTAGGAGGTGTCGCTTAGGGCGATGTCAGTGCGGTTCGTCTCGGTCGAGGTCGGCCCGCCGCTGATCACGATCGCGTAGGGGTCGCTGGCCTTAATCGCCTCGTAGGCACCAGCGAGCATATCGACATAGTAGTCGGCCCCGGCCACGGTGCCGCCGACACCGCCGTTGGTGGCGCAGTCGCCGCCATTCTCGCAGGCCCGGTTCTGCTCGTTCCAGATCTCATATGCCTGGACGCGGCCCTTGTAGCGCGCGGCCATCTGGCCCATAAAGTAGGAGAAGTCGCCAAAGTGATCGCGGCTCGGCATGCCGTGGCTGCCATTGCTCGTCGCCCAGCTTGGCGCGGCCACGATGCTCAGCAGCAGGTTCACCCCGTTGGCGCTGGCGTCGCTGACGATATTATCTAGCTCGGCCCAGTAGATCGCGCCCGAGCGGTCGTGCAGATCCATCCAGCGCACCTGCTGGCGCAGCCAGTTCACGCCCGAGTTCTTGGTGACCTGCATCACGCGGGGGCGATCCTGCCAGGCGCTGCCCTGGTTGTAGAGGTTGGCGTTGTAGCCGTAGGCGAACTGGCGCGGCAGGGCGTTGTCGGCACCTTTGTAGCCAAAGGCGCTGTTGCCGCCCTGGAAGCGGTCGCGGTACTCGTTGCCCAGCAGGCCGAGCAGGATGCGGTACTGCGGGTTCGACTCGTTGGGGTGCCACTCCATGCGCTGGCGCTCGAAGTACTGCACCCAGTAGGTCTGCCCATCGGCCGCGTTGACCTCCTGGAACTGCTCGGACAGCGGCAGGCCGAAGACGCTCAGGCCGCCGTTGCTGTTCCAGTAGTCCCTGAACGGTGCCGGGCTGTTGCGCAGGGTGTGGCCGGTGGACGCGTCGTAGGTCCCGTCGCCGGGGTCGCCAACCCGCTGGAAGGCTGACTCGGTGCGGCCCTGGGCCAGGCGGCTGCCCATCAGGCGCCCGAGCACGTAGTACTTATTCCCCTGCTGGCCGAAGTTCTCGGGGTGTTCCTCAAGCACCGCCCGCTCAAAGTACTGCACCCGGTAGTACTGGCCAGGGTTGGTGAAGCTCTCCTCGACGAAGGGCTCCGAGATCGGGTAGCCGAGCACGAACAGCGCGTTTGGCGTGTTCTTCCAGAACTCCAGGAACCAGTTCACCGCCGAGTGGCCGGTCTCGCCAAAGTAGCGCGCCTGATACGGCGGGTAGGTGTCGGCCACGCCGGACTGGGCCGCGCTCGCCTTCGGCCATGCCGCCAGTGTAGCGATGGTCGAGACGAGGGCCAGGACGAGCAGGATACGCTTCGCCATTCTCTCTCTCCTCAGGGTTTGCTGTCGGTAGATACGGGCTTCCTATGCGCGATTGTAGCAGCGGCGGCTGAGAGGGCTCTGGATCGCCGCTGATGGGCCGGTTACTATTCGATTACCGGGCCGTGTCGCCCTGCGGGCAGCCAGAAGCCGACCCGCCTCTTCGGCTAGGCCGTTCGTCAGCGCATGCCCGGCGCTGCTGCCGCAAACGGCGACCAACCGGGTGCCAATGGGCGGATGTGAACTTCGGGTCAGGCGAGTGAGACATGCGGGGCGGCGGGCGGGCCACGGTGCCCACGCCGTCAGAGCAGCACAACCTAGTAAACAGCGCGCATTATACGGGTGGGGCTAGGATTCGGTCAAGCTCCGCAGGTTCATACGAGGGCTACATCGTTGTCGTCCAGCGCCGCCGTCGTGGGGCTGAAGCCCTCGGCTGGTCTTTTACGAAGGCCGCCTACGCGGCCTGACTGAGGCCGCGTAGGCGGCCTTCGTAGACAAGAGCCCGCGGCTTCAGCCGCCGGGTGCCGGGCGCAGGGACCATGATCACCGCGCCCTGTCGATGCGGGCCAGCGCTCGGCGCACCACGTCGCGCACCTGGGCGTAGCTCAGCCGGGAGAGCGCCTCGCCGGGCGGGAGCCAGCAGGCATCAACGATCCCCTCGTCGAGGCGCGGGGTGGGCGTGGTGTGGTCGGCGCGGGCCAGGAAGTAGGCCACCTGCTTGTCGCGCCAGGCACCGCGCTTGAACACTGGGTAGACCATGCGGTGCAGCAGGTCGCCCAGCTCGCAGTCGATGCCCGTCTCCTCGGCGATCTCGCGGAGGGCCGCATCGGCCTCATCCTCGCCAGCCTCAAGGTGGCCCTTGGGCAGCGTCCAGACGCCGTACTTATCGCGGATCAGCAGCAGCAGCGGCTTGCCGTCAGGCCCATCGCAGAAGACGACGCCCCCGGCGGCGCGGATCGGCCCGCCGCTCACTGGAGCCCAAACAGGCGGCCAACGCCGCTCTCAAGCTGCACCCACCACTGGGCAAAGCCGCTGCTGTTCGTCACCCGCGAGATCGCCTCAAGCTGGCCGCTGGCGAGCAGCACGCCCATGGCCACCATCAGCAGGCCGCTGAGCAGGCTGGTTGTATGCAGGAAGAGGCTTCGCCCAAACATGTTGACCTCGAAGCCCTTGCCGCGGATCACCTTCCAGAAGGCCGAGCCGCTGCCCAGCCGGTTGAAGAAGGTCGAGAGCAAGATCAGCGGTGTGCCTAGCCCCAGCGCGTAGATGAAGGCCAGCACCGCGCCCTGGAGGATGGCGACGCCGCTCGTGGTGGCCAGCAGGGTCAGCAGGGCGCCCAGGATCGGCCCGACGCAGGCTGTCCATCCCAGGGCGAAGGTGGCTCCATAGACATAGGAGCCAAGCACCGTCGCCGCCGGGCGCTCCTGGATCTGTGGGCCGGCGAAGCCCTTGCCAAGCATGCCCATCACCCCGAAGGCGATGATCACGATCCCGCCCCAGAAGGTCAGCGCCTGACGGTTGTCGAAGATCAGCCCGCTCAGGGCCGTCGCGCTGGCACCCAGCAGCGTGATCGTGGTGGCCAGGCCGAGGAAGAAGGCCACGCTCATCATAAAGACGCCGCGCCGACCGGCCTGGAAGGTGAAGGCGAAGTAGGCCGGCAGGATGGGCAGGGTGCAGGGCGAGAGGAAGCTCAGCACCCCGGCCAGGAAGGCCGGCACCGCCAGCACCAGCACGCTCGATCCGCCGGTCAGGTAGCTCACATCCTGACCGCTGCTCAGCGAGAGCATAACGAGGATCACAAGCACGGCGATCGCGCCGACCGCGAACAGCAGCCGGCGCGATGTTTCGCGCTTATCAGCCTGGGTATCAGTGGTGGACGAGACATCAACGGGCGGAGACGACATCGGGTACTCCTTGGCCTGGCTAGAGCCGCCGCCCGCTCCTGCGCACGGCGGCCAGTTCGTCTTCGCCGACAGGCGTCGCCCCGGCGAAGTACAGCGTCCCGCTTGGGATGTCGTAGTGGTAGCGCCGACACGCCCAGCCGCCCCGCTCGCCGGGGCACAGCAGGGTCACGCGCCACGTCGGGCCGTTATCCTCGTATACCGCCTCGGTGATCCACACGATCTCGCCGGGCTGGAAGATGACGGACAGGGCGCGCATGCATACGTCGAGGCTCTCTTGCGTATTATCGGCGATGGGCTGCGGGCTGCTCATGCTGCTCCTACAAGCAAACTCGTGCGCTCTTGCGCTGGGGGCAGGGGCCAGGGGACAGACAGCTGGGGATAGGCAAAGACGCCTTGGGGTTTCTCCGAAGCTCGACAGTCATCTAGGCATAGTGCAGCCCCCCATCCCCATTATAGCACCGCCGTGTCTGCGTGGGCGAGGTTAAAGGCCGCCCGATCAGGCTACAGTATTGTCACCATAGAACGACAACCTGACCTTAGCTCGGTGTTAAACCGCCCATAACCTCGCCCTAACAGGCCCCCGCTACACTTGCCAGACAGTGAACTGCGCGTAGCGAGGTCTATTATGCGTATCGCTCTGATCTGCGAGACCTTCCTGCCCGATGTGAATGGCGTGACGACCACCCTCTGCCGGCTGCTGGAGCACCTGCGGCGCGAGGGCCACGAGGCGCTGCTGTTCGCGCCGCAGGGCGCGCCCGAGGAGTATGTCGGCACGCCGGTGGTACCCCTTGGCGGCATGCCCCTCCCGATGTACCCCGAGGTTAAGCTGACCCCACCGCAGCCGGGCCTCACGGCGCGCCTGCGGGCATTCAAGCCCGACCTCGTCCACCTCGCAGGCCCGGCGGTGATGGGTGCGGCGGTTCCCTTCATTGCCCGCAACCTGCGCCTTCCGGTGGTGGCATCCTATCACACCGACTTCGGCGCATACAGCCGGCACTACGGCCTGGGCTTTATGCAGAGCGCGGTGAACGGCTGGCTGCGCTGGATCCACAACCGCTGCCTGCTCAACCTCTGCCCCTCCACCTACACCCTCAGCTCGCTGCGCTCGTTCGGCTTCCGCCGCCTGCGCATCTGGGGCCGTGGCGTGGACACCGAGCGCTTCCACCCGCGCAACTACAGCCAGGCGTGGCGCGAGTCGGTCGGCCTCCATCCCGGCGAGCGCGCCCTGCTCTATGTTGGCCGCCTGGCCGCCGAGAAGCGCGTCGACCTGCTGCCCGAGGCGGTTCGCGGCCTGCCAAACACCCGGCTGGTGCTCGTGGGCGATGGCCCCTACCGCGCCGAGCTCCAGCGCCGCAGCCAGGGCATGCCCGTCCACTTCACCGGCTACCTGAAGGGCCAGGATCTGGCCACCGCCTATGCCAGCGCCGACGCCTTCGTCTTCCCGTCCGACACCGACACCTTCGGCCAGGTGATCCAGGAGGCCATGGCCTCGGGCCTGCCGGTGGTGGGCGCCCGCAGCGGCGGCACCCTCGACCTGGTGCAGGAGGGGAGAACCGGCCACCTCTTCGCCCCCGGCGTCGCCAGCGATATGCGCGCCCGCCTGCGCGAGCTGCTGCACAACGACGAGGCGCGGGTCGCCCTCGGCCGGGCTGGCCGTCTCGCCGCCGAGGGGCGCTCCTGGCCCATCGTTATGTCCGAGCTGATGGGCCACTACCAGCGGGTGCAGCGCCGCCACGCGGCGTAGCGCACGGCGTTGATTATTTGCCCCGTGGCAGCCGCAGGAGATATTCTCTCCTGCGGTTTCTCTATCCCCTGTCCACAGGTGGCGATTTCGTCATTTACTACAAACCTGCGCGTACCTGAACTGTTACAAGGTGCGTTCATAATGGTACACATCACCTTGTGATCGCAAGGATGTTACGCAGGACAGAGGATGACGGCGGGGATACAGGCTCAATCAGCGGCCACGCAGCAGCTCCTCCGCATGTCGGGGTCCGACGTGCGCGGCCCGGTGCTGGCTGCAGTCTGCGCCGCACCCGCCCCCGTCGCGCGCATCCTGATCAGCGAGGATAACCCCGGCATCCAGCGCATCTATAGCCGTCTGCTTCCAGACCACGGATTTGAGCTGATCTGCGTGCCCAATGGCGATGGCGCGCTGACCCTCGACCTGGCCCAGAGCATGAGCCCGCAGCTGCTGATCACCGACATCAATAAGCCGACCATGGACGGACACGCCCTCGCATCCGCCCTGCGGGCCGACCCGCGCACCGCACGTATCCCGCTGCTGATGGTGACGGCTATGGATCAGCGAGGCAGCGCCCGGCAGCCCGGCCTCTTGCCGACGGATGACTACATTGTTAAGCCCTTCCCCTTCGATGATCTGCTCTACCGCATCACGACGATGATTGATATGGATGGCTATGCCCACGATGATCTGGTGGAGCGTGCCCTCGATCTTCCCTGCTACGACCCGCACCACCCGATCACCGGCCTGCCTAGCCTGCACCAGGTCGCGTCTGCGCTGCCCACGCGCAGCGCCCGCCCCGGCTGGGCAGCCCTTGAGGTGTCGTTCGCGAATCACGCCGAGCTGATCGGTGCCTACGGGCGCGCGATGGTGGATGGGCTGGCCGGTCAGGTGGGCGCGACCCTACGCCGAATCGCTGGCCCCGACCTGCTGGTGGGCCACACCGGGTTCGATCTGGGACTGCTGATCCTCGGCCCCGCCGACAGGCTCGCCTCTGCCGAGCCGCTGCTTATCGAGCGGCTCGCCCGCCTCTCCCACGCCCGCCTCTCTCTCACCCCCGCCATTCAGCTCTCCCTGCGTCACGCCGACGACCGGGCTGGCCTCTGCCTGAGCCTCCCTGAGCTACGCGCCGCCCTGCGGTAGAACGCCTATATCACAGCCCTGGCGTGGGTGGCGACAAACTTCAGCACCTTCTGCCATGCGTCTGTAGATGCCTCAGCGAAGTCGGTGGCCCGCCGATCAAAGAAGCTGTGGGGCGCTCCTGGGTAGGTGATCACCGTGTGGTCCACCCCGGCCTCTCCCAGAGCCGCGTCAAAGGCCGCGATCTGATCCGCCGGGATGCCCGGATCGTCCCCGCCGAAGAGGCCAAGGGCCGGAACCTTGATCTCCTTTGCCCGAACAAGCATAGTGCCGCCGCCGCCAATATCCCGCGAGAGCCCGGCGTAGAAGCCAATCGCACCAGCGAGGTCGAGCTGTTTCTGGGTAGCACAGTGGAATGACATCGTCCCGCCCATACAGAAGCCTATCGTGAAGCTGCTCGCCCCTGTGCGGCTCATGTCGCGCATATACATAAGCGAGGCTCGGGCGTCGGCGAAGATCCCAGGCATGGTTAGCTGAGAGACGTGGGGCCAGAACTCGAAGGAGTCGTCGCGCGGGGTAAGCCCAGCGGTGCGGCCAAAGTAGTCCATGGCGATGGCGGTCACGCCAACCTCGGCGAAGCGCAGCGCTAGCTCCTTATAGAACTGGTGGAGGCCGCGCACATCGGGGAGTACCAGCACCATAGCGCTGGGCGTCGCCTCAGGGGTCGCAATGTAGGTAGCGAAGCGGTTCCCGTCGTCAGCGGTCAGCACCACATCAATGCCCTTAGCGCTACCGGTGGCGCCAGGGGGCAGCGGCGGGCGGGCGTTATCGTCATAGCACAAGGTCGTCTCCTTCCACGGCGGGCAGCCGCGATCGGCCGACGGGTATCGTCGGCTCCGTGAGTGTGGGTGTAGGGGTGTCTCGGTGGGGTGAGCTGTCTATCTATTCTATCACTGAATTGTGGGTCGATACGGGGAGAAAACAGCGCCGCCCGCATCCTGGGGGGGGAAGGATGCGGGCGGTGCTGGGTTGTCCCGAGCGCCTGCCTCCCCTATCGCCCTCTGGGGGGGAGACAGAGGGCGAGAGGCGAGAACGCTTATCGGGCTAAACCCTACTGAGCGCTGCGTGCTAACGCAGCCCGCTGTATCTGCATGCGGGGGAGATACGGCGGCGGATGCTCCGGCTGGTGTGAGCTGTGCGCTTGTGCGCATCTCGTTCATGATCCAGCTACTGTACAAACGGGGCGGCTGGCAAATAGTTACGGCCTGAGATCGCTCCGCTATGAATGCGGTTTCTCTGTCGGCTCCGGGGTCTCGGGCTCCTTTGTCGGCTTTGGAACCTTTGTCGGCTCAGGCTCCTTTGTCGGCTTTGGAACCTTTGTCGGCTCAGGCTCCTTTGTCGGCTCGGGCTCCTCTGTCGGCTTCGACGTGGAAGTCTCTTTAGGCTCGGGCGTCTTTGTCTCATCGTGGTGATGGTCATCAGTCGGCATGGGCCGGGGCGTCTCAGTTGACTCTGGTGCCTTTGTCGGTTCGCCCTCTGGTGTCTCTGTCTCTCTCGGTGGCACTCCCGGCGTGGCAGACGGCGGATTGACCGGGTCGCGGCTCGGTGGAGTGTCATCCCTCGGCTTGGATGTCGGTGTGGCATTCGGATTGGGGGTTGGCGAGCTAAATGATCCGTGCGGCCCGCCATCGTCTGTTTCAGTCGGCTCGGCCGTGGGCGGCTCGGCCGTGGGCGGCTCGGCCGTAGGCGGCTCGGCCGTGGGCGGCTCGGCCGTGGGCGGCTCGGCCGTGGGCGGCTCGGCCGTGGGCGGCTCCGTTGGGCGTGGTCGGAATACTGCCGTCGGCGCGCTGGTCGGCGCGCTGGTCGGCGCGCTGGTCGGCGCGCTGGTCGGCGCGCTAGTCGGCGCGCTAGTCGGCGCGCTGGTCGGCGCGCTGGTCGGTATCAACAAGGACTGCGGGCGCTCTGTCGCAGTCGCAGCAGGTGCCGTCACAGTAGGACGCTCCGTATCCTTTACGGCTGGCATGGTCGGCTCGGGGGAAGCAGTTGGGGTCGGGGTCGGAGTCGAATTCAGCCTGGATATAAGCTCATCTGCGTGGGCGATCATCTCATTTGTGTCAGGAATCCCTGCGGTGCGGAACGTTTCGAGCTGATCATGCTGGGTGGCGATCTGGGCGCTATAGCGCATCAGCAGCTCGTCTTGCTCGTCTGGGGCGGCATGTGCGATCTCATTGGCGGCAGCGTGGTAGCTCGATTCCAGATCGACGATCAGCTCAGGATCGATCTCGCGATCTCTGCGCGCTAACGCAATAATCTCATCGACTCGGTGCTGGGTGATCGCCAGGTTCTGATCCACCCGGCCTTCGCTATCGAACGTAAAGGTGAGCCGAGCATCCTCGCCAAACCGCTTGAGCGGATAGAGCGGCGTGCCGGGCAGGCTCGTGCTCGCAAAGGCGACTCCGCTGCTGAGGAGCGCGGCCACCAACATCGCGGCGGCCCCCATGCGCATCGCCCATCCGCCCCATCCCCACGCCGGTTGGCGGCGGCGGCGGTTCTGCTGAAATGCGGCCTTGGCTCGCTTGCGCGTCGCCGCCCTCGCCGGTGCAGACATCTCGGGGGGCTGCCATCTACGTAGCTCTACGGCTGTGTCGAGCAGCAGTTCGAGATCGCTGGCGTGCTCGGGGAACTCGCGCAGGCATGCCTCGACAGAATCGCCTGCGCTTATGCGGATCAGGCATCTGTCTAGGGCTTCCTCAAGGGTGTAGTGCGGGTCAGTCATGGGTGATCGCTCAACGCATAGCGGGCTATAGGAATATGTACATTAGAAGCAGGAGGTGCGTAGTTGAGTTTCCCGGAAGTTCAGGAACAATCCGTGCGAACTTCCGGAAAGCTGTACTAATCATGATGCTGCTGGGGCCGCTTCCCCCGGCTGCCGCCAAGCAGGCGGGCCAGCGCGCCTAGCGCCCTGTGCTGCATCACCTTCACCGCGCCCTCGCTGCGCCCGGTCAGGGCAGCGACCTCGGCGTTACTGCGCTCCTCAATGAAGCGCATGAGCACAACCTCGCGCTGATCGGGGGTGAGCTGTTCGATTGCCGCTTGTAGCTCGCGCTGCTCGTCTCTGCTGATCGCGTGCTCATCGGGAGATGGATCGCGATCCGAGACGTCAGGGTCGAGTGGGACATTCCCCGAATCTTTGCGCCGGAAGCTATCGATCACCAGGTTGTGGGCGATCCGATAGAGCCAGGCGGCAAATGCCTGCTCTCCGCCGCTGGGCGGCAGGCAAAAGCCCTCCAGTCGCTCGATGACGCGCACCCATAGGTCGCCGACAAGATCTTCGGCTGTTGAGGCGTTGCCACATCGGGCATAGATATAGCGAAAGAGCGGGTCAGCGAAACGATCATAGATCACATCAAAGGCGCGTTGATCGCCCTGCTGTGCTCGCTTGATCACCTCACTGAGATCGTCCTTCGAGGTAGTAGCCACTGCCAGTTCCCCTACTCAGGACGCTTCAGACAAGAAACGACGAGCTATAGACAAAAGTTACGCGCTCTTTGGGGAATCGTGAGATATTGCGCAATATCACGTCTTAGGCTCTCACTCACTACTGCTTGGAAAGGGAAGGACGTTGTCGTACAGTATTGATACGGCTCGTAATAGAACCCTTGCTGTAAAAACGTCAACCGGCAGCAGTGGCCTCTATGCGGATGCCGTCCCCGGCTCCCGCGCTCTGACTCTTTGCCTCTGCCGATGTACGTGTTATCTGGAACCGACTATACTTTAGCATAGAATACATGCCTTGTAGCGGAGGGGTAGCCGTGCGCTCCCTAAGGATTGCCTTTCTTGACTCTTGGCTTAGGCAGACGGTGGATGGGAGCGGCACGGCTGCGGCGATCGGCGGCCTCGGTCGTGCTCTTGTCGCCCGTGGACACCATGTTGCCCGCATCGGCCCGCCCGTCGCCTGGCCCGCAGCGATCACGGCGCGTCGCATGTTCTTTAACGTGCAGATCCCGGCGCTGCTCCGATGTCTTGACTATGATCTGATCGTCGGATTTGATATTGACGGGTTTTGCGTCGCCGCCCGAGCCCCGGCGCCCTACGTCTGTAGCGTCAAGGGCGTGATCGCCGAGGAGTTGCGGCACGAGCGCGGGGCCGTGCGCCTGCTGCTCTGGTCGCTCTCGCGCATGGAACGGATCAATGCCTGCCGTGCGCCGCTTGTGCTCACCACCAGCGACTACTGCCGCCAGAAGATCGGCCAGCACTACGGCGTGGCCGCCGCGAAGGTTCGCCTTGTGCCCGAGGGCATCGACCTGCCCCGCTGGCGCGCTCGTCTGGATGCCCCCGGCGGCCCCGCGCGCGACGCACAGACAATCCTCTGCGTGGCCCGCCAGTACCCGCGCAAGCATATCGCCGACCTGCTGCGCGCCTTCGCCCTCCTGCGCCCGCGATTCCCCGCCGCTCGCCTGGCGATCATCGGCGATGGCCCCGAGCACCAGCCTCTGCGCGCCCTCGCCGCCCAGCTTGGCCTCGGCCCTGATGCCCGCTTCCTCGGCGGCCTCCCCAGCGACGATGAGGTTGTCGACTGGTACCGGCGCAGCGCGATCTTCTGCCTGCCCAGCGTTCAGGAGGGCTTCGGCATCGTCTTCCTGGAGGCGATGGCGGCCGGCTTGCCGATTGTCGCCACCAGCGCCGCAGCCATCCCCGAGGTGGTGCCCCACCGCAGCGCTGGCACCCTCGTGCCCCCCGGCGATGTCCCCGCCCTCGCAGACGCCCTCGCCGAGCTGCTTGAGCGCCCCGACCTGCGCGCCGCCTACGGTGCCTTTGGTCAGCGCCACGTCGAGCAGTACGACTGGGATAACGTCGCTTCGATCTTCCTTGCTGCTGTCGCCGATTCTGTCAGGTAGGCCCGAATCGCATGGCCTCAGCATTCCTGGCATCGCATAAAATACGTACAAATGTACGCCACTACACGACATAAAATCCTTGACGCACCCTAGAGCAGTTGCTATAATACTTGTGCCTGTATCTTCCAGGTACTCCTCATACAGACTCCCTGAGATCTAAGCTGTATACGTATGGCGCGCTGTAGTCGCTTAATCGCGCTCGCGCTCGCATTCGGGTATCAACCGGATCGCCATACATCCAGCACCGAGATCACACACCTGCACGTTAGCAACACCGCTCGCTCACCGTCCACATGTCCCCCCCCCTCAGACCTCGGGCGCGCCTAGCGCGGCGGTCTACCTTCTCCTATGCGCACAATGCTTCGCGCATAGACGGCACCCTCAGCAGGAGGATACTACATGGCTACCAACGGTTCGTCGCTGATGCAGTTTCTCGGTGAGTTGCAGGATCGCAAACAGTTCCAGCAGCTTAACTGGCGAGGAACTTTTGTGGACTACCTCGATCTTGCATCAAGTGACCCTCGCGTCACCCGCAACGGGTTCCAGCGCATCTACGACATGATTATGTCGTATGGAACCGAGGAGTTCATCGACGCGAAGAAGCGTCTGATCCGCTATAAGTTCTTCTCCGATGCCTCCTTCGATGGTGATGACTCGATCTTCGGCCTTGAGATCCCACTGATGCGCCTGGTGAACTTCTTCAAGGGCGCGGCCAAGGGCTACGGCACCGAGAAGCGTGTCCTGCTGCTCCACGGCCCCGTCGGATCATCGAAGTCCACCATTGTGCGCCGCCTGAAGAAGGGTCTGGAGCACTACTCGAAGACCGACGCCGGTGCCCTCTACACCTACGACTGGTACCTCGGCACGATTGACGACCCATCCAGCTTCGACTATGCCAAGGTGCCCGAGGCCGATTGGGAGAAGTGCCCCATGCACGAGGAGCCCCTGCACCTCGTGCCCATGGATATGCGCGAGCGCCTACTCGCCCAGGTTAACGCCGACCGGCCCGACGAGGATTACCTGCGCATTGTCGGCGACCTCTGCCCAGTCTGCCGCTTCCACTATAAGGAACTGATGCGCCGCTACGAGGGCGACTGGTCGAAGATGGTGCAGCACATCCGCGTGCGCCGCCTGCTCTTTAGCGAGCAGGATCGCGTTGGCATCGGCACCTTCCAGCCCAAGGACGAGAAGAACCAGGACAGCACCGAGCTCACCGGCGATATCAACTACCGCAAGATCGCTATCTACGGCTCGGACTCTGACCCACGGGCGTTTAACTTCGACGGCGAGTTCAACATCGCTAACCGCGGCATCATTGAGTTTGTCGAGATGCTCAAGCTCGATGTGGCCTTTCTCTACGACCTGCTCGGCGCCTCGCAGGAGCACCGTATCAAGTCGAAGAAGTTTGCCCAGACCGATATTGATGAAGTTATTATTGGGCACACCAATGAGCCAGAATATCGTAGGCTAGAGAACAACGAATTCATGGAGGCGCTCAAGGATCGCACCGTCCGCATCGACATCCCCTACGTCACCCGCCTGCGCGACGAGGTGCGGATCTACGACCGCGACTTCAACAAGAAGAAGGTGCGCGTCCATATCGCCCCGCACACCCTGGAGGTCGCCGCGATGTGGGCTGTGCTCACTCGCCTGGAGGACCCGAAGAAGCCGAACCTGACCCTGCTCCAGAAGCTCAAGCTGTATAACGGCAAGACCCTGCCGGGCTTCACCGAGGACAACATTAAGGAGCTGCGCAAGGAGTCCATCCGCGAGGGTATGGAGGGCATCTCGGCCCGCTACATCCAGGACAAGATCTCCAACGCGCTGGTGACGAACCAGGAGGAGGGCTACATCAACCCCTTCATGGTGATCAACGAGCTGGAGAGCGGCCTGAAGAACCACGCCCTGATCAGCAACGAGGATGACCGCAAGCGCTACCGCGATCTGCTTTCTACGGTGCGCGAGGAGTACACCGAGATTGTGAAGAACGAGGTGCAGCGGGCGATCTCCGCCGATGAGGAGGCGATCAAGCGCCTGGCTGGCAACTATATCGACAATATTAAGGCGTACACCCAGCGCGAGAAGGTGCGCAACCGCTACACCGGCCAGTATGAGGAGCCCGACGAGCGGCTGATGCGCAGCATCGAGGAGAAGATCGACATCCCCGATTCGCGCAAGGACGACTTCCGCCGCGAGATCATGAACTATATCGGCGCCCTGGCCATCGAGGGGAAGACCTTCAACTACCGCACCAACGAGCGCCTGCACAAGGCGCTGGAGCTGAAGCTCTTCGAGGATCAGAAGGACAGCATCAAGCTGACATCGCTGGTCTCCCGCGTGATCGACCAGGACACCCAGGAGAAGATCGATGTGGTCAAGGCGCGGCTCATCCGCGACTTTGGCTACAACGAGCAGAGCGCCACCGATGTGCTGAACTATGTCGCCTCGATCTTCGCTCGCGGCGACACCAAGAGCGGCTACTGAACATCTGGGGCTGCGCCCCAGACCTGGCTTTTTGGTGATGCTTGGCGGCGAAGCCGCCAAGCATCACCAAAAATATCTACGGGGGTGGCGAAGCCACCCCCAAACCCCCGCCGGAGGCGAGCGCGCACGAGCCTTTAGGGGGAGGGGCACTCAAGTATGTCAATGAAACGTGTCGACCGCGATCTGAACCGATTCAAGCAGATCGTCCGCGGCAAGATTAAGAAAGATCTGCGCAAGTATATGTCCCACGGCGAGATGATTGGTCGCCAGGGGAAGCGCTTCGTCAGCGTCCCCGTGCCCACGATCGACCTGCCCCAGTTCCGCTACGGCGCTAAGCAGGGCGGCGGCGTGGGCCAGGGCGATGGCGATGTGGGCGACCCGGTGGGCCAGGGCGACGGACAGCAGCCCGGCCAGGGCCAGGCCGGCTCTGAGCCCGGCCAGCACGCCCTGGAGGTGGACATCACCCTCGATGAGCTGGCCGCCATCCTCGGCGAGGAGCTCCAGCTGCCCAACATCCAGCCCAAGGGCCGCAAGAACCTGGTCAGCGAGAAGGACAAGTACAGCGGCATCCGCCGCACCGGCCCCAACTCGCTGCGCCACTTTAAGCGCACCTACCGCGAGGCCCTGCGCCGCCAGATCTCCTCCGGCGAGTACGATAGCGACGACCCGATCATCGTGCCTATCCGCGATGATATGCGCTACCGCTCCTGGAAGGAGACGATGCTCCCCGAGAGCAATGCCGTGATCATCTATATGATGGATGTCTCCGGCTCGATGGGCACCGAGCAGAAGGAGCTTGTCCGCATCACCGCCTTCTGGATCGAGACCTGGCTGCGCTCGCAGTATAAGGAGATCGAGATCCGCTACGTCGTCCACGACGCGGCGGCGAAGGAGGTTGACCAGGAGACCTTCTACCATATCCGCGAGGGCGGCGGCACGAAGATCTCCTCGGCCTACAAGCTCTGCAACCGCCTGATCGATGAGCGCTACCCCTCCGACGAGTGGAATATCTATCCCTTCCACTTTTCTGATGGCGATAACTGGGGCGGTGGCGATACCCGCGAGTGCGTTGAGCTGCTCAAGAAAGAGCTGCTGCCCAAGGTGAACCAGTTCTGCTACGGGCAGGTGCGCTCGCTCTACGGGTCAGGCCGCTTCGCCCACGATATCGAGGAGTACCTCGGCGGCGACGAGCGGATCGTGGTCAGCGAGATCACTGATCGTGATGATGTCTACGACACGATCAAGGATTTCCTGGGCAAGGGGAAGTGAGCAGCCTGCCCCTCGCCGCCATCCAAACCCGCTCGGTCGCGCGCACGCCCTGGGCCGTCGCCCCGCCGCTGCTGCTCGGCCTGCTGGCCCTGGCCCTCACCCTGGCCTACTACGGCGGTGCCTACCACACCCAGGTGCGCGCCGACGACCGCATCCTCGGCCTCTTCTCCGGCTTTCAGTCGCTTGAGGCGGCCGACACACCGGCCCCCTACCGCTGGACAAAGGGCGAGGGCACGGTCTGCCTGCCGGCGGCCGGGGCCACTCGCCCGGTCGGCATCCTCCAGCTCGATCTTCTCGGTAGCGAGGTAGCCGGGATCGACCGGGCTAACCTGCGCATGGCCGATCTGACGGTGCCGCTCCAGATCGCGCCAGAGAGCCGCCGCTACCGTCTGCTCACGCCGCCCGGCCCCCAGCCCGGCCCGGTCTGCCTCACGCTGATCAGCGCGACGGTTGACCCCGGCCAGGGCCGGGTGGTCGGGGTCGGCCTGCGCTCGGCTGAGCTCTGGAAGATCGGCCCGGCCGCGCCGCCCTACGGCCAGCTGGCGGTGAACCTCTGGCTCGCCGTCGGCGGCTACTGGCTGCTGCGCCGGATCGACCTGCCGAGGCTGCTGGGCTTTCTGCTCGCGCTCGTGCCGCTGGCCCTGGTCGGCGCGGGGCTGCTCGGCGGCACTATGCGCGTGGCCCCCAACTTGCCCTTCTGGAGCGCCTTCGCCGCCGTATCCCTGGCCCTCACCCTTGGGGCGCTCATCGCCTACCAGTCCGCCGCGCCGCGCCTGAGCGCCTGGCAGGGCGAGTTGCTCGGCGTGGCCCTGGCCGCAGCCCTGCTCGGCATCGGCTGGAATGCGCTGGCGAACCTGCCCGGCTACTTCTGGCCCTTCCCGCTGATGGCTCGCGCAGGCACCGCAATCTCGTGGGCCGCCGCCCTGCCCGTCGGCCTGTTCGCGATCTTCGCCGCCGCCGTCGTCGCCTGGCTGCGCCGGGACACCCCGCCGCCTGCCGCCCTGGTCATCGGCGCGAGCTGGCTGGCCGCCGCCGCCCTGCCCGTGACCCTCAAGACGTCCATTCGCGGCTGGGACTCGCTCTTCCAGACCTTCGCGCTCCAGGAGGGCGACTACATCCGCGATGTGCCCCGCGTCGGCGGCGACCCGCTGGGCTTCCTGCGCGGCTACGTGGCGGCCATGCCCGACCTGGTGCTGCACAATAAGACCCACCCGCCGGGCAACACGCTGTTCCTCTGGGCCGTCGAGCGCACCCTGGGGGCCGGGCCGCAGCCCGCCACCTGGGCGGTGATCGCCCTGTCCGCCCTGGGCGTCTGGCCGACCTACCTGCTGGCCCGCCGCCTGAGCGGCTGGCCCGCCGGGGTGCTGGCGGCCGCGATCTACGCCCTGCTGCCTGCCTCCATGATCTACGCCGCCACCTCGATGGACGCCCTGCTGGCCACAGTTCTGGCCGGGGCCACCTGGGCGCTGTACGCGACGTTTGTGCCCCCTCACCCCCAGCCCCTCTCCCACAAGGGGAGAGGGGAGTCAACTCCCCCCTCTCCCGCCGCAGCGGGAGAGGGGGGCCGGGGGGGTGAGGGCCTCTTCGCTCTTCTCGCCGGCCTATTCATCGCCCTCGGCCTGCTGCTCAGCTTCACCACGCTCATGCTGGGGCTGGTGGCCCTAGCCCTGGCGCTCTGGCGGCTGCGCGCTGGCCCGGTCGGCCGGGCCGACCTGCTGCGCTGGCTAGGTCTGGCCGCCGCCGTGGCCGGCACCGTGATGCTGTCCCTCGGCGCGGTCTGGCTGCTTAGCGGCTACAACAGCCTCGCCGCCTTCTTCATGGGCATGGCCAACAACAAGCTTGATGTCGGCGGGCGCGTCTCGCCGCTGGGCCTGTCGAGCTACCTGTTCTTCCTGGCGGTGAACGCCGTGGCCTACGGATGCTTTCTCGGCCCTTGGCCGCTGCACCGGCTGCTTGTCGGCGCGCGGCGGGGCGTCGGCCAGATCGTCGCCGGCAGCCCGCGCCCCGCCGACGCGATCTGGGCCGGGATGGCCGCGCTGCTGGGCGGGATGCTGCTCTCCGGCCTGTTCTACCGCGAGGTCGAGCGGATCTGGCTCTTCAGCCATATTCTTCTTGCGGCGGCTCTGGCCGATGGTATCATGAGAGAGACGGATCGCCGCAGCCAGATCGCCCTCGCTGCCCTGATGATCGCCGGGCTCTTCGCCCATAGCCTGATCTTTCGAGCCATCCTACGTGTCTCGTGGTGATAGGGGAGCCGCATGAAAAATACCCGCATCCCGCCGAACCTGGAGGCCGCCCGTGAGCAGATTGAGGCCCACGCCCGCGCCTACGGCCTCGACTTCTTCCCGATCATCTACGAGGTGCTCGACTATCGCACCCTCTACGAGACGGCGTCGATGGGCGGGTTCCCCACGCGCTACCCGCACTGGCGCTTCGGCATGGACTTTGACCAGCTGATGAAGGGCCATATCTGGCAGGGCTCCACGATCTACGAGATGGTGATTAACACCAACCCGTCGTACGCCTACCTGCTGGAGGGTAACGAGGACGTGACCCAGAAGATGGTGATGGCCCACGTCACCGGCCACGTCGACTTTTTTAAGAACAACATGTGGTTCTCCCACACGAACCGCAAGATGCTCGACGCGATGGCCAACCACGCCACGCGCATCCAGCGCATCATCGACCGCATCGGCTACGATGTCGTCGAGGACTTTATCGACACATGCCTCTCGCTGGAGAACCTGATCGACTACCACTCGCCCTACATCAAGCGGCCCGAGGCTCAGTCCCAGCTGCCTGCGGCGGGCGCGGCCGAGGTCGAGGAAGAGACGGCCCAGGGCCTCAAGGTTGATCGCGGCTATATGCGCGACTATATCAACCCGCCCGAGTACATGGCCGCCCAGCGCAAGAAGATCGAGGACGAGCGGGCCAAGCTGCGCCGCTTCCCCGAGAACCCCCAGCGCGACATCCTGCTCTTCCTGATGAACTACGCGCCCCTCGACCGCTGGCAGCACACCGTCCTGGAGATCATCCGCGATGAGGCCTACTACTTCGCGCCCCAGGGGATGACCAAGGTCATCAACGAAGGATGGGCCTGCCTTTCCTCGAAACAGCGCATATGGACGCATAGAGGCTTTTTGACAATAAGTGAAGTTGTCGATAAAAAAATCGACACTTCTGTGAGCGATGGCGAAGAGCGCCAGCAGATCTACGACTGGGCGAAGTTCGAAGACTACGAGACGGTGAAGATCCGCACCCGCCGCGGGCTGGAGCTGGAGGGCTCGTTCAACCACCGCCTGATGCTACCCGACGAGAGCTGGCGACGCCTTGACGAGATGCAGCTCGGCGACCGGGTGAAGATCAGTGGCGGTCAGCGGCTCTGGGCCACCGAGCAGGTCAAGCTGAGCTGGAAGCCGACATCGCGGCCAACGCTACATACAGTTGCGCAGCGGGCTGGCGTGTCGATCGACACGATTATGCGCTACCGCCAGGGGTACGCGACAAAGTCTGACGCCGTCATTGCCCCATTGCTGGCCGAGTATGAGACGGCTAACGCTGTTCTCGGGCCACCGATGAGTCGCCGCAAGCCCATCCGCGTGCCCGAGATCGTCGACGAGCGCATGGCCGCCTTCCTCGGCTACCTCTGCGGCGACGGGCATATCAGCGAGGTCAAGCGCACCATCGGCCTGACCACCGGCGACGAGGATCAGGCTCAGGTCTTCGCCAACCTGGTCAGCTCGCTCTTTGGCATCGAGGCCCACTGGCGCAAGGACGGCAATCGCTGGCGGATCAGCTTCTCGTCGCTCGATGTGCAGGATTTCCTCAAGCACCTCGGCCTGACAACCGGCGTCTCCGCGCGTCAGAAGACGGTGCCCGACGTGATCCTGCGCTCGCCCGAGCGGATCGTCGCCAGCTTCCTGCGCGCGCTCTACGACTGCGACGGCTACGCCGGAAAGGCGGGTGTCATCCTTTCCTCGTCGAGCGAGGAGATGGGCAAGCTGGTGCAGTTGCTCCTGATGAACTTCGGTATCCTCTCGACCCGCCGCCTTCAAAAGGACGGCTGCTGGCACATCCACACGGCGGGCCGCTCGGCGGTCGACTTCTACATGCGGGTTGGCTTCGGCCTGGAGCGCAAGCAGGCCGCCCTGGGGGAATACCTTGAGAACCGCCGCTGGTACAAGACCGAGGACTGGAGCGACGAGGTTGTGAGCATCGAGCGCGGGCGCGCCGATGTGTACGACATCTCGGTGACGGAGACGCACCGCTACGCGGCCCAGGGCTTCATCAACCACAACAGCTACTGGCACAGCACGATCATGACCCAGAAGGTGGCCACTGCCTCCGAGATCGTCTCCTTCGCCGACCTGCACTCGGGCGTGGTGGCCACCGGCGGCGGCAGGCTGAACCCCTACAAGCTCGGGCTTGAGCTGCTGCGCGACGTGGAGGAGCGCTGGGACAAGGGCCGCTTCGGCAAGGAGTACGACGAGTGCGACGACATCGCCGCCAAGCGCACCTGGGATAAGCAGCTTGGCCTGGGCCGCCAGAAGATCTTTGAGATCCGCAAGCTCTACAACGATGTCAACTTCATCGACGAGTTCCTGACCCCGGAGTTTGTGATCGAGAACAAGCTCTTCACCTTCCGCTACAACCGCGACACCGACCTCTACGAGATCGCCTCGCGTGAGTTCAAGGAGATCAAGGAGAAGCTGCTCTTCCGGCTCACCAACTTCGGCCAGCCCTTCATCTACGTCGAGGATGGCAACTATAACAATCGTGGCGAGATGTACCTGCGCCACCGTCACGAGGGCGTCGACCTGAAGATGGACTATGCCCGCGACACGATGCGCAACCTGCATAAGATCTGGACGCGGCCCATTCACCTGGAGACCCTGATCGACGATAAGAAGCGGCTGCTCTCCTTTGACGGCAGCGACTTCACCGAGCGAAGGATTGATTAGAGCACTGAGGCACTGAGATGTTGAGCCACTGAGTGCGTCGAGGCCAAATCTTAGCGTTATGAGCACGATTGCCGCATTCCTGCACGCTGCCCAGGCTCGCCTGGGCGGTGTCTCGACTACGCCCCGCCTCGACGCCGAGCTGATCCTGGCGCACCTGCTGGGCTGGCCGCGCGCGCGTCTGGTCGCCGAGCGCGACTACCCGGTCGCCCCGCCGGTCGCCGAGGGCTTCGCCGCCCTGTTGGCCCGCCGCGCCGGGGGCGAGCCGGTGGCCTACCTGGTGGGCCACAAGGAGTTCTACGGTCTTGATCTGGCTGTGGATCGGCGTGTGCTGGTGCCGCGCCCCGAGACCGAGCTGCTGGTCGAGTTGGCCCTGGCGGCGGCCCGGCGGATCGCCACAGGGCGGTCGGACGCCCTGCGCATCGCCGACATCGGCACCGGCAGCGGGGCGATCTCCATCGCCCTGGCCGTCCACCTACCCGCCGCCCAGATCGACGCCGTCGATATCTCGCCCGAGGCTCTGGATGTGGCGCGGGCGAACGTCGAGCGCCACGGGCTCGCCGGGCGGGTGCGGCTGCTGCGGGGCGACCTGCTCGCCCCGCTGGAGGGCCGCTACGACCTCATTGTCAGCAACCCGCCCTACACCATCCTGGCTGAGGTGGAGCCGAACGTGTACGCCCACGAGCCGCACCTGGCCCTGGAGGGCGGCGGCCCCACCGGCGCCGACATCTACCGACGGCTCTTCGCCGACGCGCCCGCCCACCTACAGCCCGGCGGGGCGCTGCTCTGCGAGATTGGCGCGTGGCAGGGCGAGTTGGTGGCCAACCTGGCCCGCGCCGCATTCCCCCCCGCCGAGGTGCGCGTCGTTCGCGACCTCGCCGGCCACGACCGAGTTGTGAGCGTCGCTACCGCACCGTAATCCAGCTGTCATCCGTAGGCATAGCCGCGCGGCCTCCCCCTTCCTATACTAGTTTGTAGGTTAGGAGGAAACACATGACAGCACTCTTCGTCGCCCTCGGCATTGCCGTAATCACCCTGCTCGCGCTGCTGCTCTGGTTTGTGCCGCACCTTCTCCACCAGCAGGCGCTCCACAGCGCCGATGAGTCTGCCAGGCTGCGGGATATGCTGCTCGACATGCTCAACGAGCAGGAGGCCGTCACGATGCGCCAGTCGCAGCTCGGCTCGTCGATGGCCTACCTGCAGGAGCAGCTTGAGCAGATCGCCGATCATGCCCAGCGGGCCGGGGATCGCGGCGACTCCCCGGCCCGCACCCCGGCTGAGGAGGCCGCCCTGCATCAGCTTGAGGAGCGAATTAGCGCGATGCAGTCGCAGATCCAGGGCTGGCTCGACACACGCGGGAAGGCCCAACGCTCCACCAGCACCCAGGACAACGAGTCGTGGGCCTACCTGATGAGCCTGCTCTCGGCCATCCAGGAGCGTGTCGGCCAGATCTCGGTTGAGCGAGGCAGCGCCCAGGTTGGCATGCACGCCCGCGCCCTGCTCGACGAGCTTGAGCAGGAGATGTCGCACCTGCGCGGGATATCCGAGGATATCGCAACACTCCAGTGGCGGCTGCGGCGCTCGCTCCACGAGCGCGAGTCAAATATCTCCTCGCTGCGCGCCCGCACCAGCGGCGGTGCCGACTAGTCCCAGACAGCACCGCCGCATTACAAGATTGATTGCTGGAAAACACGTTCTTTATACAAAATCGTTATATACTTGCGTTATCATGGGCAGTAGGCATGCCTACACCTCTTCCCTAGCAGACACTGGCGTAACGCTATGAGCATCGTTGTCATCGACAACCAATCGGTCCACTATGAGGCATTCGGACGCGGGCGACCGGTGCTCTTCTTGCACGGCTGGCTTGGCAGCTGGCGGTACTGGTTCCCGACGATGGAGGTTGTGTCCGAGCACTTCCGCACCTACTCCTTCGACTTCTGGGGCTTCGGCGACTCGCGCCGCAAGCTGACCCAGGAGAGTATCCAGAACTACTCGGATCAGGTGATCCGCTTCCTCGACTCCCTCGGGATCGACCGCGTCCAGCTTGTCGGCCACTCGATGGGCGGTATGGTCGCCCTGAAGACAGCCATTATGTACCCCGACCGCATCCAGCGCGTGGCCACCGTCGGCGCGCCAATCGATGGCGACTCGCTCTCATGGCTGCTCAAGCTCACCGATCGGCCGTTCTTCGCCGACGCCTTCGCCCGCCTGCCCTGGGTGCGCCGCCGCCTCTTCCGCTTCTTCCTGGGCGAGACGAGTGACCCTGCCATTGGCGAGATGATCGACGACAGCGTGAAGTCGAGCGCCCTCTCGCTGCGCCGGGCCGTCAGCTCGATGTGGCGCACCGACCTGCGCCCCGAGCTCAGCCGGCTCAAGGTGCCTGCCCTGATCGTCCACGGCGGCCGCGATGATATCGTGAACCCGAACCAGGCCGACCTCTTTGACAATGTGCCCTCCGCCGAGGTTGTGATGATGCCGCGTAGCCGACACTTCCCCTTCCTCGACGAGGCGACCCTCTTCAACGATGTGCTGCTCCGCTTCCTCAAGGCCCAGTCCTCCACCGGCGGCGTGATGCCGAACTTGGTCACGCGTGAGCGCCAGCCGGTGCCGTAGAGGACAGGGGTTAGGGGTTAGGGGTTGGGCCGGGGAGCATTCCCCGGTTTTTTGTTGGCGTTACATCACCTCTCCCAACCCCAACCCCCAACCCCCAACCCCCAACCCCCACTGTGGTACAATCCCCGGCGATGGAGATCAGCCTGATAGTAGAAGAGCTCGCTGCGAGTTACGGCCCGCGCACCGTCTTCGCGAGTGTGAGCCTGCGCCTGCGACAGGGCGAGGTACTGGTGGTGAGCGGCGCGAATGGCAGCGGGAAGAGTACCTTCCTGCGGTTGCTGGCTGGACTCCAGCAGCCTGCTGCGGGCTCCGCTGCGTATATATGCGCAGGGCGGGCATGGGCTCCCCGTGAGGCTGGCCCGCTGATCGGCTGGGTCGCCCCGGATCTGGCGCTCTACCGTGAGCTGACCGCCCGCGAGAACCTGCGCTTCTTCGCCCAGGTGCGCGGCCTGCATCCGACCGATGCTGCGATCGACGAGATGCTTGAGCAGATCGGGCTGGGTGGCCGTGGCGACGACCGGCTCTCCGCCTACTCATCGGGGATGGCCCACCGCCTGCGCTACGCCTACGCGCTTATCCACCGCCCGCCGGTGCTGCTGCTCGATGAGCCGACGGTGACGCTGGATACGCGCGGGGCCGAGGTTGTCGATCAGGTGATCGCCCGCCAGCGCCGCGCGGGGATTGTGGTGGTTGCTACGAACGACCCGCGTGAGCTGCGCTACGCCGATCTGTTGCTGGAGCTCGGCCCATGATCCTGTGGCTAAATCTCCCTTACGTAAGCTGACATGATGAACGTCCAACCAGAGCAGCAAGAGATTGATCTGGCGCAGGCGCTCCGCCCAGTGGGCGTGCGCGGCCTCCTCGCGGCGGCATGGGCGATCTTCGTGAAGGATCTGCGCAGCGAGCTGCGCACACGCTATGCACTGAATGCGCTTGTGCTCTTCGCCGCGAGCGCGGCGGTGGCGGTGAGCCTGGGCGTGGGCTTTATCGGCATGCGCCGCACCGATGAGTACCTGCTCATCCAGTCGGCGCTGCTCTGGATCGCCCTGCTCTTTGCCGCGCTGAACGGCCTCTCGCGGGGATTCGTGTACGAGGAGGAGACGCGCACCATGGCCGCCCTGCGCCTATCCGCCCCGCCGATCTCCGTCTACCTGGGCAAGTTCCTCTTCAACCTGGCCCTGCTCCTGCTGCTCGACATGGTCACGAGCATCCTCTTCATTATCCTGGTGCGGGTTGAGGTTGGCAGCCCGCTCGCCTTCGTGCTGGTGCTGGCGGCCGGCGGCCTCTGTCTTGCGGCGGCGACCACCATCCTGGCAGCGATTATTGCCAGGGCCAGCTTTAAGAGCGCCCTCTTCGCGGTGCTCGCCTTCCCGCTGCTTGTCCCCCCACTGATCGTCGCGATCCAGGGCACCGCTCTCACCCTCGACAGCGCCGGCATGGTTTTGGCGCTGCCGGCGATCCGCATCCTTCTGGCCTACGCCGTGGCCATGTTTGTTGCCTCGCTTATGCTCTTCCGCTTCGTCTGGGAGGCGTAGGGCATTCCCCTGACCGTCGCATTCTTCTTTATACGCGCCAATCCTCGGTCGGGACGCTTGACTTCGCTCAGCGTGACATTCCGCTTCCCTAACCAGCGTAAGTAGTCATATATTTTGGTTACAACAAGCCTGATCATGGCTGTAATGAACCAAAATATGATAACATCCGGATCTACAGGCGCATAGCCTGAGCGTCTGTGGTGTATTGTCGTGCGCTTAAACTAGCTAAGCTTCTCTGTTGTGAGGCTTTTCGTTGCAAAGACCTGCTTGTGTTTTCTTGGAAAACGCTTGATTTCTTGGAAAACGCTTGGAATATTAAGATAAGATTGGAGAATTATTGATAAGAGCGCGGTTATTCTTGGTTAAATTTCATAAACCATCAATAGTTGTCAGCCCGCAACCGAATATTCTACATGAATGACAAGAATTTTATGAAGGATATCTTCACAATTACCTTTGCCCATACTACAATAGGCTTAACTTCCGTCCTACTCATCTCATCCTCACTAATGGCCGGTTTTAAGATCGCTTGGTGATGCGTACATCATAAGCCTATAGGCTTTATGGTGTAAGAGTACCACCTTGCATTGATACGGCTCGTATTATGTTGCAATGTATACATACGCACGGTATAAGGACACTACGTGATCGTGTCTTCACGCACTAAAAACCTGCTTATCATGCCAGCTCTTGTGCTCACTATCGTGGTTGCGGTGTTCGCGACCACCACCATGTCGAGCATGCTCGCTGACTCGCCCCAGGCGACCACCACCATGTCTCTCGCCATCCAGCCCTCTTCAACGGCAGTCGTTTCCTCGGCAGCCCTCGCCAATGAGCAGAGTTGGACACTCGGTGACATCGTTATTAATCGCCCCGGGCAGACCACAGTGCTGGCTGATGGGATTGTTATGAGCTACGTGCTGCGCGGATCCGCACACGCGCCCGCTGGCACCATTGTGAAGGAGGGACTATTTGAGCTGAATGTAAGCGCCTTTCAGCCAAATCACGATCTGTCTGGACAACAGGCCGGTCGCTGGTACATCCGTGGAAACTGGTCTATCACTGACGCACAGGCCCCGCAGTCTGTGCGTGGACAGCGTTACCGCCGGGGGGGTCTGGCTGGTACGCTGGTGAACGAGATGGACGAGAATCCATTCGCGTCGACTGACGAATTCTCTCTTCCGCTGCATCTGCCAATGATGCTCACCGAGGAGGGATGGGTTCGAGGCAGGGGTACGTTAACCCTTGTCAACACGCTGGAAGGTGGATCGGTCATGCTTGTCGTTAACCGACGAGCCACGATCATTCAGCCTCCGCGTGGAGAGCCATGATGCTCTAAAGGTTCGTTTTTAGGGGGGATATATGTTACGTCATCAATGGAGCCTGCTCCTACGCAGGCTTCTCATCCGTGTTGTGCTACCGGTTGCCGCATTCCTCATGCTCAGCCTGATGATCGTTCACGCCGATGTCCCGGGCGGCAAGCCCGGCCCGCGCGGCGCCGTGCCGAACCCCGGCACTCAGCAGCAAGAGCTCGGCAATATCACCTTCCCCGCCCCGTACAACGTCTTCGAGTTCGTCGTCACCTGTGGCGCCTGCCACGGCGGCACGATCGACCAGCAGGTCGGCCACTTCGGGAACTGGGCTGGCACTAACATGGCCAGCTCGGCCCGCGACCCGATCTTCCGTGCCAACGAGATCATCGTTGAGCAGACCGTCAAGAGCATCACCGGAGAGGAGGGCGCGGGCAATATGTGCTTCCGCTGCCACAGCCCCAACGGCTGGCTCTCCGGTCGCTTCGACCCGAACTTCGCCGGGGCCAGCGACGGCAGCACGATGATGCACAGCATCCTCGCCTCCACCGACGATGAAGGCATCATGTGCGAGACCTGCCACCGCGCCACTGGCAACGTGACCATGCAGCGCGAGGATCTGCCGGTCAACGACCCGTCCTGGAACATGATGGCCGGCCTCTCGGACTGGCCGCACGTGGGCACGCCCTATGCGGAGGCCGGAAATGGCCCGCTGCCCGGCAACCCGCTCGGCGACGGCACGCTCCAGTTCGCCGACGGCATGACCTACGGCGGCAAGTACGCCGGCTCGGTCGAGATCTACAAGAGCGACCTGCCGATCAATGGCACACCCTACACCGGCCAGACCTACGGCGTCTACCCATCTGGCTACTCGGATGATCTCAAGCCGAAGTTCGCCGACAACGACAACAACACCTGGCCGGCGGGCCAGCCGGAGGAGAACTCGGCGGGCCAGAAGATCGTCTACAACGCCGACGGCTCGGTGCCGATCCAGTTCGAGGTGCCGATCGCCCCGCCGGCAACCGGCCTTCAGGATCAGTCGCTCTCGATCGAGCACCCGACCTTCCAGAACGACTTCATCAACAGCTCGGAGTTCTGCGGCACCTGCCACGACCTGACGGTGCCGGTGCTCAACCACGGCATGCCCGAGCAGCGCACCTACACCGAGTGGAAGTACAGCAGCTTCGGTGCGACTGACGGCACTGGCCAGACCTGCCAGGACTGCCACTCGCCAACCCTGAAGCAGGAGTACTCGGATGACGCGGCGGTCTCGCTGAACGCCGACCCGACCCTGGTGGGCTGGTTCCCCTACGGCAAGGATCGCAACGCCAACGGCGGCACCACCGTCCACAAGCTGGCCGGGGCCAACCGCGACCTGCCGCAGATGATGAAGATCCTCTACCCCGAGGTTGACCTTGAGGTGATCGGTGCGCCGACCAACAACGACCCGCGGATCTTCCCAGGGATGATGTCCTCGCGCGACCTGACCTGGGACCGCACGACGCGCAACACCGAGATCTCGATGACCGACGGCGTCGATATCGAGATCGTCAGCGGCCCGACCTACAACAATGCCACCGGCAAGTGGGACGTGCAGGTCAAGGTGATCAACCAGAGCGGCCACCGCATCCCCTCGGGCTACCCCGATGGCCGGCGCTTCTGGATCAGCCTGAACGTCACGGACACCACCGGCGCAAGCGTCTACCAGTCCGGCGTCTACGACTATGCCAACGCCGAGCTGAAGACCGACTCGGCCATGCCCTTCAACCGCGCGCTGACCAATAAGATCGACAGCGGCAACAACGCGGTGATGGTCTACGAGAAGGTGACGGCCACCTGTGACTATAGCGACCCGGCCATCCCCTTCTGCCAGCCCTCGCCGAGCCTGCTGAACGGCACGATCATCTTCGACAACCGCATCCCGCCGGTCGGCTTCGACATGGCCAAGTATGCGGAGGCCGGCACCGACTTCTGGAACTACGACCCGGCCAACTTCATTCCCTATGTCGATAATAGCCGCTACACCAGCGGCGAGGGTTACGACCTCGTGACCTACAGCTTCGACGCCCCAGAGACTGCTCAGCTCAGCGTCAACGCCAACATCCAGTGGCAGACCCACACCCGCCCGTTCCTGGAGCACCTGAAGAACAGCGACATCTCGACGCTGCGCCCCGAGGGTCCGCCCAGCATCTACTCGCTGAACTACCCGCTGGACCCGACCTACCTGAGCGATCAGGTGATCACCTACTACAACGCTAACAACGGTAGCGCGCCTGACGTGACCGAGTTCTATCAGATCAAGGACATGGACGGCAACTCGCTGCGCGACAACTGGGGCGGCATCGCCTACGCGGCATGGATGCTCAGCGGCAAGGGCATGCCCTTCATCGCCGCCGCCGACTCCACCGCCGACACCGCCGCGCCGGTGGCCCCGGCCAACTGGGGTGTCAAGTACGAGCCCACCACCGGCGGCGTCACCGCTACCACGGTTGCCGACAACCCCTTCGCGCTCGATGTGAGCTGGGAGCCGGCCCCCGGCGCCGAGCGCTACATCGTCTGGATCCGCTACGGCAAGGACATCAGCGCCAGCGAGCTGGGCAAAACCGCATCGTGGGACACGCTGGCGGTGGTCTTCCCGCAGAACGGCAACAGCGGGGCGCAGACCTTCCGCAGCGAGAGCCTGAACGGCTCGAAGACCTACCAGTATCGCATCGAGGCCATCAACGGCGCTGGCTCGACCTTCTCGGGCTACTTCGTGGCCCACACGATCACCGATCTGCCGCTGGCCCCCGACTCGCTGAAGGTTATCACCGCCAAGCCGGGCAACGTGGCCCTAGCCTGGTATGACCTGGCCGACAATGAAGATGGCTTCATCATCGAGCGCCAGGAAGTGCTGCCCAACGGCAATTTGAGCCTCTTCGCCGAGGTGGGTCGCACGCCGACTGTTACCCCCGGTGTTATGGGCTTCGGGGCCAACACCTGGACGGACACCAGCGCTGAGTCGGACATGATCTACAACTACCAGGTGCGGGCCTACAACGCATTTGGCATCTCGCAGCCCAGCCTGCCGGTGCAGGCCAAGATCGGGCCACCTCCTGGCGGGACGATCAACCTCCAGTTCAGCATCCTGAACCAGATCACCGCGCCACAGGTGCAACTGACGTGGAGCGGCGCGACCGGAACGATTGTCGGGTACAAGATCGAGCGTGCAGCAGCGGCGAATGGCCCGTGGACGCAGATCAGCACGGCGGCAGGTGGGCCGACCGGCAGCTTCCTCGACACGACCATTGCAGCGGACGCAACCTACTACTACCGGGTCACTGCCTACAACTCGTTTGGCGACGGTGCCACCACGACGCTCCAGGTGCGCGTGCCGCCGGTGGGTATCCTGCCGCCAGGTGTACCGACGGGCCTGACCTGGACGAGGCCACAGGCCACGCTGAGCTGGACCGCTCCCGCCGATGTGATCAGCGGCTACCGGATCGAGCGATCCAACAATCGCAACAACTGGACTAACCTGGTGAGCTTTGACAGTTCAGGGACGGGGACGACCTTCACGGACGTGAGCGCAGTAGCGGGGACGCGCTACTTCTACCGCGTGGTTGCCTACAACGCTGCGGGTGAGAGCGCGCCAACCTCGGTGCTGGCGGTGAACATGCCGGCTACGCCGCCGAACCTGGAGCTGGTTGAGGCGACGAACCTGTCGCTCACGGTGCAGAGGAGTCGGATCCGGATCAACTGGACCGATAACTCGACCAATGAGAGTGGCTACTATGTGGAGCGGCGCGAGGGCAATGGGGCCTGGACGCGGCTGGATACAATCGTCAGGAACAACCTCCGAACCTACACGGATCGAACGGTGACGGCGGGTACTTCCTACCAGTACCGCGTCCAGTCATACTACACGAGCCCGGATGGAGTGACGACCGTCTCTTCGTTCTCAAGCTCGCCTGACCCGGTGGTTGCCCGCTAACCCTTGTCGGACACGTATCGGGCTCTGGGTGTTGGCGGCAAAGCCGCCAACACCCAGCAAAGGAAGACGTTGGAGTGAGCGCGAAATTGCCTGCTCTAGAGGCGACTCCTCAACGGGTGTGGTCGCACCCTTCACCGGCGACTCGTCTAACATGTGATATATTGCCCATGCCATAAAATGCTGCGTGATAAAATATACTTGAAACAGGTTGGCGCTCCAGGTGCAGCCCTACGTAATGGTAAATTGCTGTTGTTGGTGACGCACAAGCGTAGTATGATACGTCAAACAGGTATTTTCCTATAAGGGACTGGAAAGGCGTAGGCCGATGGCACAGCGTATGGCCCAGGCTGCCAAGCTGCTGATTGGTGTGTGGATCGCGGGCGTCGCGGTGTCCATGTTCCTTGTCGTGCCCCAGTATGAGGGGCTTGGCAACGCCGGGCGCATCATCATTATGCATGTGCCCACGGCATGGGTCAGCGTGCTGGCCTTCGCGGTATCGGCCCTGTTCAGCGGGCTCTACCTCTGGCGCGGGCGGCCCGAGCACGACGACTACGCCCTCGCCGCCGCCGAGAGCGGATTCCTCTTCACGGTGCTCGCCACCGTCACCGGCGCAATCTTCTCGCAGGTGGTCTGGGGCGTCTACTGGAACTGGGACCCGCGGCAGACATCGATCTTTGTGCTGCTGCTGATCTACGCCGCGCTGTTCGCGCTGCGCTCGGCGATCGAAGATGTGTCCCGACGCCGCCAGCTCAGCGCGGTCTACTCGATCTTCGCCTTTGTCACCGTGCCCTTCCTGATCTTCATCGCCCCCCGCATCAGCGACAGCACCCTTCACCCCAACTGCGCCTTCATCCAGGGCAGCAAGTGCGATGGGGTGGCGCTGGGTGAGGGTATGATCGGGCTGCTGGGCGACCGCAAGGTTGAGCTGCTGAGCCTTGAGCGGGTCGGCGATGTGGTGACGGCGCAGGTGCAAGTGAGCGAGCCGGGCCTGAGCGCTACGGAGACGTTGAGACCATCCTATGATCTGGCCCGCCATGCCGTTGTGGATCGACCGACCTTCCCGGGCATGCGCTTCCGCATGGTGATTGAAGATGTGGATCTGGCGGGAAACAGCGTGCGGCTGAACATTGAGGCACCCGGCACCGGCACGCTTGAGAATGCGCGCACGCTCTTCACCTTCTTGGCCTCGATCATTGGCTTTACGGCGCTATTTTTTTGGATGCTGAATGTGCGAGCGACACTGCTTGGCGTGCAGTGGGCGCTGGCCCGCAGAGAAGGGGCGCGCTTATGAATGTGGCGCTTGACGCAGGCGCGGCGGTCTATGTCGCCATGGCCGTCACGCTATCAGTCTGGATCGGGATCTTCGCCTACCTCTGGCGGATCGACTCGCAGGCTCGCGCGCTGAAGCGCGAGCTGGAGCGCGAGGAGCGGCGCGAGCAGCCCGTCCCGCCGCGCGCCACTATCACTCGGGTGCGTGAGGGTGAGCCGGTTGAGAAGTGATTGCTGATTGCTGATTGCAGACTGGGTAGCGTTCTGTTGCAGCAAATCCACAATCTACAATCTACAATCCTAGAACAACACGAGGGTGACAATGACCACCATACCAGCCCCAGCCCGCCGCGGCTTCGAGATCAAGCCGCTCCACATCGCCGGACTCGGCATCATCCTGCTGGCGATTGTCTATGGCCTGTTCGGCTTTAAGGACGCCTTCCGCGCCTACACCACCAGTGTGGACGAGGCGATCAGCAGCTCGCGCAGCATCCAGCTGGCCGGCTTCCTCGGCTCGACGGGCGAGATGGATGCCGAAGGCCGCTTCACCTTCATGCTCCAGGACTCGAATAAGAAGCTGGTCAAGGTGATCTCTGATGACCCGCGCCCTTCCAACTTCGAGCAGGCGATCAGCATCGTTGCGATCGGCCACTACGATAGCGCCCAGCAGGCGTTTATGGCCGATGACCTGCTGGTGAAGTGCCCATCGAAGTACCAGGAGCTCCAGGCAAATACGACGAGCTAGCTGTCTATCTGAAATGGGAGGGTCATAAGGAGGGTTTCCCTCCCTTAAAGCCCCTCCCTTTTGGTTGAGTCAACCCCTAGAAGGCTTAGGTATGTACCCTCTCGGCACCTTCCTGATCGTCACCTCGATTGCCATGGCCCTGCTCGCGATCGTCAGCTATGGGCTGGTGGTGGCTCGCGGTAGCAGCATGGCGCTGCTCTACGCCCGCTTCGGCGTCTTTGCCAGCCTCGGCGCCCTGCTGATGGCCTGGACGCTGTTGATTACGCTGTTTCTGGCCCACCGTTTCGACATCGACTATGTCTACAACTATAGCTCGCGCGACCTGGAACCCTTCTTTGTTGTGGCGGCGAGCTGGGCCGGGCAGCCAGGCAGCTTCCTGATCTGGTCGATCTGGGGGAGTGTCGCCACCGCACTGCTGGTGGGCCGGGCAAAGCATTTCGAGCCCTATGTGATCCTGGTGATGATGCTTGTGCAGGTGGCCCTGCTCTCCTTCGTGCTCAGCCTGAACCCCTTTAAGCCGCTGATCGATGCGGCCACCGGCCTGGCCCCTGCGACCATTCCCGCCGATGGGAAGGGGCTCAATGAGCTGCTGCATAACTTCTGGATGATCATCCACCCGCCGATCCTCTTTGTTGGCTACGCCCTCACCACGGTGCCCTTCGCCTTCGCGATCAGCGCCCTGGTGCGCCGCGACTACGACACCTGGGTCGCACGGGCCTTGCCCTGGACGATTGCTGCCTGGGCCTTCCTCGGCTTAGCTCTGCTGCTTGGCGGCTACTGGGCCTACGAGACCTTGGGCTGGGGCGGCTACTGGGGCTGGGACCCGGTGGAGAACTCGTCGCTGGTGCCCTGGCTCGTCCTCACTGCGCTCATGCACGGGATGGTGCTTCAGCGTTCCCACGGTGGCCTGCGCAAGACCAACCTGTTCCTGGCTCTGACAGCCTATATCCTGGTCTTCTATGCGACCTTCCTCACCCGCAGCGGCGTCTACGCGAACTTCTCGGTTCACTCCTTTGTGGCTGAGGGCATCTTCAACTCGCTGGTCGGCTTCCTGGGGGTCCTGATCGTCGCCGCCCTGACTCTGTTCGCCATCCGCTGGCGCGACATTCCCGCCCGCCCGCTGAGCGATAAGCTCCTCTCTCGCGACAGCTTCTTCGTGCTGATGATGATCTCCTTTGTCGTGACGGCTCTGGTGGTCGGCATCGGCACCTCGATGCCGGTGATCTCGGCCATCCCTGGCGTGGGCCACACCCTCCAGAGCTGGATGAGCAGCACCTTCGAGGTGGACGACGGCACGCTGATGAATCCGCAGGCCCAGCCATTCACGGATGGCCGCTTCAGCCTCGCGTCGAGCTTCTACAAGCGCACGGTGCCGCCCCTGGGCGCGGTGATCATCGTCCTCATGATCATCGGCCCGCTGCTCGGCTGGCGCGATGTGAATATGCGCCACCTGCTGCGTGCCCTGCGCTGGCCTGCCCTCGCGGCAGTGATTGCGGCGATTGTCGCCATGCTGATCAATGTGCGCGACTTGGTATCGCTGGCCTATGTGGCTGGCGGCACCTTCGCCATCGGCACAAACCTGTTGATGATCATCCGCACCCTGCGCGGCGGATGGATGCGGATCGGCGGCTACATGGCCCACCTCGGCTTCAGCCTGACCCTGATCGGCATGGTCGGATCAAGCGCCTACGCGACGCCCGAGCAGCGGCTGGTGATGGCCTCCGGCGAGACGACCAAGATCTACGGCTATGACTTCACCTTTAACGGCTACCAGCTTGATGATAAGCAGCGCGGCGTGCTCGATTTTACTGTGAACGATGGGAAGAGCGATATCTTCAACGCTCGGCCCTACCTCTACTACAATGAGCGCATGGGCTCGACGATGCAGACCCCAGCGATCAAGAGTCTGTTCTACCAGGATATCTATATCTCGCCGGCTGGCTACGATCCCGAGTCTAACCCGGCCCGGCCAATCCTCGCGGCCGGCAGCAAGACGACGATGGGGCCGTACGAGCTGACCTTTGTGGACTTTAACATGGACACCGCTGCGATGACGAACGGCGGCGAGATCAAGGTCGGCGCAAAGATCACGGTGCTCTACAACGGCCAGGAGAGCCAGGTCGAGCCGGTGATCCAGGTGGCTACCGACCCGGCGACCGGCGACCAGAAGCTTGAGCATATTGCGGTGACCCTTCCCGGTGGACAGACCCTCAGCCTAGTTGAGGTGGATCCGACCAACCGCATGGTGCTGCTTGAGGGCAAGGGCGCGGGCATCGATGATCTGCCAGTGGTGCCGGCCAAGGGCGTGATCACCGTGAGCGTCAAGCCGCTGGTGATCTTCGTCTGGATCGGCGTGGTGGTCGGTGTTCTGGGCGGCATGATCGCGCTGATGCGGCGCTACCTTGAGGGCCGGGCGCTCCTGGCCGGCGAGCGCGTGCGGCTGCCGAAGGGCTTGTTTGGTGGACTGGTGAGGCGCCGTGGGCTACAGAGCCCCCGCCCCGCCAGCGGCGATTAACATACCACAGGAGGCTCACGGGAGGGCAGCCCTCCCGTGAATCCCTCCCTTCTGCAATAGCTGGGATATGCAAGACTACTACGAGACACTCCAAGTTCACCCGAAGGCCGATAGTGAGGCCATTCGCGCATCGTACGATCGCCTACGCCAACGCTACGACTCATCGCTGCTAGATGGTGCCGCCGACGAGCTGGTTGAGCTCGCCCGCCGTCGCCGCGATGAGATCGAGCGGGCCTTTACTATTTTGAGCGACCCAAAGCGGCGCGCCGCATTTGATGGCGAGCTGCGCGACCGGACCGCTGCCCCGGCTCTAGGGGCGAAGGCACCCCCAAGGGAGGACATGGAACAGGGCGATGATGACCTGATCGACTATCGCCCACTCCCTCCGGCACATCGACAGGAGCGGCCCAAGGGCTTCAATGCACAGCCCTACCTCCCACGCAGCCAGTCTGCACCCCGCAGCGGGCGCCGTGTGAATAAGACACCAGGCATGCCGACTTGGGTTGTGCCGGTGCTGATGGTGGCTGTAGCGACCTTCGCGATCGTGCTGATCACGCTGGTTACAACGGTCTGGAACGCGCCGCAGCAGGCGGCGGGCAGCCAGAGCGGGCCGAGCACAATTGGGCAGCCCACGGCTGCTGCACCCACGGCCTCAGCCGATCAGATCATCAACCAGTTCGAGGCGCAGATCACGGCTGCGCGCCAGGTGGCGTTACAGGTGCCGGACAATGCGAACGCCTGGATCGAGCTCGGTAATGCCCTCTATGATAGCGTGGTGGTGGTGCGCGAGCGGATCGACAGCGGCGACCAGAGCCTTCAGTCGGCGTATGTCGAGCGCCTGCCGCGCTGGCTTGAGGCCCGCGACGCCTACACGAAGGCACTCGCTATTACGCCTACCAACGCCGTAGCCCGCGCCGATATGGCCACGGCCCTCTGCTACTACGGGATTGGCGTGAATGACCAGAGCTATGTGGCTCAGGGCATCGAGGAGGCCAGCCAGGCGATCAATGACTCACCAGAGGAGTCGCGCGCCCTGCTAAGCAAGGGGCTGTGCCTCATCTCCGCCGACCCGCCGCAGACGGCGCAGGCGCTTGAGCAGTGGCAGAAGGCGATTGTGATGCCGAATGTAGATCCGGGGGTGGCTCAGCAGGCCCGCCATCTGATTGCTCAGTATAGCCGCTAGGGCCAAGGCAAAAGGTAAAAGGCAAAAGGCAATACCGCAGAAGTCATGCGGTGCGGCGTCGCCCGGCGGCTGAAGCCGCGTGCTACGGTTTTGCAAAGGCCGCCGTTCGGCTGAGCTCACGACGAAGCCTGCGCGGCCTCGGCCAGCCCGCGCAAGTGGGCTTCGCAGACCTATAGCCCGCCCGTTTACGGGCCGGGCACGCGCAGGGTGACCGCGTGACTGCTGCGCTACGGCGATTTTTACTTTTGATCACAGCTGTTCGACAAAAGTTAAAGCACCTGTGTTAAAATACAGGCGCTAAGGCGTTTACGACCTATGAACATCCACTACACATTATTGGGCCTGGAGCCACAGGCGAGCCGCGAGGAGATAGATGCGGCCTACCAGCGGCAGCGCGAGCGCTATAACCCCGAGCGGGTCACTGATCTCGATGATGATATGCGGCAGGTGGCTGAGGAGCGTACCGCCGAGATCGAGCGGGCCTACGCTATTCTATCAGACCCTGTGCGGCGGCGTCAGTATGATATCAGCATCGGCGTTGCTCAGGTGGACTTGCCCGCTGTCCGTGCCAGCGCCCGACGCCAGATCACCCCGCGCGAGCGCATGGTCGCAGTCATTGGCTCGCTGGTCGCCCTGGCACTGGTGGCGGCAATCTGGGTATTCACCGGGCGCAACGCTGCTGTCCAGGGCCAGCCGATGGGCGAGGTGAACCGCCCGGCCCCCTCATTTAGCCTCCAGACCCTGACCGGGGATACAGTGAGCCTGTCTGCCTACCAGGGCCAGGTGGTTCTGGTGAACTTCTGGGGCACCTGGTGCGAGCCGTGCAAGCGCGAGCTTCCGGCGCTCCAGGCCGCCAGCGAGCGCTATAGCGATAAGGGGCTGACGATCATCGGCGTGAACCTGACCGATGACGAGAAGCTCCAGGGCAATAGCGAGGACGATATCCGCGCATTTATTACTCAGTTTAACCTGACCTACCCTATCGCCCTTGACCGTGACGGGAGTGTGACAGACGCGTTTCGGGTATTCCCGCTTCCTACGAGCTTCTTTATCGATGCGCAAGGCCGGATTCGCTATGTCCATGTCGGTGAACTCACGCTCGACGACGTAACTGCACGGTTTACTGAGCTACAGCGAGAAGGGTTGGCCCTCGGCGCACCATAGCGCAAGGATTAGACATGGAGCAGCGTACCATCCTGGTTGTTGACGACGATAATGGCCTGCGTGAGCTGATCCGGATCAACCTGGAGCACGAGGGCTATGCCGTCATTCAGGCTGCAAATGGGGTGCAGTGCGTTCAGTCGGTGCGCGAGCAGCGCCCCGATATGGTAATCCTCGACGTGATGATGCCTGAGATGGATGGGGTTGAGGCGTGCGGCAAGGTGCGCGAGTTCTCGAAGATCCCGATCCTGATGCTCACCGCGAAGGTGCAGAGCGAGGATGTGATCACCGGGCTCGACCGTGGCGCCGATGACTACCTGATCAAGCCCTTCAACATGGATGAGCTGTCGGCGCGCATCCGCGCGCTGCTGCGGCGCGTGCCCCCGGCCTACCGCCCGCTCTCCGCCGGCGATGGGCAGATCCAGATCGACCAGCAGAAGCGCGAGGTGCGCGTGCGCGGCGAGGTGGTTGATCTGACCCCGACCGAGTACCATCTGCTGCTCATCCTTACGGAGAATGCTGGCAGTGTGGTGAACCACGAGACGCTGCTGCGCGCCGTGTGGGGCCAGGAGTACACCCGCGATAACGACTACCTCAAGGTGTATATCTGGCACCTGCGCCGTAAGATCGAGCAGGACCCGCGAAACCCTACCCTCCTGCTCACTGAGTGGGGCGTGGGCTACCGGCTGGTTCCGTAACATATGGCTCGTAGCAGCGTTACCCTTTGAGCGATAGCCCGACAGCCCGACAGCCGCCTAGTGTCAGGCTGTCGGGCTGTCGGGCTGTCGGGCTTGTTGTGTCTATGACATCGACGTATCCACATCGCGCCACGCGGCTGGCCGCAGCAATCGCCGACTGGCGCCTACTGCTGATCATCCTCGGCAGCATGGCCCTGCTCGCGCTGGCCGCCCAGCAGCCATTCCGCTATAGCTTTCAGGTTGGGATTGAGCGCGGCCCCCGCAGCGATCTGCCGTTTGTCGATGGCTTCTATGCTCCTGAGCTGATCACCTGGGACAATAGCTGGCGCTGGTCAAGGGACGAGGCCACGATCACGCTGCCCGGCGTCGGCCGCCGCCCGCTGATGCTCAACCTGATGATCGTCGCGCATCGCGGCAGCTGGCAGCCAGAGGGCGGCCCGGTGACGATGACGCTGGATGCCGGGGCTGGGCCTGTGCTGATCACGCTGCGCCCGGGGGCGGCGCGCTACGCGCTCTATGTGCCCGCGAGCGCCCTTGGCGACGGCGTGCTCCATCTGCGCTTGAAGACAGATCCATGGAGCAACCCGAATGATCGGCGCAGCCCGCTCGGCGTCGCCGTCGGCGGCGACCTGATCGTCGCCGGGCTGGGCGACGCCCCGGTGCGGCCCGACCTCGGGCTGCTCCTGGGCTGGCCGCTTGGGCTGGGGCTGCTCTGGCTTGCCTGCCGCGCGGGCGGGCTCAGCCCGTGGCCTTCGACGGCGGTGATGGCTGGCCCGGCCCTCGCGGTGCCGCTGGCCGCGCTCTTCGAGGCACCGCGCCTGGCATTCGGCGGGGTCTGGCCTGTCGAGGCCGGCATGATCACCCTAGCCGCAGCCCTGGCCTTCGCATGGGCCACGCCGCCGCTCCTTCGGCGTCTCGCCATCCCCGCCCCGGCGCGGCTGCTGCCCTGGCTGATCCTGCTGCTCAGCCTCAGCTTCTACCTGAAGTACACCGGCCAGATCTACCCCGCGTCGATGCCCGGCGACCTTCAGCTCCATATTAACCGCTTCAACGCAACTGTACTTGGCGATGTCTACATCCGGGCGCAGCATCGCGGGCTGCCCTTCCCCTTCCCGAACGCGCCCTACATCCTGCTCGCCCCATTTATCCTCACCGGCATACCGCTCGGCACCCTCTTCGAGCTTAGCGCCGCGCTCTTCGAGTGCGCCGGCGTGCTGATCATCTATATGACCGTGGCCCGCATGAGCCAGGATGCTCGTGTCGGCTTCTTCGCCGCGCTTACCTATGCCGTCGCAGCCGTGAGCCATATGAACACGTGGTTCTCGTTCCAGACCCAGCTGAGCACGCAGCTCTACTCCACGCTCCTGCTCGGCGTGCTGGTGCTGTACTGGCCACACTATCGCAGCTGGGCGGTTTGGGGGAGCATCGCCACCCTATTCACGCTGGTCTTCCTCGGCCATATTGGCACGTTCATCAACACCGCTGCTGTGGGGCTGCTGATCATCCCGCTGCTCTGGTGGCGCGCCCGCGAACTCGACGAGCGGCGCGGGGCGCTGCTGCTGCTGGGCGCCGGGGCCGCCGCCGCCGCCTTCGCCAGCCTGTTCTACTACACGGCCTTCTGGGATCTGGTGGTGACACAGATCGTCGGGGTCTCAACAGTCGGTCTGAACGAGGTGACGGGCAAGAAGCCCATCCCCCGCGATGTGACCCTGAGCGTGCTCTGGAACGAGGGGCTGATCTTGCACTACGGGATGTTCCCGGTGATCCTGGCCCTAGCCGGGGCGGTGATGATCAGCCTCAGCCCGCGCTACCGGCGCTCCATCCTGCCGCCGCTGATCTGGCTGACCTTCGGCGTGGCTCTGAGCCAGGGGCTGCTGCCGCTGATCACGCTCTCATCGATCACCACGCGCTGGCTGACTTTTGCTGGCTGGGCGATCTGTGTGGCCTCGGCCTTTGCGCTCAACGCGCTCTGGCGGCGCGGCATGGCCGGGCGGCTGGCGGTGGTGGCGATGTACGGCTTTATCGCCTGGCAGACGGCGGTCGTCTGGGCAGACGCGCTCTTCCTGCGCCTGCCGCCGACTGAGCCGTTTTAGGGTTGGGGGTGCGGTTGACAGAGATTCCTACGGGTGCTATACTTCGTTCAGCGATGCGGGAGTAACTCAGTTGGTAGAGTACCTGCTTCCCAAGCAGGCTGTCGCGAGTTCGAGTCTCGTCTCCCGCTCCACTCAGGGATATACACTGCTGTGTATATCCCTTTCTCTTTGCCAAGAGCGCACCTTACCCCTCCCGGTCAATCCTCGGCAGGACGATCCCCACCTGGCTTTGGTACTTGCCCTTCTTATCGGCGTAGGATGTCTCACACTCCTCGTCGCCCTCGAAGAAGAGCACCTGGCCGATCCCCTCGTTGGCGTAGATCCGCGCCGGTAGCGGCGTCGTGTTGCTGATCTCGATGGTGACGTAGCCTTCCCACTGAGGCTCTAGTGGAGTGACGTTAATAATGATACCGCAGTTTCGGACGAAAACGCCGGCTTCCAGCGCGAAATTGCCAGCTTCGGGTACGGTCAGACAGTAGACATCATGCGTGCCGGGTAGGCTGCGGATGGCAACAACCTTATGATTCCGCATCCGCGTGCCCTTGAATGCATGAATCACCTCTGGAAATCGCCGAAATACAGCCCGATCACAATTGAGCAGTCGCGCCGCGCCACGGACAGAGCCCGTTTGGTCAAGCGCATCGCGCACAACCTCAGCGGTGATCTCCTCGCGGATATTGATTCGGCGAGCGATCTCAGCCTGCTGTAAGCGCCGTTCTTCTGTAGCCTGTGCCCACATCGTTCGGCTCTGCTCAGATCGACGCTGACGATGTGCCGGTTGCTCAAAGTAACGTCGTGTTAACTCAGCACGCCATTCGCGTCGCTCATCTGTCCAGGAGTTCCGTATACTTTCGTTGCGTTGAATGCGTATCTCTTCAAAGCGATCATCATTCCAAAAGGAGCGGGCTTTAGCTCGCTGCTGCTCCGTATATCTTTCACGCCATTCCGGATCAGCCATGAGGCGCTCAAAAGCCGCTTTAATAGCTGTGCTATGGGATTCTGGTTCAAAATCATCTCCATAAGTTTCACTGTTATGGAGCCGAATATGTGCGCTCGCCTCCATACGCTCGATGTTCCAGGGATTATTGTTACGCCGGTTTACGTCTTTGTGATGTCGATGGGTGCCAGGCTGATCGCCATAAATGCTATGACGCACATTCCACTCATCAGCTAGTCGATGGGTCGGGTAGAGAAATCCGTTGAGTGGCTGGTAGAGCATCTCATAGCCACGATAGAGATCTCGGTAAAGCGGCATCAGCGAGTCGTTGGGCCTGAGCTGATCAGCGATAACCTCCCGTCCGTCACGCAGCAAAAAGGCGTGGTCAGGGGTGCAGTTGATCGTCTCTCCATTATCAAGGATGATCTCAATCAAGCTATCCTGGCCAATGTAGCGCGGCGCTTCGAGCAATGTAACAATAATGCGCCCATGTGACCCAATGCTGTATCCCCAGAATAGCTCTCCATCCTCAGATCGCCGCGCCATTTCCTCCAGCGTCGGTGCTGTTCCATCTACGAGGGCTACGCGGGTATCACCACGAAAGCATCGTGCGTAGGTCGATTTGCCGATCACGATCGCGCTTACACTGCGCGGTATCCGAAACCGCTCATACGACTGCGCGAGCGCAAATGAGTTCGGCGGGATATCGATATGATCGGCTTCAATATCTACAAATGAGCGAGGGTTGAAGTTTTTTGGGTCTACAAGAGCGTTATAAACATTTGTGAATACCTTGAAATGATCTGTCACCCGCATGTCGTACCCATACGAGGTTAGCCCGTATGAGATCACTCCCTCACGCACTTGGGTGTCTACAAATGGCTCGATCATGCCGTGCTCAAGGGCCATCTTCCTAATCCAGCGGTCGGCCTTGATGCTCATACGGTTCTCCTACAACAGCGAGTTATACGAACAAATATACTACACGAGATCGGGTTTGTCAAGGGTGAGTGGCCGGTCCTGCCTGTACGCCTCGGGTCGGCCCAGGGCCAGGGCCAGCTCGGCCTTCTGTAGCTCCTGTCCAAGGTAGATCGCATGGCTGGCCTCGCCGACGTAGGGAGTGAGCTGGAGGCCCAGGTCGCGGGCACGCTCGCCCCGGAAGGTCTGCAGGTGCTCGCCGGCGGGGGTGTAGTGGCGGACGATGATCTCGGGCGGCTCCAGGGCGACCACGAAGGAGCCACGGGCGTCGCGGGTCAGGCGCGGGTCGGCGGCGCGGTAGTGGTGGGCCAGCAGCTCCCCGGCGCGCTCCCAGTCGTGGGCGTAGATGTGGGCTGAGTGCGAGAGGATGGCCAGGTCGCCCAGGGGCGCGTCGCCCAGCCGCTCGGCGATGAGCGCCTGGAGGGCGCGCAGGCCATAGGCGTTGGACGCCCAGGCCCGGAAGATGTCGTGCGAGCGGAAGTAGGCGGTCAGGTAGAGCCTGGGGGTCTCGTCGCCGGGGGCGGCGCGCAGGCGGGCCTGCACCAGGTTTAGGCAGGGCGGGCTGGGGCTGCCGATGTCCTGGGCCGGGCTCCAGAGGGCGGCCACGGCGCGGCGGCTCTCGCCGGATGCCCGCAGGTCGGCGATGATCCCGGCCACCTGGTCGATCGCGCCGCCGAAGTCGCGCAGCCGCGAGCCGTAGGTGTAGCTCACGCCATCGGGCCGCCCGCCCTCTAGGAACTGGCCGAGGTAGCCGCTATAGCCGCCGTCGGCCCTCCGCTCGCCCAGGCTCTCGCGCGTGAAGGGCATCCAGCCGGCGTGCGAGCATGCCGCCGGGTCGGCCGGCTCGTCGCCCACCACCGTGAGCACGTCCAGGATCTCGCGCTGGTCGGAGCTGTGCTGGGTGCCGCCGCGCACGCCGAAGCTGAGCACGTGCCAGATCAGCTTGAGGTAGGCGCTGCGCACCGTGCCCGCCCTGATCAGCAGGCCGGTGTCGGCGGCGGGCAGGGCGGCGGATGTCGGCTCGCTGTAGGGGAAGGTGAGCGGCGCGGGGGCGAAGGGTTCGGCCGGGCGGCGCAGCTCATCAAGCAGGGCGGCGATCTGCTCGGGCCGCACGGTATCGCGTGCGTCGTGGAGGGCCACGCTGCGGCGCAGCAGCTCCACCGCCTCGCGGGTGATCTCGGGGTGCAGGCGGGTGCCATCGCCGACGATGCGGCCCTCGGCGTCCAGCCCATCGCGCATGAGCGCGACCAGCGCCTCGCCGCTGCCGGTGGCGTCCTTCCCGCAGAGCAGGATGGCGCGGATGCTCGGGCGGGCCAGGATGGTGCGCAGCAGGAAGCTCACCCCATCGCGCGAGTAGAGGTTGCCAGCGACGGCGTAGTCGTCCGGGCTCAGGGCGGGCAGCACGCGGTCCTGCGGCGTCCACAGCAGGCAGATGCCCACGCCCGACGCGGGGCTGCCCAGGGCCAGGCTCTGGGCGAAGAATGGCGGCCAGGTCATATGCTAAGAACCTCGATGGCCGATGGCCGAATGAGTGATATTATTGAAACAGCTATGCGTATGCAAGGCGCGACCGAAGAATCTATTATAAACGGAGTTAGGCAAGGGTACAGGGCAGAGGGTACAGGGTACAGGCCGAGCGCATCAGAAAGCGATCCGTGACGCCAAACTGTCAAGTGCTTATAAACCTTGTCTACCATCCACCCCTCACCGTAAGGAATTCCTATGACCGAGCGTAGCCTTGAGCCCGAGCCCCCTGTGCTCAACCTGTCGGTGCTTCAGGCGCTGGCGGCCACCGCCGGCGCGGACGCCCCGGAGATGCTGGCGCAGATTGTGCGCGAGTTTCTGGAGCAGACGCCGCCGCTGCTGGCCGATTTGGCGGCGGCTGTGCGTGACGCTGATAGCGCCCGTGCGGCGGGGATCGCCCGTCGGCTGCGCGAGGGCTGCGTGGGCATGGGGGTTTACGCTATGGCTGGGCGCTGTGCCGCGCTGGCCGAGGCGCCGCCCTACGCTATGGCCTCGCTTAGCCTGGCCGTGAGTGTCGAGTACCGCCGGGCGGTGGCCGCCCTCAAGGCGTTCCGCGACTCGCTATAAGAAAAGGGGGCAGGCGTGGCGCATCATAGACCGATGCGCCCCGCCGCCCCCCAACCTCCAACCCCCAACCCCCAACCCCCAACCCCTACCCTACACCTCCATCACCACGGGCAGCACCATAGGTCGGCGCTTCGTCTCGCGGTAGAGGTACTCGCCGACCACGTCCTTGATCTTGCGGCTGACGAACTGGCTGTCGCCCTGGATGGCGGTCCCGCCGTTCTTGTTGGTCAGCGCAGAGCGCACCGTATCCTTGGTGGACTCGATCAGGTCCTGGCTCTGGCGCATGTAGACGAATCCGCGCGAGACCACGTCCGGCCCGGCGACCAGCTCGCCGGTGGTGCCGTCGATGCTCACCACGACGATCAGCATGCCGTCCTTGGCGAGCATCTGGCGGTCGCGCACCACCACGTTGCCCACATCCCCCACCGTCGTGCCGTCCACATAGATGTAGCCGACGGGTGCCTTGCCGGTGATCTTGCCGAAGCCGGGGCCAAACTCCATGATCGAGCCGCCCTCAGCGATCAGCACCTTCTCGTCGGTGTACATGTCGTTCAGGCTGGTGGCCAGCTTGCGGTAGAGCATCACGTGGCGGTAGTCGCCGTGGAAGGGCACCACATAGTCGGGGCGGAGCAGGGCCAGCACCAGCTTCAGCTCCTCCTGGGCGGCGTGGCCGGAGACGTGGACATGGGCCTGGTTGCCGTAGATCACCTCGGCACCGAGGCGGAACAGGTTGTTGATCACCCGGCTGACCGAGACCTCGTTGCCGGGGATGGGCGTGGCCGAGACGACGACCGTGTCGCCCTGCTTGATCTTGACGTTCGGGTAGTCGCGGTTAGCCATGCGGTTGAGCGCGGCCATGGGCTCGCCCTGGCTGCCGGTGCAGACAACGGCGATCTGGTCGTCGGGGTAGGCGTTCATCTCGTGGGGCCGGATGATCGTGCCCTCGTTAGCTTTAAGGTAGCCCATCTCCAGGGCGATGCGCGTGTTGTTCTCCATGCTGCGCCCGAGGAGCAGGATCTTGCGTCCGTATGCCTCAGCCGACTCGATCACCTGCTGGACGCGGCTGATGTTCGAGGCGAAGGTGGCCACGATCACGCGGCCGGGGGCCACGGCGAAGATGTTATCGAACGCCTCACCGACGCTGGTCTCGCTGGGGGTGTAGCCCTTGCTCTCGACGCGCACGCAGTCGGTGATCAGGGCCAGCGGCTTGCGCTGGCCAAGCTCGGCGAGCTTCACCAGGTCGGTCGGCTTGCCGTCGACCGGGGTGTGGTCGAGCTTCCAGTCGGTGAGGTAGACCACCAGGCCGCCGGCGCAGGTGATCGCAAAGCCGACCGCGTCGGGGATAGAGTGGGCGATATGGAAGGGCTCGATGGTGAACTGGCCGACCTGGAAGGTGTCCTTATCATTGATCGTGATCTGGTTGACCTTATCCAGCAGACGGTGCTCCTTCAGCTTATTGCCGAGGATGCCGTGGGTGAGCCGGGTGGCGTAGACCGGCGGGAAGCCGAGGTCGGCGCTGAGGTGCGGCACGGCGCCGATGTGGTCCTCGTGGCCGTGGGTGAGCAAGATAGCCTTGATCTTATCGGTCTTCTCGCGGAGGTAGGTGATGTCGGGCAGCACCAGGTCGACGCCGAGCATATCGGAGTCGGGGAACATAACGCCGCAGTCAAGAATGAGGATCTCCTCCCCATACTCAAGCACCCACATGTTCCGTCCGACCTCACCGGCGCCACCGAGGGGCAGGACACGGATTCGCTGTTTTGCCATAGTGTTCGTCTGAAGCCGCACGACTCTGGATTGCAGATTGCAGATTGACGAGCAAAACTGCAATCTACAATCTGCAATTATCGAAGGGCTTCGTCTCCTTTCGGGGTTGAGCGCAACGCTCATAAGGGCTGTGCCGCCGCCCGAGGGGCGCGCAGACGCAGCCGATCTCATTCCTGCTGGCTTATATACAGAGCGCCCTCACGACAGGCAGCTCCAAGCTCCATCATTAGAACACTGAACGGAACGCATGAGCCACTGAAACACTGAGGCTCAACCGTTCTGCTCCTTGCTATAGAAGAATAGACGGCGCGCGCGCCATTTATCACACATCAGTCACCCATGTGGCTCGCGAATGAGAACCGGGTCAGTGGCCTCACCCACTCAGCGGCTCAGTGGTGTTGCGGCGGATCTCGGCTAGAAGATCGAGACGATCCTCCAGGCCGGCGTAGACAGGCAGGCGGCGCCCGCCGTATGCCTGTCGGTGGAGGAAGCGCAGAAGCGGGTTCGCGATCTGGGCGGCGGCGTCCTGACTGAGCAGGATCTCGTCTAGCGGCTCGTCGCCATCATCGTCGGCGGCGCGCAGCCCGGAGACAGCCGACCAGGGGAGCGTGATCACGATGCCGAGCGACTCGAAGCGCAGGCCGTCATCGCCTGCGACGTAGGCGGCGGACCACTCCTCAAGGAGGTTCCAGATCAGCAGCGGGGTCGCGACGATCAGGGCGAGCATAAGCAGGGCCGGCACCACCTGGCCGACGCCGAGGCCGGATGACAGGCTGGCCTGGAGCGATGGCCAGAGCTGGCCGAGGTTGATCCCCAGGGTGCTGACAAAGCTCCAGAGGGCGAAGGCCCAGATCAAGAGTGCGCCCACCAGCAGCACGATCAGCGTGCGGCGCCCGGCGGGCGAGAGCCTATATGTCTTCATGCGAATATATCCGGTCGGGGCGGGCCAGGGGAGGCATAGCCCTCCCTAACGCTCACCCCTTTAAAACATGCTCAGCTGCTCAAGGGGCCGATCATCATCGGGCATGGGACGGGCGGGGCTAGGGCGGGCGGCTGCCTGTTCGGCCTCGGCGCGGGCGAGGATCGCGGGCAGGCTGCGGAAGTCAGCCTCGATCAGCGGGCGGTTCTGCGGCTGATGCAGGGCGGCGGCGGGGTGGAGCATGGGCACGATCAGGCGGCTTTCAACCTTGCGGGGCTGGCCGTGGATGCGCATAATCCGCTCGCCGGGGAGGAACAGGCTCATTGAGAAGCGCCCGAGCGTGACGATCACCTGCGGGTTAATCGCCTCGATCTGGCGGTAGAGGTAGTTCTCGGTGCAGATGGCGACCTCATCGGGCAGCGGGTCGCGGTTCTGCGGGGGGCGACACTTCACCACATTGGCGATGAAGACATCGGCGCGGGCGAGGCCAGCCATAGCGAGGAGGTCATCGAGGAACTGGCCGGACTGGCCGACGAAGGGGCGGCCCTGGCGATCCTCGTGGTAGCCCGGACCCTCGCCAATCAGGATTATCTTTGCATCGGCGGGGCCCTCGCCGGGCACCGCACGGGTTCGCCCGGCGGCGAGGCCACACAGCGTGCAGCTACGCACATCCTGGGCGATGAGCTGGATAATCTCAGAAGACAAAGGTCGCGCACTCACTTTCAATACGGATAACCTTACTATACCCTATCTATTATACCCCATTCGCTAGGCCGCGCACAAGGAGGAGCGGGCGAAGGTCTGCTATACTGACGATGTCTTGGTTCTACGGCCAAATGGAAGGAGATATCTCATGAGCAAAACACTTGTCCAGCTGATCCAGGAGAAGACCGGCATCAGCGAGGATCAGGCCCAGGGTGCCCTAAACACAGTGGTCGGATTCCTGAAGGAGAAGCTGCCCGAGCCGATCGCCGGACAGATCGACGGGCTGGTGAGCGGCGACATAAGCGCCGCATCAGACCAGCTTAGCAACCTGACCGCCAGCCTGGGCGGGCTGTTCGGGAAGAAAGAGTAGTTTCGCAGTAAGACAGAAGTCACTCTGTCACCCTGCGCGTGCCCGGCCCGTAAACGGGCGGGCTACGGTCTGCGAAGGCCGCCTGCGCGGCCTCAGTCAGGCCGCGCAGGCGGCCTTCGTAAAAAAAGAGCCGGGGGCTTCAGCCCCACGGCGGCGGCGCTGGATAACAATGACGTAGCCCCGCCCCCGCCGACGGGTGGTGTATACTGTGCCCATGGCCTCTATCTTAATCGTCGAAGATGAAGAGCACCTGCGCACCGCCCTTGGCTACAGCCTGCGGCGGGCCGGCCATACGGTGACTGTCGTCGGCAGCGGGGCGGAGGCCCTGGCGATTGTGCAGGCATCCATGCCCGACCTTGTGCTGCTCGATGTGATGCTTCCCGAGATAGACGGTTTCGAGGTGCTGCGCCGGATCAGGCGCTTCTCGCCGGTTCCCGTGCTGATGCTCACCGCCCGCGCCGACGAGGTGGACACGGTGCTCGGCCTGGAGCTCGGTGCCGACGACTACATCACCAAGCCCTTCCGCGTTCGCGAGCTGATCGCCCGTATCGGCGCCGCCCTGCGCCGGCCGATGCTCGGCAGCTCCTCCGGCACGCTTCCCGCCCCGACGGCCCCGCTCAGCGTGGGCGACCTGTGGCTCGACTCGATGAGCCACCAGGCCACCTGCGGCGGTCGGCAGCTCATCCTCAAGCCCCGCGCCTTCGCCCTGCTCCAGTTCTTAATGCAGCACCCCGGACAGGTCTTCAGCCGCGAGCAGCTGCTCGGCCAGCTCTGGGGCGAGCCCTTCATCGGCGACCCGCGCACCGTGGATGTTCACATCCGCTGGATCCGCGAGCAGATCGAGGACGACCCGAGCAACCCCACGCGCCTGCGCACCATCCGCAATGTGGGCTACCAATTTGTGGGCTGAGCTGTGTTAAGCTGGGGCCGCCGCATGCACGGGCGGGTCGCCGCCGCCTACATCGCGCTGATTCTGGTCGCCCTGGGGACGCTGACCTGGGTGCTGATCGCGCTGATGCTCGACTCATACTACCAATCCCTGGAGCGAGAGATCGCCGGGCAGGCCCGCCTGGTGGCGCAGGTCATCGACGCCGAGGGCATGGCCGAGCCGGACGCCCGCCGCCTCACGGGGCTGGCCGAAGACATGAGTGAGCAGATCGGGTCGCGCGTCACGCTGATCGGCGCTGACGGCACCCTGCTCGCCGACGCGCCGCCCCTTGCCGAGCCGGGGGCCGACCCCTTCGCCAGGCCCGAGGTCGTCCAGGCTATGCTCCAGGGCGAGGGCGAGAGCCGACGGTTCAGCGCGGTCACGGGGAGAGACTACCTGTTTGTGGCGGTGCCCTTCGGGGCGGCGGGTCGGCTCTCGGGGGTCGTGCGCATCGGCGTGTCGCTCACCGCGATCAGCGCGGTGGAGCGACGCATGGCCTATACGGCGAGCGGGGTGGCCTTGATCGCGGCGGCCATGGCCTTCGGCCTGGCCATCCTGATCGCCCGCCGCACTACTCGCCCGCTCCGCGAGCTGCGCCAGCTGGCCGGGCGCCTGGCCAGCGGCGACCTTGACGCAACGGTGCCCATCCCGCCCGACGAGGATATGGCCGCCCTGGCTCAGGATCTCAACCAGATGGCGAGCCGGCTGCGCCAGCTGATCTACACCTCCGAGCGCGAGCGCGGCCGGCTGGGTACGGTGCTGGCCACGATGGGCGACGGCCTGCTGATCATAGACCCCGACGGTATGGTGAGCGAGGCCAACCCAGCCGCCGCCGCCGCCCTCGACCTGCCGCCCCTGCCCTTCCCGCTCGCCGCGATCAGCATTGGCCGGAGCCTCAGCGCCGCCCTGCACCAGCCGCAGCTGCCGGGCGCGACTGGGCCGATCATCCTCAATGAGCTGCGGCCGCAGGAGCATGGCCGCTCCCTGCGCGTCATCGTCACCCGCCCGACGTCGGGAGACACCCGCCAGGCCATCGTCATCCTCCAGGATCTCAGCGAGCTACGGCGGGCCGAGCGCGCCCGCCGCGCCCTGCTGGCCAATATCTCCCACGACCTGCGCACCCCCCTGGCCTCGCTCCAGGTGATGCTCGACGCCCTCCAGGACGGCGCGCTAGACGAGCGCGACGTGGCCGAGGACTTCGTCCGCCGCATGGATGTGGAGGTGCAGGGGCTCAGCCGGCTGGTGAATGAGTTCCTGGCCCTCTCGCGGATCGAGTCCGGCCAGGAGGAGCTGCACCTTGTGCCCAACGACCCCGCTGGCCTGATCGAGTCGGCGGTGGCGCGTATGGCCGCCCAGGCCACGCAGCGCGGGATCTCCCTGCACACAGATCTCCCCCCCGACCTGCCGACGATCAGTGTGGACACGGGCCGGATCGAGCAGGTCATGCTGAATCTGCTTCAGAACGCCCTGGCCTTCACCCCAGGCGGCGGCAGCGTGACGGTGCGCGCCGCGCAGGATGGGCCGTGGCTGCGGGTGGCCGTGGCCGACACCGGCGTGGGCATCGCCCCTGAGCACCTGCCGCATATCTTCGAGCGCTTCTACAAGTCCGACCCCGCCCGCAGCGGCGGCGGCACCGGCCTCGGCCTCGCCATCGCCCGCCACCTTGTCGAGCGCCACGGCGGCGAGATCTCCGCCGCCAGCACCCTCGGCGTCGGCACCACCATGACGATCTCGCTGCCGCTCGCCCCCGCCCCGCCGCGTTAAACTCCCGTTCACCTTGCGATCACGTTGGGATCAACTCCCGGTGCGATACTGCCTCTAGTGCAATACCGCAGAAGGAGCGCTGTCAAGTATCCTGTCATTCTGAGCGTAGCGAAGAATCCCGGTCGGGACGCTTCGCTGTGCTCAGCGTGACAGCGTTCCTTCGACAACTGACCAGCTTCGTCCGTCATCAATCCTATACCCTGGGAGATTACCTCATCGTGGAGATCATCCTATTCCTGATCGCCCTGCTCGTCGGCGGGCTGGGCAGCATGCTCGGCATCGGCGGAGGGGTGCTGCTCATCCCGCTGCTCACCGGGCCGCTGTCCATCCCGATCAAGACGGCGATCGGCGCAAGCATCGTCAGCGTGATCGCCACCTCGTCGGCGGCGGGCGCGGTGTACGTTGGCAAGGGCATGAGCCACACCCGCCTGAGCATGGTGCTGGAGATCGCCACCACCATGGGCGCCTTCGCAGGCGGGCTCACCGCCGTGCTGATCGACCCGCGCTGGCTCTCGGCGATCTTCGCCCTGGTGCTCTGCTATGTGATCTACAGCATGAACCGCATGCCTAAAGAAGATCACGAAGTGAGCCCGACCGGCCTGCTCGACACCAGCTATAACGACCCGCTCACCGGCCAAGAGGTGCGCTACGGCGTGCGCAACCTGCCCGCTGGGCTGGGGGCCAGCTTCCTGGCAGGCAATGTCTCGGGCCTGCTCGGCATCGGCGGCGGGATCATCAAGGTGCCGATCATGAGCCTGGTGATGGGCATGCCCCTGCGGGCCGCCATCGCCACCAGCAACTTTATGATCGGCGTGACCGCCGCCACCAGCGCGGTGATCTACTACCAGCACGGCTTCCTCGACCCGCGCGTGGCCATCCCCACCGCCCTCGGCGTGCTCGGCGGCGCCCAGATCGGCGCGCGCGTCGGCGGGAAGATCCGCAGCCAGCGCCTCAAGCAGATCTTTCAGGGGCTCCTGATCATCTTCGCCGTGCAGATGATCTTCCAGGCGATCCGAGGGGCGTAGGCACGGTGGGGGTGCGGGGGTGGCTTCGCCACCCCTGCAGAATTTTTTGTTGGGTTTGGGCGGCGAAGCCGCCCAAACCCAACAAAAAACCGGGTCTGGGGCGTAGCCCCAGGACATTGCAACACCCCTGGGGGCCTAGGCAAAAGGTATAATCTATGACTACATCCTCTCCGCAAGAGACCCACGAGGCTGAGGAGGCCGAATCTCCGCCAGCGCGCGAAGTCGCGCCGATCACGCCCGATCTGCCCGCCGAGGTGCGCGGTGTCCACGCGCCGGCCCGCGCCGAGCCGCGCGCCGCCAGCAAAGTCGTCCACGTCGCGCCCGATATCGTCCGCCGGGTGACGGTGCCCGATGAGGGCGATCAGGAGAAGCGCGACCTCGACGCGATCGTCCACAAGGTGCTGGTGATCGGCCTGGCCCTTAGCACCGCCCTGATGATCGCCGGGGTCGCCCTGGATCTCATCCTCGGTCGGGCCATGCCCGAGACGGTGGCGGCTCTCAGCGAGGTCTTCCCACGGATCATGGCGATGCGCCCGTCGGGACTGCTGACGCTTGGCCTGCTGGTGCTGATCGCCACGCCCATCCTGCGCGTGATCGGCTCGATCGCCGCCTTCATCTACGAGCGCGACTGGCGCTACGTCGGGATCACCTCACTGGTATTTTTGGTGATGCTGGTCAGCATTATGATCGGCAAAGGATAGCGAAGGGAGCGAAGCAATGGAGCCGCAGTCCCGCCTCCAGCAGGGCGCACAGGCCCTCTACACGATCATCTCGGCGATCAACGCTGGCCAGGAGGAGCATGCCGTCCTCGCCGCGCTGCTGGAGCATACGGTGGTGGATCTCGGCTACCGAGCGGCGACTCTGCGCATCCTCGACGAGGAGCAGCAGACGCTGTCGCTCAAGGCAGCCTACGGCCTGAGCGAGCGCTACCGCACCAAGGGCACTGTGGAGATCGCCAATAGCGCGATCGACCGCGCGGTGATCGGCGGCGAGGTGATGACGGTGGACGATGTGCGGGCCGACCCCGGCTTCCAGTACGGCGAGGCTGCCGAGCGCGAGGGTCTGGTGAGCGCCATCGCTCTGCCGCTCACCCTGCGCGACCGGGCGATCGGCGTGCTGCGGGTCTACACCGCCGCGCCCCACAGCTTCGGCGACGAGGAGCGGGCGCTCCTGTCGGCCGTGGCCAACCTGGGCGCCCAGGCCATCCAGCGCGCCCGGCTCTTCTCCTCATTCCAGCAGATCGCCCGCAGCATGAACTCAAGCCTGGATCTGCGCGAGGTGCTCACCAACCTGCTGCTCCAGTCGGTCGATGAGCTGAACGTGCGTGCCGGCTCCATCCGCCTGCTCGGCCCGAGCGCCCGGACCCTGCACCTCGCGGCGGCCTACGGCCTGAGCGAGCGCTACCTGGCCAAGGGCGCGGTGAAGGTGTCCCAGAGCCAAGTTGACCAGCATGTGCTGGCTCAGTTCCAGCCAGTGGTGATCACCGAACTGACCGAGGCCCGTGGATTCCAGTACCCCGAGGAGGCCCAGCGCGAGGGCATCCGCTCGGTGCTGGTGGTGCCGCTCTGTGCGCGCGGCGTGGCCATCGGCGTGCTGCGGGTCTACTCCGGCCAGATCCGCCAGTTTAGCGCCGAGGAGATCGCCTTTATGACAACGGTGGCCGACCTAGGCGGCCTCGCCATCGAGAACGCCAAGCTCCACGAGGCGCTTAAGTCGCGGCTGGCCGCGCTCCAGGCCGACGCGAACGCCTGGCAGCGGTTTCTGTCGTTCAGCTGAGCAGATCACACATCAGTTGTGGCCTGCACATGCACCGGCCCCTACCCCAGCCGCTTCCCCGCGCGGATCGGCTGAGACACTGCCTGCGGCACATAGCGTCGGCGCGCTGCCGCGATCAGCGTGGCAACATACTGCGGGTCATCACACATGATCATCGCGTTGTGGGTGCTCGTCACCAGCACGAGCGACTGATCCATCGACTCGACGGCGCGGCACTGCGCCCATTCCGAGGTCAGCCCGCCGCTGGAGGCCAGCACCATCAACCGCTGGCTGGTGATCAGCAGCCGCCCCTCGACAAGCCCACCCGCCTCGCTCGCCAAAACCGTCACAGAGGCATCGTAGTGACAAGCCTCATCCCGGTAGAGCGGCACATTTGTCTGCACAACCGGCAGGTTCCCAATCATCATGGTGGCAAGCTGGTGCTGGCGGTCAAGCTGCTGCATCAGGCGCGCGCTGCGCAGCAGCGGGAGGTCGTAGCGGGCGACCTCATCCTTCAGGCTCTGGATGACCGCAGCCTCGCCGAGGTAGGCGGCGTACTCCAGGATGCGGTTGGCCAGGCGGCGCTCGACCAGGTCAAAGACGCGGTCGAGCAGCGCGCCGGCGCGCTCATCGGGGACCGCAAGCCGCCGCTGCATCCGGCGCAAGTCAGCGATCTCATCGGCGGTGATCGTGGCGTCCGCAATGATCTGCTCGACCATCGTGTTGAGGAAGCGCACCGCGTCATCGAGGATGTATGCGCGGGCCTCCTCCCAGTCGAGCCCTGTCTTCTTGCTTGCCTGGAACAGGCGCTGCTGCCGATCAGGCGGGTAGGTGCCATCCGAGGTGAGCAGGCGAAAGCTCTGGCGGAACTTCTCAAGCTTCTGCTCGTGCTCTTTCATCGGGTCGAACAAGAACCGCATGCCACACCTCGTAGTTAAAATTCAATAAAATTATAGGGCGAGAAGTCTATCGAATAGTATACGACAGAAAATGAGTGACAGTAGTAGGGGTGTGATCAAGGCTGCTGCATTGTCGCTGGCGGCTGAAGCCGCGTCACGGGAACCGCCCGCCTCCGCAGGCGGTTCCAGCGTCGGCGTAGGCCGACGCCCGGTGCGCAGCGCCCCGGCGACGCGGGTTCAACCGCCCGCCATAGGTGCCTATGCAGGGAGATTCGTCACATCCGCAAGCCGTGGTACCATAGCGGGCGATGTATCCGCCCGCTATGGTACTGCTATGATCAAGACATCCGCCCCCGCGAAGATCATCCTCTGTGGTGAGCACGCCGTCGTCTACGGTCGCCCGGCGATCGCCCTGCCCCTGAGCGATGTGCGGGCCTACGCCGAGGCATCCCCATCCGTGCCGGGTGCCGGGCTGCGCTTTGTGGCCCCGGATCTGGGCGAGTCCTGGGCTCCGGCCGACAGCCCGCAGCACCCGATGAGCGAGCTGGCCGCCGCCGCCATGGCCCACCTGGGCGCGCCCGCGCCTAACCTGACGATCATCTTGCGCTCAGGCATTCCGATCGCCGGGGGGATGGGCAGCGGCGCGGCGATTGGCGCGGCCCTGGTGCGCGCACTGGCGGCCGCCGCCGGGCGCGAGCTGCCGCCCGCCGAGGTCTCGGCCCTGGTGTACGCCAGCGAGGCGCGCTACCACGGCACGCCAAGCGGCATCGACAACACTGTGATCGCCTATGAGCAGGCGATCTGGTTCCAGCGTCAGCCGCCTGGGCCGCCGCTGATCGCGCCGGTGTCCATCGGCGCGCCTTTATCTCTGGTGATCGGCGACACCGGCGTGCGCAGCGCCACCCACATGCCGGTGGGCGCGCTGCGCACGCGCTGGCAGGCCGACCCAGCCGCCTACGAGGTGCTTTTCGACGCCGTGGCTGAACAAGTCCAGCGGGCGCTTGAAGCCCTCGCCGCCGGAGATCTGGCCGGGCTGGGTTCAGCCCTCGACGCTAACCAGAGCTTGCTGGAGCGGATGGGCGTCTCCTCACCCGAGCTAGACCGGTTGGTGGGCGCGGCCCGCGCAGCTGGTGCCCTGGGGGCCAAGCTCTCCGGGGCCGGCTGGGGCGGCGTGATGATCTCCCTAGCGCCGGCGGGCGGACAGGAGGCCATCGCCGCCGCCCTGCGGGAGGCTGGTGCCGCGCGGGTGCGGGTGGCAGCTGTGGCAGCGCAGGCGGTATAATGATCACATGGCAAAAATTATTGTCGCGATGAGCGGCGGGGTGGACAGCTCCCTGGCGGCCGCCCTGCTGCACGAGCAGGGCCACGAGGTGATCGGCGTGACGATGCACCTCTGGGAGGGCGACGACGACCGCCTGGCCGAGAGCCTCTGCTGCTCACAGGAGATGACCGAGAGCGCCCGACGGGTCTGCGCCCGACTCGGCGTGCCCTACTATGTCTTCAACTACCAGCGCGAGTTCCGGCTCCACGTGATCGACGCCTTCGTCCACGCCTACGCCCAGGGCTACACGCCCAACCCCTGCCTGGAGTGCAACCGCGAGATCAAGTTCCGCGCCCTGCTCTCCCGCGCGACCCAGCTCGGCTACGAGTACGTGGCGACCGGGCACTACGCGAGGATACAGGGCTCAGGAGTCGGGAGTCGGGAGTCAGTTGCACCGACTCCCGACTCCCGACTCCCGACTCCCGAGCCCCAGATCTACCGAGCCGCCGACCCTGAGAAGGACCAGTCCTACATGCTGTACATGCTCCAGCAGAGCGATCTGGCCCGGCTGACATTCCCAATCGGCGGGTACCGCAAGGCCGAGGTGCGAGCGATGGCTGCACAGCGCGGGCTGGACAGCGCCGACCGACCGGAGAGCCAGGACATCTGCTTTGTGCCTGGGGGAAACTACCGCAACCTTATTCGCGAGGAGGCACCGGCGAGCATCGTCCCCGGCCCGATCGTCGACCAGCAAGGGCGCGAGGTGGGTCGACACAGCGGGCTGCCGCTCTACACTATCGGCCAGCGCCGCGGCCTGGGGCTACAGGGCTCCGAGCCGCTATATGTGACCGCCCTAGACACGGCGCGCAACGCCCTGGTGGTCGGCCCGGCGGCGGCGCTGATCCGCAAAGAGTTTCACGTGGAACGTATCAGCTTCACATCCAGCAGCTGGCCGGAAGAGCCATTCAGCTGCCATGTGCAGGTGCGCGCCCACGGCGCGACCGCGCCCGCCGAGGTAGTGCCCGGCGATGATGGGCGGCTGACAGTTCGCCTGCACGAGCCGCTGCGGGCGATCAGCCCCGGACAGGCCGCCGTCTTCTACGATGGCGAGCGGGTGATCGGCGGTGGCCTGATCGCGCGGGCTGGTGGCGCATGAGCGGCATCGCCCCAGCAGCCGTGCTCATCCTCCTGATCGCCACCGCCTGCGCCGCACTGGCCCACGTCCTGCTAGGACGCGCATGGCGTCAGTTGCCGATCTTTTGGCTCACCGCCGTTGTAGGATGCCTGATCGCCTACGGCCTCGGGCTGCGCTTCCCGCTCGATCTCCCCACGCCAGCCGGCGTGCCCATCCTCGAGTCGGTGCTTATGGCCTGGCTCCTGCTGATTTTTGTCTCACGTCTGCGAGTATGATATAATCGGCGTCATCGTATCGCCTTAAATTGCCTCACCGGTGCTGAACATATCGCTGTCGGCAGGTGTTCGTGCGCCGCCGCATGCAGAGGAGCGGGCCTGTGCTTAAGTGGGTTGGGATTGGTGTTGGGACGCTCACTGTTCTGCTGATCGCCTTCATCGTGGGCTCAGCGTTCGCTCCGGCAGAGTTTCGAGCTGGCGCACGTGACATCTTCATCGTTGTCGTGTCGGTGTTCCAGCTGATCAGCGCGATCCTGACGATTGCCCTGCTGTTCGCCGTACTCTACGCCGTGAATCAGATCAACAAAGTCGCCAAGACAAACGTCCTGCCCAAAGTCGATGATGCCATGGTCAAGCTAAACGAGGTACTCGACAGCACACGCACCCTGGCCGGCAACGTGCGCGACAGCGCCAGCACGGCGACCCAGGCCACCTCGTTTATGGCCGAGCGCGTTGTCTCGCCCGTCATCCGTATCTCAAGCCTCGTCACCGGCGTACGCGCCGCCGCGACGACGCTGGCACGTCGCGATGCGTCCGATCAGGTTGGCAACGATCTCTAGGACAGCCTTCTGGCAGCGCACGAGGTGGGTTATACTCTGGATCGTCACATCGTGTACCCTGTACAAGCAGAGGACATTGATTATCAGCAACTCACACGTCTTTAACTGTTGTCTTAACCCCTCCGAACGTGGTATGATAGAGCAGGTAGGCTGTCGTGCTCGGCACTGCATGCCAACGACAGCCTCTCTGCTTACCAAATAGGCTCCATGGAAGAACAGCGATTTGCATATGGCGGCCAGGCCGTCCTTGAAGGCGTGATGATGCGGGGCCGCCGCCAGGCGACGGTCGCAGTTCATCGACCCAACGGGGAACTGGCGCTAAAGCATATCCCGGTGATCAATGCGGAACGGCCCGACTGGATGAAGCTCCCAATCATCCGTGGCCTCGTAGGTCTCCGCGATGCGTTCTCCATCGGCAAGCAGGCGCTCGATTTCTCGGCGAGTGTGGCAATTGACGACGATGAAGACACCATCTCGCCCATGGCGCAGGGCGCGGTATTTATTGTGGCCATGGTGATAGGGGTCAGCATCTTCGTGGTGCTGCCCTCGCTGATCGCAAATATGGCCAGCCGCATGGGCGCACCGCTACTCCTGCGTGAGGTAATCGAGGGTATCCTGAACCTGTCTCTGGTGATCGGCTACATCTACGCGATCAGTCGCCTGCGCGATATCCAGCGCGTCTTCGGCTACCACGGCGCTGAGCACAAGACGATCAATGCCTATGAGGCGGGAGCCCCGCTCACCGTCGAGTCGGTGCGCGGCTTCACGCGCATCCACCCACGCTGCGGCACAAGCTTCCTGGTGATCACAGCCATGATCGGCTTCGTGATATTTCTCTTGGTGAGCGGGCTGCCGCTCTGGCAGCGGATCGGTGCCCGGATCGTGCTGATCCCCCTCGTTGCCGCCGTCGCCCTTGAGGTGCTGCGGCTTGCTGCCGCACACTATCATCGGTCGTGGGTGCAGCGCCTGCTTGCGCCAACCCTTGCCACACAGTATCTGACCACCCGCGAGCCCGATGACACCATGATCGCCGCCGCTATCGCCGCGCTCGTGCCGGTGCTGGCGGCCGATGGCGTGGAAGCAGAACCTGCCGCCATGTCGGAACACAAACTCGTCCTATCGGCGTAAGAATGGTATGATGAGGGGTATGGGAGTCGGACCGTAGGCCGGTGCCGGGTCAGATCAACAACATCAGCCTCGTATTCGCAGAGCATCTCCCTGCGGAGGGAACGCAATGGCCCTGGTTGGCAACATCCGAGACTTCGGCCTCTCCGATTTTCTCTATCTGGTCGACCGCGGCTATAAGACCGGGGGGCTACACCTGACTCATGAGCAGGAGATGGCCCTGCTCTTCTTCGAGAAGGGTAAGCTGGTCATGGCCTCGCGGAAGCCCGACGACGAAAAGGCCGATCTGCTGGTTCGTCTGGGCCTTCTGGATCAGGCTCAGCTCGACACAGCTCGCCAGGCATTTATCGCAGGCGGCAACGGCATCACCCTGACACAGGTCATTATCGATCAGCAGATTGTCGATCAGGAGCAGCTACAGACCGGGCTGATGACCCACATCGAAGAGTCGGTCTACGGGCTATTTGGCTGGCCCGAGGGTGAGTTTCGCTTCGAGCAAAATCAGCGCCCCGCCGCTGACTCGCCCACCATGCCGATGCCAGTATCGGTCGAAAACCTGATCATGGAAGGCGTGCGGCGGATCGATGAGTGGAGTCGGATTAAGGATCGTATCCCTTCAACCGATATGATCGTCAAGTTTATCGATCAGCCGGGCGAGAAGGCGAAAGGCGTGAAGCTGGCACCTGAGGAGTGGCGGATCTTCGCGCGGATCAACGGTAAGGATAGCCTCGCTGAAATCGCCCAGAAGACGGGCCTCAGTGATTTTGATGTCTGCCGAATTGTCTACGGTTTCCTGACCGCAGGCCTGGTGGATGTGATGAAGAGACAGCGGTCAATGGCTGGGGCGCGCGGAGGACAGGGAGCGGAGCCGCCAAGGGTTAAGAAGAGCCTGGTGAACCGCATCATCAATCGTATCCGTGGGATGTAGCCGATGTTGCTCAGCCAGGGCACAGCACCGTAGCGGACGTAGCGGAGGGCTGGTGTGCAGACGGTAAAAATGGTCATCAGTGGGGCGGTGAACGCGGGCAAGACCGAGTTCATTAAGGCTATCAGCGAGATCGAGGTCGTCTCTACCGAGCGGCGTGCGACCGATGATACCAAGATGATCAAAAAAGAGACGACGGTGGCGATGGACTTTGGTCGTATCGCTATCGCCGATGATCTGGTGCTGCACCTGTTCGGCACCCCCGGACAGAAGCGATTCGACTTCATGTGGGAGATCCTCTCCGAGGGTATGCTCGGCCTGGTCATCCTGGTCGATAGCACGCGCCCGGAGACGTTCCGCGAGACGAACCGGATCATCGACTTCTTCGTCTCGTTCCGCGACACGTCCTATGTGATCGCGGCGAATAAGCAGGATCGGCCGAACGCATGGTCGCCCGATGAACTGCGTCTGGCCCTGCGCCAGCCACCCCATATTAAGGTTCTCCCCTGTGTGGCATCGGATCGCGAGAGCGTGAAGAATATCCTCCTTGAGCTGCTCTATGTCATCCAGGAGCGCAGCGAGGACTAATCGTAGTGACTGGGAACAAAGGCGGGGCGCAGCATGCTGCGCCCCGCCTTTGTGTCTCGATGGGTACCGTATTTGTGAGAAGGTGGCAGCACTAGCCAGCGAAGCAGTACCGTCGCCGCGCAGGGCTTACACCCCGCCGCTCCTTAGTGCGAAATCCCCCCTCCCCTTGAGGGAGAGAGGGGCAAGAGGTGAAGCGGCAGGTATTGCGACTAGCCCTTCACTGCCTCTTTCAGCGTGCTGCTCGCGCTGAAGCCCGGGGTCTTGGTCGCCGGGATGTGGATCTTGTCGCGAGTCTGCGGGTTGACGCCCTCGCGAGCCTGCCGTGAACGCACCTCGAAGGTGCCAAAACCCGTCAGCGTGACCTTCTCGCCCTTCGCCAGAGCCTCGGTGATCACGTCGAGGGCTGAATCGACGACGAGCTTGGTTTCCTTCTGCGAGACGCCGGCCTTCTCGGCCACGGCCTTGATGAAATCCGTCTTCTGCATCAGCGCAGTCCTCCTCTAGTACTTACGCGTAAACGATACATTTGCCGTCAGAATGCAGTATACTGCCCTTGTCAATACCCCTAAGTGATATAGAAGCCCTAGACCGCCTTTCAAAATTTCCAACCCCGTTTTAGGGCATTACAAAGCCATGGAATTTTAGCACGTGCGTGTCTATTTTTTTCTCGCCTCGCAACACATAAAAAAGAGCCGTTTCCCGCATAGCAGTGCGAGAAACGGCCTTTCTAACGTCATCGACCCGGCTAAGAAGTGAGCGGCGGCACCAGGCGCCTGGTACGTCACCTGTGCTCCCCGACCTGGCCTATAGCTACTGTAGCACTGCGATACCGCGTTGTGAATAGGGCAAATGGCTCTTGCTAGAGTAGTACTGTTTGCGCATAGAGGGATGACAATTGGGTGGCGGCTCCCACGGTTAATGTTAGCTGCCGATCAGCCGGCTGTCGAATGCCTGGACGGTCAGCACGCTCGGGCGGGGCATGCCGACGCGATCCGGCCAGCACCTAGCCGGTGCCTCGGGCGTAGCAGGCCAGCTCCAGGTCGCTGGTGGCGATGGGAAGCTCCTCTGCGGTCGGCGCGGAAGATGCGGTTGGGGGCCGGCACCGGGGCCGGGGTCGCGCTGGGTGGCGGGTTAAGCCAGCTTTAAGCGGCGGCGAAGCCGAGGCTAACCGCGTGCTCCGCGTGGCCACGTTCTTTCTGCCGCCATGTTAGACTATGCTAGATAGCGAAATAGCCAGAAAGATAGAGGTTCTTAACCATGACTGAGCAGGTAAACGACCGCAAGACGGCCCTGGTGGTGGTGGCCCACCCCGACGACGCCGAGTTCGGCTGCGGCGGCACCATCGCCGCCTGGGCTAATGAGGGCTGGCAGGTGACGCTGGTGGTCTGCACCGATGGCTCCTCGGGCGGGCCGGATGAGGCCACCGATGTGCGCACCGAGCTGCGCCGCCAGCTGACTGCCACCCGCAAACAGGAGCAGGCCGAGGCCGCCAAGGCCCTCGGCATCCACGAGGTGGTCTTCCTCGACTACCCCGACGGTGAACTGACCCCCACTCTGGAGCTGCGCCGCGAGATCGTGCGCCAGATCCGTCGCACCCGCGCCTACCGTCTGGTCTGCCAGTCGCCCGACCGCGTCTGGGAGCCGCAGTATATGATCGGCCGCTTCCACCCCGACCACCTGGCCGCCGCCCAGGCCGCTATGGCCGCCGTCTATCCGGCCGCCCAGAACCCCTGGGACTTCCCCGAGCTGATGGCCGAGGGCTTCCTGCCCAGCCGGGTCAAGGAGCTCTACGTGGTCGGCGCGCCGCTGATCAACCACGCCGTGGACATTAGCGCGACGATCGAGCAGAAGCTGGCCGCCCTGGCCTGTCACGTCAGCCAGCTCGGCACCGACCAGACGAAGCTGGCTGAGCGTGTCCGCACGTGGGCCGTCGAGCGCGGCGAGCCCTACGGCCTGCCTATGGCCGAGACCTTCCACCGGGTGGAGAATTAGGACGCCGTCCGCGTTATTCTGACCGCAAAGCCCCCGCCCACAACAAGCGCCGCCCGACGACCTACGTATGGTCGCCGGGCGGCGCTTGTTTTTGTTTTGCCATACTCGATTGATTAATCACAATAAATACTATCTTGGCGACTTTAATCCTTTCCGAGCGGTAATAATACTACAGAAATACGTACACATCAGAGGTTTAATGTCTGCCTATCCCTGGGGTTGTGCTAAAAGAAGCGGGTGTCTTTTTGAAAATATACTGAAAGCCTTGTTTGGTACACCACAGTAATTTCCGGATACTATAATTCTGATCGTGAACGGGTACTTTGATGACAGGGATACCTAAAAACTTCCCCATTTTTGCCCTTTATGCACACAGGTCAGTACCCAGAAGAGCAGTCATCGCCAAAAAGAATTGAGCGCTTCCCTTTTTTTGCCCTTTACGTCGGCAGATAAGCGCCCAAAAGATCGGTTATCGCCGATAGCAAAAGGGGTGATTATCTCTTTCTGTATAAATATCCTTAAATGAATAAAGGTTTAGTCTACAATGTATGCTGTTCCTTATGAATTCATCTATTGATTGTATGCTTTGCCGTGATTGCCGTCAGTGCTACGCAGGCTAACACACCTGGCCGCCGAGCGACCAGGGTGCCGTGTAAGGAGCGAGGTCCAGATGAACCGTCGTCAAGGGTGGGTGCTGTTAAGCCTCGGGGTCGTCCTGGCCCTCGGGACAGGCGCGCTGGTCTTCTTCCTGCTCCAGCAGCAGCAGCGCACGCTCTCGGTCGAGGCCGAGCGCATGGCCGCCGAGCAGGTCGCGCCAGTTGTGTCCACCATGGATCTGCCGGTGGCCGCGCGGCCGCTGCAGCCTGGCGTCGTGATCACCAGCGACGATGTGCTGATGAAGCCCTTCCCGCTCGACCTCGTCCCGGTCGCGGCGATCACCGACACGATCAGCCTGAAGGACCAGATCCTGATCGCGCCGATCGGCCAGGGCGAGACCTTCAGCAACAGCAAGCTCGTCGGCGGCGATGCGGGCACGATCAGCCAGCAGATCGACCCTGGCCATGTGATCTTCGCCTTCCCGATCAGCGACCTGCTGACCCAGGTGGACATCCTAGCCGATGGGGACCACATCGACCTGCTGATCACGCTGCCGGTGATCTCGGCCGATGGCACGGAGAGCCACGATGTGACGGCCTACACCCTCCAGAATATCAATGTCTTCCGGGTGCTGCGCCCGAGCCTGGAGGCCGACCAGCCGCCGATTGCCCTGCTGCTCACGATGACGCCTGAGGATGTGCTGATGCTCAAGCGGCTCAAGGACTCGGGCGGCAAGATCGACTTTGTGCTGCGCCCGATCAGCGACCGCGAGCCAGTTGAGGTGCCGCCGGTGACGGACGATGTGCTGATCTCGCGCTATAACCTGCGCTAGCGGTTAGATACGTTGGGGCGCAGCAGCGCCGCGCTGCTGCACCCTTACATCTCACAGAGGGCCGACCCTCCTTAACCTCTCCCACTGAAAGGGAACTCCCGTGGCTGTAGATGAGACAATGCGTGTCGCTGTGGTGACGATGCCTGACCAGATCGACCAGGAGTGGATTGATCGACTCGGGCAGGACCCGAGGGTCGGCTGGCTGGAGCGCGTGGCTATCCTCTCCACGGGGCTTGAGATGGTCCAGCAGAGCCGTCCCGATGTGGTGATCGTCGACCGCCCGCCGCTGGAGGCCGAGGAGTTCATCCGCCAGATCTTCACCACGCTGCCGTCCACGATCTGTATCGCCCTGACCTCGCTAACCGATATCAACCTGGTGCGTCGGCTGATGATGGCGGGCGCCCGCGATGTGCTGGTGCGCCCGGTGCGCCACGTCGATGTGCTCCAGAGCCTCAGCACGGTGATGCAGATTGAGCAGGACCGGCGCAGCCACCACCTCGTCACCAGCGACAGGAAGGGCAGCGGGCGGGGCAAGTTTGTGGTGGTGATCTCGCCCAAGGGCGGTGCCGGCACGACGGTGGTCTCCACCAATATGGCCGTGGCCCTGCGCCAGATCAGCTCGGGGCGGGTGGCCCTGGCCGACTTCGGGCTGCAGTTCGGCCATGTTGGCACCCACCTGAACCTCTTCTCGCGCCACACCCTCCAGAACCTGCTCTCGAAGAGCGATGAGATCGACGACACCATCCTGGCCGGTGTGATGCAGCAGCACGGGTCGGGCGTGCATGTGCTGCTTGCCCCCAGCTCGCCCGAGGTGGCCGGCGAGATCACCCAGGAGCAGATCAGCGCGGTGCTCGACAGCCTGCTGCTGCGCTACAGCTATGTGATCGCCGACACATGGTGTGTGCTTGATGAGGTGACGATGGCGCTGCTGGGCCGGGCCGACGATGTGCTGGTGGTGACCACCCCCGAGATCCCGGCGCTCAAGAACGTCAAGTTCTTCCTAGAGTATATGAACCAGCATCAGCTCACCCGTGGCCGGGTCAGCATTGTCCTGAACCGCTTCCCCAGCATCGAAGGCGTCTCGCTGGAGGATGTGCAGCAGCACCTGCGCCACCCGGTGAGCGCGAACATCCCGAGCGCCGGGCAGCTGATGGCCTACAGCATCAACCGTGGCGTGCCGGTGGTGCTCTCGCACCCGCAGAGCTGGGTCGGCCAGAGCCTGCGTAAGCTGGCGGCCTATGTGGCCGGCGAGCAGGTGAAGACAATCTCGATGGAGCCTGATAAGAAGGGCAAGGGCAAGGGCCGCTCGGACGGCGAGCCGCGCCGCGGCTTTATGTGGGGCCTGCGCCGCCAGGCATGATCGCGCATTGATGTCCTTTGGGGCTGCGCCCCAAACCTACTTTTGTTGAGGTTGGGCGGCGAAGCCGCCCAACCTCAACAAAAAAGTATCGCGGGGGCGGCGAAGCCGCCCCCGCACCCCCACGAAAGCGAAGCTTCATGCCACGACTACGTTTCTCCCGCCCCGAGGGCGGCCCGCCCCCTGAGCGCGAGGCACCGGATGCCGAGAGCAGCCAGGGCCCGACCGCGACGCGTCAGATTACCGCCAGCGACTACGCCGCCAGCTCGAACGAGGACCGCGACCTGATCTCGAAGGTGCAGTCCCGCCTGGTGTCTGAGCCAGAGACGGCTAACACCCGCCGCGAGCCGGACTACTGGACGCGCCGGATCGCCGCCCTCGTCACGGAGCAGATCGAGGCGTCGGGCCGCGCCGTTACGGAGCGCGACCGCGTCCGGCTCACGCGCTACGCGCAGGCCGAGCTGCTCGGCCTCGGCCCGCTGGAGCCGCTGCTGGCCGACGATAGCGTGAGCGAGATCATGGTCAATGGCCCAAACCATATCTGGGTCGAGCGCAGCGGGCGGATCGAGCTGACTGGGGCGACCTTCCTGAACGACGAGCATATCCGGCGGATCATCGACCGGATCATCTCGCCGCTCGGCCGCCGCTGCGATGAGACAACCCCGATGGTGGACGCCCGCCTGGCCGATGGCTCGCGTCTGAACGCGATCATCCCGCCGCTCTGCCTGAACGGCCCGACCCTGACCATCCGTAAGTTTTTTAAGAAGCCGCTTGGCCCGGCCGACCTGATCGCCCGTGGGGCGGCTACCACGGAGCTGATCGAGCTGCTGCGCGCCTGTGTGCTCGGCCACCTGAACGTCGTCGTCTCTGGCGGCACCGGCACCGGCAAGACCACGATCCTGAACATGCTCTCGTCGTTCATCCCCGACGGCGAGCGGATCATCACCATCGAGAACGCCGCCGAGCTTCAGCTTCAGCAGCGCCATGTGGTGACGCTGGAGACCCGCCCGGCCAACATTGAGGGCCGCGGCGAGGTGGCTATCCGCGACCTGGTGGTGAACGCGCTGCGTATGCGCCCCGACCGGATCGTGGTCGGCGAGTGCCGCGCGGGCGAGGCGCTGGACATGCTCCAGGCCATGAACACTGGCCACGACGGCTCGATGACCACCCTGCACGCCAACACCCCGCGCGACGCGATCAGCCGCCTGGAGACGATGGTGCTGATGGCGGGGCTCGACTTGCCGCAGCGGGCCATCCGCGAGCAGATCTCGGCCGCCGTCCATGTGATCATCCAGCTTGAGCGGCTTCAGGATGGCTCGCGCAAGATCGTCAAGGTGAACGAGCTGACCGGCATGGAGGGCGATGTGATCACCATGTCTGAGATCTTCGCCTTCCAGCAGCAGGGCGTGCGTGACGGCAAGGTGGTGGGCAAGATCATGCCCACCGGCATCCGCCCGCGCTTTCTGGAGAAGCTTCAGCAGAACGGGATCAATCTGCCGCCGAGCGTCTTCGGCTTCGGCGGGCGGCAGGCCGGAGGCGCGTAGCGTATGGATAGCACAACAATCATCATCCTGGGCGCGGCGGCCCTGGCCTCGCTCACGATCATCGTGCTGGTGATCGGGCTGCGCGCGCTGACCAGCGACTCCAACCCGCTGGCCTCACGCCTGCAGACCTACCTGAGCGACGATGTGTACGGGGTGGACGAGGCCGAGCGTGTGGCCGACCTGCCGAGCGCCCGCATCGCCGAGCGGATCAACGAGAACATCGGGCGGCGCGGGTTCGCCCAGCAGATCGCCCGCCAGCTTGAGCAGGCCAACCTGTCCCTGAAGGTGCCCGAGTGGATCCTGCTGCGGGTCGCCATCCCGCTGCTCCTCTCGCTGGGCGCCCTGCTGATCTGGCGTGACCTGCTGGTGATCCCGATCGCTCTGATCATTGGGTTCATCGCCCCGGTTCTCTGGCTGCGCTCGCTGAGCAGCCGCCGCAGCACCCTCTTCGGCGAGCAGCTCGCCGAGACCCTGACGATGATCTGCGGCGCACTGCGCGGCGGCTTCAGCCTGGCCCAGGCCCTGACGATGGTGGCGAAGGAGGCCCGCGAACCCACCCGCAGCGAGCTTGAGCGCGTGACCCAGGAGGTGCGCCTTGGACTGAGCCTTAGCGACGCTCTGGACAATCTGGTGGCACGCCTGCAGAGCACCGACCTGGAGCTTGTCGTCACGGCGATCAAGATCAATGGCCGGGTGGGCGGCAACCTGACTGAGATCCTGGACAGCATCAGCGTGACGATCCGTGAGCGCGATAAGCTGCGCCGCGAGGTGCGGGTGATCACCTCGATGCAGCGCATGTCCTCGTATGTGATCGGCGGGCTGCCCTTTGGCCTGGCTGGGATCCTGTTCATGATCAACCCAGACTATATGGGCAAGCTGTTCCAGCCCGGGATCACGCTGTGCATCCCGGCGGGGGCAGGCATCAGCGCGGTGATCGGCTTCCTGGTGATCCAGAAGATTGCCGACATTAAGGTGTAGGGGACAGGAGTCGGGGGACAGGAGTCGGGAGTCGGGGGACAGGAGTCGGGAGTCGGGGGTCAGGAGTCGGGAGTCGGGGGTTGGGGGTTGGGGGTTGGGGGTTGGGGGTTGGGGGTTGGGGGTTGGGACTATACAGAAGAGGTTGATCACGGTTATGGACACACTTACGCTCGCAATCCTGATCAGCGTCATGGCCGGTGGCAGCGTGCTGCTGGTGGTGTGGGGGCTAGTTCAATCCCGCCGCCGCCCCGCCCTGTCTGATCGGCTGGAGCGCTACCTGGGCGATGAGCGGCCGAGCGCCGACCTCTTCCAGGAGATCGAGCTGTCGCGGCCCTTTATCGACCGGGTGATCTTCCCGCTGCTGCGCCGTATGGCCCGGCTCTTCAGCTGGATGTGGCCGGAGACGCGCCTCCGGGCCTCACAGCAACTCCTGCTCATGTCTGGCGCGCGCGGTCTGGGCATCGTTGAGTTCCTCGGCCTGCGATTGATCTGCGGGGTCAGCCTGCTCGGCGTCGGCGTGCTGTACTGCTGGCTGGCCGAGTTCCCGCTCAGCTTCGTCAACATCATGATGCTCGGCGTGGTGGCCTTCTGCGGCTTCTCGCTGCCGAAGTTCTGGATCACGCGGCGGATCACGCGCCGCCAGGGCCAGATCACCAACGCCCTGCCCGACGCCCTGGACATGCTGACGATCACCATCGAGGCCGGCCTGAGCTTTGAGAGCAGCCTCCAGGAGATCATGGCCCGCTGGGACAACGACCTCTCGCGGGAGTTCGCCCGTGTGCTGCGCGACATCGGCATGGGCCAGAGCCGTCGCGCCTCGCTGAACGGGCTGGGCGAGCGCACGGGGGTGCCCGATATCCTCAGCTTTGTCACCGCGCTGAACCAGGCCGACGAGCTTGGTGTGAGCATCGGGCGCGTGCTGAAGACACAGTCCGAGGATATGCGGGTGCGCCGACGCCAGCGCGCCCACGAGAAGGCCAACCAGGCCCCGGTCAAGATCATGTTCCCGCTGGTCTTCCTGATCTTCCCGGCGATCTTCGCCGTCCTGCTGGGGCCGGCCGTGCCCCAGCTGCTGAACATGGGAGTCTAGCTCGATTGCAGATTGCGCTCTGCGATAGCTATCTCTGACATGCCGTGGCTCGGACAATCTGCAATTAACAATCTGCAATCTGCAATTCAGGAGTAGCCGCTATGGACGCCCAGGCCGACCAGCTCACGCCAGACCAGCTCTACGACCAGGCCCTCACCTTCTTCCGCACGGCGCGCTGGGAGGAGGCGATCAGCACGCTGCGGCAGCTTCAGTCGCAGGGCGGCGGTGCCTACCCCGAGGCCGAGTCGCTGCTGGCCGATATTCAGCTCAAGCAGGGCATGGAGCGCGCCCAGGCGCCGACAGCCGCCGCGCCGCCGCGCGAGCGCTCAGGGCGCAGGCGGGGGCTCGCGGTGACCGCAGTTGCCCTGATTGTGCTGGGGCTGCTCGGCGGGCTGCGCGCCCTGTCCGCTGGCGGCACCTCGGCCCTGCCATCCAGCCTGCCGGCGGTTAGCCAGCAAGCCATGGTTGGTGCCCTGCCCACCCCGGCGCCCACCGCGCTATCTGGCGCAGCAGGTGCGGCCGCTGGCGATGGTGTCCTGATCGTGCGGCCAGCCGATGCGGCGGCGACCGTCGAGAATATCTACTTCATTTTTGATGCCTCGGGGAGTATGCTGGCCCGGATCGATGGCCAGCGCAAGATCGAGATCGCCCGCCAGGCCATGGGTGCGCTCGTGCAGGATCTTGGCGAATCGACCAATGTTGCCCTGCGCACCTACGGGCGCAACCGGGCCGATGACTGTAGCGATATCGAGCTGCTCAGCCCGCTGGCGCCGCTGAGCCGCGAGTCGCTGCTTTCCCAGATCGACTCCATCCAGCCGGTGAACCTCAGCCGCACGCCGATCGGCAGCTCGCTGGCCGCGATCGCCTCCGACCTGGGCGACGCGCAGGGCGAGACCCTGGTGGTGCTGCTGAGCGACGGCGAGGAGAGCTGCGACGGCGACCCGGTGGCCGAGGCGACGCGCCTGCACGCCGATAACCCTCAGGTGCGCGTGAGCGTGGTGGGCTTCGACATTGCCCCGGAGCTCCAGGCGCGTATGGCGGAAATCGCCGAGGCTGGCGGCGGCAGCTACTTCGGCGCCGCCGATGTGAACCAGCTCGGCGACGCACTCAAGCAGGCCCTCACGCTGCGCTACCGCGTCCTCGACGCCCAGGGAGGCCAGGCCGGCAGCGCCAGCCTGGGCGAGTCGCTGAATCTCCCTGTGGGCACCTACCACGTCCTGATCGGCGGCGACCCGCCGCAGTTGGAGCAGAAGATCGATATCCGCAAGGATATGGCTACCCTGATGGCCATCAGTAGCGAGCAGGGCCAGATGAGCGCGACGCTGAGCCGCGACTGGGCGAAGTAGCCTTCCAGGAAGATACACCTATGAGCCGACACAAGCCGGATCTTCCTCGCCGTGGGGCGCAGAGCGTGGTTGAGTTCGCCCTGGTGCTGCCGCTGCTGCTGCTGCTGCTGCTCGGGATCATCAACCTGGGCTACCTGCTCTTTATGTACGCCCAGATCAACAACGCGGCCCGCGAGGGCGCACGCGCCGCCGCCGTGCGCCCCTGCCCCAGCCCGGCGGAGCTGGACATGATCCGTGCCGATACGGTGGCCCACGTGCCGGCCTTCGCCGACACCGACCTGATCTTTAATACGATGCGGATCGACTATAGCGGCCCCTACCTCCAGAACTATGGCGACCCGGTGACAGTCACGGTGAGCTACCGGATCGAGCCGCTCGACCCGTTCAGCGCGGGGGTTTTCGACGGCTTCGACCTGGATGCCGTGTCGATGCGGACGATCACCACCGGCTGCGACGGCCTGCGCGCGCCGCCTGCCGGCCTGCTGCCTACGGTCACGCCGACGCCGACCAACACGCCGACGAATACGCCGACGCCGACCGAGACATCGACGCCGACGAATACGCCGACCGAGACGGCGACGCCGACCGAGACGGCGACGCCGACCGAGACGGCGACGCCCACCGAGACGGGAACCGCGACGAATACGGCCACGGTGACCAACACGCCGACGCGCACGCGCACGCCGACAGTGACCAACACGCCGACGGTGACCAACACGCCGACCAACACGCCGACAGTGACCAACACGCCGACGCGCACGCCGACACGCACGAGTACGCCGACGCGCACGAGAACCGCCACGGCATGCCCGATCTCCATCTGCACGCCGACGCGGACGAGCACGCCGACGCGGACGAGCACGCCGACGCGGACGCCTAGGCCGACGCGCACGCCCAAGCCGACGCGGACGCCCAAGCCAACGAGCACGCCCAAGCCGACACGAACCAACACACCGACGCCGACCCAGACGAACACGCCGACGGTGACCAACACGCGAACCAACACGCCGACGCGAACCAACACGCCGACGCGAACCAACACGCCGACGCGAACCAACACGCCGACGATCACACCGACGAGCCTCCCGCCAACGGCCACGCCGACGATCACCAGCACGCCCACGCCCACACCGCCGCCGGGGGTCTCGGTGTCGCTCAGCGCCGTGAAGCACTACAACCCGGGGAGCAGCGGCAACGCAGGGCTCTACCTCTCTGGCCGCGTCTACACCAGCCTGGGAGGTGTCGGGGTGGCGGGCAAGACGATCACCGTCCATATCAGCTATGTCTTTGGCGGCGTCACCTTTCATGACACGGTGACCCTTGGGCCGACCGACGCCAGCGGGTTCGCCACGGCCTGCCCGGCCAACAGCTACCCGGCCAACGTCCAGCTCACCATTAGCACCGACCAGGTTGATAACGCGCCCGGCCCGAACGGCCCCGGCCTGGGCGATGTCCAGGTGCAGAACCAGGCCCAGGGCGCCGTGCCGCCATTCTGCCCGTAGGTCAGGGGTTGGGGGTTGGGGGTTGGGCGGAGCGCATCAGCAAGTGATATGTTCCTCAGAAAGTAACCCGACGCATCATCATATTGCAGGTTTTGAGGAGCGATTTTATGCGCGCACGACATAGAAGCTGCGGGCAGTCGGTGGTCGAACTGACCCTGACGCTCCCGCTGTTGCTGCTGATTGTCTTTGGCATGGTGGACTTCTCGCTTGCCTACACCACCGACATATTCATCCGCAACGCGGTGGCCGAGGGCGGCTACTACGCGGCGCAGAACCCTGGCGATGTCCAGGGCGTGCGCGACCAGATCCGCCACGAGCTGCGCGATCTCCACCCGGCTATCACCGATGGCGATATTATGATCACGCCCTGCGCTAGTGGCACTAGCGGCCCGCAGACTGAGATCACTGTCACCTACACCTACCATGTGCTCTTCGGCCTGGCCGGCTCCGGCCCGACGATCAGGCTGCGCAATGGCACTATCGTGCCGCAGTTCGGCGGCTGCCACTAGGTGATTGCAGATTGCAGATTGTGCGCTGCAATCTGCAATCTACAATCTGCAATCCAACAAAGGGAGGCCCAACCTATGACTCTCGCGCGCCAACGAGCCGAGGGCCAGGCGCTGGTGATCGTCGCCCTAGCCTTTATTCTGCTGGTGGCCTTCCTCGGCCTGGCTCTGGACGGTGCCAACGCGTTTGGCCAGCGCCGACGGGTGAACAACGCCGCCGATGCCGCCTCGCTCGCGGCCACCCGCGTGCTGATCGCCATCAAGAGTGACGGACGTCACGGCGATGTGATCAACACCACCATCAGCGAGTTCCTGCTCGCCGACAACAATATCGCCGCCGCCGACGCCATGTGGCAGGCCAGCTATGTCTCTCGCGAGGACCCCGACACAATCATCGGCCCGGTCGAGGATGATCTGGCCCCGCCAAGCGATGCGGACGGCGTGCGGGTCACGATGACCTTCACCTTCGAGACCTTCTTTATGCGGGTGATGGGCCAGCGCACCCTGACGGTGGGGGCCATGGGCACCTCGATCTATGGCCCGCTCGGCACCGCCATCGGCCAAGATCTCATCCCGCTGGCGATCAGCGACTCGGCCATGAACACGCTGCTGCGCATGGGCCACCTGCGGGTCGATCTGCGCGGCGAGATTATGAATGACTACAGCTACCTCGCCCCCGGCGAGCAGCTGCCCGATGAGCTTGACGATGTTATTACCGATGCCAACTTCGCCCACGTCTCCTTCCGTGATGTGGCCGGCACTCCCGAGACCGGCAACGACTGCGAGAGCCCGACTGTGGCAGAGAATCTGACCTACTGGTGGTGTCAGGGCTCGCCGAACCAGCTGCGGATCAACCGCGAGCTGCCCTCCGGCAGCCCTGTCTGGGGCTCCCTGCGAGCCGCGATCATCCACCGGATCACCATGGGGACCACCACGGCTGTGGTGCCTGTCTACGTGCCGCTTCCCGATGGGCACGGCGGGCTCTACTACCAGCTGGCCTACTTCATCGCCGTCGATCTCAACTACAACTATGGCAAGAACTCCCTCACCATGAATCTGCTGGACGACTACGTCTCGGCTGGGGCCATGATCGGCGAGGGTAGCGGCGTAGAGACGGGCGTCTGGGCGGTAAATCTGAAGCGGTAGCACTTGGCGGGTAAGGGGAACACCATGCAGCAGCTGTTCCGGCGGGCCAACGAGTCGCTCTACAGCGACCTAGACAACTACGCGACGGCCCTGCGCCAGATCGTGTCCGCCCTGCCCGAGGCGCGCGCGCTCTGCGAGCAGGTGCAGCGCGTTGAATATGGTGGATGGCAATACCACAAAACTCGCCCTGACACCCTGAGCGCCCGGCCCGTAAACGGGCGGTCTACGGATCGACAAAGGCCGCCTTCGCGACCTCGGCCAGCCCGCGAAGGCGGGCTTCGCAGACCATAGCCCGCGGATTCAGCCGCCGGGCGGTGCTGCACAGGGCGAGTTTTATGATATTGCCCAGCAACACTCAACACTCAACACTCAACCTGCGGATGTAGAACCAGGCCGAGTCCCAGCGCTTGTCGGAGACGACGGTCTCGCCGTGCTCAACATGCTCGAACTGAAAGTCGCCCGCGAACAGGTCGCGGATGGTCGCCTCGGGGATGCCAAGAGCCTCATCGGGGTGAGTGCGCAGATGGGCGAAAAGCAGGTAGAGACCGCCAGGGCGGAGCAGGCGGCGCAGCTCGCTGGCGTAGGCGCGCAGCTCCTCGCCCTGGAAAGCGTGCATGCAGCCCACGTCGATCACCAGATCGTAGAAGGGCTCCAGAAAGGGCATAGCGGAGACGGAGCCCTGGTGCAGGCGCACCTGCTCGGCCACGCCCGCCTCGCGCACGCGCCCCTCGGCTAGGGCGACCGCCTCGGGCACGAAGTCGACCCCATCGGCCCGCCAGCCGTGCTTGGCCAGGTAGATGCATGCCCGCCCCGAGCCGCAGCCGAGGTCGAGGATACGACCGGGTGGAATATGCTCGGCGATGGCGACGACCTCGGGCGGGGGAAGTTCGCGATCCCATGGCAGGTCGCCCTCGCGGTAGCGGCGCTGAAGCGACTCGAATCGGCTTGGGGTGAGGTCGGACATAGGAGGCTCCTTGTAAGATGGGGTGATCAGATCACGAATGGGCAAGGTTTCAGCCAAGCCAGCTTTACTATACCCCCAGATGAAAGCGTGAGGGCGCGGCCTGTGCTGAATCCTTCACCTCTAGTGGAAGACCTTCACTCGACAGGCGACACGCAATACGCTAGGGTATAATGAAGATGTTGCGATTGGTGAGGGCTACGCGCCCTCACTCGTTATTCCACAGCAGGATGGCCACACGAGGAGGTGTGAGATGCAAACCCGCGAGCACTTTGACACAGAACTGGGCGATCTCCAGGCGCAGATCCGCAAGCTCGGCAACCTGGTTCGCGAGTCTGTGGCCCAAGCGATCGTCGCTCTGCGCGATCAGGACGACGACTTAGCCGAGCACCTGAGCGCAAACGATTATAAGATCAACGCTGCGCAGCAGGAGGTCGAGTCCCACGCGATTAACCTGATGGCTACCCAGCAGCCGGTTGCCCGTGACCTGCGGCGCATCCTGGCCTCGATCAAGATCGGCGTCGAGCTAGAGCGTATCGCCGACCATTCGAAGAGCATCGCCCGCAGGGTGATCGGTCGCCTGGGCGCGCCGCCGCTCAAGGCGAGCACCGAGCTGATCGAGCTGGGGGTCGCTGCCCAATCGATGCTCGACCGCGCCATAGAGGCGCAGGCGAACCTTGACCCGATCGCCGCCCGCGCCCTCGGCCCTGGCGACGATGAGGTTGACGCCCTCTACATGCGGGTTAAGCTGCGCCTGGCCGCCCAGCTCTCTGCCGACCCGGCCAATGCGGCCCGCACCGACGACCTGCTCTTCGTCGCCCATTACTTCGAGCGGATCGCCGACCGCAGCACGAATATGGCCGAGCAGACGATCTATATCGCCAGCGGCGAGGTCGTCGAGCTGAACCCGTAGCTGGGGGCCGGGAGTCGGGGGGCGGGGCGCTGGCTGAAGGGTCTCAGCCAGCGCCCTTTCTGAGATCGTTACGCGGTAGGACAAGGTTTCAGAGGGGCTGGTTTTACTTTACCGTCTCGCACGACCTCACCCCCCCAGCCCTCTCAAGTGTAGGGTTTTTGCTAGGCCGCTTTCTGATGCGGTCGATACGCATCGGGACGGACGACATGGGTGACCGCGTTCCTTCTGCGATATTGCGCTAGAACATATCGGGGAGCCATGGTCGCGGCCCCATGACGATCTGCGCTGCGGCAGTGAGGCTGGCGAGATCTCCATCGATCTTGCCGGCGTAGCGCAGCTCCTGCGGCGTATAGTAGCCGCTGTAGAGCGTGGCGATATCGCGGATGTCGAGGCGCAACCGCCCCTGCCCGCCGCGCTCAATCTGCCCGCCGCCGTCGCGCACGCGCAGTACAAAGCGGCCGTTATTCCAGGGGAGCAACTCGTCCTGGGCGAGATCGACCGGCACCGCTTCGAGCAGGGAATTGTGCCAGAAACAGTCACATATCCAGGCCAATATCGAGCGCGCGGGCCGAGTGGGTCAGCGCGCCGACGGAGATAAAGTCCACCCCGCTCTCGGCCACGGCGCGGATGCTGGCCAGGGTGATCCCGCCGCTGGCCTCGGCGAGCGCCCGCCCGGCGATGGCGGCCACAGCGGAGCGCAGCTCATCGGGCGGCATATTGTCCAGCAGGATCATGTCGGCCCCGGCGGCGGCGGCCACGGCGGCCTGCTCCACGCTCTCCACCTCCACCTCCACCCGCACCATCGGGCCAACCGAGGCGCGCACCCGGCGCACCGCATCGGCCAGGCCCAGGCCCTGCGCGGCCAGGATCGCCAGGTGGTTATCCTTCAGCATCACCCCGTCGTAGAGCGCAAAGCGGTGGTTGGTGCCGCCGCCGGTGCGCACGGCGTACTTCTCCAGGGCGCGCAGGCCGGGCGTCGTCTTGCGCGTGTCGAGGATGCGGGCCTTGGTGCCCTGGACGGCCTCGACATAGCGGGCGGTGAGCGTGGCCACGCCGCACATGCGCTGGAGCAGGTTGAGGGACACGCGCTCGCCGGTGAGCAGCCCGCGTGCCGGGCCTGCCACCGTGGCGATGGTGGCCCCGGCCTCGGCGCGGGCGCCCTCGGGCAGCAGGGCGTGCAGCTCCAGCGCCGGGTCCACGGCGGCGAAGACGGCGCGGGCCACCGGCAGCCCACAGACCACCGCCGACTCACGCAGCACGAAGGCCGCCTCAGCCCGCAGGTCGGCGGGCACGGCCGCCATGCTGGTCAGGTCTCCTGTGCCGACATCCTCGGCCAGGGCGCGGGCGACGATCTCATTGATGATATGGGGTGCGAGATCCATATGGCCACCTCCCGGTGGGGGTGCGGTGGCGGCAGCGCCGCAACCGCAGTATTTTATTATTTGTGCCCAGCAGGCACATGCTGTACTGATTGTGCTGCGGCGAGGCTACGCCTCGCCGCAGCACAATCAGTTTTTTTGTGGGAGAGCTTTGCTCTCCCACACCCTCACCGCGCGCAGTGTTGTTGCTGGCAACACAATAATTAATCCGCCGCGTGAGCCAGATCGGGAGCGATCGTCTCGACCAGCTGGAGGGACTGGCCCCGGCGCAGCACCGTATGTGCGTGCCAGTCCTCGCGGGTCTGCGGGAAGTCGCTGCGGAAGTGGCCGCCCCGGCTCTCCTGGCGAAGCAGGGCGCTCTCAACAATCAGGCGGGCCGTCAGGGCCGCGTTCGCCGCCGTGATCGCATCGCCATCTGCCGGGCTAGCCTGGGTCGGCATGGCCGCCAGAGCCGCCTGGCCGATCCGCAGCCCGTGGCTGTCGCGCAGCGGGCCGGCCGCCGCGACCATGATCTCGGCCAGCTCGGAGCGCCAATCTGATTGCAGATTGTAGATTGCAGATTGCAAATTGATCTGAGGTTCAGACCAATCTGCAATCTGCAATCTGCAATCTGCAATTCGCGCAGCGGCCTCCCCCGCCCTTCGTCCGAACACCAGGCACTCCAGCAGCGAGTTGCTGGCCAGGCGGTTCGCGCCGTGGACGCCGGTGCAGCTCACCTCGCCGGCGGCGTAGAGCCCCGGCAGGCTGGTGGCCCCATCCAGATCGGTGCGCACGCCGCCCATCAGGTAGTGCGAGGCCGGGGCCACCGGGATAGGCGTGGTGGCGATATCGATCCCGTCCTCGCGCAGGCGGGCCGAGATCGTCGGGAAGTGGTGGGCCAGCAGCTCAGGCGGCAGATGGGTCAGGTCGAGCAGCACATGGTCGCTGCCGGTGCGGCGCATGGCCGCGTAGATCCCGCGCGTCACCACATCGCGCGGGGCCAGCTCGGCGCGCGGATCGTAGGCGGGCATAAAGCGCTCTCCGTCGAGGGTGCGCAGGTGTCCGCCCTCGCCTCGGGCCGCCTCGGTGATCAGGAAGCCCTGGCCTTCGCGGGTGCGGTAGACCGTGGGGTGGAACTGGACAAACTCCATGTCGGCCACCTCGGCCCCTGCGCGGTAGGCCATGGCGATGCCCTCGCCGAGGGCGACCGGCTGGTTGCTCGTGAGCCCATAGAGCGCGCCCGCCCCGCCGGTGGCCAGGATCGTCGCGTCGGCCAGGATGCGCGACCATGTGCCCGCTGCGTCGCGGGCCATCACGCCCACGACGCGCCCGCCCGCATCGAGCAGGTCGGCGGCCTGCCAGCCCTCGCGGATGCTAATGCGCGGGTGGGCCTGGGCCTGGGCGATCAGCTGCTCGGTGACAGCCCAGCCCGTGGCGTCGCCCACGTGGACGATCCGGCGCATCGAGTGGCCGCCCTCCAGGCCGAGGGCGAAGCGGTCGTCTGCGCTACGCTCGAAAGGCACGCCGAGGGCGGCCAGCTCGCGCATCAGGTCAGGCGCATCGTAGGCCAGGGCCGAGACCGCGCCCCAGTCGGAGAGGCCAGCCCCAGCGACCAGCGTATCGTCGATATGAGAGCGCGGCGAGTCGTGGGCATCGAGGGCGGCGGCGATCCCGCCCTGGGCCAGGGCCGAGTTACTCTCGGGCAGATGCCCGCGCACCAGGACAGTCACATCGGCGCGCTCGGCGGCGACCAGGGCGGCGCTCAGGCCGGCCGCGCCCGCGCCGATCACCAGCACGCCAACCCGCTCAACGCGGGCGGCACGCGGCTGGGTGGCCAGGACATATCGCGGGGTGTGAAACATCGGAGTTCCTTTCAGGCACCGTAGGGGCGCATCGCGATGCGCCCTTATAGAGCGATCATCCGCTCAATCGCCGTGCGGGCGCGGTCGGCCAGAGTCGAGTCAACCGTCACCGGGTGAGTCATATCGCGCAGGCTATCGCGCACCTTCTCCAGGGTGATCATCTTCATATAGCGGCAGGAGATCGACTCATCGATCGGCAGGAACTCCTTCTCGGGGTTCGCCTTCTGCATGCGGTGAAGCACACCGATCTCGGTGGCGATAACAAACTGGCGCGAGGCGCTCTGGGCGGCGTGGCGGATCATCCCCTCGGTGGAGAGAATGTGGGTGCCCTCGGCGCTGATCGAGCCAGAGGCCAGATAGTGCATCGTGGAGCTGACACAGCCGCACTCGGGGTGGATGAGCAGCTCGGCGCCAGGCAGCTCGGCGCGCTGGCGCTCAACCATCGCAGGCTTAATCGCGGCGTGGACGTGGCACTCGCCGGCCCAGATCTCCATCTTGCGGCCAGTAACCTGGCGCAGATAGCTGCCCAGGAACATATCGGGCAGGAACAGGATCTCCTGATCCTCAGGGATCGCCCTGATCACCCGCTCGGCATTCCCCGAGGTGCAGCAGTAGTCACTCTCAGCCTTCACCTCAGCGGTCGTATTGACATAACTTACCACCACCGCGCCAGGGTGCTCAGCCTTCCATGCCCGCAGCTGCTCGGCACTGATCGAGTCGGCCAGCGAGCAGCCGGCCTCGGGGTCGGGGATGAGCACCGTCTTCTCGGGCGAGAGGATCGCCGATGTCTCGGCCATAAAATGCACCCCGCAGACCAGCAGCACTGGCGCGTCGCTGCGGGCGGCGTACTGAGCCATGCCCAGCGAGTCGCCCACATAGTCAGCAACATCCTGGATCTCGCCATACTGATAGTTATGGGCCAGGATCACCGCGTTGCGCTCGGCCCGCAGCTGGTCAATCTCCGCGACCAGGGCGCGGGCCGCCGCCGGGGCGGTGTGGTAGAGTCCTGCGATCATGGTGGCTTTACCTCCGGATAACCCGCTGTTAAGGTCGGGTTATTAGTGTAAACTAAACACTAAATGTGCGCGTAAAGAAAGCCGTGCGGCCTTACGGGATAGTGTACTATATACACCAAGGCCCCGTGTAAAAAAACGGCCCCACGGCCAGGCATGTCAACCCATTGCGAGAGTATACGACTCCTCGTAAGTGTTGTCAAGACACTAGCCCTGTTGTGCCAGAAATTGCCAGAGGCGTTTTACTGCACTCTGATGCGAACGCAAACGGGTGTTCTAGTGCCAGTAATTACCAGTCTTTGCCCCCCAATTAAAGGCGAGCACCTGTAAGCTGAATGGTCGGCATTCAACATTCAACATTCAACATTGGCAATGCCATCGCAAGCAGCGGATGGTAGGCGCGCTCATATGGCGGTATGCTGTGTCCAGGAGGTGTGCGATGACAGAGATAGCAGATGCCGCCCTGGACATGGATCGCTGCTGGGATGCGGTGGTATCGCGGGACAGCGGGAGTGACGGGGCGTTTGTGTACGCGGTGCGCTCGACGGGGATCTACTGTCGGCCATCCTGCCCCTCGCGCCGGCCGCGCCGCGAGCAGGTGGCATTCTTCGCCCTGCCGGACGCCGCCGAGCTGGCCGGGTTCCGGGCCTGCAAGCGCTGCACGCCGCGCGAGGTGTGCCCGGTCGCCCCCGGCGCGGCGGTGGTTGCGGCGGCCTGCGCCGAGATCGCCGTCCGCCAGGAGCAGCCGCCGACCCTGGTGGAGCTGGGGGCGGCGGTGGGCATGAGCCCGCACCACCTCCAGCGAACATTTAAGCGGCTGGTGGGGGTGAGCCCGCGCGAGTACGCCGACGCCCTGCGCCTGGAGGCGCTCAAGGGCCAGCTGCGCGACGGGGAGCGGGTGAGCGAGGCGATCTACGCGGCGGGCTACGGGTCGCCCAGCAGAATCTACGAGCGGGCCGACGCCCAGCTCGGCATGCCCCCGGCGGTCTACCGGGGAGGAGGCAAGGGGATGCAGATTGGCTTTACGATTGTGGACAGCGCCCTCGGGCGGCTGCTGGTGGCCGCCACCTCGCGCGGGGTCTGCGCGGTGAGCCTGGGCGACGATGACGAGCACCTGGAGTATGAGCTGCGCGCCGAGTACAGGCTGGCCGAGATCGTGCGCGATGACGAGATCGGCGACGCAGTGGACGCTATTCTCGCCTACCTGGACGGCCAGCGTCCCAGCCTCAACCTGCCGATTGACGTGCAGGCGACGGCCTTCCAGCGCCAGGTGTGGCAGGCGCTACAGGCCATCCCCTACGGCGAGACGCGCACCTACATGCAGATCGCCGAGGGGCTGGGCAACCGCAAGGCGGTGCGGGCGGTGGGCCGGGCCTGCGCGACGAACCCGGTGTCGCTGGTGGTGCCCTGCCACCGCGCGGTGGGCAGCGACGGCAAGCTGCACGGCTTCCGCTGGGGTCTAGAGCGCAAGCAGGCGCTGATTGATATGGAGAAGCGGAGGTACAGCTGATGCTCCGCAGCGTGCGCGTGCGGGCCGAAATACTCGAACGCTACGCTGGTGCAGCAACTGCTGGCCGGTGACGGCTCCCAGGGCTAAAGCTCCTGGGCTTCAAGGGGATGCCGCCCCATCCCACACAGTCATTGGCGAAGCGTCTGGAGTCCCCGTTGCAGAATGTTGAGCGCTGCGTTCTCATCTCGATCCATTACCAGCCCACAATGCGGGCAGGCATGGACGCGCACGCGCAACGCCTTGGGGACAATCTCGCCGCAGGTAGCGCACATCTTGGTCGTGTTCCTGGGGTTCACCAGAATCACCCGCCGCCCAGCTTCTTCCGCTTTGGCAACGGTCATCTGTATGAACTGCGTCCATGCCACGTCCAAGATGCTCTTGCGCATCCCGCGACTACGGCCCAGCTCCATCGGGGCCAGATCCTCGAACACGATCACCTGATACGTGTTGACCAGCTTGCGGCTTTCCTTATGGGCAAAGTCGCTGCGCCGGTTGGCGATCCGCTCGTGGATCTTCGCCAGGATACCCTTTTGCTTGGCGTTCTCCGGCCAGTTTTGGGCGTTTTTGGCCGCATCCTTGCGCTGCTGGACACGTTTGAGGTCGGCCTCATCACGCCGATAGAAGCGGGGGTTGGGGATAGGCGGCTTGCCATTCGAGAGCGTGGCAAAGGTGTGCAGCCCCACATCCACACCGACCACCTCACCCGTGGGCGGCAGCGGCTCTGCCTCTGTCTCGCACGAGAAGCAGGCGAACCATTTCCCGGCAATACCGCAGAAGTAACGCTGTGAGGCGTCCTGTC